>JADKCA010000003.1 GCA_016714795.1 Sphingomonadales bacterium | reverse complement strand
GGGCCTCAACCATTGGTACCATATGGACATGAACTATCGCGGCATCATCAACCTGTTGGTGATGCGGTTGCGTGGGCCAATCATGCGGGGGATGGGCACACTAAGGGCCAAGAAAAGCTGCGTCCGCAACCGGGTGGTTGCTGCTGGCCTTCGCGCTCGACTGGAGCCGTCCACGGGCAGATGAATTCGACGAGCTTGGACGCGCACACCGGGATCAGTGGCGCTACGAGACGCTGAACGTCGATGAAATTCTCTCACCCACCGCCCCTGCGGGTGATTGGGACGCGAGCCTGATTGATTACAACGCCAGGCCGAACGCATGGGCTGGCTGCCGCGCGCGCCGCAATTGAGCGCCAACCCACTCGATGTGGGTGACGGATCAAGGCCGCGGGCATAAGCCCGGCCGATTATGTGGTGAACGGCCTCAAATCCGGCAGCCTCGATATGGCGTGTAACGACCCGACAACCCGCAAAACTTCCCGCGCAACCTGTTTGTGTGGCGCTCCAACCTGCTCGGGTCTTCCGCCAAGGCCACGAATATTTCCTCAAATACCTGCTCGGCACAGAACGCCGTGTTCAGCGAAGAAGAAGACTGCATCGGCCGTCAGAAATTACCGTGCGCCCGGCGAGGCTGAAGGCAAGCCTTTGACCTTCTGTCACGTCGATTTCCGCATGTCCACAACCTGTCTTTATCGGATATGGTGCTGCCCACCGCCACTGGTATGAAAAAGACGACTTCAACACGTCGGACATGCACCCGTTTATCCGCCCGCTCACTGCGGCGGTGGACCTGTGGGAAGCAAAACCGACTGGGAAATCTACAGGCGATCGCCAAGAAATTCACCGGAAATTGCCGCTGATTACATCCCGGCGTGGCAAAGGACATCAGTGCTCACCCGTTGATGCACGAACCGCCAAGAAATGGGCCAGCCTTTTGACGCGAGGACTGGAAACACGGGCAGTGCGAGCCGATTCAGGCAAACCATGCCCCGCCATGGGCGTGGTGGAGCGCGATTACGGCCGATTTACCAAAATTCACCAGCATCGGCCCCTTGCTGAAAACTCGACAACAACGGCAAAGGCTTGGCGAACACCGACACATGGGGTTGAGCGCTTGCGCAAACTCAACGGCGTTGACGCCGGACGGCCTCGGCAAAGGGCATGCAAACTCGACACCGCCGATTGATGCGGCAGAGGTCGTTCTTACCTTCGCCCCGAAACCAACGGCGACGTTGCCGTGAAAGCATGGGAAGCGCCTTGAGCAAAGCCACCGGCCGACCACGCCCATTTGGCGTGCCGAAGGAAGACCAGAAATCCGCTTCCGCGATGTGGTGGCGCAGCCGCGCAAGATTATCTCCTCGCCCATTTGGTCGGGCATCGAGAGCGAAGAAGTGAGCTACAACGCCGGCTACACCAATGTGCACGAGCTGATTCCGTGGCGCACCCTCACCGGCCGCCAGCGGTTTTACCAAGATCACCTGTGATGCGCTCTTGGCGAAGGCCCTGTGTCATCGCCCGCCGAACTGAAACCAAGGCCGAAAAAATGCTCGGCCAGCCCCACCGGCGAACGGAATCACCTCAATTTCCTCACCCCGCACCAAAAATGGGGCATCCACAGCACCTATAGCGACAACCTGCGTATGCTCACGCTGTTTCGCGGCGGCCCAATTGTGGATGTCGAGGTGAAGCGCCAAGCGCCGGCATTGTGGATAACGACTGGGTGGAAGTGTTCAACGCCAACGGCACCATCGCCGCCCGCGCCGTGGTTGAGCAGCGGATGATGGAAGCCATGTTTTTGATGTACCACGCGCGAAAAATCGTGAATGTGCCCGGTGCACAGCTTCCGGCAAACGCGGCGGCATCCACAACTCGGTAACGCGCGCGATTCTGAAGCCCACCCACATGATCGGCGGCTACGCCCAACAGGCCTACGGCTTCAACTACTACGGCACCGTCGGCTCCAACCGCGACGAATTGGTCATCGGTCGCAAAATGAACCGTGTCGACTGGATGGACGAACCAGCGCAAACCCGGCAATCCCTGCCGACTTCATGGGCCGACCTGAAAAGAAAAGCTTTCAGACGGTTGTCTATCACTGACAGTTCGCACCGCCCCCAAAAAATCGGCAAGTAGGCTGGTTCTAACCTGGACAAATGCATCGGCTGCCACACCTGCTCCGTTACCTGCAAGAACGTGTGGACCAGCCGCGACGGCATGGAAATACGCCTGGTTCAACAACGTGGAGACCAAGCCCGGCATCGGTTTTCCCAAAGACTGGGAAACCAGGAGCGATGGCAGGGCGGCTGGGACCGAAACCTGATGGCCAGCTTCTTGCCGCAAACGGGCGGCAAGCGGCGGGTTCTGGCCAAAATTTTCGCGAACCCCGACCTGCCTGGAATCGACGATTACTACGAGCCGTTTACCTTCGACCACGGCCATTTGCAACATCCGCGCGAGAGCAACGCCTTTCCTACCGCCTGTCCGCTCAGCCTGATTCGGGCAAGGATGGACAGATCGAATGGGGCCTCAACTGGGAGGAAATTCTCGGCCGCGAATATTCCAAACGCTCGGCCGAATACAATCTCTTTGAAGGCGTTCAAAAGGACACCTATGGCCAGTTTGAACATACCTTTGAGTGTATCTACCGCGCCTGTGCGAGCATTGCCTAAACCCCACTTGCGTCGCTGCGTGCCCTTCGGTCGCGATCTATAAGCGCGAGGACGACGGCATTGTCTTGATCGACCAGGAAAATGCCGCGGCTGGCGGATGTGTGTATCCGGCTGCCCGTACAAGAAGATCCACTACAACTGGACACCGGGAAGCGGAAAAGTGCATCTTCTGCTACCCGCGCATCGAAGGCGGTCAGCCCACCGTGTGCTCGGAAACCTGCGTCGGCCGCATCCGCTACTTGGGCGTGCTGCTTTATGATGCCGACCGACAGAAGAGGCCGCTTCCGTCGAAAACGTCGAGGACCTTATCAAAGAGCAACTGGCCATCTTTCTCGATCCCAATGACCCGGAAGTCAACGCGCAGCCCGCCATACGGCGTGCCCGAAGCCCTGTTGGCTCGACGCCGCGCGCCATTCGCCGGTGTGGAAGATGGCGATGGAATGGAAGGTCGCGCTTCCACTGCCCCGAATACCGTACGCTGCCGATGGTGTGGTATGTCCCACCGCTTTCACCGATCAAGCAAGGCTGCGAAGCAATCAGGCCAGATTCGGCAATAAGCGGCATCCCAGCGTCGACAAATGCGTATCCCGCTGAAATATCTGAACAACCTGCACCGCCAACAGGGTCGAGGAACCATTAAAGCGGCGCGCTCGAGCGCATGTTTGCAGTGCGCGCTCATACGCGCGCAAAGACCGAGAACCTGGGGTAATAGCAGCCCACCTCGCCCCGGCCGTAATACGTAAGGTTGAAGAGATGTATCAAGTCATGGCCATTGCCAATTATGAAGACTGTTTCGTCATCCCGACCGGTCACCGCGAGGATGCCCGAAGACATGTATGAAGAGCGCGGCGGCTGCGGGCTTCCTCGTCCGGCAATGGCTGTTCGGGCGGCACCGGAACGCCCAATCTGTTTGGCGCGCCCAACCGCAAGAAAACTCCAAACCCCAACGGAGGTTTTCTGATGGCGCACGACACTTCGCATTTCTGTCTGGCTTTGCTTCGCTATCCTGATCGGGTTAGCGTAAGCTGGCGGCCTGACGAATTGGCGTCAACGCTTGCTCAGGATGGCGTACTGTCTCTAGCCCCAATGCCGGTCGCTGAGCCACTCATCACTGCGCTGGCGAGTGATGACCTGCTCGACCGCCCGGGGCAGGCTTATGTCGCCATTGTTCGATCGCGAGCGTGCGGTTTCAGCTCTATCTGTTTGAACATGTTCATGGTGGAAAGTCGATCTGCGGCAGGCGATGGTCGATCTTCGACCGGTATGAGCGTCAGGACTTGGAAATCGGCGCAAGCGAAGGGCCACCGGACTATCTGCCGCTATTTCTGGAATATCTCTCCACGTTGCCGCCTGAACAGGCCTGTGAGGAACTCGCACAACCCGGCGTCATCGGCTGCTGCGATTGCCGAACGGTTGACAGAACGTGGCAGCCTCTATGCGCAGGGCGCGCATGCAAGGTGCTGGCTGGATCTGGCAGGCGTCGAGGGCGAAACGTTCGTGAGCGTAACCGCTGGACAATCCGACGGACCTCGGGGAAGCGCTCGACGCGGCTTGGGCAGAAGAACAAATCCGCCTCTGATGCTCCGCGCGCGCCTGATGCGCCATTGCATGCCCGCAAGCGGCCGAAATGGTTGCGCAGAAGTTTCAACATCCCAGCATCTGTCAGGAAGCCCGGCCCATGGCTGAATTCATCAACACGCTGCTATTCGGCATATACCCCCTATATTGTTGGCGGGGTGCCTGCGGTGGGTCTGTCCATCCGGCTATGATCGGGAACCCTATTCATGGCGCGCAGGTCAAGCCAATTGTTGCGTCGCAAGCAATTGATTCGCCGGTTCGGTGCTGTTCCATGTCGGGGTGCTGATGATCTTTGCGGGACACGTTGTTGGCCTGTTGACGCCAATTGCGCTGTTTGATGCGCTCGGCATTCCGCAGACGGTGCGAAACAGATGCTGGCGATTGTCGCTGGCGGTGTCGCGGGCGTGATCGCGATTATCGGCGCAACCTTGTTGATCCACCGCCGCTTCTTTGATCCGCGCATGGGCGGCCCACCTCCGAGCGACAATATGGTCATCCCGGTTTTGTGGGCGCAGGGTTGGCCCTGGTCTCGCCACCATTCCTCATTCGATGCAATATCTGGATGGGCATGAGATGGTCATGTTCATGGACTGGGCACAAGGCATTTTCACCTTCCAGCGGCGCGGCAGACAGGATCCAGGATGTGGCGTTGGTGTTCAAATTGCACCTGACGCTGGGGCTGACGATCCTGCTGCTCTTCCCTTCACCCGGCTGGTCCATGTTGTCCGCGCCGGTGCGCTCATCTGGCGCTTTCCGGCTATCAGGCTCGTGCGCTCGCGCAAACTGGCGGCGCGTCATGGCTGATGTGCTGGAGCGCGTGCCGGCTTCGTGGAACGGTAGGAGATTGCGCCCGGAAGCCATCGCGTGCCGGGAGGCGCAGCATCATCCGAACTGGATGCTGATGCAGCTGGCGCAAGCCGCGGAGAAGCGCTGGTCGTGCGCCCGTTGCTGCGTCGATGAAGCCGAGCGGTTAGCCATCGACGGGGCGTCACTGACCGATGCCGAGGGCCGTCCGCTGGCTGCAGGCAGAGGAAGCGCTGATTGAGGCGCTACTGGCTGATCAGGTAAAAACGCCCAAGGCCGAGGTGAAGCTGAGACTCGACGCTTACGATGCCAATCAGGTCCGTTTGGCGTCGGCCCTGATGGTCGAAGCAGCGTATATCTGCGTTTGCGGCATCACCGGAAGACGATCTGGGGCCTATGGTTCGCCACCGGCGATGCGCGCATGGCGATCCGCCGTTTGCAGAATGATCCAACGGGCCTTTGCCGAAATCGCGCGGGGAGCGTTCGGTTCGGTCCCCGAAAGAAGGCGTGGCAATCTGGGACAAGTCGGCCCCGGGGGACATGGTCGCGGAATTTCGGGAGCAGGCGTTGTTCGCGCTTGGAGGCGGGTGCGCTCCTGTGTCTTGAGCCAGTCAAGACCCGCTTTGGGCGTCCATGTCGTTCGCGCTGGTCGCCGGGAAGAACCTCCCAACTGCTTCCGTATGAACTCGTTCTGCAAAGATTTGCCGACTATCTTGAAGAAGCGGAGCCGGCGACGAGCAGTGGCCCAATATCTCTATCCTTGCATCCAATGCCAGTCTGGGGAAGGGGTAGAGATTGCTGGCCTGGAGGGACCGCTGGTCCAGTGAACGCTCCATTTTCTCCCACACCCCAGCGATGGCTATGGTCGCAGCTTCGAATATCTGCGGCTTTCGCTGACCGATGTTTGCAATTTCCGCTGTGCTTATTGTTTGCCGTGGATGGCTATCGCAAACTGCAGGGAGCAACGTCAACCTTCTGGTGATTCGAAGCGCTTCGTGACAGCTTTGCCCAGATGTGGCCTTTGAAAGTTCGGCTGAGAGGCGGGGAGCCAAGCCTTCGCACTGAGCCGTTAGGAGATTGCCCGGACCGTTGCAGCGGTGCCGGGCATCCGCACTTGGGCCATGACCACAAATGGTTACCGTTTGGCGGAGCGTGCCGCAGATTATGCACAGGCGGCATTTCCGCCTCAACATCAGCGCGTTGATCTGCTTGATCCGCTCCGCTTTGCGGCGATAACTGGGCCGTCATGATCGGCTTGAAGAGATTTTGCGATAGCTGGCACGCGCTGCCGGATCAGTACGGTAAAGCTCAACAGCGTATTGTTGCGCGGCGTGAATGATGATGAGCCAGCGTTCATCGCCTTCGTCCGAGCACATGATCTTTCGTTGCGATTCATCGAAGTCATGCGGACAAATGACAATAGCGCGTTCTTTGAACGCCACCACACGCCGGGTGCAGCGATTGCGGCAAAGCTGGAGGCCATGGGATGGCTTTCGATGGCGCGACCTTCAGGTGCCGGTCCTGCGATCGACTATGCCCAACCGAATGCTCCAGGCCGGATCGGCATCATTGCGCCTTTACTGCGTGATTTTTGCAGCAACCTGCAACCGGCTGCGTCAGCGCAAAGCGGGCAAAGTTCCTATCTTGCTTTGTTTGGCGAGCACGGTATTGACCTTCGTCCGCTGTTGCAGGCCGACAGCGCCAGTTGGACGCGCTTGTTGCGCGCACGCCGTTGACCGGCACAAAGCCCTTCGCGCACCATTTGCATGACGGGGATCAGCGGCGGCACCTCATCTAGCCTCTATCGGAGATGACACTTGCCTCGGCATTGACGAAAATCTGGCCTTCTATCCGCTTGGTATCGCGGTCTTGACCATTTCCGATACGCGAACCTTGGATACCGATACGTCCGGTGGTCTATTGGTAGAACGACTGACAGCGGCGAGGCAAAATTGCTCGACCGCACTGGTCAAAGATGACATTCCCGCCATCCGCGCCCATGCAGAGCTGGCTTAAAAAGCCCGAAATCGAAATCATCCTTACAACCGGTGGGACGGGTTTCTCTCCGCGTGACAATACGCCCGAAGCGATCAAACCGCTCTTGCGCCGCGAAATGAATTGCTTTTCAGTCGCTTTTCACCAAAAGAGCCTGTAAACAGTAGGCGTTTCATCGATGAAAGCGCGCGCTTTCGGGCCGGGCAGGCCGATGACGCTTATCTTTGCATTCCTGGCTCAACCGGTGCTTGCCGAGATGCGTGGGAAGGTCTGTTGGAACTCGAGTTTGACAGCCGTCACAAGCCCTGTTCGATAGCCGGAGCATTGCCCCGTTTGCGCGACGTTTGCGCATGATCTCATTTGAGGATGCGCAGGCACTCCTTGTTGAATTCGTAAAGCCGCTTGGCACGGAGTATCTTCCTTTAGCAGATTGCCGTCGGCGCGTTCTGGCGGAGGATGTTCACGCGCTGGTTGCGTCACCCAGACGCGACGTTTCAGCCATGGATGGCTATGCGCTGCGAGATGCTGACGCTGAGGTCGGCGCGCACTTCCGCGTGGTAGGGAAGAGCTTCGCCGGAGGCGAATTGCCGCCCGAAATCGGTTCGGGTGACGCTGTTCGGATCTTTACGGGGGCAAGTCTTCCGAAAGGCGCCAATCGTGTGGTGATGCAGGAAAACTGCCGCGCTGACGGATCTGAAATGGAGATCGTCGCACCCTTTGGTCCAGGCTGGCATGTCCGAAAGGCAGGCAGTGATTTCGGCAAAGGCGATCTGCTTTTGGCCAAAGGGCATTTGCTTGATCCGCAAGCGATGGTCACTCTTGCCGCAGCTGATCGTCACAGCGCGCGGGTATACAAACCAGCGCGCGTTACAATCATCGCGACAGGCGATGAGCTTGTTCCCCCGGAATGGCGCAGCATCAGCCTTTGTCCATCGCAGAGTCCGTCCCGTTTGGTGTTTCTGCATTGGCTGAAGACTATGGGGCCGATGTAAGGGGGACATGTCGAGGGGCGGATGATCTTCCGTCCCTGGAACGGCAAGCTAGGGAGTCGCTAAAAGGATCGGATGTCATTGTCGTAACGGGAGGGGCTTCGGTTGGCGAGCGAGATTTTGCCAAAGCCATGTTCGCGCCATCGGGACTGGAGCTGCTGTTTGCCAAAGTCGCGATCAAGCCCGGAAAACCGGTCTGGTTGGGGATGGCTGAGGGAAAGTGGGTGATTGGCTTGCCCGGAAATCCGACCTCTGCGATGGTCACAGCACGATTGTTTCTGGCTCCATTGTTGGCACTCTTGCACGGACGCCAGGCAGACGAAGTACTCCAGTGGAAGCTGCATCTGCTCGGTACCGCGTTGCCCGCATCCGGCGACCGCTTGACCTTTATGCGAGCTAACGAAACTGCTGGTCGGATCACTCCGATTTGCAATCAGGATTCGGGAGCGCAGGCTGCTTTGCGACTTGCGCGGTTTCTGATCCGGCGTGACGCCCGGGAAACTGAATTAGCAGCCGGGGAACAAGTTCAAGTCCTCGCGTTTTGAAGGCTCAATCGGTCATTCACGCGGCCGTTCAAACGCACGTTTGCCCCGTCGTCGCCAGAGCAGTCTTGCGCTCTCGCAATCGTCGCCGCGAAGCTTGTCAGCCACCGCGAGCAATCCACCCAACATCACTGCCCGATCATCGTCGGTTAAGTCGACCAGTCCGGCCTTCACAACCAGCCCGCCAAGCTCGATCAGATGGCGCGTCCGTTCGCGGCGTTGCATGACCCATTCCTCTTGTCGGCGCGGCGGATGCGGCTTCAAGTCGGTGCGCCAGGCTTGGCTGTGGCGGATCGCTTTCAGCGTTGTCCGGAGATCGGTTGCCTGTTTGGCGTGACCGGCCTTGGAAAGAATTCGACGCCTTTCTTGCGCCAAGCCTCCCTTCGTGGTGCATCGTTGGCTTCGAGCATTTTGAGCAGTGCGCCAGCCAGCGTTTCAGGATCGAGCGCGTCGGCACCAGTGGCGATGACCAATTCGCCGAGCTGCAAAACTTTGCGTTGTTTCAGAGCCGCCGCCTTGTCCTGAAGTGCCTTCAGCTCAGCATCGTAATCACGGGGTTTTCGCACTTGGAGCATCTCCTGTTTGTGGTGATGCTTCGATCATAATCCGGTAGTTCGCGATTGGCTTCAAGGTCGTCGGAACATGCTGGGACGCGGCGGTCCCGAACAGGATTTATTCTGTGAGGGCGCGCTTATACGTCGTTCCGACGTGGCTTGGTTGGGACTATGTGGAAGGTCGTCATGGCGATCTACCACCTCTCGGTCAAAGTCATCAGCCGCGCCAACGGATCGAGCGCACTGGCGTCGGCTGCCTATCGTTCGGAATCGCGGCTGCACGACCAGCGGCTGGACCGTGACCATGACTTCAGCAACAAGTCTGGCGTTGTTCATTCCGAAGTGATGTTGCCAGAGAACGCGCCCGATGCATGGTGTGACCGCGAGCGGCTGTGGAATGATGTTGAAGCCGCCGAACTGCGCAAAGACGCGCAGCTTTCGCGCGAGGTGGAGTTTGCGATCCCGCGCGAGATGAATGTCGAACAGAGCATCGCGCTCGCGCGGGACTTCGTGCAGACCGAGTTTGTGGATCGGGGCATGTGCGCCGACCTCAATCTGCATTGGGACATTGCCGCAGACGGCCTCGTCAAACCCCATGCTCATGTCATGCTGACGATGAGCGAAGTGAACGAAGACGGCTTTGGCGCAAAAGTGCGTGAGTGGAACAAGGGCGAGCTGGTTTGTGAATGGCGCGAACACTGGGAGACCCACGTCAACGAGCGCCTCGCCGAACTCGACATCGATGCGCGGATCGATCACCGCAGTCTCGAAGCCCAAGGCATCGGCCTGGAGCCGCAAAGCAAGATCGGCGCGCCAGCTCAGCGCATGGGGCCCGATGCCGACAGGTTGATCGACCATCATGCCATCGCCCGCGAGAACGGCGAGCGGATCATCGCCAATCCTGACATCGCGCTTGACGCGATAACCAAGCAGCAGGCGACCTTCACGCGCCGCGATCTGGCGATGTTCATCCACCGCCACAGCGACGGCAAGGAGCAGTACGATCTGGCGCTGAGCGCGGTGCAGAACTCCGACCATGTTGTTGCGTTAGGACTGGACGGGCGCGGGAACGAACGCTTCACCAGCCGCGACATGCTCAATGTCGAAGCACGGTTGCATCAGGCGTCACAAACGCTCGCCGAACGTGGGTTGCATCAGGTCAGTGACCGCGACCGGGAGCGCGCACTGGCATCTGCTGAAGCGCGCGGGCTGATCCTGTCGGGCGAACAGCGTGACGCCTTCGATCACCTCACTCAGGCCAAAGATGTGGGCGTCGTTGTCGGCTACGCAGGCACCGGCAAATCGGCGATGCTGGGCGTCGCGCGCGAGGCATGGGAGCAATCGGGTTACAGTGTTCGGGGCGTCGCGTTGTCGGGCATTGCTGCTGAGAATCTGGAAGCCGGATCGGGCATTCAATCACGAACCATCGCCAGCATGGAGCATGGCTGGGAACAGGGGCGCGACTTGCTGACATCAACCGACGTGCTGGTAATCGACGAAGCGGGCATGGTCGGGACGCGCCAAATGGAGCGCATCCTGTCCCACGCCCGTTATGCGGGGGCGAAGGTCATCCTGGTTGGAGACCCGCAACAGTTGCAGGCGATTGAAGCTGGCGCTGCGTTCCGTTCGATTGCCGAAGACCTAGGCAGCGTCGAGATTACCGATATTCGCCGCCAGCGCGAGGACTGGCAGCGCGATGCAACCCGGCAACTTGCGACGGGCAGAATAGGCGAAGCGCTCGGTGCCTATCGCGACCATGACATGCTGCATGTTGGCGACACGCGCGACCTCGCGCGCGAGCAGTTAATCGACCGCTGGGATCGTGAGCGGATAGCCAGCCCCAATGAAAGCCGCATCATTCTAACGCACACCAATGACGAGGTGCGCGCACTCAACGACGCAGCACGCGACCGGCTTCGTGCCCGTGGCGAACTGGGGAACGACATCAGGCTGCAAGTTGAACGCGGCGAGCGGACCTTTGCCACCGGCGACCGGTTGATGTTCCTGCGCAATGACCGTGCGCTTGATGTGAAGAATGGCAGCATCGGCACAATCGAACGGGTCGGCCAGCAGTCGATGCGCGTGCGTCTCGATACGGGCAGGTCCATCGCGTTCGATCTCCAAGACTATGCCCATATCGATCACGGCTATGCTGCGACGATCCACAAGTCGCAGGGCGTGACGTTTGACCGCTCCCATGTGCTCGCCACACCGGGCATGGATCATCACAGCAGCTATGTCGCGCTGTCGCGGCATCGGGATAGTGTGCAACTTCATTATGGCCGCGATGATTTTGCCGATGGCGGCAAACTGGCCCGCACGCTGTCGCGCGAGCGGGCCAAGGACATGGCAAGCGATTATGGCCGGGACGAGGGAATGGAGCGGCGTCTTGCCGAACGGCGCGGCATCACCTTCCGGCAGCGTGTGGCGGCGCTTGTCCGGAAGGTCGTGCCCGAGAAGATGCGCGACTTGTTCGATGGCTTCCGCCCCGCCGAGAAGCCGCCCGAGCCAGAGATCAGCGCAGGCATGGCGCGCAAGATGACGGTCGAGCGCCACGTCCGCGCGGTCACCACAATCTTCGCCATGCAGGATGAAGGGATGGAGGCAACGCCCAAGCAGCTTCGCGAACTGCAATCCGCCCGAGGTGAACTCGACGGACTGCGCGACAATGCGTCAAAGGATATGGAAGCCGCCTACAAGCGCGATCCCTCGCTGGCCCAGGAAGCCGCCAGCGGCAAGCCCGAACGCGCGCGCGACGCGATGATCCGCGAAGCCGAAATCCGCACCAACCCGCACTTGCGCGCCGACCGCTTTGTCGAGCGCTGGCAGCAACTCGACGACAGGCAACAAAAACTCTACCGCAGTGGCCGATACTCCGCGTCGCGGGATTGCCGTTATGCCATGGCCGATATGGCCAAGGGGCTAGAACGCGACCCGCAGATGGAATCGATCCTGCGCAACCGCAAACTCGAACTGGGCATTACCGTGGAATCGACACGGTCATTGGGCGACGATCTGGCCTTCTCGCTTGGACTGGGGCGCGGGCGGGGGCTGGGGATTTGACACAATTCTCTCAATGTAGGGGCTCGCAATCGATGTGTTACAATACCTATGATTGGTACTGATCCACTCATAGGGATTGTAACTTGTTGCAACGGTGGGCGTTCGAGTCCTCGTTGGTCCCTAAATCCCACGTTTTGTCGCGTTTTTGGGGCATCTTGCCGCATGGCAAATCGGGGGTATCGGTGGGGGTATTCAATCATTCTTGAACGAAGAAAATATATATATTTCAATCAAATAATTGCATCTGACTAATCCCTCCTCCGCTACCATTCAAGTCATTTATCGTTTTGTTTTCAAAGGATAAAGTGACTTTTCCGGAAAATCGAAACCACATTTGTTCCCACATTTTATGCGGGTCGGAATGGGCTGTTATGCTCCTCTGTGGGATCGTTGCTCGCCCACTTGCGGTGTTGCTACTCAGTTTCGTTCTTTTCTGTCTGGACGAATCCTGACCGTGCAGCGGACGGGCTGTCGCGACGTTGTGGCGGACTTCCTGCAAGCCTCAATAGCTTCCCGGTTATCGCGCTGGATGTCGGCGGCATGAAGCAGCGCGTTCCATGCCTGTGGATCACCAGCCTGCATCATCCGTGCTCCCGCGTCCCATATCGAAGATGCGCCAACCATCCGGGTAGCGATGCGCTCCGGCCAGTTCCAGCTATCCGGCATGGCGCGTGCGATGGTGCCGGGAAGGAATGACCAGAGGAATATCCCGGCGAGCATACAGCCACCTGCCACCTGGAAGAGTTGCTGTCGCTGCTCGCCTGCCGTTCGCGCCTGAGCAGTGATAGCGTGCAAGTCCTGTATCGCATGATTCAGGTCCGTTCGCGCCTGCTTGATTCTGTCGTGATCTGATCGCCGCGCCGATTCCGCCACGGCTTCAATGCGCGCCCCAAGGCTATCGGGCGTCAACTGCATAGCAGGGTGGTCGGCGATGGTGTTGATGCCGCGTGAGATTGCACCCAATCGCTTGGCCATGTCTGTCAGCGTCGTGCCGTAGTCGGGTATCACAATGTCCGCGCGCTCGGCGGCAAGGTGCTGCACGGCGCGGCGCATCAGGGCCAGCTCGCCTTCAAGGCGAGCGAACGCTTCGGCGGCGGGATCGCTTGCGGCCTCCTGGGCCGGAGGATCGGGTTCCGGCTCAAGGTCCAGTTCCAGTTCGACGTCATCGGCTTGCGCATTTTCCATTTCGTTTCTCCTACAGGCCCATTCCGATTGACCGGCCACGTTCCATCGACACGGAAGCGGCAAGGTCGCGGGCCAGATCGCGACCGAGTTCTGGTTTGACGCCAAGTTCGTGCGCCCGTCCGCGCACCAGAGATTCGACCTGCGCGTCGCGCTCCAGGCCCTTCGTCATGTCGACCATACGGCTGGAGACCTGGCGTGCTCCGTTCGTGTCGCCGCGCTGCTGCATCGTTTCCCGAAGCCGCCCCAGCCGCTGCCAGTCATTGACGAACCGGTCGGCGCGCTGCGCCGGATCGACGCGGATTTCGGCTTCAAGCTGCATGGCGCGGATTGCGCCCTGGCTGCGGCCATCGGCGGCCTCACGGGCCAGCGAGGGCTGGCGCTGCAAGGCGCTGGCGAGATCGGCTGTGCCATGGGGCCGGATCGCGTCGAGCGCCTTTCCGGCCTTCTCCAGCACGTCGCGCTGGTGTGGCAGGACTGGCAATCCCTGTTCGCGCATCTGGCCAATGTCAGCGGCGGCACGCGCGTAGCGTTCGACCGCCCGACGCTGATCGGACAGGCCAGCCTGGTCGGTAGGCAGGGCTTCGAGTTTCTGGGCCTGCGGGCGGAATCCGGCGAAGATGGATTTCGCTCGCTCCGGCAACTGGCGGGCAATCTCCACGATACGCTCGCGGAAGGTGATGCCGCGCCGTTCGGCAAACTGTTGCTCGGGCTTGTAGTCGCTCGCCATGTCCTTCCCGCGCTCGCGGCTTAGCGTTCGGACGAGTTTCGACTGATCGGCGAAGTCGTCGCGGCCATAATGCAGGTCCACGCCGTCGCGGTGGCGCGACAGGCCGACATAGGCCCCGTGGCTGTCCATCCCCGGCGTGGCGAGCACATGGGTGCGGTCCACCGTCATGCCCTGCGCCTTGTGGATCGTGGCGGCATAGCCATGATCGATGTGGGCATAGTGTTTGGTGTCAAAGGCGACGCTGCGGCCATCGTCGGTGCGCACGGCCATGCTTTGCACGCTAATCCGCTCGACCGTGCCCAAGGTGCCGTTCTTGACGCCCAGCCCGCGCTCATTGCGCAGGAACATGATGCGGTCGCCGCTGGCGAACTGGCGCTCTCCGCGTGTTGTGCGGATGGTCACGTCCATGCCCAGTTCGCCCGCGTCACGCAGCCGCCCGCGCGCGGCGTCATTGAGCTCGCGCACTTCGTCGTTGGTATGGGTGAGGATGATGCGCGTATCGCCGGGGCTGGCCTGCCGGTCCCGATCCCAGCGCTCGATCAGCTCGCCGCGTGCAGCTTCTCGCGTCTCGGCTGCGTGGATCATGCCGCGTTCGCCATAGGACTGAATGGCAAGACCGGTGCGCCCGTTAGCAAGGTGCCGGGTAGCGTCCTGCTGCCAGCTTTCGTGCTGGCGGCGCACCTCGCTGATTTCGACGCCGCCATGCCGTTCGTGGATCGCGCGAAACGCTGCGCCCGCTTCGATGGCCTGAAGCTGCTGCTGGTCGCCGACCAGGACAACTTTCGCGCCTGCATCGGCGGCATGGGACAGCACGCGCTCCATCTGGCGCGTGCCGACCATACCCGCTTCGTCGATGACCAACACGTCGCGCGCGGTGAGCAATTCGCGGCCTTGGCCCCACTGATGTTCAAGGCTCGCGATGGTGCGCGATGCAATGCCTGAACCGTGCTCCAGCCCCTCGGCGGCAATCCCGGACAGCGCCGCACCGCGAACGGTATAGCCCGCGCTCTCCCATGCCTCGCGGGCAACGCCCAGCATCGCGCTCTTGCCGGTCCCGGCATAGCCGACGACAACGCTAAGGCCGCGCCCATCGGTCACATGCTCGAATGCTGCGCGCTGCTCGCCGGAGAGGATCAGGCCGCGTGTCTCGGCGCGCGCCAGCGCTCCTTCCCGGCCTTTCTGATCGACGCCATTCCGCTCGCGCTCCGCCATCAATTCCGATGCGCGTTGCAGCCGCTGTTCGGTTTCGATCATGGCGCGCGAGGTGAACCGGTCCTCGCCGCGTCCGTCCTTGCCCAGCGCAATCATATCAGGCGAGCCGCGCACCGCGTTCATCGCCAGATCGAACTGCTCTTTCCCGTCGCTGTGCCGGTGCACGAACATCGCCAGGTCACGGCCCGTGAACGTGGCTTGGCTGTGCGTGATCGCGTCTAGGGCGACCTTGGGATTGCCGATGATCCGCTCACCATTGCGCTGCGCGACGGCGCGGTGTTCTTCGATCCGTTCGACTTCAAGCCCGCGCTCGCCCATGCGCGATGCGGCGGGGCCGATCTTGTCTTGCGGCTCCAGCGCGATGCCCTGCGCCGCCAAGCTGCGGTGATCGACGCGCGCGTCGATATCGAGTTCGGCCAGCCGCTCGTTGACATGATCAGCCCAGCGCTCGCGCCACTGCTCGACCAGCTCGGCCTTGTTCCAGTCGCGCACCTTCGCGCCGAACCCATTTTGCCGACTTCGCGCATGGTCAGCATGACATGGGCGTGGGGTTTGGGCTGGCCATCCGCGCCGATATCCCAATGGACATTGAGGTCGGCGATCATGCCCTTTTCCACGAACTCGGCCTCAGCAAATTCGCGCGCCAGCTCTATGCCCTGTTCCCTGGTCAGCTCGCGCGGAATGGCGAATTCGATCTCGCGGGAGAGCTGCGCGTCCTTGCGCTTCTCGGCGGCCTCAACCGCATTCCACAGATTCTCGCGGTCGCCGAATTCCTCCGGCGCACCTTCCGGCAACATTATTTCGGAATGGACGACTCCGTCCTTGTTGGTGAAATCATGGTCGCGGTCGAGCCGGTCGTCGTGCAGTCGTTCGGCCCCACGATAGGCCGCTGCCGCCACAGCGCTGCGCCCGCTCGACCGGCTGATGACTTTAACGGAGAGGTGGAAGATCGCCATGACGGCAATCCATCTACGCCATAAGCGCCACGTCGGCACGACGTATAAGCGCGCCCTCCCATGATAAAATCCTGCTCGGGACTATTCAGTATCAAGCCGTCTCGACGACTCTACAGCATTGAACCCAATCCGATATTATCATCGGCGCATCACCTCTCAATGGAGAACTTCGATGCGCAAACCCCGCGACTTTGATTCGGAACTGAAGGCGCTCGCCGACAAGGCGAAGCAACTGAAGGAACGCCGCGTGCAGCAGCTTGGCGAACTGGTGATCGCCACCGGGGCCGATGCCACCGACGCCGAAACGCTGGCCGGTGCGCTGCTCTTGATCGCTGAAACTACTGATACTGCAAAGAAGGAGAGCTGGCGCAAACGCGGAGCTGCGTTCTTTCAAAGCAAGGCGCGCAAACGTGGCGAGGGAACTGAACGCCAGCCGGATGGCACTCTCCCGCTTGACGGCGGCGCGGCATCGGCTTGAGGCACGAAAGGCGCGAACCGACATGCGCGAATGGCAGGTCAAGCGGCGCGAACGCACGCGGCAACTGATCGAACTGGGCGGCCTGGTCGTGAAGGCCGGGCTGGTCGAACTCGCCGACGATGATCGCGCCACGCTCTACGGCGCGTTCCTCACTGTGGCGGCCAAGCTGCGCGGCGAGGAGCGGGAACAAGCGCTGGTGCTGTGGAAGCGGAAGGGGAAGCGGGCATTCAACCGGCAGTACGAGCACGATCACTGACAGCAGGATATGAACTTGTCTCGCTCAATTTTCAGTCGCGATCAATACGGTACCAAAGGCAAAATTATTGCTGATTGCCAACTATGGTTGTAGAAAAACTTGCTACGCTACGACATAAGCATATACTCAGGAGAATGGAATGAAGCGATTTTCTGGCTCCTTTCCGGTGGTCGCGGCAGCAGTTTCTGTTGCGATGGTCGGACAGCCTCTGCTGGCTCAGATACCAAGTCAGCAATCTGTTGCACGAGTTGTTCCTTCGCAAGGGATGCAATATTCTTATGCCGATGCTTGGGGCATTTCTGCCGATGAATGGCCGCGTTTGGAATGCTGGGAAATTCTGACCCGCGCCGATTTTGCGAACAACTATGCGGCGATCATCACGGCAGCGCGCGCGGGTGACGAGTCGGCGCAAATCATCATGATGAGCTACGTGAATTGCCCGCGGGAAAACCGCTTTGCGTTTGCGGGCTGGGACGAATCGTTTCTTGATAATCAGTCGCAGACCCGACCAATGTTGGGCGGCATGCCAGGCCCGCTTGTGAGGCTCCGGCAGGAATGCCTTGCCGACAAAAACATTTGCTCAGTCTATCGCACTCAAGGTCCAATCGGGCAACTGGCACTAGGGATCGAGACCGCAATCCGCCGCGAGTATGGCAATAGTGACGAACAGGGGCGATCCTCGGCAAGCAGCCCAGAAGACCTTTTGTGGGTTTCCGGCGTGCGCAGCTTGGTTCGTCAAATGGGCCGAAGCCGCAATCCGCGGGCCTGGTTTGCCGCCGGCGATCGCGACAATGGTAGCATGACAGACAATTTTGTGCGCGCAGCACAAGCAGGTGTGGTGCCTGCTCAAGTAGATTTGGCACTTGCGTTCGATTCCTACAAGGATTTCGGACCGTTCAACCAAGCCTATGGCGTGCGGGAATATTATGCCGTGGAGCGCTGGGCCGGGCAGCAGCTTGTCCGCCTTGCGCCCTCGTCGGGCCGGGCAGCGATATCTGCCCTCAAATTTGTGACCGATCCCGAACAGGTGCGCCAGCTGTGGCGACAGGCGGTCACGTACGGCTGGCATCCGGGAGGCGGGCCATTGATTCGCGCGGTGCAGGCCGGGGACAACGGCTTGCGGATCGCGCCTGAGGAAGCTATCGCTTGGCTCGACAAGGCCGAGCGCATGTCAGGCGTTCCCTCGTCAGAGCGCGAGCGGCTGGCCGAGCCATTGCAGCGAGAAATTGAGCGGCGCGCCGAGCGCGGCCCATTTAACGAGGTAGCCACGCGCGCGCCTAGCCTCGCCAATGTCACCGCAGTGTTTATTCGCGAAATGCGCGCCGCAAATGATCAGACCAATTACTATTTTCAGGTACTCGATGCGTTCGGGGCCCGGCCTTCCACGGTGTGGGACGAATATGACGGTTCCGTATCGATCAGCTCGAACGGGCAGGGCTTCGGTTATTACGCTCAGTGGATCCGCGTAAATATTTCAAGCTTGGCCTGCACCCGCGTTGCTGCAGCGAGAGTTCCCTCGTTTGATTGTACGTTCAACGTCGGCGGCAGCATTTCCATGCAATGGGCCAATCTTCAATTTGGTGCCAGCACCCCAGGCAGCACGCGCAAGCGTTATCGCTTCGAATGGGATGGCAGCCATTGGACTGCACCTGCCATTCGCGGTGATATGATCAGCGGCCTTCGCCCGGCGACAGCGGGAGCAAACCCGTCGCAGAATTCTCACGACAATTTGTGTCGTGCGCTTGGCGCGGGGGTGATTGCGGCCGGCGGCTCATCGACTAGCACCGCGCTATCACCAAATTCGTGGATGTGTTGACCACGCAATTGGCTATTCAAAGGCCATCATTTTTAAGCGGTTCTGCATGGCTCAGGCCACGTAAAATCTTGCTCGAAGTCAGAGCAAATGTGTAGAATCTATGAAGAAGCGGTTGAGTGCACTCAGCATTGCAACCTGATCCCGAGAGGTGACATGAATCGAATAATCCGTTTTTCAGCGAGCTTCTTGATTGCTGTGACGCCTTTGACCCCCAGTTTGGCCCAAACTGCGCCTGGTGCGGGCTCCGTGGCGCTGCAGCGTTGCACTGGCGGCTATCAACCGCCGGTCGTGAGGGGTAGCCAGCAGCAGTGGGTGATGGATGCATATCCAAGCAGCGCGTTGCGAAATGAGGAGGAGGGAGATGTAGGGGTCGCAATAACGGTCGGACTCGACGGGCGGGCCATGGACGTAGAAGTGACCCAGCGTGCTGCTTCTGAAGCCCTGAACAGGGCTGCCATCGAGTCTATCATGAGGCGCGCGCGTTTTCTCCCGGCGATGCAGAATTGCAAGCCTGTGGTCGGCGAGTTCGAAACCTATACTCGGTGGCGGGTTAGGTGATGGCTGCACGGCGCACGATGAAGGTATTGCTTGCGTCGACCGCAATCTTGATTTTGCTACCGTATCAAAGTCTGGCTCAGGTCGCAGGTCCGGCTGCTCGCAATGGTTGCTTCGTCCGGGTGCAAGCTTTGCGAGCGATGCCAGGCTTGTCTGCAGCGCTGGAGAAAGGGCAGGCTGTGAACCTAGCGACCGGCAGCGCGCGATTGCCGGAGGCGCTGAAAGCCTATGACCGTTCATTGGCGGAAGGGATCGCTTCGTGGGGCAACTCCGCTGAAGTCGCAATGCGTCTCCTTGACGTGGAATCACTTGTAGACCGTATCGGTGAATGCAGCCGCCAGATTCAGATTGATCTGGCCACGGTAAATTCAGCTGCTGCGGCACTGGAAGACGGCTTCCGCAGAAATGTTGATCACTATTCTCTTGCGGATCCAAACTTGAGCGAGACCGACCCCAGACGGCGGCTCTATATCCGCACGCTATCGTCTGGCAGGTTGGCGAATGCGCTGGCCAAACTCGGTAGATCCTCCGAACGCGAGGCGGCGCTGCAACGAGAGAGGCAGCTTCTGGCACAGGCTGCCGCCGAAGCCGAAGCGCGCTGGGAGGCTGGCCGTGCGCAACGGGAGGCGGAGGAGCGCGCGCGTTGGGCGGCCGCAAATGCCGAGGAACGTCGGCAACTTTCTGCCGAAGCGACGCCGGATCAAAAACTGGTGCTCAGGGCCATCATGACCGAGTTTCGTGAAGTCGGTCAAACGATGACAAGTCTCACCTTCGCGCGCGCGATTAGCGAGATGACGACGCGGCCTGGTGATCGATCAGGTTTCAACGAGCACTGGAATCTGGACACAGGCGATGCAATGCTGTCGTTCGGGACAGGCGAATATGCGATGACACAGTCGTATCGGATTTCGGTGCGAGATGTCGCATGCAAGCGCACCCGCACCCAGCCACCGGCGTATAATTGTGATCTCATTGCACAGACCAGCATCGACGTTGTTATGGCTGGTTCTCAGATACTGAATACGCGCAGCAAAGAGGCACGGGTATCCACGCCGATCGAATGGAATGGTTCACGCTGGTCAGCGCCGCGTGTCAGAACTGCAATGGGCGCGGCCATCGCCAAAACTGCTGTTGCGCCATCACCCGGAAGCAGTGCCGACCCGAATGCTGCTCTGTGCAAATCGCTCTATGCGGGTGTTGTTGCGGTTGGCGGTTCCTCAACCTCGCCAGGCCTCAACCCTCAAACCTGGGGTTGCTGAAATAGCCGCGGGCAAAGCCCGATTGGAGACCATAATGACGGACATCATAGTCGCTGAATCCGATGGCTGGTCCGGAATTGTCGCTGCTCTGAGGCGGGCGCAGCCGGGCGACCGGGTGCTGATCGGGCCGGGTCGCTATGCCGGCGACGAAACGCTTGTTGTGCAGTCCGGTGTTACACTGAGTGGCTGTGCTGACGCTAACCTGGAGTTCACTGGTGGCATAGATGATTTATCAGGAATAACTCAGGGTGCTTGGGTCACTCAGCTGCCGTATAGGGATCAGGGTTCACTTCAGTTCACCATGCGGATGGCCAGTGCAAAAACGCCCGGGAAAGTTGCGCTGCAGGTTCGCCATGCCGAGGATGTGACAGTTGAAGGGCTCAGGTTAACCGCCTGGCGAGGGTTGAAAGATCTTGATTCAGGCCATTTCGATGGATCGATGATCCTGCTGGAATCGACTACCCGGTGTCTCGTTCAGAATTGCGCCTTGTATTCAATGGCATGGCGTGGGCCAGCGATCGTGTTTCGCTCGTCCAGCGACGCGAAAGTGCTGAACAATGATATTTTTGGAGGCTACTGGGGCATCGCATTATTATCAAGTCGAGGTTTGATAGAAGGTAACTCAAGTCATCATTGTCATGAGGCCGGTATTTACCTTCAGCCAGATCCAGACGATCTGAACAGGCCTTCGGATGCGGTAATTCGATCCAACCATTGCTATGACAATGGACGAGGTGGTGTTGTGCTGAAGTCTTCGTTCAGCGAAGCGATCGCAGGTAACGTGTGCCGACATAACGAACTGTCTGGAATTTCGCTGGAGCGATACCATAAAAGTCCCGATGTGCCATCACAGGCTATTATTCGTGGCAACTACTGCCATGATAATTTGAATGCTGGCATAGTTCTGATGTCTTCGGTTTGCGAAGTGATCGAAGATAATGAATGCTGGAATAACAATCTTCCAGGAATTTTGCTGACGCGGTTTGATTTGAGTCCCGAGGCACCTTCACAGGCGGTCATTCGGAGCAACCGTTGCCACGACAATGCCGACGCGGGCGTCGCACTGGTATCATCGAGCAGTGAGACGATCGAGAGCAATGAATGCTGGAGCAACGCGACTTCTGGAATTGTGTTGTCGCGCGCCAAGATGAGTCCTCACGCACCGTCCAGTGCGGTTATTCGACGTAATCGTTGCTTTGATAATCAAGCAGCGGGTGTCCATCTGTTATCAGCGGACAGCGAAGCGATTGAAAGCAATGATTGCTGGGACAATGGATTGTCCGGAATTGTGTTGGCGCGGTGCGAATTGACTCCAGGCAAACCATCGCGTTCGGTCATTCGTGTTAATCGGTGCCATCATAATGCAGATTCAGGCATACTTTTAGGTGCATCGAATAGCGATTCTATCGAAGGTAACGAATGCTGGAGCAACGAGAGGAATGGTATTTCTATTGAGGGCGTAAATGCAAGCCCCGTCCTGCCTTCAGTTGCTGCGCTGAGAATGAATTTTGTTGCCAGTAGCGGCGCATCTGCGATCCAGTTCGTCGCCAGTACAGGTTCTGCGGAAGGCAATCTTTTTAAGATAATTGTCCGAACGATGTACTGATTGAAAAGCCCAGATATCAGTCCAATTTCCCCAGCCTCGAACTTGCGGGAAACGTTCTTGACGACACACTGGACCTGCCAGCATTGTTTTTGCCCAAACTGCGCGCTGCACTGGCGGAAGCATGGTTGCCGACGCTGCGATCGCGGCCCAGTTCCGACGAAGGGCTTGCCGGATTTCTGATTAGCGGCAGTGCGGGCAGTTTTCGCACGTTCTGGACCGGGCTGCATCACGCGCCAGAGCCGGTTCAGGATGCCGGTCATCTGCCGGAATCGCGACGCTGGCGTCTGACGCAGATTTCGGGTGACACCATGGCTCCGCCTGAGAGACTTCCCGTGCTTCCTGCAGGGCTGGTGGCCACATTAATCGGCCAAGCCACTCGCGCCGAAGCTGGAAAGGCGAATTGGTGTGCACTGGTTATTTCTGATGAAATCGACTCAGAAGATATCTGCCATGCGTTCGAATCACGAGCTAATGCGGAAAGTGCAGACTATGTCGCTGCCGGAGAGCGCTCTGGAGCTCCAGTTCGTGTCGAAATGGAGGGTGACGAGGCCACACTGCACGAGCGACTGAGCACGGCGTTGATGGCTGGCAAGAGTAGCCGGGCAGAACGGTGGGGTTTGCTTGCCAGGCTAGCGCTCTGGCCTGCGATTGTTGTTGCCGTGATGGCGGTAGGGTTCTGGTTGTCGCCGTGGTCTCCTCTGGCCAAAGTTGTGTTTTCAAAGTTCGATTTCTGGGCATGGGTCGGAACGCTCTTTGCCGGAATTTCCGGGTTTCTGGCTGTGTTCTCGTTCCTCGATCTATTCATGCCGCGCCATTTGCGTGCAGGCGAAACAGGCACCGCAGCAATACTGTCTGACGGAGCGAAGAATGTCCTCGACGATCGGGTTTCTTCGCTGCTTGAAACGATCAGCAGGCTCATACCGCAGAGCAAGCGAGATGCCTGGGTTGAGCAGGCAGACCTGAACTGGCAGCGCAAGCAACTGTTCGGCAAGGCCGATATTGCCACGATCTACCTTTCCGATGTCACCTGCTGGCGGAAAGGTGATTTGGCGTGGCTTAGTATGCTCGGCCGATCGCTCTCGGGCTATCAGAAGCTCAATGTACTGATCGAGCTGGACGGCAGGCTGTCACTGCGCCCGCTGCTCCTCGAACCACTTGAAGTGCCCTGGAAAGACGGCATTGATCTGTATCTCTTTGATGACGTCGACAAACTGCGGCTCGAGGAACCGGACGAAATGTCCGGCAAGCCTGAAGATCACATTGTTGGTCTTTTCGGGGCGCAGGTGCCGGATGCCAGCAAGATGATTAACGAACTGATTGATGATAATTGGTGCCCGACAGACATGGTGGCCACGCTACCAATTGCGTCGGCTCCGACACATCGGATGCGATTAGTCAGCAAGAACGTTGATGATGAGGGTCTCTTGGCCGATTCGGCCTTGGTCAAAGAAATGTATCCAGCCGCAAGGGCCTTGTTCACGTCTGGTCGCGATGAGTTGCCAGTATCGCTGGATTCGGTGAAACGGTTGGTCGGTCATGCCTATCGAGCCCGTGCACTGCATTGCACCGAAACAGGAAGGTTCAATTCAATTGTCGGTAGAGCCGGCTATCGTCGTAAAGTGGCCGGGCTCATGCGCGGGATATGGACACAGAGTGCGGACGATAGCCAGAACCTTTTGGATTGGGGAGAGTACGTTGCGTCTGCTTTGCGGTTCGGTATCTGGCATGCCGTGACGGATGCGGCCAAGGCACTGGAGACTCATCTCTCAAAGGAAGCCTCGCTGAAAATTCGGCGGACCTTCGAAGCCGTGCGGTTTTTGGGAGAAGACCTAGAGTACATCATGGCGGGCAGTCCGCCTGTCCATGGCGAACAAGAGGTTTATGGCCCGGCGTGGCAGAGGCTTCGATCCTGTATGGCATCGCTTGCTGACGGGCCGGAAGTCCCGACGATAATCGGTGCGTGGCTGGGCGCGGAGGAGCTGTGTTTCGGCGCATTGCCGGATGTCATAGAAGAATGGCAGTTGCGCATTGAAGTCCTGATGGCCGATCCGATTGCTTGCGACGCGGCCAGAGCGAAGACCGCGGGCGAAGCATTCTGCATCGCAACAGCCCGGCAGTTGATAGATCTGCAGCAGCTAGACCCGGTCAGTCGTCGCCATTCTCTTGATCGAGCGGAGTCAACCATATGGCGCGGCTATCCGGATAGCCTCCTCGACCGGTTTTGGAAATGGGCCAACGGCAGGGGCGCGAACAGTAAGAGCTTAGCCATGTTGTTCTCTGACGCGAGAGATGCCGAGACCATCGAAAAGCTGATCCGCATGCACCGACGCAACCCGCTGCGTACGGTCTATGCGCTAGCAAACGCGGCCACAAATCACATCATTGCCGATCATCTGGATGACGGCGCGTTGCTCACGTTTGATGAGCGCATGCCGCTTGTCGCCAGGACACTCGCAGAGTTCCGGATGATGTGGATCGACAAATGGGGTGACAAGGCCGTCCAACTGAGCCGGGAGTTTGCGCAAGGAGCGAGCGGCGCGGCTGTGACTGCCCAATCCGCCTATGATTTCATGACGCGCGAAGGGGCGTCAGCGCAAATCCTGGAACTCCTCACGCCCGATGGCATGGCCGTGCTTGAAGATTTGGAAGGACAGTTTGAGCTGGAACTGGTGGCTTGATCGAGTTTTCCGCCTAAAGGATTTTTATGCTAGGTGACTTCTGTCCAATGCGACAGAATCTACTGATCACCTGCCTGGCTCAACCGCTGTCTGGAGACCTCGGCTACGTGCTTCGACTGCTGCCTTAGCCAGGAAATCCTCGATGGCGGCAACGGAGTGCTGACGACATAGGTTGAGGGCTTCGACTTCCGTGAGGCAGTCGATCCCGTAGCCGAATTGGCTTTGCCAGAGGTCGTAAAGTGCTTGGCCATGCCGATCCCATAGCACATTTCGTGTTGCAGGCTGCAATGAAATTATGCGTGCATCCCGGCTCTCGGTCAGGGTCGTGATTGCGATGACCTCTCCGCCCTGTGCCTCGACGTAGCCGCGCAGGTTGGCGAGCGTGCCGCCTAGGCCGACGTGGTCGTCCACGAGCACATAGTTTGCGCCCGGTTTGACCTGCCCTTCAAACGTCGCAGGGGTCACCAACCGCTGGAATGCCGGGGCACGGGTATGGCCGACCTTGTTCGTCTGAACAATTTCACCGGCGATTACCGGCAAACCAAGCCTGCTCCCCAAAACCTGGGCCATAGCATCCGGGATTGCGTTGAAACCGGTCAATTCGTCCGCGACCACCGGCAGAAGCAGGGTGGGGCGGCCTCCAACAAGTGCCTGGATGTGTGCCAACCCGTCAGGCGAGAGGAGGTCCGCAGCCAGCATCAGGCCTGCGTCTGCATCACCGCTCTTTGCCGCGGCGTATCCTGGGTGGCTGTCACGCGTGCGAACGTCTGTGTGGATGACCACATCTGGAAAGTTCGCAGGCCAAGGTAGCCGGGTAGGAAATTCGTCATTCATCGGCTCAACATGCCTATAGGCTATCTGAAAGGCCAGCACTGGATCGTGCACCGGTGTGAACCGCAAGGCGAAGGCTGATTCGTGCGCAAGCATCGCTAGTTGTGGCGCAAATATCCGCCGCTTGTGCGCAGATTTAGCGGCATGACGCCGCGTCTGCTCGGATCACGTCACAAAAATTCCGCCTAAAGGCGCCCCACGTTTGCGTCCGCCGTTTTCTCTACTCTTCCGTATCCGTGCCTATCCTTCCGCAAGTTATTCTATCCGTATCTACGCTGACCGGATCAGGGACTGCGAATTCTGTTGCGCTGGATGCCTCATAACGAAATTCTTGGATCAGGGGGCACCAGTAACTGCCAATGAATGGAAGCAAGTCCCATGTCCAACTCTGACAAGATAATCCGCCTCAAGACCGTTCTCGCCCGCACCGGCCTGTCCCGCTCCACCATGTATCGCAAAATCGCAGAGGGGACTTTCCCGTCCCAGGTGAAGATCAGCGTCCACGGCGCGGGCTGGCGGGAATCCGCCGTGAACCGCTGGATCGATGATCCGGTGTCGTATCGGAATGAGAGCGCGGCGCAGTGACAGCGCCGCCTCCGGTCGAGCCGATCTGCGTGAAGGTCAATGACGCTGCGCGCATGATCGGCGTCGGCCGCACCAAGCTCTACGAACTGATTGCGTCGGGCGAGATTGAGGTCGTCAAGCTCGGCAAATCGACCCGTATCACCACTGCCAGTCTGCACGAACTGGTCATGCGGCAGCGCGAGCCGAAGTAGGCTCGGCTGCCGCCGTATTCGCTGCTGGTGTGCGATTGCTCAGATAATCCGCCCATTGCTTCATCAGGCTGCGGCGCTTCTCGAAGAAATCGGTTCGGCGGTAGGCGGCTTCGACCTTGTTGGGCAGCTTGTGGGCGAGGGCCTTGTCAGCGACCTCCTTGGGGAAGTCGGTGCATTCGGCGGCCCAGTCTGTGAAGGTGGATCGGAAGCCGTGCACGGTGATGCTCGCGAAACCATCGTCGCGCAGCAGCTTGGTCATGGTCATGTCGCTGATCGGCTTCTTGCCATCGTTGGAAAAGACCAAGCCCGTATCGCTGGTCCGCTCTTCCCAGCGTTTGCGCAGCAGTGCCACAACCGGTGCCGAAAGCGGCACCACATGGGTTTCTCCTGCCTTCATCCGTTCAGCCGGAATGGTCCATACTGCGTTCTCGAGATCGAACTCGGACCATACCGCAAGGCGCGTCTCGTTGGACCGCACGGCGTTGTAGATCGTGAAGCGCAAGGCGTCGCGCCCGGTCGTCGGGGCGGCGGCGGCAAGCTTCTGCATCAGCGCCGGAACATCGGCATATGGCATGGCCTCCATGTGCCCCCGCTTGTCGTTCTGACGCGGCAGCCCCTTGCGCACCGACCGCAGCGACACTTCTTCTGGCACCCAGCCTTTCACGTGTGCGAAATCGAGCACTACGCCTATGCGCTGGAGCAAGCGGCGCGCTGTTTCTGGTATCTCAAGCCAGATCGGGGACAGCGCCTCAACCACAGAGGCGCTGTCAACCTTGTCGACCGGCGTCTTGCCGATGCGCGGAAAGAGGTGGCGCTCGAAACCGGATAGCCAGCGGGAATGATGCCCGTCTTTCCATCCGTCCCCCAAGGTTTCATGGCACGAGCGGGTTGCGGCTTCAAAGGTTGGTATTACCTTGCGTGCCTTTCGCCGCTCGGCGACAGGATCGAAGCCGTCACGAACCCTGCGGCGCAATTCTGCTGCCGCAGTTCTGGCATCGGATAGCGAAACATCGTGCGCCGATCCCAGCCCATAGTCGCGGCGATGGCCTTTCAACTGCATCCGCAGCACCAAAGTGCGCGCGCCGCTGGGCTTTACGACCAGGCACAAGCCCCTGCCATCGACATGGCGACCGGGCTTCGCATTCTTCACTTTCAATACTGTCAGCGCCATCAGGTTCGAGTCCCTGCCAGGGGTTCATACCGCCAAAAACGGGGGTATTTGGTCCCAAAATCGTTCCCACACTTCAGCGGGAATTCAGGCGATTCAGGGCGACCGACCGCGAACACGTTACAAGATAAACCGCTGATTTTACAAAGTAGTTGGAGACGCTCTGAAATTGCCTGAGACGAAAGTTATAGCGCCTCCTCCGCTACCAATTTCCAAAATCTCGTTTTGCAGGCAAGGAAAAGTGCCTTTCCTTTGGTGCCTGTCCATCGGCTTCCGTCACCTGCGCCAGGCACGAGCGATTGAAGGCGAAATATACGCTGTCGTTGGGAAAAGGCCCCCATTTCAGGCCTGATTGACCCGTCGGCGCGCACGGCTTTGCCGTCCGAAGGGGGGCATCCACTCCATCAGTTCACTCCCATTGCAGAGCTTGAACCACGATCTCTTTCAATGAGATGCCCGAATCGCAGCAGCCGCTGGTATGCAGTTCAGGTCCCTGCTCTGACTGGCTATCAACACTCACCCAAAAAATTCGCTGCTGATGCCCGATAATGTCTTGAAACCATCTTCTACATGCGCGCGCATCGCGCGCTCGGCTGCATCGGGATCCTGCTGCCTGATGGCTTCCATGATCCGGCGGTGATCGCCCACGGCCTTCTTCAGGCGATCAGCGCTGTAGAATGTGTCAAACAACAGCCGGTGGATCGGCACATTCAGACGCTCCAGCAACTGGGCTATCATCTCATTGCCTGATCCTTTGACGAGCAGGAGATGCCAATCCTGATTGTGACGTCCGAAGCGTTCGGGTGCGTTGTCACGCATGCAGCTTTCCAGTTCCAGCTGGATCTCTTCCAGCCTGTCCAGTTGCTCGGGCGTGGCGCATCGGGCAAAATCAGCCGCGCAAATTCCTTCAAGCGCCACGCGCGCGCGGTAAATCTGACGGACTTCTTCGATACTCGCGCTGCGCACGTTCGCCCCGCGAAACTCCTCAGTCTGCACCAGACCTTCGCCTTCCAGACGCTGAAAGGCTTCACGGACCTTGAAGCGGCTGGCGCCGGTCTGACGGATGATATCCACTTCGACGAGGCGCTGTCCGGGGACCAGCCTGCCGTGGCGGATCCTTTCCCGGATCCAGTCTGCGACTTCAGCCCCGCTGGGCGCGCGCTTGGGTGTGTCCTGTGGTTCGGTCTGCATCGCGCGAACAGTGGCGCTGGCGGCAGGATTGTCAACAATATTGTTATCGTCTTTTTTGTTGAACTGGATCATCAGTTTGTGAAAGGGCAGGGACAGAAAAGGGGAGGTTGAGCATGCGCCGTGTGCGGGCAGCTCTGAGTGCGCTGGTGGCCCTTTGGGCCATGCCGCTGGCTGCGCAAATCTTTCCCGACGTTGCGCGGAAATCGCTCTACGTTTCTGTAAGAGATGGAACCCGTCTGGCCGTGAACATCTACCGGCCGGCCCATGGCAGTGTCGCGTCTGATCAGCGTCTGCCCGTCATTTTCGCCTTTACGCCTTACCGCGCCCGTTTCCGCGATGCGCAGGGCGTGGTTCAGGAAACCGCACTCAATGACCGGCTGGCGCTTCGCTCTCTGATCAGCGCAGGCTATGTCGTGGCGGTTGCCGATATTCGCGGCAAGGGCGCGTCCTTTGGCGCGCGGCGCGGATTTCAAGACCGGACAGAGGCCAATGACGGCCATGATCTTGTCGAATGGCTGGCACGGCAGGATTTTTCGAGCGGGAAGGTCGGCATGATCGGCTGCTCCTATCTGGGTGGAACGACGTTTCACACGGCTTCCACCGCCCCGCCATCCTTGAAGGCGGTCTTCATCGGTGCGTCCGATCTCGATAAATACGGCTTTGTGCGGAAGGGCGGGATCACCGCGCAGTTCAACACCCGTCCCGATGAGCCCTTGTCGGATGATCTGGCCAGCTTGCCGGTTGATGATGATCCGGAAGGCGTGGCGTTAAAGACTGCGGTGGCGCAACATGCCGCCAACACGCCGATGGCTGGGCTGTGGTACGGCATGCCGTACCGCGACAGCATCTCGCAATTTACCGGAAATCCATTCTGGAATGAAGTCGCCATCTATCGTTATCTTCCCAAAATCCGGGCATCGGGCATCGCGACCTATTTCTGGGGCAATTGGGAGGATGAGCCGACCGCGCAGGTGATCCTGGGTGCGGCCAATCTGAAGGGCAGCAAGTTTCTTGCAGGGCCAGGCAGCCACTGCGTACCGCCACCCGGCTTTGACTTCACTGGCGAAATCCGGCGCTATTTCGATCATTATCTCAAAGGCATCGATACAGGCATCACCCGCGAGCCCAAGGCCCGCTACTGGATCGACGGACAGGGCTGGGTGGCTTCGGATGGGCTGCCGGGCACGGCTTCCACCCGCGTTTCATGGTTCATTGCTGGCGGGACGAGTGGCACCGCGCGCTCAGCCAATGATGGCTTGCTGGTTCACCGGCCAGGGCCTTCGGGGCAAGACGCGTTTACGGTTGATTACAAGATCCCCGGTGCAGACTATTTTGCGTTCTGGGCAAAGCCCATGGATCAGCACGGCTTAAGCTATACCAGCGAACCGCTGGCGCAGCCGATGAAGCTGGTCGGCATGCCCATCGTCAACCTCATGGTCAGTGCCGATACGCCCGACGCGCATGTGTGGGCCTATCTTGACGAGGTGGATACGGCTGGAGAGGTCAAGGTTTTGGCCTTTGGCAGGCTCGCCCTGTCGCACCGCAAGTTGGCGCGGCCGCCCTATAAGGCGCTGGGGTTGCCTTATCACTCCGGATTGAAAGCGGATGTCATGCCGTTGCCGCCGGGACAGAAGGCAAGGCTCGTTTTCGACATGACTGCGGTTTCGCGCATCGTACCCAAGGGGCACCGGCTGCGCCTGACCATTGCTGGCGCCGATCCGCGTCAGCGCAACCTCAAAGAGATCATGCAAACGCCGCCACCGCGCATCTCGGTTTGGCGCGGTGGCGGGGAATCGTCTCGCATCGATCTGCCGGTGAGTGACTGAACAGCATTTCAAGTGACTGGGAGAGCGCAGAAGCGCTGAGAGAAAAGGGAGTTAAAACGATGACTTTGCAGAATTTTTCAAAAGCGCGCCGCGTGGTCTATGCCGTTGGATGCGGACTTGCGGCCCTGGGTTGGGCCTCGATCGCACATGCGCAGTCCGCAGAAGAAGACGCAGATACCAGCGAGATCGTTGTGACGGGCAGTCGCGTCCGCGGCGAGGCACCGGTGGGGGCCACCGTTATCGCGCTTGGGCGCGGGGAAATCGAAGCCTCAAGCGCGGTCACGATTGACCGCATGATCAAGGAAATTCCGCAGAACTTCGATCTGGGCGTCTCCGAAAACTCGCGCGGTCAATCTGGTGGCAGCGGCAACATCACCTATGGCAACTCGGTCAATCTGCGCGGCATTGGCCCCTATGCCACGCTCGTGCTGATTGACGGTCACCGGGTGACGAGCAACAGCCGGTCGATCGATCCCTCGGTGCTCCCCTCGCTTGGCGTGGAGAGGGTCGAAGTGGTCGCGGACGGTGCTTCCGCCATCTATGGTTCCGATGCCGTTGCGGGCGTTGTGAACATCATCCCGCGTCGCAGCCTTGATGGCGGGGAAGTGTTCGGACGCGCAGGCATTTCGGATGACGGCGCTTTTCATGAATATGCGCTGGGTGGCGCCCTGGGCAAAGTGTTTGATCGCGGGCAGATCATGGTCGCCTTCGAACATGTCGAACGCTCGAACCTTTCGGGCGATGACCGCTCCTTCTTCACCAGCAACCAGCTTGCCTCGGGCGGCCCCGATGGGCGTACCACGCGCTGTTCGCCGGGCACGATCCGGATCGGCGCGACGACTTATGCCATCCCGGGAGGCGGCGTCACGCAGGCGACAGCCGGTTCTCTGGTCGCGGGCACAACCAACCGGTGCGAGCTGCAAGAGGGTCAGGATCTGTCGCCCAAACAATCCTATAACTCGGCCAACGCAACTGGCCGGTACGACCTGACCGAATGGTTGACCGTCTCGCTTGACGGTTTCTATTCGAAGCGGAAATTCTATCGGCGTTCGGCGATCTCTTCGGCGTCGGTCTCGGTTCCGCAAACCAACGCCTTCTTTGTCCGTCCGGCTGGATTTACCGGCGCCAATTATACGGTCGATTACATGTTCCGCGAACTGCCAGCCAATGATTCCTATGGCTATGCGGAAAGCTGGCAGATCACCCCCAGCATGAAGATCAAGCTGCCGCATGAATTCGAATTTGAGGCGCTGGCCGGCATCGGCAAAACCCACGATAATTCGTCATCCTTCTTCGGGATCAACAACGCAGCCTTGAACGCGGCGCTGGCGAGCAGCGATCCAACCAAGGCGCTTGATGTCTATGGTCTGGGGCGGACCAATCCGGGCATCTATGCGACGCTTGCCAACCAGATTTTCCTCGCCCCCACCAATGGCCGTCTGAACACGTACGAAGCCCGCCTCAACGGCGCGCTGTTCGATCTGCCGGGCGGCTCGGTCAAACTGGCGACCGGCTATGAACGGCAGGATTTCAAGGTTGCGCTGGGCTCTGCGCGCGGCGGTCCGACGACGCCGCTGGTGTTCCGCAACTTTGGTCGCAAGGTGAATTCGGTCTATGCCGAACTGTTCGTTCCGGTCTTCGGCGACGGCAATGCGATGGCGGGCTTCCAGCGCCTCGAATTCAACGCGGCGGTCCGGTATGACAAATATAGCGATGTTGGCAGCACGACCAATCCCAAGTTCGGCGTGAACTGGGTTCCGGTCGACCATGTGAAATTCCGGGGCAGCTATGGCACATCGTTCCGTGCGCCAACGATCCCCGAAATCTATGGCAACTCGAACAGTCTCTTCGTTCAGAACTATTCCAACCCGGGCGGCGGGTCGATTCAGGGCGTGGCCTTGTCTGGTGCCAATCCCAATCTCGGGCCGGAAACCGCGACAACATGGTCGATCGGTGCCGATTTCGATCCCACACCCAATCTGCGTTTCGGGATCACCTATTGGGATGTGAACTACAAGAACCAGGTTCAGGCCAATCTGTCCAACCTCGCCATTCTGGGATCGGCGGCGCAGTTCAACGGAACCAACATCCTGTTCACGGGTGCAGCTGCGGGCACACAGATTCAGAACTATATCAATGCGGGCATTGGTGTGGTGGGAACCCTGCCTCCGGGCGGTGCCTCTGCGGTGACCGTATTCGTTGACGGTCGCAGCCAGAATCTGGGCGTGTCGATCACGCGCGGTATCGATTTCACCGCGAATTGGGCGATTGATCTTTCGGATCAGGACAAGCTGTCGCTTTATGCGGGTGGCACATATCTGACGGACTATCGCGTTGCTGTGACCCCGGCAGCCCCGTTGAACGATCAGCTCAACACGATCTTCAACCCGCTCAAGTTCAAGGCGCGGGCAAGCGTGACTTGGGATCATGGCCCGTTCAGTGCCCGGCTGCTGCTGACCCATGTTGGCGGCTATCGCAACACCGCAGCCACTCCGGTGCAGAAGGTATCGAGTTTTGATCCGATCGATCTGTCGCTCAACTGGCGCATTGGCGACCGGAACGCTTCGGGCTTCTTTGAAAAGGGCATGACGATGGGGATCGAAGTGAGGAACCTGTTCGATCAGAAGCCGCCCTATGTGAAGATCGCCCCGAGCGGAAACGGCAGCGGTGGCTATGACGCCACAGCTTCTGATCCGTTGGGACGCGTCATCGCGGTCAGCGTTCGCAAGTCCTTCTGATCAAAAGGGGTGGCTGGACCTGTTGCGACCATGTCTGAGCAAATGCTGAGCCTGCTGGTGGGCGGCGATCTGGTTCTTGATGAACCGGACGCCGACCACTGGCTGGCGGGCATTGCTCCGGCAGCGCGCGCAGCAGATCTGGCGATTGCCCATCTGGAAGTGCCGCATACGGATCGCGGCGTTGAGCTTGCGGGCGATGTCCCGGCACCCGGTGCGCCACCGGAAAATCTGGGGGCGATCAAAAGGGCCGGGTTCGGACTGCTCAGCCTGGCGGGGAACCATATCTCCGACTGCGGGGCGGATGGCATCGCCGATACATGTTCCTCGCTTGAGGCACTGGGTATCGCCGCTACCGGTGCCGGGCAAAATCTGGCTTCCGCATCGACACCGGCCATTGTCACCCGCAAAGGGCGGCGGATCGCTTTGCTCAGCTATAATTGCGTGGGGCCGGAGGCCGCCTGGGCAACGGAAAACAGGGCCGGGTGCAACTATCTGCGCGTCGAAACCGCAGATGGCTCCCCCATCGCTCCTGCGGCGCCACTGGAGCGGGTGAGCGCAGAATCCCTGGACCAATTGGCGACTGACGTTGCGTCTGCCCGGCAAGCGGCCGATCTTGTACTGGTGGCTTTGCATAAAGGCATCGTGCACACACCCGCACGGCTGGCGCCTTATGAGCGGCCATTGGCGCGGGCTGCAATCGAGGCTGGCGCGGATGCGGTTCTGTCTCATCATGCGCATATCGTGCGGGGCATTGAGTTTGTGGCGGGCAAGCCGGTCTTCCACGGCCTTGGCAATGCCTGTGTTGTGACAAGCGCGCTCAGCCCCGCGCAGGATCATCCTGCCCGGCGTGAATGGGCGGAGCGCCGCAAGACGATGTTCGGCTTCGAGCCTGATCCGGCCTATCATCTGGCACCGTTCCACCCCGAAGCGGTCAATGCCTTTCTGGGTCGGCTGGTCTGGCACGAAGATGGGCGGCTGGACGCAGCCATCCTGCCTGTCCATGTTGAAGCCCCCGGGCGTCCGGTTCTGGCGCACGGTCTTCGCGCGCGCGAGATCGCGGATTATGTGGAACGGATCACGCTGGCGGCAGGGCTCCCTGCCATCCGGATTGATGAGGATTTTGGAGTGCGACCGAGATGAGTGCGCCTTACCGGATCATGGTATGGACAGGCGGCGCGGCGCTGCTGGCGGCAACGCTGATCGACACGCTTTCGGTTATCGGCCGCCATATCGGCTGGCCCGTGCACGGGGCCATCGAGTTGATCCAGGCGGCAGTGCTCGTTTCGGGTGGGCTGTCTTTGCTTTCGGCCACGCTGGCGAATGGACATGCGCGCGTGCATTTCGTGCTGGATCGCCTGTCGCCAACTGCCAAAGCGCTGGCTGAGCGCGTGTGCCATGGTGCAACGGCGACCTTTTTTGCCTGCATGCTGATCGGCTCGGCATGGATTGCAGCCGATCTGTGGGGAGGGCACGAACAGAGCGAGTTGCTGGGCGTCTCCTGGGCGGCGATGCGGGCCTTTGCCAATCTCTGCCTTGCAATCACGCTGGCTTTTCTGCTCGCCAAGGCCGTGAGGCGCGCGCGATGAGCTATGCCAATCCGGAAAGTGGCGCGCTCGGCGTCCTCGTCCTCTTCGCGCTGTTGCTGTTTGGCGTGCCCATTGGCGCGGCGCTCGGGCTGGTCGGCATTGTCGGCCTTGTGATCGTTCTTGGAGCAGAGCCTGCGCTGATCAAGGCCGGGGTGACCGTTATTGAAACGCTCACCCGTTACGAACTGGGCACGCTGCCGCTTTTCATCCTGATGGCGCAGCTGTTTTTTTCATCAAACGCCAGCCGCGATCTGTTCGATATGGCGGCCAAAATGGTCGGTCACCGGCGCGGCGGTCTGGCCTATGCCGCAGTGGGCGGGTGCGCAGGCTTTGGCGCGATCAACGGATCGAGCCTTGCGACGGCGGCCACGATCGGCATGGTCGCGCTTCCCGAAATGCGGCAGCGTGGCTACTCCGATGCGCTGGCGACAGGAACGGTCGCAGCAGGCGGAACGCTGGGGCAGATGATCCCGCCCTCGGGCGCGCTGATCGTGTTCGGCATCATCGCCGAACAATCGATTGGTCGCCTGTTCACCGCTGCGATCATTCCCGGTCTGACGCAGGCTTTGAGCTATGTCGCGGTGATCTGGTTGCTGGTCCGCTTCCGCCCTTCGCTTGCCCCGCGCAGCGAGCGGGCAAGCTGGCGGGACCGGCTTCAAGCGCTGGGCCGGGTGGCGGACATGCTTCTGCTGATCGCTTTTGTGATCGGCGGCATCGCTCTGGGCTGGATGAGCCCTTCAGAAGCCGCAGCCTTTGGCGCAGCCTCAGCGCTGGCGCTGGCGGCGTGGCGCGGACGGATCAGCCGCTCCATGCTGTTCACCGCTTTCGAAGAGACGCTCAGAACCAGCGGACTGATCCTGCTTGTGATCATCGGCGCGTTGATCTTTTCAGTCTTCGTCAGCGTGACCGGACTTGCTGACGGGCTTGGTGCATCTGTTGCCAACAGCGGATGGGGGACCATCCCGACCTTGCTGCTGATTGCCGTGCTGCTTCTCGCGCTGGGCTCGGTGCTGGACGGGCTGGCCCTGATGCTGCTGACGACACCGATCTTGCTGCCGATTGTGACTGAGCTGGGGATGTCTCCGATCTGGTTCGGGATCTTCATCTGTCGCGCGATGGAAATCGGTTTCGTGCACCCGCCGCTCGGGATGAACCTGTTCGTCATTCAGGGCGTGGCCAAGGATGTTCCCATCTCCCGAATTTTCAAGGGCGTGATGCCCTTTCTCGCAAGCGATCTGGTACATCTGGTTTGCCTGATCCTCTTTCCTGCAATGGCCCTGTGGCTCCCTCAATGGCTTGGACAATGACAATGATTGCATCCGTTGGTGCCGAAGTTCCGTACGATCTGCTCGCAGCAACCGGGCGCTATGCCGGCCCGCTGCGCTGGTCGATTGACAGGGATTTTCCGCATGCCGCGCAGTGGCTGGAAAGCAAGTTTGCACCATGGGTCTTCTCGATCCTTGAAGACTGGGCCAGCGGCGCTTTGGACGAGCTGGACATGGTCGTGCTGACGCGCGCGGACGATAATGCGCAGCGGCTCTATTATTATCTGTGCGAAATGCAGCGTCAGGGCCTGATCGGCGGCCCGGAGCCCGTCTTGTTCGACGTGGCCCAGATCAGCCGGGGCACCAGTCTTGAACGGGAAGTGCGCGCCGTGCGGGCGCTCGCCGAACGCCTTGGCGTTACAGACGCGGCGATGGAAACGCAGATCAGGGCGACCAATATCCAGCGGGCCAGCATCCCCGTTTCCACGGCCGGGAAAAGGACCTGTCTGTTGGCAGGCACGCCGCCCCCGGATCGCCGGATTCATGCGATGATCGAGCAGGCAGGCTGGGCTGCATCGGGCAAGACGCTGGCCGAGCTTTGGAGCGATCCTGGCCCGCTTGTCGAGGAAGGCACGGGCGATCCCGCAGCGGCACTGGCGCGTCAGATCCATGGCGGGCGCGTCGGCAATCGCAGCTTCGCAGATCGGGGTGTGCTGGTTGTTGAGGAGATGCGCGCCGCCGGAGCGCAGGCGGCAATCCTCTGGTACGGCGAAGAAGATGAGGCGCTCGTCTGGCATCTCCCGTCGCAGCGCCGCGCGCTGGAGGCGCAAGGGGTTCCGGTGCTGGTTCTCACCCGTCGCGATTGGCGCGGGCAGGATGATGCTGCCGAACAGATCGCTGCATTTCTGGGAGACTTGCCGCAATGACTCCGCTAACCGGACATCGCATCGTCCTGCTGGAGGGCATGGATACGGATCGCGCCTTGGTCCGTTTCCTGACATCGCTTGGTGCCAGCCTTACCGATTCCGTGAACGAGGCGTCGTTTGCGCTGGACGGCGTTGGCCTCGACCTGCTCGGGCCGGTAGAACTTGCGCCGAACGCCATCCATGTGTCCGTTTCTCCCTTTGGATCGGGCGGCCCGCGGTCACGCTGGCGCGGCGGGGAACTGGTGGCGTCGGCGATGGGCGGTGCGCTGCGTGTGACGGGTGAGCCAGACATGCCCCCGGTCAAGGAAGCGCTCGATGCCTGCACCTTCCATGCCGACATGGTGGCCGCTTCCGGGGCGTTGGCGGCGCATTATGCGCGAGGCACGCACGGATCGGGCCAGCATGTCGATGTTTCGATCCAGCAGGTGGCCTTCAGCCGGAACTTCAACGGCATCCTGTGCTGGCAGTTTGACCAGCGCAAGCTGGCGCGCGTCGGCGGCGCGCTGGCTTACGGCAAGGCGACGGTCAAGGCGATCTGGCAACTGGCGGATGGCTGGTGCTTTCACTCGCTGATGACCGGGCGTCTGGGGGCGACGGCCAATCAGGGCCTGTCTGACTGGATTGATGAAGTCGGCATGCCCAACCCGCTGCAAGGCACCGACTGGCTGAGTTACAACCGATCTACCCTGCCAGCGGAGACGCGCGCCATCTGGGAAGCGGCGATTGCAGCGTTTTTCCTGTCGCGCACCAAGAAGGAAATCGCGGTTGAAGGGCTGCGGCGGGGGATCAATGCCTGCGTTGTCAACGAGCCTGACGATGTGCTGGCTGACCCCCACCTCTCTGCGCGCCGCTTTTTCGACGCGGAAGACGGTCTTCCGTCCCGCTTCGCGAGCTTTCGCGAAGGATCGGCGGCAAGTGCTCCTGCCGTCCACACTGGCGATCGGCCGGGTCCGCTTTCCGGGGTCCGCGTGCTGGATTTTGCCTGGGCGCTCGTCGGTTCGATCACGACCAAGACGCTGGGCGATCTTGGGGCAGACATCGTCAAGATCGAAACCCGCACCCGCCCTGATCTGGCCCGTCTGGACGTGCAGGTGTCCGCGTCAAAGCCGGGCAACTGGGATGACAAGCCGTGGTTTGCGCATCTCAACAGCTCGAAGCGCAGCCTTTCGCTCGACATGAAAAAGCCCGGTGCGCGCGAGCTGATCGATCCCCTGATCGATTGGGCTGATGTCGTCGTGGAGAATTTTTCGCCCGGTACGATGAAGAAGCTCGGGCTGGATTATGATGCGCTTGCCGCGCGCAATCCCGGCATCGTCATGGTTTCGGGCAGCGTCTTTGGCCAGACGGGGCCGATGGCGCAGGAATGGGGTGTTGACGGAACCGGTGGTGCGCTGTCTGGTCGGACCTTCCTGACGGGCTATCCGGATCGCAACCCGGTCATCCCCGGCGCTGTGCCTTATGGCGATGTGATCGTCCCCTTCGTCATGGCAGGCGGCGTTTCGGCAGCGCTCCAGCACCGGCGAGAAACCGGGCGGGGTTGCCATATCGATGCCTCCATGTACGAGATCTGCGTCCAGCAGATGCGCGACAGCCTCGTGCGGGCGAAAGCCGGAGAGCGACCGCAGCGATGCGGAAACTCGGATCCGGGCGTGCTGTTTCAGGATGTGTTCCCCGCGGCGGGTTCTGATCGCTGGGTCGTCATCTCGCTGTTCAGTGCGGCTGACCGGGACAAGCTCATGGCGATCACCGGCCCAGATATTGCCGCATGGACGGCTGCGCGGATCGACACGGATATCGTCAGCCAGTTGCAGGCCGCAGGCGTCGCATGCGGGGTTGTGCAGGATGCGGAAGACATGATCGATCATGATCCTCACCTTGCGGCACGCGGGGCGCTGGCGCTGCTCGACCATCCGCTGCTTGGCCCTTTCGGGCACATCGCCACCCCGATCCGCTTTTCGCGTGATCTGTTCCAGCCCTACCGCGCGCCGCGCATGGGCGAACATTGTCGTGAGATCGCCAGCAGCTTGTGCGGCCTGAGTGACGCGCGGATTGCCGAGCTCGAATCTACAGGAGTATTTCAATGAACGCCCCCACCGGCCAGCGCATGCGCAAGACTCTGGCCTGTACGGCCGCAGCCAACGCCTATCAAAAGGCGTTCGGTGCCGAACTCAAGCGCCGCGTTGTCGATGATGGGGAACCGTTCGCCATCGTGCAGGCCGATACACCGCATGAGATATTCCACGTCATGGATATCCCGATCATCACCAACCAATGGTGGTCTGCCTATATCTCCGCCAAGCAGCTCTCTGCCCGCTATTTTCAGGTGATGACTGACCATGGCTTTCCCGAAAACAGCTGCAAATATTGCTCATTGGGCTTTGCCTGCACGCTCGCCAATGATCCCGCGACGGCACCCTGGGGCGGACTGCCCACGCCGACGGTGCTCGTCGCGCGGCTGACGTGCGATTGCATCCAGCATGTCTTCCAGCAATGGGCCCAAGCCATGAACACGGATTTCTTTCCGATGGAAGCCCCGGCCTGGGAAGCCAAGGTGCCCCGCTGGTTCGAGCAATCGCGCACCAACTGGGACGCGGTGTACCAGCCAGACCGTATTGCGCACATGGTGGCGGAAATGCGTGATCTGATCGCGCTGCTGGAGAAAAAGACCGGGCGCCGCTTTGACGAGGAGAAATTCCACTATCTGATGGAGCGGATCAACGAACAGGAAGGCTATATCTGGGAAGCCAATCAGGCGCTCGCCAAGGCGCGGCCTTGCCCGGTTTCGATCGGGGAGCAGATGTCCAACACGATGATCCCGCAATGGCATCGCGGTTCGGATTGGGCGGTCGCCCATGCCAAAAGCTTCCGGGACGAGGTGCTCGAACGGATCGATCAGGGGCTGGGTGCGGCGGAGAATGAGCAGCTTCGGCTGATGTGGATCGGGGCGGGCGTGTGGCATGATCCCGGTTTCTATCAGGCGCTTGAAGAGCGTTTGGGCGCGGTCTTCGTCTGGTCCATGTACATGCCCTTTGCCGGGCCGCAATACATCCGCGAGATCAAGGGCCGCCCGATGGACGCGCTGGCCAGCCGCATCTGTTCGATGAACGAGGTTCTGCACCTGCCACCGTGGATGAACAGCTGGATGGAAAGCGAAGCGGAGCGTTGCGGCATCGATGCGGCGGTGGTGCTCTTGCCGCCAGACAACCGCCTGTCGCAATCCGGCACACGGCTGACGGCGCTTTCGCTTGAGCAGGCTGGCGTTCCGGTCCTGATGATCGACGCCGACATGGTAGACGCCAAAAACTGGGATCATGCAAAGATGGTGGGCCTTGTGTCAGACTTTTTGCAGGAAAAAGGCCTGGCATGAAGGGGCTGGCCTTCCTTCTGATCCTGTTGCTGACGGCCTGTGGCAATCCGCCGCCGCCGGGAAAGACGGTGCTGACCTATGCGACGCCCTATGCGCCGTCGCATCCGTTCAGCCGCGCCGATCAAACGTGGATCCACTTCGTCGAGGAGAAATCGGGCGGCACGCTGATGATCAAGCCGGTCTGGTCAGGCGCGCTGCTCTCCTCGGATATGTCGATGGAAGAGCTGCGGCATGGGATCGCGGATATCGGCCTGATTACGCCGATCTATGTGCGCGGCGGCACGCATCTGATCCGCATTCAGTCCGGTTTTTATTCAGGCGCGACAACGGTTGAATCGCAGGTCGAACTGTATCGGTGCATCGCAAAGGCCAGCCCTGAAATCGGTCGGGAACTCGCTGGTCTGAAAGTACTGGCTGTGCAGGGCGGGACATTGCCGGGCATCGTCACGCGCGACCGGCCGGTCAACAGCCTCGCCGACATCAAGGGACTCAGACTGCGGGCACCGACCGAATTGCTGAGTGTGCTCGGCGCGCTGGGCGCCGATCCGGTGAACATGCCGATGGGAGAGGTATACTCGGCCCTCTCCAAAGGAGTGATTGATGGGGTGGTTGCGCCAGCGGACACCTTCCGCTCGCTCCATTTCACTGAGGTGGCGCGTCATTTCAACACGCTGGCCGTGCCGCGCGGAGCCTATCCGGCCAGAGCCATGGGGTTGAAGCGGTGGAACACGCTCAGCGAGGCCCAGCGCGCCATTCTGGAGCAGGGCATCCCGGTGTGGGAGGCTGCACTGGCGCAGGAAGTTCGCGCTGCCTGGCAGAAGGGCTATGACGATGCGGTGAAGGGCCGGATCGCGATGACCGCCGTTTCGCCTGAGGATCAGGAGCGCTTTGACGCGCTGTATCTGCGTGATGCGGAACGCAATGCCCGTGCGCTCTCGCGCTTCGGCATTGACGGAATGAGAGCCTTCCGCGCAGCCCGGGCGGCGATATCGGATGGCAAGGTCAGGTGCCAAGGGGAAGGGGCATGAGGGGACGGATGTGGCGCGCGCTGATCATGCTTTCTGCCGTCGCTATGGCGCAGGCCGTCAGCGCAACCGGCACAGCGCAACCGGTGAGGCAGATCGGGCAGCCCGGCGGAACCGGGGCCTATCCGGCGATTGCTGAAGCGCGAAGCGATGCGGTGGGCACCACGCTTTACCGACCGGCGCGGCTGCCGAAATCGCCTTTGCCCTTGGTGCTGTGGGGCAATGGCGGTTGCCGCAACAACGGACTGTCCGCGAGCCATTTTCTGCGCGAGCTGGCCAGCCACGGCTATATCGTCATCGCCAACGGTGCGCCGGAAAAGGAAAGCCCGGTTCTTGCGGCCCTGCCGCTCGTCATTGGTCCACCTGCGCCACAGCCCGGTTCGCCGCGTGTTCCGGTCAACCGCCCGGCGGACGAAACGTCAGTTTCGCAAATGCTGGCTGCAATCGACTGGGCCACCGCCGCCAGCCGACGAAAGGGCGATAGTCTATACCGTCAAGTCGATGTGACCCGCGTCGCTGCACTGGGCCACAGTTGCGGCGGGCTGCAGGCGATCTCTGCCGGGCTCGACCCGCGCGTAGATGCGGTGATCGCCTTCAATAGCGGTGTTTATAACCGGCAGGGAGAGGGGTTGAGCGGCGTGCGTATCACCAAGCCCGATCTGGCGAAACTGCACACCCCGATTGCCTATTTCATCGGCGGGCCGGATGACATTGCCTTTCCCAATGCGCAGGATGATGTGGCGCAGATTGCGCACGTCCCGGTGTTCATGGGCAATCTACCCGTCGGCCATGGCGGCACCTTTGGGCTGGCCAATGGCGGAGATTGGGGCCGAGCCGCAACCGCCTGGCTGAACTGGCAGATCAAGGGCGATGCAAAATCTGCCCGCTGGTTCGTCGGCGCGGACTGTATCTTATGCACCAGCTTTGGTTGGACCATCACACGCAAGCAATTTCCGGAGACACCATGACTCAACCCCTCGCAGGGATCCGCATTGCCGATTTCAGCCATGTTATGGCGGGCCCCTACGCGTCCCATCTGCTGCGTCTGATGGGTGCAGAAGTGATCAAGATCGAACCCAAGACGGGCGACAATTTCCGGAACTATGGCAAGGACCGACAATATGACGGTCTGTCGCCGGCGTTCCTGGCAGCCAATCTGGGGAAGAAGTCGATTGCGCTTGACCTCAAGGATGAGGCGGATCTGGATATTGCGCGCGCCATCGTCGCGCGGTCGGACGTTCTGCTTGAGAATTTTCGTCCCGGGGTCATCGACCGGCTGGGGCTGGGCTACGCGGCTGTCGCCCAGGACAATCCGGACATCATCTTCTGCTCGGTGTCGGGCTATGGTCAGGACGGTCCGCACCGCGACTGGCCAGCGATCGACAATATCGTTCAGGCCACCAGCGGCATGATGTTGCTGAGCGGATCGGAAGGCGATCCGCCGGTCCGCGTCGGCTTTCCCATTGTGGACACGCTGACGGGACAGACGGCGGCCATCGCGATCCTTGGCGCGCTGATGAAGCGGAGCCACGGCGGGGGCGGCAGTCACATCGACGTTTCGATGTTCGATGCCAGCCTCGCTTTCATGACGTCGGCGCTGACCCCCTATCTGGTGACGGGGGAACCGTTGGGACGCATGGGCAATACGGGATATTCAGGTTTGCCGACCGCATCCTTGTTCACTGCGCGCGACGGACGGGATGTTTCGCTTGGCGTGGTCCAGCCCAATCAGTTTGCGGCCCTTGCGCGCCATGTTGGGCGCGAAGACTGGCTGAGTGACCCCCGCTTCGCCACGCCCGACGCCCGCCGCGCAAACTTTGACGCCATGAAGGCTGAACTGGCGGCCGTCATGGCAACCCGCGACGCGGCGGAATGGGAATCGGGCATGAGCGCGGCCGGCATTCCGTGCGGCATGGTCCGCCGACTGGATGAGGCCGCATCGATTGCGGGGGAGGGGGCGTTGATCAATGTCTCGATACCCGGCTTTTCGAAAGCGACGGATGTGCAGGTGCCCAACGCCGGATTTCGGATGGCCAAAGATGGCCCGGGCTGCGATGCCCCTGCGCCACGGCTGGATGAACATCGCGAAGACATTCTCGCATGGTTGGCGGACAGCGGGTGTGATCTGGAACGCCAGCGCGGAATGGTGGCGCGCTGAACTGTCAGCGCCTTAGGTAGCGGCTTTCGCAACCCATCACCATGAGCGTCAGGCAGACACTTTTGAACCCGGAGAAATGATGCTGGGGGCCGCATTGAGCTGCTCCTTGGCAAAGCCCGCCGCCTGCTGATAGGCAAGCATGAAGGCGGCCCGTTCCTCCGCCGGTATGATGGCATCGATGGAGTCGAAGTGCCCGCCGCAGCGCGCATCGACCATATCCAATAGTCCAAAGGGCCCCGCACTGCGATTGCGCATCGCAACCTGACCAATCGGCGCACACAGTTGCTCATCATAGGCGCAGAGCGCGGCCGGTGTGACGCCGTGCGCGATCATTGCGCGTCCGATCACGCGCGCATCGATGATCGCCTGCGATGCGCCGTTCGATCCGGTTGGATACATGGGGTGAGCGGCATCGCCCATCAGCGCAACCGGCGCGTCAATCCAGGTCGGAATGGGATCGCGGTCGATCATGGGATTTTCATACGCCACATCCGATTGCGCCAGGAGTGCTGGCAGATCGAACCAGTCATACACAAAGCCGTCAAATTCATGCGCAAATTCGCTCATTTCCACGGAACGAAACCAGCCGGATCTGGCCCAGTCATGGCTGCTGTCGAACGTCTGTTCCGCAATCCAGTTGATGTCGGCAAGGCCCTGCTCGTCAGGCTGTGAAATCGGGTAGAAAACAACACGGTGGCGGCTGGTGCCCAGACCGACAAAGGAGGAGCCCGTGCGAATGGGCTTCGCGCGCGCGGTGCCGCGCCACATGATTGTGCCGCCCCAATGGATGGGCGGTTGATCCGGATGCATCTGCGCCCGGATCGCCGAATGGATACCATCGGCGCCGATCAGCAGGCTCGCACGCATTTCATCCTTGGTGCCGTCGGTCCGCTCAATCAGTGCCGTCACGGTTCCGTCGGCTTCGGTGCGATAGCCTGTGACCTTGTGCCCAAGGCGCACCGCATCCGGGCCGAGGCGTTCGAGTACCTGAGCAAAGAGCATCAAATGGAACTTGCCGCGGTGAACTGCATATTGGTGCCAGTTATAGCCTGCGAATTGACCGCGGGCTTCCGCATAGATTTCTTTGCCGTTGAGGCCGACGAGTGCCCATTCCCGCGCCGGTATGCCCACAGCGTCGAGGGCTTCACTGCCAATGCCAAGCTCCCCCAGCTCTCTCACTGCATTGGGCTGCAGGTTGATGCCGACGCCTAGAGGACGGATTTCGCTGACGCTTTCAAGCACGGTACATGGCACGCCAATTTCGTGAAGCGTCAATGCCAGAACGAGGCCTGCAATGCCGCCCCCTGCAATCACAACCTTCGCTTGGGCCACCGCTGTCATAGTCTCTCCGGAAATCTGGGACATGCGCACGGGCGCAGATCATGAAGGCGCGTAGCGAAGCCGTTTCCATGTAGCAATCCTGCTTTGGTCTGTCGCTAGTTGTCAGGGCAGGCGGTGTTCAAACCTGATCTTGTTTGCTGGGTGCTGCTGATCCTCATAAAAATGGGAGTGACTGGCAGCGCCAGCGAAATTTGATCGGAGCTGAACCCGGTTTATCGTTGCCAGTTTTCGCTTCATTGGTTTTCGGGGCAGGGGTGTAGATGGAGATATCAAGCCAACTTCAATCGAAAATTGCCTCACATCTATATTAACGTGAAGGGCGCGTTTCCATCCCTCCTCCGCTACCATTTTCCAAAATCGCGTTGTGATGCCATGCACCCCAGATGCGCCTCGATCTGGCGACAATCTGAGGCTCGTGAGTGCTGCATGCGCTAAGTTTGCGTTCGATTTCCGCCTGGCATCGCGGATGCACAGGACATTCTCTAAATCATGGGTGCGCGCTCGTGCGGTCAGCGAAGGCGCAGCGGTCCGCAAGGCGTGGCGGCAGGTCATGCTGGCGGACGGCGGCCCTGCTCAACAGCGCCGCGTTGGTCATGTTGAGCGGGATATGGTTGTTGGTGCATCATCGAGAGTCAGGTCACAGCAGCAATAGCGCAGCGATCACGCGCTTTGCGGCTCCAGCGTTCAGTGCAGATCCGGGCACTTGGCCAGCCGCGTTTTGATCAGCTTGACGTCATTGCCCAAATCGAATGCGCTGACGCGGTTTTCCCGCGCCAGCCGCGTCCAGATTGCGTCAGCTTCTCGAAAGCGGTCGCAGGCCTTGGCGGGGTTGCCGGTATCCCGATAGAGTTCACCCGATGGCCGCAACGCGACGGGCAGGGCGCGCAGGACTTGATAATTATTGGGCTGCATCCGGGCATTTTCGCGATAGCCCGCAACGGCCAGATCATTCTGGCGATAGGCTTCGGCAATGCGTCCGGTGTTTTGCAATTCATAGCTATATTCCTCGCGCACGATATTCTCCATGCGGCGGGCGCTGGCGCTGTCATCGAAGCGGCGCAGGCGCTCGATTTCGGCCAGACCGGCTTCGGATATGGCGACGCCTTCGGCCCTGCGGCCCAGCCCGAACAGCGAACTGGCAACGGTGAATGTGGTGTAGGCGCGGCGTTTGAGCACGCGGACATCGGCATCAAGCACGGGGTCGGCAAGCGCTGCCTTGCCGGACTGATAAAATTGCAGAGACCCGGCTTCATCGCCGCCATACCATGTGGCATCCCCGATCAGCGTATCGGCCTGCTCGCGCGCCAGAGCCAGATCGGCGCGCTGTCTGGCGGTGGTCGCTGGCACGGAGGCGAGGCGTGACAGGGCTGACCGGGCAGATGCAATCGTCTCAGGATATTGCGCCTCGGTGCTGGAGCTGTCGGCCCTGAGCAGGCTGGCCTTCGCCAGAAGCAAACGCGCAGAAAAACCAGTTTGCCCAGAGGGTGCAACGGGTTTGAGCAACGCCCCGATCTCGTCCAGAACCTTGAATGTGCGCGCCTGATCAATCTTCGCTTCGCCCGCAAACAGCGCGCGGGCATAAAGTGTGCGCGCCAGCGACAGACGCAGGTCGGCGCGGTCTGGCATGGTTGCCAGAAGCCCACGCAATGATTGCTCCGCCCGTGCCAGCACGGCATCCCCCGTCGCCGGGTCCATCACATCGCGCAGGTCTTCGGCTGCCAATATTTCGCCGACGCGGGCATAGGCATTGGCGGTTTCGATTTGCAGGTCGATGGGTGCGCCCGGAACCCGGCTGAGCTTTTCCAGTGCGATGCGGGCGCGATCAGCAATGCGCTGGCGCATCGGGCCGGTTCCGGGCATGGTTTCCAGATCGGTGACGACATCGCTGACAAGGAAGTTTGAAAGCTCGCGGGTTTCGGTAAAGCGCTGTTCTGCGGCATCGCGGGCGCTGGCGGCGCGAAAGAACAGGCCCGTCATGGCAAGCGCCACGAAGATCAGCGCTGCACCGCCTGCAATCAGCAGCCTGTTGCGCCGCCACAGCAACAGCAGCCCGCGCCTGCGATCCGGCGGCCGGGCAGAAACCGGCTTGTGCCGCTGCCAGCGATCCAGATCGGCAATCAGCTCGCTGACCGCGCCATAGCGCTGGCCTGCATCTTCCTGCGCCGCCTTGGCCGCCACCGCGCGCAAATCATCATCGGCCCCGGCAACGCCTGCGATCAGCTGATCCATCAGCACACCCAGCGCAAACACGTCATCGGTGGGAGTGGAGCGCTCCCCAGAGCGCCGCGCGGGGCTGGAATAGCCGGGCGTGTGTGCGCTGCTCACCCGCTCGCCCTCTTCCCCCACCAGCCGCGCGATGCCGAAATCAAGCAGCTTCACGCCGAAGCCTTCCGCGACCACCACATTGCTGGGCTTCACATCGGCATGAACCACCAATTCGCGATGAGCATATTCCAGCGCCTCGCAGGCATCGCGAAACAAGGCGAGGCGTGCCGCCAGATCAAGGCCCAGTGCCGCCGCATGATCGGTGATCGGCACGCCCTTGATCAATTCCATGATGATATAGGGCGCGCCATCGTCGCTCACCCCGCCATCAAGCAAATGGGCGATATGCGGATGGTGCAACCGCGCCAGAATGCGGCGCTCGGTGGCGAATTGCTCTTGCGTGGTGGCGGAGAACAGGTTGCGGCGGATCACCTTGATCGCCACTTGCTGATCGAACAGGCCATCATCGCGTGCCGCGCGATAGACCAGCCCCATACCGCCGCGCCCGATTTCCTCCACTATGCGGTAATTGCCGATCCGGTCCGGCATGGTGTGGTCTGCATCGTCCAGCGGAGCAGGCTCTGGCGGCATGGTGGGCAGCAGGGCCGCAGCGTTGTCGGCCTTCAGCATCGCCAGCACCGATGCCAGAATGTCTGGCTCGGCCGATAGCAGTTCGCGCAGCCGCGCCTCGCGCGCTGCCGGAGGCCAATCCAGCGCTTCCTCGAACAGCCGGATCACTCTCTTCTCGCGCGCAATGTCCATCGTTCAGGCCGCCAGCGTCAATTCTTTGAGCATCCACGCCCGCGCCGTGCGCCAGCGGCGTTGCACGGTGCGTTCGGAAATCTCCAGCACGTCGGAGATTTCGGGCAAAGTGAGCCCGGCATAGAAGCGCAGTTCGATCACCTTGGCCCCTTCCGGCTCAAACCGGGCGAGCTGTTCCAGCGTATCGTCAAAATGCTCGATGTCGAACGCCTCCCCCGTCGGGGCGACATCATCCCATAATGTCATCAATGTGCCGCGCTTGGCCGCCTTGTGCTTCCTCACCTCGTCAACCAGCGTCATCCGCATCACGCGGGCGGCGAGCGAGAGGAAGTGGTTCTGATCGCGCACTTCGATGCCGCTGCTCTTGATGATGCGCAGTGAGGCTTCGTGGACCAGATCAGTGGGCTGCAGGTGCATCCGGCTGCTATCCCCGTTCAGCACCCCGCGCGCGATGCGGCGGAACTCTTCGTAATAGAGCGAGAGCAGCCGATCCCGCGCCACCGCCTCTCCGCGTGAAAATCCGCTCCACAAGTCTTTCAGATCAAGATCGGCCACCAGTGGAAAACCCCCATTTGGCAGGATTTCCAACAGTTTCGGGCAAAAGGCAAAATTTATTTTCCGAAGTGTGGCCAGATGTGCCGCTGCATTGCGATTCCATAGATGAAGCACAAGACTTCTTCCGACCGTCACGACCGGAAAGACAGGTTCGCACAAGAAAATACGCAAGGCGCAACGCAAGCCAATTGCGCGCAATTCGTAAGAAAGGTGCACAAAATGTCAGAAAATGAAGAAATCGCAACCGTTGAGGAGCCAGTGGGCGCTTTGAGCGGGGCGGAAGCTGGCGTTGAGGCCGGCGGCGGACAGCTTGGCCAGACGACCGACGGCACTCAGACAACGACCGCTACTGGCACAACCACCAAGCCATAACCGCAAGCCGTGTTCCGGGTGCGCAATGGCGCCCCGGTGCACAGCTGTTTCGGAAAGGGAAAAGCACCATGAACCGCACCAAATCCAATTTGCTCGCCGCAACCGCGCTTGTTGCGTTCGCGGGGGTGATGCTCGCCGCGCCGCAGGTGGCGAAGGCGCAGAGTGAACCGGCGTCGGTGGTGTTTTTGCCGAGAACTGCATCACAGCCTTCTGCCAGTTGCATCGTCCCGGCTGTTGCGGAAACGGGAACTTCCGCAAACACAATGAGTGGAGACGGTCAAATTGTCGTTGGGTTTGGCAATCGAAGTGCCTGTGCCAACGCATGGCGAAACGGTGTGCCGCAGTTGCTCAATGATCCGAACACAACCCCGACTGCTGCCGGGATTGTTCAGGCATCCAGCGCCAATATCGACGGTTCAATCATCGTTGGCGATGCTCGTGGAACCGGTTTTGGTTCAGGGTACAATCAAACAACCATCTGGACGGCAGCAACAGGGTTCTACAACCCGCCCGAGGTTGTTGCAGGCAGCAGACAGGCTCTCGGAGCAGGCTACGTCAATGCCAACGGCACCTATCTTGCGCTCAATGTCAGCGACTATAGCCGCAACGCAATTAGCGGAGATTTTAGCCAATATTCGGGAAGGATCGCCGCATATCGATGGAGTCCGGTCAACGGATATGAAGCAATTGGCAGCCTTGGTTCTCGCTATGACATGATTGCAACCGGCATCGATGGCGCCGGAAGCACCATTGCAGGCACGGCAATCGACCCGTCTACCGGTACTGACCGGATTGCTTTTGTGTGGCGTTCAGCAAGCGGGCTGGCTTCGCTGTCGCACCTGTCGAACAACCCGGCAGGTGGAGTTTCTGCCGCATCAACGGCAGAGGCCATCAGCAGGAACGGCACCACTATCGTCGGGCGTTCACTGGATGCAAATGGCTTCAGTCAGGCCGCATTCTGGCGCAATGGCACGGTTTCAGGACTGGGCTTTCTTCCCGGATTATCGCCCAGTCAAACAGGCCTCTTCGCCGACAACGCGACGAAGGCGCAGGCAGTCAATGCCGATGGAAGCATAATCGTCGGCACAACGGGCAGCGGATTTCAAAATCCAGCAAGTCTCGCATGGCGCTGGACCTCAGCCAGCGGGATGCAGGACCTGAACCTGTTCGCCACCAACGCCGGGGTCAATCTGGGCGGCTTTGTCCTGACCGATGCAGTGGGCCTGTCCGACAACGGTCAGTACATCACCGGCAATTCCTTCAACGCCGCGCAAAGCCAGTCGCGCGGCTACGTCCTCTCCATTGCAGCCGCGCCGCCGCCTACGAGCGGGACGGTTTCGTTCTTGCCGGCTGATGCTGGAGGAACCTTTACGACAGCCAAGGATATCAGTTCTGACGGGTCGTTCGTTGCCGGGAGTTCCGATTTTGACATCAATTTGTTCGGCAATGCCCACAAGGATGATGGCTACTTCCTGTGGCGCAATTCTGCATTGCTTACACAGACAGATGAAAGGGATAATCGTCTGACGGCCACAGTCCCCTTGAGCGCCACCAATGCCAGTCAGGCAGTTCGCTATCGAGGATATGGGTATGCCAGAACAAGGGTGAGCGGTGACGGGCAAACCGTCATCATGCGGAATGCATCGCCGAGACCGGATGAAGACCCAAGTTTGGGAGTGCTGCCCAACTTTCGCCAAAGCCATGTCATCTGGACGGCGCAGCGCGGTCCGTTCGTAATAGCCCCTCCGACGGGAGTCACGTTCGTCAGCGGCCAGGACGTCAACTATGATGGCAGTGTTCTGCTTTTCGCCGATGGATATGTTCAGCGCCCCGCGCAAGCCAATGGTCAGGTCATCATAGATAAATCATATCGGTGGACAGCCGAGGGCGGTTTTCAGGATATTGGGCAAGCAGTTACAGATCTAACTCCTGATCCCGCCGCGTTACGAAAAATTGGCGTTGTAGGTGAGGCGATCAGCGGTGACGGTAACACAATTGCCGGCAATTGGTATGACACCAGAATTGGGTTGCCAACCCTAACGGCCTTGCCGAGCAGTGAAGGCGGTTTTCGCTGGACAGCAAGCAGCGGTCTGCAAAAATTGCCGCATCTCAGCGCCTCTCCTCTTGGTGTTACAATCACCAATGACCCTTCAAGCAGCGGTCCTTATTCAAGTGTAAGCGGGATCAGTCGTGATGGCGCAACCATTGTTGGCCAGTCACGAGGCAGCAATGGGTTGGTGCAGGCGACATATTGGCGCGAGGGAACCGCCACCGGTCTGGGGTTTCTGACTGGCTTCACGCCTACCGAAACGGCCCGCTATTCCAAATTCGCAACCAATGCTCTGGCTGCAAGCGCTGATGGTTCTGTAATTGTTGGCCAAATGGAAAATTCTGATGATGGCTCGGCTTGGCGTTGGTCATCGTCGACGGGAATGCAGGATTTGAATGTGTTGGCAACGAATGCCGGCATAAACCTCAACGGATTTACACTTGCAGACGCAGCCTCTGTTTCAGACAATGGTCAGTTCATCACAGGCACCGCGTTCAAGCGAGCAAGTGACGGGATAGGTTTGCTTGGCCAGTTTGGCTACGTCCTGTCTATCGGCGCCGCGCCGATCACGCCCACCAGCCTCACAACCTCGGCCCGCCTGATCGTCACGCTGACCCTGCCGGGCGTCACCCAGACCTCTATCGTCAACCAGACCTTCTCCACGCAGGTCGATGCCGTGCTCAACGGCAGCAACCTGTTCACCCGCACGGTGGGCGATCAGATCACCGGTACGCTTGGCGTGACCGCGCTGGCCGATGCCCGTACTGCATTGCAACGCGGCAGTGGCTTGCGCCGCGTGGTGATCGGTGCGCCGGTGCTGGTGTCCAACACCACCACGGTGCTCAGCAGTTCGAGCAACACGGTAAACGTCGCCTCTGGCACACAAGTGACGACGGCGGCGGTGGTGACCAACGGCCCCGCCACGGTCGCCACGGGCGATCTCGGCACCTGCGCCACGGCAGCGACGGACGGGGTCAACCCCACCGGTTGCTCGCTGCCGGGAACGCCGGTGGCGGTGAACGCGAACGTAATCAACACCAATAGCTTCACCAACACCATCAATTCGGTCACGCCGACGACCACGACGACGGTCAACCAGCTGATCTCTGCAAAGTGGCAGGTTTCCGCAACGGCGGGCAATCAATTCGGCACGGTGCACGCGCTGGTTGGCCCCGCGGCCTTTGATCGCGGAGACCGGCTGATCGGTCAGTTGCTCGGCATGGGTGGCGGGCAGGGGGAGAGTGCCAATCGTGTCACCCGCGCCACGATGCCGATGCGCAATGCCAATGCGCTGGGCGGAGAGGGGCGGGGCCTGACCATGTTCGGCGGCTATTTCGGCAGCTGGTCTCACATTGACGCAGACCCCACCGTGCCAGTGGCCAGTGTCAAGGGCCGCACCAACGGCTTTGTGATGGGGCTGGAAAAGGGGCTTGGTGCAGGGCGGATCGGTGTGGCGGTGGACCATGGCACGTCAGACTATAGCGTGCGCGATGCCACCTATCCTGAAACGCTCAAGTTCAACCACACGCAGCTGGCGCTGTTTGCGGGATGGACGGGCGGCGGGTTCAGTCTGAATGGCGCTGCGGCCTATGGCTTTGGCACTGCGAAGACTTCGCTGGCGATGCCCGTCGCCCCCGCCACGGCGAAGCGCGATGTGCATGGCTGGTCTCTTGGCGCGCAGGCCGGTTACACCGTGCCATTGGGCAAGGCTGCCAGCGTGGAGCTGGTCAGCGGGGTGCGCCACACATCGGCCAACCTCAAAGCCTTCACCGAAACCGGCGGACCCAGCCCGCTGCTGGGCCGCGACCAGACCGTCACCCGCACCCGCGTCTATGGCGGGATCGAGGCCGAGGCGGGATTTGATCTGGGCGGCCTCACGCTCACCCCGCGTCTCCATGCCCGCGTGGCGCATGACAGCGGCGATGCCAGAGGCACAGCAGATCTGGTGTTCGCCAGTGCCCCGACCGGTCCGGTGATGACGGCGGTGGGACCGGGGGTCGGCCGCACTGTGGCGGAACTGGGCGGATCGCTGGATGCGGCTATGGGCGGCAATGTCCACCTGTGGGTCGGCTATGACGGGACGTTCCGCAATGGCGCGAAGGCCCATGCCGCAAAGGCCGGGGTCACGGTCGCATTCTGACCGGACGCCCGTCGTAGCGCCGCGGTCTACGATGTGAGTCCTTTATTGTGGCCCATATCGCGCCCGAAACCCCTCAAACAGCAGGCGGATGGTTTCTACGAACAATGCCTCTCCATCCGCAGCTGAACTGGCCAGAGCGTCTGCCAGCAACGGAAAGCGGACGGCATCGAACAGAGGCATGGCGGGGCTGTGTCGGGCTTTGGCGGCGGCGGCATAGAGGGAGGCGCCGAACGTGAGTTTTTCGATCGATTCGAGGATCGCAGCATGGGCGTGCGGCGGGTAGGGACAGTCGCGCAACATGGTTTCATACGCATCCAGCATCAGGCTGCGGGGGAAGAAGCTGAGCATCAGAGGGGCCGCGTTGCAGTGCCGCATGACGACGCGGCGGGTGGCGATGGAGAGTTGCATCGCGCGGTCTTCCCAATCGCTTTCGCCCTGCGATTGTTCACCTACCTCCAGCAACAGCGCGCGCGCGACGCGTTGCAGCAGCTCGTCCTTGTCCTTGAAATGATGGTAAAGCGAAGGCGCGGTGACGTTCATGGCGCGGGCAACGGCCTGCACGCTCAGCGCGGCAAGCCCGTCACGGTCGACCAGTTCAATGGCGGCAGCAATCGCAGCATCTTTGGTGATCAGCGGCTTGAGTGGTCGTCCCGGCTTGGCTCGTGGTTTTGGTGCTGCGCTCATGCGTCGCCCAACGAACCGGTCACAAGCCCAGGCCGGACTTGGCAATGATGTTCCGCTGGATCTCGTTTGATCCGGCATAGATGGAGCCGGCCCGGTCATTCATATATTTGAGCGGCGCAATCGCCGCTGCTCGCGGCCCGAAAGCCGGACCTGCTTGATGCGCAATGTGATTGGGTCCGCCGCTCATCCCGGCTTGCGGCTGGAAGGCATGGCCATAGGGGCCGGCCGCCTCCAGCGCGAGTTCCGAGATATGCTGGCTCAGTTCGGTGCCCATGATCTTCATGATCGAACCCGACAGGCCGGGCCGCCCACCCTTGGCGGCGCTTGCCATCGCCTGAAACTCGTAGGTTTCGAGCACATCGAGCCGGATCTTGGCTGCAGCCAACCGCGCGGCAAAGATGGGTTCGTTCGCCAGATCGCCCGCCAGTTCGCGCACCCGCTCCAGCCGCACCTGCAATTCGGGGGCATAGGCGCTGCCACCACGCTCAAACTCCAGCAGATATTTGGCGACCGTCCAGCCATCATCGACCGCGCCGACCACATTGGCGGCGGGCACACGAACATTGTCGAAGAAGATCTGGTTCTGGATGCGTTCGCCAGAGGTCATGATGATCGGCTGCACGGTGATGCCGGGCGTATCCGTGGGGATCAGGATGAAGGTGATGCCCTGCTGCGGGCGATCCAGCGTTGCAGTGCGGACAAGGCAGAAAATCCAGTTGGCCACATTGGCGTGCGTCGTCCAGATCTTGGTGCCGGTGCAGATGAAATCATCGCCGTCGCGCACGGCCTTCATGGCCAGCGGGGCGAGGTCAGAGCCCGCGTGCGGCTCTGAATAGCCCTGACACCAGAAATGCTCACCGGACAGCATTCGCGGCAGGAAATGGGCCTTCTGCGCCGCGCTGCCATGGCCGATCAACGCCGGGCCGCACATGCTGATGCCCATGGGAGAAACGGGCGGCGCACCGGCGCGAACGCGCTCGCGCGCGAAGATGTAGCGCTGTGTCACGCTCCATTCTGTCCCGCCATGCTGTTTGGGCCATGCCGGGGCGGCCCAGCCGCGCGCATGGAGCTTTGCCTGCCATGCCATCGAGCGTTCATGATCGCCATAAACGCTTGTCATCCAACGCCCCGCCTCGCGCAGATCGGGCGTGAGTTCCGCATCCAGAAAGGCGCGGACTTCATCGGCAAAGGCCTTGTCGGCATCGGTCCAGTTCATGTCCATGACCGGCATAGCAGCACCGAGCGTCCTCCTTTGTCAATAATCTTATGTCATTTGATAATGACCTTGACGGCCTCGTGATTAGGCGGAATGAAGGCTCGATCAGAGAGGATTGCGCTGCGATGGATTTCGAACTGACCGAAGAACAGACCCTGCTGAAGGCCACGCTCAGCCAGTTTCTGGCGCACCGCTATGATTTTGCCGCGCGGACCAGGGCCTCACGCTCTGAACCGGGTTATCGCGCGGAGATATGGCAGGATCTGGCGGGGACGCTTGGCCTGCTCGGCGCGACATTGGCTGAGGCGTCCGGCGGCATGGGCGGTGGTGCCGCTGAACAGATGATCATCATGGAAGAGGCAGGGTGGGCCTTGCTGCTGGAGCCATTGGCCGAGACGCTGTTTCAGGGCGCTTGGCTGCTCGAACGGTGCGGCGCGACCGATCTGCTGCCGGGCGTGATGGCGGGCACTGTGCGGCTGGCCGTCGCGATCACCGAACCCGGCATGCGTCATGATTATGCCGATGTGGCGGCCACGGCTGAGCGTTCTGGCGCGCGCTGGCGGCTGTCCGGGCAGAAGGCGGTGGTGATGGCCGCGCCCTGGGCCACGCATCTGATCGTCGCGGCCCGCAGCGGCAGCGCACATGGTCTGTCTCTGTTCGTGGTGCCTTCTGACGTGCCGGGGCTGACGCTTCACCCCTATCCCACAATCGACGGTCGCCGCGCGGCGGATATGGTGCTGGCGGGGGCAGAGGGCACACTGATTGGTGAGGAGGGCGCAGCACTAGACCTGCTGGAGGAATTGCGCGACCGCGCCATTGCTGCTCAGGCGGCGGAAGCGGCCGGGCTGCTGGACAAGCTGGTGAAGGATACGGTGGACTATACCAAGCAGCGCCAGCAATTTGGTCAGGCCATTTCAGGCTTTCAAGTGCTTCAGCACCGCATGGTGGATATGCACATCCATGTGGAGATGACCCGCTCTGCCGCTGTTCTGGCTGCGCTCAAGCTGGATGGAGACCCGCTGGAACGCGCGCTTGCGGCGTCTGCGGCGAAGGTGACGCTGGCGAACGCCTGCCGCTTTGTCGGGCAGAATGCAGTGCAGCTTCATGGCGGCATGGGGATGACGGATGAACTCTCCATCGGCCATTATTTCAAGCGCGCGACTGTGCTGGAAAGCGAATTCGGCTCTGCCGATTGGCATCTGGCCCGCCATGCTGCCTTGTCAATCAAGCGCGCGGCGTGACGCGGCTCCTGCTGTTGCCAGCGTACCCAGTCCTTTAGCTGTGCCGCACCGGAGCGGGCGGGATCAATCAGCGCGCGCGAGACCCTGACGAGGCGAGTGTCAGGGCCATGAAACATAGCCCCAATATTCGGACGCGGCTGCGGTCCCGTCCTTGCGGGTTGCTGGCTTGAAGCGGGCATTGGCGAGAAGGCCGTCACAAACCTGCTTGTCGATGGCGTTGCTTCCGGTTGTTTGCCGGATCAGACAGGCTGTGGGTGTGCCGTTTGCGTCTACCGCAAGGCGATAAGGGATGGCCTGATCGATTTCGGGTTTTGGTGGTGCTGCGGGAAGCCCTATCGTTGCGATTGTGATCGGAGCCATCGGGGTTGCACGCAGCGGCTGTTCGGTCACCCCATTGAACGGGGCAACCTGATAAAATTTCAACGTCACTTCATAGTTGATGCGCGCAGGCGTGGTCACCGCAAGGGACGTCCCCGCCCGATCCATGCGCGGCACGAAGCGGGCCGTCTTCAAAAGGTGCGGGCAGACATGCGCATCTATGGAAGGCACGCCGCTGGCTTTGGTGATGGAGCACGCCTTCAGGGCGCCCGTTTCAGAAATGGAGAGGTCAACCATCACCTCGCCTTCCTGACGCTTGGCAAAGGCGGCAGCCGGATAGGGGCCGGTGTTGGTTTTCGATGTCCGCCAGTCAAACGCCACGTCGCGATAGATCGCAGGATTGAGCGGACCATCCTCTTGACCAACATTCACGCCCATCTGGGCGCGAAAGCTCGCCGTTTTGGTGGACCACTCGCTGCCGAAATGGCCCATGGGCGGCTTTGCCTGCTTCGCGACGGCAGGGGCGGCGAGGGCGACAGCACCCAATAGTGCAAGCGTAGCTTTCACACCATCCCCTCCAACACCGTCAGACACTGCACAGCCAGCGCCTTGCAGCGGTCCGGGCTCCATGCCCGCGCGGCGTCTGGGTTCGGATCATGATCCTTGAAGGGCATTTCCAGCGTCATGCTTACACAGCCCAGATGCGCGAAGCGGTTGGCGAGCTGGTTGGTGGACATGGTGAGATTGGCCTTGCCCGGCGCGCTGGCGGGGTAGCCGAGTTTGGTCTGGAAATCGGGCGTTGCGGCGGTGAGTGCATCGCGGAAGGCATGGAAGCGCTCGCCCTGAGCATCGGTCCAGTTGGGGATGCCTTCAAAGCCTGCGATGAAATTGGCAGGGATCGCCTCATCGCCATGCACGTCCATTGCCCAATGCACGCCGGTGCCGTCCATGGCATCGCGCACGCACAGCACTTCGGGGCTCTTCTCGGCGGAAGGGGTGGCCCATTCGCGGTTGAGGTTCACGCCTGCCGCATTGGTCCGCAAATGGCCACGACAGCTGCCGTCCGGGTTCATGTTGGGGACGATGTGGAGCGTGGCCTTGGCGCGCAGCCGCTCGGCCACCGCGTCGCCCGATGTCAGCCAGTCGAGCGCGCCTTCCATCCACCATTCGGCCATGCTCTCACCCGGATGCTGGCGGGCATAGAGCCAGACCTGCTTTTCACCCGTTCCCATTTCCAGACAGTCCATCGGCTGGCCTTCGAGGCTGCGCCCCAGTTCTACCAGCGCCACGCCCGGCTGCGCCGTGATGCGCTGCACCAGATCAAGATGCCGCTCCATCGAGTAAGGGGCGAAATAGGCGAACCACACCGCATCCTGCGCGGGCGTGTGGGTGATGGTCAGAATGCCATCGGCATAGCTGGTCTCCGCACAGCGCCAGTCCTGCCGGTCATCGGAATACCGCGCGCGATAGTGAGGCCAACCGCCGGGATAGGCCGAATCGGCGCAGTTGGTGATGCGGAGTGTGATCGCCCGCCCCTTTGCGCCAGAGACGCGGAAATGGAACCATTGGAAGAAATCCGAATGCGCATCCTTGCGGATTTCAAGACTGGCCGTGTCACCCTCTATGCCGGTGACGATGATGTTGCCGCTATCAAAAGCGGCGTTGATCTGCATGGTCATTTGACAGTGATAGTCTCTCCGGACTTGCCCGGAAAGCCCGTGAACAAGGCGCTGGCGAGTTTTGCCGCAGCAAGGCCGGGCTGAGACGCGGGCGCACTGGCGGGGGCCTGCGTTTCGGCGCGGCCTTCCCACACCGGCTTGCCATCGAGGCGGCTCAAGAGGCGCACAGACAGGCGGGTGATGACGGTTTCGCGCGTGCCACCGCCGCCCAGCGGGAAGCTGGTGCCCACGCCAATCCCCACGCCGCCGCTGGAGGTGCCACCACCGATGCCGATGGAGACGGGTGAAGGCTTGGCGCGTTCGGTCAGCGTGCCGCGCGTATAGGCAATCTCGGCGACCCAGGGCGAGGTTGCGCTCTGCGAATCAATCAGGCCCACGCTCGCCATTTCCTTGGTGACGGCCATGGCATAGGTGCGGAATTCCAGCGACTCGGCGTTCAACCCCTCGGCGGCGCGGATCACCATCAGCCCCTGATAGCTGGCCTGACCGGTGTGAAACCGCGTCACTTCAACCGCAGGGATGGGGGCCACGCAGCCGGACACCGCCAGCACAAGCAAAAGGGGGATGGGAAACCGCGTCATTGGGCAAAACTCCTGCTACTGGCCTTGACTTCGTTGCCCGCCCCAATTAGGCGGCGGCCTTCCTTTTCCAGATTCACTTTAGACAGGCAAGCGATCATGAAGATCCGCAATTCTTTGAAGTCCCTCAAGGACCGTCACCGCGATAACCGCGTTATCCGTCGTCGCGGTCGCACCTATGTCATCAACAAGACGCAGAAGCGCTTCAAAGCCCGCCAGGGCTAAGCCTTTCCAGCGTTGAGGTTACAGCAAGCCGCCGGACCCGTTCCGGCGGCCTGTTTGCGTGCGCTTGGCGCGGGCGTTCCGATTCGCTAAGCTGATCCTTCCGAACAGGGAGGGAAGTGCAATGACACTTGCAGGGCGGATTTTCACAGGGGCCGGGATTTATGGCCTGCTGATACTGGTGCCGGGACTGTTTACCGAAGGCCGCTTCAACGCGCTGAACCCGCCGCCCATCACGCATCCTGAATTTTACTACGGCTTTTACGGCTCTGCCATCGTCTGGCAGCTGCTCTTCCTGCTGATCGGCCGCGATCCCGCGCGCTTCCGCATCCTGATGCCGCTGGCCATGCTGGAGAAAGCCGCCTTCTTCATCCCCTGCCTGTGGCTCTGGGCCGTGGGGCGGATGGGGATGACGGAGACGTTCTTTGGCGGGATGATTGATGGCGTGTTGCTGCTGCTGTTTGGGGTGGCGTGGCGGCGGGTGGATGTGACTGCAAAGTCTGAATTATAGTCACACTTGGATTGCAACAGAAGGCACCCGATTGCAGCCCGGCGAGTTGGCGCTGCTGATTGATTCAGACCATGATCTGTGTTTGTCTGCCGTGTCGATCTGGGCACTGCGGATCAAATGGTGCTGCCGTTTCGGATCGGGAGACAGAAAGGGGCTGATAGACCCGGCGCACCTGCTGACTGCGGTCATGGAAATGGGATTGCCGGTTGAGCCGTTCTCGCCGACCCACTGCGCCGCGCGCTTGACCTCGCTCATCCCCCACCGCGACCCATTCGACGAACTTCTGCTCACCATCGCTCAGGAGACGGAGCAGCGGCTGTTTACGCGGGATGAGGCGCTAAGGGGGCATCCGTTGGTGATTTATTTGGGGTGAGGGGAGGGAGGCTGGGTGCCATGGCGGCTATGTTGGGGGGAGCTGACTGTCCGGTTTTGGCGGAAAAGGTCGAACGCGGACATTTGGAGAGTCTAACATTGACTCCTTGGAACTCGTCCTCAGTACAATGCATTGGGGACTGGGTCAAAGAACAGGGGCGTATTTTGACAGCGGTTACCGCTGGTGACGACGTGGTGCCGATCAGAGCGTGAGAAACTTTTCTACGAATGAAACAAGGTCGCTGGCAAGGTTGACCAGCTCGACACCAAATTTCGTCAGATCGAATCCAGCGAACTGCGCCATGCCAAGCAACGTGCCGTATTTTGCGACGGTTTTGACGGACTCTTGGACAGCGGAATCGGCAGTCTTCGCCGCGTATGCGATGGCCTTTGCTCCGATGGAAGCAGCTTTTTCAGATTCCGCGTAAAGAATTGAGGTATCGGGGGCCGCTTTTGAAAGTTCGTCCCTGACTACGACAACAAGCTCCCTGAGCTTGTCACGGTCTTCATTGTCATACGGAGGAACACCAACCTCATCGGGCGGGCCGTTGTGACCGTAGGCCGGTGCAATTTCGCCAAGCCGCCGTTCCAGCCGATCTACCTTGGCCAGCAATATCCCAATCGCATCGGTCCTGTCGGATGCGGTGTTAACCCTTAGATCGGCTTCATCAACATCGGTTTCGGGGTGTTCGTAATACTCACCGTGCGACGTTGGTGTCCATTCAAATGTCCCATTGTGTTCGACTTTTTCGACAGCGCGGCACGAATCCATTCTTCGTTGGGGTAGTCGTTGCTGAAACTCGACAGCATATCTGCAGCGTCAAACGGGCCGCCGTATGGGTAAAGATAAACCCCGTCTTCACTGTCATAGTGCATTTCATTCTGGGGGTCTTCAAAGTTGTCAAAGAACCAACTCGCCATGTGCTCAATCGCTGCTTCTCGCTCGTCAGCAATACGTTCTACTTCAGCAGCTCGTGCGGCCTCTTCCTGTTCGTAATAAGCCTGCTCTTCCAATTCCCAATCGCGGCGAGATTTTTCCGGGGGAGATTCGCCTTGTTTCATGGCCAGTATCATACTTTTGAGCAATCATTCCCGCAAGCACATCACATGTGTAGAAACTCGGACATCTGCCATGTTTCGGGGCCGCAATACTGCGAGCTTGTCCGCCTTTGGAGCCATTTCCGCGTCGCCAAATGACCGCTTTGTTGTCGTATCCCGACGCCCATCGTCCCGATCCCATCCCCCCCCAAAAAACAAAAAGGCCGGGTGTCTCCACCCGGCCTTTCCGTTTTCTGCGAGCGCCGCAGCCCTCAATAGCGATAATGATCCGGCTTGAACGGCCCGGTTTCACCCACGCCGATATAGGCGGCCTGCTTGGGGCTCAGCTTGGTGAGCTTCACGCCCAGCTTGTCGAGGTGGAGTGCGGCCACCTTTTCGTCGAGGTGCTTGGGCAGCACATAGACTTCGTTCTTGTACTGCGCCGGGTTGGTCCACAGCTCGATCTGCGCCAGCGTCTGGTTGGTGAAGCTGGAGGACATGACGAAGCTGGGGTGGCCGGTGGCGCAGCCCAGATTGACCAGGCGGCCCTTGGCGAGGATGATGATCTGCTTGCCATCGGGGAACTCGACCAGGTCGGTGCCCGGCTTCACTTCGGTCCACTTGTAATTGTCGAGCGCGGCGATCTGGATTTCGCTGTCGAAGTGACCGATGTTGCAGACGATGCTCATCGGCTTCATCGCCTTCATATGCTCGGCGGTGATGACGTCTTCGTTGCCGGTTGCGGTCACGAAGATGTCGCAGCGCTGGATCGCTTCTTCCATGGTGACGACTTCATAGCCTTCCATCGCGGCCTGAAGCGCGCAGATCGGATCGATTTCGGTCACCATCACGCGCGCGCCGCCCTGACGCAGCGAGGCGGCAGAGCCCTTGCCCACGTCGCCAAAGCCCGCAACGCAGGCAACCTTGCCGGCCAGCATCACGTCGGTCGCGCGGCGGATGGCGTCGACCAGCGATTCCTTGCAGCCATAAAGGTTGTCGAACTTGGACTTGGTCACCGAGTCATTCACGTTGATCGCGGGGAAGGGCAGCTTGCCGTCCTTGGCGATCTGATAAAGGCGGTGAACGCCCGTGGTGGTTTCTTCCGAAACGCCCTTGATGTGCGCAACCGACATGGTGAGGTAGCCCGGCTTCGCCTTGAGGAAGGCGTTGAGCGCGCGGACGAATTCGATTTCTTCGGCATTGCCCGGCTCGAACAGCGTCTCGCCCGCTTCCACGCGCGCGCCCCACAGCGCGAACATAGTGGCATCGCCGCCGTCATCGAGGATCATGTTGGCGGTCTGGCCATCACCCCAATCGAAGATGCGACCGACATAGTCCCAATAATCAGCGAGCGTTTCGCCCTTGATCGCGAACACGGGGATGCCTGCCGCGGCAATCGCAGCGGCAGCATGATCCTGCGTGGAGAAGATGTTGCAGGTCGCCCAGCGCACTTCAGCACCCAGCGCCACCAGCGTCTCGATGAGAACGGCGGTCTGGATCGTCATGTGGAGCGAGCCTGTGATGCGGGCACCCTTCAGCGGCTGCGACGCGCCATATTCTTCGCGCAGGGCCATCAGGCCCGGCATTTCGGTTTCGGCAATCTTGATTTCGGCACGGCCAAACTCGGCAAGCGCCAGATCGGCGACGACATAATCGGTCACGGGGAATCTCCGGATTCTGGAAAAATGGTGATGCCGCATAGCGATTTGGTGGAGGGATGTCCAGCCGGATATAAAGAATTCTTTATGTGCGGGAGTGAAGCGCTACCCCCGCTTGCGCTCTTCCGGGTATGTGCCGAGCAGGCGCACGCTGCGGGTGTGGAACTGGAGCTCTTCCAGCGCGCGGGCCACGCCGGTGTCTTCGGGGCTGCCTTCAATGTCTGCAAAGAAGGTGGTGGCGGCGAAACTGGCACCCACCTGATAGCTTTCCAGCTTGGTCATGTTGACGCCGTTGGTCGCGAAGCCGCCCATCGCCTTGTAGAGCGCGGCGGGGATGTTTTTCACTTCGAAGATCAGGCTGGTCATCATCGGCCCGTCATGCGCCACCGGCGTGGAGGCGGGGGCGAGGATGACGAAGCGGGTCATGTTATCGTCCGAATCCTCAAGGCCCGTGGCGAGTGTCTTGAGGCCATAAAGCTCTGCCGCAGGCGGTGGCGCGATGGCCGCCACTTTGGGATCGCCAATCTCCAGCGCGCGGGCGGCAGCGCCTGCCGTGTCCGGATAGGCGACGGGGTCAATCCCGCGTTCGCGCAGCCAGCCCCGGCACTGGCCCAGCGCCTGCGGATGGCTGATCGCCTGCTTGACGTCTGCAAGATCGCCCAGCCCCATCAGGGCATAGCGGATCGGCAGAAAATGCTCGCCAATGATGACAAGGCCGGATTCGGGCAGCAGAAAGTGAATGTCTGCGACGCGGCCGAACAGCGAATTTTCGATGGGGATCATTGCCTTGGCGGCGCGGCCTTCCTGCACGGCGGCAATCGCGTCTTCAAAGCTGAAACAGGGCAAAGCCAGTCCGTCCGGGCAGGCCTCGCGCACCGCGACGTGAGAATTGGCCCCCGGTGCGCCCTGAAACGAGACCGCGCGGCCCGGATCTGCGGCGGCAGCGGCTTCCATGGCGGCAACGATCGGGCGGGCGGGGGCGGGGTAGCGGTCCATGGTTGCGCGGTTACAGGGCTTGGATGACGGGTGCAACCATTCGCCCGTATCGCACCGGCCCGCATTTTGCTTGCACCATGCGGCAAGGCGGTTATGGCCTGTTGCCGGAGAACCATGCAAGCCTATCACGATCTGATGCAGCGTATCCTCGACCATGGCGTCGAGCAGAAGGACCGCACCGGGGTCGGCACCCTTTCGGTGTTCGGCCACCAGATGCGATTCGATCTGGCCAAGGGCTTTCCGCTGCTCACCACCAAGAAGCTGCACATACGCTCGATCCTCATCGAACTGCTCTGGTTCCTGAACGGCGATACGAATGTCCGCTGGTTGCAGGACAACAAGGTTTCGATCTGGGATGAGTGGGCGGATGAAGCAGGCGATCTCGGCCCCGTCTATGGCAAGCAATGGCGGCGCTGGGAAACGGCGGATGGTCGCGAGGTTGATCAGATCTCCGAACTGGTGCAGCAGTTGCGCACCAATCCCGCCAGTCGCCGCCAGATCGTGAGTGCGTGGAACCCCGGCGAACTGGGCCAGATGGCGCTCGCGCCGTGCCACTGCCTGTTCCAGACCTGGGTGGGCAATGGCAAGCTCTCGCTCCAGCTCTATCAGCGCAGTGCTGACGTGTTTCTGGGCGTGCCGTTCAACATCGCCTCTTATGCTTTGCTCACCCACATGCTCGCACAACAGGCCGGGCTTGAAGTGGGCGAGTTCATCTGGACGGGTGGCGATTGCCATCTGTACACCAACCATCTGGAGCAGGCGCGCACGCAGCTCGCGCGGACGCCCAAGCCGCTCCCCACACTCACCATCCTCCGAAAGCCTGACGCAATAGACGGCTATGTCTGGGAGGATTTTCGGATCGATGGCTATCAGGCCGATCCCCATATTGCAGCGGCGGTAGCGGTATGAACCATCCTGAAGTGACGCTGATCTTGGCCCGGGCAGATAATGGCGTCATCGGCAAGGATGGGGATATTCCCTGGCACATTCCAGCTGACCTGAGGCGGTTCAAGACACTGACGCTGGGCAGTCCGATGATCATGGGGCGCAAGACGTTTGACAGCCTGCCCGGCCTGCTGCCCGGACGCCGCCACATCGTACTGACGCGTGACGAGGCGTGGAGCGAAGATGGCGCGGAGGTGGTTCATACGGTTGAAGCGGCGTTGAAGGCGGCCAATGCTCCGCATGTCTGGGTGATTGGCGGCGCGGAGATTTACCGCCTGTTCCTCGCCATGGCAGACCGGATCGAGCTGACCGAGGTGCATCTGTCTCCGGATGGCGACGCGCGACTGGAGGGCAAGCTGGAGGGCTGGAGCGAAGTGGCGCGGGAGCGCCATGCAGCGGACGGCAGCACGCCCGCATTTGATTTCGTGACATTGAAGCGGGGGCGGGCATGAGCGATCAGAAGAAGGCGCGCGGGTTCAGTTGGGGCGGGATCATCGTGATCCTGCTGGTTCTGGGGGTGAGCATCTTGCTGTTCCTGCCGGGCTAACTGACGCGCAGCATGAACAAGCTGGTCCCCACTGCCGCGCGCGTCGGCGAAAAGGCGGCGGCGCTGCATGATCGGCTCCAGATTGCCGATTTGCATGGCGATACGCTGATGTGGCGGCGCGATCTGCTGCGTGAGGCGGATACCGGCCATATCGATCTGGTGCGCCTCAATCGCGGCCATGTCGCGTTGCAGGTGTTCAGTTCGGTGACGAAGACGCCCAAGGGCCAGAATTATGATGGCAATGGCGCAGATACCGACAATATCACCGGGCTCGTGATCGTGCAGGGTCAGCCGGTGCGGACCTGGACTTCGCTGCTCGAACGCTCGCTTTATCATGCCGAAAAACTGGACGTTGATGTGGCGCGGTCGCGCGGAGCGCTCGTCAAGGTGCAGTCTCAGGCAGATCTGGCCGCGCTGCTCGCTGCACGAGGCAAGGGCACGAAGGTGACGGGCGGGCTGCTCTCGATCGAAGGGCTGCACAATCTGGAGGGGCGGCTCGACAATCTCGACCGGCTTTATGACGCGGGCTTCCGCATGGCGGGGTTCGCGCATTTCTTTGACAATGACGTGTCCGGATCGATGCACGGACTCAAGAAGGGCGGGCTGACTCCGCTCGGTCGGCAGGTGATGGCGCGGATGGAGGCCAAGGGCATGGTGGTGGACATCGCCCATGCCAGCCACACCGCCGTTGCAGAGATATTGAGCCTCGCCAAACGCCCGGTGGTTTCCAGCCATGGCGGCGTTCAGGCCACATGCAAGGTCAACCGCAATCTGACCGATGAGGAAATCAGGGGCGTCGCCAAAACCGGCGGGGTTGTCGGCATTGGCTATTGGGATGCCGCCGTCTGCTCCACCGAGCCCCAAGCCATTGCCAAGGCGATCCGTCACGTCCGCGATCTGGTGGGCATAGACCATGTCGGGTTGGGTTCGGACTTTGATGGCGCAACCACAGTGCCGTTTGACACGTCCGGCGTCTCGCTTGTCACGCAGGCGCTGCTGGACGAGGGTTTCACCGAAGATGAGATTGCAAAAGTGATGGGCGGCAACGTGTTCCGGGTGCTCGCCCAGACGCTGCCTCCCCGATAAGACAGAAAGGATGACCCATGGGCACATATAATACGATCATCACCGAGATCGAAGACGGCATCATGACGCTGACGATCAACCGGCCCGACAAGATGAACAGCTTCACGCGCGAAATGATGAGCGAGATGATGGCGGCGTTCGATGAATCGGACGCCGATGATTCGGTCAAGGCCGTGATCGTGACGGGCGCGGGCGATCGCGCCTTCTGTGCCGGCGCGGACCTTTCCGGTGGCGGCAAGACCTTTGATTATGCCGCCCATGGTGAAGCGCGCGATCCCAACTCTCCCATCCGCGAAGATGGCAGCGTGGATTTCAACCATCCGGCCACGCGCGATGGTGGCGGTCAGCTGGTGCTGCGCATCTTCAACAGCAAAAAGCCCGTCATCGGCGCGATCAACGGCGCGTCGGTAGGCGTGGGCACCACCATGCAGCTGCCGATGGATGTGCGGCTCGCCTCTACCAAGGCGCGCTTCGGCTTTGTCTTTGCCAAGCGCGGCATTGCGCCGGATGGCGCGTGCAGCTGGTTCCTGCCCAAGATCGTGGGCATTTCCAAGGCGCTGGAATGGTGCTTCTCCGGCAAGGTGTTCGGCGCGGAAGAAGCCAAGGACGCAGGGCTTGTCCGCTCCATCCACGAACCCGAAGATCTGATGCCTGCCGCGCGCGCACTGGCCAAGGAAATGACGGCGGAGTCCGCGCCGGTTTCCGTCTCGCTCACCCGCCAGATGTTGTGGCTGATGCTGGGTGCGGACCATCCGATGGAAGCGCACAAGTTTGACAGCCAGGTGATCTGGTCACGCGGCGGCTCTGCCGATGCCAAGGAAGGTGTGACGAGCTTCCTTGAAAAGCGCGCGCCGGATTATCCGTGCAAGGTCAGCGAACGCCCGCACTTCTCCCCCTGGATGGACGAGCGGCCTTACGGCGAAAAGTAAAGCCTGCGGTACGCCGCACGAGGCCTTAGAAGCGCATTCCCGCACCTGTGGGGATGCGCTTTTTTGCGTCCGCGGTGAAAAAATTGTGCAGCGCACAAAAAATACTCTTGAAATCGCGCCGACGCTTCTATATTGTGCAATGCAACATGAAAACGCAGGAGGCCGATTGTGGCTGACACCAAAGTGAAAAAGGTCGCGAAGAAGAAGCCCGCTCAGGCCGCTGCTGCCACGCAGGGTGCTTCTATCGTTGCTGAAACCGTGAATGCAGACACTCTTGACCAGGGAATGACCACCATGACCGATACCGTGAAGACCGTTGCGGCTGAAGCCGCCGAAAAAGCCACCGAATTTCTGAAGGACGCACAAGCCAAGGCGCAGGACGCGTTCGCCAAGTCGGGTGAAACCGCCAAGGACGTGCTGTCCTTCCACAAGGCGAATGCCGAAGCCGTGGTTGAGGCCGCAAAGGCCGCTGCTGCTGGTCTCCAGACCGCCGCTCAGGATGGCGCTGCGCTGACCCGCAAGCATTGGGATGATTCGGTTGCCCATGTGAAGGCGCTCACAGCGCTGCGTTCGCCCGCTGATCTGATGAAGGCGCAGGCCGATTTCATCCGCACCCAGTTTGATGCCGGCGTGGCCGAAGTCAGCAAGGCGTCGGAATTCGGCGTGAAGCTGGCTGGCGACGTGATTGCTCCGTTGCAGAACCGCTATGCGGTTGTGGCGGAAGAAGTGAAGGCTCGCCTCGCGGCTTGAACAGCCTGACCTTTTTCGGAGCCGGTCTCTCTCCTCTCTCCATACCGGCTCCAACAAAGACCGCTCCGGCCATATCCGGGGCGGTCTGCTTGTTTGGGGGAATCGCCATTGAGAGTGCCGTGAAGCAAACCCGGTCAGCGCGGCCACAGGATTGCTTCGCTATGCCCGCAATGACGGATGAGCGGTCAGGCGCTTATTTCTTTTTGCCGAAATCCACTGTCACCACGTTGGAGCCCGGCTCCACCGGCTCGGCCAGGGGCACGTCATTTTCGGCGTCCGCCGGGTCCATCACGTCCTCCGCATCATCCGCCTTCGCCTGAAATTGCAGCGCGAAATCCACGGCGGGATCGTGAAAAGTGGTGATGGCGTCGAACGGAATGAACAGCTTGGTCGGCACCTGACTGAAGGTCAGGCTGACGGTGAAGCCATTTTCCTCCACCGCCAGATCCCAGAATTTGTTCTGGAGGACGATGGTCATTTCATCGGGAAAGCGTTGCGCCAGCTGCTTCGGAATAGAAACGCCGGGGGCGTGCGACTTGAAGGTGATGTAGAAATGGTGTGTGCCGGGCAGGTCTAGGTTGGACTGGATGCCCCCCAGCACGCGCGCAACAACGGCGCGCAGCGCGTCCTGCACGATCTCGTCATAGGGAATCAGGCTGTCGGGCAAATCTTCGTCACTCATGCGGGCCGTGGTTAACCAGAACCGACGCAGCGTCAAGCGCAGTTCGCGCTTCCATCTTGCGTCAACACGGCTTATCGCGCGCCCATGCGCACAGCCTCTATCAGCCGCAAGACGAGCGAAACCAGCATCGAAGTCTCCGTCAATCTGGACGGGACCGGGGTGTATGATGTGGAAACCGGGATCGGCTTTCTCGATCACATGCTCGAACAGCTCTCCCGCCACTCGCTGATTGATCTCACCGTGAAGACGGTGGGTGACCTGCATGTGGACCAGCACCACACCACCGAAGATACCGGCATCGCCATTGGCGAGGCGCTGGCCAAGGCGCTGGGGGACAAGCGCGGTATCACGCGGTACGGCACGGCCTATGCGCCGATGGACGAGACGCTGACGCGTTGTTCGCTCGACATTTCCGGGCGGCCCTGGCTGGTATTCCGCGCCGATTTCGGCACGCCGCGTCTGGGCGAATGGGATACGGAACTGATCGAGCACTGGTTCCACAGCTTTGCACAGGCGGGCGGAATCACGCTGCATCTGGAAAACCTGCACGGCTCCAACAATCACCACATCGTGGAAAGCAGCTTCAAAGCGCTGGCGCGGGCATTGCGGCAGGCAGTGGAGATTGATCCGCGCAAGGCCGATGCAATCCCTTCGACCAAGGGGATGTTGTGACGTGACCCAATCGGTTGCGCTCATCGATTATGGCGCAGGCAATCTCCAGTCCGTCCGCAACGCATTGAAGGCGGCGGGCGCGCTGGATATTCGCGTGACGGCAGACCCTGACGTGGTGCGCGCGGCAGATCGCATCGTGCTGCCCGGGGTGGGGGCCTTCGCGCATTGCAGGCAGGCGCTGTGGGGCATTGATGGCATGATTGCCGCGCTGGAAGACGCCACTGGCGCGGGCGGCAAACCCTTCCTCGGCATTTGCGTGGGGATGCAGTTGATGGCCGAAGCGGGAGAGGAGCATGGCCGCCACGAAGGGCTTGGCTGGGTTCCCGGCACCGTTCGCCTGTTGGAGCCGACTGATCCCGCCATCAAGATTCCGCATATGGGCTGGAATGATGTCGTTCCGCTTGTGCCGCATCCGCTGATCGATGCGGGAGAGGCTTATTTCCTGCACAGTTTCGCGTTTGAAGGGGAGGGCGTGCTCGCCTCCACGCGTCATGGTGCAGAAGTGACGGCGGCGATCGGCATCGGCAACCGCGTGGGCGTGCAGTTCCACCCCGAAAAGAGCCAGCGCTACGGGCTGGCCTTGCTTGAAAGGTTTTTGGCATGGGCTCCCTGATCGTCTTTCCCGCGATTGACCTGAAGGGCGGGCAGGTTGTCCGTCTCGCCGAAGGGGATATGGACCGGGCCACGGTTTATGGAGATGATCCCGCTGCACAGGCGTTGCTCTTTGCAGAAGCTGGCGCGCAATTCCTCCACATGGTCGATCTGGACGGCGCTTTCGCCGGGGAAAGTCGCAATGCCGAAGCGGTGGAAGCGGTGGTCAAGGCGTTTCCGGGCCATGTCCAGCTGGGCGGGGGCATTCGCACAAGGGAAAGCATCGAACGCTGGTTTGATCTGGGCGTGGCGCGCGTGGTGATCGGTACGGCTGCGCTGGAAAATCCGGACCTGGTGAAGGAGGCTGCACGCGACTTTCCCGGTGGCATCGTCGTCGCGGTGGATGCGCGCGATGGCATGGTCGCCACCAAGGGCTGGGCCGATGTCTCGGACGTCAGCATTGTCGAAATGGGCCGCAGCTTCGAAGATGCAGGCGTCGCCGCCTTGCTGTTCACCGATGTCGGGCGGGACGGGCTGCTGAAAGGCTGCAACGTGCAGGCGACGGTCGATCTGGCGCGCGCGGTGGACATTCCGGTGATCGCCAGCGGTGGCGTGGCCGGGATTGGCGACATCCGCGTCCTTTCTCTCCACGCGCGACGGGATTGAGGGCGTGATTACGGGCCGGGCGCTTTATGACGGGCGGCTCGATCTGGCGACTGCACTGGCTGTGGCGGCTGCGGAATGAGGGGCGCGAACGCTTTGCTCGCTCTCCCTTTCAGAGGAGAGGGCCGGGGAGAGGGGCTGTATGTTGCTTCTCTCTGTTTGCTAAGTGTCCTGCATTCACGTCCCCTCTCCCAACCCTCGCCCCTGAAGGGGAGAGGGCTATGACCGTCCGTATCCGCGTCATTCCCTGTCTGGACGTCCATAACGGCCGCGTTGTCAAAGGTGTGAACTTTGTCGATCTGCGCGATGCCGGTGATCCGGTGGAGGCGGCCAAGGCCTATGATGCGGCGGGTGCGGATGAGCTCTGCTTTCTGGATATTACGGCCAGCCATGAAGGCCGCGATACCATCCTTGATGTGGTCTCGCGCACCGCAGAAGTCTGTTTCATGCCGCTGACCGTGGGCGGCGGGGTGCGCAGCCATGAAGACGCTCGCGCGCTGTTGCTGGCTGGGGCTGACAAGGTGGCTGTCAACTCTGCCGCAGTCGCACGGCCCGAACTGGTGACAGACATTGCCGAACGCTTTGGCAGCCAGTGCGTGGTCGGATCGGTTGATGCCCGGCGCTCTGGCTCCGGTTGGGAGGTCTTCACCCATGGCGGGCGCAAAGGGACGGGCGTAGACGCCGTTGCTCACGCGATTCGTCTGGCGGAACTGGGTGCTGGCGAATTGCTGGTCACCTCGATGGATCGCGATGGCACGCGCGAAGGCTTTGATCTGGAACTGACGCGGGCGATTGCCGATGCGGTCTCCGTGCCGGTGATTGCGAGCGGAGGCGTGGGCGGGCTTGCGCATCTGGCCGAAGGGGTGACGCACGGCCATGCCAGCGCGGTGTTGGCAGCCTCCATCTTCCATTTTGGTGAAGCGAGCATTGGCGACGCGCACCGCGCGCTGGCCGCTGCGGGATTGCCGGTGCGACATCCTGTAACAAGTTGAGACGGCGCGTTACCGCGCCTTCCGTTTCAAGCTAAAGAGTTTCGCAACCTTTTGCCGATAGGCTCCCTGCCAGCAATTCAGCAGGGACTCTTTGCCTCATGAACAAGTTGATTCTGGTCGCCACGGGCTCGATGCTCGCACTCGCTTCGCCTGCTCTGGCCACAGGGGGCAACAACTGGTGGGGCTCGACCTCTCAGCATCAGCATTACAAGGGCTGCGGTCACAGCACGTCGAGCACGTCAACCAGCTCGACGTCCAGCAGCAGCACGTCCTCCACCAGCAGCGGCGGGCACGTTCACAAGCCGGGCTGCGGGCATAGCACCAGTTCCACAAGCGGAGGTTCCACATCGTCGGGCGGCTCCAGCACCTCATCCGGCGGGACGACGACTTCGACGTCCGGCGGCTCCACGACGTCCGGCAGCAGCGGCGGCCACGTCCATGGTCCAGGCTGCGGACATAGCAGCACAAGCGGCGGTTCTACCACGAGCGGCGGTTCGACCAGCACCACGGGTGGCACAAGCAGCACATCGAGCACAACCACAGGCGGCTCCAGCACCACGAGTTCAACCTCGACCGGCGGCACATCCTCGTTCGGCAGCACCAGCGGCTCCAGCACGACGACCAGCACCACAACAGGCGGCAGCACCACGTCTGGCGGCACGAGCACGGGCGGCTCGACCAGCGGCGGCTCCACCGGAGGCACCGAAGTGCCCGAACCCGCCGATTTCGCGCTGTTCGGCCTCGGCGTGGCCGGTCTGATCCTCGGTCGCCGCGCCAGCCGCCGCATGAAGGCCAAGGCCGATCCGGCAGTGGCAGAGAGCGCAGAAGGCTGATCTCGCTTTTTTCAGTATTTTTCTGAAGGGGCTTCGGAGCGATCCGGAGCCCCTTTTTCGTGCCTGTTCAATGGCTTGCTGTTAACAGTTTAGCTCGAACAGGCGATGGTTAACGTCGGACGGTTTGACATTAACCAAAGACGCGGACGCCGCGTTAACCAGCCAGATCGCGCAATTTCGCCATTTCCGGAAGCTGGCACGCGCCCTGCATCGAACGCGACAAGCTCAACGCTTTTATATTCGATGAAAGGACACCTCAACATGGCGAACGCATCCATGTCTGCACTGGCTTCCGGTCTGGCGCTGACCATCGCAGCACTCGCTCTCTCCGCACCGGCTCATGCGGGCGGCACAATGACCAGCACCGGCGGCAAGATGACCAGCACGGGCGGAAAATCCAGCGGCGGCTGGGGCGGCAGCACGGGCGGCAAGACCGGCGGCGGCGGTTGGTGGGGCTCCACCAGCAGCGGGGGCCACTCGCACTATTGCGGTTGCGGACACCAGTCGACCGGCTGCGGCGGATCGACCGGCGGCAGCACATCGGGTGGCGCGACATCCTCCACGTCCGGCGGAACGTCCGGCGGTTCCACCACGTCTGGCGGCACTTCGGGTGGCTCTACAACGTCCGGCGGAACCACGACCTCGGGCGGTTCCACGACTTCAGGTGGGACCACGACCTCGGGCGGCTCGACCACATCGGGTGGCAGCACGACCTCTGGCGGCAGCACGACGTCTGGCGGAACCACGACCTCAGGCGGCACAACCACGTCAGGCGGCTCGTCCACGTCAGGCGGCTCTACGACAACGTCTACCTCTGGCGGCACATCTGGCGGCAGCACTGGCTCGACCGGCGGCACCCCGGTTCCCGAGCCGTCCGATATGGGCCTGTTCGCCATGGGCCTTGCCGGTCTGGTGATCGGTCGTCGCTCGGCCCGCCGCCGGAAGTCGAACGCGTCCGAGGGTTGACGCCCCGCGCCGTGCCGGGCAACAGCTTGCGCATGGCGGACACACTCACACGGCTAGAAGCCACCATCAAGGAGCGCCGGGCAGCAGACCCGGCGCTTTCCTATGTCGCGAAACTTTTCTCTAGGGGACGCGCCAAAATCGCGCAAAAGGTGGGCGAGGAAGCCACCGAAGCGGTGATCGCCGCTGTTTCCGGTGATGCGGACGGGCTGGTGGGCGAAGCGGCAGACCTGATCTTCCACCTGATGATCCTGCTGGAAGACACCGGCGTCCCCTTCGATGCCGTGCTCGCGGAACTGGACCGTCGCGAAGGTGTGTCCGGCATTGCGGAAAAAGCATCTCGACCAAAGGTTTGACCCCCATGCCCATCGACGCGACTGCCCCCTATGATGACAGCAATATCTTCGCGAAAATCCTGCGCGGGGAGATTCCGAACAAGACGGTGTATGAAGACGAGTTTGCGCTCGCCTTTCATGACATCAATCCGCAGGCACCCGTGCATGTGCTGGTGATTCCCAAAGGCCGTTATGTCAGCTGGGATGATTTTACCCGCGATGCGCCCGATGGGGAGTTGGCGGGCTTCATCCGCGCGGTGGGCCATGTCGCGCGCGAACTGGGCCTGCCCGCACCGGGATACCGCCTGCTTGCCAATATCGGCCAGCATGGCCATCAGGAAGTGCCGCATTTGCATGTGCATCTGTTCGGCGGGCGGCAAATGGGAATGATGCTGCCTCGCTGAAATTTTGTTGCGTGACGCGGATTAGCGGCTAGGTTGCGGGCCAAGGGTTAATTCGGGGAGATTTTCATGCTGTTTGGTCGCGTCAAACCGTTGGACGCCATTTTGGCGACGGCGGAGAAAAAGTCGCTCCATCGCTCGCTGGGTGCTTTTCAGCTGACCATGCTGGGCATTGGCGCAATCATCGGCACCGGCATTTTCGTTTTGACGGCGGAAGCCGCTCAAAAGGCGGGTCCGGGCATGTTGTGGAGCTTTGTGATCGCGGGCTTTGTCTGTGCCGTGGCAGCCCTCTGCTATTCCGAACTTGCCTCTATGGTACCGGTGTCCGGCTCTGCCTATACCTATACCTATGCCGTGATGGGTGAATTGCTGGCGTGGATGGTCGGCTGGGCGCTGGTGCTGGAATATGCTGTAGCTGCCTCTGCCGTGTGCGTCGGCTGGTCGGGCTATTTTGTCGGGCTATTGAGCGATTATCTGCACATCGACATTCCGGTTTCGCTGGCGAACGGCCCGTTTGCGGGCGGCATCGTCAACCTGCCGGCGCTGGTGATCGGTCTGCTTGTCACCTGGCTGCTGATGATCGGCACCACCGAAAGCGCGCGCGTGAATGCCATCTTGGTGGTGGTCAAGGTGCTGGCGCTTTCGCTGTTCGTCTTTGCCACCATCGGCGTCATGAATGCCGACAATTTTACGCCAATGACCCCTAATGGCTGGGGCACGATCGGTGTGGGCGGGGCGGCGGCCTCGATTTTCTTCGCCTATGTCGGCTTTGATGCGGTTTCCACAGCGGCCGAAGAAACCAAGAATCCGCAGCGCAACGTGCCCATCGGGCTGATCGGTTCTTTGGCGATTTGCACAATTTTCTATCTGCTCGTCGCGTCAGGCGCGATTGGTGCGATTGGTGCCCAGCCGGTGACATCGGCCACCGGTGCAATCCTTTCGCCCGGCACGACCGAACTTGCCGCGCGCTGCAAGGAAATCGTCGCCAGTGGCGCGGTCGAGCCGCTCTCCTGCTCCAAGGAGGCGTTGGCACATGTGTTGAAAACCATTGGCTGGCAGAAGCTGGGTGGCGTCATCGGCCTCGCGGCGGGTCTTGCCCTGCCATCCGTCATCCTGATGATGCTTTATGGCCAGACCCGCATTTTCTTCGTGATGGCGCGTGACGGCCTGCTGCCCGAGCGGCTGGCAGACATTCACCCCAAGTGGAAAACTCCACACATCGTGACCGCCATCACCGGCGTTTTCGTGGCGGCGGCGGCAGCCTTTCTGCCAGTCGGCAAGCTGGCGGATATTTCCAATTCGGGTACGCTGTTCGCCTTCTTCATGGTGTCTATCGCAGTGCTGTTGCTGCGCCGGTCCGATCCAGATCGCGTGCGCCCGTTCCGCACACCGTTCGTATGGGTGGTGGCTCCGCTGGCCATAGTCGGTACAGCGATCCTCTATTTCCTCCTTCCGCTGGAGGCGATGCTGGTGCTGCCGGTTTGGGGTGGAGTGGGGCTGATCATCTATTTCCTCTACAGCCGCAATCACAGCCATGTGGGCAAGGGTCATGTGGAAGTGCATGAGGATGATGCGGATGCTCCGCACAACTCAGTGCCGCCGCTGCCTGAGTTGTAACCGGTTCTTCATTCCAACAAAAGAAGGGGCGGCCTCCATCCGGAAGCCGCCCCTTCTTTGTTTCAGCGTCTCAGCGCAGGATCAGGCGACGGTCGCCTTGATGATCTTGCCGGGTTCGCGCGGCGGCTCACCCTTGGGCAGCGCGTCGACATGTTCCATGCCCGATTCGACCACACCCCATGCGGTGTACTGACGATCAAGGAAGGTCGCATCATCAAAGCAGATGAAGAACTGGCTGTTGGCGCTGTTCGGGTTCTGCGAACGCGCCATCGAGCAGACGCCGCGGACATGCGACAAATCGTTGAATTCGGCCGGAATGTTCGGACGCTGAGAGCCGCCCATGCCGGTGCCGGTGGGATCGCCGCCCTGCGCCATGAAGCCCGGAATCACGCGGTGAAACACCACGCCGTCATAAAAGCCTTCTGAAGCCAGACCGGTGATCTGTTCGACATGCTTGGGGGCCAGATCGGGCCGCAACTTGATGACAACATCGCCGCCGGATGAGAGAGAAAGGGTAAGGGTATCAGCCATTGGGGGCCTTTCAGACAGGGTTAAAAGTCACCGTTCTTGCTGAGTGTGTCGAAACACTGTCCTTCGCTCTTGGTGCCAAGGCAAGACAGCCCTTCGACACGCTCAGGGCGAGCGGCGGGGGTGGACCGGGCTTTACGCGGCTTCGCTCAAACTGGCCAGCCCCCACGCTTCAGCTACCAGTTCATAGCTGCGCACGCGGGCGGCGTGATCGGGCATGATGTTGACGAGCATGAGTTCATCTGCGCCATAAAGCCGCGCGACTTGCTCCAACTCTTCCTTCACCTCGGCGCCCGTGCCCAGCACGGTTCGGCGGTTGCGTGAGAAAACGGGTTTGCCTTCGGCCCAGGCCAGCGCGGTTTCCACGCTTGGCACGGGGATCAGCTTGTTCTGGAGGAGATGCGCGAACATCATGCGCGCGGGCGTGGCATGGTCTTCTGCCCGCTGGCGGGTTTCGGCTGCAATCGCCCAGGTGGCGACCATCAGGTAGGGCTTCTCAAGCCAGCGCGAAGGGCGGAAATTGCGGCGATACAATTCGGCCTGCGGCACGCCATCCGAATTGATGAAGTCTGCGATGCAATAGGGCATCCCCACTTCCGCCGCCCAGCCCGCGCTGTCTGTGGAGGAACCCAGCATCCACGGTATCACTTGCCCGCCCCCAGAAGGCAGGCTGTGCTTCAGCGGCGCAAAGGGGTGATCCTCCGGCAGGCCATCTCCCAGATAGGCGAGCAGTTCGGCCAGTTGCTGCGGGAAATCGTTCACCGCCATCTGGCGGCTGCGATCGCGCTGGAGGGCGTAGCTCGTCCGTCCGTCCGTTCCCGGTGCGCGACCCAGCCCCAGATCGATCCGGTCAGGCGCAAGGGCTGCGAGCAGCGAGAAGGTTTCGGCCACCTTGAAGGGGGAATAATGCGGCAACATGATCCCGCCAGACCCAAGCCGGATGCGCCTGGTGCGCAGCGCGAGCGGGCCGATCAGGGCTTCGGGCGCGCAGCCAGCGAGCCCCACTGAGGCATGATGTTCCGCTACCCAGCCCGGCGGCCATGCGCGCGTAAGGTCAAGGCTGTTACAGCGCCTGCGTGCGGCCCCGCCCCCCCGGGCGGGGCGGTGATCTCCATTCGGCGTTGGGAAACAACGCGCTTATCCGCCCGCCGCTGGGCTACCTGCTGTTGATCCTGGCATAACGCAGCCCAGCAGCCCCGTTCGCTGGGAGACCGGTCGCACAGGTGGAATGGAGGAAGACGAATTTGTTGAGGTGCGTCAAAGGCGGCGCATGCCGCTTCCTTCTGCAACGGGTTGCAAGCAGCAGAGAGGAGAAGTGATGAGATCAACATTTCCGCCTTTCCCAACGACCAAGCTATCCGCCTGACCCGATACGCCCGGTGCGTTACTCGGTGAATTTCGCCAGTGGCTGCGCGGATTTGCTCCCTTATCTCGGTGGCTATCACGGATTTGGCACGCGCATTGCCGAGGGCGTGTTCCATGAGGAAATGGTGCTGCCCAGCTGGACCAATATTCAGGTGCAAAGCGAAGGCGGAGACTGGCCGGTTCGGTTCGGCGGGTCGGCTTACCAGATCGCGCCGCCCTGCGCGGTGTTCGGTCCTACCAGCAATGCCTTTACCTGTCAGGTGATCAACGGGCATATTATCGGCGTTTACCTGATGCCCCGCGGCTGGGCGCGGCTGGTGGGGAAGGATGCCAGCAAATTCTCGGATCGGGTGGAAGCGATGAGCGCGATTTTTGGCGCGGTCGATGCGGACGCCATCCACCGGGGCGTACTGGATGCGAACGGAGATTTCGACGCGCAAGTGGTGGCGTTCGAGCGCGTGCTGCTGCGGCGGCTTGAGGCGAGCAAGCCCGAACCGCCCGAAGTCGCGGAGATTGAAGCGATGCTGCTCGATCCCGACATCCGCACGGTGGAACAGGCGATGGGCCGTGTCGGCATGGAGGATTGGAAATTTGCCCGCTTCGTCCGCCGCAATTTCGGCTTCACGCCAAAGATGTTGATGCGCCGTGCGCGCTTCATCCGCTCGATCCTCGCCATTCGCGACAATCCGGGGCAAAGCTGGGCGGCGCTGCTGGATGAGGCCTATGTTGATCAATCGCACTTCATCCGCGATTGCCGTGATTTCCTGAACATGACCCCCGGCCAGTTCGCCGCGCGCTACCAGCCCGTCGCCAACGCTTCCTATAATGAGCGGACCCGGATATTGGGCGATCCGCATCATGTGTTGCAAGACGCAGCCGGAGGAGAATGACATGACCGCCATCGGGATTATCGGCAGCGCAGGCCGCATGGGCAGGGAACTCGCCATTGCGTGCGAAGAGGCGGGGCTGGTGCTGGCGGGCGGCATTGATGTAGGCGGCGACCCGTTGGCTTTGGCCAGGCAGTGTGACGTCCTGATAGACTTTTCCTCGCCCAAGGCATTGCAGGCCAATCTGGATGCTGCGGTGGCGGCGCAGACGCCGATACTGATCGGCACGACCGGGCTGGCGGCGGACCATCATGCGGTGATTGATGCGGCGGCCGCGAAAGTGGCCGTGCTCCAGACGGGCAATACCTCGCTGGGCGTTTCGATGCTTGTCCATCTTGTGCGTGAAGCCGCATCACGATTGGGCGTGGATTGGGATGTGGAGGTGGTGGAAACGCATCACCGGCATAAGGTGGACGCCCCGTCCGGCACGGCGCTGATGCTGGGGCAGGGGGCTGCGGCCGGGCGCGGGATCGATCTGGCCGTCAATAGCGAGCGCGGCCGCGACGGTGTGACGGGCGCGCGCAAGGAAGGCGCAATTGGTTTCGCATCTTTACGGGGCGGCAGCGTGATCGGCGATCATATGGTGATGTTCGCTACCGAGCATGAGCGGCTTGAACTGCGCCATGTCGCGGAGAACCGGGCCTTGTTCGCCCGCGGCGCGATGAAGGCCGCCCAATGGCTCGCCGGGCAGGGGGCGGGGCGCTATTCGATGAATGACATGCTGGGGCTGGGGTAAATCCCAAGAGCAAACGCCCTTCGCCTGCGCGAGGGCGCCGTGCAGCTCTATAAGCCCCCAAACGCCTCCTGCAACGTCGCCAGATAGCGCACGTTGCTTTGCGTGAGCGGACCCAGACTGTTGCGCGCCGTTTCGGTCGCGGTGTAGAAACCTTGGGTGTCGCGCTCCACCCAGCCCATTTTCACCAACTGTTCGAGCTTGCGGCGGACCGTCTCGCGAGGGATGCCGCTATAATCGGCGATGGATTGCAGGTTTATCTGCTCTGTCCGCACGCTGTTGACCGGAACAGTGGCCCACTCTTCATAGCTGAGCGCCGGGGCATTGCGCGGGGCGAAGCTGCGTTCGCCGATGATGGTCAGCACCAGAAACAGGTCCAGATCACCGCCGCAAGCGCGGCGGCATTCGATCAGGTGGCGCACCAGCGCGGCCACATGGGTGGCGTGGAGGCGACCATAATCATCTTGAAGCGTCGGCTTGGGCATGGCGACATCGTCGCCCAAAATGGGCGGCGAGTGCAACCCTTGTCGTTCGGCCTTCGCTACAAGGCGCATCAAATCAACACGCAAGGATGAGGATCAATGGACGCGCCTGCCCATTCCAAGGATGTTTTTTCGCCCGCTGCCTATCTGGATGATGCGGAAGTGGCGCGCCGTTTCAAGGTGATGCGTGCCGAGGCCCCGATCCATTATATCGAGCAGGAGCCCTATCGCCCTTTCTGGGCGGTATTGCGCAATGCTGACATCAAGCAGATCGAACGCGACAACAAAACCTGGCTGGCCCAGCCGCGCCAGACGCTGATCCCGCGTGACATTGAAGATGCGATCATCGCTCAATATGGTGTGCGCACCGGCCCCGTCCGCACCCTGCTGGACATGGATGAGCCCGATCATCGTGCCCACCGCAACCTCACGCAAAGCTGGTTCCATTCGCGTTTTCTGGAATCGCTGAAGGAGCGGATGGCGAAGCTTGCCAAAGATACGGTGGATCATCTGGCAGCGCAGGGCGGCGCGTGCGATTTCATCGAAGAGGTCGCCACGCCTTATCCGCTGATCATGATCACCTCGATTCTTGGCCTGCCCGATTCAGACGCGCCGCTGGTGCTGCGGCTGACGCAGGAGCTGTTCGGCGCGCAAGATCCGGATTTGCAGCGCAGCGGCCAATATGGCCAGGACGTGGCGATGGAATTCTTCGGCTACCTAGCCGGAATTGTCGCCGAACGTCGCAAGGAACCGCGTGAAGATCTGATGTCGGTTGTCGCCAATGCGCAGATTGATGGCGCACCGCTGAGCGACATGGATACGCTGTCTTATGGCATGTTGCTGGCCGCTGCCGGGCATGACACGACCAGTTCTTCGGTGGGTGTCGGCATGATGGAACTGGCACGGCATCCGGAAGAGTTTGCCAAGATGAAAGCCAATCCGGACATCATCCCGCTCGCCATTCAGGAAATTTTCCGCTGGTCCACACCCGTCCGCCATTTCCTGCGCACCGCCGCGTATGACACGGTGCTGGCGGGCCAGTCGATCAAGGCTGGGGACTCGGTATGCCTGATGTTCCTCTCCGGCAATCGCGACGAAGCGGCGTTCGACGATCCGGACGTGTTCCGCGTTGATCGGGAGAATAACCGCCACGTTGCCTTTGGCTATGGCGCGCACCATTGCCTGGGCCGCATCCTCGCCGAAATGGAAATGGAAGCCCTGTTCCGCGAAATCGCGGCGCGGGTGGAGAGTGTCGAACTCGCAGGCGTGCCCGAATGGGTGAAGACCAACCATACTGGCGGGCTCAAGCATCTGCCGATCCGGTTCAGGATGGCGTAAATTTAGGGCCATCCCTCAAACTCCTCCCGTGAGCGGGAGGGGCGTTTGGAGATAGGCTTCCCGCTTGCGGGGTGGGCAGCGCGCAACGAAAAAGGGCTCCGGATCGCTCCGAAGCCCTTTTCTGTATGCGCTCCAACGCAGATCAGCGCTTGTCGATCGCCACATAGTCTCGCTGCACCGGGCCGGTATAGAGCTGGCGCGGGCGACCGATCTTCTGTTCGGGGTCGGAGATCATTTCGTTCCACTGCGCCACCCAGCCGACGGTGCGGGCGAGGGCGAAGAGCACGGTGAACATCTCGGTCGGGAAGCCGATGGCGGAGAGGATCACGCCCGAATAGAAATCGACGTTCGGGAACAGCTTCTTTTCAATGAAATAGGGATCGTTGAGCGCCATTTCTTCGAGCTGCAACGCCACGTCGAACACCGGATCCTTGAGCTTGAGTGCGTCGAACACTTCACGTAGGGTCTGCTGCATCACGGTCGCGCGGGGATCGTAATTCTTGTAGACGCGGTGACCGAAGCCCATCAGGCGGAACGGATCATTCTTGTCCTTGGCGCGCGCGATATAGTGCGGAATCCGATCCGGCGTGCCGATTTCACGCAGCATGTTGAGCGCGGCCTCGTTCGCGCCGCCATGTGCCGGACCCCAAAGGCACGCAATGCCCGCCGCGATGCACGCGAAGGGGTTTGCGCCCGAAGAGCCTGCCAGACGCACCGTGGAGGTAGAGGCGTTCTGCTCATGATCGGCATGGAGGATGAAGATGCGATCCATCGCCGCTTCGATGGCGGGGTGAACGACATATTCTTCGGCCGGCACGCCGAAGGTCATCTTCAGGAAGTTGCCGGTGTAGGACAGCTTGTTGTCCGGATAGACGAAGGGCTGACCCACCGAATATTTATACGCCATGGCCGCGATCGTCGGCATTTTGGCGATCAGGCGGTGGCTGGCGATGCGGCGCTGTTCCGGATCGGCAATGTCGGTCGAGTCATGATAGAAAGCGGACAGCGCACCCACCACGCCGCACATGATGGCCATCGGGTGCGCATCGCGACGGAAGCCGCGGTAGAAAGTGCTCAGTTGCTCATGCACCATGGTGTGACGCGTGATGGTGCGGGTGAACGTGTCCAGCTCTCCCTTGCTCGGCAGTTCGCCGTTGAGCAGCAGGTAGCAGACTTCCAGAAAGCTCGACTGTTCGGCGAGCTGGCCGATGGGATAGCCGCGGTGGAGCAAAATGCCTTCATCGCCATCGATATAGGTCAGGCCCGATTCGCATGCGGCGGTGGACATGAAGCCCGGATCGAAGGTGAAGGCCCCCGTCTGGCCATAGAGCTTGCGGATGTCGACCACATCGGGGCCGATGGTGCCGGAGCGCACAGGCGCTTCAACGGTCTTGTCCCCGATGGAGATTTTGGCAGGAGCGTTTGTCATATTTTTCACCCTTCTTCCCTGTTCAGCCCCGGAGTCCGAGAGCGTCATTCAGCCTTGCCATTGCTTCCTCACGACCAAGGAGCAAGAGCACATCATAAATTCCCGGAGAGGTGGTGCGACCGGTGAGGGCAGCACGCAAAGGCTGCGCGACCTTTCCAAGGCCGACAGCCACCTCCTCCGCTACCCCTTTGACCGCTGATTCGAGCGCGGCCTCGGCCCATTCAGGGCACTCCTGAAGCACATTGATGACCTTCGCCAAGAGGTCAAGCCCCGCATCGTCGAGCAGCGCGCGCGCGGCGTCCGCGTAAGCCAAGGGGCGCGATTCAAAGAGGAAAAGCGCACCTTCAGCGAGCGCCAGCGTGGATTTGGCGCGCAACTTGAGCGCGGGCATGGCCGCCACCAGCTTGGCCGAATCGGATTCGGTCAGTGTCCGGGCCAGCGTTGATTCGATTTGCGGGGCCACAATCGCCGCCAGCCGCTCGTCCGCTGCCTCGCGAATATAGATGCCGTTCAGATGCTCCAGCTTCTTGAAATCGAAGCGCGCGGCCCCGCGACCGACATCGGCAATGTCGAACCACTCAACGGCCTGTTCGCGGCTGAACACTTCCGCATCGCCATGGCCCCAACCCAGCTTGACCAGATAGTTGCACAAGGCTTCGGGCAGATAGCCCATCTCGTCACGATACGCCTCAACCCCCAACGCACCATGGCGCTTGGAGAGTTTTGCTCCGTCCGCGCCATGGATCAGCGGGACGTGGGCATAGACCGGCTCTTCCCATCCCATGGCGCGGATCAGCACCAACTGGCGGAAGGCGTTGTTGAGATGGTCATCGCCGCGAATGACGTGGGTGATGCCCATGTCATGATCATCGACCACGACCGACAACATGTAGGTGGGCGTCCCGTCAGAGCGCAGCAGCACAAAATCGTCCAGCTCGGCATTGTTCACGGTGACATCACCCTGCACCAGATCGGCGATTGTCACGCTGCCTTCTTTGGGAGCCTTGAGCCGCACGACATAGGGTGCGCCGGCGGGCGCTTCGGACGGATCGCGGTCGCGCCAGCGGCCATCATAGCGCATCGGCAGCTTTTTCTCACGCTGTTCAGCGCGCATCGCTTCCAGTTCTTCGGCGGTGGCGAAGCATTTATACGCATGGCCGTTGGCGAGCAGGTCTCGCGCGACTTCCGCATGGCGCGCGGCGCGGGCAAACTGCATCACAATCTCGCCGTCCCAATCGAGATCGAGCCATTTCATGCCTTCGATAATTGCTTCGATTGCATCATCGGTGGAGCGCGCACGGTCTGTATCTTCGATGCGCAGCAGGAATTTTCCGCCCATGTGGCGGGCATAGAGCCAGTTGTAGAGCGCGGTGCGCGCGCCGCCGATATGGAGGTAGCCTGTGGGGGAGGGCGCAAAGCGCGTCACAACCGGGCGATTCGGGGCACTTGCGCCCATGCGCTTATTCTCCAATCATGCCGAAATGGCGAGCGCCCGTAGCATGGCCTTTGATTGGCTTCAAACCCCCATTTTCAGCGGGCTGGGCGCAATCGAATCGTGGCTGGAGTCTGAGAGGGACCATCTGGCGCTCTGGCTGCCTGTGATGCTGGGTGTCGGCATCGCCTTCTGGTTCGCGCTGCCTGATCAGACGGGATGGATTTATGTGATTGCAGGCGGCCTCGCATTGGCGCTTCTGGGCGCTTTCGGGCGGGGCCAAAGGCTGGGGCAGGCGCTGCTCTGGTCAGGACTGATGCTGACGTTGGGCTGCGCGCTGGTGTGGGCGCGTGCGGACATGAAGGCGCATCCGGTTCTGGCGCGACCGATGATGGCGACGGTCGAGGGGCGGTTGGAGTCGGTCGATTTGCGACCGGCACAGGGCAAAGTGCGGCTGGTGGTCGCGCCCTCTGTCGTCATTCCGGCTGCTGCCCCCGCCGTCATTCCCGCGAGGGCGGGAAGCCAAGACCTCACTCTGATCCGCATCACTGCCAAACTGGATCAAGTGCCCGACGGCGTTGCCAAGGGCACCGCCCTCTCATTGCGCGCGCGCCTCTCCCCACCGCAACACGCGGCCTTGCCCGGCGGCTATGATTTCGCCCGCGCAGCCTGGTTTGCCGGATTGGGGGCTACCGGCATCGCGCTGGGGCCGGTCAAGGCGGAGGGCGGCGCGGTGGTGCCGGGCCTGCGCGCGCGCCTCTCCGCCCATGTTCGCGCGCAGGTGGAGGGCAGCCCCGGCGGCATCGCGGCGGCCTTTGCCAGTGGAGATCGTGGCGGCATCTCGGTTGAAGACGAAGAGGCGATGCGCGATTCCGGCCTTACGCATCTGCTGTCGATCAGCGGTTTGCATATCACGGCGGTGATTGCGGCCGCCATGTTCCTCTCGCTGCGATTGTTAGCGCTTTCGCCCACGCTTGCGCTGCGCTGGCCGTTGCTGACCGTGTCTGCGGGCGTCGGGGCGTTGGTGGGGGTGGGGTACACCTTGCTCACCGGCGCCGAAGTGCCGACGGTCCGTTCGTGTATTGCCGCGTTGCTGGTGCTGGGCGGCATGGCGCTGGGGCGTGAGGCGCTGACGCTGCGGCTGGTGGCGACAGGTGCGCTGATCATCCTCATCCTCTGGCCGGAATCACTGGTTGGCGCGAGTTTCCAGCTGAGCTTTGCCGCGATCACGGCGATTGTCGCCTTCCATGAAAACCGCCGCGTGAAAGCGTGGCTGGCGCATCATGAAGAAGGGAGCATCGCGCGCTTTGGGCGTACGCTGGCGGGTTTGCTGGCGACGGGGCTGGTGGTGGAACTCGCGTTGGCCCCCATCGCTCTGTTCCATTTCCACAAATCCGGGCTCTACGGTGCGCTTGCCAATATGGTGGCGATTCCGTGGACAACATTTGTGGTCATGCCGCTGGAGGCGTTGGCGCTTCTGTTTGACGCGGTGGAACTGGGCGCGCCCTTCTGGTGGCTGTGCGGCCATGCCATCGGCCTGCTGCTCTGGCTGGCGCACAAGGTGGCCGCATGGCCCGGCGCTGTGGCGAGCCTGCCTGCCATTCCCGCCTCGGCTTATGCGCTGATGCTGGGCGGCGGCTTCTGGATGCTGCTCTGGACACAAAGGCCGCGCTGGCTGGGCGCGTTGCCCTTTGCGACCGGCGCGCTCTGGGCGTTGAGCCTGCCGCCGCCAGACATCCTCATCACCGGCGATGGACGCCACATGGCGGTTCGCGCAACCGATGGCCGAATGGCGTTGCTCCGCGAGCGGGCAGGCGATTTCGTGCGCAGTGCTTTGGCTGATCGCGCAGGAGAGGAGGATGAGGATATTCCGCCGCTTGATACCGCGCCCAACGCCCGCTGCGGGCCAGACATGTGCCTGGCGGATGTGTCTCGCAGCAATGTGCGCTGGCGGGTGGGGGCAACGCGATCCGCGCAACTGCTCCCATGGCGCGAACTGGTGGCACTATGCCCGCAGCTCGATCTGATCGTCAGCGACCGACGCTTGCCTCCCGGCTGCGCCCCACGCGGGCTGAAGCTGGACCGGCCTGCGCTTGCTCAAACGGGTGGGCTGGCCATCACGCTGGGCGATCCTGTGCGGATCGAGCACGTGCTACAGGCGGGAGATGCGCATCCTTGGGCGCAGACACCCCCTGTCCGTCATCCCCGCGAAGGCGGGAATCCATGAGCTTCATATCCGTCGCTGCGGCTCTATGTCGGCCTTGGCCCCCGCCTGCGCGGGGGTGACGGGCGAGGGATCAAATCGGATCATATCCGAACACATCGCCAGACCGTTCCGCCGGATCGGCAAAGCTGCCGCGCACGGCGGGGAGGAATTCATTGGCGATGCTTTCGACCGTCCACCCTTCCGATTTCTGCATGGAGCGGATCGGGCGGGGCTTGGAGAAGAGGAAGATCTCGTTCTTGCGCACGCCGAACACCTGATTGGAGACTTCCGCCGCCGCATCAGAGGCAAGGAAGGCCACCAGCGGGGCGATCTTGTCTGCGCTCATCGTCTTGAAGCGTTCGACACGGGCGAGTTCTTCCGGCGTAGTGGAAGGGATGGTGGCCGTCATGCGGCTCCACGCGAAGGGCGCGATGCAGTTGGAGCGGACCCCGGCGCGCGCCATGTCCAGCGCGATGCTTTGCGACAGGCCGACAATGCCCAGCTTTGCGGCGGAATAATTCGCCTGCCCGAAATTGCCGATCAGCCCGCTGGTGGAGGTGAAGTGGATGAAGCTGCCCGATCCCTGATCCTTGAAATAGGGCGTGGCCGCCTTGGAGACGTTGAAGCAGCCATGCAGATGCACGTCGATCACCGCGTTCCAGTCTTCATGGCTCAGCTTGTGCCAGATGCGGTCACGCAGAATGCCGGCATTGTTCACCACGGCGTCGATGCGGCCGAAGGTCTTGACCGCGTCCTCGATGATGGTCGCGGCACCTACCGGATCGGCCACGCTCGCGCCATTCGCGATTGCGCGGCCCCCCGCTGCCTTGATGTCGTTCACGGTTTCCTGTGCCGGGCCAACGTCTGCGCCCTCGCCCTCGGCAGAGCCGCCCAGATCATTGACGACAACCGCAGCGCCTTCCTTGGCGCAGAGCAAAGCGATTTCTCGGCCAACGCCGCGCCCCGCTCCGGTGACTGCAACAACCTTGCCTTCCAGCATTCCCATGACCAGCTCCATGATCCAGATTTTCCGTTGCGGGAGGCGTTGCCGCAAAGGAGTCGTGAATTCAAGAGGCAAGATATATAACGTAGTTATATAGGTAGATTTCAATACACCCTCTCCCCTTGCGGGAGAGGGCAGGGAGAGGGGATTTGCATCAGCGCGCTGTTTGATTTGCGAGGCTAGCCCCTTCCTGATAGCCCTTATGTCATGACCCAATCCGCCCTTATCATCGGCGCAGGTGACGCGACCGGCGGGGCCATCGCCCGCGCCTTTGCCCGCGAAGGCCTGATCGCTTGCGTCAACCGCCGCGCCCGCAATGCCGACAAGCTCGAGCAACTGGCGCAATCGATCCGCAACGAAGGTCATCAGGCCATGGCCTTCCCTGGCGATGCGCGTGAGGAAGAGGAGATGGCGGCGCTGATCGACCGGGTGGAGGCAGAGGCCGGGCCACTGGCCGTGGCTGTGTTCAATATCGGGGCCAATGTGAATTTCCCCATCACCGAAACCAGCGCCCGCGTCTATCGCAAGGTCTGGGAAATGGCGTGTTTTGGAGGATTCCTGATGGGTCGCGAGGTGGCAAAGCGCATGGAGGCGCGCGGGGCAGGCACGATCCTGTTCACCGGGGCGACGGCGTCAATCCGGGGCGGGGCAGGCTATGCCGCTTTTTCCGGCGCAAAGGCGGCGCTGAGGATGCTTGCCCAATCCATGGCACGCGAACTGGGGCCGAAGGGTGTGCATGTGGCGCATGTGGTGATTGATGGCGGGATCGACACCGAATTCATCCGGGGCCTGCGCCCGGACTTTGAAGACGCCAAGGCGGCAGACCTCCTGCTCTCGCCCGATGCCATCGCCGCCAATTATGTGATGCTGCACAAACAGCCAAAAAGCGCCTGGACGCATGAGCTGGACTTGCGCCCCTGGGGAGAAAACTGGTGAGAAAGAGCTTTGAATTCCTGTTCGATTTTGCCGGGCCTAACGGTTACCTCGTCCATCGCGTCCTGCCCGATTTTTGCGCGCAGACCGGGGCAACGGCCATCTATGTGCCCGTGCTGCTTGGCGGACTTATGAAGGCCACCAACAACCGCCCGCCCTGGGCCGTCTATGCCGATGTCCCCACCAAGCTCGCTTATGACCGACTGGAATTTGATCGCTTCATTGCCGCGAACGGTCTTTCCAACTTCCGCATGAACCCGCATTTTCCGCCCAATTCACTGAAGCTGATGCGCGCCTGCGTGGCGGCCTCGCACGCGGGGGTCATGGCGGCCTTTGTCGAAACGATGATGACCGCCGTGTGGGAGGAAGGCATCGACATGGGCGATGCGGACGCTGTGCGGGCGCGCCTTGATGCAGCGGGGCTCGATGGCGCGGCGTTGCTGGCGCAAGCGGATGATGCCGAGATCAACGCAGAACTGGTTGCCAATACCGAACGGGGGGTGGCGCGCGGGGCGTTTGGCATTCCCACCTTCTTTGTGGGTGACGAGATGTTCTTTGGTAAAGAGCGGCTGGCGCAGGTCGCGGCAGCTTTGGCGGGTTGATCCACCGTCTCCCTCTGGACCCGCGCGGCGCGCCCTGCTAGGCGCGGCCCATGTCTGTCGATCACGCAACCGTCCGCAAAATCGCCAGCCTTGCCCGCATTGCTGCCAGCGATGCCGAGGTTGAGGCGATGGTGCCCGAACTCAACAATATCCTCGGCTTTGTCGAGCAATTGGGCGAGGTGGATACCTCGTCCGTTGAGCCGATGACGGCCGTCATCCCCAACACGCAACGTCTGCGCGATGATGTGGTCAATGCCGACCCGCTGACCGGCGGGGGCGTGCAGAGCAAGGTTCTCGCCAACGCTCCCGCGCGCGAGCACGGGTTTTTTGGCGTGCCCAAGGTGATCGAATAGAGTGTGCCCACCCGAATGCCGTCACCCTGGACTTGTTTCAGGGCCCATGCCCCAATTTCTGTCACCATGCTGAGCGGCATGGATGCTGAAACAAGTTCAGCATGACGGAGGAGTAATATGACCGAACTCACCAACCTCACCATCGCCCAGATCCGCGACGGCTTCCGCGCCGGAGACTTTTCCGCGCGCGACGTGGCGGAAGGCTTCAACGCGAATGTGGCGGCGGCCAAGCTACTCAACGCCTTCATCGTAGAAACGCCGGACCATGCGTTGGCCGCAGCCGACGCGGCGGACAAGGATCGCGCGGCTGGCACACTCAAGCCGCTCTCTGGCGTGCCCATCGGCATGAAGGATCTGTTCGCCACCAAGGGCGTGCAGACAACCGCCGCCAGCCATATCCTCGAAGGCTTTGTGCCCGAATATGAATCGTCCGTGTCGCAAAAGCTCTGGGATGCGGGCGCAGGGATGCTGGGCAAGCTCAACATGGACCAGTTCGCCATGGGCTCCTCCAACGAGACGAGCTATTTCGGCAATGTGATTTCGCCTTGGCGGCGCGGCGGCGGAGACAATGCGCCGCTCACGCCGGGGGGCTCTTCGGGCGGATCAGCCGCGGCAATTGCCGCGCATCTCTGCCCGGGGGCAACCGGCACGGATACGGGCGGATCGATCCGTCAGCCAGCCTCTTTTGCGGGCATTGCGGGGATCAAGCCCACTTATGGCCGCTGCTCGCGCTGGGGCATCGTGGCGTTCGCCTCCTCGCTCGATCAGGCCGGGCCGATGGCACGCGATGTGCAGGATTGCGCGATTTTGCTGGAGAATATGGCGGGGTTTGATCCCAAGGATTCCACCAGCCTCAACATGCCCGTGCCCCAGTGGGAAGCGGGGCTGTCCGCCGACCTGAAGGGAAAGCGCATCGGCATTCCCAAGGAATATCGTGTGGACGGCATGCCCGCCGAAATCGACGCGCTGTGGGAACAGGGCATCGCCTGGCTGAAGGATGCGGGCGCAGAGATCGTCTCGGTCTCGCTCCCCCACACAAAATATGCGCTGCCCGCTTATTACATCGTGGCACCTGCTGAAGCGTCCTCCAACCTCGCCCGCTATGATGGCGTGCGCTACGGTCTGCGCGATCTGCCCGATGGCGCGGGCTTGCAGGATATGTATGCTGCAACGCGCGCGGCAGGCTTTGGTGCTGAAGTGAAGCGCCGCATCATGATCGGCACCTATGTGCTGAGCGCGGGCTTTTACGACGCCTATTACACGCAGGCGCAAAAGGTCCGCACGCTCATCGCGCGGGATTTCGACGCCGCCTGGGAAAGTTGCGATCTGTTGCTGACGCCAACAGCACCAAGCGCTGCCTTCGCGCTGGGTGAAAAGAGCGACGATCCGCTGGCCATGTATCTCAATGACGTTTTCACCGTGCCGACGTCGCTGGCAGGGCTCCCTGCCATGTCGGTGCCGGGCGGGCTGGACGCAGGTGGACTTCCGCTGGGCCTCCAGATCATCGGCAAGGCGTTTGACGAACAGGGCGTTTTGAACGCGGGACTGGCAATTGAGCAGCGCGCGGGATTTGCGGCGCGGGCGGAGAAGTGGTGGTGAGTTCAATGTCACCCGAAATGGCGATCTCATTGGCGTCACTTACGTCCTCGCTTCATTCTCATCGAATATTGATCAACAATGGATTGGTCGAGCCAGAAGAAGTCGAGGCAATTCTGGACGCGATCACGTCAATGTTTGAACGCCTCCCGGAACAGTTGAGCAGCGAATTTATGAGTCGGTATGACCCCATGTTTGCAGCGATGCGCCAAGCTGCCAAAGATAATTGGAAACCTGAGCATGACTGAAACATCCTACCGCATCCAGGGCGCAACCGGCGAATGGGAGGTCGTGATCGGCCTCGAAGTCCATGCGCAGGTCACCTCCAACGCCAAGCTATTTTCGGGCGCGGCAACGGCCTTTGGCGCGGAGCCGAATACGCAGGTTTCGCTTGTGGATGCAGCGATGCCGGGGATGCTCCCCGTGCCCAACCGCGAGTGCATCCGCCAGGCCGTGCGCACTGGCATGGCGATCGAAGCGCAGATCAACAAATGGAGCCGCTTCGATCGCAAGAATTATTTCTATGCTGATCTGCCGCAGGGCTACCAGATTTCGCAGCTCTATCATCCCATCGTCGGCGAAGGCGCGCTGGAGATTGATGCCGATGAAAAGGCCGGTATCCCCGCGCCCAAGACCATCGGCATCGAACGCATTCATGTGGAGCAGGATGCGGGCAAGCTGATGCATGATCAGCACCCGACCATGTCTTATGTCGATCTCAACCGCTCGGGCGTGGCGCTGATGGAAATCGTGTCGCGGCCGGATATGCGTTCGCCTGCCGAAGCCGGGGCGTATCTGGCCAAACTGCGCCAGATCCTGCGCTATGTCGGCTCGTGCGACGGCAATATGGATCAGGGCTCGATGCGGGCAGACGTCAACGTTTCGGTGCGCAAGCCCGGCGAAGAATTTGGCACGCGCACGGAGACGAAGAACGTCAATTCGGTGCGGTTCGTGATGGCCGTGGTGGAGAGCGAAGCGCGCCGTCAGGTCGATCTGATCGAGGATGGTGGCCGCGTGGTGCAGGAAACGCGCCTTTATGATCCGGACAAGAATGTCACGCGGTCGATGCGCTCCAAGGAAGATGCGCATGACTATCGCTACTTCCCCGATCCTGATCTGCTGCCGCTGGAGCTGGACGACGCGTTTCTTGAGGAATGCCGCGCGAGCCTGCCCGAACTGCCCGATGCCAAGCGCGCCCGCTATGTGAATGGACTGGGCGTCAGTGCGTACAACGCGGCGGTGCTGACCGCAGACGTGGAGACCGCGCGCTGGTTTGAAGCGCTGCTGGGCGAAGGCGTGGATGGCAAACAGGCGGCCAATTGGGTGATGTCCGAACTGTTCGGCGCGCTCAACCGCTTGGGCAAGGACATTGCGGAGTCGCCCGTTTCGCCGGAGCAGGCAGCGGGCCTGCTCAAGCTGGTGGCAGACGGCACGATTTCTGGCACCATCGCCAAGCAGGTGTTTGAAATCATGCTCGAAACCGGCGGAGAGGCTGCGGCCATCGTTGAAGAAAAGGGCCTGAAGCAGACCAGCGACACTGGTGCGATTGAAGCGGTGATCGCCGAAGTCCTCGCCAAGAACCCCGGCCAGCTGGAGCAGTATCGCGGCGGCAAGGAAGCGCTGTTCGGCTTCTTCGTCGGCCAGACGATGAAGGCGACGCAGGGCAAGGCCAATCCGGGCGTGGTCAATGAGTTGCTGAAGAAGGCGCTGGCTGGGTAATTGCCTTTGGCGTGGCAGGACGATAGCCTCCCTCCTTTATTCATGAGGAAGGGGGGAGGATGGGCACGCGCCTGTTTCCGATTGGGCTCGCCATCGCATTGTCCGGGCTGGCTGTGGCCTTTGGCTTCGGTTGGGGCTCCGGGCTGCTAGAACAATGGCAGCTGGCCGCGCGTTACACCGCACGGGTTGGCCTGCCGCTGTTTCTGATCACTTACTGCGCGTCATCGCTGGCCAGACTTTGGCCGGGGGATGGGGCGCGCGCCATCTTGCGGCATCGGCGGCAATGGGGCCTGTCCTTTGCGCTGACGCACAGCGTTCATCTGATGGCGCTGGCTTTGTACAATGCGGTGGCGGGCACAATGCCTTCCGCCACAACGCTGATAGGCGGGGGTGGGGCCTATGCCCTGCTCTACGCGATGGCGCTGACCTCCAACGATGCGTCTGTCCGCGCGCTGGGCCCATGGTGGAAGCGCCTTCACACGCTCGGCATTCACTGGCTGTGGTTCATCTTTGCGTTCAGCTATGCGGGGCGGATCGGCGATCCGGCGCGGCGTGCGGAAGGACTCTTGTTCTTTGGCCTGTGCATTGCCGCATTGGCGCTGAGGGTTGCCGCGCAGATCAAACGAAAAAGGGGCTGACCTGCGCCAACCCCTTCTTCGTTTCAGCCAGAACCGGACAGACTATTCGGCGCGCGGGGCCGCAGCGCTGGCGTCTTCCGGAAGGCCGCCCAGCTGGCCGACCATCTTCTTGTAAGCATCGAGATAGGCGAGCACGATCACCTGCCCGATTTCCGAATTCTGGTAGCCGCCGCCACCGGCTGCCGCGAGGCCACCGCCCCACCAGGCACCGCCACCGGCACCCCAGCTGATGTCCTTCTTGCGGTAATAGCCCTCAGAGAGTGACTGGATTTCGGTGGTGCGGACGTTGACGAGGCTCAGCGTCACATTGGCTTCCTTCTTGGAGACCTTCATGCCGCCCACAAGGCCGCCCAGTGCGCGACCGCCCAACATGCCGCCAATGCCGCCCATCAGCGCGCCGCCAAAGCCGCCGCCGCCGGAGTTGCTGTTGGTGGTGATGATGTCCGGCACAACAACATAGTCTGCGGCCTTCACCTGACGCTTGCCAAGGTTGGAGCCATGCTGAAGCTCGCCCGAATCACCCAGCGCACGCTCCACCGCGCGCGCGGCCAGACCGCCGCCACGATCCACCAGCCCGAAACAGCCGGATTTCATGACGAAAAATTTGATGATCGCTTCCGGATTGGAAAGGCCAAGTTCGGTCCACCATTTGGTTTCCGGCTCCATGATGGCAATCGTGCCGAGGCGGCGGGTGCACACGGGAATATCCGCCGTGCCGCGCTCTTGTGCCTTGCGGGATGAAGACTTGTCGTCTGCTTCCTTCTTGGCAAGAGCGGGTGTGGCGGTGGCGGCCAACGCGACCATGGCCATAGTCATTGCAATCTTACGCACGCGAGACATTCCTTCGTTTGGCGGACCAGCTATCCCCTGTGGATCGCGCGGCCCTGTTCAACTTCACGACCTTTACCCGAACAGGATTAGCAGAATCTGTGACTGTCGTCATAGGAAAAAACGGACGCAAATTTATGCTGTCATCCCGTTGAGCCCGGTTATTCAACGTCTTATCCAAGACGGTGTGGCCGGTATTGGACGGAATATACATGCGTCCGGCAGATTGCTTGCCGCGCGGTGATGCGCGGTCTAAGTGTCGGATCACCGTTCGGGGGAGTAGACGTGTGACGAAGATGCGCAAGATAATGCTGGCCGTTCTGGCCGTTTCATTGGTGGCGCCGCTGCCCGCGTCGGCGCAGCTGAGCTTCTCTGTCGGCAAGAAAAAGAAGAAGGTGGAAGACGCCGCCTGCGCCGCCGCCGCGCCCAAAAAGAAGGGCAGCAGCGGAAAGAAGATATTGGGTGCCGTTGCAGGTGCTGCCGCAGGGGCAGCTTTGGGCCGCGTGACGGGCGCGCGCTTCATGCCAGTTTTCGCATTCCGCACCTCGCTAACGCCCGACATTGCCTGCCGTCTCGATGCCAAGGAGCAGGAGAAAGCGGCCATCGCCACGCAAGAGGCGGTACGCGGTGAAAAGGTGGGGGACAGCGTGACGTGGGAAAGCGAGACGCGCCCCGGCGTGACGGGCACCACCACCATCGCCGCGCTTGAACCGCCGAGCGGCAAGAAAAGCTGCATGATGGTGAGCGACGTCATCATCGTCGACGGGGAAGAAACGCGCGCCGAAAAGAAGATGTGCCGCGTGCCGCCCAATCCGCGCTTCGCCATTGCCGATGCGTGATCGCCGGGTGAAGGGGGCGGTTCTGGCTGCGGCACTCCTGTTGCTGGGGGCCGCGCCCAAGAAGGCGTCCAAAGCTATGGACCCGATCAACCCCAGCTGCCCGCAAAGGCTGGACTGGACCAATTATCCGGACATGCGGTTCACCGTGAAGAATCTGGCGGACAAGCAGGTGCTGCTGGCCGAAGGGGCCATCGACATGCAGATGCCCGCCCGGCTGGATCGCGTGCTGAAGGCCAATCCCGGCGTGGGGGAAATCTGGCTGCGCTCGCCCGGCGGCGTGGCGCGCGCTGGCAATGCGGCGGGCCTGCTGATCCGCAAGGCATATCCCGGCATGGTGACGCGGATTCCCAAAGGCTGGGCCTGCTTTTCCTCATGCAATTTCATCTTCATGGGTGGATCGCTGCGCGTGGTGGAGCCGGGCGGCCAGTTCGTCGTCCACATGTTCACTCATGTTGCAGACCGCGAAAATGTGAAGGGCGAAATCAGCCAGGATCTGGATGGCGCGGTCGACATGATCGGCGAGATCGAACAAAGCACCGCGCAACAGGCGAGCGAGGATAATGACTTCCTGATCCGCATGGGCATCTCGCGCAAGCTGCTGACGGAGGTGATGTACCAGCAAAAGGCCGTGGCAGGGGCGGGGCCGGACAAGTCCACCCGCCGCTGCCTGACAGCACCGGAGCTGAGCCGCTATGGCGTGATCAACCAGATAGAGGTGAAGGGGAAATAGAGCAGCACGCGTCAGTGCGCGTTCGGCTGTTTACATTTTCGCAATGTCGCCGCGTCACCACGGACGCATGAAAGTGATCTCTATCGCCCTTGCGGCTTCGGCTTTGGTCTTCCCGTCTGCAGCATTTGCCCAGCAGCAGGACTTCTCTGCCACTGTGTCCGAGACGTTGGAGGAGCCGGAGCAAATTCCTGACGTTTCGTCTCCCGCGCGGCGAGCCCGTCCGCAAACCGCGCAAATCTGGTATGCAGGATGCGATCAGGTCCGCCTTTCGGGGCGTGCGCCGCTCTATCGCGGACAGCCGGGCTATCGAGATGACATGGACAGCGATCAGGATGGCATCGCCTGCGAGGATTATGACGGCGCATTGGAGGCGGCTCGGGCAAGACAGATGCAGCGTATGCGCCGCGCCTCCGGCGGGCGCCTGAATCGCTGAACGCTTCAAGGGTCTGAGCTGAAGCAGTTCCCTTGGCGCGTCACAGTTTGATTGCACCCGCTCGCAACATTGTTACAATCGGCGCAGATCACATTTTCATCCGGGAGGAATCATGTCTGTTGTGTCGCGTAAAGGTAAAATTCTGGCCGGTCTGGCGGCTGCGTCCTGTCTGGCGTGGACCGCATCTGCGCACGCCGCTTGGCTGGAGGCGACCACCAAGCATTTCGTGATTTATGGAGACATGAGCGAGGCCAAGCTGCGCCAGTTTGCCGACAATATGGAGCGGTTTGACGGCGCGATGCGGCAGATCGTCAAGACCGATGAGACCAAGCCCGTCACCGTCTATGTCGTGGAGGATATGGGCGAGGTGCAGAAGCTGGCAGGACGGCGCAATGTCGGCGGTTTTTATCAGCCCAGCGCGCAGGGCAATTACATGGTGATCCCGCTCAAGGCGCAGGGCAATAATGTGGTGCGAAACGTCGCGCGGCACGTCTATTTCCATGAATATGCCCACCATATGACGCTCAGCACCTCCGGCAGTTTTTATCCCGGCTGGGTGACCGAAGGCATGGCGGAGTTTTTCGGCACTGCGGATATCAATGAAGATGGCAGCGTGACGCTGGGGGCTGCACCCTCGATGCGCACCTATACCATTGGCAATGCCAATCGCTGGACAGTGGAGCAATTGCTGACCAGCGATACCCGCAAGCTCAAGCCTGACGAGACCGAACAGCGCTACAGCCGGGGCTGGCTGATGGTGCATTATCTGATGCTGGGCGGAAAGCGGAACGGGCAGCTGGCGCAATATGTCAGCCTGATCAACAAGACGGTGCCGCCGCTGGAGGCCGGCAAGAAGGTGTTTGGCGATCTGAAAGGGCTCAACAAGGAGATTGACCGCTATGTCCGCTCCGCCACGCTGCCGGGGCTGACTTTCACGCCCGATGCGCTGAAGGCGGGGATCGACATCAAGGTCAGGCCGGTTTCCCCCGGCATGGACCGCATGATGCCGACGCGCATCCGCTCTGCCATCGGTGTGACCAAGGAAACCGCGCCCAAGGTGGCGGAAGCCGGACGCCACGCGGCAACGGGCTTTGAGAATGACGTGTGGGTGCAGCGTTCTCTGGCGGAAATGGAGTATGACGCGAACAATCTGGATGCGGCAGAGGCGGCGGCAGACCGGGCGCTGGCGGTGGAGCCTGCCAACATCATGGCGATGCTCTACAAAGGTCGCGCTTATGCGCGCCGTGCACTGGAGAGCAAATCGGCAGCAGACTGGAAGACGGCGCAAAGCTGGTTCCTGAAGGCCAACAAGGCGGATCCCGACCACGCCATGCCTTTCCTGCTTTATTATGACACGTTCACTGCACGGGGCATCACGCCCAGCGATGGCGCGCTGACCGGTCTCTTGCGTGCAATTGTGCTGGTGCCGCAGGATCAGCAGATCAACTTCCGCATCGGTTATGCCTATGTGCTGCGGGGCGATCTGAAGGCGGCGCGGGCCACTTTTGCGCCGGTGGCGTTCAATGCCGAAAATGGCGATGACAATAAGGCGCGCAAGCTGGTGGATGCCATTGACGCGGGCAAGGATGCCGCCGCCGTTCAGGCACTCGCCAAGGAGCTGGAGCTGGACAAGATCAACGACTTCATCCCGCCCGAAGACAAGAAAGACAAGGACAAGGACAAGGCCAAAGAGGGAAAATAGTCCCCTTCGTCAAAGGCGCTGATCCGAAAGACCGGATCAGCGCCTATTCGGCATGGCCCCGTTCTGGTCGGGCAAGGCCGAGTCACCGTGCATCCAGGGCAGCGTCTCGACTTCGCTCGACATGAACGGGTCTTATCGGTTGCTTGCCATATTGTCAGCGCGCGGCGCGCTCATGCACGCTTCCAGCTGGCGCGCGCCCAGAGCAGGATGGCGACCATCACGGCTTCCACCACCATGGGGGGAACGCCTCCTGGGGGCATCCCGTCGAGCAGGATGGTGATGAACCGGCCCGTCAGCGCAACTCCGATGATGGTGGCGGCAGCGCCTGCGCACATCGCGCATTGCTTCCACGCGGCATGGGCCATGATCAGCGCCCCGCCGATGAACAGACCGCCCACATCCGCGCGAATGCTGGCGCGACCGATCAGGCCGTCCGGCGTCAGGCCAAAAGACTGCGCCGCGCCATCCAGCGCAAACCAGAACTGAACGCCCATGAACAGGAAAAACAGGGCCGCCAGTGCGACCAATATACGCGGCAAATTTGCCATGATGGATCCCCCTCCGTAATTTTGGATACAGGCCAGATGCTGCCCGCTTGCCCGGCAATTGCAAGCGCAAAATCGCGTCAGAACGCGCTGGCGAGACTTTGTTGCAGCGCGAGCGCGGGGGAAAGCGCCGTCACATCGGGCTTGCCGTTCAGATCTGCATCGAGCAGGCCGACGCGACGATACAGATCGAGGCTTGACCGGATGATGGCGCGCGCGGCAGCGGGCAGACCGATCAGCCCGGCAGGGTCGCTATGATCAGCATGGCCCAGCCGCATCGGCAATGCGTCTGGCGTATCGCCGTTCAGCAACCCGCGCTGGACCAGCAGCCAGGCAATGATGTGCATCAGCCGCGTTGTCACCTTCAGCGATTCGCAGCTCAGATAGACCCGCTCTACAGCGTCCATCGCGGCGCGATCTGCCCGGCCATAGCCATCAAAATAGGAGCGCGCCTCGTCTGACAGCAGCATCGCCTCCACATAAAGCGAAGAGACGAGACGCCGCGCAAGGGGACTGTCTGGTTGGACGCTGATCATGGGTGGGCCATGCCACGGCATAATGACGCCGCATACCGGCAATCAGGGTAAATGCCCGGCGCGCCATATGCTGGTGGAATCATGCAATAATATCCGGCACCAACTGGCGTTCCCATGCCGTGATTTCATCCTTGAGCCGCAGTTTCTGGCGCTTCAAACGCGCCATGCGGAGCTGATCCGTATCGCCGGATACAATCAGCGCGGCAATTGCCGCGTCCAGGTCCCGATGTTCCTGCCGCAATTCGGCAAGGCGTGCCTGCACGGAAAAATCGCTCATCACAGCGTGTGTCCGCCCGCCCAAACGCTTGATCGCATCCAACATCCTTTCGGCGCAATTATGACTCTTTGATGGCAGACAAGCCAGATCAATCATGATCTACTCCCTTGGTCGAATCGACGTAAGGAGAATGGACTATGGATACATCACGTTTCCACGCACTTGAAGCGCGCCATGCCCAACTTGACCGACTGATCGAAGAAGAGGGGCATCGACCGCATCCTGATGATGCGATGCTCTCCTCCCTCAAGAAGCAGAAGCTCCGCGTGAAGGAGGAAATGCTTCTCCATTGATGGGAGCGGATTGACCGGCCCGCCTGTGCTCCTCCGGAATTCGCGGTGGATGATGGGCGGCAACCGGTCATTTCCATTGCAGCGCTGCGTCTGGCAGAGTCCGGATTTTCCAGCGCGCATCATGCTTTACGGCCTGTTCAGTCTTTTCTGCCACAAGCGGTGGAATGGATATGAGCAGTTTTCAAAAGATGGGGACAAGGCGGTCGTCTGCACGACGGCCCGACTTTGAGTCTCTGCGCGCCGCGATTGTGGCGCGTCAGGCCATGCAGCCCACGGCGCTGGCCATGGCCATGGTGCGCAATTCCGCACCTGTGCCGGGCGATTCAGCGGCCACCGTCCTTTCCGTTTTTCAAAGTGGAACCCACGGCTTTGAAGCCCCGGCGCGCGCGGCGGGAAGCTTTCACGCGGCCGTTGCGGCACGCTTGTTGACGCGGGAGCAATAAGTGTGACCGTCTTGTTTACCTTGGCATTTCAGCGTTCCTTCAAGTCCGGTCGGTTAAACCGTCATTCATCGGAAACGGGGCTGTCCCCCCTTCAGTTGAGGCACGCATGATCGAGAACCAGAAAATCCGTCCGGCAACGGTGATCGGCCCCTTGGGCGAAGCCATGACGCTGGACACGCTGCCTCCGCCGGAGACGACGCGCTGGGTTGTGCGTCGCAAGGCTGAAGTGGTCGCCGCCGTCAATGGCGGTCTGCTGACCGTGGACGAGGTGTGCGAACGCTACAACCTTACCATCGAAGAGTTTGCCAGCTGGCAGCGCGCGGTCGACCGCTCCGGTATGCCCGGGCTGCGCGTGACCCGCATTCAGCACTATAAGTCGCTTTATGAGCGGCAGCAGCGCTTCTGATCACGCCGCACCTGCGGTGACGACAAGAACAGGCCTGGCGAAAGCCGGGCCTTTTTCTTTGGGCCGCAATGGCGTTATGGACGGGGGTGAAACAACAGGAGAGCCCCATGACCCGCACCGTGCGCGAAGAAGTGATCGCGTTGCTTGACCAACTGGGGATGACGACGATCTTCGGCAATCCGGGCTCGACCGAACTCCCCATGTTCCGGGATTTGCCGGATCATTTCCGTTATGTGCTGGGACTCCAGGAATCGGTGGTTGTCGGCATGGCAGACGGTTTTGCGCAGGCCACGCGCAACGCGGCACTGATCAATCTCCATTCGGCGGCGGGTGTTGGCCATGCGCTGGGCAACATCTTCACCGCCTTCAAGAATCAAACGCCCCTCGTGGTCACTGCGGGGCAGCAGGCGCGCTCGATCCTGCCTTATGATCCTTTCCTCCATGCCGAACGCGCCACCGAATTTCCGCGCCCTTATGTCAAATGGGCGTGCGAACCCGCGCGCGCGGAGGACGTGCCGGCTGCCATCCTGCGCGCTTATCATGTGGCGATGCAGCCGCCCTTTGGCCCCACTTTTGTTTCCATTCCGGTGGATGATTGGGACCGCGCCTGCCCGCCGGTGACTGTCAGTCGCACCTCTCAGCAGGTGCGCGGTGATTCGGCGTTGCTGGCCGAAGCTGCGGAACTGCTCGCCACCGCGCGCGCGCCAGTGTTCGTGGTGGGTGCCGGGATTGCGATTGATGATGCCTGGGATGAAGTGATCGCGCTGGCCGAACGGCACAAGGCGGGCATCTGGGTTGCGCCGTTGGCCGCACGCAACGGCTTTCCGGAAGATCATCCGCTGTTTCGGGGCTTCCTCTCTGCCTTCCGCGACTCGATTGTCGCCAATCTGGCGGGGGCTGATCTGGTGCTGGTGCTGGGCGCACCCGCCTTCACTTACCATGCCGAGGGGGAGGGGGCGCATCTGCCCGAAGGTGCAAAGCTGGTCCAGATCGGTGACGATCCGGCCATGGCGGCGCGGTTGCCGGTGGGGCTGGGCATCGTCTCCAGCCTGAAACCCGCGCTCGCTGAATTGCTCGCCGGGCCAAACCCGGTTGCCCGCACCGCCCCTGCGCCGCGCGCCGTGCCAGAACAGCTTGCGGATGCGCCATTCACTGATGCGGTGCTGATGCAGCGGCTGGCGGCGAGTCGCCCCAAAGGCAGCATCATTGTGGAGGAAGCCCCCAGTTCGCGCGGGGCGATGCATGATCATCTGCCGATCATGGATCGGGACGGCTTTTATACATGCGCCAGCGGTGGGTTGGGCCATGGCCTGCCCGCCGCACTGGGTGTTGCGCTGGGCCGACCGGGCGAGCGGGTGATTGCGCTGATCGGAGACGGGGCCTCCATGTACGCCATCCAGAGCCTGTGGAGCGCAGCGCAACTGGGGCTGAAGGTCACCTTCGTCATCGTCAATAACGGCCGGTACGAAGCGCTGCATGTGTTTGGGCGGCACTTTGGCCTGCAAAAGCTGCACGGCACGCAGTTGCCCGGGCTGGATTTTGTCGGGCTGGCCGAAGCGCAGGGTGTGGCTGCGGTGCGGGCAGAGACGGCGGCAGAGTTTGAAGCCGCGCTGGCCAAGGCCTTCGCGCAGAATGGGCCGATGCTGGTGGAAGCCGTGGTGGCGTAATTCCCCTTTCCCCGGCGCCCCTGCCTGTCCTATGGCGCGGCCACATGTTCAACGCTTGAAGAAGGCCATTCCCATGCCCACGCTCGTTCTCATCCGCCATGGCCAGTCCACCTGGAACCTGGAAAACCGTTTCACCGGCTGGTGGGATGTGGATGTGACCGAAAAGGGCGTGGCAGAAGCGCGCGCGGCGGGGAAGCTGATGAAGGAGAAGGGGCTCGATTTTGATCTCTGTTTCACCTCGCTGCAATCGCGCGCGATCAAGACGCTCAATCTGGCGCTTGAAGAAATGGGCCGCCTGTGGCTGCCGGTGGAAAAGGATTATCGTCTGAACGAGCGGCATTATGGCGGGCTGACCGGCCTCAACAAGGCCGAAACAGCGGCCAAGCATGGCGAGGATCAGGTGAAGATCTGGCGCCGCAGCTTTGATGTGCCGCCGCCACCGCTGGAGGCAGGCAGCGAATTCGATCTCTCCACCGACCGCCGCTATGCCGGCATCACAGTGCCCGCCACCGAAAGCCTGAAAGATACCATCGCCCGCGTGCTGCCTTATTGGGAAAGTCGCATCGCGCCTGAACTGAAGGCAGGCAAGCGAGTCATCATTTCCGCGCACGGCAATTCGCTGCGCGCGCTGGTGAAGCATCTCTCCAACATTCCGGATGATGAGATTACCGGGCTTGAAATCCCTACCGGCCAGCCGATTGTTTACGAACTGGCGGATGACCTGACGGCGAAGGACCGTTACTATCTGAGCGAGCGCTGACCGGAGCTGCGATTCACGCACGCGGCAGCCTGATCGAGGAGCCGCTGCGTGGAAGAGCCCGTCCAGACCTATACTTTGACGATCAATGGCACGGTGCAGCAGATCAGCGCCACGCCGGATATGCCCCTGCTTTGGGCCTTGCGGCAGGAAGTGGGGCTTTCGGGCGTGAAGTTCGGCTGCGGCGCGGGGTTGTGCGGCGCCTGCACCGTCCATATGGATGGCGCGCCGGTGCGCTCTTGCCAGACCCCGCTGAACAGTGTCGGTAATGCGAAGATCACCACCATCGAGGGGTTGGCAGGCGATCCGCTGGGCGAGCGGCTGATCAGGGCGTGGCTCGATATTGACGTGATGCAATGTGGCTATTGCCAGGCCGGGCAAGTGATGACCGCCCACGCATTGCTGCGCGAGACCCCCAAGCCGAATGGTGCGCAGATCGACGCGGCGATGGAAGGCAATCTCTGCCGCTGCGCCACCTATCCCCGCATCCGCGAAGCGATCCGGCTGGCTTCCGGGCAGGAGGCCAAGGCATGAGCGCGCTGACGGACCTGAACCGCCGCACCTTCCTGACGGTCTCTGCCTTGGCGGGCGGTGGCTTTGCGCTGGGCATTGGCGCGGCTCCGGCGAAAGCCGCCGATGGCGCGGTGCTCTCAGCATGGATCAGAATCGCAGCGGACGGGGCTGTGACGATCATCTCCAAAAACCCTGAAATCGGGCAGGGCATCAAGACCGCGCTGCCCATGCTGGTGGCCGAAGAGCTGGATTGCGATTGGAACCGTGTGACCGTGGAGCAGGCCATGCTCGACGAGGGCAAATATGGTCGCCAGTTCGCAGGCGGCAGCATGGCGACGCCGCTGCACTGGCTCTCTATGCGACAGGCGGGTGCTGCGGCCCGGCATATGCTGGTGGCTGCTGCTGCGGCAAAGGCAGGTGTGGCAGCAAACGAACTGACCACAGCCAAGGGCATGGTCCGCCACACGGCCTCCAACCGGCAATGGAGCTATGGAGAACTCGCCGCCGAAGCCGCGCGCCAGCCTGCGCCTGATCCGGGCAAGGTGAAGCTCAAAGCGCCTGAGCAGTTTCACATCATCGGCACGCCGCAAACCGGGGTGGACAGCGCCCGCGTGCTGCGTGGGGAACCTTTGTTCGGCATCGACGTGCGCCTGCCCGGTCAGCTTTACGCCGTGTTTGAAACCGCATCGGTGCCGGGCGCGAAGTTGCTTCAGGCTTCGCTGGAAGCGGCGCGCGCAGCGCATGGCGTGGTTGCGGTGCTGGAGATCAAGGGCAGCGGCACGCCCGATGTGCTGGTGGATGGTATCGCGATTGTCGCCACCAACATCTGGTATGCAGAAAAGGCGCGGCAGATGATCACTGCCGAATGGACACTGGCCGGAAAAGGGCAGGGCAGCGGGGATTTCGCAAAACAGGCCACGCGTCTGCTCGACGCGAACAAGGGCAGCGATCTGCGTCGCGATGGTGATGCGCCCGCCAAACTGGCGAAGGCGGCCAAGACAGTGTCGGCGCGTTATGCCTATCCCTTCCTTGCCCACAACACGCTGGAGCCGCAAAATTGCACCGCGCTGTACTCAGCAGATGGCGCGCTCGAACTCTGGGCACCGTGTCAGGCGCCGCAGCTTGGCGTCACGCTCATCGCGCAGCATCTCGGCATTCCGGCAAGCAGGCAGAGCGTCCATATGATGCGGATCGGCGGCGGATTCGGGCGGCGGCTGATGGCGGATTACATGGTGCAGGCGGCGGCGATCGCCAAGCAACTGCCCGGCAGGCCTGTGCAACTCGTGTTCAGCCGCGCCGATGATCTGAAGCGCGATTTCTATCGCCCGGCGGGCTGGCACGGTTTTTCGGCAGGGCTGGATGAGGCGGGCAAGCTGATTGCGTTCACCGATCACTTCATTTCGTTCGGAGAGAACGGCAAGCCCATGCGTTCCGCGCAGCTCAACCCCGCACATTTCCCGGCGGGGTTGGTGGATGATCTGCTCTACACGCAGGATCTGATGCCCTCTGTCATCCCCACCGGGCCGTTGCGCGCGCCTGCCTCCAATGCTTTGTGTTTCGCCTTCCAGTCCTTTCTGGATGAAGTGGCGCAGGCAGCAGGCAAGGATTTGCCGCAGCTGATGCTGGAGCTGTGTGCCGAAGACAAGGTGCTGGGCGATCCCGGCGATGCCAGCCGCGCCTCTCCCGCTTTCGTGACCAAGCGCGCGCGGGGTGTGATCGAGCAGGTGCTGAAGGACAGCGGCTGGGCAACACGCAAGGCGACCAAGGGGCGCGCGCTGGGCTTCGGCTTTTACTTCTGCCACCTCGGCTATTTCGCGGAAGTGGCGGATGTCAGCGTGGGGAAGGAAGGCGTCAAGGTCCACAAGGTCTGGGCGGCAGGCGATGTCGGCAGCGCTCTCATCAACCCGCGCGGGGCAGAAGCCCAGGTCCGCGGCGCAGTGATCGAAGGCATAGCCACTGTCACTGGCCAGCCCGTGACCTTCACCGACGGCGCGGTAGACCAGCGCAATTTTGACGGCACCTCCCCGCCGCGCATCAGCGCCACGCCCGAAATTGCGATCAGCTGGGTGAAGAGTGACACCCCGCCGTCCGGCTTGGGCGAACCCGCGCTGCCGCCGGTCATTCCAGCGGTGACCAACGCCATCTTCGCGGCGACGGGCAAGCGGATCAGGGCGCTGCCTGCGGTGGTGTGACAATGCAAGCGCGCCCGATTGCACTTCTCCGCCTTGCCCGATAGAGCAAGGCCTTGACAGCATACGGAGCGATTATGGCCAGCGTCGGCATCATCATGGGCAGCCAGTCTGACTGGGAAACGATGCGGCATGCCGCTGAAACGCTCGCCGCGCTGGATGTGGCGCATGAGGTGAAGATCGTCTCCGCCCACCGCACGCCGGACCGGATGGCCGACTATGCCAAATCGGCGCGCGCGCGGGGACTGAAGGTGATCATCGCTGGTGCCGGTGTGCTGCGCATCTTCCCGGAATGACTGCGGCGATGACTTCGCTTCCCGTGCTCGGCGTTCCGGTTGAATCCAAAGCGCTGAGTGGCATGGACAGCCTGTTGTCCATCGTCCAGATGCCCGGCGGCATTCCCGTGGGCACGCTTGCGATTGGCAAACCCGGCGCGATCAACGCGGCGCTGCTGGCGGCTTCGATCCTCTCCACCACCGATGATGCGCTCGCCGGTCGGCTGGATGCATGGCGCGCAAACCAGACGTCTGCAGTGGCCGAGGAACCCAAATGAGCGGAACGGCGCTGCCCCCCGGTTCCACCATTGGCATTATCGGCGGCGGCCAGCTGGGGCGCATGCTCGCGCTGGCGGCGGCACCGTTCGGCTATCGTATCCATATTTTTGCGCCGGACGAGGAAAGTTGCGCGGCAGATGTTTCGGCCCAGCACACGCGCGCGGCCTATGATGATCAGGTGGCGCTGGCGGCCTTTGCTGACAGCGTGGATGTGGTGACGTTCGAGTTTGAGAATATCGCCGCTGAACCGCTCCACGCGCTGGATGATCATGCCCCGGTCTTCCCGCCGATCCGCGCGCTCGAAATCGGGCAGGACCGGATTGCGGAAAAGACCTTCGCGCAGGATTGCGGCGGGCGCACGGCGGACTGGGCGGTGGTGGACAGCCGCGCCGGACTGGATGCCGCCGTCACCAGGATCGGCTTGCCCGCGATCTTGAAAACGACGCGCTTTGGCTATGACGGCAAAGGGCAGGCTCGCATCCGCAAAGCAGAAGAGGTGGATGCGGCTTGGGAGGCGCTGAAAGAGGGTGGCACGCTGATCCTCGAATCGATGGTGAAGTTCACGCAGGAATTCTCGCTGCTGGTGGCGCGGGACAGGGCTGGCACCATCGCCTTCTGGGACGCGCCGGAAAATGTCCACAAGGATGGGATATTGCACACCTCTTCGGTTCCGGCAGATGGAGAGGTGGCGCAGCAGCTTCCGGCAGCGCGTGCACTGGCGCGCAAGATCGCGGAAAAGCTGGACTATGTCGGCGTGTTCGCCATCGAGTTTTTCTGCGGCCCCGATGGCCCGGTGTTCAATGAAATGGCCCCGCGCGTGCACAATAGCGGGCATTGGACGATCGAGGGTTCGGTCGCCTCGCAGTTTGAGAATCATATCCGTGCGGTGGCAGGCTTGCCGCTCGGCTCCACAGCGCTTGCGGGCAAGACGGTGGTGATGACCAATTTGATCGGTCCGGATGCAGACCGCTGGGCGGAGCTCGCAGCGGAAAAGGGCACGCATCTGCATCTTTACGGCAAAGGCGAAGCGCGGCCGGGCCGGAAGATGGGGCATCTCACCCGCGTGGAACGCTGACTCCCCAAACATCGCGCGCCATGCTAGCGTCCGCCCTTCACGCGGAGGGTGACCGTGATGCGTAAGAGAGTGAATCGACGCGATGTGATGCGCTGGGCGGCGGGGGTGGCAATTTCCGGCCCGGCCTGGGCGCAATCGCAAGAGCCGCTCAAGCTCTTCGGCGTCACCGTGCCGCAGCCGTTGGTAGACAAGGTGAAGGCCAAGATCGGCCCGCTCAATCTGCTCGATATCGTTACGGAAATTCTCGCGCTGGAACGGCAGGCCAATGCCAAGGGCCTGCCTTATTCACCGCTCGACGCCATAAAGCCGCCACCGTTGGTCGCGGTCGAAGGTTCGTTTTACGAATCCGCTGTCCCGCGTCTCGTCTCGCTGATTGACCGCAGCGAAGGGCGCGATCCGGAAACGGCGGAGAAAGCGGGCGCACTGCTCGCCGATGTGAATGCGACTCAGCATGTCGTGCCCGATGCGCTCAAGCCGGTGCCGCTGCGCCTTTCAACCGCGCGCGATTTCGCCAGCCTCAAGGACGAATATGCCCGCTTGTTCAAGACGGCGGAAGTCCGGACGCAGCATAAGGACGCCGTGGCGTGGCAGGCTGCGATGGTCGCCCAATCGCGCCTGCGATATGAAACGGTGGGCAAGGATGTGCAGGTGCCGTGGTTCTTCATCGGCGCGATCCATGGGCTGGAAGCGAGCTTCAACTTCCGCGCACATCTGCACAATGGAGACTTTCCGCTGAAACAGCGCACGCGGCAGGTGCCCGCGGGTCATCCGACGGTCTGGCTGCCGCCCGATGACTGGGAATCGAGCGCAAAGGACGCGATGAAACTGCTCGGCTTTGCGGGCAAGAGCGACTGGAGTCTGGAGCGGACACTCTACCGGCTGGAGGCGTATAACGGCTTCGGATACCGCAAGCAGCTTGTGCCCTCGCCCTATCTCTGGGGTTACTCAAATCACTATGACGCGGGCAAATTTGTGGCGGACGGCAAATGGAGCCCCACTGCCAAATCGCGCCAGTGCGGTGCCGCCGTGGTGATCAGGGCGCTGGTTGATGCGGGGACAGTGAGTTTCGGGTAAGGGGCTTACCCGCCCAGCTTGCTGAGCGCTTCCCCGCGTTTGCCAAATTCGGATGTGCAGCGCTTCAGTTCTGCCCCTATATCAATGGCTTCCAGTTCCGCCTTGTTCTGGGAAACGAACCCGCTGACATCAAAGGCCGGATTGCGGCCATAGACCTTGCCGACATAGAAAACCGCCATCAGCATCATCGCATCCTGCTGTTCCTTGGGGGAGGCAGGGTCGATGCTGCCGGCAGCCATCATGCACTTCATGTCCGCCATCGGCGTCTCTGTCGCTTGAGCGAAGGCGGGCAGCGGCGTGGCCGCCAGCAGGATGGCGATGGAAAAGCGGGACTTGGTCATGGCAAAGGATACTCTTGCTGTAAGGCGTGCGGTGCTGCCCTTGAGCGCGTCGAAAATCAAGCGACAATCATGCGGTTGTGGCCAGTGCCTTTCCGCACGCTACGCCACTTGCCCACGCCCATTGGAAGTTATAGCCGCCCAGCCAGCCGGTCACATCCACCGCCTCACCGATGAAATACAGCCCCGGCACGCGCTTGGCTTCCATGCTTTGGGAGGAGAGTTCGGCCGTGGAGACCCCGCCCAGCGTGACTTCCGCCTTGGCAAAGCCCTCGCTGCCATTGGGGTGGAACGCCCAGCGGTTGAGCCGATCTCCGCCCGCGCGGAGGGGCTTGTCCGGCGTATCGGCCAGGCGCGCGTTCAGGCCAATCCGGTCTGACAGGGCGTGGGCCAGCCGGTCTGGCATCTGTGCCGCAAGGAAGGAACGCAGCGTGGCGCGCGGGGTTTCGCGCTTGGCCGCTATCAGTGCGTCCATCGCGTTGCACGTTGGCAGGAAATCAATCCACAGCGGCTCGCCATGTTTCCAATAACTGGAGGCTTGCAGGATGGCAGGGCCAGACAGGCCCTTGTGTGTGAACAAAGCTGCCTCCCGGAACTCGGCCTTGCCTGCACGCGCGGTGACATCTGCTGCAACGCCAGAGAGTTCGCGAAACAGCGTCTCGTCTCCACCCAAAGTGAGCGGCACCAGCGCGGGGCGCGGTTCCACCACTTTCAAGCCGAATTGCCGGGCGATGCGATAGGCGGCATCGCTCGCGCCGATTTTGGGGATGGAGGGGCCACCGGTCGCTATCACCAGCGCGTGCGTCGTGTGCGGGCCGACATGGAACAGGCCGTCTGCATGAGTAATTTCGCCCGTCGGCTGGCCGAGCGCGAAGGTCACGCCGCCTTTGGCGCATTCGGCCAGCAGCATGTCCAGAATCTGTCGGGCAGAGCCATCGCAGAAGAGTTGTCCCAGCGTCTTTTCATGCCAGGCGATGCCATGCGCATCCACCAGAGCAACAAAATCGGCGGGCGTGTAGCGGCTGAGCGCGGACTTGGCGAAATGCGGGTTGGCGGAGAGATAGCGATCTGGTGCAGTATGCACGTTGGTGAAATTGCACCGACCACCGCCGGAAATCAGAATTTTGCGCCCCGGCTCTGCATTGTGATCGAGCACCAGCACCCGCGCCCCGCCTTGCGCGGCGGTGGCGGCCGCCATCAGGCCCGCGCCGCCCGCGCCGAGGATGAGAACGTCATGAGGAAAGGGGGAGGGCATTTTTCGGCATTGGCATAGATTGTTCAGTTCGTCGCCCCCTCAAAACCACGTCGCCCCCACGCAGGCGGGGCCGGGTTGAGTGTCTGGTGCCATATTCGGAAAGCGGCTCCCGCCTGCGCGGAGGCGACGATTTAGTGAAACCCTCATTCCCCCTTCCGTCCCCGCCCATCTGTGATAGCCTATCCGCCAAGTACAGAATCAAATCGAGGAGAGAGTGATGCATGATCTGGTGATCCGTGGCGGCACGGTAGTAGATGGAACGGGCGCGGCTCCGTTCAAGGCCGATGTGGCGATTGACGGCGGGCTTGTCTCCATCGTCGGCACTGTCGAACAGCAGGGCCGCGAAGAGATTGATGCCACCGGCAAGGTCGTGACCCCAGGCTTTGTGGACGTTCACACCCATTATGATGGTCAGGCGACGTGGGATGCCGAAATGGCCCCGTCCAGCTGGCATGGCGTGACCACGGTTGTGATGGGTAATTGCGGCGTCGGCTTCGCGCCCGCTGCCAAGGATCGCCATGCGTGGCTGATCAGCCTGATGGAAGGCGTGGAGGATATTCCCGGCACGGCCTTGTCAGAAGGGATGAAGTGGGATTGGGAGACATTCCCCGAATATCTCGACGCGCTGGAAAGGCTGCCGCGCACGGTTGATGTTGGCACGCATGTGCCGCATGGCGCGGTGCGCGCTTATGTGCTGGGAGATCGCGAGCAGCCGGGCGCTGTGCCCACTGATGCGGATGTGGCGGAAATGGCGCGGATCGTGGAAGAAGGCGTCCGCGCGGGCGCGCTGGGCTTTTCCACTTCGCGTACCGTGCTGCACAAGTCGATTGATGGCGAACTTGTGCCGGGCACGACGGCCACTGCGGAAGAGCTGGTTGAAATCGGCCGGGCCATGGGCCGCGCCGGACATGGCGTGTTTGAACTGGCCAGCGATCTGAAGCGCGAATGGAACGAATTTGAGTGGATGGGCCAGATCAGCCGTGAAACCGGTCTGCCTGTCACATTTGCCGCGTTGCAATCCATCGCCAAGGAGCTGCCGCTGGAAGAGCAGATCAGCGAAATGCGCGCGCAGAATGACAATGGCGCGAACATCGTGGCGGCCATCGCGCTGCGCGGCAACGGCATCATCATGGCATGGCAGGGGACGATCCACCCCTTCCTGTTCCGCCCGGCCTGGGCCGAAATCGCAGCCCTGCCTTGGGACGAGAAGCTGGCCAAACTCAAAGACCCGGCGTTCAAGGCACGCATGGTGGGTGAAGACAATGTCTTCCCCGAATCCGATGTCGGCGAACTGCTCCGCATCGTGGCCGGCGGCTGGATGTTCCAGTTCGAGATGGACCCCGATTTCAACTATGAGCCGACACCGAACGACACCATCATGGCGCGCGCGGCGGCGGCGGGCGTGGCGGGCGAATCCTACGCTTATGATCTGCTGATGAAGGATGAGGGCAAGGGATTCATCTACTTCCCCGTGCTCAACTATCGCGATGGCAATCTCGATTTTCTGGAGGATTTGCAAGCGGCGGGAGACACGATCAACTCGCTGTCAGACGGTGGCGCGCATTGCGGCACCATCTGCGATGCGGCCTCGCCCACCTTCATGCTTCAGCATTGGGTGCGGGACCGGCAGAAAGCGCGGATCAGCCTTGAACATGCCATCAAGCGCCAGTGTCGCGATACGGCCTTGCTCTACGGTCTCGAAGATCGCGGTCTGCTCGCGCCAGGCTATCTGGCGGATGTGAATGTGATCGATATGGAACGGCTGAAGCTGGGCAAGCCCTGGCTGGCGTTCGATCTGCCCGCTGGCGGCAAGCGCTTGCTCCAGAAGGCGGAAGGCTATGATGTGACGATCAAATCCGGGCAGGTGACGTTCCGCAATGGGGCCTATCTGGGTGTCCACCCCGGAGTGGTCATTCGTGGCCCGCAGCGGGCTGAGATGGCACTGGCGGCAGAGTGAAGCGGCTATTGATAATCGACGTTGATCGAGATCAGACCGGAATAGTCGCCGGGGGTCTGGTTTGGATTGACATAGACGGTCGCGCCGAAATCCACTTCCAGCGTGTTGGAGGCGATGGTCAGCAGCGAGCCTGACCCGCCGGGGAAATCGAGCGTGACCGGCATGTCCTGTCCCGGCCCCGTCAGGTGATAGACCGGATCATATGTGACCTGAACCACGCCGTTCGTTCCGGAAACGATCAGCTTGGCAAAGCCGTATGAGCCCGAACAGACCAATGCGCCGTCGCACAACCGTGTGCCGGTGGCGGTGGCCAGCGTGACGTTCCCGCCGCTCGCGCTGGCAACGATGTGGCCAAAATGCATGTCGAGCAGGCTGGCGAGCGTGATGGGCCGGTAAACCGAGACGGTAGACGTGCCATTGGCCGTTTCGGCATGAGCGGGCGCAGCCAGTGAAAGCGCGGTTCCGCCCGCCATTGCCACTGCCATCAAGCGATCCATTCGCATCCGGCCAACTCCTCAGTGTCCGGCGCGTTTTTGCATCGGTTCGATCCGGATTATGTCAGGCAAAGGCGGCAGACTCCTTGCGACGGGTGGTTAATTTGCGATTGAGCAAAATTTGCGCATCTACTGCTTGTTTTGCTGCATGTGCGAAGCCTAAGGGTGGTGTGCAGACATATATAAGACTCAGGGAAAAGCCATGAAGATCATCGGTGTGGTTGGCGCAGGCCAGATGGGGTCCGGCATCGCGCAGGTTTCGGCCCAAGCAGGCTATCACGTCCGCCTTTCGGATGTTGACATGGCGCGCGCTGAGAAGGGCAAGGTGAGCATCGCCAAGGCGCTTGACCGGCTGGTCCAGCGCGAGAAGATGAGTGAAGACGAAGCCGCAGCCCTGCTCAACCGGATCGAACCGGTCGCAGGCTCATCGTCCTTCGCAGATGCCGACATGGTGATCGAAGCGGCCACCGAGAAGGAAGAGATCAAGCGCGCCATTTTTCTGGATGTGGGCAAGGTGCTGCGCGATGATGCCATCCTCGCTTCCAACACTTCATCGATTCCTATCACCCGCATGGCGCAGGCCTCTCCAGACCCGAAGCGCTTCATTGGCATCCACTTCTTCAATCCCGTTCCCGTGATGGGGCTGATCGAGGTCATCCCCGGCCTCGCCACGTCGGACGAGACGCTGGAAACCGTCAGCGACTATGTGGAGACGCTCAAGAAAGAGATCGTCTACGCGCAGGACGAGCCGGGCTTCGTCGTCAACCGCATTCTGCTGCCGATGATCAACGAAGCGGTGTTCGTGCTGGGCCAGAGCACGGCCAATATCCGCGATATAGACAAGGGCTGTCGCATCGGCCTCAACCACCCGATGGGACCGCTCGAACTCGCCGATTTCGTGGGGCTGGATACCTGCCTTGATATCATCAAGGTGCTCTACAACACCACCGGAGACAGCAAATATCGCCCCGCGCCGCTGCTGGTGAAATATGTGGAAGCGGGCTGGCTGGGCCGCAAGACGGGCAGGGGCTTTTACGATTATTCCGGGCCCGTTCCTGTCCCGACGCGATAAGGGGATGGGCGGCCACGATCCCGATACGCTGGATTTCTACCAGCGCGAGGCGACAGCCTATGCCGCGACGAGCCTTGACGGGATCGACCATCATCTTGCCGGATTTCTGGCGCGGCTGAAGCCGGGCTGCACCATCCTGGAACTGGGCAGCGGCAGCGGGCGGGATGCGGCGCAGATGATGGCACGGGGGTTCCATGTCGTTCCCACCGACGGCGTGCCTGCCATGGCGGCCGAAGCCGCGGCGCGGCTTGGCACAGCCGTTCGGACATTGCGGTTTGAAGATCTGGATGATGTCGCGGCCTATGATGCCGTGATCGCGACAGCAGCACTTCTCCATGTGCCGCGCCCGGCGCTCCCCGACATTCTGAAGCGGATTGCCCGCGCGTTGAAGCCGGGCGGCTGGCACGTGGCCTCATTCAAAAGCGGCCTGGCCGAAGGGCGTGATTCGATCGGGCGCTACTATAATTATCCGGATCGGGAGACGCTGGAGCGCTGGTATGACGCTGCCGGGCCTTGGGATGTGATGGACTTCGAGACGTTTGAAGGCGGCGGCTATGATGGCACGCGTTCGCCTTGGCTGGCCATCACGGTCCGCAAATCAGTCTGATCTTGAAAATCAGACTGAATCGGTCCAAATAGCATTTATGAGACTTTCCAGCCTTGCCGACTATGCCGTCGTCATCATGTCCGCCGCCTCAAAACATTGCGGCGGCGCGCGGACGAGCGCGGGGGAATTGTCTGAAGAAACGGGCATCCCCTTGCCCACTGTGCAGAAATTGGTGAGCAAACTTTCACACGCTGGGCTCTTGCGCTCAACGCGCGGTGCGGCGGGTGGCTTGAAGCTGGGTCGCCCTGCGGCGGCGATTTCGCTCGCCGATATTGTGGAATCGGTCGAAGGGCCGATTGCGCTGACGGCGTGCGTGGACAGCGGCAAGCATGATTGCGGGCTTGAGGGGCAGTGTTCGGTTCAGCCCCATTGGCCCGTGGTGAACAAGGCCGTGCGCGGCGCGCTGGCGGGTGTGCCGCTGACCTCGCTTTCAGGAACGTCCGTATGACCGACACGCAGATCAAAGATCAGGCAGCCCATGAGGCCGCCGCCGCCGTTGCCGATTATGAGCATGGCTGGTCATCCGACATCGACACTGAGTTCGCGCCCAAGGGTTTGAGCGAAGGCACGGTCCGCTTCATCTCCGCCAAGAAGAATGAGCCTGAGTGGATGCTGGAGTGGCGGCTCAAGGCCTATCGCCATTGGCTGACGATGGAGATGCCCGATTGGGCCAAGCTCAACATTGATCCCATCGACTACCAAGATGCGTACTATTACGCCGCCCCCAAAGCCAAGCCCAAGCTGGGCAGTCTGGACGAGGTCGATCCCGAAATCCTGCGCGTCTATGAAAAGCTCGGCATTCCGATTGCGGAGCAGAAATTGCTCGCAGGTGTCGAGGGCGGCGAAGATGGCGGCCTGCCGCAGCGCCGGGTTGCGGTCGATGCGGTGTTCGACAGCGTGTCGGTCGCCACCACCTTCCGCGCGGAGCTGGAGAAAGCGGGCGTCATCTTCCGCTCCATCTCCGAAGCGATCAAGGAATATCCGGAGCTGGTGAAAAAGTGGCTCGGCAAGGTCGTGCCTATGCATGACAATTATTTTGCGACATTGAATTGCGCGGTCTTCAGCGATGGCACCTTCGTCTATATCCCCGAAGGCGTGCGCTGCCCGATGGAGCTGTCCACCTATTTCCGCATCAACGCGGAAAATACCGGCCAGTTCGAACGCACGCTGATCGTCGCGGACAAGGGCAGTTATGTGTCCTACCTCGAAGGCTGCACCGCGCCGATGCGCGACGAAAACCAGCTGCATGCCGCCGTGGTCGAACTGGTCGCGCTCGATGATGCGGAGATCAAATACTCCACCGTCCAGAACTGGTATCCCGGCGACGCGGAAGGCAAGGGTGGCATCTACAACTTCGTCACCAAACGCGCGCTCTGCCAGGGCAAGCGCAGCAAGGTGAGCTGGACGCAAGTGGAGACGGGCAGCGCCGTGACGTGGAAATACCCGTCCTGCGTGCTCAACGGCGATGACAGCGTCGGCGAATTCTATTCGGTGGCGCTGACGAACAACTACCAGCAGGCCGATACCGGCACCAAGATGATCCACAATGGCAAGCGCACCAAAAGCACGATTGTCAGCAAGGGCATCAGCGCCGGACACAGCAACAACACCTATCGCGGTCTGGTGCGGGTGGCGGCGGGCGCGGAGGGCGTGCGGAACTTCACCCAGTGCGACTCGCTGCTGCTCGGCTCGCTAAGCGGCGCGCATACGGTGCCCTATATCGAAGTGCGGAATCCTTCGGCGCAGATCGAGCATGAGGCGACGACTTCGAAAATCTCCGACGATCAGCTCTTCTACGCCATGCAACGCGGGCTGGCGCAGGAAGAGGCCGTGGCGCTGATCGTCAACGGCTTCGCCAAGGAAGTGCTCCAGCAACTGCCGATGGAATTCGCGGTGGAAGCGCAGAAGCTGCTGGGGATTTCGCTTGAGGGGAGCGTTGGGTGATGGACAGGCCCACCCCTAGCCCCTCCCGCACGCGGGAGGGGAATGACGCTACTTCTCCCCTCCCGCGTGCGGGAGGGGCCGGGGGTGGGCCTGTCCACACGCCCGGCACTGGCCAATTCAAGGCACGCGACACGGCTCGCGCCAAAGAATTGCGCAATCAAGCCAGTCCGGCTGAGCGGAGGCTCTGGACAATCCTGAGTGGCCGAAAACTGGACGGTCACAAATTTAGCCGCCAAATGCCCATCGGCCCCTATTTTGCTGACTTCCTTTGTCGCGAGGGGAGGTTGGTTGTCGAACTCGATGGTTTTTCGCACGACATGCAGCAGGATCATGATGTCCGGCGTGATGGCTTCATGCAGGCTGAGGGTTATCGTGTACTGCGCTTTTCAAACAGTGAAGTGATGGACAATCTGGAAGGCGTTGCCTTGGCGATAGCAACTGCGCTGGCTGAAGCAGGCCCACCCCCAGCCCCTCCCGCAAGCGGGAGGGGAGCAGGAAGGGTGCAGAAGCTACCGGGCATTTCGCTTGAGGGGAGTGCGGGATGATGCCAAATTACCAGATTGTGCCGCTTGATTTTGAGCCTTGGGTTGGATCGATTCAACCCGTGTTTCGAAGGTCGAAAGAGACATTTCGTGCCACTGAAGTCAGGCAAGACAAGCCAGCCGACGGCTCTGCTCGTCAAGCCTATTTTGAAGGTCAGCTTCGTCGGATCAGCGCGGTTACACCAGACGGATTGGTACCTGTTTTTACACGCTGGAATGATGGCATTGGTCGTCGTTTGGATCTCGGCTGTATCGGACATTCTGTTCGGCGAAATGTGATCGAGCGTCCTCAAAACGATCCAATTGCCGGTTTCGTTTCTCATATCGTACTTCGTTAGGTAACCATGCTCGAAATCCATAACCTCCACGCCACCGTTGCGGACAAGCCGATCCTCAAGGGCCTCACCCTCTCTATCAACGCAGGCGAAATCCATGCGATCATGGGGCCGAACGGGGCGGGCAAGTCTACGCTGTCTTATGTGCTCGGCGGCCGGCCGGGGTATGAGGTGACTTCGGGAGAAGTGACCTTTTCCCCCCTCCCGGGTGCGGGAGGGGCCGGGGGTGGGCCTGCTTCTGACGGTGCGGCGGTGGACGGGCCCACCCCTAACCCCTCCCGCACGCGGGAGGGGGACGCTATTGACCTCCTTTCCCTCGCCCCCCACGAGCGCGCGGCAGCGGGCCTGTTCCTTGGCTTCCAATACCCCGTGGAAATCCCCGGCGTGTCCAACGTCCAGTTCCTGCGCGAGGCGCTCAATTCGCAGCGCAAGCATCGCGGCGAGGCTCCGCTCACCGGCGGCGAGTTCCTCAAGATCGCGCGCGCTCAGGCGGACGCGATGGGGATGAGCATGGATATGCTCAAACGCCCGGTGAATGTCGGTTTTTCGGGCGGTGAGAAGAAGCGCAACGAGATGGTGCAGATGGGCATCCTCGACCCGTGCCTTGCGATCCTCGATGAAACCGATAGCGGCCTCGATATCGACGCGCTGCGGGTGGTGGGGGATGGCATCAACCGCATCATGCGCAAGCCCGACAAGGCGGTGCTGCTGATCACGCACTACCAACGGCTGCTCGATTATGTGAAGCCGGACTTTGTGCATGTGCTGGCGGATGGGCGGATCGTGAAGACCGGCGGGCCGGAACTGGCGCTGGAACTGGAAGAAGATGGCTATGCCGAGGTGCTGGCGTGATTCAGCTAGTCTTCTTCCATCGTCATGCTGAACTTGTTTCAGCATCCATGCCTCGATTTCGGTGCAAGGCTGAAAACTGTCAGACTGGCGTTGGCGGCGAGGCATGGACCCTGAAACAAGTTCAGGGTGACGGGGTGTGGTGATGTCCGCTTTGGCCCTCCCTTCCCGCCGCGACGAAGCGTTCCGCTACACCGACACCGACGCACTCGCGCGCGTCTGGCCGGTGGCGGTGGAGACCATCCTTGTGCCCGCAGGCACCAGCGATGCGCGGCAGATCAGCAATCTGGCGGGACGCGATGATGTTGTCGTCCACGCCCTTTCGATCACGCTGGAAGCAGGCGCGGACTTCACGCTGCATCTGCTCAACGCAGGCGGGCGGCTGGGGCGCTACGCCCTTGATGTGACGCTGCACGAAGGCGCGTCCTTCACGCTCAACGCCGCGCAGATCGGAACGGGTGCGCAAACGCTGGAGATTGTCTCCACCATCACCCATGCCGAACCCGGCGCGACCAGCCGCCAGACGGTGCGCTCGATCCTTGGCGATGGGGCGACGGGCACTTATCTCGGCAAGGTCGCGGTGGCGCGTGACGCGCAGCAGACCGACAGCGAGCAATCGGTGCGCGCGATGCTGCTGGATCGGCTTTCGACCGCAAACGCCGTGCCCGAACTCGAAATCTTCGCTGATGATGTGAAGTGCGCGCATGGCTGTGCCGTGGGCGAGCTCGATGCGATGAGCCTCTTCTACCTGCAATCGCGCGGGCTGGATCAGGGGGCGTCCAAGCGCTTGCTGTTGCAGGCGTTTATTGCCGAACTGTTCGACGGGCAGGACGCGCTGCTGGAGGCTGCGATGACGCGGCTGGAGGGCGTGGTATGAGCCGCGCCGACTTCCCCGGTCTCGCCAATAACTGGCATTATCTCGACACCGCGGCGACGGCGCAAAAGCCGCAGGTCGTGCTGGATGCGATGATGCGCGCGGGCGGGGCGGATTACGCCACTGTCCATCGTGGTGTCTATGCGCGCTCGGGCAACATGACGCTGGCGTTCGAGGCGGCGCGGCGGCGGGTGGCTTCGTTCATTGGCGGGCGCGAGGATGAGATCGTGTTCGTGCGCGGCGCGACCGAAGCGATCAATCTGGTGGCGCACGCGCTCAACCCAATAAATAGGGACAGTCCCTATTTATTGGGGGAGGGGCCTCGCGTCCTGCTGAGCCAGCTGGAGCATCACAGCAACATTGTGCCCTGGCAATTGGCCGGGTGGCAGGTGGATGTCTGCCCGCTGACGGCCGACGGACGGATTGATCTGGACGCGGCGGAGTCCATGCTCACACCGGATCACAAGTTTGTCAGCTTTGCGCATGTTTCCAATGTGTTGGGGTCCGTTCTTGATGTATCGCGTGCGGTGGCTCTGGCGCATAAGGTGGGCGCGAAGATCCTGCTCGATGGCTGTCAGGCCGTCCCGCGCCTGCCCGTGAATGTCGCGGAACTGGGCTGTGATTTCTATGCCTTTTCCGGTCACAAACTCTATGGCCCGACCGGGATCGGCGTGCTGTGGGGCAGGGCTGACCTGCTGGAGGCCATGCCGCCGTGGCAGGGCGGCGGATCGATGATTGACCGCGTGACGTTCGAGAAGACGACCTATGCGCCCGCGCCGACGCGGTTCGAGGCGGGGACGCCTGCGATCATCGAAGCGATTGGGCTGGCGGCGGCCATCGACTATGTGGAGGGTGTCGGAATACCCGAAATCCATGCTCATGAGGCGAAGCTCGTGGAATCGCTGCGCGCGGCACTTTCCCAGACTTCGGGCATCACCCTGTTCGGCCCCATCGAGTCCGCCGGAATCGTCTCGTTCGAGGTTCAGGGGTGCATCCGCACGATGTCGGCACCATATTGGATGAAGAGGGTGTGGCGATCCGCGCCGGGCACCACTGCGCGCAACCGCTGATGGAGCATCTTGGCGTTGCCGCCACCGCGCGGGCGAGTTTCGGATTGTACAGTACGCAAGATGATGTGGCCGCGCTGGTGCGCGGTCTGGAACGAGTGAAAAGGATCTTCGCCCAATGACCGATACAGCCAGCGAAGGCATCAAGATTGAGGAAGTCAACAGAGTGACCCCGCCGCCCAAGGCCCGGGTGGAGGCTCCGGCGGATACGCTGGCGCGCAAGAAGGATTATCTGGAAGGCTTTCTCAGCCAGAAGCCCGCAGAGCCGGTGGACGGCGCTGGCGGCGACTTGCAAGAAGCGGTTGTTGCGGCACTCAAGGAGATTTTTGATCCGGAAATTCCGGTCAACATCTATGATCTGGGGCTGATCTACAATGTGGAGGTTTCTGGCGGGCATGTGGTTGTCACCATGACGCTCACCACGCCGCATTGTCCTGTCGCGGAATCCATGCCGGGTGAGGTCGAGCTCCGCGTGGGAAGTGTGCCGGGCGTGGGGGATTGCGAGGTCAATCTCGTGTGGGAACCCGCGTGGAGCCCCGCCAATATGACGGACGAAGCGCGCCTAGAACTGGGGATGCTGTGATGAACGCTGAAACCCGAATCCGCCAACGCCCTGCCGCCGTCGTCCTGACGCCGTCGGCCGAAGCGCGCGTCGCGCATTTGATGGAGACGGCTCCAGAGGGCATGATTGGCGTGAAGCTCTCCACGCCGCGCCGGGGCTGTTCGGGGCTGGCCTATTCGGTCGACTATGTCTCCGAAGCCGACAAGTTTGATGAACGCATCGAAACACCCGGCGGCACCTTCTTCATCGACGGCGCATCGGTGCTCTACCTTGTGGGCAGCACGATGGACTGGGTGGAGGATGATTTCACCGCCGGGTTCGTGTTCGCCAATCCCAACGCCAAGGGCGCGTGCGGATGCGGGGAGAGTTTCACGGTGTAAGTCCGCCGTCCTGAGCGTGTCGAAGGACCATCCTTCGACACGCTCGGAACGGTGATTTGCGTTATCCTCCCGCCTTCACCACCTCATCGGCCAGCTTGCCACCCAGTTCCGCCAGATGGTCGAACCGCGTCACGAAGGTGGCCAGCCCATGGCTCAAAGAGCGGAGTTCCGCATCCAGCCCGTGCAGGGCGGCTTCGGGGATATGTGCCTCTACCTCTTCCCATTGTGGCCAGTCCGGATGCGTGCCGAGGCCGAGGATGTGCCCGCGCCGCGCCGAAATCACCGAACCCACTTTGGAGCCTGTCCCCGGTGGCGCGCTGACAGTGATGTGGCACACTGGCTCCAGCAGATAGGGCGCACATTGGGCCAGCGCCTCGCTCATCGCCAGACGGCCTGCCAGCCGGAAGGCGAGTTCTGAGCTGTCGACCGCGTGGAAGCTGCCATCGGTCAGCGTCACCGCGACATCGACGACGGGGAAGCCCAGCGGGCCTTTCTCCATCGCATCGCGCACACCATGCTCCACTGCCGGAATCCACTGTTTGGGGATCGCACCGCCCGAAATCGTGTCGGAAAACTCGAATCCCGCGCCATGCTCCAGCGGGCGCACCTCGATCACGCAGTCGCCATATTGGCCATGCCCGCCCGACTGCTTCTTGTGCCGACCGCGCTGCGTGGCCGATTTGCGGATCGATTCCTTGTAAGCGATGCGCGGTGGATGCGTGTCGACCTCGATGCCATAACGGCGCTTGAGGCGGTGCAGCGTGACCGCCAGATGTTCATCATTGACGCCCTTGAGGATGGTCTCATGGCCCAGTTCGTCATGTGCCCAATCCAGCGTCGGGTCTTCCTCAACCAGCTTGTGCAGCGCGGTGGAGAGCTTCACATCATCATTGCGGTTGCGCGTGGCGATGGCGAGCGCGGCGTTGCGCGCCGGGGCTTCGATCAGCCAGACGGACTGGTCTCCATGGCCTTGCGCGCCGATCAGCATTCCCGCCTTGGCCGCTTCTGCCTTGGCAATGGCGATCACTTCGCCATGGCTGGCTTTGCCCACCTTGGCGGTTTTGTCTCCTTGCATGGTGAAGAGCGCGCCTAGCCGGATCGTTTCGCCATCGGCTTCGATCTCCGCCCCTTCGGACAGCGTTTCTCCCAGCACACGGGCGAGCGCGAGGCGACCGACCGCACCGCCATTGGCGATCTTGAAGATGTGGAGCCCCTTGCCATTGGTGCCCAGCCGCGCGGCGGTCTCGTCCGCGCCCGGCGCTTCATGGCGCAGCATCTTCATCAGGCGGCGTACGCCCCAGCCATTGGCGGCAGAGCCAAACAGCACCGGCACGATCTGGTTGGCGCGCATTTCGGTGATGAGATCATCGAGCACCGTCCGCAGCGCGGGCTTTTCGTCTGACAGCAATTGCTCCAGCAGCGCGTCGTCATGATCGGCCAGTTGTTCGAGCATGTGGAAGCGGTCATGCGCCTCGCGCTCTGCCACGTCCGCCGGAATGGCGATTTCCACGGAGGGCTTACCCGGTTCGTAATGAAAGGCGCGTTCGAGCGCGAGATCGACAAAGCCTGCAATCTTGTCGCCCTCGCGGATCGGGATCTGCCGGGCCACCAAGGGCTCTGCGCTATAGGCCTGCAACGCTCCCAACAGTTCGGAAATGCTGCCCTTGGCCTGATCGACCTTGTTGACGAAAATGGCGTGCGGCACGCCCAGAGCGTCAATCTGGCGCAGCACCGGTTCTACCAGCGGTGCGCGGGCCGGATCGGGGTCAACCACCACCAGCACCATGTCCGCGCTCGCCATGGCGGCATGGCCATCTGCTGCGAAACCGGGCGCGCCGGGCGTGTCGAGCAGGGCGAACTGATCGTCCAGCCATGCAAAGCGCATGAGGTTGAGTTCGGTGGAGCCGCCGCGTGCACGCGCTTCCGCGCTCGCATCGCCCACACTGCTCCCCGCTTCGACCGAGCCTTGTCGCGTGATCGTGCCGCTGGCGAACAGCATCGCCTCGGCCAGACTCGTTTTGCCCGCGCCTGCCGGACCTGCCAGCGCGATGGCTCTGATACCGTTGGATGTAGTTGTCACCCTTGCGTCCTCCTGTGTTGAGGGGGCGCCATCGGGCGACTCAGCGCCCTTTGGCGCTGTCAGAATGCTGCGCCTGTGTTGCGCGGGATGCAAGGGGCGGAACGCAGCACCGCGAAACTTTATGGCTTGGCCTATCCTGATTGCGGCAGGCCCCCTATACGCGCTGTTCAAGATATGGAGATTTTATGGCTAACCCGACAGATCGCGCATGGAGTGAAGGTCACAAGGCAGGCGCGAACGGCAAGGCCGATACGGCCAGCCCCTACAAGAAAGGCATGGCCCATCAGGCATGGATGCAGGGCTGGGAAGCTGGTGCGAAATTGCGCGATGCCAGGAATGGCTGACGGCGCTGCCTGAAGGGTTGCGTCCTGATGGCCGGCCAATCTGATCTGAGCGGATTTATGCGATTTCAAACCTTGTTGCTGCCTCTTTGCTTGCTGGGCTCTCCGGTGCTGGCGCAAACAGCCAGCTCGAAACCGCGTGCACCGGCCCCTGCTGAGGGGAAGAAGCAATGGATTCCGCGCGTCTTTGTGGAGTTCAGGCAACTGCGAGACGCAGGGCGGAAAGACATCGTCCGCCTTGTTCAACCCATGAATGATCCCTCCGCTTGGGTCACGGATGCTGATTTTCCTTTCATCTCGAAAACCGAACGGATTGGAGGCTCGGTGTTCTTGACGGTTGGAGTCGATGCCAATGGCGGAATCACCTCATGCAAAGGAAATGCCTACGCCAACCGTATCAAGCTGGGCGACGCATGGGTGGATGATACGCGGGTAGACTGGCTTGCCTTGACCTGTCGGCTCGTTTCCGAACGTGCCAGATTTCGGCCCGCGCTTGCGGCGGATCGTACCACTCATCAGGGCCGCCTTTCGGTGACCGTTCAATACACAATGGCAGACCCGGATTCGAAATATTCGGGGCCCCCTGTAAATCCGCCACCGCCTCCGCGCTTGGATGCATGGCCACCGGAACATCCGTATCAGGACGTCCTGCCTGTTGCCTTTGCAAAGCTGGAACGCGGCATCCCTGGCAAGATGCGAAAAGAATGGAATGGAGAGGTCGGCGCCCATCTGGTCGTCAACGATGCGGGCGTGGCGACGGCGTGTCATGTGCGGGAATCGTCGGGCATTGCGACGATGGACAGTGCAACCTGCAAAGGACTCTCCGCGTCGAGCTTTGCCGTGCCCAGACCGGCGGCCTACAGGAAGGATCAGAACAATCTCCACCTGCTGGTCCGTTGGACAGGGGGCAAGCCTGCGATCATGCGGGGGACATCAAGGATAGTCTGGGCCGAAGCGAATTCCGGCGCGGTGGCGGCAATAGCGGCGCGCGCCAATGCTGCCTATCCTGCCGACGCACGCATCGCCAAGGCATCTGGCAAGACCGAAATGGAACTGGCCTACGACAACACCGGCCGCGTGACGCAATGTTATGCGGTAGGCTCTGCGGGGCATGATTCGCTGGATATTGCAGCCTGCAAGGCCATGATTGGGGAAGCGGGTGTGGTCACACCCGGAAGTGATGTGTTCGGGCGCAAGGTTGCGGGGCGCGTGGGCGGCATCGTTCTGGTTTGGACGCTGCCGACACCCTGAGCGCAGTTACAACCCGAACGCCGCCTTCACGCCGTCAATCACATATTGCGCGGCGAGCGCGGCGAGCACCACGCCCAATATCCGCGTGATCATCGCTTCCATCTTGTAACCCAGCGCCTTCATCACCGGGCCTGCTGCGAGCAGCATGGTGACCGAGATGGTGAGCACGGTGGCGAGCGCGCCGAGCACCGTCATCGTGGCTTCGAAGCCTCTGGCTTGCGCGGTGAGCAGCATGACAGAGGCGATCGAGCCGGGTCCCGCGATCATTGGAATCGCCATGGGGAAGACGGAAATATCTTCATGCTCGGGATGCGCCTTGATGTCGTCGGCGCGATGTTCGCGGCGTTCGGTGCGCTTTTCGAAAACCATGTCCACCGCGATCATGAACAGCATGATCCCGCCAGCAACGCGGAACGCATCGAGGCTGATCCCCATCGCGCCGAGCAATTTCTCACCCAGAAGTGCGAAAAACAGCAAAATGCCCGCTGCGACCAGCACGGCGCGGATCGCCATCGTCCGCCGGTGCGCTTGCGGCGCACCCGCAGTCAGGCTCGCGAAAATGGGTGCGCAGCCGGGCGGATCGATCACCACGAAGAAGGTAACGAAGGCGGAAATGAAGAGTTCGGTCATTCCCGGCTGATAGCCGAGTGTCCGGTCAATTTGAAGGCCAGCCCATTGCCTGTTTGACGTTCAGCAGGGTGCATGTCAGCATCAATTCGGGAGGATTGTTCTGATGACAGTGTTTCGCATTCTGCTCGCCGTTTTGTGGCTCATTCTGCTCGCCTATACGGCGATGGTGATTTCCACGCATGGCATGGGCCTGCTGCCAATCTTTTTCGGCGACATCGGACAGTTGACCTGGCCGGGGCAGTTCAATCTGGACTTCTTCTTCCTGCTGATCCTCTCTGCCCTTTGGACCGCGTGGCGCAACGGATTTTCGCCTGCGGGTCTGGGTCTGGGGCTTGTTGCGCTTCTGGGAGGCGCGGGGTTCCTGCTGCCCTATCTGCTTTATCTTGGCGTCAAGCACAGCGGCGATATGCGCGGCGTCCTGCTGGGGCACCGCGCCTGAGGCTCAAAAGCGCTTGTCCATCTCCATCCCGCGCCGCATCCGCGCAGCTTGGAGCGTGTTGTGGAGCAGGCAGGCGATGGTCATCGGGCCGACGCCGCCGGGAACGGGGGTGATGCTGTCTGCAACCTCGGCGCATTCTGCATAGGCCACATCGCCGACAAGGCGTGTCTTGCCTTCCACGGCGGACGGGACGCGGTTGATGCCGACGTCGATCACGCAGGCACCGGGCTTGATCCAGTCTGCCTTCACCATTTCCGCACGGCCGACCGCGGCCACCACAATGTCCGCGCGGCGCACGACGTTTGCCAGATCCTTAGTGCGGCTATGTGCCATGGTGACGGTGCAATTCGCTGCCAGAAGCAGTTGCGCCACCGGCTTGCCGACGAGAATTGAGCGGCCGATCACTACCGCTTCCTTGCCGCCAATGTCTGCGCCCAGCGTGTCCTTGATCAGCATCATGCAGCCCAAAGGCGTGCAACTGACATGGCCTGGCAACCCGGCGACGAGGCGACCCGCACTCACCACATGCAAGCCGTCCACATCCTTGTCCGGGTGGATGCGGTCGATCACGGCCAGTTCGTCGAGATGGCCGGGCAAGGGCAACTGGACGAGAATGCCGTCCACATCGTCGCGGGCATTGAGTTCATCCACCAGCGCGACCAGCGTGTCCTGTGCGGTATCAGCGGGCAGCTTATATTCGAAGCTGGCCATGCCGACTTCCACGGTCTGCTTGGCCTTGTTGGCCACATAGACGCGGCTGGCGGGATCTTCACCCACCAGGACGACCGCGAGTCCCGGAACATGGCCGGTTTCGCTCTTGAAGGATTCTACGCCTTCACCGATCAGTCCGCGCAGTTTTGCGGCATAGGCCTTCCCGTCGATCACGCGTGCGGTCATTCCGAATCTCCTGCCAATGTGCGCAATTGCGCTTCAATTTCGTATGTCGTACATACAAGTTGCAGCCGCTTCAACCGGGCAGCGGCACCACTTTCCAAAGTGATGGCAGATTTGGGCAAGCCAAGTGTCTTGGCGAGCAATGCGATCACTGCTTTGTTGGCCTGTCCGTCATCGGGCGCAGCGCGAACCTTGACGGAGAGCCATGCCCCGCCATCGGCATCGTGCCAGATACCCTCCACGATTTCCCGTGATGAGCGCGGCGTGACGCGCACGGCCAAGAGCAGATGCGCCCCGCTGATCCGCCACGGCTGCGCCACAGCGCGGCTTAGTACAATGTGGGGTAAGCGAAGAAACCCAGCACCGGGCCTTGCAGAATCTGGATGGTGATGAGCAGCAGAAAGGGTGCCCAGTCAATCCCGCCCATGTTCGGCACGATCTTGCGGAAGGGCCGGTAAATGGGGTTCAACAGCGCCTCCAGCCCGGTGTAAATCCCGCGCACCAACTCATTGTGAAGGTTCACGACATTGAAGTTGATGAGCAGCGACAGCACAACATGGATCAGCACCAGCGTGCCGAGCACGGAGAGCAGGATGTTTGCGATTCCGATAAGCATGGTCACCATGGCGTGATCATATCCCTTATTTGTGAACGAGCGTACCCGCGCCCTGATCGGTAAAGATTTCTACCAGCATGGCGTGCGGCACGCGCCCGTCCAGAATGACAGCAGCCTCGGCCCCGCCCAGCACGGCTTCAACGCAGGTTTCCAGCTTGGGGATCATCCCGCCGGTCACCGTGCCATCGGCCTTCAGCGCCTCGATCTTGGTCGGATCGAGATCGGTCAGCAGGTCTCCGTCCTTGGAGAGCACGCCCGCCACATCGGTGAGCAGGAACAGGCGGGCAGCCTTCAGCGCGCCTGCGATGGCTCCGGCCATGGTATCGGCATTGATGTTGTAGGTTTCCCCGTCACGCCCCGGCGCGATGGGGGCAATCACCGGGATCAGGCCCTTTTCTGCCAGCGTTTCCAGCAGGGTCGTGTCGTTGATCTTGGGATCGCCGACAAACCCCAGATCGACATGGCGTTCGATACCGCGCGTCGGGTCTGCTTCCCGCCCGGTGATCTTTTCCGCGATGACAAGCCCGCCATCCTTGCCGGAAATGCCGACTGCCTTGCCGCCTTCGGCTGCGATCCAGCCGACAATTTCCTTGTTGATGGCGCCGGACAGCACCATTTCCGCAACCCGGGCGGTTTCCTTGTCGGTCACGCGCAGGCCGTTATGGAATTGCGATTCGATGCCCAGTTGCTTGAGCATCCGTCCAATTTGCGGCCCGCCGCCATGGACAACAACCGGCTTGATCCCCACGGCCTGCAACAGCATCACGTCTTCCGCGAAATTTTCCGCCGCTTCAGCATCGCCCATGGCGTGGCCGCCATATTTGATTACAAAGGTCTGGCCCGCGTAACGCTGGATATAGGGCAGGGCCTCGGACAGCGTTTCCGCCTTGGCGAGGAGCGATTTGTCGGGTGCGTGTCTGCTCATGATGGGGGTGGGCGCTATGCGGTTGCGGGCGCAGCGTCAAGTTTGCGGCCCAGCTTCACCATGAAAGTGACGAGCAAAGGCACCAGCAAGACGGAAAGCACGATCTTCGCTGTCATCTGCCCCACCATCAGCCCGCCAATCTCCCGCTCTCCATAGAAAGAGATGGTGATGAACAGCAATGTGTCGATGATCTGGGAGAGCACGCTCGCAATCCCGGCGCGCAGCCACAACAACCCGCCTTCGGGGCGAGCCAGCCGGGCGAAGACATACACGTTCAGCGTCTGCGACAGGCCGTAGGAGATCAGACCGGCAAACATCATCCGCCCGCTTTGCCCCAGGATGATCGGGAACGCTTCGATGGCGGGTGGATACATGCCCGCATCGGTCGGCAGCGACAGAACGATCTGGATCAGCAGGATGGAGGCGATCAACGGAATAAAGCCAAAGCGGACAAGGCTGTTGGCGCGCTCCACCCCATAAAGCTCTGCTACTGCGCTGGAGGTGATGACCAGCAGCAGGAACGGAAAAATTCCCGCCTCCACGGCCAGCGGCCCCAGCGCGACCTGCTTGGCCCCCAGCACGCCCGCAATGCAGCACATGCCGCCATAGAAGATGGAAAAGATGAAGAGGGATTTGGGCATGGTTGAGTTGTTCAAAGTGCCATCCCCCCGAAACACGCCTGCAATTCCGTCACGAACGCCGCGGGTTGCTCCATCGCCGCAAAGTGGCCGCCCTTGGGAAGTTCGTTCCAGTAAGTGATGTTGGTGTAGCGGCTTTCCGCCCAGCGGCGGGAGAGGCGGAAGATTTCCATGGGAAAGATGCTGCATCCGGTGGGAAGGCTGACTTCACTGCCCCGGAATGACCTGAAACTGTGCCAATAAAGCCGCGCGGATGAAGCAGCGCTGTTGGTCAGCCAGTAGAGCATGACATTATCGAGCAGATGATCGCGGCTGACGGCGTTTTCCGGGTGGCCGTCGCAATCGGTCCAGCCGTGAAACTTCTCGACGATCCACGCCATCTGGCCGACGGGCGAATCGGCCAGGCCGTAACCCAATGTCTGCGGGCGCGTAGCCTGCTGGATCGAATAGCCGGTGTCCTTTTCCTGATACCAGCCCAGCCGTTGCAGCGCGACCAGCTCGGACGGAGTCAGGTCCGTTGGCATCGGATCGGGCAGGGGGCCAATGATCATGTTGATATGGATGCCCGCACAGGCTCCCAGATTCTGGCTGCCGATTTCGGACGTGACGGCAGAGCCCCAGTCTCCGCCTTGTGCGAAATAGCGCGTGTATCCCAGCGCCAGCATCAGATCGTTCCAGACCTTGGCGATGCGGTCCACCCCCCAGCCGGGTTCGGTCGGCTTGCCCGAAAAGGCATATCCGGGGAGCGACGGGATGACGAGGTGATAGTCTTCGGAGAGCGGGCCGATCACGTCCATAAATTCCAGCACCGAACCGGGCCAGCCATGCGTGAGCAGCAGCGGCCGTGCGGCAGGATTGGCCGAGCGGACATGGATGAAATGGATATCCATCCCGTCCAGTTCGATCAGGAAATTGGGCAGTGCGTTCAGCGCGGCTTCGCAGCGTCGCCAGTCATATTTGGTCGCCCAATAAGCAGCCAGTTCTTTCACATAGGCCAATGGTATGCCCTGGTCCCAATCCTCCACCGTTTCCTTTTCCGGAAAACGGGTGAGCGCGAGCTTGGATTTCAGGCTGGTCAGATGGCTTTCGGGAATCACGATGGTGAAGGGGCGCGGCTGACCGGTCATGAAATCTCTCCTGTTCGGCAGCAGAGAGTGGCCGCCTTGGCGGGATTCGGCAACAGCCTTCCTACTTCCAGGGCTCGCCCGCACGGAAATTGTCCGGGTGGAGCGTCGCCAGCAGGATGGGGTTGGCGTTCACCTGCAGCTGCTTGGGCGTCATGCCCGTGAAAAATTTGATTTCGCGGTTCATGTGAGCGCGATCCGAATATTCATGAGTCAGTTCGTCGGGAATAAGGCCGCGCGTGCCTACGATTCGCGAGGCTGTGCGCAGGGCGCGGTATTTGCGCGCCAGCATGCGCGGCGGCGCGCCAAAGTGGCGGTTCGCGATTCGGGCAACTTGCCGGTCTGACTGGCCGGTTTCGGCATAGAGCCGATCAGGAGGCGGGATCGGTGAGCAGCGCAGCCACTCGCCGATCTTGGCGATCACATCCAGATGTTGCGATGGCACGGGCTTTACCTGGCGCAGCAGCCAGGCATCGGCGAGGCGAGCCATTTCTTCGATCGTGTCCAGCTGTTTCAACTGCTCGAACAAATGCGGCAGGTCCGGGCTCAGAAACGGAGCGGGGTCCAGCGAACGGTTGGCAAATTCAGTAGCGTCGGCATCAATGATGCCGCCCCAGAATTCGGGCAGAAGCACCGCGCCGAACAACAGCATCGGTCCCTGTACCGTGCAATGGGCAATCACTGTGGACGGGCCAAGCAGATGAACAGCGTCGCCACGATCGCGCGTGCCATTGGCGAATTTGTAGATGCCGCCGCCCTTCAGCATGAAGCGCAGATAGCCGACGTCTGCGCGCTCGACGTCCTCGATCAGCGGGAAATCATATCGCGTCAGGAAGTAATCGGACACGAAGCTGGCGATGGCCGGAGACGGTTTCGCGAAACTGATGTCCATCTAGGGCCTCATGTCTGTGAAACCAGCGGCTTAACGTCTCCGGCAAGAGCCGCACGGCCAAAGGTCAGTTGCGAAATTCGGGACGAAGAGTTGCGGATCGCCCCCGGCGTCATTCCTGTAAACGCCTTGATCTCGCGGATGAAGTGAGGCTGATCATAGTAGGCCTCATCGACAAAGTTCTGCCAATCCTCATTGCCATTGGCGATGGCGTTTGCAGTGCGCAGCGCGCGATATTTGCGCACCAGGAATTTGGGCGGTGCGCCATAGGTCTGCTTGCACTGGCGCTCGATCTGGCGACGTGACAGGCCGGTGGCCGCTTCCAGGTCGGCAATGTCTGGAGAGATGCTCGATTCCAGCCATTTATCGACCGCGCGGATGAACCAGAGCGGGGCGGACTCGAGACCGGCATAGACCGCCCGGCAGTTGGCCACCGAAATCTCGACCATCTCTTCGAAGCTCTTTGCCTTGCCCAACGCCTTGGCATAGCCATCAAAGTCCCCGCTCAGCACATCGGTGGCCGGAAATATCTTGTTGGCGCATTCATGGGCGGGCTTGCGGACAGACAAGGTCCAGCCTGCGGGCAGGATACCGCACCCGAACAGGCGCATCATCTTGTCGGATCGCGCCTTGACGGTCGTTGCAGTCAGGCGCGGGCCGAACAAGGCAATCCGGGGATAGTCGATTAGGCTGCCGTCAGGAAAGCCGCATTGGGCTTCACCATCCAGAATGATCCTGAACTGTGCGATGTCCGCGCGTTCAATATCCTCCAGCCCTCCCTCATCGCATTCGAAGAGGTAGAACGCCGAGATATATTCCGCCAGATCAGCAGGCGGAGGCGCATATTTCAAACTCAGCACACGAACGACCCGACCCTGTTGTTTCTATGCAGGCGACACGCGTGTGGGAAACCAGCCCCACTTACACATTGCTTGTCGCATAGCCGGGGACGGAAAAAAAGATGGCCCGGCACAAAAAGTGCCGGGCCAGTTAAGGGTTCCTGATCGGGACACCCTTCGGGTCGCACAGCCTATGTGCAGCACCCGCGCGTGATTCGATTGCAAAAAACCGCTTGAATTGAACGGTTCGGACAGATTCGGAGATAATTCGCACCAGCGGGCGTGAAATGTCGTTCCAGCGAAAAAAGAAACCCGGCCGATTGCTCAGCCGGGTTTCAGGAGAAGGTTTTTCCGACGAGTCGGAATCGCCCTCGGGTCGCAGCGTCTTGATACTCCATTGAATCACTATGCGGATTGGATGAAATCGACGTCGGGACGAAATTCGCAAGTCTTTGGAATATCGAAAAACTTTGGCTCGCTGAAAGAATGATTGTCATGTTTTGACGGGTGCTGTCTGCAATGGTAGCGAAAGCCCCATGTCCCTGTTCCCGCTTTTGCGCCCTCTGATCCATGCTTTGGATGGGGAGAATGCCCATCTCGCCACGATCAACCTGCTGCGGCTGGTGCCCTTTCTGAGGACACCGGCACCCCATCCCATGCTCGCCACCCGCGTGGCCGGGCTGTCCCTTCCGGGGCCGGTCGGGCTGGCGGCCGGCTTTGACAAGGATGGCAAGGTGCCGGAGCGGATGCTGGCGCTCGGCTTCGGATTTGTGGAAGTCGGCACGCTGACTCCCTTGCCGCAACAGGGCAATCCGAAGCCCCGGCTGTTCCGGCTGGCGGAGGATCGCGCGGTCATCAACCGCATGGGTTTCAACAATGGCGGGCAGGAGGCTGCTGCCGTGCGGCTGGCCGATGCGCGCAAGCGTGGCATCGTCGGCATCAACATCGGTGCAAACAAGGATTCGGCGGACCGCATCGCGGACTATGCCAAAGGCGTGGCGCGGATGGCCCCGCTGGCATCCTATATCACCATCAATATCTCTTCTCCCAATACGCCAGGGCTGCGCGCCTTGCAGGATAAGGGCGCGCTGGCGGAACTGCTGGCGGGATCGCGCGCCGCCATGCCCGAACGCGGACCGCCGCTGTTCCTCAAGGTCGCGCCCGATCTGGAACCGGAGGATATCAAGGATATTGTGGCGGTATCGTCGGGCGTTGTGGATGCGCTGATCATATCCAACACCACCATTTCCCGGCCTCCGCTCCGCTCTTCTGCGTCGGGAGAAAGTGGTGGCCTGTCAGGCGCGCCGCTCAGGGCGCTGGCGCATCAGCGGCTGAGGGACTTCCGGGCCGAAACGGGCGGGACCATGCCGCTGATTGGTGCAGGCGGCATTGCTTCGGCGGATGATGCCTATGCGCGGATCAGGGCAGGGGCCTCTGCCGTCCAGCTTTATTCGGCGCTCGTCTATGAAGGGCCGGGGCTGGCTTCTCGCATCAATGCGGGGCTGGTGGAGCTTTTGAAGCGGGACGGATTCGCGTCCATCAGCGAAGCGGTGGGTGTCGATGCGTAAGCTTTTTGTCCTTGTGTCTGCCGTGCTGTTTGCCGGGACTGCTCCGGCATGGAGCAAAGGCGGCGTCGTTTCTGCCGCAGACCCGCGCGCCGCCGCCGCCGGGCAGGAAATCTTGCGCGCAGGCGGCAGCGCGACCGATGCTGCGCTTGCCATGATGCTGGCGCTGACTGTGGTTGAGCCCCAATCTTCGGGCATCGGCGGCGGCGGGTTCCTGATGGTTCATCAGCCCGGCCAGCGAGAGCCCTATAGCATTGACGGGCGGGAGACCGCCCCCGCCAGCGCCTCGCCTGACCTGTTTCTGGGCAGCGATGGCAAACGGCTCGACTTTCGGACAGTTGTGCCGGGTGGCCGCTCGGTTGGCGTGCCGGGCAATATGGCGTTGATGGCGATGGCGCATCGCAAATCGGGCAAGCTGCCCTGGGCGCGGCTGTTCCAGCCTGCCATCCGGCTGGCGGATGAAGGATTTGTGGTCACGCCGCGTCTGGCGGGCGCTTTGGGGCAGATGAAAGGCGTGTGGAGCGACTTTCCCGATGCGCGGGCCATTTACTGGCAGGACGGTCGCCCCAAGCAGGCGGGGGAGACGGTGCGCAATGCCGAACTGGCCGCCACGTTCCGCCTGCTCGCGAAGAAAGGCGCCCGCGCTTTCTATTCCGGCGCGAATGCTAAAGCGGTTGCGAGCGCCGTGTCCAACGCACCGCGCAATGCGGTGCCGATGACCGTGAAGGATCTGGCCGGATACCGCGCCAAGGTGCGCAAGCCGGTCTGCATGGCCTATCGCGTTTACCGTCTGTGCGGCATGGGGCCGCCTTCATCCGGCGCGACCACGGTGTTTCAGGTGCTGGGTTTGCTCGAACGATTCGACATGAAAGCTTTGGGCAAGGATTCACCCGAAGCCTGGCACCTGATCGCAGAGGCCATGCAACTCGCTTATGCAGATCGGGAGCGCTATCTGGGCGACGCTGATTTTGTTTCGGTTCCGGTGGCGGGGCTGCTCGACAAGACGTATCTGGCCACGCGCTCTGCCAGCATTTCGTCAGACAAGTCGCTTTCCGCCTATGAACCCGGCCTGCCGCCTGGGGCTGCGCCGCGCACGGCTTCCACGACCGCCGATGTGCCGGGCACGACGCATTTCGTCGCAGTCGACGGGCGCGGCCAGATTGCGGGGATGACCTCTACCGTGGAAGGCCCGTTCGGCAGCCAGCTGGTGGTGAAGGGCTATGTTCTGAACAACGAACTGACCGATTTCAGCTTCGTGCCCGAAGAGCGCGGTGCCCCCGTGGCCAACCGCGTGGAGGCCGGCAAGCGCCCGCTCTCGTCCATGGCGCCCACCATCGTCTATGGGCCGGATGGCAAGCCGGTCTTCACCGTGGGGGCGGCTGGGGGGAAAACCATCATCATGCAGGTTGCCAAGGCCCTGATCGCCCGGCTGGATTGGGGCATGAGCGCAAGCGAGGCGATTGCTGCGCCCATGATCTATTATTCCGGCGGTGCAATTCAGGTGGAGGCGGGCACGCCGCTCGCCGCGATGGCCGTTCCGCTGGCGCAGCGTGGCCATATGGTGATGGCGGTGGACATGCCACGCCTCAAGGCCAATGCAGCAGAGCTGACGGCGCAAGGTTGGGCGGGCGCGGCAGACCCGCGCAGTGAAGGCGTGGCCTTGTCCGAATAGATCAAATCGCATTTCCGCTTTGCGTCCGGCGCAAGCTTCATTACGACGTCGGCAATGCTGAAAGCAGGAGAGGGTGGGAGGCGGGGCAAAGCTGCGCAGATTTGAGCATTATCCCAGTCTCGTCAGCATGTTCTTCCGGCGTGCCGCCGAAGAGGGTGATAGTCCGTTCCTGTCCGGCAAGAAGGATGGCGTGTGGCACGCGATCAGCTGGAAAGAAGCGGCGCGCCAGGTGGCCTCGCTGGCTGCAGGGCTGGAAGCGCTGGGCCTCAAACGCGGTGACCGGGTCATGCTGGTCTCCGAGAACCGCCCCGAATGGGCCATAGCCGATCTGGGAATCATGGCCGCCGAATATATCACCGTGCCCACCTACACCACCAATGGCGAACGCGATCATCAGCATATCATGGAAGATTCGGGCGCATCCGCCGTTATTCTGTCTACAGCAAAGCTGGCGCAATCGATCATGCCAGCCGCCATACGTGCTACCAACGCGCGTCACATGATCGCCATTGAGGATATTCGCGTTGGCCAGTCCACCGGGGTTGACCTTCATGACTGGACGGCGCTTGTCTCCCGGCCTGATGTGGACGTAGCGGCGTGCGCGGCCCATGCCGAACGGGCGTTCAAACGCGAAGACACGGCCTGCATCATTTACACCAGCGGCACCGGCGGCGCGCCGCGCGGGGTGAAGCAGCATCATGGGGCCATCCTGTGCAATGTCGAAGGCTGTGTGGAAATCATCAAGGAGGATTTCGGCTGGGAGGACGAGGTTTTTCTCTCTTTTCTTCCGCTCAGCCATGCCTATGAGCATTCGGGCGGGCTTTATCTGCCCATCGGGCTGGGCGGGCAGATTGCATATGCCGAAAGCCTTGAGAAACTGGCGGGCAATATCGAGGAAATCCGCCCGACCATCATGGTCGTGGTGCCGCGACTGTTTGAAGTGCTGCGCACGCGCATCATGAAGCAGGTCGAGAAACAGGGCAAAGTGCCGCAGGCGTTGATGCGGCGGGCGCTGGCGCTGGGCGCCAAGGAAATGGGCGGCGGGCTCAAGCTGTGGGACCGTCCGGTCAATCTCTTCCTCTCCAAGACGTTGCGCCCCAAGATCCGCGCGCGCTTCGGCGGGCGGATGAAGGCGATGGTTTCGGGCGGCGCGCCGCTCAATCCGGATATTGGCATCTTCTTCCATTCGATGGGACTCACCCTGCTGCAAGGCTATGGCCAGACCGAATCTGGCCCGGTCATTTCGTGCAACCGCCCCAAGGCGGGCATCAAGATGGATACGGTCGGCCCGCCGATGAAGGGCGTGGAGGTCCGCATTGCGGAGGATGGCGAAATTCTGGTGCGCGGTGAACTCGTCATGCACGGTTATTGGCGCAATGACGCGGAAACCCGGCGGGCTGTGCAGGATGGCTGGCTCCACACCGGAGACATTGGCGAGTTTGACCCCAAGGGCCGCATCCGGATCACGGACCGCAAGAAAGACATCGTCGTCAATGACAAGGGCGAGAATATCAGCCCGCAGAAGATTGAAGGGATGCTGACGCTTCAACCCGAAATCATCCAGGCGATGGTCTCTGGCGACAAGCGGCCGCATCTGGTGGGACTGATCGTGCCCGATCCTGAATGGGCGCTTGATTGGGCGCGCGAAAACGACATTCCTTATGATTTGAGAAGTCTGTGTGATCTGCCCGCTTTCAAGAGCGCGGTGATGCAGGCGGTCGACCGGCTGAATCCGCAACTGACGGTCACGGAAAAGGTGCGCAAGATCATCCTGACGCCTGAAGCCTTTTCGATCGACAATGAAATGATGACGCCCAGCCAGAAGATCCGGCGTCATGTCATCCGTCAGACCTATGGAGAGCGGATCGACGCGCTCTACAAGGGGTGAAGGCTGCGAGGGGCGGGATGCCGTTGCATTGACGCGTCATCATTGTCCGCTCGTGGCGCTCCCGTGTCTCGATACGAACGGGATTGCATCACGATAGAGCCATCGGTGTCTAACGGGGTAAAGGCGGCTTTACTGTGCGCATGCACGCGCCGAGTTGGTTGCGCACCAGGTCGTAATCCTCGCTGACCTTTGCCTTGTCCGCAGCCGAAAGCGACGCGGTGGCCGAGTCGGGGAGATGATCCGGCAGAAAGCAGGCGAGCCGATACCAGAGCAGGGTTTCACGGCGGGGCGGGGGCGTTGCATCGCCCACTGTTTCCGAAAGGAAGAGCGACCAGGCAGCTTGCTGTTGCGGCTGGCGGACCACGCCGATGGAGACGGGGCGCTCCTCCCGCGTGGTCAGGAAGATTTGCGTCGTTCCCTCGCCCTCGATCGGCCCGGCGGCATGAAAGGCATCCGAAATGCCGGTGATGACAGGCGGGGCAGCGGGGCTGGCGGCTTCGGCCACCAGCGCGTGCGCGCGTGATCCCGCATCGGGCGTCATGAACAATTGGGCGTCTGGCGATACAAGCTGAACTTCGGCAGGATGGCCCGCCACGCGGTTCGCCAGCAGGATGAGTTCGGCCTTGGCGAGTTTGGGAAATTTGCCGTGCGCATCCGGCGCCTGATCAACCAGCCAGGTGATTCGCGGCGCGATTCCCCCTTCGCCCCGAATCAACGTCATGACGTCACCTGTCATCAAATAGCGTTTTCGCCCGGGAATCAGGTTAACGGCGGCCTTGCCGGAGATGGCAGAAGCCGATTTCACCCGCACGCGAACAACCAGACGAGCCGCCATCACCATGTCTGCCACGTCGGCATAGGATAGCGGCTTGGCGGGGACAAAAACTGCGGAATTCCGTCTGTTTTCAGCGGGTGCAGCCTGAACATTTGCGAACGGCGCGGCGGTAAAAGCGGCAAGGCAAGTTGCAAGGAAAAACCTGTTCATTCTGCCACACTAGGCCGAAATCCGCACCAATCACAAGGGCGGGCAAAAGCACGTTGCGTCGGCGCGCATCCAGCGATAGATGCGGCAAGAATGACCTGTCCGGGATATGGCCAAGGCAGGTTGATACGGGGATGCCAGTGCTGACGGTCGCGTGACCTTCCGTTCCAATTCCCCGTCTGGTTTTGATGGAGGGAGTGTCGTTGTTTAATGGCCTATACTGACCCACAGAAATCGAATTCCCGCATGATCGCCATCGGCATCGTGGCGCTCATTCACGTCGGGTTCGGCTTCGCGCTTGTGCGCGGGCTGGGCATGGATGGCGTCATGGCGGTATTCGAAGATACGGAGTCGTTTGACGTGACTCCGGAAGAGCCCGAACCCACAGAGGAGCCGCCGCCCCCGCCGAAGGATCTGCCGCCGCCGCCCAAGGTGACGACTCCGCCGGTGCAGGTGAAGGTGGACGTGAAGCCGGTGAACCAGCTTCCGCCGCAAAATGATGCGCCTCCTCCGCCTCCGCCTCCGCCGCCTCCCCCGCCTCCGCCTCCGCCGCCTCCGCCGCCTCCGGCCAAGGCTTCGAAGGCCACGCCGAAGGGATCGCCGGGCAGCTGGGCGACCAATGACGACTATCCGTCGTCTGCGTTGCGCGCTGAGGAACAGGGTGTGACGGGCTTCCGGCTTGAAATCGGCCCTGATGGCCGCGTGACGGGCTGTTCCGTGACGAGTTCCAGCGGGTCTTCCGCACTGGATGATGCGACTTGCCGTCTTGTTTCGCGCCGTGCGCGGTTCAAACCGGCCATCGACTCAGCGGGCAATCCGACGTCTGACACGTTCAGCCATCGTATCCGCTGGCAGATTCCGAAGTGATCGCAGCACTCAACCGAAATTTGATCTGATTTATATTCTTGAGAGGAAAGTAACACATGTTTGATCTGACTCTGACTGCGAACGCAGCTGCCGCCGCCGGCACCGAGGCGGCCGTCAAAGAATTTGGCATTGTTGAAGCCCTTACCCAGGGCGGCCCCGTTGCTTGGGGCACGGCTGGCATCATGGCTATCATGTCGATCGTTTCCTGGTACATCCTGTTCACCAAGGTTTTCGAACAGGGCAAGATTCTGAAGCAGTCTGTTGAAGGCGTGCAGAAGTTCTGGTCCGCTGGCGGCATCAAGGAAGGCGCTGCCAAGCTCGACAAGAACACCGTGTTCCGCCAGATTGCCGAAGACGGCATCAAGGCTGAAGAAGAGCATGGCAAGCTGACCGATCCGATGGATCAGCACGAATGGATGCACAACTCGCTGCGCCGTTCGCAGGACGCGATCAACGCGAAGCTCGGTACGGGCCTTTCGTTCCTCGCCACCGTGGGTTCGACTGCACCGTTCATCGGTCTGTTCGGTACGGTTATCGGTATTTATCGCGCGCTCATCAAGATCGGTCTGACCGGCGACGCGTCGATCGACAAGGTTGCCGGTCCGGTTGGTGAAGCGCTCATCATGACCGCCATCGGTCTGGCTGTGGCTGTGCCTGCGGTTATGGGCTACAACTGGTTGCAGCGTCGCAACAAGCTGATTGCCGAGCGTATGGGCACATTCGCCACTGACATTCATGGCTACATGATGTCCGGTGGTGCGGTGAAGCCGGCTGTGAAGGCCGCTCCTGCTGCTGCTCCGGCCGCTGCCAAGAAGTAAGCTGTTTTCGAGGGCGGTCGGACCAATGGTTCTGCCGCCCTCGCAAAGCCCGATTACCGCCGGGCCGATTTTTGACCCGGCCGGCAATGTGTAGATAGGAATTGTACAATGGCAATGACCGTTAGCGGTGACGGTAGCGATGACGCCGTATTGTCCGACATCAACACGACGCCGCTCGTGGACGTGATGCTGGTTTTGCTCATCATCTTCCTCATCACCGTTCCGGTGGCGATCAAGACGGTGAAGGTCAAGGTTCCGAACGTGGCCTACCAGTCCTCCGCAACCAAGGCTGAAAATGTGGTGCTCTCCGTGCGCCGCGAACCGGACAATAGCTGCGGTGTCTATTGGGGCCTCTCCCGCATTCACGCGGTGGATCTCCAGAACCGCGCCGTCGCAAAGTTCACCAATGAGGTGGAGCGTCTGGGCGACAAGGCCAAGAGCGTGGACGATCTGCCGGAAGTTCATATCCGTGCTGACCGCAATGCGCCCTATCGCTGCGTTGGCGGTGTGATCTCGATCATGCAGGGCTCCGGCTTCCTGCGCGTCGGGTTCATTTCCGAACCGAAGCTCGTCGGCGCTTGATCGCACCCGCGACACAGAATTTGGAGAGTTAAACATATGTCCATGAGCGCACCGAGCAGCAGTGATTCTGCCGAGCCGATGATGGAAATGAACACGACGCCGTTGATCGACGTCCTGCTCGTTCTTCTCATCATGTTCATCATCACCCTGCCGCCGCCAACCCACGCCGTGAAGGTCGATCTGCCCATGGACTGCAAGACGCAGCCGGGCGGTTGTCCGCCCAAGCCGCCGGTAGAACCAGACAAGAATGTGCTGTACATCCTGCCCGGTGGCCAGATCATGTGGAATACCACGCAGGTCGGCTTGGCGGAATTGCAGGAGCTGCTGATCCAGTCGACCGAAATGGAGAAGGAACCGGAACTTCACTTCACCCCCGATCCCGAAGCGCAGTATGACATGGTCAACCGCGTTCTGAAGGCGGTGAAGGTTGCCAAGGTCAACAAGCTCGGCTTTGTGGGCAATGAGAATTACCGCAACTTCTGAGTGCGGTGATCCTCTCAAGACAGATGAAGGGGTGGGCCAGCGGTTCGCCCCTTTTTCTGTGAATTGTCATGATCTCCAACAATGGTCCGCACGATGACCGCCACACCCCGCACTCTCACCTGGAACCGCGCCGCCCTTCTCCGCAGGCTGGGTAAGGCGCTGCTCTGGTTTGTGGTCGGCTCGCTGATCTGGGTGCTGGCCTACCGCTTCATTCCACCGCCGGTCACGCTGACCATGATCGGCAACGCGCTGGAGGGGCATGGTGTCAATCGCGACTGGATGAGCCTTGAAGAGGTTGATCCAGACATGGCGCGCGCGGTGATTGCGGGTGAGGATGGAAAATTCTGCACACATCACGGCTTTGATGCGGATGCGATTGCCGATGCCATGCGCCGCAATGCGCAGGGCGGAAAGCTGCGGGGTGGCTCCACCATCAGCCAGCAGACCGCGAAGAACGCCTTTCTTTGGCAGGGCGGTGGTTTTTTTTCCGCAAGGGGCTGGAAGCGTGGTTCACCGTCCTTATCGAGAATATCTGGGGCAAGCGCCGGATCATGGAGGTCTATCTCAACCTCGCAGAGACCGGCATCGGGACCTATGGGGCCAATGCGGGCGCGCAGCGCTACTTCGGGCATGATGCGGATCGGCTGACCCCGGTCGAGGCCGCGCGGATTGCTGCTGTTCTGCCGCTGCCCAAGGCGCGCGACGCGATCAGCCCCGGCGGCTTCACCCGGCGTTACGGTAACATGATCCAGCGCCGCGCTGCTGTGGTGCGCCGCGATGGGCTGGATGCGTGCCTGCGGGATTGATAGGGCGGGGGCAACGTCCAGCAGATTGCGTCATTCGCGCGCACGCGGGAATACCGCTCCAATGAGATCTCAAAAGGAGCCCGGACCCTCGCCTGCGCGGGGGTGATGGAAAGCGAATTCTACCCCGCCACTCCCAGTTCGGCCTGCCGCACCGGGGCAAAGCTTCTCCGGTGGAGCGGGGTGGGGCCAAGGCGCTTCAGCGCCTCCATATGCGCAGCCGCACCATAGCCCTTGTTGCGCGCCCAGCCATAGCCGGGATAGATTGCGTCTGCGGCGATCATGATGCGGTCGCGATGCTCCTTGGCAATGATGCTGGCGGCGGAAATGCACGGGTGCAGCGCGTCTCCGTCCACGACGGCTTCTGCGGCATAGTCCCAGCGCGGCAGCCTGTTTCCATCCACCATGACATGATCGGGCACCACGCCCAACGCGTCCACCGCGCGCGCCATTGCCAGCAACGTGGCTTGCAGGATGTTGATCCGGTCAATCTCCTCCACATCCGCCATGCCGATGCCGACGGTGCACCGGGCAAGGATTTCCGCTTCCAGCCGTGCGCGCCTGGACGCGCTCAATTTCTTGGAATCGTCGAGCCCCGCAATCCCTCCTTCGCACAGGATGACGGCAGCGGCCACCACCGGACCGGCGAGCGGTCCGCGCCCGGCCTCATCCACTCCGGCGATAATCATGCGGGCAGCCGCACCGCCTGATGACCCATGGGGCCATGGCCTTGGCCAAGTCCGGGGGCGGCGCGCAGTGCGGCGCGCACGAACTTGCGGGCGCGGGCGATGGCCTGTTCGAGCGGCAGGCCTTCGCCCAGCCCGGTGGCTATCGCGCTGGCCAGCGTGCAGCCTGTGCCGTGCGTATGGCGGGTGATGATGCGACTGTCTTCCCATTCGGCCACGATGCCTGCTGCGGACACCAGCCGGTCGGACAGCCTGTCGCCCTCTCCATGGCCGCCTTTCACCAGCAGCGCGCAGCCATGGATGAGGACCGCTGCCTCTCCACCCAGTGCATCCAGCTCGGGCAGATTGGGCGTCACCACCGTGGCGCGCGCAAACAGGCTGTGGAGCGCAGGAATGGTGTCCGCCTCGCTCAGCGATGCGCCAGAGGTGGCCACCAGCACGGGATCAACCACGACAGGAATATCCTGCGGCAGCCGGGCGAGGGCGGCCTCCACACAGGCGATGGTCTCACGCGTGCCAAGCATGCCGATCTTCACGGCATCGACACCAATGTCGCTCACCACCGCATCAATCTGGGCGGTGATGATGTCGGGCGGTACGGCAAGGATCGCACTCACGCCCAGCGTGTTCTGCGCGGTGATGGCGGTGATGGCCGTCATCGCGTGACCGCCCAGCATTGTCACCGTCTTGATGTCGGCCTGAATGCCCGCGCCGCCGCCTGAATCAGACCCGGCAATGATGAGGATGCGTGCTGTCATGCCCCGGCCTTACCCCCTCCCGCCGGGGGAGGCCAGCGTCGCGGCGCGCTCTGCCATGGCGGTCGCGAAGGAATCATGGGTTGCGTGTGATGCGCTCCGCACCCAGCAGCAGCCACAATGCCACAAGACCGAACAGAACTGGGGCAGCCCATGCCCCCGCCAATGCAGGGATCTGCCCCGTCAGCGCGAGCACCCGGCACAGGCCATCTGCCACCAGAAAGGAGAGGCCAACAAAGCCCGCCACGAACATGGATCGCACCAGAGAGCCGCCACGCTGCCCCGCAAAGATGATCGGCATGGCGAGCAGCAGCATCACCAGCGGGCCGAAAGGAGTGGACAGGGCCAGCTGGATGCGTGTTTCATACCAGGCCGGTGCGCGCGTAGCCAGGCTGTTGGCATCAAGCGCACGGCGCGCTTCTCGGGCCGTAATGGCGGGGACGGTGCGGAACTCCCGGATTACGGCATCGGGGGTGAGCGGCACCGGCCACAATGTTTCGGGCCGCGTGCGCACACCCTGCGGGGTCCATTGCCGGGAAGGGGCCATCAGCCATCCTTGGGCAACCTTGTGCATTACTGGCGTGCTGGTTCGGGACAGCAGGTCTCCTTCGGCAGTGCGGCGGAAAATCGTGACTGCGGTCATCGCACGTCCGTCCGCGCGGGCTCCGCCTGCCATCACCAGATCAGGGCCGATGCGGAACCAGCGGGGGCCGGTGTCGCTGTCTGAGTCAGGGTTGGGATCGGTCGCGTGCCACCAGCGGGCAAAGCGCAACTCGGCGGGAGGTTGTGCAACTTCGGACACGAACAGCAGCAGCAGGCCCAGCAGCAGCGGGACCGGCCACAGCATTTTGAGCATGGCAAAGGGAGAAATACCGCCCGCCTGAATTGCGGTCATTTCCTCCGTGCTCCGCATCCGCGCAAAGGCAAAAAGCGGCCCCGCCAGCGCAGCCACGGGAATGGCCTGCAACAGCACACGCGGCAGGCGCAGCCCCAGATAGCTCAGAAAATCAGCAAAATCGGCATGGCGTCGCACCAGCCTCTCGCCATTGTCGATGACATCCACAAGCTGAAGGAGCAGCGTCAGCGAGACCAACACCACCAGTGCATATTTGCCCGCCTGCCATGCCAGATAAGAAGCGAGCGTGTGGCCGGGGAGCGCGGGGGCATGTGGCTGGCCCGCACGCAGACGCAGATTCCCGAGGACGTCGATCCGCCCCAACATGTTGAGCCGTGACGGCCCCGGCTGGCCACGCCCGGCCAGCCAGATGGCGGCTGTGACGGTCAGCATGGCCGTTGCCACCACCGCCATTGCGGCCAATGGTCTGGCTTCTCCCACGGCCCCCAGATTCTTCGCGAAGTTGATGCCGTGATGCGTGGATATAATCAGGGTTACCGCGATGAAAATGGCCACGCCCCGCCGCGCGGGCGGAGTGGCTAGGATCAGTGGCAGAATGATCAGCGGCACAAAGGGCAGCGACAGTGCGCGCATCAGGCGGGAGAGGATTTCCGCATCATAGGCGTCGCGCGTGGTGCCGTGCTGTGCGCTGCGTCGCGCAATCAGTTCGGGCAGCGTCAGTTCCTTATGGTCGCGCCCGCGCGCCCAAACTGCCTGATCGAGCGTCAGCGGCTGCACGATCTCCAGCGCGTCAAATTGCACCGTGCGCGTGTCAGTGGGGCGGTCAGCCAGCATCAGGCCATCGTTGAGCGTTACCGTCATCGCACCCGTCTGCGCATCAACGCGGACGCGCCCTGTGCGTCCGGTGGCAGCAAAAGCCTGCCCGTCTGCATCCAAAGCACTGAGAAACAGCCCGCCAAAGCCCTCGCCCGCAATCCGGTCTGCCATCAGCAGCGTGTGTGCATCGGGCCGGTATAGGGCACCGGGCTGGTAATTCTGGATGCGGCTGGCGTTGAGCGCGGCAACACGCGTAGTGCGCCAGCCATGGCGGCCGAACGGCTCACCCCATCCCCCCACCACCAGCGACAGCATGGCGACAAGCAGCGACGCCGCGATCAGCGGGCGGGCGATCCGCCCCAGGGACAACCCATTGCCCGCCATCGCTTCAATCTCTCGCCCCGTTGCCATTTGCGCGATGATGAGGGTCAGAGCAGAGCCCAGCGCCGCAGGAATGGCGAGATTGAGATAGGCCGGAGCAAGGCTTGCCAGCATGGGTGCCAAATGGCCGATGGGCATCCCCAGCATCGCCATTTCCTGAATGAGCCGCAGCGCGCGCTCCAGCATCATGATGGTGAACAGGCAAAGGCTCAGAATCAGGAAAGGCCGGGCCAGCGAGACCGCGAGATAGCGGGAGAGCAGCCTCATGCGTGTGCAACCGCATCCTGCGTCTTGGGCGGGCGATGGGTGCGCGGCTTCGTGTGGGTCACGCCTCTATCCGTCATGATGGCTTCAATAGCAGGGTCTGGACCAAGGCAGCCTTGATGCAAGACAAATCCGCTCGCGTCGCAGCCATTTTCGACTTTAGAACCGGCGCGGGCGGCAACGACTGATGGCCTGGAAGCCTCCTTCGCGACATCGGTGAGAACGCGCGAATCGCACTTGCGAGGAGGTGGCGACCGGTGAATTTGCGCCCGGCCTGATCTTGCTCGCGGCGTTCCATCGAAAAAAAGAGGTGGACCCTACCCCTTTGATCTGCTCAAGACGCATGACCGGTCCCGTTATGGCAGGGGATCGGGCTCTGTCATCGCGCAGAGCGTGTCGTACATCATCAGCCGGGACCAGTATGTGTCCGGCTTCATGATGATGATCCTGACCGGTTGGGCAAAGGCGGTGGTATTCGTCTTTGCGATTTCCGCAACATTTTTGATTGTGGTGCTTGCCGGGGTGATTCCGGCTCCTTTTCGGCGGTTATGGGCCAAATTCCAGACACTTGGCGGCTTCCTTTTAGCCGGATTCGTGTTGTCTCGCACTGATCTGGCGCAAGGGTTTTTCCGTGCAACTGGCCTAGATTGAACGTTCAAGGACAAGAGAAAGGGACGCAATGCCCAGTATTAGGGTTGCGATTGTCGGCGTAGGCAACTGCGCCAGTTCGCTGGTTCAAGGGCTCGCTTATTATCGTGGACGTGACGAAGCATTCAGCGGCGTGATGCATCCGCGCATCGGCGGCTTTGCGGTGAGCGATGTCGAATGCGTGCTCGCTCTTGATACCGATGCCCGCAAGGTTGGCCAGGATTTGGCAGATGCAATCTTCGCCGCGCCGAATTGCACCAAGATATTCTGCCCGGATGTGCCAAAGACGGGCGTGACGGTGATGATGGGCCGCGTGCTCGACGGCATGGCCCCGCATATGAGGACGGCCCCGGCTGAACGCGGCTTTCAGGTGGCTGATCAGGTCGAGGCGGACAAGGCGCAGATCGTCGCCGCACTCCAGGCGAGCGGCGCGGAGATTCTCGTCAATTATCTGCCCGTTGGCTCTCAGGCGGCGACCGAATTCTATATGGAATGCGCGCTGGAGGCCGGGCTGGGTGTGGTCAACTGCATGCCGGTCTTCATCGCCAGCAATCCGGATTGGGAAGCCCGGTTCCACGCGGCGGGACTGCCGATTGTGGGCGATGATGTGAAGGCGCAACTGGGTGCCACCATTGTCCACCGCGTGTTGACCTCCTTGTTCGGAAAACGCGGGGTTCCGGTCGATCACACCTATCAGCTCAACACCGGCGGCAATACCGATTTCCTCAACATGCTCGACCGGGAGCGGCTGACCTCCAAGAAGGAATCGAAGACCGAGGCGGTCCAGTCTGTGGCTGCCGTGCGGATGGAAGATGACGACATTCATGTTGGCCCCAGCGATTATATTCCGTGGCTGAATGACAATAAGCTGTGCTTCCTCCGGATGGAGGGGCGGCTGTTCGGCGATGTGCCGATGAATCTGGAACTGCGGCTGTCGGTGGAAGACAGCCCGAATTCGGCAGGGGTGGTGATTGATGCCATTCGCTGTTGCAAGCTGGCGAAGGAAAGGGGCCTGTCCGGTGCGATCGACGCGCCCTCTTCCTTCTTCTGCAAACATCCCCCGCGCCAGGTGGATGATGACGCTGCGTATCGCGCCGTCGAGGCCTTTATCGGGGGAGAAGCCGTCCAGAACTGATGCGCGCGCTCATCATCGCTGCGGGTTTTGGCTCGCGGCTAGGCGGGCCGGATGCTTCAAAGCCGCTGGCACTGCTTCAAGGCGTCCCGCTAATCGAGCATGTGATCAGGCGGGCGCAGGCGGGGGGCGTCACCGATTTCGTGGTCGTCACTGGCCATCATGCGGAGCGCGTCGAACGCTTTCTGCACAGCCTGTCGAATCGTATCGGCATCCCCATTGCCACGGTGCGCACGAACGACTGGAGCCTGCCCAACGGCCATTCGGTGCTGTCCGGACTGCCAGCTTTGGGTGGCTCAGGTCTGTTGATGATGGCGGACCATCTGTTCGATCCGGGCAATATCGCGCGATTGATAGCGGGCGTTGATCCAGCAGCGGCGCTCAGTCTTGGTGTGGACAGGAGGCTTGGCAATCCGCTGGTAGATCCGGCCGATGTTACGCGGGTGTGCACCGATAGTCAGGGGCACATCACAGCCATCGGCAAAGAGATTGCGCCATGGGATGCGCACGATACCGGACTGTTTCATGTCACGCCCATGCTGGCCGAAGCGCTGGCGGCGTGCATCGCGTCAAAAGGCTCGGCCTCGCTCACGCACGGGGTGCAATATCTTGCCGCGCAAGGCCTCGCACAGGCGATAGATCTGGGGGAGGGGTGGTGGATGGACGTGGATACGCCTGCCGATCTTGCCGCAGCTGCGCGGGAAATGGCCGATAGTGTCAGCAAAGAGGGGGAGCGCAATGCGTCCGTTGTTTAAGCTCCCCTTGCAGATTTCGGGATTGATCCGGGCGGTGTCCGGATGGCCGACGCACAAAGCTGCGCGGTTCCGGAGAGGACCAATGCGACAAGGAACGAGGAAAACACCTTCATGAAGAACACCTTATGTGCATTGTCGGCGCTGCCGATCATGGTCGGTCAATAATGCGCGGCTGCACTCCAGATCCCGCCTTGATGGCAGATGGTCGCCCCGTGGTGGCAGTGTTTCGTGCGCCCGTGTTCAACGCGTCGGAATCCTTCGTGCAGGAACAGGCTTCCGGACTGAGACGTTATCAGCCGCTGGTGGTCGGACTTGAGGACAAAGGGAATGTCTCGCCCGCGCTGGAAGGTCGCATCTGGCTTCCAAATGGGCCAATCGCCGCGACGTATACAAAGTTGACCGGGCGGAGCGGATGGATCGCGCGTCGGCTGCAGGATTTTCATCCTGCGTTGGTCCATGCCCATTTCGCACAGGATGGGTTGACGGCGCTCGGCCTTGCCAGACGTTTGGGCGTTCCGTTGGTGACCAGCCTGCGCGGTCATGATCTGATGCGCTCGCGCGCATCTCAGCTCTTCTCCGGTCAGGCCAGCTGGATGGCCTATGCGCTGCGTCGTAAGCGCCTGATGCGGGAAGGGGCTTTGTTCCTGACGGAGTGTGATGTGCTGCGCACAGCGGCTATTCGTCAGGGCTTTCCTGAGGACCGGGTGCTTACGCATTATCACGGCGTAGACATGTCCCGCTTTGACGGTGCGCGCAACCGGGTGGAGGAAGGGCTGATTCTTCATGTCGGAAAACTGGTGGAGAAAAAGGGCACGGCCGACCTCATTGATGCGTTCACGCGGGTTGTGGTGCATAGGCCCGACGCGCGTCTGGTGATTGTGGGTGATGGTCCACTGCGCCCGTTTCTTGAAGCGCAGGCAGACAAGGCCGGAATGCGTGAGCGTATTCAATTCACCGGGGTGTTGCCGGCAGAGGCCGTGGCGGCCTGGCTCGCCCGGGCCGCTATCGTCGCCATCCCCAGCAGGACAGCGCATGACGGCGACGCAGAAGGGATTCCCAACATCGCGCTGGAGGCGTCTGCTGCGGCCTGTCCGGTGGTTGCCACGCGGCATATGGGCCTGCGTGAAGCCGTTATCGATGCTAAAACCGGATTGCTGGTGCGCGAAGGATCGATTGCGGCGCTCAGCGACGCCTTGCTCTATCTGCTCGCTTCACCACGTCGTGCTGCTGCATTGGGAGAGGCCGGGCGCGCGCTCATGGTGTCCCGCTTTGCCTTTGCAGATCAGATGGAGCGGCTTGAAGGCCTGTATGATACGCTGCGTGCAGGCGGTGTGCCGATGGCATGACATGCGGTCCGTTCAGCATCGCAGCAGTCTCCCATGTCGCGATCACGCCTTCAGGCCTGTGTTCCGCTTCGCGCCAGAGCACGGGCCTGGATCAGCCCAAAGTCACCCGAGCCTAGTCATCATCGCCCTTGCGGTCATTATGGCCTTCACCCCCATGCTCTTCGCCTTCGCCTCTGCGATGGCAACGTGCGCAATCCTCGATTTTGCGGATGCCTTCCTCGTGATGCTCGGCAATCACGCGCGCCTCGCTGTGTTCGTGGCAGCCATAGCAGGTGTAGCGCTTGAAATTATTCTTCACATGGCAAGTGGTGCAGGCCACATTATGATCGCCGTCCAGCCGGAAATAGCGGTCGTGATCAAAGCTGGCGGGGGTCCAGCCCTGCACATTGTGGCAGGTGGCACATTGGCCCTTCAGCCCTTCATGAACCGCCGTCTTGGGGGCAGAGTGGCACGCGGCACATGTCTGCGCTGCGGCCGGCTTCAGCAGGCTGTGGTCAAATTCGTGCGTGCGAGACCGGACGAGCAACGGCCCGGCATGATCGCTGTGGCAGGCAAGGCAATCGGCCTGGGCGAGTTTGCCATGAAAGGGCGTCTTGCCCGGCTTGCGGGGCAGGGGCTTGCCCTTGCTGGTGGTGATGCCGATCTTGTCTAGTGTGTGGCAGGTCTCGCACTTTGCGGCGGATGTGCCCCGAAACGCGGTGTGGCAGGCGAAACAATCGTTCGCGATGGTCGCATGGCCGGGGATGACCGGGCCGGGAGCCACCATCGTTTGCGGAGAAACAAAGCTCCACCAGACCAGCCCCGCCACCAGTGCCGCCATGAAGATGAGGAGATGCCTGCGCGTCATGACCAGTTCCAGAACAGGAAGACCGCGATGATGTGTGCCAGCGCCAGCCCGGCAAAGCCCAGCGTGATGGGGATGTGGATCACCCGCCATTGCTTGATGGCGTTCACCGTCAGGCTGTCCCAATGTGTTGCTTCGGCAATGTCGGCTTCGCTCGCGCCCTCATCCAGCATCCCGCGTCGTACCCGCCCCAGATGCTTGAGCGAGCGGGCGAGGAGGAATTTACCAGTCAGCCCGCTGACGACGTTGATCAGCATGGCGGCGGTGGCAATCCAGGCCAGCCATGAATTGAAGTGAATGCCCGCATGGACCAGCACCAGCACCGAACCCGCCCAGGCATAATGTTCATGCTGGCGCAGCAACGTGGCTGGCTGCCCGCTGGAGATCAGCTTGCGCTTGCGCAGTGAATAGCGGCTGGATGCGAGGATGAGCATCACGCCCGGAATGCCGAGATAGCGCCCGATCCACACGGCATCGGCAAAATGCAGCGCTGCATCCAGCACCAAAGTGGCAAGCAGCAAAGCCAGCAGAGACCCGACAAAGGGCAGGATTTCATCACGGAACAGGGTGCGGTCTGGGGCCATGCGCGTTGGCGTACTCATATAGGCGGGGTGAACAGCTTCATACCCAACTGCCGAGCGGCTGCTTTGATCCATGTCATGTAATTTCATTACATCGTGAGAATGGGGCAAGATTTCACGCGCTCCCCCTACACAAAGGCGCGATCCGCCTTATACCGCTTTCCAAAATCACAATCAGGAGACATCCCATGAGCCAGACATTGTCCGATTATACGCCGCCCAAGGTCTGGGTTTGGGATAAGGCCAATGGCGGCGCATTTGCCAACATCAACCGCCCGGTGGCGGGGGCGACGCATGACAAGGAGCTGCCGATTGGCAAGCATCCTTTCCAACTCTATTCGATGGGCACGCCCAATGGCGTCAAAGTCACCATCATGTTCGAAGAGTTGCTGGCGCTGGGCCATACCGGCGCGGAATATGACGCGTGGATGATCGTGATCGGTAATGGCGATCAGTTTGGTTCGGGCTTTGTGGACATCAACCCCAATTCCAAGATTCCCGCGCTGATGGACCGCTCTGGCGAAACGCCGGTGCGGTTGTTTGAATCGGGCTCCATGCTGTTGCATCTGGCGGAAAAGTTTGGCGAATTTCTGCCGACAGACCCCGCCAAGCGCAGCGAGACGCTCAACTGGTTGTTCTGGCAGATGGCGAGCGCGCCCTATGTCGGCGGCGGGTTCGGGCATTTCTATGCCTATGCCCCGGTGAAGATCGAATATTGCATTGATCGGTTCGCGATGGAAACGAAGCGCCAGCTGGATGTGCTCGACCGCCATCTCGCCGAGAATGAATATATGGTGGGCGACGCCTATACGATTGCCGACATGGCGATCTGGCCATGGTACGGCAATGTGGCGTCTGGCGAGGCCTACAGCGCGGGCGAATTCCTTCAGGTGGAGGAGTATACCCATGTCCAGCGCTGGCGGAAGCTGATCGCCGCGCGCCCGGCCGTGCAGCGTGGCCGCATGGTCAACCGCCCTTGGGGGCCGCCGCACATGCAGTTGCCCGAACGCCATGACGCGGGCGATTTTGAAACCAAGACGCTGGATAAGTTGCAGGCTGAGGGGTGATCCTTGAAGGGCGGAATGGAGGAGCAAGCCATGGCCAACATCTTCACCCATCCGCTGCATCTGGGCCTAGGTGCGACCGTGGTGCCGCAGCCGGAGTTCACCGGCGGGCCTTGGTATGAGGCCTATGGCGCGCGCCATGGCGGGGATGGAGCGGAAGGGCGACTGGTCTCTGCGCACCGCTTCACCGAAAGCTGGGACAGCTGGGAAATGCACCCGGTGGGCGAAGAGCTGGTGCTGTGCCTGTCCGGCTCCATGACGCTGATTCAGGAATTCCCGGATGGCCGGATTGAGACGGTGACGGTGGGCGCTGGAGACTATGCCATCAACCCGCCGGGCGTGTGGCACACGGCTGACATTGCCGGGCAGGCAACAGCGTTGTTCATCACTGCCGGGCTGGGGACCGAAACGCGACCGCGGTGAGGGCTGCTCCCCTCCCGTCATTCCGGCGTTCGTGGGAATGACGGGAAGTTTTTGAAGATGCACACATCCGCAACTGCCCGCTCTAGCCCCCCGGCTTTTCATCCTCTAAGGCTGGGCGCCATGAACTCGCAGGTGCCCGCGTGCTGACGCTTCCTATTCCCTATGCCGTGTTGATCGGGGCCGTGATGGCCTTGTGGCTGGCGCTGGCGGTGTGGGCGGTCTGGTCTGGCCTCAAACTCCGCAAAAAGTCTGAATTTTCAACGAGTCAGGCGGACCGGCTCGCGTCTTTGCTCGAATCCGCGCCTGCGCTTCCGCTCATGGTCCGTTCTGACGGGCGGATCGAAGCGCCGACGCGATTGGCCGACTGGCTGGGTCTGTCGCGCAGCCCCCGCTTCCTCACCGATCTGGTGGGCGATGAGGCAGGGTTGACCAATGAGGATGCCGACGCCCTCACGCGTGATGTGGCCGCCGTGCAGAAGACGGGCCGTAATTTCACGCTGGCGTTGCGCGCGCGCGGTTCCGCCCGGACATTGCTCATCAAAGGCGCACCTGCTGCCAGTCGTCTCGGCCAATCGGGCTCGGTCATCCTCTGGTGGTTCGATGCCACCGAGAGCCAGGCCGAAATCGGGCGGCTGGGCGAGCAGGTCAACGCGCTGCAAACCGCGTTTGATCGCCTGTCTGGCCTGATCGAAGCCGCGCCCGTGCCAATGTGGCATCGCGGGCCGGATCTGAAGCTGGCGCTGGTCAACGCCGCCTATGTGAAGGCAGTGGAAGGCGAATCGCCGCGAGACGTGATTGAAAAGGGCATCGAACTGGCGGATGCGGGCGGGGGCAGCGGTCCGCTTGCCACCGCGCGCGCCGCGCAGGAGGCTGGCCAATCCGTCACCACGGTCATGCCCGTCACCGTGGCGGGAGACCGGCGCGCTTTCCGGATTGTGGACGTGCCGCTGGGCGATGCGGGCGTGGCGGGCTTTGCGCTCGACATTGAAGAAGTGCAGCGCGCCGAGGCCGCCTATCGCGAATTTGAAGCGACGCAGCGCGCGATGCTTGACCGGCTGTCGGCGGGCGTCGTGCAGTTCGCACCGGACAAGAGCCTGTCCTTCTGCAACCAGCCGTTCCGCGCCATGTTTGGTCTCAAGCCCGAATGGCTGGCCGAAAATCCCGAGTTTGAGCGGCTGCTGGACCGGCTGCGCGAGGTGGAGCGTGTGCCTGAAGTGCGCGATTTCCCGGCCTGGAAGGCGGAACGGCGCGGCTGGTTCACCGCACCCGATGCCGTGGAGGAGAATTGGCTGCTTACCGGCGGTGCGCAATTCCGCGTCGTTGCCCAGCCGCTGCCCGATGGCGGTCTGCTGCTGGTCTTCGAAGATCGCACCGAACAGGCGCAACTGGCGAGCGCGCGTGACACTTTGCTGCGCGTCCGTACCGCGACGTTCGACAATCTGTTCGAAGTGGTGGGCGTGTTCGAAGGCGATGGCCGCCTGCATCTGTGGAACCGCCGCTTTGCCGAATGCTGGGATCTGGAGGATGGATTCCTCTCCACCCACCCGCATGTCGATACGCTGGTGGAAAAGGTGGCGAGCCGCCTGACCTCGCCCGATCGTGCGGTGTTGATCCGCGATCTGGTGAAATCCGCCACCATCGAGCGCACACAGCGCGGCGGGCGCATTGCGCTTAAATCCGGCCAGCATTTCGAGATGGCGGCGGTGCCCTTGCCCGATGGCAATGCGCTGCTGACCATGCTGGACATTACAGACAGCCGGAAGGTGGAAAGCGCGCTGCGCGAACGGGCGATGGCGCTGGAGGAAGCGGACAAGGTGAAATCAGCCTTCGTCTCCAACATGAGCTATGAACTCCGCACGCCGCTCACCGCCATTCAGGGCTTTGCCGAGATGATGAATGAGGGACTGGCCGGGCCGCTGGAAGAGCAGGCGGCGGATTATGTGAAGGCTATCCTCGAAGCTTCCGGAAAGCTGGGCGGCCTGATCGACAACGTCCTGGACCTCACCCAGCATGGCGAAGGCGCGTTGCCGCTGGAGCGCAAGCCCATCGAACTCGCCATGCTCGTCCATGACGCCGCGCGCGATCACAAGCCGGTGGCGGATGCCAAGGGCATCGAATTTGCCGTGTTCGTCGATCCCATGGTTGGCGCGCTGAAAGGTGATGCGCGCAAGCTGAAACAGGCGCTGGATCATCTGCTGGACAATGCCTGCCTGTTTACGCCCGCCGGAGGGCGCGTGTTGCTCCATGCTGATGGCGATGCGGCGACTGCGCGGATCGTCGTGTCAGACAATGGCCCCGGCATGGATGCCGCCGAACAGGCGCGCGCCTTTGACCGGTTCAGCCGTGTGGCCGATACGCGCGGGACGGAAGCGACGCTGGGCCTCGGCCTGCCGCTCGCCCGCCAGTTCATCGAAGCACATGGCGGAACGCTGACGCTAACGTCTGAACCGGGGCAGGGGACGGCGGTATCCATCGAGTTGCCGCGGTGATGCGGTGTCATCGTCGCCCTCAGGCAGGCGGGAGGCGCGTTCCGGATGCACTCTACCGGATGTGCCATCTCCAGACACCGGCCATCGGCTGCGCAGCGACGACTGCATTGCTGATGCCCCTTCAAACCCGCCATCCTGAGCTTGTCGAAGGACCGTTCTACCGTGTTTTCCACTTGGGAGCTTTGAAGAGCGGCCCTTCGACAAGCTCAGGGCGGCGGATCTAGTCATGATCCTCGCCACCCCCGACGCCACCCACGCCTTTGGCCGCCAATTGGCCGATCTGATCCTGCCCGGCGATGTCATCGCGCTTTCGGGTGATCTGGGCGCGGGCAAGACCAGTCTGGCGCGGGGTTTGCTCGCGGGTCTGGGGCTTGCGGAAGAGGCCCCTAGCCCCAGTTTCTCGCTGGTCATCCCCTATGATCCGCCACTGGTCCGCATGCCGGTGTGGCATGTTGATCTCTACCGGCTTGAGGATGCGGACGAGGCCGAGGAGCTGGGGCTGGATGACGCGCTCTATGACAGCGCTCTGCTCATCGAATGGCCCGAACGGCTGGGCAACCGGCTCTGGCCGCATGCGCTGAAGCTGCGGATTGATCCGGAAGGTGAAGGGCGGCGCTTGACAGCGGACGTGCCGCCGTCTTGGGGAGCGCGATGGCTCTGGTAATGACACCCCCCGATTCCGCCCGCCCGTTCGTGGATGCCCATGGCTGGTCCGATGCAGAGATCGTTCCGCTGGCAGGCGATGCCTCTCCCCGTAAATATTTCCGCGTGGTCGCGTCGGATCGCGTGGCTGTGCTGATGGATGCCACGCAGGAGAAGGAGGCGCTGACGCCCTTCATCCGCATGGCCGAATGGCTGGTGGTGAACGGCTTTTCCGCGCCGCGCATTCTGGCGCGCGATCTGGAGGAAGGCCTGCTGCTGATCGAAGATTTCGGTTCGGTGCGGATGCGCGAGACTGTGGATGCGGATGTCTCGCTGGAACGCGAGATTTACAGCGGCATCACCGATGTGCTGGTGGAATTGCATCGCCATACGCCGCCTGCCGGGCTCAACACGCATGGTCTTGCACAATGGCTCGATGAAGTGGGGCTGTTTACCGAATGGTATGGCCCGGCGGTCGGGCTCGATCTGGACGCGGTCAGCTTCCGTGCGGCCTGGGAAGCGGTGCTCGCCCCCATCGACGCGCAGGGGCAGAGCGTGGCGGAGTTACGCGATTTCCATGCAGAAAATGTCATGCTGGTGGAGGGGAAGCAGGGCCTCTCCCGCTTCGGCCTGCTCGACTTTCAGGACGCACTGGTGGGGCATTCCGCTTATGATCTGGTTTCCATGCTGGAAGATGCGCGGCGCGATGTGACGCCCGCTGTGGAGGCGGAGATGCTCGCGCGCTACATCGCGGCGGCCAAGCCTGCGCCGGGATTTGAAGAGGCTTATTGGGCGCTCGGCGCGCAGCGCAACACACGCATTCTGGGCGTATTCGTCCGCCTTTGGAAGCGCGACGGCAAGCCGCACTATCGCCAGTTTCAGCCCCGCATGTGGGGGCTGCTGGAGCGCGATCTGGCGCATCCGGTGAATGCTCCGCTCAAGGCGTGGTTCGATGCGCATGTGCCCGCCCAGAAGCGCGCGCCCTTCTGGGCGGAGTATGCCGCATGAAAAAGCCGCTCACGCTTCGTCCGCAGCCTGTTGGCTTTGTGCCAACCACGGCCATGGTGATGGCGGCGGGCAAAGGCACGCGGATGCGTCCGCTCACCGCCACGCGGCCCAAGCCCCTGGTGGAAGTGGCAGGTCAGACGTTGCTCGATCATGTGCTCGATCATCTGCGTGATGCGGGCGTGGGCCGTGTTGTCATCAACGTCCATTATCTGGCGGACTCGATCGAGGCGCATATGAAGCGCAAGGCTGCGGACTTTGAGGTCCATGTCTCCGATGAGCGCGGCTTGCTGCTGGAAACTGGTGGCGGCCTGATGAAGGCCAAGCCGCTGCTGGGCGATGCGCCCTTCCTGTGCGTCAATACAGACAATATCTGGCTTGACGGCCCGGTGAACTCGATCCGGCTGATGGCGTCGCACTGGGATGCGGAGAAGATGGATGCGCTGATGCTCCTCGTCCCGCTCGCGCGCGCCACCTGCCATGCCGGGCAGGGTGATTTTCACATGGACCCGCTGGGCCGCCTTTCGCGCCGCAAGCATGGCCGGGTTGCGCCGTTCGTGTGGACGGGCATCCAGATACTCTCCCCGGCTCTGCTGACCGATCCGCCGGGAGACAGCTTTTCCACCAACGTGTTCTGGGACCGCGCGATTGCAGCCGGGCGCTTCTATGGCGTGGTGCATTCCGGGCAGTGGTTTGACGTGGGCACGCCAGCGGCCATTCCGGTGACAGAGGCCGCGCTGGCTGAGGCGTGATCTGCATCGGCGCTTGCCCAAATCCGCACAGAGGTTTAACCGCACGCCCATGAATCCGCTTCGTACCCTTTCGCAGGATCGCACGCGCTATGTCGCGGCGCTGTTTGCGCTGGTGTTGTTGGCGCGGATTCTGGTGCCTGCAGGGTGGATGCCCAGCGCTCAGGATGGACGCTGGATCAGCATCTGTTCGGGCAGTGGCGAAGCGATGGTCTTCCTCGATTCGGCGGGCAATGCCCATGCGGACAAGAGCGGCGGCGATCAGCACAAGGATGGTAGTTGCGTATTCGGCGCGGCATCGCTGGCGTTCGATGTGCCGCTTATGGCTTATGCGTCGATTGGCATTCCGCTATTCACAGCCGCGCCTGCGCTCAAGCCGCTCAGCCTGGCTATTGGCCAAGGGCTGGCTGCACCCCCTCCTCCCAAAACGGGGCCTCCGATCCTGAACTGAACCCGGCCAGATTTTGGTTCGCCTTTCACCTTGCGTCGCCCCCGCGCAGGCAGGGGCCGTTGTACGGGCGTGCATTGCCCCGGACAGTGACTCCCGTCTTCGCGGGAATGACGGATGAAGATTCCAGTTCAGGACGTTACTCCATGATTTCCACCACCTCTGCGCGCATCGCCGCGTGCCTCATCGCCCTTTCCGCCTCCACCGCCGCCTTTGCGCAGAATCAGACACCGGGTTCACCGTTGGCGGCGAGATTGTCGTCACCGCCAAGAGCATGGCGGGCTCTTCCGCCAACGTCATCACCTCGGTGGATACGCTCGGCCCGGATGGCGCGCAGAATGCCAACGTCAATTATGCGTGGGAGTTGGTCGGTCGCCTGCCCGGCGTGCTGGTCACCAACTTCAATCAGGGGGCAACCAGCGGCAAGTTCGCATTCCGTGGCTTTAATGGCGAAGGTGAGGTCAACGCGGTCAAGCTGCTGATCGATGGTGTTCCCTCCAACGTCGCTTCGGGCAACATGTTCTATATCGATCAGGTGTTCCCGCTCGACATTGCGGGCGTGGAAGTGGTGCGCGGCACATCCGACCCGCGTTATGGCCTGCACAACATCGCCGGCAATGCCAATATCCTGACGCGGATCGGCGGAACCTATCTTGATGCCAAACTCTCTGCGGGCAGCTATTCCACCTATGAAGGGCAGATTTCAGCAGGCTATCAAACCGGCAAGCTCAGCCAGAATTACCTTGTCGCCTATCGCGAATCCAAGGCGTTTCGCGATCATGCCGATCTGGACCGGCTGAGCCTTGCGGGTAAGTGGTTCTACAATTTCAGCGATGATGTGAGTCTGGGGTTCATCGCGCGCCATTACAAATCCAACGCGCAGGAGCCGGGCTATCTCACCTTTGCGGATTCGCGTCGCGACAAGCACATGACCAACGCCTATAACGCCACCGATGGCGACGTGCGCAAGTTGCAGCAATTCTCCGGCCATTTCGATGCCGCGTTCAGCGACAATCTGGACATGATGGCCAAGGCCTATTTCAACCGCACCCGCGATGACCGCTTTGTCAAATTCTCCGCCGGGGCCGCGCAGCAGCGCCGCGTGACGAATGAAGATCATTGGGGGGCGATGGCCGCAGTCCATTATCACGCCATGCTGGGCGGCATGAACCTGATGCTGGAAGCAGGCGGAGACATTCAGAAGCAGGACAATGAATCGCTCCGCTTCCTCGCTGTCAACCGGGTGCCGACCTCGCAAACGCGCGACCAGAAGATGAAGCTCACTGTCGGCGGCGTCTATCTGCAAGCTGTCTTGGAGCCGACCGACTGGCTCAAGATCACTCCGGCCTATCGCTGGGACTGGGTCAGTGGAAACTATGCCAACCGCCTGAACAACACGACCGCGCGTGCCAACGATTATGGCACGATCAGGCAGCCCAAACTCTCGGTGGCGCTCACTCCGCTGGAGGGCGTCACGCTTTATGGCAACTGGGGCAAGACTTTCCAGATCGGCACCGAATCCGGCGCTTATCTCATTGCGCCGCGCGTGGTTGATCTGGACCCGTCTGTGAATGAAGGCTGGGAAGCGGGCATCAAGCTCAAGCGCGGGCCGCTCGAAGGGCGACTGGCGGCGTGGCGGCAGACCGCAACTGGAGAGATCAAGCGCAAGCTCAATGATCCGACTGGCGATTTCGACAATCTGGGCGCGACGCGGCGCAAGGGCATTGACGTGCAGCTGTCCGCCAAGCCGGTCAACGGCCTGTCCTTCTGGGGGGCCGTGGCGTGGCAAAAGGCCAACATCACCACGCCTGATCCGGCAACGCCGTTGCTGAAAGGCAATGAGATTGACCATGTGCCGCATTGGCTGTTTTCGGGCGGCGTTGATTTCACCGCCATCCCCAAGCTGCGCCTCTCGGTCTGGGGCGGGGGCCAGTCCGATTATGAACTGACCACCAGCAACAATCGCGGACGTTGGGGCGATTTTGCGACGCTTAATGCAGAGGCCGCCTATCAGATCAACGAAAAGGTGGAAGTCTCGCTTTCCGCCAAGAACCTCACCAACGAATATTATGAATATGTGTGGTGGGACGGCGCGCAGAGCCTGCACAGCCCGGCGGATGGGACGAACCTGACCGCTGCTGTGCGCGTGAAATTCTGATGGAGACCAAGACGTTGAAAAATTTTCTTTTTGCGTCCGCCGCATTGCTGGTCACATTCCCCGCCTGGGCCGCAGACGAGGATGAGACTGCGCCTGATCTGATCGTTGTCACCGGCACCCGCACCACACCTGTCGAATTGGGCAAAGAGGCGGAGGAGGAGTTGGCGACCGGCCCTGATGGCGCGGCTTTCGTCGCGCGCCTGCCGGGCATGGCGCTGGTTGATAATGGGACGCTCTCTGGTCAGGTGCAAATGCGCGGCCTGTTTGGCGAGCGCATCCTGCTGCGCATCAACAGCCAGCATTTTGCAACCGGCGGCCCCAACGCGATGGACCCGGCGATGCACTATGCACCGATGGCGCTGATAGACCGGGTCGAGATCTCTCGCGGTATCTCACCCGTGCGCGACGGGCCGGGATTGGGTGGTGGCGTCAACACCATCCTGAAGCAAGCCCGGTTCGCGGAAGCGGGCAGGCTGGCTCCCCAACTGGACGTCTCTGCACAGTATCGCAGCGTGGATGACAGCGTGGCGCTTGGCGGCATGGCGGGGCTCGCGAATGATCGCTGGCGCTTCGGTGTGATAGGATCGTGGGAAAAGGGCGACGATATGCGTTTCCCCGGCGGACGGATCGGCTCCACATCGTTCAATCGCGCGGTCCTTGGCATTCATGCCGGATTTCGCGCCGGGCAGGGCGAATTCAGCTTGGACTATCGGCGGCAGGACACTGGCAAGTCGGGCAATCCGCCCTTTGCTATGGACATCATCTATTTCCACACCGATTTCGCAAGAATCGGCTTTGAAGGAGATATGGCGGACGGAATCCGGCTGGAGGCGCACGCCAATTATACCGGCGTGAAGCACCGGATGAACAATTTCGCGCTGCGTCCCGTCGCCTCTGCTGCGGCCACGCGCCAGTCAGACACTTACGCCGATACGATGGGAGCCGATGTTTCGCTGCGCTTCGGTTCGGAAGATCAGCATGTTCGCGTGGGTGGCGATGTGGAACTGATCGATAAAGGGTTCATGCTGTACAATCCGCTGGCTCCGGCCTTTTTCATTCACCCACTGGACCGGGCAAAACAGGATCGGATCGGCGGCTTCATCGAGGGGCGCACCGCACTGGGCGCGGTTCAGGCAGAACTGGGTGTGCGCGCGGATCGGCATGGCGCAAAGACGGGCGTTCCGCGCACCGGGCCGGGCGTACCTGCCGGGCCGACTAATCTGGGCGTGGCGTTTGGCAGGGCGGATCGGGACTGGTCTGGCACCAGCGTGGATGGCGCGCTGCGCTTGTGGGCAGAAATGGGCAACATCACGCCGCGTCTGACTTTGGCTCACAAAACGCGCGTGCCCAGTCTGGTCGAGCGCTTTTCCTGGCTCCCAACAGAAGCCAGTGGTGGCTTGGCGGATGGCAATATCTATGTTGGCAACCCGCAGATCAAGGTTGAGAAGGCATGGCTTGCCGAACTGGGTTTCGACTGGAAGGGAGACCGCGCCTATGCGCGGCCCGTCTTGTTCTGGCGGCAGATAGACGATTTCATCCAGGGCGTGCCCTTTGACGCGACGCCGGGTGTGCTCGATACGCCGGTGGAGATGGTCTCGGCCGCATCCGGCGACGCCACGCCGCTGCGCTTCGCCAATGTCGATGCGAAGCTCTACGGGGCGGACATTGCCTTTGGCGCGGCGCTGGCCGGGCCGCTGCGCGTGGATGGCGTCGCCTCTTATGTGCGGGGAAAGCGCCGTGATGTAGCGGACAACCTTTATCGCATGGCGCCGGCTACGGCGCGGCTGGCGCTCAGCTATGAGGCCAGCCGCTGGTCGCTCTCGCTGGAAGGGCAGTCCGTGGCGCGGCAGCGCAATGTGTCCGCCGCGAACAGCGAAGCCGCGTCTAAAGGCTATGCTCTGGTCAACCTGTTCGGCCATTGGATCATCCGCGATGGGCTGCGGCTCGATGCCGGAATCGAGAATGTGTTCGACAAGCATTATGTCGAGCATCTGGCGGGGTATAACCGCATATCCGGGTCAGACGTGGCGCTTGGCGCGCGGTTGCCGGGGGCGGGACGCTCTGCCTTTATTCGCTTGCGCTGGGAGATGCAGTGACCCGCATTCGCCGCTTTGTCCGGCAGCTTCACCTCTGGTTGGGGCTGTCGCTCGGCGCGCTGTTTGTACTCTTGGGGCTCACGGGTTCGGTGCTCGTCTTCTACACGGAGATAGACGCGTTGCTGAACCCGGAGATCCGGGTGGAAGAGACGGCCACGCCGGATCTGGACAAGGCACTCGCCACGGTGCGGGCGGCTTACCCGGCCAAGCCGGGGCCGTGGCGGTTTGAAATGACGGGAGAAGGCGGGGTCATTCCTGCCCGCTTCTACAACCCGCCCGAACGGGCAGGTGCTGACTTTGCGCCGATGCTGGTCTGGGTTTCCCCCGATGGAAGCCGCGTGCTGCGCCGCACCTATTGGGGCGAGACTGTCATGACCTTCCTCTACGACCTGCATTATCGCCTGCTGGTGGGAAAGACCGGCGCGGTGGTGCTGGGCTATGCGGGGATTGTGCTGTTCGTGCTGCTCGTCACCGGACTGTGGGCGTGGTGGCCGCGCGGCAGCTGGCGCAAGGCGCTGCGCTACAAGAGTGAGGCCGGAAACTCGCGGCGCTGGCGCGATCAGCACAAACTGAGCGGGCTTTGGGGCCTCCCTTTGCTGCTGATCCTGACGGTGACCGGTGTGATGCTCGAACTGCCGGACGAGAGTGACGCCGTGCTGGCGGCGGTGCTTGCGCCGGTTCAGCCGATGCCGCACCCGGCCTCTTCCGCGTGGGAGGGCACCCCGGTCTCCGTGTCTCATGCGATGGCGGTGGCGCATAAGGCGCTTCCGCAAGCGCGCATCACTTGGGTGGAAGTGCCCGGACCCGGCGAAGGCGCGTTCCGCATCCGGATGCAGACCCCCGGCGATCCCAGTGCGCGCTTTCCTCACAGTTTTGTCTGGGTGGACCAGTATAAGGGAACGCTGCTGGCCGTCAGCGACACGCGGAATGCCAATGCGTCGGGCGTGGTCAATAACTGGCTGCACGCGCTGCATGATGGCAGCTTCGGCGGACTCGTGACGCGTATTTTGACAGTGTTGGCCGGGCTGGTGCCGCTGATCCTGTTCATCACGGGCTATCGACGCTGGCGGTTGCGCGCTGACTGAAATCTCCAAGACACCTGCCGGGCTTGCTGCGATCAATCTGGCTATCCATTCGAAGGAGACCGACCATGTCCCGCCTGATCCTGATTTACCGCCTCAAAGACGGTGTTTCACCCGCTGACTTTGAAACCTGGGTTAAAACGGTGGATCAGCCCGCCATGCGCAGCCTGACCCGCGTGGCCAGCTTCGAAACCTTCCGCGTGACCGGAACGCTGATGGGAGAGTCCGCCCCATCGTGCGACTATGTCGAGCTGTTTGACATCACCGATCTGGCGGCCTTTACGAGCGAGGACATGACGGGGGAGACTGTGCAGACGATCATGGGTGCCTTTATGGGCTTTGCCGAGGCACCGGAATTCCTGATCGCCGAAGCGGTTTAGGAATCGAGCAACTGCCTCACGCCGTCTCGGCCGGTGACACCCAGACGACTATAGATGCGTTTCGCCATTTGGCGGTAAGCTCCGATTGTCAGGCCCATGGTGCTGGCTATCTCGTCGCCGCTGCCCAGCGCGCCCATGGCAAAGGCGACCTCGCGCTCGCGTGGGGAAAGGTCGAGCTGGCGCAACCGATCCAGCCGCGCCATGGCCTTGGGCAAGAACCGTTGCAGTGTCACCACGGTTTCGCCGGACGTGGCGCGCATATGTGCGGTGATGCGGATGCTGCCCCACGCCGTGCGGACGTCGCGGGTGGGGGGATCATGGCGCGGCGCGCTTTCATGGACGCTCAGCCGGGAGATGATGTCACGGACAGCCGGGGGAGCACGCCGCGCCAGTACCGGGGCATTGCCATTCGGCCCGCAACAGAGCTGATACATCAGGAAGCGCGCTTCTGCACTCGCATCGCACACAGTCCCGTCATCACCGATGAGCGCCAAGGCCACGTCTCCGCCTTTCTCGCAAGCCAGCGCCAGGGTTTCCGGAGCCTGCATGGCATAGAGGAAGTGCGGGCGCAGCGTGAGAACGGCTTCCACCTCGGCGCGCGTGAATGCGCGTGATCCAGGTTCCCGGCAGATGGCAAGCAGGGCGCGGGTCTGGCCGCGATCCCGCAGCGGGAAATCCAGATTGTTGCCGATGCCATAGGGGCGAAACAGCTCATTCTTCATGACCGAGCGGTCCCACAGGGGATGGTGCAGGAACCGCCGCCACCCGCCGAATTCATCGGGGGCTGTGGCCAGATCAATCACGGATGGCTCTCCGCGTGCGACAAGTTCAGCCGTGGCCAGATTGAATGCATCGAGCGCGTCGGGGATGGGTTCGCGTTCATACAGGCTGGTGGTGTAGCCTTGTTTGTCGAGCCAGACGAACGTCCGCGTGCGCGCGGGCACCAACTCTTCCAAAGCATCCACCATTGCGGGGACGGCCATCAAAGGCGGCAGGCCTTGGGCGGCAATATGCCTGATATGCTGGATGGCAGCGGACGGTCGCACAGATCACTCCCTGTTTCGCGGGAAAAGGCGGCTCTGTGTCCGCTCTCTCTTCGCTGCGACCGCGAACCTGCAAATTGCTCTCTTTCGGGAGCAGTTTCAAGCCTGAATCTGGACGATGGAGCTGGAGACGTGGGGGATAAACCCGCCGAATACCAAGGGAATAGAGCGCAATGACAACCATCATCCCCACCCGCCCGCTGATGTTGATGAGTTCCAGCCTCATGGCCTTGGCGCTCGCAATGCCGGTTGCTGCGCAGATTATCCCCACCGGACCGGGTGGGGCGGCACCAGTCTGCACGATCGACGCGCTGTTTGACACGCTGAAATGTGGTGATGGATCTGCCGTAACGGGCACGGGTGCCACGGCATTGGGGGACACCGCCATCGCCTCTGCCGATGGCGCGACAGCCCTGGGCAATGGCGCGCAAGGCAGTGGTGTGAACGGGATCGCCATCGGCAACGGCGCGCAATCAGGTGATGTGCAGAGCGTGGCAGCTGGCGGCAATAGTCGGGCGGCGGGAGCGGGCGACATAGCCATAGGCGGGCAGGCGTCCACCGTCTCGCCGGGCGCGCAAACCAGCGGAAATATCGCGATTGGCGGCGCAAAGACGGCTTCGCTTGATCTGTCCACGCCCACCAAGGCCACAGGCGGGGATTCCATCGCCATCGGGTCGGGGGCAAACAGCGGCGGGGAACAGGGCGTGGCACTGGGGGCCAATGCGAACAGCAGCGGCGGCCTCAGCGTGGCCTTGGGCACATCTGCCTCCAGCACGGATTTCGGCGCGACGGCGGTCGGCCGCAGCGCGCGCGCCATTGCCACCCATGCCACTGCATTGGGAGACCGGAGCAGAGCCTCAGGCGTGGGATCGATTGCCATTGGCGGCGATGGCAATGACAATCTGTCCGGGGCTATCGCAAACGGACCACTTTCGATCGCCGTCGGCGATGATGCTCTGGCCGATGGTGCACGGGCGATTGCGCTGGGTACAGGAGCGGGGGCGTCGGGCGAGGAGGCGACTGCACTCGGCACGTCGTCCATCGCGACGGGGCTCTATGCCGTGGGCGTCGGCACGCACACCGAAGCAGCGGGCGATTACGCCGCAGCCTATGGTGCCTATGCGAATGCGTCTGGGACGCTGAGCACCGCAATCGGCTTTGCAGCGGCAAGCACCGAGTTCAATGGAACAGCGGTTGGACGTGAGGCCAAGTCAAATGCGGCTCACGCAACCGCTTTGGGCGACCGGGCAGCCGCAACCGGGGCGGGCTCCATTGCGCTCGGCGGCGATAACAATGAGAATAATATTGGTGCCAGAGCGAACGGACCACTCTCGATCGCGGTCGGCGATGACGCCTTGGCTGATGGCGCGCGGGCGATTGCGTTGGGCACAGAAGCAGGAGCGTCGGGTGAAGAGGCCACGGCACTCGGCACCTCGTCCGTCGCTTCGGGGCTCTATTCTGTGGGCGTCGGCACGCACGCTGAAGCGACGGGAAGCTATGCTGCGGCATACGGTGCCTATGCGAACGCGTCTGGGACGCTGAGCACGGCAGTCGGCTTTGCGGCGGCGAGCACCGATTTTGACGGCACGGCGGTTGGGCGCGAGGCCAAGTCAAATGCGGCTCATGCAACCGCTTTGGGTGACAGGGCAGTCGCAACCGGGGCGGGCTCCGTTGCATTGGGCGGCGACGGCAATGAGAACGCAGTCGGTGCCACTGCATCAGGGGTTCATTCCATCGCGATCGGGGATGATGCAACCGCGGGTGGCGCTCGTGCACTCGCCCTTGGCCAGAATTCATCGGCGTCCGCCAATGATTCGGTCGCATTGGGAAGCGGCTCCGTCGCCAATGCAGGGCGGACAGTCTCAGTCGGCTCTGCGGGCTCCGAGCGCCGAATCGTCAACGTCGCTGCAGCTGTGAACCTCACTGATGCTGTCAATCTGGGGCAACTGAACGCTGCGGTCGCGAGCGTGTCTGGCGTCACGCCGGGCGGGCCGATCAAGCTGGGCAACAGTGCATTGCGGTTGAGCGGCTTGCTGAGCTTGTCGTCGCCATCGCTCGCGGTTGAATCCGGCGGGCTCTTGCTGGGCAGCGAAGGCCAGTTTGATTTCGGGGGCGGTCAGTTTTCGATGACGGACCCCGCCTTGCTGATCACCGATTCACAGATTGCCTTTGGCGGCGATGCCAATTTCGGGGGCGGTCAGATCCAGCTGCCCGGCCCCGGTTTCGTGCTCAGTGGAGGGCAATTGGTGATAGGCGAAGGGGGGTCTTCCAACCAGACAACGGGGAATAGCGGACGGGGTATCAGCCTGACTCCGCTGGGCGTGGCCATCGGCAATAATTCGTCAATCTTCCAGAAGGCGGTAGCCATCGGCTTTGGCAACCGTGCGTCTGGCAATGGGGCGGTCGCCATTGGTGATCCCAACAATGCCACGGGCACCGGTGCGGTGGCGATGGGCGCGGACAACACTGCCACTGGAGATGGCAGCGTGGCACTTGGCAGTCAGTCGGTCGCCAATGGCCAGTCAGCCATCGCCTTGGGCAACAAGGCCAATGCGAGCGCGGCGGGAGCGATTGCGCTGGGCGAGAATGCCAGGGCGACCGCCGCCAAGTCGGTCGCCATCGGTGCCGATGCCAGCGCCTCGCGGGCCAATCAGGTCGTGCTGGGCGGCGCGGGCAGCTCTGTGACGGTCGGGGATGTGGCCGCCAGCACTGCGGCGCAGACTGGGCCGACCGATGTGGTGACGGTGGACGCCAGCGGCACGCTGGGGCGCGATCCCTCTGTCCGTCAGGCGATTGCCGCGAACAGCTCTGCCATTGCGTCGCAAGCGACGGCCATCAACGCCTTGCAAGCGCTGGACGTGCAGCAAAACAGCCGGTTGACCTCTCTGGAAGGGCTGGTGGGCAATCTCAATCAGCGCGTGGATGCCAACAACCGCGCGGCCAATGGCGGCATTGCGGCGGCCATGGCGCTGGGCGGCACGATCCTTCCGGCGGACGCGAAAATGTCCATGTCGTTCAACCTTTCCACCTATCGCGGGCAGCAGGGCTTTTCCGGCCAGATCGTCACCAAGGCCGGCAGCCATGTCTATATCAACGCGGGCGTTGCCGGATCGACGGTCAAGGGCTCAACCGGCGGGCGCGTGGGGATGACATTCGCCTGGTAGGATCAGGCCGGACTCAGGCGGCGGAGCGCCGGGATCAACGCATCGAAATGGTCGATCACGGCATCTGCCCCCAAAGTTTCCACCGGCTGCATCAGAAAGCCGAAGCTGACCGCGATGGACGGCAGGCCTGCGGCTTTGGCCGCATCAATGTCAAAATGGGAATCGCCCACAAACGCGGCCGGTCCGGACGCGCCAGCGCGCACGACCATTTCGTGCAGCAGGTCTGGCGCAGGCTTGGCCTTGTCCGGTCCCAGTGAATCGCCGCCGAGGAATGCGGAAAACCTGTGGCGCAGGCCGAGTTCGCGGAACAGCTGATCCGCCATGCCCTCCCGCTTGTTGGTGACGATGGCCAACTTTACGCCCAGCGCGTCGAGCGCATCCATCATCTCCAGCGCGCCGGGGAAGGGGCGGCTGTGAACGGCGATATTGGCCTGATAATGCTCCAGAAACGCGTCGAACATCGCTTCGAACAGTTCGGGCGCGACCGGGCCGCTGCCGTTGAATTCAATCCCCCGCTCCAGCATCCGCCGCGCGCCGCCGCCAATGGCGGAGCGGATTTGCTCCGGCGCGAGCGGAGCAATGCTGCCCAGTTTGAGCGCGACGTTGCAGGCAATGCGCAGATCTTCCGAGGTGTCGATCAGCGTGCCGTCCAGATCGAAGCCGACAAGGGCGAAGGGGAAATGGCTCATGATGGAGCGCCTTGGCTTGTTGGTGTGGAATCCGCAACAATTTGGTGGCATGGCTGAATTCTGTTTAGCCCGCTCATGCTGAGGAGCGGACATTCCACAAGGTCAAAAATGTCAAAACCGCAAACAGCCGCCATCATCCTCGCCGCGGGCAAAGGCACCCGCATGAAGTCTGACACGCACAAGGTGCTGCACCCGATCGCCAGCCGTCCGATGCTGATGCATCTGATGGCCTGCGTGGATGCGTTGGAACCGGCGCAGAAGGTCGTCATTGTCGGCTCTGGCAAGGAGCAGCTGGAAAAGGCGCTGGCGGGTTCTGCTGCGCTCGCCGTGCAGGAACCGCAGCTGGGCACTGGCCATGCGGTGCAGCAGGCGGAAGCCGCGCTCGCGGGTTTCGAGGGCGATGTGCTGATCCTTTATGGCGATGTGCCGTTTGTGCCGACCCACACGATGCAGAGCATGATCGACCGGCTGAATGCCGCTGATGCGCCCGCTGTCGTCGTGCTTGCGTTCGAGCCGGAGGACACCCTCAAATATGGCCGTGTCATCACCGAGGGTGATCGTGTGACCAAGATGGTCGAGCATAAGGATGCGACCGAGGAAGAGCGCGCCTGCCGCATGTGCAATTCGGGCCTGATGGCGGTGAAAGCGAAAGACCTGTTCGCGCTGCTCAATCGCGTGGAGCCCAACAATGAGGCCAAGGAATATTACCTGACCGACATCGTCAACATTGCCAATGAGGACGGGCGGCATTGCGCGGTCGTCACCACCGAACCGTTCGACGTGGCCGGGATCAACAGCCGGGAGGAACTCGCGATGATGGAAGCCGAATGGCAAGCGCGCCGCCGCAAGGAGGCAATGGACGCAGGCGTGACGCTGATCGCGCCGGAGACGGTCTGGTTTGCGCATGATACCGTGTTGGGTCGCGATGTCGTGATCGAACCGAACGTGTTTTTCGGCCCCGGTGTAACAGTGGGGGATCATGTCACGATCCACGCTTTCTCGCACATCGAAGGCGCAACCATCGGAGTCGCTTGCGAGATCGGACCGTTCGCGCGCTTGCGCCCCGGCGCGGTGCTCGAAGAGAAAGCCAAGATCGGCAATTTCGTCGAAATGAAGAAGGCGCATATGGGCAAGGGCGCCAAGGCCAATCACCTCACCTATCTGGGCGATGCCGAGATTGGTGCAGGGGCAAACATAGGTGCGGGCACCATCACCTGCAATTATGACGGCTTTTTGAAGTACAAGACAGAGATTGGCGAAGGCGCGTTCATCGGCTCCAACTCTGCGCTGGTCGCTCCGGTCAGCATCGGTGCGGGCGCCATCGTGGCGGCGGGCTCTGTCGTGACGGCAGACGTCCAGCCCGATGCGCTGGCCATCGCGCGCGGCAATCAGGAAAACAAGCCACACTGGGCCGGGCGCTTCCGCGAGATGATGGCGGCGCGCAAGGCGGCGAAGAAGTGATTTCGCTTTTCGCTTTGGCTTGAATATGGCAGTTTGCAGATAAGCCGAGTGAACAAATCATTTTGGGTGAAACGGCTTTTGCCGCTATCGCTGCGGTGGAAGGCCCTATACTTTCCAAAGCTGATCGGCGCTGGATTGATGATCTGCGTCACAAAGATATGTCGAGTGAGGCTATCCGCGCTGAGATTGTTCGCTATTTTTGAGGCGCGCGCTGCGGCCTGAATTTGTCATCGCCTTGCGACATTTTTGAGGATCCCGCCTGTTACGAGGGCAGCTTTGTTCTGAAGAACCGGGTGCGCTGCTGGCCGCGATGGTGGAGAGTTTTCATGGACGGTTGGGGGCGCTTAAGGCAGAGGTGGCAGGATCACTCAAGTGAAAGTGGACGAAAGGTTGAGCACATCATTGCCGGTTCCAAGTCAGGAAGTGCTGACAGGATTGGGGGCGTTTGCGGACACATTCGCTTCGCCATGGTTCCGCTTTGGCCGATGGGAGATCGCTGGATTTGCCAACAGCCCTGCCGCAAATGACTTTGTCCAGTTCTGCTATGACAATGGTCTGGTTCTGCAGGAATTTGACTGGGCTGTATGGATGAAGACCGACACAGCACAAATGTTTCGCTCGCCTGATGCTATTCGTTCAGGGGCAGACGCGCTTCAACTGGCTCAATTGCTGACTGTGGCGATCCGTCAGAACCGGTTTGTGGAGGGCGGGCTGAACAGCTGGTATGAAAGCGGATTGCTGCAAGCCATATTCGAACGCGCAACGGCGCTGCGGAGTGCTTGACATGATATCATGATATGATATCAATATATCGCTATGACTCGCATCCTCGCCGATCTGCCCGATGAAGATATCAAATGGCTCGACCAGATCGCGGCCGAGCAGGGCAAATCGCGGGCTTCGGTCTTGCGGGAGGCTGTATCGTCCTATCGCGCAGAGACGGCGTCTTCTGGCAATAAGGATTGGCTCGATATAGGTTTTGGCGCGTGGAAGGGCCGGATCGATATTGGCGATTCTGTCGCGTGGCAACGGCGCGAGCGCGCCGCGTCGACGCGGCCTTGGGATGATGATTATGAAGAGGTGAGGGCCGAATTCCCCGACCTGTTTGACGCGGAGGATGATCGCCAGCGCCGGATGCACCTCGACATGCTGGAAGGCAGATATCCCGAGCCAAAACGGCCGCAATCGCGGTGAGCGGGTTCAGCTTTGATTCCAACATCATTATCGATGCGCTTTCAGGATATGTGCAGGCGCGGACGGAAATCGACCGTGCGACAGAGTATAATTCACGCGCATGGATCAGTCGGGCCGTCTGGATGGAAGTCATGTCCAAGGGCGAGGGTGAAGGGTTGAAGCGCGCTGAAACGCTATTGTCCGGCTTTGGGATTGACGAACTCGATGCTGAAATTGCATCGCGCGCCGCAGCCCTGCGGCGCGAACGCCCGCAGCTGAAAGCGATGGATGCGATCATACTTGCTACGGCCCTCACACGCGGGCGCGTGCTTGTTACACGAAATACCAAGGATTTTCCGGCAGAGATGCCCGGTATCCGCGTTCCCTATACTCTCTGAACAAGGCGACCCCAAACCCATGTGTGGCATTATCGGCATCGTCGGCAAGGAAGAAGTGGCGGATCGTTTGGTCGATGGGCTGCGGCGGATGGAGTATCGCGGCTATGACTCGGCGGGCGTTTGCACCGTGCAGGATGGCCAGTTGATCCGCCGCCGGGCAGAGGGCAAGCTCAACAACCTGGTGAAGGAACTGATCGGCAATCCAGCGCCGGGCCTGATCGGCATCGCCCACACTCGCTGGGCCACGCACGGCGCGCCGACGACGAGCAATGCACACCCCCATGCCACGGGTGAAGTGGCGCTGGTCCACAATGGCATCATCGAAAATTTCAAATCGTTGCGCGATGAACTCACTGCGCGCGGGCGGACATTCGAGAGCGAGACCGATACCGAGGTTGTGGCGCACCTGGTGAGCGAACAGGTGGAAGCGGGCAAATCCCCCACAGAAGCAGTCAAGGCCGTGCTGCCCATCCTGCGCGGCGCGTTCGCACTCGCCATTGCTTTCCGCCAGAACCCTGATTTTCTGATCGGCGCGCGGCTCGGCAGTCCGTTGGTCGTGGGTTATGGGGATGGTGAGACCTATCTGGGTTCGGATGCGCTGGCGCTCGCCCCGCTCACGCAGAAGATTGCCTATCTGGAAGAAGGCGACTGGGTGATCGTCCGGGCGGGACAGGCGGAGATTTTCGACAAGGACAATCAGCCCGTCATGCGCCCCATCACCACCTCCGGCGTATCGGCGGCAGCGGTGGAAAAAGGCAAATATCGCCACTTCATGCAGAAGGAGATTTTCGAGCAGCCCACCGTGGTCGCGCAGACGCTCTCCAGCTACATCCGCCCGCTCGAACAGACGGTTGCTCTGCCGCAGATGGATTTTGATCTGGCCTCGGTCAAGCGCATCACTATCGTCGCGTGCGGCACCAGCTTTTATGCCGGGATGGTCGCCAAATATTGGTTTGAAACATTCGCGCGCGTGCCGGTGGACATCGATGTGGCGAGCGAATTCCGGTATCGCGATCCGGTTCTGGAAGAGGGCGGGCTGGCATTGTTCATCAGCCAGTCGGGGGAAACTGCGGATACGCTTGCTGCGCTGCGCCACTGCAAGGAGCGGGGGCAGACCATCGCGGTCGTCGTCAATGTGCCAACCTCTTCGATGGCGCGCGAAGCGGATCTGTTGCTGCCCACGCACGCCGGGCCGGAGATCGGCGTGGCGTCCACCAAGGCGTTCACTTGCCAGTTGGCTGTTCTGGCGGCGCTCGCCGCACATCTGGCGCTAGTGAAGGGCAAATTGTCCGAAGAGGAAGAGCGCGATGTCGTCCGCCACCTGATCGAAGCGCCCGCTGCGTTGAACGCCGCGCTGGCGCATGATGAAGATATTGCCGCGATGGCGCACCTGATCGCTCCGGCGCGTGACGTGCTCTATCTGGGGCGCGGTCCGGATTATCCGCTGGCGCTGGAAGGGGCGCTCAAGCTCAAGGAAATCAGCTATATCCATGCCGAGGGCTATGCGTCCGGCGAGATGAAGCATGGCCCGATCGCGCTGATCGACGAAGCGGTGCCGGTGATCGTGCTCGCGCCGAGCGGGCCATTGTTTGAAAAGACCGTCAGCAACATGCAGGAAGTGCGGGCGCGTGGCGGAAAGATTGTGCTGGTGTCAGACGCAGAAGGGCTGGCCGAAGCGGGCGAGGGGTGTCTCGCCACGATTGAAATGCCCAAGGTTCATCCGCTGATCGCGCCCTTGGTCTATGCCGTGCCGGTGCAGTTGCTCGCTTATCATGTCGCCTGCGCCAAGGGCACCGATGTGGATCAGCCGCGCAATCTGGCGAAGAGCGTTACGGTGGAATGAAGGCATAATCCCAAGAACGGATGCGCCGCCGTGTGCCTCGAAGGCGGGTCAGGCGGGAAATTCAAGTCACGGTGCGCTCTCCGGATGAAGAATGACTGCGGACGACCATTAACGCACTGGCAACACCGCATCGCTAGCGTGCGAATATGGTCCAGATTGTACAAAAGCCTGATCGCTCGCTGCCGCGCCTTGCCCTGTTTGGTCTTGTGGTTCTCATTGTCCTGGCATCGCTTTGGACGGGCACGCGCATTTTCGGATCGGTGGATGCCGGGATGGAAGTCAAGCGCACGCCCTTTGGGCCGTTCGCAATCGGCATAGACGGGAAACTGGGAGAGCAGGCGAAAAAGACATCGCCGCTCTCGCCACCTGCGCCGCAAGCGAGCGGGCAGGTTGCTTCTCCCCCGCCCTATTACGGGCCAACACCAGAAGAAACGCGCGTGCTGGCCGAAATGCAGGCGGTCACCAACCGCATCTGGAAGAAGGATCGCAGGTTGTTGCTGGCTGCCGGACAAGATCCGGATGCGCCGCAACTGGAACTGCCGCAGCGCGCCCTGACGCCCTATGAACTGGATCAGATGCGCCAGACCATCAAGCATCTGAAAGAGTTGGAACAATGACTCGGTTTGCGGCCTTGACATCGACCGGCCTCGCCTTGGCTTTGGCAGGCGGATTGGCCTTCTTTGCGATGTCAGATGCGCGCCAGCCAGGCCAGATCGGTGCGCGCGTCGGCATTTCAAATGAGTTGAAGATCGCCAAGGCAGAACCTGATGCACCCGGCATTATCTGCGGCAAAACCGTGGATGTCAGCGCGATTGACATGGAGCGTCTTTCAAACACACTGATGTTCCGCCTCGTCGATGGCGGATCAACGGCTCCCTCTGCTCCGAAGACGATGGCGGTGGGGACTCTGATCCGCACGCCGCAGGAAACATGCCTCACGAACGCGGTCAATGCCGAACTGGCGCAAATCTATGACGAAGCGGAGAAAGTCCGTGCGGAAGGCATGGCTCAACTGATGCAGATTGCTGAAATTCCGCCGGATCAGAAAAGGAAGATGGCCGTTTCCCTGGAAATGGCGAACGCGAACATGCGGCAAAATTATGTGAATTTTCCGCACCGCAATTTGTCGCGGGCAGAGCTGGAGCATTTGGGCCAGATCATCGCGTGGTTGCGAAATCGGGGAGACGCGTCCAACAGCGCAACTGCGTGGTGAACACGGGCTGACCAGACTCCCAAATCGCTGGTGTGCGAGGACTATGCTCCGGAACTGTCCGGCTGATAGGCTGGCCAGAGCGGGGAGCCGGGCCGCGGGCGGTTGATGCGGCGCATGGCGGGCAGCGCGGTGGGGGCCGCAGTCTGGCCTGTCACGAGCGAGCGGATTACGCGCATAGTGGCCATTTTGCGCTGGATGCCGTTCCACAAGTTTTGAAATGCGTGGCGAGAGGCGCTGTTGGGTGCGCAAATACCCAGTGGTGCTCTCTGTTCGGTCATGCGTTCAATGTCGCTGCGCATGGGGATTACCGGCCAATCGGGATGCTCGGCGGCGGCTTTGCGGTGCAGCGTGCGGCGGCGATCCAGCATCGAAAAGACCGGCAACATCGGCGGATGCGTCCCGCGATGCCGCACCATAAAGTCCCGCACCCGGTGCAGGCCGCGCAAGGCCAGCGGCGCGGGAATGGTGGGAACCACCACCAGATGAACGAACTGCATGATCGTGCGGTTGGCATCGCTGAAGCCGGGCGGGCAATCCAGCACGATCACGTCGAAATCCGCTTCCAGGCCTGCGAACAGCCGGGCGAGGCGCTGGCTATGCGCCATATCGGCAAACCAGTTGTCGGTGCGGCGCATACAGCGATCAGAAGAAAGCAGGCTCAGCCGGTCGAACCGCGTTGGCTCTGCCAGCGTCTGCACATCGACCGCGCCGGGCACCCAATGCGGAGGGACGCGGCCCGGACGGTCCGGCGTCTCGCTCAGCAGCCATTGCGAGTCAGCCTGCTCATCGACTTCCCACAACAAGGTGCGGAATCCGGCATGGGCGGCCTCAAACGCCAGATTGACTGCAAGACTGGTCTTTCCGACGCCCCCTTTGGGGTTGAAAACCGCAAGCGTAGCCACTGTCAAAGCCCCGATTCAGCCCCAATACCAAGACCGAAAGTAACGCAAATCCAGATGGTTGCAAATCCGTTAACCCCTTTTGGCGATGCCTGTGCGGTTAGCCGGAATCTGACGCTTGACAGCGGGCGGGCAGGGGGCTCTTGAGCTTCGCATGGCCCTTCAGTCTCTCTCCCGCCCTGCCGCAATCATCTTTGATTTTGATGGCGTGCTGGCAGACAGCGAACTGCCCGCCAATCACGCGCTGGCGGAAAGCCTGACTGCGATTGGCCTGCCCACCAGCTTCGAGGATTCGATCCGCGATTATTATGGCCACAATTGGCAGGAGACCGAGCGCCGCATCGCCGCGCGGCTGGGCGGACCGCTTCCAGTTGATTTTCGCGATACTCATCGCACCCGCGCTCGCGCTCATTTCGCCAAGGGGTTTGCGCCCGTGCCGGGAGCCACTGCCTTTCTGGACCGCTCCTGTGATCTGCCGCGTGCGGTCGCATCGTCCAGCAATCCGGATTATATCCGCTGGGCACTCGCCCGGTTCGAACTCTCCCATCATTTTGGCGACCATGTGTTCAGCGCAGACGGCATGGAGCGGGGCAAACCGCATCCGGACATCTATCTGAAAGCCGCCCATGGCCTTGGTGTGGCTGCGCCGGATTGCATGGCCATAGAGGATTCGCCCACCGGTGCCATGGCGGCGGTGGCGGCGGGGATGCATGTGATCGGCCTGTGCGCGGCGGGCCATATCACGGATCGGGCGGCCCATGCGGATGCACTGCGTGCAGTTGGTGTGCATCGCATTGCATTCGGCTTTGAAGAGATTGCGCTGCTATAGGCGCGCCACCTGAAACAGGGTGAGGAGTGCGGACAATGACCGGCGCGATCACACCAACGGCCATCATTGTCGGGGCCGGTATAGGGGGGCTTTCTGCCGCCATTTCTCTATCACGCGCGGGGTGGCGCGTTTCCGTTTTCGAACAGGCCGAAACGCTGGTGCCGATGGGGGCCGCACTCAGCCTGTGGCCCAATGCCATCGATGCGCTCGACAGTCTGGGCCTGCACGATGCCTTGCGGGCGATCAGCGAGCCGTTGGATGAGGTGGCGGTGGCAGAGCCGGGCGGGACGCGGATTGCAGCCTTCCGGGTAAGCCAGTGCCTGCCTGGGCGCACCGGCCTGATGGTGACGCGGTCTGATTTGCAGGCAATTTTGCTGGCCGGGCTGGGCGCAGCTCCCTTGCATCTGGGGCACAGGCTGGCTGATTGGCGGCAAGATGCGGCCGGTGCAGCGGTCCGGTTCGAAAATGGTGTGGAAGCCCATGCCGACCTGCTGGTGGCGGCGGACGGCATCTGGTCTGGCGTGGCCAAGGCGCTGACCGGAGTGGATGCGCGCCATGCGGGCTATGGCGGATTGCTCGCCCTGTCCGATGCCGTGCCAGACCATCCCCCGCAGGCGCTGGGCCTGGAATATTGGGCGCAGGGAGAGCGTTTCGGGCATTTCGACATCCGCGGGGGTCGCAAATACTGGTATTTCATGCGCAACGAGGCTGATCCGTCAGGCTCCGCCGCGATGACAGTGGAGGCGGTGGAACAGGCACATGGCTGGACAGTGCTCGCACGGGCTGCGGTGGCGGCCACGCCTGCTGACAAGCTGGTCCGCTTTTCCATCCATGCCAAACCGCCGCCACGGTCCCTCGGCACGGGACGGATCATCCTGCTGGGCGATGCTGCACACGCGATGGAGCCCAATCTGGGGCAGGGGGCGTGCCAGGCGATCGAGGATGCAGTGGCGCTGGGCGCTGCCGCACGGAGCGGTGTTCCCGATGCCGTACTCCCCCTATATCAGAGGATGCGGCTGAAGCGGGTGCGGCAGTTCGTCCGGCTCTCGCGGCAAGGCAGCATGGTTGCGCATCGCCTGCCGCGCTGGCAGATGGCGGTTGCACGGTTCCTGATGCGCACGATATTTGGAGCCCTCACTCCGTTCCAGATTCGCAGGCTCTATCGCCTGCCCGATTATGAGAAGCAGATATGAGCGCCACAACGATCATTGCCATTATAGTGCTGGTCACGGTGGGCGCGCACCTGCTGCTCTACGGCTTTCTGCGCCGCAAGATTGACGCTGCCAAGCGCGATGCGGAAGCGAAAGCGGCGCAAGGGCTTTCCAAGGCAGCAGAGTCCGACTAGCCTGAACCCAATCAAATCCGTTCGTGTCGAGCGAAGTCGAAAAGCTTCACGCATGTCTCGACTTTGATCGACACGAACGGGGTGGGAGGAATGTGGGGGCCATGTCAGATCGCAAGCTGAACGCATGGGTGGAAGCCGGTCTGATCGACCGCGCCACCGCAGACCGCATCCACGCCTATGAAGAGGGCCATGCGCGGCCTTGGGGCCTGTGGGCGCTGATCGGGCTGGGTGCTCTCACCATCGGGCTGGGTTTGGTTTCGCTCGTTGCCGCCAATTGGGATGCCATTCCTGGCGGCGTGCGTCTGGCCCTGCATCTGATCATCATGGCCGGCTTTGCAGGCTGGCTGGCGTGGCGTGGCGTGGCGGAAGAGGGCAGCGCGGGCAGCTGGTTCAGCGATGCGATGCTCTTCATTCTGGCGGCTTTGGGTCTCAGCTTTCTCGGCCATATCGGGCAGGTTTATCAGACGAGTGCACCGCTGTGGCAGCCTATCGGCTTTGCATTGCTGATCTTCACACCGCTGCTGCTGCTGTTCGGACGTGGCATTTTGGCGGCTTTGCTCTGGTTCGCCGGGCTGATCGCGACCTCAACCAATCACGGCATCTGGCTGGATGTGTGGGGTACGCACAATGTGCTCTGGCTGGGCTTTATAGCGTCATTGCCCGCGCTGACCGTTGCTCTCGCCGCGGCTGCACGCGGGCGCTGGGGGCAGGCGGGGTTCTGGCGCAGCCTTCAACAAGTCGCGCTGGTGTTTGTGGTGGGGCAAGCGACCATGTTTACGCTGGTTGTGGCTGACCTGCACAACGAGAATGAAACCGGCTTGTTGTTCCATGCGGTGATTGCACTGGCGGCAGCGGGTGTGACGGCGTTTGTCAGGCCGGACCGGTCCGGGCGATCCTCTGCCATGGTGATGGCCTTGTGCGGCGTGGCGGTTCTGCTTTCCGCGCTGATGGACCGCTATGAAGCTTTGCTCCACGCCACTGTTTTTCTTGGCCTGTGGGGCGGCATTGCCTGGGTGGCGTTGCAGGCCGGGTGGCGGCGCGTGTTCCAGACGGCCATTGGCATCTCTGCCCTGCGTATCATCATCCTCAGTTTTGAACTGGCGACGGACCTGCTGGGTAGCGGCATCGGGCTGATCCTGGTTGGCTTGTTCACGCTGGGTGTGGCGTGGGTGGCGGTGCGGGTCTCGCGCAATCTCGCGCCCAAGGCAGAAGGGGAGGGGCTGGCATGAACCGCACAATGGTCTGGGCGGGAACGCTCGCTCTCCCCGTTCTGGCGCTGGCGGCGGCCTGGGCGAATACGCATTTTATGGCACAACAAGGCACGGACTGGGATGTCCCTGTGAGCGGATATGATCCGCGCGATCCGCTGCGCGGCCATTATATCCGCTATCAATATGATTGGCCGTTACCCAAAACGGCGGCGAAGGCAGACGATGAGGAGATGGGTTTCCAGCCGTTCCTGAGCGGGCCGGTCTGTATCGTCGGCAAGTCGCCCGCCATTGCTTCGGCGCGGCTGATCACCGGCGGCGAGGATGAAACAGGATGCACCAGCATCGTCCGTCCGAACAGCTGGCGCGAGTCGGACGGAGAGGATGGTGCCCATACCGACCGGCTTTATGTGCCGCAGGCCAAGGCCCCGACCATGGAGGCCAAGCTGCGCGACGAAAAACAGCAGGCATTCGTCCGCATCCGTGTGCGGCCCGATGGCGTGGCAACCCCGCTTTCGATGAGTTTCATGCCGCGCCCAGTCGAAGCGAAGGAATGACTCGACACGCGCGTCAAAATAGCTAGCATTCCCCTACGTCAAGAAGAGGATGTCGCCATGGCCAAGTTTCCCGTAATTCAGAGCCCATGCCCTTATAAGGCCAATCTCGCCTCTGTGATGGAGGGTGATTTCTGCCACATGTGCAAGCGCACGGTGACAGACCTGACCGCGATGAACGATGATGAGCGCGTCTCCTTCTTCGCTGCCTGCGAAGGCGATGTCTGCGTCTCTTACGCCTTGCCGCGCAAGCAGGCCGTGGCCGCGATGCTGGCTGCCGCCGCCATGGCCATGCCGATGGCGGCCGCTGCGCAGGAGGCCTCATCTGCTGATGCGGTTGCATATGACGAGATGGAAATCATCGTCGGCGGTATCAAAGACCCCAAGGCCGTGCGCTATATCGAGACCGAGGAAGACAAGGCCATCCCGGCGCTGCCCGTGACTTATGAGGATGATGAGGCCCCGCTCTCGACCTCGACGCCGGCGCGTGGGTAACGAGTGGCCCGCCTTCCCGTCATCCAGAGTCCCTGCCCCTATCAGGCTGATCTATCCGCTATCATGGACGGTGAATTCTGCCGCATGTGCAAGCGTACGGTGACCGATCTGACTGCGATGGATGATGGGGCGCGCGTGGCGTTCTTTGCAGCGTGCGAGGGCGATGTCTGCGTCTCTTACGCGCTGCCACGCAAGCAGTCCGTGGCTGCGATGCTCGCTGCCGTTGCGGCGGCCATGCCGGTGGCGGCAGCGGCGCAAGAGGCTCCCGCAGCGGGCGCGGTGGAAGAGATGGAAATCATCATCGTTGCAGGCGGTATCAAAGACCCCAAGGCCGTGCGCTATATCGAGACCGAGGAAGACAAGGCGATTCCAGCGCTGCCAGTGACTTATGAGGAAGACGAGGCCCCGCTGAGGCAGGACCGACCTGCCGGTTGAAAATCTGAATCTCTTGTCCTGTCCCGTATGTGTCAAGCGAAGTCGAGACACTGTCCTTTGCGCATGGTGTCTCGACGTCGCTCGGTACAAGCTGCGTTTTGTTGATGCGTCACTCAGTCGGCGGCCTTCCGCGCCTTCACTTCCGTCATCCCTTCCCATTTCAGCAGTGCGGCCAATTGCCCAGCTGCAGAGACTGAGCGCGCGTCACCATCCCCGATGGCCAGCACGATATGGGTGGCATCGAAGCTGCCGATGGACATGTCGAAGCTCTGCCAGCGCCCGTCGATCCAGGCGAGCGTCCAGCTGTGGGGCATGAAGACGTTGCTGATGCCGTGATAAGCCTCGCGCGAATAGACGAGCCCGTGCGCAGTGCGCGTGGGGATGCCCGCAGCGCGACCCAATGCTGCAAGGATGGACGCTTCCTCCGTGCAATCGCCCGCGCGGCGGGTGAAGGCCTCCAATGCGGTATAATGGCCGGAAAAATCCATCTTGCGCATATGCTGACGCGCGCGGACGGCCAGCAGCTTCATCTTGGCAGCATCGCTGACGGGTTGTGCGCCTATCGCCGCGCCAATGCTGTGCAGGGCAGGGGCGTCGCTTTCCAGCCAGCGTGTTGAGGCGAGCGCCTGTTCGCGCTCTTCGGGAGGCAGTGGCTGCGGCGTGCCGCAGCGTTCACACACGTCGACCACGAGCCGATCACCGTCGCGCTTCACACGCTGTTCGCCGGTTTGCGGCACAGGGAAAGACAGGCCATCCTTGTAGGCAAAGGTGAAGCGGATGTGCCCGTTCAGGGCGTCCGAAGCGATGCGGAACGGCGACCTGACCATGACGGCGCGCACAATGCTCACCGGCGAACCGGGCTTGAGCGACAGATCCGTGTCGGTTCGCTCCAGCGTGATGCTGGTGCCCAATACCCATTGTGTGCTGCGCAGCAAAGTGCGGTTTTGCGCCAGAACCTGTGTAGAGACGCCGCGCAACCGCTCTCCGTCCCAGCTCTTGCGGATCAGAAAGATGCGGCCTTCCGGATCATGTTCAAAGCCGGGCTGGCGTTCCAGCGTAACGCGTTCCACGCCCTCGCTGCCTGCGCTGAAGGCCTTGAACTCCAGCACAGGCGTGGAGGCCACATCCCACCCGGCAAGCAAGCCCGCGCCATTGTCAAACCGCACATCATCGGAAAGCGCCAACATGCTGATGCGCGTGCCGTGCCGCGTGATGCGCTCGATCCGCGCGACGCCCTGTCGTTCCAGAATGATGCGCGCGCGCGTTGTCACACGTCCTGCCACGCTTTCGGTCTCGATCATCGTCGTGCGGCCCTGCGCATCCTCGGTGCGCACCTTGCGTTCGGAGATCGTTTTTACCGCATTCCCCGCCTCAGCGATCCGCATGGTCGAGTGTTCGCTCACCCGTCGCCCTTCTGGCAGCGCCTCCACACCCTGCCGAAACGTCCCCATCTGCTTGCCATTTTCAGCCAGAATGCGAAACCATGCTGTGTCTGCGGCGAGAGCCGGGTGCGCAGCGAGTGCGGTCCATGCCCCAAAAATGGTGACGGCCCAAGCTACGGATCTCTTCATGCACTCTCCCCGATCTCGCCAAGGGGTAAGCGCAAGCCCCGCCGCAATCAATGCCCCGCCTGTTCGCCCCGTTCCAACCCGGACGCTTCCAGCTGATCGTCGATCATGGCCAGCAACCTGTCCAGCGCGGCTTCATCCTTCGCCTCCGCGCGAGCGACGAGCACGTCTTGCGTGTTGCTGGCGCGGAGCAGCCACCAGCCGTCGGGCGTGTTGACGCGGGCGCCGTCGGTGCGGTTCACGTCCGCGCCGGACGCTGTCAGCCGCGCCAGCACTTCGTCGATCACCGCGAATTTGCGGCTCTCGTCGACCTGAAAGCGCAATTCGGGCGTGTTGATCATGTTGGGCATCCGGCTCTTCAGTTCCGTCAGCGAAACACCCGACGCGTCTATGGCTGCGATCAGGCGCAGCGCGGCGTAAATGGCGTCGTCAAAGCCGTACCAGTCATCCGCAAAGAAGATGTGACCGCTCATTTCACCCGCCAGCGGGCTGCCGGTTTCCTTCATCTTGGTCTTGATCAGGCTGTGTCCGGTCTTCCACATCAAGGGCTTGCCGCCCAGCTCTGCGATGCGATCATAAAGCATCTGGCTGGCCTTCACATCGCCGATGATGGTTGCGCCGGGCAGCTTCTTCAGAACTGGTTCCGCCAAAATGGAGAGAAGCTGATCGCCCCAGACCACGCGGCCCAGGCTGTCCACTGCGCCGATCCGGTCTGCATCGCCATCAAAAGCCAGTCCGAAATCGAGCTGCTTCTCCGCGACGAGGGCTTTGAGATGCTCCAGATTCTTTTCTTCTGTGGGGTCCGGGTGATGGTTGGGAAAATTGCCGTCAATGTCTGTGAAGAGCAGATGATGCTCGCCGGGCAGGATTGCCGCGAGCCGCTCGATGATGCGCCCGCCTGCACCATTGCCCGCATCCCAGCCGATGCGATAGCTGCCCAGCGACAGGCCTTCGATCAGCCGGGCGAGATAGGCGTCTTCCATGTCCTGATCGGAAACGGAGCCGGCGCCGCTCTCCCAGTCTCCCGCTGCCGCCATCGCACCGAGCGTCTGGATGTCCGGCCCAAAAAAGCTCTTGTGACCAAAGACCATCTTGAAGCCATTATAATCGCCGGGGTTATGGCTGCCGGTTATCTGAATGCCGCCATCCACTGGAAGGACAGCCTCTGCGTAATAGAGCATTGGTGTGGGGCCGAGCCCGGTGCGGATCACATCGCACCCGCTGGCCGTCAGCCCGTCGACCAAGGCCGTGCACAGGGCCGGGGAGGACAGACGCCCGTCGCGACCAACGGCCACGGTTGATCCGCCACTGCGCTTGATGATCGTGCCGAATGTGCGCCCGATGGCCCGCGCATCATCCTCACCCAATGTCTGCCCGACAATCCCGCGAATGTCATATTCGCGGAGGATGGTGCGGTTGAAACGATAGGCCATGTCAATTCCGATACTGGGTAATCCGTGCGAGCAGATGGTCTCGCGCTTCGTTGACGCGCGCGGCCAGTTCTGATGTGCCGCCTGTATCAGGATGAACCTTTGCAATCAGTTTACGGTGCGCATCGACAATGGTCTCTATGCCCGAATCTTCCGCGATGCCAAGGATGCGGGCCGCTTCCTGCGCGGACATTGAGGGGCGTGGCGCGCGGTCGCTCTTGAGAACCCACCAGATTGCAGCGATGGCGGCGACAAAGAGTAGAAACTTCACTGGGCAAACTCGAACTCGGCCTGCTGCGTGTCCTTGGTGGGCAGGCCAAGGGCTGCCACCAGTTCCCGCAACTCCTGCCGTGCGGCGATATGACTGATGCCCAGGCCACCAATGGAATCGCGGTCCAGCAGGGTCAGGCCCTTGGGAAAGAGCTCGCGATAGATCACGCGCTCACCGAGACCAGGGACCACGCGAAAGCCGGTGCGCTTGGCCAACTCGTCCATCGCCTTGCCCACGCGACGCATATTATTCGCTTCGATATGCTGCATGCGGTTGCGCATCACGACCCAATCGACCGTGCCGCCATCACGCTTGCCGCGTTCCTTGCGCAAATCCCAGATGAGTTCCGCATAGAAGCTGGGGCGCTTTACCTTGTAGGTATCGGCATCCACCTGACCGATCAGGTCCAGATCGACGAAACTGTCATTCATCGGAGTCACGATGGTGTCTGCGCGCGAGATGGCCGCGCGGGTCATGGGGTCATCGCGGCCCGGCGTGTCGATGATGACGAAATCCGCAACGGCGGCCATGCGCCCGATTTCCTGCTCCAGCGCCGCTTCCGCCGGATGGGTCAGCGTGGAAAAAGCCGGTGTCGGCAGATGCGCATTTTCACGTCGCGCGGTGCCTTCACGGTTCTCCAGATAGCGCGCCATCGTCCGCTGGCGGTGGTCTAGGTCGATGCAGCCGACAGCATGGTTGGTCTGGGCGAGCGCCACGGCCAGATGGACCGCTGTGGTGGACTTGCCCGTCCCTCCCTTTTCGTTGGCGAAAACGACGATATGCACTGGCTTGCCCGACATGATGGCGCGTCTTATCCCGATCGAGTGATTCTGCCCCGCTTCAGTCCGGGAATGTCTTTTCATAACGGAGCCCTTCGCACCATGCAAACCGTTCACGATGTTCCCGCCTTGCGCGCGGCCTCCTCTGCCTTGCGGAAAGGCGGCGCGCGCTTGGCGCTGGTGCCTACCATGGGTGCGCTGCATGACGGGCACATGGCTTTGGTGGAAGAGGCCAAGCGCCATGCCGATCATGTCGCGGTTTCCATCTTCGTCAATCCGCGTCAATTCGGCCCCAATGAGGATTTTGACGCCTATCCGCGTCCGGCCGAAAAGGATGTCGCGTTGCTGGTGAAACATGGCGTGTCCCTGCTGTGGATGCCCGGTGTGCCCGCCATGTATCCGGCAGGCTATGCCACCAATGTTGCGGTGGGCGGTCTGGGGGATGGCCTGTGCGGCGCGGCCCGGCCCGGCCATTTTGACGGGGTGGCGACGGTGGTGGCCAAATTGTTCAATCAGGTCCGCCCCGATTGCGCGCTGTTCGGAGAGAAGGACTGGCAGCAGCTCGCCATCATCCGTCGCATGAATGCGGATCTGGACATTGGCGTGGAGGTGGTGGGCGTGCCAACGGTGCGCGAAGCGGACGGCCTCGCTCTCTCGTCGCGCAACGCTTATCTGACCCCGGAAGAGCGCGCTGTGGCAGCGACGCTGCCCAAGGCTATAGCCTTCGCAAAGGCTGAGATAGAAGCCGGGGGAGCCGTGTCGGATGCTCTGGAGGCCGTACGGCGCGCGCTTGTTGCAGCAGGCTTCCAGTCGCCCGATTATGTGGCGCTGTGCGGGGCGGAGGATTTGCAGGATATGGCCGTGCTGGATCGCCCTGCACGTCTGTTTGTTGCGGCGCGGCTGGGCAAGGCGCGTCTGATCGACAATTGGGGCGTGGATCCTCAATAAATAGGGACAGTCCCTATTTATTGGAGATTGTGCTGCTTGCGAACATGTCCGAGCTGACATAGCCTACATCATCGCAGGAGGATCGGGCATGGGCAATGGCAACCGCAAGGACTGGTATTTCGGTGGCGGCACTTTGGAAGGGGCCGGGCCGCTCTACTTCCTCAAAATCCCCAAGCGTGCACAGTCGGGAGATGAAGCGCTGAGCCTGATCGGTTCGTTCGTCAAGAAGATTGATTATGGCGGCTTGCTGGGCGCGTTCGACAAGGAGTGCCCGGAACCCAACAGCGAATATGCGCCGATGCTGGCGGCGAAACAGCTCGCGCAGATTGCGGGCGAACCTGTTGAAGCACTTTACTCCGAAGATTTCTTGCCGGGTGCCAAACGCAGCTTCAAGGGGTTGAAAAAATTCGGAATTGACGGGGAAGGGACTTTCCCCGGTGCACCCGTCTCTGCCGGGCTCAAGCTGGATTACAAGAAGATCAAGACCATCGATATCAGCTTCGGCGAAGGCTCGTTCGTGCGTGATTTGCGGATCGGCTATCTGAAGGATGGTCTGCGCAAGATCCGCGCGCATCCGGAGGATTATTCGAGCGGCTTTTTCGACAAGGACATGATGATCATCGAACGCATCCTTGTGGCGCGGAACCTGGCAATCACCGTCAACATGAAATCCACCTTCGAGGCCGGTTTCGACGCCAAGCTGGAAGCTGAGAATGCGGCGCATGCGGGCGCTCAATTATTCATCCAACAAGAAGGAAACGGTCGTTCTCTCCATGGCGGATGATGTGCCGTATCTGTTCGGGATTTCAGGCATCCGGCATGTGAAGATGAAGGTCTAGGCGACGCCAAATCGCGCGGGAATCTCGGCTGGAACCCGAACGATCCGCCCCTTTGCCCGGTCGATCAGCGCCCAGGTGGTTTTCGCGCGCACCAGCACCCGCCCGGCATCGTCCGTAAACTCCATGTTCCGGTCATAACGGGCACCCTTGGGCACATCGCTGATCCATGTGCGGGCATGGACCAGTGCTCCGGGGCCGACATTGGCCGGATAGTCAATCTCGTGTCGCGTGACGACCCAGACATAGGCCGCGATCTGCTCGGGCGTGGCGACTGCCATCCAGTGCGCGGTGGCGACATCCTGAATCCAGCGCACCCACACGGCATTGTTGACATGCCCCATCTCGTCAAAGTCAGTCGGGTCGGGCATGATGATGGTGCGATAGGTGTTGGGGAGACTGGTCATGGTTTGCCCCTTGTAAGGCCAACTGACCGTCTTTGCCCATCAAAAACCCCTTTGCCTCACCCGCTCGCTGGTTTAGCGGCATCCGCAACAGACTGAAGCGGAGCCCAAGCGATGACGACCCTGATCAAGGAAACCGACCTGATTGAGAGCGTGGCAGACGCGCTGCAATATATCTCCTACTTCCACCCTATGGATTATATCCGCGCGCTCGGCGTGGCCTATGAGGCAGAGCAAGGGCCTGCCGCGAAGGACGCTATCGCACAGATCCTCACCAACAGCCGCATGTGCGCAGAGGGGCATCGCCCGATCTGTCAGGATACCGGCATCGTCAACGTCTTCGTCAAATGGGGGCAGAAATGCGTGCTGGACAGCGAGCGCAGCCTTCAGGAGATTATCGATGATGGCGTGCGCAAGGCCTATCTGCTGCCTGAAAACAAGCTGCGCGCCTCTGTCCTGACCGACCCCGCCTTCACTCGTGTCAACACGCGCGATAACACACCGTGTGTGATGCATGTCGAAATGGTGCCTGGAGACAAAATCAGCATCGACGTGGCGGCCAAGGGGGGCGGGTCTGAAAACAAGACCAAGTTCAAGATGATGAACCCCAGCGATTCCATCGTCAATTGGGTGCTGGAGATGATCCCGCAAATGGGCGCGGGCTGGTGCCCGCCCGGCATGCTCGGCATCGGCATTGGTGGCACGGCGGAAAAGGCCGTGCTGCTCGCCAAGGAAAGCCTGATGGGCCATATCGACATGGCGCAGTTGAAGGAACGCGGCCCGCAGAGCGACATCGAGCGCCTGCGCATCGAGATTTTCGACAAGGTCAACGCGCTGGGCGTTGGCGCGCAGGGCTTGGGTGGCCTCTCCACCATTCTTGACGTGAAGATCATGGATTATCCCACGCACGCAGCCTCCAAGCCGGTGGCGATGATCCCCAATTGCGCAGCAACCCGTCACGCGCATTTCACGCTCGATGGCTCCGGCCCGGTCTTCCTCGAACGCCCGAATCTGGCCGATTGGCCGCAGGTCGCCTGGGCACCTGACAGCGCCGCGATCCGCGTTGATCTGGACAGGCTGACACAGGAGCAGGTCGCGAACTGGAAAGCCGGAGATCGGCTGCTGCTCAACGGCAAGATGCTCACCGGGCGTGACGCCGCGCACAAACGGATCAAGGACATGCTGGCCAAGGGTGAAACCCTGCCGGTCGATTTCAAAAACCGCGTCATCTATTATGTCGGCCCGGTCGATCCGGTGCGCGAAGAAGTCGTTGGCCCCGCCGGACCTACCACCGCGACGCGGATGGACAGTTTCAGCGACATGATGCTCGACCTCGGCCTGCTCGCCAGCGTCGGCAAGGCCGAACGCGGGCCCGCCGCCACACAGAGCATCGCCAACCACAAGAGCGCCTATCTGATGGCTGTTGGCGGTGCGGCCTATCTCGTATCCCGCGCGATCAAGGGCGCAACCGTGGTCGGTTTTGCTGATCTGGGCATGGAAGCCATCTACGAATTCGACGTGAAAGACATGCCGGTGACGGTGGCGGTCGATTCCAGCGGCGACAATGTGCATCAGAGCGCGCCGTTGATCTGGAAGAAGAAGATTGCGGAGGAAGGGTTGTTGGCGGTGTAGGATAGCCTTTGAACGGGCTCCAGCTTCGTGCTGGAACTCGGTCTGCGGCTCAGCTGCGCAGACTTAGCCCTTCGCCTTTTCTGCCCGCAACCTTTCGAAGAACAACCGCACGTCATATTGATCGTCGCCGTCCTCGCGCGGTGCCCACTCCGCGAACGCTTCACGCACTTCGCTCCAGCGTTCTTCCATGCGCACGGCGTTGTAGCTGTGGCTGACGAGATAATATTCGCCCGCCTCCATTTGATCGACGATGCGGGTGGCAAATTCCCCGGCAGGCATGCCTTTGCCGCGCGTCATCGGCGTTGCCGTCCAGCCGGGGATGATCACGCCGGTTTCGATATGCGCAGGCACTTCGCGGCGTAGCATGTCCATCAGACCGAACACGGCATGCTTGCTCGCCACATAGGCACCGCCGCCGAAGGGGTAGGCGTTGAACAGGCTGTTTTCCGACGCAGTGGCATAAAGCGCGCTGGGCCGACCGGCATCGCGGAAGCGCTGGCCGAAGACTTGCAGCGTTTGCCATACGCCCCAGCAATTGACCTCCATCAGCCCGCGCGCGGCCTCCAGATCAAAATCGAGCACGGACTGGTGCAGCCCGCCCACGCCGGCATTGGCGATGACGGCATCGACGGGTCCGGCCTGATCCCAAGCGAAGTCGGCAAGGGCTTCGAGCGAGGACCGGTCGGTCACATCCCCGGCAAAGCCCAGCGCTGGAATGCCTTTGGCCTTTAGGCCTGCAACGGCGTCTGCCAACACGTCCTTGCGCGGCTCAAACAGCGTGACGCGTGCGCCGCGTCCGCCGATTTCCAGCGCTAGGGCCAGACCGATCCCGGTTGCCCCGCCCGTGATGACGACCGATTTCCCTGCGAACTTCATGGGCTTTCCTCCACCGCTTCTTGCAAACGCTTTGCGGCACGTTAGGTTGCAGGCAGAAACCAATCAAGGGAGCGGGTCATCATGACAGACCGGATGCAGTTAGTCCTCGAAAAGCAGCGCGCGAGCTTCACGGCGGCGATGCCGGAGCCCATGTCTGTCCGCAAGGACCGGATCGACCGCGCGGTGGCGCTGCTCGTTGATCATGCAGAGGCCTTTGCCAAGGCAGTCTCCGCCGATTTCGGTCATCGCAGCCGCGAACAGACACTGATGACCGACATCATGCCCTCCATCGGCGCGCTCAAGCACGCCAAGAAGCATATGGAGGCCTGGGCGCGGGCGGAAAAGCGCAAGCCCATGTTCCCGCTGGGGCTGATCGGGGCGAAGGCCGAAGTGGTGTTCCAGCCCAAGGGTGTGGTGGGCGTGGTGGCCCCGTGGAACTTCCCGGTGGGGATGGTGATGGTGCCGATGGCGGGCATATTGTCAGCCGGCAATCGCGCGATGATCAAGCCGTCTGAATTTACAGAGCGCGTCTCTGACTTGTTCGCGGAAGTCGTGCCGCAATATTTCGCCGAAGAGGAAATGGCTGTGTTTACCGGCGGGACGGAGGCAGGTGTGGCCTTCTCCAAGCTGGCATTTGATCATCTGATCTTCACTGGCGCGACCAGCGTGGGCAAGCACATCATGCGCGCGGCGGCGGACAATCTGGTGCCTGTCACGCTTGAACTGGGCGGAAAGTCTCCCACCATCATCGGGCGTTCGGCAGACAAGACCAAGGCCGGATCGCGTGTGGCGCTGGGCAAGATGATGAATGCCGGGCAAATCTGTCTCGCGCCCGATTATCTGCTGGTTGCCAAGGAGCAGGAAGAGGAGATGGTGCAATCCGTCGTGTCTAGCGTCAAGGCCATGTACCCGACGCTGCTGGGCAATGATGATTATACCTCCGTTGTGAACGGTCGCAACTATGAGCGGCTCCAAGGCTATCTGGAGGATGCGAAAGCCAAGGGGGCCGAACTGATCGAGGTCAATCCGGGCGATGAGGATTTCAAGGCTTCCAACGGCAACAAGATGCCGCTTACCATCATCCGCAACGTCAATGATGACATGAAGGTGATGCAGGAGGAGATTTTCGGCCCGATCCTGCCGGTGATGACCTATGCCGGAATCGACGAAGCGATTGATTATGTGAATGCGCATGATCGCCCGCTGGGCCTTTATTATTTCGGCACTGACAAGGCCGAGGAACAGCGCGTGCTCAACCGCACCGTTTCCGGCGGCGTCACGGTGAACGACGTGATTTTCCACAATGCGATGGAGGATCTGCCGTTTGGCGGTGTTGGCCCGTCCGGCATGGGGAACTATCACGGCATGGACGGGTTTAGGACGTTCAGCCATGGCCGCGCCGTCTATCGCCAGCCGGGCATGGATGTGGCGGGCATGGGCGGCTTCCGTCCGCCCTACGGCAAGGCGACGCTGAAGACATTGGAGCGCGAGCTGAAAAAATGAGTGGGTTGGACAGTGGCCTGAACGGCGTCGCGCATGTCATTCTGACAGCGGGGGACTTTGCGCGCTCCACAGCGTTCTGGCGGCAGATGATTGCCTATCTGGGGCTCAAGGTCGTGCTCGATTCAGAGCACATGCTCTATGGTGTCGGCGGGCGCACCGCGATTGGCATCCGCACCGGCAGTCCGGAAAACGCGGGCAGGAAGTTTGATCAAGGCGCGCCCGGCCTGCACCATGCCTGTTTCCGGATGCGAGACCGGGAAAGCATAGACCGGGTGACGGCGTGGCTGGCGGACAAGGATGTGACCATCATCCACGCGCCCGAACCCGGCCCCTGGGCTCCCGGCTATTACTCAGTTCTGTTTGAAGATCCGGACGGAATCCGCATCGAATTCAACCATGTGCCGGGTGTGGGCCTGCTCGAAGATGGAGCGCAGATCGGCGCGGTGGACTCGTTTGAGTAAGGCCGAACCCGGACGCATCCGCCAGTTCTTTTCACGGCTTGGGCCGGGTCTGGTTACGGGTGCAGCGGATGATGATCCGTCCGGCATCGGCACGCACAGTCAGGTGGGGGCAGAGTTTGGCTATGGGCTGAGCTGGACCTTCCTGTTCAGTTTCCCGCTGATGGTGGCCATTCAGGAGGTCGCGGCAGAAATTGGTCGGGTGACGGGTGCGGGTATTGCGCGCAATTTGCGGCGGCACTATCCGAGCCCGGTGCTGTTCGGCATCGTGGCGTTGTTGCTGGTGGCCAATATCATCAATCTGGGAGCTGATCTGGCGGCCATGGGAGCTGCGGTGACTTTGCTCGCTGGCGGCCCTGCGACACTCTACACCATATTGATCGGGCTGCTGTGCGTCGCGCTGGAGGTGTTCATTCCCTATGGGCGCTATGCATCGATCCTCAAATGGACCACGCTCTCGCTCTTCGCCTATGTGGCGGTGGTCGCGGTGGCGCATGTGCCATGGGGCGAGGCGCTGGCGTCGCTCGTGATCCCGCGCATTGAGTTTAGCGGGGCCTATGCGACAGCGGTCGTGGCGATCCTCGGTACGACGATCAGCCCCTATCTCTTCTTCTGGCAGGCCGCGCAGGAGATTGAGGAACAGCATCGCCACAAGGTCAAGCCGCTGTGCGTTGTCCCATCGGAGGCCGGGCCTGAGCTGGCGCGCATCCGCATTGATACGCTGACGGGCATGGCGTTCAGCTCGATCATCTCGCTCGCTATTGTGTTTGCGACCGCCGCAACGCTCCATGCCAATGGCGTGCGCGACATCGAGACATCAGCGCAAGCCGCTGAAGCGTTGCGGCCCATCGCGGGGGATTTCGCCTTTGCGCTGTTTGCATTGGGGATCGTCGGAACCGGGCTGCTGGCCGTGCCGGTGCTGGCGGGGTCGGCGGCCTATGCGGTGACCGAAATGTTCGGCAAGACAGGCAGTCTGGACTCGCGCTGGGACAAGGCCAAGCTGTTCTATGGTGCGATTGCGGTGACGACGATGCTGGGCGCGGCGCTGCAATTCATCGGCATTGATCCGGCCAAGGCGCTCTATTGGGCGGCCGTGGTGAATGGCGTGCTGGCCGCGCCGCTGATGGTTGTCATGATGCTGATCGTGCGCAACCCGCGCGCCATGGGGCGCTTGCCGCTGGGGCTGCGCGCAACCCTCACTGGATGGGCGGCCACGCTGGCTATGGCGATGGCCACGATCATCTTCTTCGCAACCTTATGATCTGGCTCCCTGCGACCCTTCTCGCCGGATTGTTTCAGGCATGGCGCACGGCGGTGCAGCAGCGGGTGCGGGCGGAGCTGTCCGTCAACGCTGCCGGGCTGGTGCGCTATCTTTATGGTCTGCCGGTGGGGTTTGCACTGCTCGGGTTGTATCTGGTGGCGAGCGGAAAGGCACTTCCCGCCGTAGCGACGGGGTTCGTCCCCTGGGCCATCGCGGGCGGCCTGGCGCAGATCATTGCGACCAACTTTCTGCTGATGGCCTTCGGATATCGCAACTATGTGGTGGGTACGGCCTATGCCAAGACGGAGGCGATACAGGGCGCGATCCTCTCTGCACTGCTGCTGGGCGAATGGTTGAGCCCGCTCAGCCTGCTCGGCATCGGCTTTGGTGTTGCGGGCGTGGTGCTCCTCTCCACCGGCGGCGCGCGGCTCAAGCTGGGCGATCTGGGCCAGCCCGCGGCGCTGTGCGGGCTGGCAGCCGGCTTCGGCTTCACGCTCACGTCCATCTTCGTGAAGAAGGCGACGCTGGCTCTGGCTACGCCTGACAAGGTGTTGGCCGCGCTCGCCACTCTGGTGGTGGTGCAGGCCTGCCAGACGCTGATGCAGGGCAGCTATGTGTTGGCGCGGGAGCCGGATCAATTGCGCCCCGTGTTGCGGACGTGGCGGACATCGGGGCAGGTGGGCCTGCTCGCCGCGCTGGGCTCGGCCTGCTGGTTCACCGGCTTTGTCACCGCCAATGTCGCATTGGTGCGCACGGTGGGGCAGGTAGAAGTGGTTTTCGTTCTGCTCTTCGGCCATTTCTACCTGAAAGAGCGCTTCAGTCGCACAGAGGCACTGTCTCTGCTTCTGGTTGGGCTGGGCGTGCTGACGGCAATTGCAGGGGCCTGAGATGAAGGCTGTGCTGTGCGCGCTGGTTTCGGCGGCTCTTCCCTTTCAGCCCGTCCTCGCGCAAAGGGCAAGGATGACCGCAATCAAGCCCCCCGTTGCCGCGAAGAAGTCGCATTCATCCACGCGCCATGGCATCACCATTGAAGACCCCTATTTCTGGATGAAAGATCCCGGCTATCCCAATGTGGAAGACGCGGAGGTGCTGGCGCACCTCAACGCCGAGAATGCCTATTTCGAAGCGCAGATGAAGCCACATGCCGCGCTGATCGAAACGCTGTTTCAGGAGATGAAGGGCCGGATCAAGGAGGATGAAAGTTCGGTTCCGCAGAAGGACGGCAATTATCTCTATTGGCGCAAGTTTGAGAAGGGCGCGCAATATAAACAGTGGATGCGCAAATCCGTCACGGGTGGCGCGGACGAAGTGCTGCTTGACGAGGTGAAGGAAGCTAAGGGCAAGGAAGATTTCCGGCTGGGGGGCATTGCCGTCAGCGATGATGAGAGCATTCTCGCATGGTCTGCCGATACCGATGGCTCCGAACGCTTCACCATCCGCTTCCGCGATCTGAAGACAGGCAAGGATCTGCCAGACACCATTCCCGGTTCGCTCGGCGGCTTTGTCTGGTCGAAAGGCGGCAACACGCTGTTCTACGGCCTGGTCAACGAGAATTGGCGCGTGGATCGCGTGCTGGCGCACACGCTGGGCGCACCTGTGGCAGATGACAGGCTGGTGTTCGAAGAGAAGGATCAGGGCTTTCAGGCCGGCGTGGGCATGACTCATTCGGAACGGTTCATCATCATCGCCACCGGCGACAATGAAACGACCGAGGCCTATCTTATCCCCTCTACCCAGCCCGAAGCCCCGCTCCAGTTGGTGCGCGCACGCAAGAAGGGGCTGGAATATGATGTGGAAGAGCATGATGGCACATTGTTCATCCACACCAATGAAGACAGCACCCAGTTCAGCCTGAAGACTGCGCGTCTTGAGAACCCGGGCGACTGGACGCCGCTGATCGCGCCCGATCCGGACTTTTACATGACGGGGGTTTCCACCTTCGCGAACTTCTTCGTGGTCGAAGGCCGCAAGCGCGGGCTCGATCAGATTGCAATCCATGCCTATGAAGGTGGCACACCGCGCATCATCACTTTTCCCGAAGCGAGCTATTCCGCCGGGCTGGATGAAAATCCCGAATATGATGTGGCGAAGCTGCGTGTCTCTTATGAAAGCATGGTAACGCCCGACACTGTGATGGACGTGGATGTGGCAAGTCTCGCGCAGACCTTGCTCAAGGTGCAGGAAATCCCCAGCGGCTATGATGCCAGCCAATATGAAACCGAGCGCGTGGAAATCACCGCGCGCGATGGCACCAAGGTGCCCGTTTCGGTGGTGTATAAAAAGGGCTTCAAGAAGGACGGCAACGGACCGCTCTACCTCTATGCGTACGGCGCTTACGGCTATGCCATCCCACCGGGATTTTCGACGCTGCGCCTCAGCCTGCTGGATCGCGGCTTTGCCTATGCCATCGCGCATATCAGGGGTGGGGATGATCTGGGGCAGCAATGGCAGCTGGATGGCAAGCTCACCAAACGCACCAACACCTTCAACGATTTCGTCGATTCAGCCAAAGGCCTGATCGCGCTGGGCTATGCCAAGCCGGGCCGTGTCGTCGCGGCGGGCGGAAGTGCGGGCGGCGAGCTGATGGGCGTCGTCGTCAACGAAGCGCCAGACCTGTTCGGTGCAGTCGCCGCGCATGTGCCTTTCGTCGATGTGCTCAACACCATGCAGGATGAAAGTCTGCCGCTTACGCCGGGCGAATGGCCCGAATGGGGCAATCCGATTACAGACCAAGCGGCGTTCGACCTTATCCGCAGCTACTCCCCTTATGATCAGGTGAAGGCGCAGGCCTATCCCCCGCTGTTCGTGACGGCGGGCCTGAACGACCCGCGCGTGACCTATTGGGAACCCGCCAAATGGGTGGCTAAGCTGCGTGAGCTAAAGACCGACCAAAATGTGCTGATGCTCAAGACAAATATGGGCGCGGGGCATGGCGGCAAGTCTGGCCGCTTTGATTCTTTGCGTGAGGATGCAGAAGAGTTTGCATTTTTCCTTTGGCAATTGGGGATGGTGGAGTGAATGGCGGTTCAAGAAGGAATTGATATTTTTTCGAGCGTTCCGCTCTATGTCATGCCCAAATTCGGAGAATCAAAACTGAGTGATGCAACTGGCTTCTTGTGGTTCAAAAACGGTCAACACTGGCTGATTACAAACTGGCATGTTGTGTCAGGACGACATCCAGAGACTGAAAAATGCCTCCACTCGCAAGCTGGGGTGCCGGATCGGCTGACGGTGTTTTTTCAAAACATCGATTTGCAACTTGATCCTATCGAGGTTGACGTCAGCTTGTTTGACGAAGAAACTCCCACTTGGTCCGAACATCCCGATCACGGTCGAAAAGTCGATCTTGCTGCAATAAAAATTGATGTGCCGCACATGAGCGAAGCTAATTATTGTGCGATCAATGCTATCAAGAGCATGGATCTGAGGCAAAGGGTCGGTGATCGCTGCTATATTTTAGGCTTTCCATTTGGCAGGCAGGGATATGGGTTCCCCGTTTGGAAGGGCGGTACCTTCGCAAGCGAACCTTATCTCTCTAAAATTACAAACGAGCCAATATTGGTGGATAGCGCATCGCGGCCAGGTGTCTGGCTCTCCTGTGATCCAGCGGGAATATGGGCAATTGGAATGGGAAGATGGAACGATCGGCCCTGCAGTGAATGGGCTTGGAGGCAGTCGATTGGTAGGAATTTATGCGGGTCGGTTGCACACTAACGACAAAAATGACGCGCAGATCGGACGTGTTTGGCCAATCCGCTTTGTCGAAGAGTTGATGGCAATCCTCTAAGCCGCAAACCGCTCCACCAGCACCTCATCCTCGCGCTTCCGCGCCTCGGCAATCTCCCAAGCCGTCTGCATCCGCATCAGCGTGTCCATCTTCACGCCGAAGGCCTTTTCCAGCCGCAGCCCCATTTCGGAAGAGAGGCCACCATTGCAGTTCATCAGCGTGGAGAGGGCCTGCCGTGTGACGCGCAGATGGCGGGCGCCGGAGGAGACGTTCAGGCCGTGGCCCTCGACAATTTCCCTCACAAATTCGCCGATATGGCAGGGCTCGCGCAGTTCAATTCCATCCATCAGTGATAATCCTCCAAATCCAGAATCCGGATTTCACCCACTCGGTCATCCACTTCAAATGTCAGCCGCCAATTCGCGGTGACGTGAAAGCTCCAGCGATCGTCGCTTAACTGGTGTGCTTTCCAGAAGGCGAGAGTTCGGCATTCGTCGCTATGCGTCATCGCTGAGAGGAAGGAGACCTGAATCCGCAGTTTTGGCAACAGCCTTTGATCGAGGCGCGATGAATCGCCCTTTTCAACAAAGCGGGCCAAACCCTTGTGGCGAATGGACACGATCCTCACTCCCGCAAGATGATGCAGGCGGTGACAAGTGTCAATAGACTATTGGCAGTTGGTGCCAATTGCAAAGGCGCGCTCGCTTTGGTGCCCCTACCGCCCGGTCCAGTTCCCGGGGCGCTTTTCCACGAAGGCGGCCATGCCTTCCTTCTGGTCTTCGCTGCCGAACAGACCATGGAACAGGCGACGTTCAAACACGACGCCTTGTTGCAGCGTCGTTTCAAACGCGGCGTTGACCATTTCCTTGCACGCCAGTGCGGCGAGCGGAGCCATGCCTGCAATGGCTTCGGCTGATTTCAAGGCTTCGTCGAGCAATTCTGCGGCCGGCACCACGCGCGCGACAAGGCCGGAGGCTTCGGCTTCGGCAGCACCCATGTTGCGGCCCGTCAGGCACATTTCCATTGCCTTGGCCTTGCCCACCGCGCGCGTCAGCCGTTGCGATCCGCCCATGCCGGGGGTGACGGCGAGCTTGATCTCAGGCTGGCCGAACTTGGCGCTGTCTGCCGCGATGATGAAGTCCGCCATCATCGCCAGTTCGCACCCGCCGCCCAGCGCCCAGCCAGCGACAGCGGCGATCCACGGTTTGCGCGTGGCCGTCACCTGATCATAGCCCGCAAAGAAGTTGCTGCCATACATGTCGGCAAAGGACTGGCTCTGCATTTCCTTGATGTCCGCGCCCGCCGCAAACGCCTTTTCGCTTCCGGTCAGCACCGCGCACCGCTGGCTGCTATCCGCATCAAATGCCGCAAACGCCGCCTTGAGGTCTGCCAGCACCTGAGAGTTGAGCGCGTTCAGCGCCTGAGGACGGTTGAGCGTGATCAGCGTGACCGCGCCCTTGGTTTCAACCAGGATGGTTTCATAGCTCATAGCGGTTTCCATTCTTCATTTGCGGGCAGCGGCGCAAAGATCGCATCGATCAGCGCGTCTGTCACGCCTTCCGGCGTTGCAGGATCCCATTGTGGGGCATTGTCCTTGTCCACGATCACGGCGCGCACGCCCTCGGCAAAATCAGGCCGGGTGAGTACGCGCGAGGCGATGCGATACTCGATCACCATATTGTCGGCGAACGTGGCCGCCTTCTCGCCTTCGGCGAGCTGGCGCAGCGAAACCTTGCAGGTCTGGGGCGATTTGGTGTTGAGCGCGGCACGCTCTTTCATCGCCCAGGGGCTTTCGTCCGCATCGAGCAGGGCCAGCACATCCTCGAAGCGGTCCGAGGCGAACAGCCGGTTGATTGCGGGGATATTGTCCACAATCTTGGCTTCGGGCGCTTTTACGGCAAGCTGGCCCAAAATGCCTTCGATCCGCTCCGGATCTTCGGCGATGCGGGATTTGGCTTCGGCCAAGGCTTCGGCCGGCAGATAATGCGTGGCAAGGCCGACGGCGAAGCAGTCCGCCCCGTCGATCCGCGCACCAGTGAGCGCGAGATAGCGGCCCACCCGGCCTTCAAGGCGTGACAGATACCAGCCGCCGCCTACATCCGGGAACAGGCCGATGCCGGTTTCGGGCATGGCAAAGCGCGTATTTTCAGTTGCCACGCGGAAGCGTGCAGGCTGACTGATGCCCACGCCGCCACCCATGGTGATGCCGTCCATGAACGCTACAATCGGCTTGGGATAGTCCATCATCAGATGGTTGAGCTGATACTCGTCATGGAAGAATTGGCGCCCCGAAACACCGCCATCATTGAGCGCCGAGTTGCGCAGGAACGCAATGTCTCCGCCTGAGCAGAAGCCACGCCCTTCGGCATGGTCGACGATGATCGCAGCCACTGCGTCATCCTTGGCCCAGGCTTGCAATTGCGCGGTCATGGCGTGAACCATGTCCAGCGTCAGCGCGTGGATGGTCGAAGGCTTGTTGAGGCTGATGATGCCCGCCTTGCCCTCGACACGGAAGAGAACTTCGTCGGTCATTTCAGCAGATCCCGCCCGATGATCATGCGCATGATCTCGTTGGTGCCTTCCAGAATGCGGTGGACGCGCAGATCGCGCCAGAAGCGCTCCACCGGATAATCCTTCAGATAGCCATAGCCGCCATGAAGTTGCAGCGCGCGGTCAACGACGCTGGAGCCGGTATCGGTCGCCAGACGCTTGGCCATGGCGGCAAAGCGGGTTTTGTCTGGCGCGCCGGAAGTCACCTTGCCCGCAGCGGCATACAGCAGGATGCGCGCGGCTTCCAGCTCGGTTGCCATGTCTGCCAGCGTGAACTGGGTGTTCTGGAAATCGGCGATGGCCTTGCCGAACTGCTGACGATCCTTGGTGTACTGGATGGCTTCGTCCAGGCAGCGTTGCGCGCCGCCCAGCGAGCAAGCCCCGATGTTTAGGCGGCCGCCGTCCAGTCCGGCCATGGCGATGCTGAAGCCCTGACCTTCGGTGCCAACCAGATTTTCAGCTGGCACTTTCACATTGTCGAAGATCACTTGCGCGGTGGGGGAGGCGTTCCAGCCCAGCTTGCGCTCTTTGGCCCCGAAGGAGACGCCCGGCATGTCCTTTTCGATCACCAGGCAGGAAATGCCCTTCGGGCCATCAGCGCCTGTGCGCGCCATGGTGACATAGACGTCATTTGCACCACCGCCAGAGATGAACTGTTTGGTTCCGTTGACGATGTAAAAATCGCCCTCGCGCCGCGCCGTCGTCTTCAATGATGCGGCATCAGAACCGGCTCCGGTTTCCGTCAGGCAATAGGAAGCGATTTTCTCCATGCCCACCAGATCGGGCAGGAAGCGGGCTTTCACGTCTGCATTGCCGAATTTGTCGATCATCCATGCGGCCATATTGTGAATCGAGATGAACGCGCTGGTCGCCGGGCAGCCATAGGACATGGCTTCCATGATCAGCGCGGATTCGACGCGGCCCAGCCCGATGCCGCCCGATTCCTCGGAGACATAGATAGCGGCAAAGCCTAGCTCTGCCGCGGCTTTGATGGTTTCGCGGGGGAAAATGTGCTTCTCGTCCCATTCGGCAGCGAAGGGGGTGATGCGGTCTGCGGTGAACTTGCGGGCCATATCCTGAATGGCCAGCTGGTCCTCGGTCAGGTCAAATTGCGTGCTCATAAATTGTGCTTTACCCATATCGGAGCGAGGAGCAAGCACGGAGAACCGCCAATCGGGTTAACCCCGTTTGCACCTTTGTCTGCCATCGGAAATGGAGGATAACGCTCGCTCCAAAGGAGTTTGTCGCATGATTTCCCTGTCCCGTATCACCGCCCTTACTGCTCTTGCGCTGGCATTGGCTGCCTGTGGCGGCAAGGATGATGCCGAGGAGATCGACAACCGCATTGCCGCCAAGAGCGATGCCGATCCGGCGCTGACCGCTTCTTTGGAAGACCAGATCATGGTTGATACCGCGCTGGCCGGTCAGGCCAATGCTGATGCCGTGCGGCCTGGCAATGAGCCCAAACAGTCGCCGGTCCCGGTCGATGAGCCTTCGCGTGATCCCAATGCTGCACCGGCCACGACATTGGGCAGTCTTGCCGCCAAGCAGGGCGAAATGAGCCGCGACGCCTTTAACGGATGCGGACTGAATGTAAGCTATTCCGCAGGCTTTGCCGCAAAGGTGCCTGCCGATCTGCCGGCTTATGGCGGCTCCAAGGTGATTGAAGCGGCAGGCAGTGACGAGAATGGCTGTGCCCTGCGGGCGGTCACCTATGCCGCACCGGTCGCCGCCGATGCGCTGGTGAAGCATTATGCCGATGTCGCCGCCAAAGCGGGCTATTCCGTTGCTGCGAAGGATGAAGGCAAGGGCAAGATCGTTTCTGGCAAGCGCGCCGCAGATGGTGGCTCTTTCTATGTGATCGTGGAAGGGCAGGGGGCTGCGAGCACCGCCGATCTGGTCGTCAATAACGGGCGCTGACGGAGCTTGCGCAACCGGGGGGCTCCCCCCATATGCTGTTCATGAGCAATGATCTGACATGGCACGGAACGACCATCGTATCCGTGCGAAAATCCGGAAAAGTGGTGATTGCTGGCGACGGGCAGGTCACCATGGGCCAGACCGTGATGAAGCCCAATGCCCGCAAGGTGCGCCCGCTGGGCCAGGGGCAGGTGATTGCGGGCTTTGCCGGAGCGACAGCCGATGCGTTCACCTTGTTCGAGCGGCTGGAGGCCAAGCTGGAAGAGCATAATGGCCAGTTGATGCGCGCCGCCGTGGAGCTTGCCAAGGCGTGGCGAACTGATCGCTATCTCCGCAATCTCGAAGCGCTGATGATCGTAGCGGACAAGGATGTCACGCTGATCCTGACCGGAAATGGCGATGTTCTGGAACCGGTGGACGGGATTGCGGCCATTGGTTCGGGCGGCAATTATGCACTCGCCGCAGCGCGTGCGCTGATGGACTATGAGCCCGATGCCGAAACGCTGTGCCGCAAGGCGATGGCGGTGGCGGCAGAGATTTGCGTCTACACCAATGACCGGTTGACCGTGGAGAGCCTGGGCAGCGCAAGCTGACGTCCCGCCCTTTCTGGGGGGAGGGACGGGGGTGGGGACCGTCCACCCGATGACTCCTCCTCACACTCCTCACCCCAATCCCTCCCATGAAGAGGAGGGCGCAAGGACCAAGAATGAATAACGCCCTCACCCCCAAAGCCATTGTTGCAGCGCTAGATGAGCACATCATCGGCCAGTCTGAAGCGAAGCGCGCGGTGGCAGTTGCCATGCGCAACCGCTGGAGGCGGCAGCAACTCGGTGCGGAACTGCGCGAGGAGGTGACGCCCAAGAACATCCTGATGATCGGCCCCACAGGCTGCGGCAAGACCGAGATCAGCCGTCGCCTTGCCAAGCTGGCCGATGCGCCGTTCGTGAAGGTGGAGGCTACCAAATTCACCGAAGTGGGCTATGTGGGACGTGATGTGGAACAGATTGCCCGCGATCTGGTGGAAGAAGCGATCCGGCTGGAAAAGGAGCGCCGCCGCTCTGCTGTGAAGGACAAGGCTGAAGAGGCCGCGATGGTGCGTTTGCTCGATGCGTTGACCGGCAAGGACGCCAGCCAGGCAACCCGCGATGCCTTCCGCATCCGCTTTCAGGATGGGCATCTCGATCAGACCGAGGTGGAAATCGAGATGGAGCCCGGCCAGCAGATGCCGTTCGAACTGCCCGGCGGGGGTGGGGGGATTGGCATGATCAATCTGTCTGACATGATGGGCAAGGCGTTTGGCAAAGGGCAGCTCAAAAAGCGCAAAATGCTGGTGCCTGCCGCCTGGACCAAGCTGGTGGAGGAGGAAGCTGACGCGCGTCTGGATCAGGATGATGTCGCACGCGTGGCGCTGGCAGATGCCGAAGCAAACGGCATCGTGTTCCTCGACGAGATTGACAAGATTGCCGTGTCTGACGTGCGCGGTGGTTCAGTCTCGCGCGAGGGGGTGCAGCGCGATCTGCTGCCGCTGATCGAAGGCACGACGGTTGCCACCAAATATGGGCCGATGAAAACCGACCATATCCTGTTTATCGCAAGCGGGGCTTTCCATGTTGCCAAGCCCAGTGATCTGCTGCCTGAATTGCAGGGCCGCTTGCCGATCCGGGTTGAGTTGCAGGCACTGACGCAGGATGACTTCGTGCAAATCCTGAAGGATACGCGTGCCAGCCTGACCATCCAGTATCAGGCGCTGCTCTCCACCGAAGGCGTTTCGGTGGACTTCACCGAGGATGGCATCATCGCCATTGCGCGGATCGCGGCGGACGTGAACCGCTCGCTGGAGAATATCGGCGCGCGGCGGCTCTCCACCGTACTCGAAAAGCTGCTGGAAGATGTGAGCTTCGATGCAGAGGATCGCACTGGGGAAACCGTCACCATCGACGCGGCTTATGTGGAGACCCAGCTCTCCGAAATCGCCCGCAATGTGGATCTCTCCAAATATGTGCTGTGACGCTCAGGCCTGACCTTTGGCCCAGCGTTCCATCGCTTCCAGCACAGGGCGCAAGCTCGCTCCGCGCGCGGTGAGGGTATAATCCACGCGCGGCGGGATTTCCTGATGATCGTGGCGGGAAACGAGCCCGTCTGCTTCCATCTCCTTGAGCGTTTTGGACAATGTCCGGTGCGTGGCGCCACCCAGCTGGCGCTGCAACGCGTTGAACCGCATCGGCCCCTGCAACAGCCAGAAGATGATCATCGGCCGCCATTTGGCGGAGAGAAAGTTGAGCGTCAGCTCTGCCGGGCAATCGCTGGCATGGGGCGTGGAAAACGGCATTTGTCAGTATCCTCAAGGATCGTACTTGCGGCTGGTACATATAGGCATATTTATACCATGTTATGAAAGCAAGGCTCTGGAGGCGGGGCCAACACGACGCCTCCCTTGAAAGGTCAGATGATGAAGACGCTGGTTGATGTGATCGGAAAATCCATGGGTCATTGGGTGGGCGATGGCTTCCCCGTCCGCTCGCTGTTCAGCTATCAGCAGGATGCCGAGGCGTTGAGCCCCTTCCTGTTGTTCGATCATGCCGGGCCGCGCAATTTTGAGCCGCATGCCGGGCCGCCGCGCGGCGTGGGCGCGCATCCGCATCGCGGGTTTGAAACGGTCACGATTGTCTATGATGGCGAAGTCTCGCACCGCGATTCCGCAGGCGGTGGCGGCACGATTGGCCGGGGCGATGTCCAGTGGATGACGGCTGGGCATGGCGTGGTCCATGAAGAGTTCCACTCGGCCGGCTTTTCGCGCAGCGGTGGACCCTTCCATGTCGTCCAGCTGTGGTTAAACCTGCCGCCGGAACATAAGCTCGCCCCGCCGGCTTATCAGGCGATCACGGCGGACAATATCCCCGTGCGCAGCTTTGAACGCGGCATCGCGCGGATTATTGCCGGAGAGTGGGGTGACACACGCGGCCCCGCGCGCTCCTTCTCCCCGGTTAATCTATGGGATGTGCGGCTGGCCGCAGATGCTGAAGTCACATTGCCGCTGCCCGAAGGTCATACCTCGATGGTGGCCGTGCTGAACGGGCATGTCACCATCGGCGGAACCGGCGTCGGGGCCTCCGAAATCGCGCGGCTGACGCGGGATGGAGAGGGCGTCTCCATTCACGCGGATGGAGAGGCCACACTGCTGGTGCTAACCGGTGCGCCGGTGGAGGGCGCGGTGGTGGGCTATGGCCCTTTCGTGATGACGAGCGAGACCGAAATCCGCGAGGCGATTGACGATTACAATGCCGGTCGCTGCGGCGCGATGGCGCCCGCCTGATCAGGCCTTGAGGCCGCGGACGATCATATCGGCTGCGGCCTCTATGGTGCGGCTGAGTCCCTCCGGATCGGTGCGCAGGCTGGCATTCACGGCCTCCACCAGCGGACGGAGCGCCACCAGTGCGCCTGCGCCATGCGCCAGTAGCGTGAAAGGCACGGAGACATGGATGGGCCGGAAAAGTCCGCTCGCCTGACCTTCGGCCAGCAACGTGGCAAACGGCCAGCTGCGGGATCGGAAGAAGGTCTCCACAATATGGCTCAGACGCGGTCCGGGGCGTGAGCCTTCGACATTCATGAGTTGGACGATGGCCGGATAGGCCGCCACGGTTTCCAGAAAACGGATGCAAACGGTGCGCATCCGCTCTTCAACGCCAATCTGCGCGGATTGCGCCTGCTCCACTGCCACAAGACGCTGATGCAGGCGGCTCATGCCATGATCGACAGCGGCCATCCACAGCCCCTGTTTGGACCCGAACCGGGCAGTGATCAGGCCGTGGCTGACGCCGCTCGCTGCCGCAATGTCGCGGATCGAGGCACCCTCATAACCCCGCTCAGCAAAGGCCTCCAGGGCCACATCAAGACAGGTTTCGTCCGAGGCGGGGGAGGGGCCGGACAGCGATGGTCGGCCCCGGGGCCTCTTGGCGGCATTCATGCTCATCGCATCGTCATAGCACAGCCTTTGTCCAATTTAATTAGACATATGTATATTAATATGCAAATTCGTGCACCAGACTTGAACTGGGAGAGTGACATGGCCTTCACCGATGCTGAACTCGTCGAACGCGCGCGCGCCGTGGCCCCGCGCATCGCTGCGCGTGCGGCGGAAACAGAGGCACTTCGCAAGCCACATGACGACTCGATCCGGGATCTGATCGATGCGGGCATCATCCAGATGTTTGTGCCCAAGCGCTGGGGCGGCTCCGAAGCGCGCCTTTCGACCATGTTGGAGGTGGTGGAGATCATCAGCGCGGCGTGCCCGTCCACCGGCTGGATCGCGGCCTTCTATATCAGCCACAACATCTATGTCGCCAAATTCCCGGAGGAAACGCAGGAGGAGCTGTTTGGCCCCACTGGCTACACGATGCTCCCTGCGGCCTCGGCAGCGGACATGAAGGCCAGCAAGGTGGATGGCGGCTGGGTTGTCAGTGGTCGCGCGGCATGGGGGTCAGGCGTGATGCACGCGGACTGGGTGTTGATGAGCGGCCTGGCAGAAGACGGCCCTCGCTCCTTCCTGATGCCCATCGACGCGGTCGAGGTGATTGATGTGTGGACGTATACCGGCATGGCCGGCACGGGCAGCAATGATTATCGTGCAACCAATGTGTTCGTGCCGGATCGCCATGCCATCCGTGGTGCGGATTTCCATGGCGGTGTGACCGATGGATCTCGACTGCATGCCAACCCGCTCTTTTCCGTGCCGTTTCTCGTTTCCGCCTATTGCACCATCGTGCCGGTGCTGACGGGGGCGCTGCTGGGCGCGCTCAAGGCCTATGAAGAGGTGGTGGAGCGCCGCGTTCGCAACTTCAGCGGCGTGGTGCTGAAGGATCAGCAACATGCGCATGTGACACTGGGAGACTTTCAGATTTCAACGCTGGCGGCGACCGATCTGGCGCGCGCGATTTATCGGCGGGCCGACTCCATCCTGCACAGCCGTCCCTTCACCACTGAAGACCGGCTGGGGCTGAAAGGGCAGGCGGCCTATATCTCCAGGCATTGCCGCGAGACGGCCAACCGGATGATGGCGGCTGCCGGAGCCTCCAGCTTCCATGTTCAACAACCGCTCCAGCGGCACTGGCGTGATCTCAACACCGTCTGTTCGCACGCCTTCTGGGATTGGGACATCACCTGCGAGTTGACCGGGCGTCAGCACCTTGGCCTGCCGCTCAAACACCCGCTGGTATAGGGGAGACGCGCGCCGCACGATCCGGCGCTCTTGCGGCCAGCGCCAGCATTCCCGCGTGCAGTCATCAATCACGCACAGCTTGCGGAAACGTCGCCCACAAACCAGAATGTCAGAGCCGATGTTGAGCGACCACCGCCAGGTCGCGTTCCCGTTGCTGCAAAGGCGCGTCGTTCGGCCGCAGTTCTGTGCTCGCGCAGATCAAGGGGCGCTTGAACAGTCGATTGCGTTGAAATTCAGCGGCTAAATGGTAGCCAAAGTGAGGCTTTTGCGCCGCGCCCGCTCTCGCGCATCTTGACTGTCAGCTGCGCCTTCAGCGCCGTTGCTCGCGCGGCCATGTTTGCCAGGCCCTTGCCGGTGTCGACGGGAATATCATCAAGACCGACCCCATTGTCGAGAAACTCCACCAATACGCCTTCAGCCCCATTGCATTGCTGGGCATGACAACGCACCTCGATTTCGGTGGCGTTCGCGTGTTTGATCACATTCGTCACAATCTCCTGAAATATCCGCAGGATGTGCAAGGTGTTGGGGGCATCCAGCCAGCGCACCGGGGGAACGGCATCGACCCTCCACTTCAATCCAATACCGGCGGCTGACAAATCCGCTTCGGTACGATGGCGGAATCCGGCCAGAACGACCGCAACATCGCCATCGCTCGGCTCAAGCGAGTCGATTGCAATCTTCAGATCGGCGATTGACCGTTTGAGCAGTCCGACCGTCCAGCCTTGCGCATCCTGTTTCTTTGCCACCGCAAGCGCCGTCACCAGATTGGAGCCGATGCCGTCATGGATTTCACGCATGATCCGCTCGCGCTCCAGCTCGACAGCATGGGCGACTTCCAGCGCACGCCGCGCGGATTCGCTGGCGGACAGCTCCTTGCGGGCCTGCGCTACACTGGCTTCCAGCTGAGCATTCAGGTTTTCGGTCGTGTCGAACGCCTTCAGCATCCGCCGCCCGAGCGAAAACGCGAAGGCCGCGTAAACGACGACACTGGCATAGGGTTGCAGCTGGAACCCCGCGCCTTGCCACATATTGCCGAGAAAAATCATGTCATGAGTGGACCAGAATATCGCGATGGTGATGGCCACCAGCATCACCATATTTTCGGCAGTCGGATGCCGGATCGTGGCAATCACAAAGATGATGGACAGCGAAAATGTGAATGGTGCCAGCAAGGCGAAAGCGGGGAAGTCGCTCATGCCATTCGCCAGAAGGACTTCCCTGAACAGGATCAATGCGGCTCCCCCCGCGATGGACAGTCTGATCCACCGCAACCTGCGGCTGGCATCGAGCACAGTCACGGTGAAGCACAAAAATGCGGTGGTCAGCATGAAGATGGAGACAGAGACAAGCTCCCACATGGCAGAAGCGCCAATGAAGGGATCATGCGCCGAATAATGCAGGTTGCGCAGCCACCAGACGATCCCCACCAGAGCCAGCCAGAAGAAGCTCTTTTCCTCGCGCCGCCGGAACCAGAAGAGCAGGATGGCCAGCGTCAGCGCTGCCATGATGCCGTTGACGATCTGCGGCCCCAGATATTGCAGCGCATAGGCCCGGTCATGCTTGTCGCGGATCAGCCGGTCGTCGCCAACCGCCACATGGCCCAGCCCCAATGTCCAGGGCGTGTCGCTTTCCAGCCGCAGCGCGATCACATTCTCGCCGCGCCGCAGTGCTTCGCGCGGAATGGGAATGAAGGCCGGCTTGAACGACGCAAACCGCTGGGCGTCCGGGTCTGAATAATTGCGGAAGATTTCCTTGTCGTTCAGCAGCACGATGAAGCGCTCGGGCGTATAATCAGTGAAGAGAGCAATGCGGCCGCCCGGCAGCGTTTCGGCATCAAAAGTCAGCTTTGCCCACAGGATATTGCCGTGCTGGCGTGCCGTATCTGGAGCCGCATAATAGTCATGGAACGGCAGCTTGGCCTTGATCCAGCCGCCCTTTGGGGCTGCCTCCGCCGCGTCAAACCGGAAATCGGCGTGACTGAAGCTGGTGGCAAGGTGCGCGTCATTGGCGGGGTGAGGGCTGAACCAGACGATGAACAGGCAAGCGAGCATCGCCGCCGAGATGCCCAGAAACGCCAGGATCGCAGCGCGGTATGAGTGGGCTTCTGGCTGGCCCAGATCGTCATCGCTGCCGCTCAAGGTCATGTGCGGACGCTCGCGCGTGGCAAGGGACGCGCAACGGCGCGGCGCTCATAGGGCAGCCACAGGGCCACGCGCGTTCCCCGCCCGTCTGGGTGCGGCCCCACCTCGATCTGTCCCAGCAATGCCTCTGCGCGCGCTTTCATATTGGCGATACCCTTGCCGTCCCATGCACCATCGGGCGGCAGGCCGGTCCCATTGTCAAGAAATTCGACGCAGATCCCCCGGCGACCGTCCCGCTCCTGGGCGCGGCATGAGACTGCGATCTCGGTTGCCTGTGCATGTTTGATGCAATTGGCGATAATCTCCTGAAAGATGCGCAAGACGTGAAGCGCGTTGGTCGCCTCCAGCCACTCAAAGGGCGGTAGCGGATCGACGTGCCAGCGTAGCGAAAGCCCTGCCTTGCGCAGTTCAGGCTCCATCCGGTGGCGGAAGCTGGCGAGAAGCAGCGTCAGATCCCCTTCGGTCGGCTCCAGCGAGTCGATCGCAGCGCGCAGATCGGCGATCGAGCGTTTGAGGGTGTCTACCGTCGGGCCATTTTCCTTCTGGTTCTGCGCGACGGCGAGCGCAGTGACGAGATTGGAACCAATGCCATCATGAATTTCGCGCATCAGGCGGGTGCGTTCCTGCTCAACCGCAGCCGTGACCTCCAGCCGCCTGCGTTCAACCTCGCTTTGGGTCAGCAAATCGGTGGCTTCTGCAACGCGCGCTTCCAGCACCTCGTTCATGGTTTCGACCAGAAAAAGTGCACGAAGGATACGCCGCCCCAGCGCAAAGCCAAAGGCTGAAAAGACGATCAGGCTGGCATAAGGTTGTAGAAAAAATCCCGGTCCGGTCCACCAGCGCTCCATCAAGCCAAGATCGAACACCGACATGGCGATTGCCAGAATAATGGCCGCCAGCATCGCAAAATTGTCCAGATTTGGTTCGCTGCGACATTGTTTGAAGAAGATGGTGACGATAATCGCCCCCATGATCGTCGCGCCAAGATAACTCATGTCGCCCAGCCCAAGCACCAGAATGTGAAACTGGTTCAGCACGAGCATGATCAGTCCGGCTGCCGCAGACCAGAAGATGACGGCCCGCCGCCGCTCAAGCTGGAAAAATTCCGCCGCAAACCCGTAAAGCGCGATCATGAGGACAAACAGCGATGCCCAGGTGATCTGCCAATAGAGCATGATGTCCAATGACGGCCGATCATCATAATAGTGCATGTTGCGAATGAACCAGCACAGTCCGACCAGCGCCAGCCAGCCGAATACAGTTTCCTTCCGCCTGAAAAACCAGAAGACAATCGCCCCCAATGTCAAAATGACGAGGACTCCATTCACCGTTCTTGGGCCGGTCACACGCCAGAACAGGCGACGGTCATACTCTGCGCGAACGGCCTCAAACTGGCCGATCTGCAATGCGCCCAGCATCAGATAGGTCGGGCCAATATTATCCAGCCTGATGATGACTTCATTCTGGCCCGGGCGCAGCAGTGCGCGCGGCAGGTTCATCATGCGCGGGCGGTTCCAGCCAAACTGCATCAGGTCCGCGTGTGCATAGCTGCGATAAAGGTCCACGCCATTGAGGAAAACCACAGTGCGCTCATGGGTCTGATCGGTCAGCAGGGCCAATGGGCCGGACCCGGCAATGCCCGGATCAAACGTCACCCGATACCAGATGAGGCGGGGAAACTCCATTTTCAGCTCGGGAGAAAGAAGCGCAATGGCATAGTGATTGTTAAACGGCCTGCCTTTCACGCGGGTGCGCTTCCACCCTGCTTTTGGCGGTGTGTTACCGGGCTCATGACTGACGTCTCCGTCATGATAGTCCAGCAAACGCCCTTCTGATGTCTGCAGGATGGAATAGCCGACATTCGGATCGGTTCGGTCTTGGCTTGTCTGACCATGTGCTGGAGATGCGGTCCACACGATGCCCAGAACAAGGGTGAACCAGAAGCAGAGTGCCCGTCTACAGCCCACCCAGCAACCCCCTGCTCGACGCTTCGAACACCGCTTCGGAACGCGAACTCACTTCCAGCTTGCGGTACAGCCGCTTGACATAGGTGCCCACCGTCTGCGTCGAAATGCCTAGCAGCGTCGCGATTTCGGCATAGCTGTATCCGCGCGCCAGCAGCCCCAGAACGTCGTGTTCGCGGTCAGACAGCGCTTCCATGGGGCCATCGGGCATGTCGGGCTGGAACCGTTCGAGCAGCTTGCGCGCGATGAAGGGGTTTATGGGGGAACCGCCGCGCCGGATCTCGCGGATGCCGGGTACGCAATCTTCCAGATTTTCATCCTTCAGCAGATAACCGCGCGCGCCCGCCTTGATACTGTCGAGCACCTTGCGGTGATCGGCAAACATGGTGACAACGATGATGTCCGATTGCGGGTGCAGTGCGATGGACTTTCGGATCAGGTCGATCCCCGATCCGTCGGGCAGACCCAGATCGCACATCAGCACATCATAGTCGCCCGCCTCTACCAATTTGGTTCCTTCAACGAAGTTGCGCGCGCTGCACGACACTTCGATATCGCCGCTTTCGCGGATCAGGCGGCACAGATGCGCCAGAACGGCGGGATCATCCTCGATAACGGCGGTGCGAATCACTGTGCGGCCACTCCCCCAAACCCGGCCCTGTGCCATGATGATGGTCAGGATCGGTATAGCAAGTCCTGGTGGTAACCGCTGTCCCCAATTCATGGGACAAGGGAAGGGTGCATTATAGCCAAGTTAACAAAAGAATGATGGGCTTGATCTCGTAACAGATTGTTTCATCATTACTTTTTTATCTTGCGCCTGTTTTGTTGAATTTTCGCGGATTGTCGCCAACAACCCTGCGAGCGTGTCCCCAATCCATGGGACAGACTTGTTCGCCGCAATTTGCCAATATCCTCGCCTGAATGATCCGGATGCAGGGGGCAACCAGCACCGGAAGGGCGATCATGAGACGGTTTTAGACCCCAAACCCGCGCTTGCGGGAGCGGGAGCGCTTTGCCTGCGACCGGGCGAGTTATGATGAAGGAGAAATGCGATGAACAAGGTTCTGATGGGTGCAGCGGCGCTTGCGATGATGGTTCCGGGCGCGGCGATGGCGGCAACCGATGGCGATCCGGGGGCGACTAGTACGGGAAGCTTCAGCGCGACGCTCAACGTCCAGCCGCCGACGGGGGTGACGGTGCAAGTCGTGGGGCTGGATGACTACGACTTTGGAACGGTTACCACCACGAATACCGCTGGGACTAATGTTTCAGGGCTAGGGCAGCGGTTCTGCCTGTTGCGGAGCGATGCAGGCGACGTCCGCGTCAATATCGGTGGAGACCAATCTTCCCGCTGGCCAGAACTTCTCGTTGCAAGGGTCGATCGACAGCAATCTCGACGGCACTGTGGACAGCGTCGCAGTTGCAGTGACCGTCTTCAGTCCCACTGGGGGCGGCATCGGCATGAGCAACAATTCCCCTGTAAATGTCCCACAGAGCGGCCCTGGATGCACCACTGGAACGTCGAGCTTTTCTATTGCGCACGATTTGACAATTGAACCGACTACTCTGCCCGATGCCGACCAACCGTGACGCTTGCGGCGACATCACCGCCCAGTTCACCATGACTGTCTCGGTCCCCTGATCTCCCCTTTCGCCCGCGCACCGATGCGACCCGGAGTGCGCGGGCGGAGTCCGGAAAGGCGAAATATATGAAGAAGGCTCTGATCGGCGCAGCGGCACTGGCATCTATGCTCCCGCACGCAACAATGGCCGCCCAAGATGGCCAGCCCGGCGCGACGAGCCAGGAGAGTTTCAATGTCACGCTCACCGTCAATCCACCGGGTGGGGACGCGGTGACCATTGAAGGCCTTCGCGATGCCACGCGCATTTGGCCCGATGCCGCGGGGCCGGAGCAAGATCCCTCCAACATCGCGCATGTCTATGTGGAGAAAATGCCGGTTTGCCTGAATGTGACGCAATCGGGCAACGCAGTGCATAATGTGCCGGTGACGCTCACCGTGTCGCAATCCAACTACACTTCGCCCAGCGAGCCGCCTTCCGCCTTTCCCGGCGCACCGTCAGGGCTCAACTTCTCCATGACCAGCGGCAGCCACACATTGCCCATGGAAGTCAGGTATATGACGTCTGATTTTGAGATTGGACAGGGAACCATTCTGGCGCCCGGAGCGGCAGTGACCGTGCAATCGAGCCAGCTTGGCTGTGATGGCAGCCTGTTCAGCTTTTCGGGCAGCAACGCCACCGGCGGCATCCGGCTGTTTGTTTACAAGCACCGCAGCGTTGTCGCCAACACCGGGCCTTATGTCGCGGTGATGCACCTTACCGTCGCCGTGAATTGAAGGGTGAGGACATGATCAAGAAACACACCGCCATCTTCATCGCCACCGCGCTCTTCGCACTTCCCCCCGCCACGCAAGCGCAAAGCAACACCGCGTCCGGCAGCTTCACCTTCACGCTCAATCCCACCTTGCCGCCCGGAGATCAGGTGCAGGTTGTGGGTCTAACGGATTTTGATTTTGGCAGCATCACCGCCTCTGCAACACAAATCACGCCTGTCCCGCCGCAAATCGACCGATTGTGCTTCACACGTTCCGGACCTGGCAATGTCCTGGTTACCGTAAACCAGACCAACGGATCCGGTGGCAGCGGAACGACTTTATCCAATGGTTCGTCCGAACTTGGATTGAATCTTGTCATTATCGATCCCGGTCCCGGCACTGGACGCACAATGGCCAATGGCGCGGCAGTTTCGATGGTGCAAAGCGGAACCGGATGCACGAACTCATCAGGCGATGACATCGCGCATAGCATGTTGTTGACGCCCCAACCGATCCCTCCGGCGTCTTCGGCCACCTCAGGTGTTTTTACAGGACAGTTCACCATAACGGTCGCCCCTCAATAACAGGTCGAAATTTTACGAAGGAATAACTGCCATGAAACTGATGAATTCGGCCGCAATCGTCTTGGCCCTCGCCCTACCTGCAATCGCCAATGCAGCCACCGATGGGACGCCGGGGGCGACGTACGGGCAGCTTCTCCGCGACCCTCACGCTTGAGGAGACGCCCGTTCAATTGTCAGCGTGGTGGGTCTTGATGACTTTGAGTTCGGAACCCAAATATTGGATAATGTTGGTGCGCTCAACGGCACCGAGACTCGCAACAGCCCATTCTGCGTATCACGGTCGGATGCAGGGAATGTCTTGTTCAAAGTGTCTCAGGCTTATGGTTTGACCGCGGCTCAAGGCTTTGTTTTGGTTGAAGGCGGCGGCATCGATACCGACACCGATGGACAGACGCGAATGCTTGGTATCGAAGTGTCAGTCGAAACTTTGCAGAATTCGACACCATTTTCCTTGCAGCAAGACACGGCAGTTCCGCTCACGCCGATACAGGACTGTTCAGCATCTCCAAATCCCGACAGCCACCGTTTGACGGTTCACAGGCCAGCGCTGCCGTCGGGCCAGAAAGCCGGTGTCTACTCAGGATTGTTCACGGTGACTGTCACGCCGCAGTGATTGAATCTCGGAATTCCAAAAACACAGCCCCCTTCATCCTTCCAGCACACGGAGTACACCAATGACCAAGTCAATCACCAAAACCACCCTCGCGGCCCTCGCGCTGGGGCTGTCTGTGCCTGCGATGGCGGCGACCGATGGCTCGCCGGGCGCGACCTCGACGGGGTCATTCACCACGTCTCTGACCGTGCTCGCTCCGGCAAATAATGATGGTGCATGCTGGGTCTTCAGGATTACGCCTTCGGACCGTGCAATCGACAAATGCCAATGTGGCCATCTCCAAAATGATCGATTTCGTGTGTTTCAACCGGTCAACCGCGGGCTCGAATATTCGTGTCACGGTATCGCAGAACGGCACGTCGGCGGGCAGCGCATTTAACATGAATGACGGTGCGGGGCATTCGCTGGGACTGACGGTGGAAATCCTGGGCCCGACGGGCAACGGTGGTACAAGTGTCAGTAATGGCGTTCCCTATACCACCGTGCCCAGCGGAGCCGGTTGCACCGCAAGCACGAACAATCCGGCAATAGCGCATCAGCTCAACCTTACGCCCAACGCCATCCCGGCAGGCGGTGGTGCAGCCATTGGCGCGTTGTCGGCGCAGTTCACCGTTTTGCTCGCTCCGCAATGACAGGTCGAGATTTCGCAAAGGAATATTCAATGAAACAGATGCAAACAGCCGTAATCGCATTGGCTCTCGCCGTGCCCGGCATCGCCAACGCTGCCACCGATGGCACTCCGGGCGCGACGAGCACGGGAAGCTTTACGGCCACCGTCACCGCCAATCCGCCCGTTGGGGATCTGGTGGAGGTTGCCGGGCTGGAAGACCTGACCTTTGCGCCCATTACGGTCAGTACTACCGGCAATTCCGGCGCGCAGACGGTCAGCGCGGATTTCTGCTTGTCACGCAACACGCAAGGGCCGGTGCGCGTTGCAGTTTATCAAAGCGGGATTGATGATGGCAGCGCGATGAATCTCAATTCCGGTGCTGGCGGCGGCGCACCGGTCATCCGCTACGTTCCTTTGTCGCAGTTCAGCATTCTGGACCGGGTGAATTCCGATACAATCCTGTACACGGCCAGCGGGCAATCATTCTCAACGCAGCCGCGCGGCGTCGCCTGTTCCGTGGGGCAGCCTGCGAACATCGACCACCGATTGTCGATCACAATCCCGACAAATGTCAGCTCCGCAACAGCAGGCGGCGGTGGCAATTTTCCGGCGTGTTTACGCTGATCGTCAGCCCGCTTTGAGGGCATCTCCCCAGTTCTGCGGGCACGAAAGCACTTATGATTTCTCACTAGGGAGAAGACCAATGACCAAGACACTCACCAAAACCACCCTCGCGTTATTGGCGCTGGGCATGGCTGTGCCTGCGATGGCGGCGACCGATGGGGGGTTGGGGCGACGAGCACGGGGACCATGACTGTTAGTGCTCAGGTCAACCCCCTGCTGCGGAAACAGTGCATATTTTGCGCTTGAGGATTTGATCTTAGCTCCGATCAATCGGGTAGCCGGGCAGCAGACCAGCTCAACCAGCACCGACACTAGATTTGCACTCACGCAACCAGCACAGCTTTTCTATCCGTAACGCAGGCAGGCGGTGCCGCCCCAATGGTGGTTTTTCGCTGAACGGAGCCGGTGGAAAAAGTCTGGATGCCTATTTTCGGCTACCCCATGCCTACAACAGCTCACCCCAGACCGCCCACGGTTTCAAAATTCAGTTGAGCGGAACTGATATCAACAACGCCTGCACAGCAGGCAACAAGGGTTCAAAACGGCACACTGATGTCATTCTACACCACAGCTATTCCGGCCGATTCAACTATAGCCGATGGCGCTCTCAGCCAGACGTTCACACTAACGATGTCAGTAAACTAGGTCGTTCCGGCGCTGCGCATAACTTCCCCTCCCGCGTGCTATCATTTGGCGCACGGGAGGTGGTGAGTGACCAGAGACCACCATGTATGAAGCGAGCAGCGTTTCCCTTTCGCCTCTTGGCATCGGCATCGTCGTTAATTGCGGCGCCTGCCCTTGCCCAAACGCCACCTGCTGAACCCTCCAAGCCTGCCGTCTTAGAAACTGAAGAGCCCGAAGGCTTTGACGATCTGCTCGAAGCGCGCGAGACGCCGCTGTTGCTCTATGTCGATGGCCGCTCGCTGGGGCAGGTGCCGGTGCTGCTCGCGCCCGGCACCGCGCGCTTTGCCGATGCGGGGGCGGTGATTGCCAAGCTGCCGCCGCTCAAGGAGCCTGCCAAGGTCGCCGCCGTGCTGCGCGGCGAGATGCTGAGCAATGCCGGGCTGTCCTGCTCGCCGTCACCCTCTGCCGGGTGCGGGCGGCTCGATCCGGAGGTGGCGGGCGTGATTGTGTCGCGCGATACGGGGCGGATCGATCTGTTTCTGGCGCCCGAAGTGCGCGGAGAGGCACGGCCCTATCTGCCCGATCCCGAACCCGGCCCGCCCACGCTCGCGGGGGCGCTGGGGTTGCAATATTCTATAGCCAAGGACCGGATCGATTTCACCCTGCAACCGCGCCTGATGCTGGGACTGGGGCGTAGCCATATCTCGGCCGATGCGACGATTGGCAGCCGCCAAAGCTCGCTTGACCGTGCCTATTTTCGCCGCGTGGGCAACCGGACGGCGCTGACCGCCGGGCTGGTGCAGGCGTCCTCTTACAATTTCGTCTATTTTGACCGGCTGGTGGGCGTGCAGTTGGCCAGCAGCACCGAAACCCGGATCGAGCGGAACAGCATTGCCGATACGCCGCTGCTGATCGATGCGCCGCTGTCTGGCCGGGTCGAAATCCTGCGCGACGGGGTGCTGCTCGATACGCAGCGGATCGCGCCGGGCCGCGTCACGCTCGATACCGCGCAGCTGCCCGGCGGCGCCTATCCGCTGACGCTGCGGATCAAGGATGCGAGCGGCGAGCGGGAGGAGGTGCGCTTCTTCACTCGCGCGCCGGGCTTGCCGGGCTATGGTGATGGTGAATGGTTTGTCGAAGGCGGCTGGAACACACGCTTTCGCGGGCAAAATGATGGCTTTCTGCCCAGCCTGCTCTCTCCCACAGTCCGCGCCGGTTACCGCCTGCGCGCGGGGCCGCAGCTCGGCCTGTTCGCGCGCGGGGAGGGGACCGAGAAAAGGCAGATGGTGGAGTTAGGCGCGGTCTATCTGCTCGATAAGTGGCGTTTTTCGGCGACGCTCGCGGGGACGGCGCAGGGCGAATATGGTGCGCAGGCCAATGTCTCGGGAAACAGCAAAGGCTTCAACTGGTCGCTCGATGCGCGACACATCAACGCAAAGCCGCGTTTGCCGGGTATAACCTTCGATCCCGAACGCGGCATCGGCCGCAATCAGACGTCGCTGAGCGCATTTGGCGGCTATTCGAAGGGCAGATTCTCGTTCAACAGCGGCGTGCTGCTGCGCCGTGATGAGGGCAGCGGGTGGAGCTACACCATCCTCCCCAATCTGCGCTGGACGATTGCGCAGGAGCGCGGACGCCGCTGGGAGTTTGACACATCGGGCAGCTATAGCCGCAATGCCTGGTCGCTGCGTGCAGGGATCAGGCTATCCATGTTCGGTGGGCGATCCTCTCAGACGCTCTACGCCGGCACGGAGGGGCGCAACAGCAATGGCCAGACGCGGTTCAAGCCCATCGGCAGTGCCGACTGGAGCCAGAGCCGCGACACGAGCCTCGGCCCGCTGCAATTGCGCGCCGGGATCAGCCAGCAGTTTGATCGGCTCTCCGGGCGGCTGGGGGCCAATCTGCGCCTCGCTTACGCCAATGTCGCCGCTGACGCACAGATTGAGGAACAGCTGGAGAATAGCTCGCTTTATGGGCGAGTCGAGACCAGCTTTGGCCTCGCGGGCGGGCGGTTGGCGTTCGGCTCCAGCGGTTTCACCGGATCAGGGATTGTTGTGGAGGCTCCTGATGCTGCCCCCGATGCGAAGTATCAATTACGCGCGCCGGGCGGCGGGGGCGTCGCAATCACGGGCCGCAAGCCGATCTTTGTCAGCACATCGCCCTATAGTATCGGAGAAGTTGGCGTGGATGCGAGCGGCGGCGCGTCTGCCTTTGACACGCGCCGCGAGCCTGCGCTTTTCTATCCCGGTACGGTCAAGCGCCTGGTGCGCGGATCGACGCGGGTGGTGCTCGTCTATGGCCAGTTGGTGGATGAAAGCGGAGCGCCGCTCAAAGGGGCATCGCTCTCAGCGAAGGCGGGCATTGCCGAAACCGATGACAATGGCCGTTTCCAGATTGAACTGGGCGCAGACGGGGCCTTCGCGGTGGAGGATGAAGCGGGAAATATGTGCGGCGTTACGCTGGACGCACTCGATACCAAAGCGACGCTGATCAATGCGGGCAGGCTGGTCTGTCAGGCGACGAAGCCCTGAATCCAGAGCCGCGCTCTAAAAGCGCAGTGTCTCTTCCTTGCGGTTGATGCCCTGCATCATCACCTCGACTGTGCCGCTGTCTGCGGGCAGCGTCACGCTCCAGCTCTTGCCGCCATAGAGCCGCTTGCTGTCGGGCAGTTTGGTGCATGTGCCGCCAGTCGGGCAATGGCGCACCTCGGCGATCATGCCAAAGCTGTTGCCGCTGTTGGTGAGCGTCAGCGTCTTGCCGTCCCGTTTGCCCGTCACCGCCACACGCGCGTCATCAGGGCGCTGGATGATCAACACATCATAGGCCAGAAGGAAGGCGACGCCCGATTGCCCATCCTTCACCTTGCCCGCGACTTCGGACACCAACACCCGCCAGACGCGATCATCATTCGCAGGCTTGCCGGTCGGAACAATCCGCACCCCGCGCCGCTCGCCCATTTCCAGCACCATCCGACCCGGTGTGGCGATCAGGCCCAGCGTCTCCGGGTTAGGGTCTTCGCGCAATTTCTCATTGGTTTCACCACGCGCCATCACCTCGCGGACCTTGGTGACGACAAACGCCTTGCCTGCTCCGGAATTGGTCACAGTGACCGTGGCTTCCGGCGCGGCCTTGGGCTCAAAAATATGCACTGCGGGATTGGCGTCGATGCGGGCGGTTGCCGGGGCTGCGCCCAACGTGAGGGCGGATACCGAAATCATCGTCGGAATGATGGAGATACGCATGATGCAAAGGTAACGACGCTGTCGTCACCTGTATGTCCCCAAAATTGGGGACACGGCCGCGACGGGATCGTTGGAACAGCCCGCATTCGAATTCACCGTCAAGTCGCACGGACAATGAAAGAAACGACAACAGGATTTTGGAGGCCCGAGCCGGAATCGAACCGGCGTGCAAGGATTTGCAGTCCTCTGCGTCACCACTCCGCCATCGGGCCTCGCTTGCGGTGCGGGGCGGGCTTTGGTCTGTACGGCGCATTCTGTCAAGAGATTCGCGCGTTCCAGCCGTTGACGTTAACGTAAGGCAACTCTATCCCGGTGACAGAACCACAAGGGAGAGTCGGATGAATCTGGAATTCAGCCCCGAAGAGCTTGCCTTCCAGCAGGAAGTGCGGACCTTCATCGAAGAAAATTATCCCGCAGACCTGCGCGGCAAGCAGGACGAAGGCGATGAGCTGACCAAGGAGGATTTCCTCTCTTGGCATCGTATTCTCCACAAGAAGGGCTGGGTCGCCCCGGCATGGCCGGTGGAATATGGCGGCACGGGCTGGACCTCCACGCAGCGCTTCATCTTTTCTGAAGAAATCGCGCGCGCTGATTGTATCCGCCTCATGCCGTTTGGTCTGACAATGGTTGGCCCGGTGATCTACACTTTTGGCTCGCCGGAGCAGAAGGCCAAGTTCCTGCCGCGCATCCTCTCTGGAGAGGATTGGTGGTGTCAGGGTTATTCGGAACCCGGTGCCGGGTCTGACCTTGCGAACCTGCGCACAAAGGCTGTGCGTGACGGCGATCATTATGTCATCAACGGCCAGAAGACATGGACGACGATGGCACAACATGCGGACTGGGGCTTCTTCCTGTGCCGCACCAATTCCGACGCCAAGGCGCAGGAAGGCATCAGCTTCATCCTCGTTGACATGAAGTCGCCGGGCATCGAAGTCCGCCCGATCATCACGCTGGGCGGTGAGCATGAAGTCAACGAAGTCTGGCTGGAAGATGTGCGCGTTCCGGTCGAAAACCGCGTTTACGAAGAGAATAAGGGCTGGACCTGCGCCAAGTTCCTGCTCGCCCACGAACGCACCGGCATCGCGGCCATTGCGGGTTCCAAGCGCGGCGTGGAGCGGATCAAGGAAATCGCGCGCACCGAAAGCGATGGTGATCAGTCGCTGATCGAAAATCCCTTCTTCCGCCGCAAGATTGCTGAGCTGGAAATGGATCTCACCGCTCTGGAATTCACCGAATTGCGCATCATCGCAGGTGAAGCGGCGGGCAAGGGGCCGGGGGCGGAAGCTTCGATGCTCAAGATCAAGGGCTCGGAAATCCAGCAGCGGATCATGGAACTCGGCCTCGAAGCCGTAGGCCATTATGGCGCGCCCTATTTCCGTGGCTTTGGTGAGGGTGACAATGAGCACCCGATCGGTCCGGACTATGCGCATCGCATGGCCCCCACATATTTCAATGGTCGCAAGACTACGATCTATGGCGGGTCCAACGAGATTCAGCGCAACATCATCGCCAAGATGGTGCTGGGGCTTTGATTTAAATTCGCGGAGCTCCGGCGCAAGCCGGAGTCCGGACTGGACCCCGGCCTTCGCCGGGGAACGTGAGAGGTTTTGACATGGATTTCACCTACACCGAAACGCAGGACATGCTGCGCGACACGCTGGCGCGCTTTCTGGCGGACACTTATAGCTTCGATCAGCGCCAGAAAATGATCGCTTCAGAAGCAGGCCGTGATCCCGGCATCTGGAAGGCGCTGGCGACAGAGTTGGGCATCCTCTCCGCGCCGTTCGCGGAAGGCCATGGCGGCATGGATGGCAGCCATCTGGAAAACGCCATCATGATGGAAGAACTGGGCAAGGTCATTGCGATCGAGCCCTATATCCAGACGGTCGTGATCGGCGGCGGTGCGCTGAAGGCGGTCGGCGGGGCCGTGGCTGATGCGGTCATCCCGCAGATCATTGGCGGCGAAGCGATCATCGCCTTCGCTTATGCAGAGCCGCAGGGCCGCTATGACCTCGCCAACCTCCGCACCACCGCGAAAAAGGACGGCGCGGGTTACGTGCTCAACGGGCACAAAGCTGTCGTCTATGCAGCCCCCTGGGCGACGCATCTGCTGGTGACGGCGCGCACGGGCGGGTCTCAGCGCGAAGCCGCTGGCGTGTCGCTGTTCCTTGTCGATGCGAATGCACCGGGCATCACGCGCCGCGATTATCCCACGGTGGATGGCTTCCGGGCGTCTGAGGTTTATTTCGAAAATTGCGCGGTTCCGGCTGATGCGCTTCTGGGCGGGGAGGGGGCTGCACTCCCGCTCGTCGAACTGATCGTGGATCAGGCATGCGTTGCGCTGGGGGCTGAAGCGGCGGGCGTCACGGCTAAGCTGCATGAAGGCACGCTGGACTATTCCAAGCAGCGTCAACAATTTGGGCAGCCGATTGGCCGCTTCCAGGTGCTCCAGCACCGCATGGCGGACATGTTCATCGAGGTCGAGCAGATCAAGTCGATGACGCTGATGGGCACGCTCAAGCTCGATCTGCCTGCCGACGAACGCAAGGCCGCGATCAGCCTCGCCAAGGCGAAGGTCTCGCGCTCTGCGAAATTCGTGGGGCAGAATGCGGTGCAGACGCATGGCGGCATCGGCATCACGCAGGAATATATGATTGGCCATTATTTCAAGCGCGCGACGATCATGGAGAACCAGTTCGGCTCTGCTGATCATCACCTCTCCCGCTTTGAAGCCCTGACGCTGAAGGCATGACGGTCAGCTATCGCGCGGCTCGGGTGGAAGATGCCTCTGCCCTTGCCGCGCTGGCCCGTGAGACGTTTGTGGAGACCTTCGGCCATCTCTATCGGCCGGAGGATCTCGACGCATTTCTGGACGAGCACAAGACCGATGCCGCATGGGCCAAGGCGCTGGCCGATCCGCAATCTCGCACGCGTGTGGCAGAGGATGGTGGCGTGCTGGTGGGCTATTGCAAGGTCGGGCTGGTCCCCACGCTCGATTATGACTGTGCGGGCAAGCGCGTTTCCGAACTGAAGGAACTCTATATCCGGGCGACCCATCAGGGGGCGGGGCTGGCCCCGGTGCTGATGGACTGGGCGCTGGAGCAGGCACGCGAAACCGCGTCTGACGAAATGATCCTGAGCGTATGGAGCGAGAATATCCGCGCGCAACGCTTCTACAAACGCTACGGCTTCGACTGGATCGCCGATACCTTTTTCATGGTCGGCAACCACCGGGATGATGAGCATCTGTATCTGAAGGTGATGGCTTGATCCGCATCTAGCGATCGTTTGGCTATGTCGGCATAGTCCGCAAAAGAAACGGGGGCCGCATCGCTGCGACCCCCGTCTTTTTTAGGCTCTGAAGAGACCAATCAGTCCTTCAGGAAATCCGGAACATGGTTCGGATCGCCACCTTCGCCGCCTTCGGAGCGTTCGCGGCGCGGGCCACGATCACTGCGACGCGGGCCGCGATCACCACGGTCTCCGTCACGGCGGGGGCCACGATCACCACGCGGGCCACGATCACCGCGCGGCTCGCGGGGTTCGCGCGGCGGGCGCGTGTCTTCCAGCTCTTCGCCGGTTTCCTGATCGACTACGCGCATCGAGAGGCGAACCTTGCCACGGCTGTCGATTTCGAGAACCTTGACCTTCACGTCCTGCCCTTCGGACACGACATCAGTCGGCTTTTCGACGCGCTCATTCTTCATTTCAGAGACGTGGACGAGACCGTCCTTGCCACCCATGAAGTTCACGAACGCACCGAAATCGACGATGTTGACGACCTTGCCGTCATAGACCTTGCCGACTTCAGCTTCCTCGACGATGCCCGAAATCCACTTGCGTGCGGCTTCGATCTGGCTGAGGTCAGACGAGCTGATCTTGATCAGGCCTTCATCATCGATATCGACCTTCGCACCGGTGGTGGCGACGATCTCGCGGATCACCTTGCCGCCCGTACCGATGATGTCACGGATCTTGGACTTGTCGATCTGCATCGTTTCAATGCGCGGCGCGTGGGCGGAGAGTTCCTGACGGGTCTCACCCAGAGCCTTGGCCATTTCACCCAGGATGTGCGCACGGCCTTCCTTGGCCTGATTCAGCGCCTTTTCAAAGATTTCGCGCGTGATGCCCGCAATCTTGATGTCCATCTGCATCGTGGTGATGCCTTCGGAGGTGCCGGCCACCTTGAAATCCATGTCGCCCAGATGATCTTCATCACCCAGAATGTCAGACAGGATCGCGAAATCCTTGCCTTCCAGGATCAGGCCCATCGCGATGCCGGAAACCGGGCGCGTGATTGGCACACCGGCATCCATCATGGCGAGTGAACCGCCGCAGACCGATGCCATCGAGGACGAGCCGTTGGACTCGGTGATGTCGCTGGTCAGGCGGATCGTGTAGGGGAAATCGTCCTTCTTCGGCAGCACGGGGTGCAGCGCGCGCCAGGCGAGCTTGCCATGGCCGACTTCACGACGACCCGGCGCACCGAAGCGACCCACTTCACCCACCGAATAAGGGGGGAAGTTGTAGTGCAGCATGAAGTTTTCATAACGCAGGCCGTTCAGGCCATCGATCATCTGCTCTGATTCCTTGGTGCCCAAGGTGCAGGTGGCGATGGTCTGGGTCTCGCCACGCGTGAACAGGGCAGAGCCATGGGCGCGGGGCAGGAAGTGCGTTTCCGCCACAATCGGGCGGATCTGCGTGGTGGTGCGACCATCGATGCGGGTGCCGTCCTTCAGGATGGCGCCGCGCACGATTTCCGCTTCCAGCTTCTTCATCAGCTTGTTGGCGGCCATCTGGTCCTGCGGCGTTGCGTCGGCAAAGGCGTCCTTGGCCTTGGCGCGGGCTTCGTTCAGGGCGTTGGCACGGGCAGATTTGTCGGTCAGCTTGTAGGCTGCGGCAATATCGCCACCAATCAGATCCTTCAGCTTGGCCTTGGCCGCACCCAGATCAGCCTGTTCCGGCATTTCCCAAGGATCCTTGGCAGCCTGTTCGGCCAGCTTGATGATTGCCTTGACGACTTCCTTGCACGCGTCATGCGCGAACAGAACGGCACCCAGCATGACCTCTTCCGAAAGCTCGTTGGCTTCGGATTCAACCATCATCACGGCGTCGTAGGTTGCGGCAACCACCAGATCGAGATCACCTTCGGCAACCTGTTCATCGGTGGGGTTCAGGATATATTCGCCGTTGAGATAGCCCACGCGCGCGGCGCCGATGGGGCCCATGAAGGGCACGCCAGACAGCGTCATCGCAGCGGATGCAGCCACCAGAGCCAGAATGTCGGGCTCGTTATGGCTGTCATAGGAAAGCACCTGCGCGATGCAGTTGATTTCGTTGTAGAACCCCTCCGGGAACAGCGGACGCAAGGGACGGTCGATCAGGCGGGAAACCAGCGTTTCCTTTTCCGTCGCGCCACGTTCGCGCTTGAAGAAGCCACCGGGAATGCGCCCGGAGGAGAAATATTTTTCCTGATAGTTGACGGTGAGCGGGAAGAAATCCTGCCCTTCCTTCACCTTCTTTGCGGCCGTGACGGCGCACAGGACGACAGTTTCGCCAAGCGTCGCGATGACCGCGCCGTCAGCCTGACGGGCAACCTTGCCCGTTTCGAGTGTCAGGGTTTCTCCGCCCCACTCGATTGTTACAGTTTTCGTGTTGAACATGTGTTTTCCTTCGAACCAGCGGCCCTATGCCTGCTGGCTTCCTTCTGGGTGAGGGGGCCGGTCATTGCTGGGCCATCCCTCCATTTGCGAGCAGTTTGCCCGCTCCGCGCGATTGCCGAATTGCCATCGCCCGGAAAAGCAAACGGCCCCCGATTGGGGGCCGCCGCTGGTTACTTGCGCAGACCAAGCTTCGCGATCAGCGCCGCGTAACGGCTGACGTCGATCTTCTTGAGATAATCGAGCAGGCTGCGACGGGTGTTGACGAGCATCAGGAGGCCGCGACGGGAATGGTTATCCTTGTTGTGCGTCTTGAAGTGCTCGGTCAGGTTGGCAATGCGTTCCGTGAGGATGGCGACCTGAACTTCGGGGGAGCCGGTATCACCTTCGTGACGGGCATTGTCCTTGATCAGTTCGGCCTTGCGCTCAGCAGTAATCGACATGTGTTTTCCTTCGACATCGTGTGTTTACAGGTTGAAGCCGCGTTCCACCGTAACGGTGCCATCTGAACACTCGACCAGTGCAACGGGAATTTCGTCCAGCGTGGCAAGGGCGAGGCCGTCCGGTGCGGCAATCCCGGTCAAGACGCGCCCTTGTTTGAGCGCCCCTGCCTGTTCCGGGGTAAGAGCGAGCGCCGGGATGTCGACCAGCGCCGTTCTCAACGGCAGAATAATGTCCTCTAGCGCGCGGGCCTTAGACTGTTCGAACAGAAAGTCCAGCGAAATCGCGTTGTCGAGCGTGAATGGCCCGGCCTTGATGCGGCGTAACATGGTGACATGGCCGACGGTGCCGAGGGCGTGGGCGATGTCGCGCGCGAGGGAGCGGATATAGGTGCCTTTGGAGACATGCGCGGTGAGGGTGATTTCATTCAACTCCCTCTCACCTTCAGGGGAAAGGGCCGGGGAGAGGGGCCGTGCGGAAGCAGGCTCCTCCTCTCCCAACCCTCTCCCCTGCAGGGGAGAGGGCTTTAGAGAATGCACCACCACATCCCGGCTTTTCAGCACCACCTCTTCCCCGGCGCGCGCCAGATCATAGGCGCGCTGGCCATCCACCTTCAGCGCGGAATAAGCGGGGGGTATTTGCGCAATCGGCCCAGTAAAGCGCGGCAGAACTGCCTCCACTTGACCCAGCATGGGCAGAACATCGCTTTCCGCCACTACCACGCCTTCCAGATCGAGCGTGTCCGTCTCTGTGCCGAACTGGATCGTGAATTCGTAAATCTTGTCGCTGTCCAGCATCCGGCCCGCCAATTTGGTCGCCTCGCCCAACGCAATCGGCAGCACGCCGGTCGCCAGTGGGTCAAGCGTGCCGCCATGGCCGATCTTGACCTTGGCATAGCCGCCTTCGCGCAGCGCGCGCTTGACCGCGCCCACAGCCTGTGTGGAACCCAGCCCATGGGGCTTGTCGAGGATGATCCAGCCGTTGAGCGATGTCATGTCAGACGAGGTGGCTGACCAGAGTGATGATCTGTTCGAACAGCCAGCGCACCGGCGGATCGACAAGTTTGCTCAGCACATCGAATTCCGGGCCGAACTGGGGCAGGATGAAAAGCAGGCCGATCATGAACAACAGCGCATAGCGGTCCAGATTCTGGAAACTCTGCCGCCAGCCATCAGGCAGGAACCCCGCCAGCACCTTGGAGCCGTCAAACGGGGGCAGGGGGATCATGTTGAACACTGCGAGGAAGAGATTGATCGCGATGAAGTTGGAGAGGTTGCCGATGATGACGGATGCCATCGTGCTGCCTTCCTCTGCTCCGAGTGATTTGGCCGCCAGAGCCACGCCGAGCGCGCCGACCAGCGCCAGCACGATGTTGGAGGCCGGGCCTGCTGCCGCCACCAGCACAGAGCCCCAGCGCGGATCACGCAAACGGGTGGGATTGAAGGGGACAGGCTTGGCCCAGCCGAAGATGGGCGCGCCGGAGACTGCGAGGATCATCGGGAGAATGACCGTGCCGAACGGATCAACATGGCGGATGGGGTTAAGGCTCAGCCGTCCCAGTTCCGCCGCCGTAGGATCGCCCAGCGCATGGGCCATGCGACCATGGGCGACTTCATGAAAGACAATGGCGATGGTGAGCGGCACTAACCAGGTGGCAATCTCGAATAGGATATTGGTCATGCCTGCAACGCCTTCCACTCATCGGCCAGAATTGAAAAAATCACGGTATCGCGCACCCGGCCTGTCCATGTGATGCGTTCGGCGCGCAACACGCCCTCCTGCGTGCAGCCCTGCTTGAGCACGGCGGCTTGCGAGCGTGCATTGACCTGATCCACCTTGAACACGATCCGGCGATAGCCCCGCGCGACCACATGGTCGATCATCAGTTTCTTGAGCCGCGTGTTGAAACCGCTGCCGCGCAGGCGGGGGACGATGTAGCTGTTGCCGATCTCCACCGACTGAAAGGCGGGATTGTCATCGATCCATGCGGTCATGCCGACAACCGCGCCATCGATCGTTACAGCATAGCAGCAGCGTTGCGGCGGCCCGGCCAGCATCCTGTCAAATTGCGGATCAAAGGCATCTCCTGCATAGGAGAAGGGATAGATCTGCCAGATGTCATTGTCTTCAGCGCACGCCGCGCGCAACCCTTCGCGGTGCGCTTCGGCTAGCGGCTCGAGTGCGATGTCCCCGTCGGTCAGGGGAACGTAAAGATCAGCCACGCGCCAGCTCCATGAAATGTCTGCGGCACAAGGCCAGATAGGATTCATTACCGCCAATGCCAATCTGTGCGCCTTCACGCACCGGTTTGCCATCTCCATCGACGCGCAGGTTCATCGTCGATTTGCGACCGCAATGGCACACCGCCTTGATTTCGATCAGCGCGTCTGCAAGCCCCAGCAAGGCAGCACTTCCAGGGAAAAGCTGCGCCTGAAAATCGGTGCGCAGGCCATAACAAAGCACGGGGATGCCGCGCTCATCCGCCACACGCGCCAACTGGAGCACCTGATCGCGGCTGAGAAACTGCGCTTCATCGACCAGCAGGCAGGAAAGGGGGCTGGAGGCATGTTCAGCGTCGACGGCTATCAGCAGATCGGTTTCCGGCGTGAACAGATGCGCATCCGCCCGAAGGCCGATGCGGGAGGAAACAGCCCCGGCGTGATAGCGATCATCCAGCGCAGCGGTCCATAACATGGTGTGCATGCCACGTTCGCGATAATTGAAATCGGCCTGCAACAGCGTGGTCGATTTCCCCGCATTCATGCTGGCATAGTAGAAATAAAGCTTGGCCATGCTGGCCTGCTAGACGATCCGCAGCGGTTGCGAAAGGTTGCGGCCATACATGGCAGGTCAAGGTGAAGGCTGATAAGCATATGCAATTGCCCTGCCAACTGAGCGGGCGGAGGAGATTTTATGGTCATGAAACACCGCTGGATTGCCTTGCTGGCAGGGTCTCTGCTTGCGGCGCCGGTGCAGGCCCGGTTGCCAGAAGGCAGCTACGCCATGGCGGCCACGCAAAGCCGGGTTTCGGCTTCGGTGTCGTTCTTCAGCGTTTCTCAGAAGAAGGTGGCCTTTCCCACGCTGACCGGTGCCGTCCGCTATCGCGCCGACGGGGTGGACGGGTTTGACCTGCGCGTCACCGTGGATGCCACCCAGCTCGACGCGGGCGACAAGACTGACAATGACATGCTCAAAGGGACGGATTTTTTTGATGCAAACCGGTTTCGGGAGGTGGTGTTTCATGGCACGCGCCTGCGCCTCACCGGGCCGAAATCCGCAATCGTGGATGGCCAGCTGAGCGTGCGCGGCGTGTCTCGCCCGCTTTCGCTGAAGGTGAGCTTTCCCCAGCCGCTCGAAACCATGGCGCGCCAGGGCAAGATGGATCTGACCGCAACCGCACGATTCAGGCGCTCAGCCTATGGCATGAAGGCGTGGCCAGTGGTGGTGGGGGACAAGGTCAACCTGACCATCAACGCCCGGTTCGACCGGCAATAGCTACTCAGCCTCACCCAGATCCTGAGCAACCTTGGGCGCGCGCAGCAATTTGTCGATATGTGTGCCTTCGTCGAAGCTTTCATCCGCCAGGAATTTGAGCTTGGCCGCATATTTCTGCCGCACTTTGGAGGCGACTGTCTTTTGCAGATAGGCGGTGTTGGTGCGCAGCGCCTTGAGCACAGCCTCTTCATCCTGCCCCAGCAGCGGCTTCACGAAAACCGTCGCATGGCGCAAATCGGGCGACATGCGCACTTCGGTGATTGATACCATATGCTTGGCCAGTGTCTCGTCATGCACATCCCCACGCGCGAGGATTTCAGACAGGACATGGCGCACTTGTTCGCCCACGCGGAGGATGCGGACGGAGGGGGTGTCAGTGGTTTTCATGGGTTTCCCTCTGCCCTTCTGGGGAGAGGGCCGGGGAGAGGGGGAGTCCCTCCAAACCCGAACGGGCGCGTGCGTGAACACAGCCCCTCTCCCGCCCTCTCCCCCGAAGGGGAGAGGGGATTGCGATTACAACGTCCGTTCGCGCTCTTCCACCTCGAAGGTTTCGAGCATGTCGCCCTTCTTGATGTCTGTCGTCGCTTCCAGCGTGACACCGCATTCCAGACCGGCGCGCACTTCGGCGACATCGTCCTTGAAGCGACGCAGGTTGGAGATCGAGCCATTGTAAATGATGACATCGTCGCGGGTGACGCGGGCGCGCAGGGCCTTGCGGATATAGCCCTCCAGAACCAGCAGACCGGCGGCCTTGCCATGCTTGCCAGCGGGGAAGACTTCCTTGATTTCGGCGCGGCCAACAACCGTTTCGAAATATTCGGGGCCGAGTTCACCCGCCATGCCGGCACGAATGTCATCCAGCAGATCATAGATCACGTCATAATATTTGAGCGCGACATGGTTCTTTTCGGCAATCTCGCGCGCCTTGGCATTGGCGCGGACATTGAAGCCGATGATCGGAGCGCCGCTCGCCTTGGCCAGCGTGACATCGCTTTCGGTGATGCCGCCCACGCCCGAATGCAGGATGCGGACCTTGATGAGATCATTGCCGATCTTGGCGAGCGAGGAGCAGATGGCTTCAACCGAACCCTGCACATCGCCCTTCACGACCAGCGGATACTCCACTGCCTGCTTTTCCTTCAGCGCGGAGAACATCGATTCCAGAGAGGCCGGGCCGGAGCCGGTGCGCTTCTTGGTCGCCACGTCCGAACGATAGGCGGCGACTTCGCGGGCACGCGCTTCGCTGTCTACCACGGTCAGCGTGTCTCCAGCGGAAGGAACACCGCCCAGACCGAGCACTTCGACCGGCATGGAAGGACCAGCTTCCTTCATCTGGCGGCCCTTGTCGTCCACCATTGCGCGCACACGGCCGCTTTCGCTGCCGACGACGAAAATGTCTCCGGTGCGCAGCACGCCGCGCTGCACGAGGATGGTGGCCACCGGACCCTTGCCCTTGTCGAGCCGGGCTTCGATCACCTTGCCCTCAGCCGAACGATTTGGATTGGCGCTCAGCTCGGACAATTCGGCCTGAAGCTGGATCTTCTCGATCAGCGTATCAAGACCGTCGCGTGTCTTGGCGGAGACTTCCACTTCCTGCACGTCGCCAGAGAGTGATTCCACGATCACATCATATTGCAACAGCTGCTCGCGCACCTTTTGCGGGTCCGCCTCATGCTTGTCGCACTTGGTGATGGCCACGATCATGGGAACGCCAGCGGCCTTCACATGGTTGATTGCTTCCACGGTCTGCGGCTTGGGGCCGTCATCGGCGGCGACCACGATGATGACAATGTCGGTCACATTGGCACCGCGTGCACGCATTTCGGTAAAGGCTTCGTGGCCCGGCGTGTCGAGGAAGGTGATCTTGCTCTTGTCCTTCATCGTCAGCTGGTACGCGCCGATATGCTGCGTGATGCCGCCGGCTTCGCCCGCCACCACATCGGTGCCGCGCAGGGCATCGAGCAGGCTGGTTTTGCCATGATCGACATGGCCCATGATCGCCACGACCGGCGGACGGGCCTTCAGTGTTTCGGGGGCATCAACATCGTCGTCATGCGCGATGTCCACATCCGAATCCGAAACGCGCACAATGTTGTGGCCGAATTCGGTGACGAGCAGTTCCGCCGTGTCCTGGTCGATCGTTTCGTTGATCGTGACGGGCATACCCATCTTGAACAGCGCCTTCACCAGTGCAGATCCACGCTCTGCCATGCGGTTGGCGAGCTCCTGAACGGTGATGGCTTCGGGCACCGCGACATCACGGACCTGTTTGACCGAGGGGCCGCCTGCCTGATGGGCGCGCTTGTCCTTCTCGCGGGCGCGACGCAGGGCTGCGAGCGAGCGGGTGCGGGCATTGTCGTCATCACCCAATGCGCGGGTGACCGTGAGCTTGCCAGACTGGCGACGATCATCGCCGGGGCGACCGCTGCGGTTGGGGCGCGCGGGCTCCGGCTTGCGCGGCGCGGCAGGCGCAGCAGCCGGGCGCTTGGCGCCAAACCGCTCCTGACGGTCTTCGGGTGCGGCAGCGGGCGCAGGCGCAGCCGCTTCTTCCTGAACCGGTTCGGGATCGGGGGCCTTCGCGGCTTCCTCTGCTGCGCGCGCAGCCTCTTCCTCGGCACGCCGGTTTTCTTCGGCGCGGCGTTTTTCGTCTTCGCTCGCCTGAAGCCGGGCCTGTTCCTCGCGCTTGCGGGATTCCTCCAGCGCAGAGAGACGGGCCTCTTCAGCCTCACGCAGCAGCTTGGCCTGCATTTCCTGACGCGAGAGCGGAGCCTCTGCCCGCTTGGGTGCAGGCGGCGGGGGCGGCGGAGGTGGCGGCGGAGCCGCAACAACGGGTTCGGGAGCCGCAGGCGTCTGCGCAACCTCGGCTTCGCCGGGCTTGCCCAGAATGCGGCGGCGCTTCACTTCCACAACGACAGTATTCTGCCGCCCATGGCTGAAGCTTTGCTTCACCTGGCCCGTCTCTACGGTGCGCTTGATGCCCAGCGGCGCGCGCATGCCCAGTTTCGGTTTTTCCGTATCGCTCATTGCCCTAACCCGTCTTCCTGCAAAAATCCATGCGCGGCGTCCCCGTGAACCTTGGCGGCTGATTCCGCAAGGGCAGGGACCCACTCCAATCCAATAAAACGCTGCCAACGGCCCACGCTTTCGTCGATACGATGCGCGGCGCGCCGATCAGTGATGGCGATGTGGACGCAGTTTTCACGCCCCAAGGCCAGCGCCAGCACATGCCGGTCTGCCGAGAGGCGAACGCCTGCGAGACCAGAACCTTCCAGATCCTGCCCGACGCGCCACGCCTGTGCCAGCTTGCGGCATCCATCATCGCGCGCGTCGCTGGCATGGAGCAACAGCGCCACGCGCCCGCGCCGGGCCGCTTCCTCGATCCGGTCCGATCCGGTCAGCAGAGTGCCGCCGCGCGATTCCAGCCCCAGCCGGTCCATCGCATTGCGAGCCAGCGCATCTTCAATCCGCTGCGCCAGATCATCGGGATATTCCACAGAAGCTTTGAAAGCTCGTGCCAGAGCGCCCTTGAGCTTGCCCATGGCAATGGCCGCCTCAAGCTCTGCACGCGGCACGCCGATCCACGCGCCGCGGCCGGGAGCCTTGGCGCGCACATCGGGCAGCACGACATCGTCCGGCCCGAGCGCGAGCCGGATCAGGCTTCCGCGCGAACCGCGCTCACCCGTGATTATGCAGCGACGTTCAGGAGTCTCGCCGGTTTCATTGTGAGGGTTCCGCATCAGCGACTCCCTCATCTTCGAACCAATGGGCGCGGGCAGCCATGATGATTTCGTTGCCCTGCTCTTCGTTCAGGTTGAATTCGGCGAGGACGCCGCCCTTATTCTCGGGCTTCTCCGTGCCTTCGCGGCGGCGAGGCTCGACGCGCTTCTTCTGGATCAGTTCGTCGGTGGCGAGATCGGCCAGATCGTCGAGCGTCTTGATACCCGCCTTGCCGAGCACGACCAGCATCGCTTCGGTCAGGTGCGGAAGTTCTGCCAGCGCATCATCCACGCCAAGGCCGCGACGCTCTTCGCGCGCAGCCTCTTCGCGGCGGTCGAGCGCTTCGGAAGCGCGGCTCTGGAGTTCGCCGGCGATTTCATCGTCCAGACCTTCGATCGAGGCAATTTCGTCCAGCTCGACATAGGCGACTTCTTCCATCGTGGTGAAGCCTTCGGCGACCAGCAACTGGGCAAGCGTTTCGTCCACGTCCAATTCGTTCATGAACATTTCCGAACGCTCGACGAATTCGCGCTGACGCTTTTCGCTCGCGTCGGTTTCGGTCATGATGTCGATGGCGCGGCCCGTCAGCTGGCTGGCGAGGCGGACATTCTGCCCGCGACGGCCAATGGCGAGCGAGAGCTGATCATCGGGCACCACCACTTCGATGCGGCCTTCCTCTTCGTCGATGACGACTCGTGAGACGGTCGCGGGCTGAAGCGCGTTCACCACAAAGGTCGCGGTGTCTTCAGACCAGGGAATGATGTCGATCTTTTCACCCTGCATTTCCTGCACGACAGCCTGCACGCGGCTGCCCTTCATGCCAACGCACGCGCCGACCGGATCAATGCTGCTGTCGCGGCTGATCACGCCAATCTTGGCGCGGCTGCCAGGATCGCGCGCGGCGGCCATGATGGTGATGATGCCATCATAGATTTCCGGCACTTCCTGCATGAAGAGCTTCTTCATGAATTCCGGATGCGCACGGCTGAGGAAAATCTGCGGCCCGCGATTTTCGCGCACCACTTTCAGAATCACAGAGCGGACACGATCACCCACGCGCACAACTTCGCGCGGGATCTGCGCATCGCGGCGGATGACGCCTTCGGCGCGACCCAGATCGACCACGACATGACCGAATTCCACGCGCTTGACGACGCCGGTGATGATCTCGCCCACGCGATCCTTGAACTCTTCATGCTGGCGTTCGCGCTCTGCATCGCGGACCTTCTGGAAGATCACCTGCTTGGCGGCCTGTGCTGCAATGCGGCCAAACTCGATGGGGGGCAGCGGATCGACGATGAAGTCGCCCAGCGCCGCACCGGCCTGCAACTTCTGCGCATCGGTGACGCTGACCTGCTTGAAATAATCGTCCACTTCCTCGACGACTTCCACGACGCGCCACAGGCGCATGTCGCCCGATTGCGGATCGATCTTGGCGCGGATGTCATTCTCGGCACCGTAACGCGCCTTGGCTGCGCGCTGGATGGCGTCTTCCATCGCTTCAAGGACAATGCCCTTGTCGATCAGCTTTTCGCGGGCAACCGCATCGGCAATGGCGAGAAGCTCGGTCTTGTTGGCGGCAATGGGTGTGGACATGGGATTCAACTCTCCAGTGAAATCGTGTCTGCGCCCTCGCTGGACAGCGGGGCCGTGGCTTTGATCAGGGCATCGGTCAGCAGCAATTTGGCGCTGGCGATGTTGGCAAATTCGATGCGGAGCGTTTCGCCCCATTTGAGCATGGTGACGACCACAAGATCATCTTCCAGCCCGTCCAGACGCGCGTCAAACCGCTTGCGGTTGTTGACGGCCTCGATCAGGCTCAGCCGCGCTTCAAACCCGGCCCAGTCTGCAAAATCAGACAGGCGGGTGAGCGGGCGGTCAATGCCCGGCGACGAGACTTCGAGGCGATACGCCTCTTCGATGGGATCGGTTTCATCCAGCGTGTCAGAGATGCGGCGTGACAATTCGGCGCAATCCTCGATGGTCAGCTGGCGGGTGTCGGGGCGTTCGGCCATCACTTGCAAGGTCGGATCAGAGGTGCCGCCAAACATCGCGACACGCACGAGCGAAAGACCCAGCGCCTGTGCGTGGGGTTCGATCAATCCGGTGATAACGGCGATGTCCGCCATGAAAACTCCTGAAACCATGCCATGCGCTTTTGTCGCCGGAGCCTTGTGGCTCCGACCCCAACGTCTTGACGATGTCGAGAAAGCAAAGCGCCTTTAGATCAGGGCGGCAGAAAAGGCAAGGGGGCGCTATTCCCCGTCCGCTGCCACAAGGATGAACGGAGCCCAAGCGGCCGGGTGTGCCCAATGGGGTTGCCAGCCGGGCAGTGCGGACCCATCCGCGCGCTTGCCGGTGCGGATTGTGGTGATGGCCTGCCTTAGGGCCTCTGGTCGGGCGAGCAATTGGGTCCGGCGCAGGCGCAAGGTTTCAACCGTGAGGGCCGCCGTCACCTCATCAGAGACTCGCCAGTGACTCGCCAGTAAGGCCTGAGCACCGGCATGCAGGAAGGAACGGGCGAGGCCGGACAGGCTCTGCGCGCCCGGCGTGCCGTCTGCTGCTGCTGTGTTGCAGGCAGAGAGGATGACCCATTCGGCGGTCAACTTGAGTTGGGCGGCCTCGCTGGCGGTCAACAGACCATCGTCCAGTGCGCTGGCGGTGGCAGGGGGTGTGAAGACAAGGGCAGGCTCTGCATTGCCATCCAGTTCGCGCGGCAACAGGCCGTGAGTGGCAATGGCGAGCACGCGCGCGCCGCCCAGACGCGGATCGGTGCGAAATGCGTCTTCGGTGGCGGCCGGGCCAAGCCGCACTGCACCCCGCTGGGCGGAGAGCACGCCCGCCATCGCCTTCAGCTCAATCTCTGTGCCGGGCAGCGGATCAAGCGCGCGCAGTGCATCGGGGCCAGTGCCGCGCAACTGCATGATGCCGCTGCGGAACCGCCTGCGGCCTGCGGTTGCGCTGCGTGTCGTTCCAGAAGTGCCGCCCAGAGTCGGCGCGCCATAGCCCAGAAAGCTGACGGTGCCTGCGCTTGGCCTCTGCCCCGGCAGCGGGCGTGTCGCCTTGAGCGCGGAAACGGCAGGGAGCACAACAAGGCCGAACCGGTCCCCCAACCACTTGGTTTTGAGCAGGCTGGCGGCATCAGAGGGTTCGGCGGGCGCATCCTCTGGCAGGTCCGTCACCAGCATGGGGAAGGGCAGGCCGCTCAGATCGCCAGAGGCGGTGAGGAAAACTGTCCTGGTCTGCGCCAGAACCGGCTCCAGCGGGGCAACAAGGGTGCGGTACAGATCATAGGCGGCGCGGCGGTCATAGCGGGGGAAGAATTCGTCCAGACCTTCGCGGGTGGCGGCATCGGTGGCGCTCGCATCCAGATCGGCTTCAGAGGTGCAACTCGCTTCATCCACCCGGCAGCGCAGACGGCGGACCTGCGCGCGCACGTCCTCCACCGCGCCAACCGTGCGATGGGCCTTGAGGCCAGTCTTTGTCACCGCAAAGGCATAAACCGTGTCGCCATGTGGCACGATCAACAGCAGGGCCTCCCCCGGCTTGAGGCGGCTTTGCACGCCCGCCACATCCAGTGCGGCGGGAGAGACCATCGCTTCATAGTCCGGAAACTGCGCGCGGATGGCCGCATCGGCCTTGGCCAGTTCAGATGCGGAGCCGCTGAGTTTTGCACGCGCGCGGTCTATGCGGGCGGCTTCCCCGCTCGCCAGCGCGTTGGCGAGTGCGGTATTTTCGGCGCGGGTCCGCGCAACGAGCGCCTGACGTTGCTCCACCAGAATGCCTAGCGGACCGCTGCCGCCCATGGAACGCGCGGCGGCTTCAGCCATGGCCTGACCCGCAACGGACTGTTCCAGATCCTGCGCGGCGATGAATGCCGAAGAGACGAGCGCGGCATCGTCCGCACCCTTGCCCAGATTGGGCCATGTGGCGCGCAGAACAGCACCATAGGCCATCGAGAGCGGATCGCGGGTGGAGACATCGCCGCCGATGGCGCGCGTCATTGCGGCAGCTCCGGCATCTGCAACGCTATCCTTGTAGCCGCCCGCAATGCGCGCATCTCGATGCTTGCGCGCAATGCGGGCGGCCTCGGTGGCGAGCGCCATCGCTTCTTCCTCATTGCCCGGCACTTGCGCCAGTGCGCTTGACAAGGTGGAGAGCAATATCGCCAGATCGGGGTGATCATCCGGAAACTGCTTGCGCTGCACGGGCACGCCATAACGCAGCAGAGGAATGGCCTCTTCCGCCTTGCCCTGTCCCAGCAGGGCAGCGGCGAGGTTATATTTATACTTGGCGATGGTGATGTCCGGCTCGTCGGGTTCGCCCATGATGTCAAGCGCGGTGCGGGCATTCACCTCCGCTTCAGCAAAGCGGCCCTGGAAATTCTGGCGGAAGGCCATGGCGTTATGAGCGCGTGCCACGATCGGTGTCGGGCGCGACTGATATCGATTGCGCCACGCAAGTGACGCCTGAAATAATTTATCCGCTTCTTCGCTTGGCCCTTCGGCCCCCAGCTGGTCGGCGAGCAAAGACTGGAAATCCGCGATCAGCATGGCCGCACCCATGCTGTCGAAACTGCCATTATACTCCTCGGTCGCGCCGGTGGAGCGCCAATAATCTTCCGCCTTGGGAATGGCCGCGCGCAGCAGGCTGATGCTTTCGGCATAGCGTCCCAATTGCCCCAGATTCCAGCACAGGTCTCGGGTCGTGTTCAGCAAGGCGCGGTGCTCATCGGGGTGGTATCGCGTTTGCAGGGCCAGCACCTCGCGTTGCACCTCCACTGCGCCCGACAGGCGGGAGGATTCCTCCAGATAGGTGGCCAGCCCTTTGTGGAGGTCAATGATCCGCGGATCTCCGGCGGGCAATAGTCTGATCCGTTCGGCAATGGCATCGCGCAACACGCGCTCGCCATCTCCTGTACGGCCTTCGCGCCGCAGATTGTCCGCCACATCGGGCAGGATATAGTCTGCCTCCCGGCTGGCAACGCCATATTGCTGTTCGGAAACGGCCTTGTGCAGCTGGATGGCGGCGCGTTCGTCCGCAATGCGACCAGCGACCTTGAAGGCATATTGCGCAGAGACGATGGCGCTGTTGCGCTTCTCCAGGTCGGCGGCGGGTGCCAGATTATCGAGCCGTGCCAGCATGTCGAGCGCCAGCAGGCTGGCTTCTTCCGCGCGATTATCCTGCACGGCCATGTCTATCTTTTCGATCAGGACGGACAGCGCATCGCGCGTCACCGTCTCTTCCGTCTTCGCCTTGCGCGCGAGGGATGGGGCTGCGACGAGCTGAGATGCGAACAGGGCCAGCGCAAGGCTGCGGGCGAGCGTGGGCATGGTTCCTCCGGTCTACTTTTTATGCCTGTTTCTCGCGCGGCAATTCCGCACCGTCTAGGACAAAATCCTTCGCACGCCGATTTCCCAGTGTGTTACTTGAATAATACAGATATTTACCCCATATTGGCAGCGCCTTTGTTTGGGAGACCTGATGTGTCGAGTGAAGCCGTTGCCCCCACCATCACGCTGACGCCGCCGGAAGCGGTTCCCGTTATTGCGCCAGAAAAGGCTGTCGGGCTTGTTCCTGTCAAGGATGAGGTGAAGTCCGCGCTGGATGCCAAGGCAGAGGCCTTTGTAGCTGATCTTGCGGCACTGGACCCCAATTCACCGGAGTTCGGCAAGAAGGTGGACCAACTCACCACTATGGGCCGTGCGGAAATTGCCGAGGCGGCGGGCCAGTCCAACCGTTTTCTGGATCGACCGGTGCGCGCGATGGACAAGGATGCAGGCGTGGGGGCTGATCTGGCTCAGCTGCGCCGCACCATCGAGGATCTGGACCCCGGAGCCAAGGGTGATCTGATGCGCCCGCGCAAGCTGTTTGGCATCATACCGTTCGGCAATAATCTGAAGACCTATTTCGACAGTTACAAGTCCAGCCAGGGCCATATCGCTGCGATCCTCAGTCATCTGTCTTCCGGCAAGGATGAGCTGCTGAAAGACAATGCCGCCATCGATGTCGAGCGTCAGACTTTGTGGGGCGCGATGGGGCGGCTGGAGCAAATGGTCCACATCGCCAAGGCACTTGATGGCAAGCTTGAGGCCAAGGCCGCCGATCTGGAGATTGCAGAGCCCGCCAAGGCGAAGGCGATCCGCGAAAATGCGTTGTTCTACACGCGCCAACGCACGCAGGATCTGCTCACCCAAATGGCGGTCAGTGTGCAGGGTTATCTTGCGCTTGATTTGGTCAAGAAGAATAATGTCGAGCTGATCAAGGGCGTGGACCGCGCCTCCACCACCACCGTGGCGGCGCTGCGCACGGCGGTAACGGTGGCGCAGGCGCTAGTGGGGCAGAAGCTGGTTCTGGAACAGATCACTGCGCTCAACACCACCACGGCGAACATCATCGAGTCCACGGGCGAACTGCTGAAGACGCAGACGGCCACGATTCATGAACAGGCCGCCGCCAGCACCATCCCGCTGGAAACGCTGCAACGCGCCTTCCAGAACATCTATCTGACGATGGACCAGATTGATGAGTTCAAGGGCAAGGCGCTGATCTCGATGAAAACCACAGTCGATACGCTGTCCAGCGAAGTGGAAAAATCCAAGGGCTATATCGCGCGCGCGCAAGGTCAGGCGCAGGCCGCGATTGACAAGAGCGAGCCCGATCCGTTCGCGCCGGAGGCCTAAGCGATGGAATCGGATCGTATTCTCCAGCGCGCGGAAGAGCTGCTCAACCGGGTGGATGCCGAATCCCGGCTCGTCGTTCGGGCGAGCAAGCGGCAGGTGCGGACTGCGCGGCAGCGGCTGACGCGGGTTATTCTCTATACGATCGCGCTTGCACTGGCGGCGATGGTGTGGGGGCTTGCGATTGCGCCTCTGGGTGTGACTGGGGTCATCATCGTCGCGCTGCTGTTCCTGTTCGGGGCGATTGGCCTGCTCGCTTTTCCGCGCGGGGGATCTGGCTCTGCCAGCGATCTGCCCAAGACGGCGCTTTCCATGCTGCCGATCAGCACCGAGGAATGGCTTGCCAGTCAGCGCAAGGCCTTGCCAGCGCCCGCACAAAAGCTGGTTGATGGCATCGGTCTCAAGCTCGAAACGCTGAGCGACCAGTTGCGTGCGCTTGATGAGAAAGAACCCGCCGCGCTGGAAATTCGTCGCCTGTTGGCAGACGAACTGCCCGAACTGGTGACGGGTTATCAGCGCGTGCCGGTCGCGATGCGCAAGGAGGGGCTGGATGGCCTCAATCCGGACCGGCAGCTGGTGGATGGATTATCCGTTGTAGACAGCGAATTGCAACGCATGAGCGTTCAACTCGCCTCAGGAGACCTGCACAAATTGGCGACGCAAGGCCGTTATCTGGAGCTCAAATATCAGGGTGAACTGGAGGCGTAAGCCCCCGCATCAATCCGGAATCCGCCATGTAAAGCTCTGGATCGCTGCCTCGCACGGCAATGCCTTGCCGCCGCGTGTGGCCGGTGCGAAGCTGGCCTTGGAAAAGCTGCGGATCGTATCCTTGTCGAACACGAAGGGCGGCGTAGAGGCGAGCACGCGGAAATTGTCGGGCTTGCCGGTTTCGTTCAGATCAAATTCGAACTGGACATTGCCCTGCACCTCGCGGCGGAGCGCCATGGATGGATAATCGGGCAGCTGAAAACTCGTGATGACGGGGCGGCTCTGATACAGCGAGCATTGTCCCGGGCTGAGGCCCCGCGCTTGGAAAAGTTCCGCAGATTCGGCAAATCGGCCTGACGCTTCCGTGATCGCCGCGAGCCGCAGACGAGCACGCATCACTTCGCTCGATTTTTCTTCCAGCTCCTTGGGCGCACGCGCAACGATGGTGCGATAAATGGCTTCGGCGGCAACGGCATCCCCCACGATTTCGTGCATGGAGGCCAGTCTGAAGTCATGAAAGGCCCGCACACGCGGCGGCATGGAAGGAACATCTTTCAGCTGGTTCACGGCTTCGCTGTAAAGCGGCAGTTGATTGCGGGTCCGCCACACTTCTCCCGGAGACGAATCGGGTAACATCCAGATTTTCACAATGGCAATCGCCACGGGGTCCGGCTTGGGCATGGTCTCCAGTGCGGTAAGAAGGGCGCGCTGAGCTGGTCCGAACTTCTCCGGCACGGCAGTAAAGGGCGAATAGGCGTAGTTGAGAAGGGTGACCCAGTTCTTGTCCCGCACCAGATTGCTGATCGGGTCTCTAAAAATGTTGAAATTGACCTCCGCATCGGGGTCAGGAACCAAAGGCAGCAGATATGTCCGCAAATAGGTATAGTCCGGCATGGCTTCAGCTGCCGAAATCGGGGGCGTGGACCGCGTGCAGCGCAACAGGACGCGCTGCCGCTCTGTAATGTCTCTCATGCCAGAGATCGAGATGTTGACCTTCTCGAGCGCTTCCAGCATCGGCTCGATGACGGCGGTTCCGGATGCGGCAAAGGGGATGGCGATCATGGAGCGCTTGACCCGGTCAAACCCTATATCGGCCACCATCCAGTCCTGGGGGCTGAGGCCGGATGATGCGCAGGACAGGAAAAGCTGCTGTGCAGATTCAGCGTTGAATCATTGTTGAAGAAGGGGTTGCGGCTCTGCGGCGTGAAGTCTGCAAAGGCCACGTCCCCTCGCTCATGTGCTTCGATCAGGAATTCCGAAAGGCGTATGCTGGTGCTGAAGCGCTCCATCGCCAGCCGGAAGGCCGTATCTTCGGGATAATATTTGTTCTTCTTGCGGATCTTGGCCTTCAAATCGGCTTCGACTTTCGCACGATACTGCTCCACCAGTGCATCCCGCACGCCACTATGAGCGGCAATCACTGCTCGCGCATTTTCGGCCTTGCCGTGCAAGAGGTGCAGGCGGCTCAGAACTGGCATACGCAACAGGTCCAGCGGAGACTGGTTTGACGGATCGGGGGCCGCCTTTACCCAGGCGTCATAGCGCATTTGGGCCTTGGCCGGATCGGAATAGGCCAAGAGGGTAATCAGGTCGGCCACCACGGCGTGCTGGAGCATCGCATCCGGCCCGGTGAAAGTGAAGCTGCGGCTTTCGGTTTCGAGAAGTTCGACCGCCTTGTCCGCCTTCCCCTCTGCCAAGGCTTTGGTCGCGTCTACCAGCACTTTTCCATAAAGACTCCGGTCCGGAAACTTCACCGGAACGGGCTGCGGGGGCATGACAGCTTTGATCGACGGGGGTGCCTTGTCCTGCGCAGCAAGCGGCGCAGCGGCCATCTCCAGCAGCAAAGCCGCCTTCCAGAATTGTCCTGCCATCGATACGCCTCCCCAAAACCCTGTTTCTTGATGACCTTCTTGCCGAAAACCGGCATAGCCACAACCCATGTCAATCCGCTCCGAACAGATCACCAACCGCCGCGCCATCATTGATCGCCGCGCGCTCGTCTCCGCGCTCGAAGAGATCGAGCCTGCGGGAGACACCGCCATGCGCAATGCGCTGGTGCGGGTGCTCAAGCCCGCGCTGGAGGCTGGGCGCGCCGAAATCGCCGCGCGGCTGGATGCGCATCCGACTGCCGGGCGGGACATTGCGTCCTCCTACGCCTTCCTGACCGATCAGGTGCTGCGGCTCGCTTATGATTTCACCACCCAGCGCATGTATCACCTCAACAACCCCACAGCGGCGGAACGGATCGTGCTGGTGGCTGTCGGCGGTTACGGGCGCGGGGAAATGGCGCCCTTTTCGGATGTGGATATCGCCTTCATCACCCCGTGGAAGCAGACCGGCTGGTCTGAACAGGTCATCGAATCGATCCTCTATACATTGTGGGATCTGGGCATGAAGGTGGGGCATTCGATCCGCTCGCTCGATGATATGGTCCGCATGGCGAAGAGCGATCTCACGATCCGCACCGCCTTGCTGGAGGCGCGCTATGTCTGGGGCGATACCGCGCTCTATGATGAGGCCGTCGCCCGATTCCAGACCGAGGTGGTGGCAGGCACGGCGCGCGTCTTCATCACAGACAAGCTGGCAGAGCGCGATGCGCGCCACAAGAGGATGGGCGACAGCCGCTACGTCGTGGAGCCGAATCTGAAGGAAGGGAAGGGTGGCTTGCGCGATCTGCACGCCCTGTTCTGGATCGGTAAGTATATGCACCGCGTAGATGATGTCTCCGAACTGGTGGAGCGCGGGCTGCTCACCCGGCAGGAGTTGCGCCAGTTCCAGAAGGCAGAAAATTTCTTCTGGGCGGTGCGCTGCCACCTCCACCTGATCGCACGCCGCCCCGAAGAGCGGCTGACCTTTGACGTGCAGCGCGAAATTGCAGAGCGGATGCGCTATGTCGAGCGGCCGGGCCGCTCGCCTGTCGAACGCTTCATGCAGCATTATTTCCTGACCGCGAAGCAAGTGGGTGATCTCACCGGTCTGTTTCTGGCCAATCTGGATGAGAGCGAAGGCCAGAAAAAGCGCTTCTTCTCGCTTGCCGGATTCCGCCGCGCGCCGCGCAATCTCAGCGGATTTGTGCTGGATCGCGGGCGGCTCGCTCTGCCGCGTGACAGCTGGTTTGCCGAAGACCCGGTCCGGCTGATCGAACTGTTCGCGCTGGCTGACCAGCACGGGCTGGAAATTCATCCGCAGGCGATGCGCGTGGCCAATCGCGATGCCAAGCTGATCGACGCCAAGGTGCGCAATGATCCAAACGCCAATGCGTTGTTCATGGGTATCCTGACATCGCACAAAGACGCGGCCACGGTGCTGCGCTGGATGAACGACGCCAGCGTGTTCGGGCGCTTCGTGCCGGATTTTGGCCGCGTTGTCGCCCAGATGCAGTTCGACATGTATCACCATTATACCGTGGACGAGCATTCGATCCGTGCCATCGGCCTGCTGTCTCGCATCGAAAAGGGTGATTTGGGGGAAGATCATCCGCTCGCCACCGCCATCCTGCGCCAGGTTATTTCACGCCGTGTGCTCTATGTCGCGGTGCTGCTGCACGATATTGCCAAGGGGCGCGGCGGCGATCATTCGGTGCTGGGTGCGGAAGTGGCGATGAAGCTCTGCCCGCGCTTCGGCCTGTCCGCCGCAGAAACCGAAACGGTGGCGTGGCTGGTGCGCACGCATTTGCTCATGTCAGACACGGCGTTCAAGCGTGACCTGTCTGACTTCAAGACAATTCTCGATTTCGTGCAGGTCGTGCAATCACCGGAGCGGCTGCGGCTGCTGCTGGCGCTGACTGTGGTGGACATTCGCGCGGTCGGCCCCGGTGTGTGGAATGGCTGGAAGCGGCAATTGCTCTCCAACCTGTTCGAAGCGACCGAGGAAGTGTTGCGCCTTGGCCATAAGCAGACCGGGCGCAAGGAACGCATCGCTGCCAAGCAGGATGCGCTGCGGACCGCGCTGGGCTGGGATGCGGCTCGGTTCGAAGCATGGCGCAAACGGATGCCGGATAGCTACTGGGTTGCCGAAGCAGACGATGTGCTGGCCGCCAATGCGCGTCAGGTGGAGATTGCAGGCGATGAACCGCTGCATGTGGACGCACAGGTCTATCCCGCGCGCGATGCCACGCTGGTGACGATCATGACCGGAGACCATCCGGGCCTGTTTTATCGCATGGCAGGCGCCATCCATCTGGCGGGTGGCAGCATCATCGACGCACGCATCCACACCACGCGGGACGGGCTCGCGCTTGACAATTTCCTCGTGCAGGATCCGATGGGGCGGCCTTTTGCCGAAGACGCACAGCTGGAGCGCCTGAAGGTTGCGATCAGCGAGGCGCTGGTGGATCGTCACAAGATGATGAACCGCCTTGCTGCCCGCCCGATGCACCGCCTGCGCGCCGAAGCGTTCGACATTGCCCCCAGCGCGTTGATCGATAACCGCGCCTCCAACCGCTATACCGTGATCGAAACCGCCGCGCGGGACCGCCCGGCCTTGCTCTATGCGCTGGCCTACGCACTGTTTGAATCGAAGGTCACAATCCACAGCGCCCATATCGCCACTTATGGCGAGCGCGCGGTAGACACCTTCTATGTCACGGATCTGACGGGTGAAAAAATAACGAGCGAAACACGGTTGAAAGCCATTTCCGAACGGCTTGAAGCCGCTGCCGGAGAAGAGATTGTCAGCGCAGCAGCATAGGCCGACGCAAACATGGGTCTATGCCCTTCTGCTTCTTCGGGCGGGTTCGCTTCCGCGCGGGCCTGCCAATGCTGGCTGCCGGGAATGTGAAGCGTGCCGGCATTTTCAAAGGTTACATCAGTCAGGCACCAGATGATGTTGATCGCCCAGGATTGGACCCATGGTTCGGGCACGACCAGCGACTGATCCGAATGAAGCGCCATGGAGCGCGAACCGGGCCGGGCAATGTTGGCGGTAAAGTTGGAGACCATAGCATCCGGGCCGAGCAGGCTGCGCACCAGCGCAAGCGCTGCGGGATGGCGGATGAGTTCGCGGAACAGCGCATCCATTTCCAGCAGATAGAACACACGGACATTGGCCGCATTGGGATCAAGAACTGGCATGAAGCCGCTCCAGCGCGTGCGCGCGCGTGCACGCATTGGGCCGCATCCAGCACATCGGGCACACGGCACCAGCCCTGCTCTGAAAGGTCTCACACGGCCTTGTTTGGCACTCCGGCTGATTCCATTCACCCTCTCCCGTTCCGTGCGGTTGAAGGAAGCGTCCCGTTCTGTCGGGCACTTGTCAACTGCAGAGGCTATATTTTGGCCCAATGTTTGCCCCAATCCCGCCAATTTCTCAGCCTATCGCAAGATGTTGATTTTGTCCTAGGCAATATGCCTCCACTCACGATAGGGGCCGTCCCCCCATGAAAACGATCCTGTATCCCTTTGCGATCTTCGCCCTGTCTTGCACGCCCGCTCTTGCACTGGAGCCGTCTGCCACGCCCGACGCAGCTGGGGCAGAGGCGGATGCGGACAGTGTGGAACCGGTTTCGGCAGATGCGCTGATGGTCACTTCCAGCGGGCCGGACATGAACCCGCCTGATTCCCTGCCTGTTCCGCCTCCTGCCGAGCCTTATCGGCTATCCACCTTCTCGCGTCAGGCCAAATCAGTGCGGTGGGAAGTGTTGGCGGCTGCGTCCGCCATCACGGCGACGCGCCTCGCCGATGTAACAACCGGCGGATCGGGCTTCCATTTCAAGAATGAAGGCTGGTTCGGCAAATCCACATACAGTCTGGGCATGGACAAGATGCATCATGCCTGGAAAACCTATGTCATCACCGACGTGATGGAAAGCATCATCCGCCGCCGGACCGGCGAAAAGGCGGGGGCCGCCAAAACTGGCGCGATCATCAGCCTTGGCCTGCTCACTTATGGCGAGATCATGGACGGCTTCACCGCGCGCACCGGCTTTTCCAATCAGGATATGACGGTGCATCTGGCCGGAGCCGGATTGTCGCTGCTCAGGAACACGGTGCCGGGCCTGCGCGACAAGCTGGATTTCCGCATGGAGTTCAAGCCGACCTTCGGGGCGGAAGGTCTGCATCTGGTGGATCAGCTGGAGAAGCGCAAATATTTCGTCTCCGCGCAATTGTCTGGCTTCAAGAGCACGCGCGACACGCCATGGCGGTTCTTGGAACTGCATATGGGCTATTATGCGCGCGGCTTTTCGGATCGCTCCAAGCTGGCCGGCGAACCGCAGAAGCGCCGCGTGTTCTTGGGGCTCGGCTTTAATGTGCAGGCGCTCTTCTCCCGGCAACCCAAATCGCGGATCGAGCGCTACGCCAAAGGGATGCTCGACTATGTGCAAATCCCCTATACATTGGTGAACTAGACTCACACGATCTGGGGAGTGCGGGATGATGCGGATGCGACGGGCACTGGCGCTGGCCTTGGCATTGTTGGCGCAACCGGCGATGGCAGAGCCATTGCGCGAGGCCGTGGCGGCGGACATGCCGGGCCTGATGGACCTGTATCGCCATCTCCATGCCAATCCCGAATTGTCGATGCAGGAGGTGAAGACCGCCGCCCGCATGGCGACCGAAATGAAGGCGCTGGGCTTCACCGTCACAAGTGGCGTGGGGAAGACCGGCGTGGTTGCCGTGTTGCGCAACGGGCCAGGCAAGACGCTGCTGATCCGCACCGATATGGATGGGCTGCCGGTGCCCGAACAGACCGGGCTGCCCTTTGCCTCCAAGGTCAAGGCCACGGGCGAGGAAGGCATTGAATCCCCGGTGATGCACGCCTGCGGCCATGATACGCACATGACCGCGTGGGTTGCCACGGCACGGCGACTGGTTGCGATGAAGGCGCAATGGTCCGGCACGCTCGTCATGATCGCGCAACCGGCGGAAGAGCGCGGCACTGGCGCACGGGCAATGCTGGAGGACGGGCTGTTCAGCCGCTTTCCCAAGCCAGACGTTGCGCTGGCCTTTCATGATTCCGCAATGCTGCCGGCAGGCATGATCGGCTATACCGATGGCTATGCCTATGCCAATGTGGACAGCGTTGACTTGCTGGTAAAGGGCGTGGGCGGCCATGGCGCGCAGCCGCACAGCACCAAAGACCCGATCATACTCGCCAGTCGCATCGTCACGGCGCTGCAAACGCTCGTCGCGCGGGAGAATAATCCGTTTGATCCGGCTGTTGTGACAGTGGGCAGCTTCCATGCCGGAGCCAAGCACAACATCATTCCCGATAAGGCGGAGTTGCTGCTGACCGTCCGCAGCTTCAAGCCCGAAGTGCGCGAAAAGCTGATTTCCGGCATCAAACGCATTGCGCGCGGGGAAGGGATTGCGGCGGGTCTGGCCGATGAGCAGTTGCCGGTCGTCACCGTGAAGGATGAATTCACGCCTTCTGTGTTCAACACGCCGGACCTGACGACGCGCCTTTCCGGAGTGTTTGAAGCGCGCTTCGGGTCGGATCGCGTGCGCAAGATCGCACCCACCACGGCGGGCGAGGATTTCAGCCGCTACTGGCTGGCCGATCAGAGCAAGCAGAGCCTGATCTTCTGGGTAGGCGGTGTCCCCAAGGCGCAATGGGAAGCCACACAGGGCGATGCGGCGAAGCTGCCATCGCTCCATTCACCCTTCTGGGCGCCGGAGGCCGAAGCCGTGATTTCCACCGCTGCAGAAGCGCTGACAGCCGCTGCACTGGATGTGCTGGCGAAGGGGTAAGCCTATTTCGATCCGAACCCGGTCAGCATCGTCCGGATCGTCTTTCCCACGATCAGCAGATCGAGCCAGACCGAGAAGTGTCTGATGTAATATAAGTCGTATTGGAGCTTTTGCCGGACATCCTCAACTTCGGTGACATGACCCTGATTCACCTGCGCCCAGCCGCTGATCCCTGGATAGACGGTCTGGCGGTGGCGGTAGCAGGGAATGTGTGATTCGAAGTGAGCGCATGGTGCCACTTCGTCCGGGCGGGGGCCAATAAAGCTCATTTCGCCCCGGATCACGTTCAGTATCTGCGGAAGTTCATCAATGCGGGACCGGCGCAGCACAGCCCCCAGCCGGGTGATGCGGGGATCATCTGCCCGGGTGACGGCGCGGGTCCGGCAGGCCTCATCACCCAGTGCCGCGTGCATCGTCCGGAATTTGATGACGGTGAACGTGCGGCCCTGATACCCGATGCGCACCTGCCGGAACAGCGCGGGGCCGGCCGAATCGACGCGCACCATTGCACCGATGATAATCAGGGCAGGCCAGAGCAGCAGGAGCGCGAGACAGGCCAGCGCCCGGTCTGCAATCTGTTTGATCCGCAGCCAGACGCCTTCATGCAACGCACCAGTTGCAAACACATGGTCTTCTGCGCCGCCTTCATCCAGCGCGATCAGCCCCATGGTCATGGACGTGCCGTGTTCACCTGCCAAAACAGGGCTGCCGTTCGTGTCACTCTTCAGCATGTCAGACGATGCAGGCCCCGGTCGATCAAATGTTCCTGCCACACAGCCTATGAGGCGGCGCAGGCAAACACAACCAGCCTGCATTGCACCGGGCTGGAATCGTGCCGGATTTGATCATAGACTATGGGCATGACCCATCTTGTTCGCGCCGCCATCCTGCTTTCATCCGCACTGCTGCTCGCAGCCGGTCCGCCGCCGCGCAAGGCCGCACCAGCGCGGCCTGCTGCCGTTCAGCCCTTGCCGGCACGCGTGCTGGTTTCGATGCAGACCAGCGAAGGCAGCATCCTGCTGGAACTGGATGCGGAACACGCGCCGCTCTCTGTTGCCAATTTCCTCAAATATGTGGCGGTGCGGCGTTTTGATGGCACCGAGATTTACCGGGCGATGAAATATGGCGCGCAGGAAGAGGCACGCGCAGGGTTGATCCAGGGGCGTGCGCGCTGGGATGGACGGGCGATCATCCCCCCTGTCAAGCATGAGCCGACGACGCAGACCGGCCTGAAGCATCTGGATGGAACGATCAGCTTTGCGCGCGGTGCGGTCGATACGGCGACATCAGACTTTTTCATCACATTGGGGCCAATGCCCGCGCTGGATGCCGATCCCCAGGCGGCGGGCGACAATCTGGGCTATGCCGCATTCGGCCGGGTGGTCGAAGGGATGGACGTAGTGCGCAAAATCCATGCTCTCCCCATTTCTGCCACGGCGGGCGAGGGGATCATGAAAGGGCAGATTCTGGACAAGCCGGTGCGCATCATCACGACGCGGCGGCTGCCGTCCCCGGCCGCCAAGCCCGCGCCGCCCGCTGCTCAATAACCCATCAGGCTGAGCACTTCCTTGCGGCTGCGGTGATCATCCAGAAAGCAGCCGAGCAGACGACTGGTGGTCATGCCCACGCCATGCGTCTTCACGCCGCGACCGGTCATGCAGCCATGCTGCGCTTCGATGACGACGGCGACTCCTTGTGGGTGGAGATTGTTCCAGATGCACTGGGCTACCTCTGCCGTCAGCCGTTCCTGAACTTGCAGGCGCTGTGCAAAGCCATGCAGTACGCGCGCCAGCTTTGAAATGCCCACCACCCGATCCTTGGGCATATAGGCGATCGAGGCCTTGCCGGTGATCGGGGCCATGTGATGTTCGCAATGCGACTGGAAGGGAATGTCCTTCAGCAGCACCAGCTCATCATATCCGCCCACTTCCTCGAATGTGCGGGAAAGGTGGAGCCCCGGATCTTCCTTGTAACCCTGGCAATATTCCAGCCACGCACGCGCCACGCGGGCAGGGGTATCAATCAGACCCTCGCGCGTAGGATCGTCGCCGGACCAGCGGATCAGCGTGCGGATGGCATCCTGCACATCATCGGGGACGGGCGGCTTTTGGTCAGGATTGGTCATCCTCGCTAGGTAAGTCGCGTGAATTGGCTTTGCAACCATCCGCGTTTGCGAAGTCGCACATGGCATTGCCTTTACGCTACGTCAGCGGCGCAGGATGGCGCAATTTTCAGTTGCGAATGAAAACCCCTGAATTTTCCTGCATTTCCGGCATTGACGCGAAAGGAAAGTCAACGCAGACTAGATTCGCAGGCATCCCACCCGGATGTCCAAATGCCCGAAAATCGGGCCAAGAATGGGAGATGGATCACATGAAGAAGTATCAGCTTCTGGGGGCAACTGCGCTTGCCATGTTCGCTGTCACGCCAGCCTTTGCGCAAAGCGCGGCTGATGATGACAATTATGGCGAGATTCTCGTCACCGCACAGCGTCAGTCTGAATCGCTGCAGGATGTTCCGATTTCGGTGTCCGCATTCGGTGCGGAGCAGCTTGAATCGCAGCAGATCGAAAATGCGCTCGACCTTCAGCTGAGCCTTCCGAACGTCACCTTCACCAAGACGAACTTCACCGGTTCCAGCTTCACCATCCGCGGCGTGGGCGATCTCTGCGTCGGCACCAGCTGCGATGCGGCGACCGGCATCCACGTCAACGACATGCCGACGATCACGCGTCTGTTCGAAACCGAATATTTCGATCTGGAACGCCTCGAAGTGCTGCGCGGCCCGCAGGGCACTCTCTATGGCCGCAACGCGACCTCGGGTGTGGTCAACTTCATCACCAAGCGTCCGGACCTCAACAAGATGGGGGCCTCGGGCGAAATCGAATATGGCAATTACAAGTCGATCAAGGCCAAGGCCACGCTGAACGTGCCGATTGGCGAAACGCTCGGCCTGCGCGTTGCCGGCTTCTATCTCAACCGCGATGGCTATACCAAGGATCTGGCCAACAACAGCCGCATCGATGGTCGCAACATGTACGCCCTGCGCGGCTCGCTGCGCTGGCAGCCGTCTGATGCTACCACGGTTGACCTGATTGGTTACTATTTCCATGAAAAGGATGATCGCAACCGCGTCGGCAAGCAGCTTTGCCATCGTGACACCAGCGGCGTGCTGGGCTGCGCTCCGGATCGCGTCGGCTATGAAATTGCCAACGGCCATGCCACGCTCGGCGGCATCCTGACCAATCAGGAAGTCATCGGCGCGGCACTGGGCTGGACCAGCCGTGCGGGTGCCGACATCTATGCCGGTCAGGTCAATCCTGCCGACATGCGCACCGTCAACAGCGGCTACAAGCCCTATTATTTCGTGGAAGACAAGCAGCTCCAGTTGATCATCAACCAGGATCTGGGTGACACCATGCACCTCCAGATGACGGGCGGATACACCAGCACCTACAACGATACCCGCACCGACTATTTCATGGCAGCGGGTCGCAACATCTCGACGCTGAGCGGCATCCCGACTTTCAAGGCGGTGTTCCCAACGGCGGCGGGCAAGCTGTTCAACTCGGCCGGGCAGATCTGCGCCTCCAACGGCACGGATACCTATGCGGGCGTCTATGGTGGCCTTGCGGCAGCCTGCGCCAACTCTCCGGTTTCGGCTGACCGGTCCTCGGACAAGGCGCGCTCCTATTCGTTTGAAGCGCACCTCGATTCGGATTTCGACGGTCCGTTCAACTTCCTGATTGGCGGCATCTATTATGATCTGAAGGCCGATTCGGATTTTTTCGTTGAATCCTCGGGACTCGATTATGCCGCTGTGGTACTGGCGGGTGCTACCGGTGGTCAGGCCGGTTATGTCGGCCCGTCCATGTACAACAGCGAAACCGATCCGTATACGCTGAAGAGCTATGGCCTGTTCGGCGAAGCCTATTGGGAACCGAGCGACAAGTTCAAGATCACCTTTGGTGCGCGCTATTCGAACGACAAGAAGCAGGTCTTTGACCGTCAGTTCCTGTTCAACTTCTTCACGCCCTTCGGAACCAGCCCGCTCACGGCAGCTGGCTTTGCCGGATATGACGCCGACGTGAACAAGGCGGGTGCACAGTCCTTCCGCAACCTCGGCGCCAATTTCGACGAAGTGACCGGGCGTCTGGTGTTTGACTGGAAGCCGACTGAAGACAATCTGATCTATCTGTCGCTGTCTCGCGGTTACAAGTCGGGCGGTATCAACCCGCCGTTCGACAACACGCTGTTCACCGCTCCGGCCACATTCAGCCCTGAAATCATTCAGGCTCTTGAAATCGGTACCAAGAACAAGTTTGCCGACGGCAAGGTCATCCTGAACGCAAGCGCCTTCTATTATGATTACAAGGACTTGCAGCTCAGCCGCATCATCAACCGGACCTCGTTCAACGACAACACCAATGCCGAAATTTACGGCCTTGAAGTCGAAGCGGTGCTCCGCCCCGATCCGGCTTGGACGTTCAACCTGAGCGCGTCCTATCTGCACACCAAGATCAAGAACTTCTCGTTGGTGGATACGCGTGATCCTTCCAACGGCCGTTCGGATGTGGTGATCATCAAGGATGCGGCTTCGGCGGCAAACTGCGTGGTGCAGCCCACGGGTGCCATCACAGGTCAGCAATTGATGACGGCCATCGGCCAGGGCGGTGCTCTTGTTCCTGTTACGGGCACCAACACCGTGGGCGCTCTGTCAAGCTGTTCGGCGATCCTCGGTGCCATCGCCACACCACCTGCTGCGTTGGCTGCTGCCTTCGGTGTTGCTCCGGGCAACCCGCTGCCCTTTGCGTTCGCGCGCAATCTGGCAGGCGCTCCGCTGGCGCTCCCGTCGGGCGTCGAGGCTGATCTGTCTGGCAACAAGCTGCCTCAGGCTCCGTCATGGAAGTTCTCGGCAGGTGCCCAGTATGACCATGAATTCGGTAACGGCATGAGCCTGGTGACGCGTCTGGACCTCACCTACACCGGTGAGTATTTCAGCCGCAGCTTCAACAAGCCGATCGACAAGATCAAGGGCTATGAAATCGTCAACGCTTCGATGACGCTCAATGGTCCTGACAAGAAGTGGTATGCTCGTGCCTTCATCCAGAACCTGACGGCCAATGATGCCATCACCGGCCAGTATGTGACCGACCCGTCCTCGGGCCTGTTCACCAACGCCTTCGTGATGGAGCCGCGTCGTTACGGTCTGGCCGTGGGCTTCAACTTCTAAGCCAGACACCGATCTCATAGGAGAGAGGGGAAGCCCCGGTGCAGCAATGCGCCGGGGCTTTTCTGTGAGCCTTGCACTTTGTCTGCTCATCCGGCATAGGCCGCGCGGGAGTCGGGCGGACGCAGCCCTCGCCAATCTGGTCAGGTCCGGAAGGAAGCAGCCACAACGAATCCGTTGCGGGTCGTTCCGGCTCCCACCCTTTCCCCATAGAGATCAATCACCCACCCCCGGTTCGTGTCGAGCGAAATCGAGACAGGTGCCGGGTAATAATGTCTCGACTTCGCTCGATACGAACGGGTTTGGGTTACTCTCATCGCAAAAGCGCGTAAGAAGGGTTGCATGTCCGAATCCGAAGATGACGGCCCCGGTTTTGATCTGGGCGAGCCACCCCAACCTGCGCCCGCGCAGCCTTATCGTGTGCTTGCGCGGAAGTATCGCCCCCAGCATTTTTCGGAGCTGATCGGCCAGGAAGCCATGGTGCAAACGCTCGCCAACGCGATCCGGCGCGACCGGCTGGCGCATGCCTTTTTGATGACCGGTGTGCGCGGCGTGGGCAAAACCTCCACCGCGCGGCTGATTGCCAAGGCACTCAATTGTATCGGGCCAGACGGGCGGGGCGGGCCGACGATTGATCCATGCGGGCAGTGCGAGCCTTGCAAGGCGATCACCGAAGGTCGGCATATCGACGTGGTGGAAATGGACGCGGCGTCCAACACCGGTGTGGACGATGTGCGCGAAATCATTGATGCGGTGCGCTATTCCTCGGTCTCTGCACGCTACAAGATATACATCATCGACGAAGTGCACATGCTGACCCGAAATGCCTTCAACGCATTGCTCAAAACGCTGGAAGAGCCGCCGCCGCATGTGAAATTCATCTTTGCCACCACCGAAATCCGCAAGGTGCCGGTGACGGTGCTTTCCCGGTGCCAGCGGTTCGATCTGCGACGGATTTCGGCGGAAAAGCTCGCCGCTCATTTTGGCGCAGTGGCCCAGGCTGAAGGTGTTGACGCGGATGACGAGGCGCTGATGCTGATTGCACGCGCGGCAGAAGGCTCTGCGCGTGACGGCCTTTCCATGCTCGATCAGGCGATTGCCCATGCCGATGATGCGGGCGGCGGAAAGGTGACCGGGCCGGATGTGCGCGCGATGCTTGGCCTGTCTGATCGCGGTTCGACGCGTGCGCTGATGGCCCTGTTGCTGGCCGGAGACGGGCGGAGCGCACTCGCCCAACTTGCCGAGCAGACCGATCTGGGGGTTGATCCCGGCACCGTGCTCAAGGGCCTGCTCTCGCTCTGCCATGCCATCACTCTGTGTAAGGCGGGCGCACCGGTTGATCCCACCCAGTCAGTGGAGGAGCGTGCCGCGTGCGAGGAATGGGCTGGCAAGATGGGCTTTGCCGTGCTCCATCGGCTGTGGCAGTTGCTGCTGAAGGGCCATGACGAAGTGGTGCGGGCCGCAGATCCGCGCGAAGCGGCAGATATGGCACTGTTGCGTGTCATCCATGCCAGCACATTGCCAGATCCGGGTGAACTGGCGCGCCAGATTGCAGGCGGCGGGGCGGTTGCGGTTGCTGCGCCAGCATCCTTACCTCCGCCGACCTCGGCCCCTGCGCCCGTTTCCGCGCCAACTTCGTTCGAACAGGTCGTCACGCGCATGGAAGAGGCGGGCAAGTTTCTCATTGCAGAACAGTTGCGCCGCGAGTTTGGCCTGGTCGATTTCTCTCCGCCCGAAATGACCTTGCGGCCGTTGAAGCCTCAATCCGATCCGCAATATGGCACCAAGCTCAATCTGGTCGTGCGTGATGTGCTGGGGCCGGAATGGCGGCTGAACTTTGCGGAAACCGCCGCCGCGCCCTCGCTCGTCGAGCAGGAAGAGGCGCGTGAAGCCGAAGCCCGCGCCGTCATCCTCGCCGATCCGTTGATCCGCGCGGCGATGGAGGCCTTTCCCGAAGCCGAACTGCTGGAAGCAGCCCCGGCCAAAGCAGGAGGATGAAGACCGATGAACTCGATTGATGACATTCTGAAAATGGCGCAAAATGTGCAGGCGGAGCTGGAACGCGCGCAATCCGCGCTCGACACGATTGAAGTGGAAGGCGTTTCCGGCGGCGGCCTCGTCACCATCCGCGCCACGGCCAAGGGGCGCATTATTGGCGTCGCGATTGATGACAGCCTGATGGCCGTTTCTGAAAAGCAGATGCTGGAAGACCTGATTGCCGCAGCGCTCAACAATGCGCGCGAAAAGGCCGATGCCGCCTCCACCGCGCAGATGGACGCGATGAAGGGCAGCATTCCGTTGCCGCCAGGTTTCAAGCTGCCATTTTGAGGGCGCTTGGCCAGTTCGGGCTCGGGTTAGTCCAGCACCACCCATGTCGCGGCGTGGTCGCTGGCCTTTTCACGACCGCGATGGTCCTTGTCCACGCCCGCATCCACCAGCCGGTCCGCGAGTTCGGGGGAGAGCAGCAGATGGTCGATGCGGAAGCCTGAATCGCGCTGCCAGGCACCCGCCTGATAATCCCAGAATGTCCAAAGGCGGCCTTTGGGGTGGCGGGCCTCCAGCCCATCGGTCAGCCCCAGCGCCAGCAGCCGCCGAAAGGCCGCGCGCGATTCGGGCTGCATCAACGCGTCATCCGCCATGCTGCGCGGATTGGCGATGTCATCATCGGTGGGGATGACATTATAGTCGCCCGCCAGCAGGAAGGGGATTTCCTGCGCCATCAGCTCTGCCGCGCGCGCGCGAAGCCGTTCCATCCAGCGCAATTTATACTCGAATTTCGGCCCCGGCTGCGGATTGCCATTGGGCAGATAGAGCCCGCCGACACGGATGCCCATCACATCCGCTTCGATATAGCGGCTATGCTCATCTTCGGGTTCGCCATCCAGCCCCTTGCGCACCAGCACCGGCTCTGCTCCGCGCGCAAGGATGGCGACGCCGTTAAATGCCTTCTGGCCGTGCCATACACCGCCATAGCCTGCCGCCTCCACATCCTTGATCGGCAGCGTCTCGTCAGAGGATTTGAGTTCCTGCAGACAGACAATATCGGGCTGCGTTTCATCCAGCCATTCCAGCAGGCGGGGCAGGCGGGCCTTGATACCGTTGACGTTGTAGGTGGCGATTTTCACGCGGGCGTCAGACCGAGAAGCTGGAGCCGCACCCGCATCCGGATGCCGCATTGGGGTTGGTTACGCGGAACATGGCACCGCCCAACGATTCGATGAAATCCACCTCGCTACCGTCGATCAGATCAAGGCTAACCGGATCAACCACCAGTTGCACGTCTCCGCGCGCGGTCACCAGGTCATCGGCATCCGCCGCTTCGGCAAGGCCAAAACGATACTGGAAGCCGGAGCAACCGCCACCTTCCACCGAAAGCCGGAGAATGGGCGGTTTGGACTGGCGCGAGGCGATCCATGCCACACGGTCGGCGGCAGATTGGGAGAGAGTGACAGACATGGATGCAAGATAGGCCCGCCCCGGCATCGGAGCAAGGGCCGTGCGTCTTGCGATTATTTGGAGGCGGCGACCAAGGCCTTGCCTTCGTCCGGCCCGCCCATCGCGGTGACGCTGGTCTTGGTCTGGAGTGCCAGCAGATAGTCAGACGATTGCAGGAACGGGATGGGGTTCACCGCCGAGCCGTCAATGCGGACTTCATAATGCAAATGGCTGCCGGTCGAGCGGCCAGTGGAGCCCATCAGGCCAATCATCTGACCGCGCTTGATGGCCACGCCCGGCGTGACGAGGATCGAGGAGAGGTGGCCATAGCGGGTCTGGATACCCTTGCCATGTTCCAGCTCAATCAAATTGCCATAACCGCCGACCCAGCCGGTGCGACCGACAACGGCATCCGCCGTCGCGTAAATCGGTGTGCCGATAGGGCCGGGCATATCCACGCCTGCGTGCATGGCGCGGCCGCCCCGGAACGGATCAGAGCGGACGCCAAAGCCGCTGTTCACGGACGGAGCCTGAACGGGCTTGGCAGACGGAATGGCAACCAAAGTCGATTCGGCCTGATCGAGACGCTTCCAGCTGTTGAACAGCGCGCGGAACTGAGGATCGGCAGAGGGTGTCGAAACGGACTGTGTGACCGCGGATGCCCCGGCGGGAACCGGCTCATAGGGGCCGCCCATGCCACCTGTACCCGTCACGCCCAATTTGGAAGTTACGCCAGACAGCGTCGCGAACCGGGCATCGGCAGCCTTGCGGACAGAGACCGCCATGCTGATCTGATCACGGTCGACCGACTTGAACAGCGAGAGCACGCCGCGTGATCCATCTGTGGTGGCTTTGGTTGCGGCGGGGATGAGCGCGGCCAAGCGCGCGGGATCGCCCGCACCGCTGATCACAGATGCGAGAAACGCCTGACGCGCCTCCAGCCGGGCCACTTCGGATTTGGCCACAGCCTTCACCGTTTCAATTTCATTTTCGAGCGAGGCAACCTGATTGCGGGCTTCGCTGCGTTCGGCCTGGCGCGCGGCGAAGGCCGACGCCGCATCGGACACGGCGACCGCAGAGACCGCCATCTGGCCAACCGAAAGCACCGCACCGACCAGCGTGGTGGCGACGACACCGGCACAGGCCAGTTGAACGCGGGAAGAGAGGTGAATACGGGTCATGTTGGCACCGTCATGAAGAAACACTTCACGCGACCGGAAAAGGTGGCGGACATTCGACAAAATCTTCCCCGTTCCGGAAAGTGCGACCTGACCCATTGAAACCCCCGACATGCGACCCGTTTTCAGCGTTTCCCTACCCGTTTGGCGGGAACGTCTGTGATCAGGGTCACTGCCCGTCGGGGCCGCGAGAAGCAAGCGGCAGATAATAGTCGCGGGTTAAACCGGCAGACTCCGCGCGCCGAGTCGTTGAACGGAGGCTTCAACGCTCCGCGAAACCGGCTTTTCACAAGATTTTTCCAATGATTTGCAGGGGAAAGCGCGCGCGATTCACACAAAAGGTTGAACCATTTTGCCCCAAGAGCGACATGGCGCACTTCGTCATCCAGTATGCGGGTGACGATGCGCACCGTGGTGGCGTCTCCCAACGCTGAAAACCGGCTGATGGTGAAGGGGCAGACGTCCAGCCCGCGCGCTTCGAGCACCATCGGGACAATGGCCAGCCGCGCCAGCACATCGTCACATGTCGACTCGGCCGCTTCCCACAGGCCATCATGCGCTGCGAAGGCGCCATAATGGCTGCCGAGTTGGTTGAGGCGGCGCTCCAGCAGCGCAAAGTGCATCGCTTCATCCGCAGCAACCGACAGGAAATCGTCTGTGAATTCGGCGGGTTGATCGGCTCCGAAGCGACCCGCCATATCGAGCGCGAGGTCGATCGCGACAAATTCGATATGGGCGAGCGCGTGGAGCATGGCCACTTGTGCCTGCTTGCTTCCACCGCGACGGCGCGGCATCAGGCGCGGCGGCAGCAGTTCGGGGTGCGCGGGCCGGGCGGGGCGATCTGGCATCGGCACGTCTCCATCTCCCGACAGGCGACCGAGCCGCCAATCCCGCGCGACCTGACGTGCAGCTTTGATCTTGGAAATCGGATCGGCCGTCAGCAATGCGTTGCGAATGGCGGTGCGTACATTTTCCATTACCAGATGGCTCCCGCGCGGATCAGATAGATCGCGCCGATGGCTGTCACCACCCAGGCGGTCCAGCGCTTGAATCCGGCATCGCTCATCCGGTCCAGCACCAGCCCGCCCGTGGCTGTGCCCGCCATGGATGCGGGGATTGCCAGCGCGAACACCCAGATGGGCGGCATAGCATCCGCCGTGCGCCACGCGAGCCCGCCATATACGAGGATCTTGGCGGCATGGCTGAACACCTGCGTGGCGGCCTTGGTGGCGACAATCTGGTGCCGCGTCATTTTTGTGCGCACAAAGAAAATGTCGAGCAGCGGCCCCGCGACCCCCGCCGTGAGATTGACCGCTGTCACCGCAAAGCCTGAAATCAGCGCATGGAGCGGCTTGGCGGCATCCAGTTCCGCCCAGTTCTTGGGAAGCCAGACCAGCATGGCGACCAGCCCGAGCAACAGGAAGAGCACCGGCTTGGACGGATTGATGGCGAGCAGTGAAACGACTCCCGCCGCCGCCGCAGAGGCCAGTGCATACCAGCCGACAATGGTCCAGCGGATATGATCGCGCTGAAGGAATGCGCGCCAACCATTTGAAACAAATTGTAAAATTCCGTGCGTTGCAAATGCCGCCGCCACCGGAAGAACCAGCGCCAGCGCGCCCATCAGCACCAGCCCGCCCGCCATACCGAAAATGCCGGAGAGCGTGGCCGTCAGATAGGCCGTGATGATCAGAAAGGCTGCAACAGCACCCGTCACGAGAGGGCCTTTACCGCCTCCAGCACCGTGGCCGCATGGCCCGCCACCTTCACCTTGCGCCACACTTTGGCAACAATACCGCCCGCGTCGATCAGAAAAGTCGCGCGCTCGATGCCCATATATTTGCGGCCATAGAGCGATTTTTCCACCCATACGCCAAAGGCTTCGCACAGGCTGCCATCCGCATCTGTGCCCAGTTCCACCTTCAGCTCATATTTGGCGATGAATTTGGCGTGGCTCTTTTCGCTGTCCTTCGAAATGCCCAGCACCGTTGCGCCCGCTGCCGCAAATTCGCCGATGAGCGCGGTGAAATCCTGCGCCTCACGCGTACAGCCGCTGGTTGCATCCTTGGGGTAGAAATAGACCACCAGCTTCTTGCCTCTGAAATCGCTGATCGTCCGGGGCGTGCCATCGGGCGATGTAAAGCTGGCATCGGGGGCGGGGGAACCGGCTTCGGCCATGGTCTATCCTTCCTTCACTTGGGTCCAGAGCGCCGCAATGGTGGCGCGGACGGTTTCAATCTGGTGCAGCAGCGAATCCCAATCGGGCGCATCGCACGCCTTGGCAACCAGCGCGCGCGTGGCGGGCACGGGCTCTTCCAGATCGGGCGCGACGAGGCGCATGGTGACGAGAAAGCGGGTCAGCAGGGCATAGGCCTCTGCCACATCGCGTCCCCATTCCAGTGCCGCGATTGCCTCTGCCAGGCGCGGGTTGAAGCCGCGCGCCTGCGTCAGCTGCGAAACATGGATGGCGAATTCCAGATCGACAAGACCGCCCGGCAACAGCTTCACGTCCAGCCCGGTCTTGCCCGGCTTGTGCGCGGCCATATCTGCCCGCATCTTGGCGGCATCGGCCACCACCACAACCGGATCCCGCGGGCGGGCGAGTTCTGCATCAATCACCGACTGCACAGCAGCGCGCGCGGCGGAAGAGCCATAGACCGGACGGGCGCGAGTGAGAGCCATATGCTCCCATGTCCACGCGCTTTCACGCTGATACCGTTCGAACGCATCGAGCGAGACAGCGAGGGGGCCATCCGCACCGGAGGGGCGCAGCCGCGTATCGACTTCGTATAGCGGGCCGGAGGCCGTTGCGACCGACAGGCCGTTGGTGATGCGCTGGCCCAGCCGGTTGAAATAATGGACGGCACCCAAAGGACGGCGGCCATTGGATTCGGCCGCAAAATCGCCCGTGAACAGATAGATAAGGTCAAGATCGGAGGCGTGGGTGAGCTCTCCGCCGCCGAACCGGCCCAGCGCCAGGATCACCAGTTCGCTGTCTGCCAATGTGCCATGCGCCTCTTCAAAGGCGCGCACCGTGGCGTTGGTCACCACGCGTACCGCAGCTTCGGCCACGCGCGCATAGCCCGAAGCGACGTCGAGCGGATCGCTGATGCCGGTCGCGATTTGCGCACCGAGCGCAAACCTTTTTTCTCCCACAAATTGCCGCACCCGGTCCAACTGGTCCTCCAGCATGGCGTCGGGCAGCGTCATGGCCTGAACCAGCGCCTCCACGCTGTCGACCGGATCGAGCGCGGTGGAATCGATCAGCCCGTCGAGGAGTTCGGCGCGCCGAGAGAGAGCCTCGGCAAGCGTCGGGGTGTGGCACAGGATGGTCGTCAGCAGATCGAGCAGGGCAGGGCGCGCTTCGATCAGGCGGAACATGTTGATGGCGGTCGGCAGCCGCTCCAGCATCTGGTCAAAGCGGGTGATGGCCTGACGCGGTGCCGGCGCGCGGGCGAACGCCTTGATGATCGGCGGCAGTACCGCCTCAAATGCTTCGCGCGCGGCTGGCGTGCGGACGGAGCGCAATGTGCCGCCGCGCCAGTCTGCAATGCGCGCCGCCAGATGCTCGGCATCCTCGGGCGCATAGCCTTCATTGAGCAGCGTCTCGTTCAACCGCTCCGCTGAATTGGGCAGCCCCTCATTTTCGTCCGGATCAAGCCCGTCATAGATCAGGCCAACCGCTTTCACATGCGGGCTGAGCAGATCGAGCAGCGCCGCGCTGTTTTCCAGCCCATGCAGATGCGCGACATTCTCCAGCGCCTCGGCCTGAGCGGGCAAGCTGTGGGTCTGTTGGTCATCCACCATTTGCAGGCGGTGTTCGATGGTGCGGTAGAGCCGGTAGCTGGAGGACAGCGTTTCCGCCTCTTCCGCGCCGATCCAGCCCGCCGCTGCCAGCGCGTTGAGCGCGGGAATGGTGGCGCGCATCCGCAGCCCGGTATCGCGCCCGCCATGGATAAGTTGGTGGATCTGCGCGAAAAACTCGCATTCCCGAATGCCGCCGCGCCCGCGCTTCAGGTCGAAGCCGGGGCCGAACGCCTGGCCTTGCGCGTAATGATCGCGGATACGGGCGGAAATGTTGCGCACCTCCTTGATTGCGCCGAAATCGACGCCGCGCCGCCATACGAACGGCTTGATTGCGTCAAGAAACTCCGTGCCCAGCGCAATGTCTCCCGCGCAGGAGCGTGACCGGATGAAGGCGGCGCGCTCCCATGCCAGTGCCTGTGATTCGTAATAGGCAATGGCAGCTTCGATCGGGAGCGCCATCGGCGTGGCTTCTGGCGAAGGTCGCAGACGCAGGTCGATGCGGAACACATAGCCGTCGCCATCACGCGCTTGCAGCAACTCCACCATCTTGCGGCCGATGCGGACGGCGGCCTCCACCGGCTCGTCCTTCTGGCGGCGGGGCAGGGTTTCGGGATCGAAGATCAGGATGGGATCAAGATCGGAGGAATAATTGAGCTCACCGCCGCCCTGCTTGCCCAATGCAATGGCAGTGAAGCCGCGCGGCTCGGCACCGGGCACAACAGCGTCAATCGCACCGGTGATGGCCTTGTCCATCGCGAAGTCGGCAAAGCGGGTGAGGTGGCCGGTGACGTCTTCCAGACTGAGTGCGCCTGCCAGATCGCCCACTGCAACCGCCAACGCCAGCCGCCCGCGTGCCCGGCGCAGCGCTGCGGCCAAGGGCTTGTCTTCCAGCGCAACCGCGAGTGCCGCATCCAGATCGCCCGCGTGAAGCTGGTCCGTTGTATCCGGGAAACGCTTCATCAACTGGCGCAGAAAGGGAGAGTGGTTCTCCGCCCGCCCCAGTGCGTCCTTCAGATCAAACACTTGAAAATGCCCCCAATGAAACTCAGGCCGGTTCGTCAGCCGGGACGGCCTTGCGTCGCCTTTGCGTAAACCAGATCGCGATGATCGCCAGTTCGTACAGCAGGCACAAGGGCACGGCGAGCAGGATTTGCGACACAATGTCCGGCGGCGTCAGCACAGCAGCGATGGCGAACGCGCCAACAATCGCATAGCGGCGGCCCGATTTGAGCTGTTCGCGCGTGACGATGCCGGCGCGCTCCAGCAACATCAACACCACCGGCAGCAAAAAGGCCACGCCAAAGCCGAACAGGAATTTGGTGACGAAGCCCAGATAATTGTCAATGCCCGGCAAGGCCTCCAGCGTGACGCCGCCAACATCCCCGGCATAGCCCAGCAGGAAGGAGAGGGCGACCGGCATGGCTACGAAATAGGCCAGGCTTGCCCCCGCCGCGAACAGCACCGGCGTCATCAGCAGGAACGGGAGAAACGCCTTTTTCTCATTCGCATACAGGCCCGGTGCCACAAACTTCCAGAGCTGGGTGGCAAAAACCGGGAAAGCCAGCATAGTTGCCGCGAAAAAGGCGACCTTGATCTCCACGAAAAAGGCTTCGAACACATTGGTGTAGATGAATTTGCCCTGGCCCGCGTTGAGCAGGGGTTGGGCCAAGAGGCCGAAAATGGGCTTGGCGAAATAGAGGCTGATGGCAAAGGCCACGGCCAGCGCGGCGATGCTCCAGAGCAGACGCGCGCGCAGCTCGATCAGATGGTCGAGCAGCGGGGCCTTGGTTTCGTCTATTTCATTCACGCGGCGCTGTCCGGCTTGGGCTCTTCGGCAGGCGGGGTGATTACGGCGGGCCCATCGGGCGCGAGCGGCGGATGCTCGCGCAGGATCCGCTCATTCTCTTCCTGCCACTTGCGCTCCATTTCCTTGATTTCGGATTCGCGCACCATTTCATCAAAGCCGGAGCGGAATTGCCGGGCGACATCGCGTGCCTTGGCCACCCATTGCCCCACCGCGCGCATCACGCGCGGCAAATCCTTCGGCCCGATCACGATCAGCGCGACCAAGGCCACCAGCAGAAATTCCGTGGGAGCAACGTCAAACATTCAGATGCGGCCCGCTCATGCGGTCTTGTCGGGCGTCTTGTCCGCTTCGATGATCGGCGTCTGGGGGGCGTCGATTTTGGTGGGGGCGGCGGGTTCATCCGCCATGCCCTTTTTGAATTCCTTGATGCCCTTGGCCCGTCTCCCATCATGTCGGAGAAGCGGCCCTTGCCGAAAAGCAGCATCACAAGGATGCCGACGACCAGCCAATGCCAGATGCTGAAGCTACCCATGAATCGTCTCCTTGCGCGTACTGCGCATTAGATAGGCGTGTTGGCCCGCATTTTCCAGTGCGGGCCAGAAGGGATCAGGCGTCCAGATCCCAGCCGCGTTCGCCATGGCTGGCCAGATCCAGCCCGTCATGCTCGGCTTCTTCGTCCACGCGCATCGGCACCACATAGGTCAGGATGAAGGCAATGCCCACCGTCCACAGCGCGGTCCAGATGATGGTCGCGCCCACGCCGATCAGCTGGCCCACAAGCTGCTGCACCAGCCCGCCCTGCTCAAAACCGGGGCCGCCCAGTCCTTCCAGAATGAAGACGGGCATGATCAGAGAGCCCATGATGCCGCCCACGCCATGGACTGCAAACACGTCCAGCGAATCGTCGATATGCAGCTTCTGCTTGATCAGCAGCACGGCATAGAAGCAGATGATCCCGCCCAGCACGCCCAGAATGATCGCGCCCATCGGGCCGATATAGCCCGCCGCCGGGGTGACGGTGGCAAGGCCCGCAATAGCGCCGGTGACGATGCCGATAGAGGTTGGCTTGCCGATCTTGATCCGCTCCACCACCAGCCAAGAAATGGCAGCAGCGCAGGCGGCGAGATGGGTGTTCATGATCGCGGACGAGGCCGAATCGCCTGCCGCCAGCGCGGAACCACCATTAAAACCGTACCAGCCCACCCAGAGCAGGCCTGCGCCTGTCATCGTCAAGGCCGGGGAGTGCGGGGGGAGGAGCGTCTTGTTGAAGCCTTTGCGCGGCTTGATCATCCACGCCAGAATCAGCGCGGCGATGCCGGCGGTGGTGTGGACCACGATGCCGCCTGCAAAATCGAGCGTCCCGCCCTGCTGCAACCAGCCGCCGCCCCACACCCAGTGTGCAACCGGGATATAGACGAGGATCGTCCACAGCATCGTGAACGCCACCATCCAGCCAAAGCGGATACGTTCGACAAAGGCACCAATCATCAGCGCGGGCGTGATGATCGCGAAAGTCATCTGATACAGCGCAAAGGTACTTTCGGGGATGGTCAGCCCGTCGCGCAGATCATCCAGCCCGGCCAGAAAGAGCTTTCCGGTATTGCCCAGCAAGGCACCTTCGCCTGAAAAAGCCAGACTGTAACCGAAGATCGCCCAGATCAGCGAGACGCCGCAGGCAATGATGAAGCAGTGCATGATGACCGAAAGCACGTTGCGCGCGCGCACAAGCCCGCCATAGAAAAGGGCAAGGCCGGGGAGCGTCATCATCAAAACCAGCGCGGATGCCGTCAGCACCCAGGCGGTGTCTCCACTGTCGGACACGATTTCCGGTTGCGCCAGCGCCGGGCTTGCCAGCCCCGCCAGCATCAGACCCGCCATCCAAGCCGATTTGCTCATCAACATCCCCCCTCAATTCTGCGGACACCCGATGCCGCATTGTTGGTTCCTATAGCAATCGCCCCTTACCATGATGTTGCGAGAGGGCAAATTGGCGCTTTGACAAGGTCGACATGCTTCGTGCTAGTGTGGATGCACGATAAGGAGAGTATGAATGGCAGACCAAGACGCGCCGGGCGCGACCGCGCACCCGCCTTTGGCGACGCCGCGCACTGATCTGCCATCACAGCGCCAGTTGCGCATCCTGCTCTGGACGCTGATGCTGGTCTATATCCTGAACTTTCTGGACCGGCAGATCGTCAATATTCTGGCTGAACCGATCCGCCGGGAGTTGCAGCTGTCTGATACGCAGATCGGCTTGATGACGGGGCTGGCCTTCGCCGTTTTCTACACGTTTCTGGGCATTCCGATTGCGCGGCACGCGGATCATCCCGGCACGAACCGGGTGGGGCTGATCGCGATTTCGCTGGCGATCTGGTCTGCAATGACGGCGGCGTGCGGCATGGCGCAGAATTTCGTGCAACTTCTGCTCGCGCGTATCGGCGTGGGTGTGGGGGAGGCGGGGTGTGCGCCATCCAGCCACGCGCTCATCACCGATTCGGTGGAGCCGCACCGGCGGGCCTCTGCCATCGCCTTTTTCGGGCTGGGCATTCCGATTGGCGGGCTGCTGGGCATGGTGGTGGGCGGCACGCTCAACGATAATTTCGGCTGGCGCGTGGCCTTCCTGTCTGCCGCCGTGCCGGGATTGTTGCTGGCGCTGATCCTGCCTTTCCTGATTCGCGATCCGCGCCGCACGGCAGCCCCGGATGCCGCCAAGAATGGGGTGCTTGAACGGATGCCTTTCATGGCGGCCATGCGGGAAATTCTAGGCTCGCGCGCTTATATCCATTTGCTGATTGCGGCGTCTTTCACGGCATTCCTGTCATATGGAAAGTCGGTGTGGGTGACGGTGCTGTTCATGCGCAACCATGGCCTCAGCGCCTCTGAAACCGGGTTCTGGTTGGGAATCACCTCTGGCATTGCCACAATGATCGGCACCTGGGCGGGCGGTGCCCTGGCAGAACGATATGGGCGGACCAACCGGCGGCACATTCTGACTGCGCCCGCAATCGGCATGGTGCTTGCTGCACCGATGCTCTATTTCGCTTATGCCGCAACCGACTGGAAAGCGGCGCTGGCGCTGCTGTTCGTGCCGTCGCTGCTCAACTATCTTTATTATGGGCCGTGTTATTCGACAGCGCATAGCCTTGTTTCGCCGCAGGCCCGCGCTGTTTCCACCTCGATCATGATGTTTGGCCAGAATCTGATCGGGCTGGGGCTTGGGCCGCTCTTCTTCGGCATGTTGTCAGACGCGCTCAAGCCGGTTGCCGGGGCCGAAAGCGTGCGCTGGGTGCTGTATGGCGCGGCGTGGTTTGGCTTGATTCCTGCGTTTTTCTGGTGGCGCTCCAGCCTGCGCCTCAACGCGGATATGAAAAGCGGCTGATCCGCGTTTAGGCAAATTTCAACCTGTTCCGGCAATTCTGGCGGGATCATGGGCATTGATCTTTCCAGTCTCTCCCCGATCCTGACGGGCCTTGCCGGTGGCGCAGTGGCCACGGCGCTGGCCCGCTGGGGTGCGCGCGGCGTGACGGACAAGCGCGGATGGAAGTGCATCCGGCCCAGCGCGCTGCATTGGACCGGCGTCATTCTGGGGACGGCGCTGACCAGCCTGTTCGTTTATGTCTGGCTGTTCGTGGGGTCCAGCCGCGCCGATGGCGTGCAGCAAATGCAGATTCTCGGCTGGTTGATTGTCGCTTTCACGCTGGCGATCATGATGTGCGCGGCGCAGATATGGAGGCTCCTCCGCCAGGATGTGCAATGGCGCGGATCAATCATAACGTTCAGGCGCGGCGGCGTGCGCGTTCAGGATGATCTCAAGACGCTCGTGGACTGCCGCCAACGCTGGACGCAGGAGTTCGAACTGGTCTTTGCCAGTGGGCATCGCCTCAGGATCGACCCCAATGCCAAAGGAGCGGAACAGCTGGCGGAGGCCATTCTTCGCCATGGCCCGGAAGGCTTGCCCGATCCCGATTAGACGCTGGCCTTAGTCCGCAAACGGATCGCGGACGAGGATGGTGTCCTCGCGTTCGGGCGAGGTGGAGACCAGCGCCACCGGGCACTGGATCAGTTCCTCAATCCGGCGGACATATTTGATCGCCTGTGCAGGCAGATCGGCCCAGCTGCGTGCACCGGCCGTGGTTTCCTGCCAGCCTTCCATCTCTTCATAGACGGGCTCGACGCGCGCCTGATCAGCCGCATGGGGTGGCAGATAATCGTAGCTCTTGTCGCCAATCTTGTAGCCGGTGCAGATTTTCAGCGTCTCGAACCCGTCGAGCACGTCCAGCTTGGTCAGTGCGATGCCGGTGATGCCGGACACGGCGGCAGACTGGCGGACGAGCACCGAATCAAACCAGCCGCAGCGCCGTTTGCGCCCGGTAACGGTGCCGAATTCATGGCCGCGTTCGCCCAGTCTCTGGCCGGTTTCATCTTCCAGCTCGGTGGGGAAGGGGCCGGAACCGACGCGCGTGGTGTACGCCTTCACAATGCCCAGCACAAAGCCGACCGAAGACGGGCCAAGGCCGGAGCCGCCTGATGCCGTCCCCGCAATCGTGTTGGACGAGGTGACGAACGGATAGGTGCCGTGATCGACATCGAGCAGCACGCCCTGCGCGCCTTCGAACAGAACGCGCTTGCCATCCCTCTTGGCCTTGTTGAGCGTGACCCAGACCGGCTTGGAGAAGGGCAGGATATAAGCGGCAATATCCATCAGATCGTCGAGCAGGCGCTGCCGGTCGATCGGGGGTTTGCCAAAGCCAGCGCGCAGCGCGTCGTGATGCGCGCAGATGCGGTCCAGTTGGGCATCCAGATCATCCAGATGCGCCAGATCGCAAACGCGGATCGCGCGGCGGCCGACCTTGTCTTCATAGGCCGGGCCAATGCCGCGCCCGGTGGTGCCGATCTTGCCCGCGCCTGCCGCTTCCTCGCGCAGGCCATCCAGATCGCGGTGGAAGGGGAGGATGAGCGGCGCATTTTCGGCAATGTGCAGATTCTGCGGATTGATTTCGACACCCTGGCCCTTGAGCTTGGTGACTTCATCGCGGAAATGCCAAGGATCAAGCACCACGCCATTGCCGATGACCGAAAGCGTGCCACGGACAATGCCGGAGGGAAGCAGGCTGAGCTTGTAAGTGGTGTCGCCCACCACCAGCGTGTGCCCCGCATTATGCCCGCCCTGAAAGCGGACGACCACGTCGGCGCGGCTCGCCAGCCAGTCCACAATCTTGCCTTTGCCTTCGTCGCCCCATTGGGCGCCGATCACCGTAACATTCGCCATCGAGAGTTTCCCTGAGGATCGGGACAGAGCCCCGTTTGGCCTTTTTCTGCGCAGAAGACAGTTTCCGCGAAGGGATTCGCCGGGGGCATTCCTTATGCAACCGGCGGCGGAACGTCCACCCATTCGTTCGACGCAAACGGGAGGACGTCAGCGCAAGATCACGAGCTCGGCATATCCTCCAGCGCGACCGGCTGGCCGTTGGAGAGGACGTGTGTGCACAATTGTGCCTGCGCGGTATCATCCGGCCCGAATTGGGCCACCGTCACCCAGCCCTCGGCGCGCAGTTTAGCGGCTTTCGCTGCCATGCTGCCTTCTGGCAGGAACAGCCGCCGCCGTTCCGGCCAGCCCAGCCCGGCATCAATCAGCGGGTCGACATAGGCCGAAAAGCCGAACGCGGCTTCGTTTCCAATGCGATAGGCCCCGCCGCGCCCGATTTCGCCGCTCGCTTGCGGAGAGAAAAGCGAAAAGCCCAACCATGTCTGATATTCAAAGCCGTGCCGTTCGGTGGGATCAAGCGTGACCGTGATGCCTTGCGGCAGGGCTGCGACAATCGCTTCCAGATCGGCCAGCCTCTGCGTGAGCAGTCCCGCCGTGTCGAACGTGCGCAGCCGATCAAGCGCGTCCGCCACGGGTCCGGCAGCGGCGATCAGCGGCGCAAAGGCGGCGGGCACATTGGCCGCATCCTTGGCGTCGAGCCGTGCCTTGATCTCGGCCACGTCGCCATCGGGGGCCAGCGTGTCGATCAGATCGGGCAGAGTCAGGTCAAGCGTGATGTCCTTCACGCCCGCCGCCTGCAACGCCTCCACCGCAACGGTCATGATCTCGGTGGCGGCGAACACCTCGTCCGATCCGATGAGTTCTGCGCCGACCTGCATCATTTCGCGTTCAGGGCGCAACTGCGTGGCTTTCAGCTTCACCACCGGCCCGCCATAAGAGAGCCGCACCGGGCGGGGATGGTGGCCCATCCGGCTGGTGGCGATGCGCCCGACCTGACCGGTAATGTCTGACCGCACGGCCATCATCTCACCGGAAACAGGATCGACGAAACGCAGAAGATTGGCCTTCCCGCCCGCCAGCGTGGCTTCGAACTCGGCCAGCGGCGGCTGCACCCGCTCATAGCCATAGCCTGCAACCGTATCGAGAATCGCGCGCACCAGCCGCGCAGACGCATCGGCTTCAGGCGGAAGGCGGTCACGGAATCCGGTGGGGAGGAGGGTCATATTTCCCTCTCCCCTTTGGGGAGAGGGCGGGGAGAGGGCCGGGGAGAGGGCCGGGGAGAGGGGCTGTGTCCAATGCTCGCAGTATCACGGTCAATACGCCTTCGATATTTCGGGTCACGGCAGAGTTTGTGAAGCAGAGAATGGTCCAGCCATCCCGCTGTAAAGCTTCTGTTCTGTGATGGTCATAGGCCTCTTGGTCGGCGTGGCTATCGCCGTCAAGTTCGATCGCAAGCTTGTAGAGCGCGCCGCGAAATCAGCAATGTAGCATCCGATCAAGACCTGACGGGAGAATTTGACATCGTTCAGCCGTTTGGCGCGCAAATACTGCCAAAGCTTGGCATCCGCCCCAGTCGGCTCGGATCGCATGGTTTTGGCATGGCTGAGGAGCGTGGGATCTTTGCGTGGCATGGTCCATTCGGGCCCTCTCCCAACCCTCTCCCCAAAGGGGAGAGGGCTATACAGCTCAGAACTTCAGCGCCTTCACCGTCTTCACGCCCGGCAGCTTGCGCGCTTCGTTGAGGACGGTTTCGGGGATCGCGCTGTCCATGGAGAGCAGCAGGATCGCTTCGCCGCCGGCAGATTTCCGGCCCAGATGGAAGGTGCCGATGTTCAGCGCATTCGCACCCAGCAGCGTGCCGACGCGCCCGATGAAGCCGGGCGCATCCTCGTTCACGATATAGAGCATGTGGCCGTCCAGATCGGCTTCGATACCGATGCCGAAAATGTCCACAAGGCGTGGTTCGGTGTTGCCGAACAAGGTGCCCGCCACCGAACGCGGCCCCGCGCTGGTTTCCACCGTGACGCGGACGAGCGTGTGATAGACGCCTTCCTTGTCATGACGGATTTCGCGAATGTCCATGCCGCGTTCCTTCGCCAGGAACGGCGCGTTGACCATGTTCACCGTGTCTGAATAGCGGCGCATCAGGCCCGCCAGCACCGCGCCGGTGATCGGCTTGATGTTCAGTTGGGCGGCAGCGCCTTCCACTTCGATGCTGATCTGCGTCAGATTGTCGTGCGCCAGCTGGCCGACAAGACTGCCCAGACGCTCTGCCAGCGCCATATAAGGCTTCAGTTTGGGCGCTTCTTCTGCGCTGAGGCTTGGCATGTTGAGTGCGTTGGTGACGCCGCCGGTGACGAGATAGTCCGCCATCTGCTCTGCTACCTGAAGCGCGACATTCACCTGCGCTTCGTTGGTGGACGCGCCCAGATGCGGCGTGCAGATGAAATTGTGTGTGCCGAACAACGGGCTTTCCTTGGCCGGTTCCTTGGCAAACACGTCCAGCGCCGCGCCCGCGACATGACCCGAATCCAAAGCGTCCTTGAGCGCGGCCTCGTCGATCAGCCCGCCGCGCGCGCAGTTGATGATGCGCACGCCCTTCTTGGTCTTGGCGAGATTCTCTTTGCTCAGAATGTTGCGCGTCTGATCGGTCAGGGGGGTGTGCAGCGTGATGAAATCCGCCTTGGCAAGCAGCGTGTCCAGCTCTGCTTTCTCAACGCCCATTTCCACCGCGCGTTCAGGCGTGAGGAAGGGGTCGAAAGCAACGACCTTCATCTTGAGGCCGAGGGCGCGGCTGGCGACGATGGAACCGATATTGCCCGCGCCGATCAGGCCCAGCGTCTTGCCGGTCAGCTCCACGCCCATGAAGCCGTTCTTCGGCCACAGGCCCGCCTGCGTCTGCGCATTGGCTTCCGGAATATGGCGGGCCACGGCAAACATCAGCGCGATGGCATGTTCTGCGGTGGTGATTGAGTTGCCGAACGGCGTGTTCATCACAACAACACCCTTGGCCGAAGCGGCGGGAATATCGACATTGTCCACGCCGATTCCGGCCCGGCCGATGACCTTCAAATTGGTCGCGGCTTCCAGGATTTCCGGGGTGACGGTGGTCGAGCTGCGGATGGCAAGGCCTTCATATTGGCCGATGATGGCTTTCAGCTCTTCCGGTGTCTGGCCGGTGATGACATCCACATCGCAACCACGCTCTTCAAAGATGCGTGCAGCGTTGGGGTCCATCTTGTCGGAAATGAGAACTTTGGGTTTGGTCATGTCGTGCTCCCTCTCCCTTTTGGGGAGAGGGCCGGGGAGAGGGGGAGTCCGCCGCCACCGGCCCTATGATGAATGAAAACTCGAAGTGAAGAGAGGCAGGATACAGCCCCGCTCCTAGCCTCTCCCCTGAAGGGGAGAGGGATTTAGCTTTTGAGCGTCGCCCAGGCGTAATCGAACCATGGACCGAGCGCTTCCACGTCTGCCGTGTCTACGGTGGCACCACACCAGATGCGCAGGCCCGGAGGGGCATCGCGGTATCCGGCGATGTCATAGGCCGCATCTTCCTTTTCAAGGAGACCGGCAAACGCCTTGATGAAGTCCGCATCGGCCCCGTCTACGGTCAGGCAGACCGAAGTGGTGGAGCGCGTTGCTTCATCACCCGCGAGATGCCCGAGCCAGTTGCGTTCGCGCACGATCTTGCCGAGCGCTGCTGCATTGGCGTTGCTACGCGCCATCAGGCCTTCAAGGCCGCCGATCGACTTCGCCCATTCGAGCGCGAAGATCACATCTTCCACAGCGAGCATCGAGGGCGTGTTGATCGTTTCGCCCTTGAAGATGCCTTCGGAAAGCTTGCCCTTGCTCATCAGGCGGAAAATCTTGGGCAGCGGCCATGCGGGCGTGTGCGTTTCCAGCCGCTCGACAGCACGCGGGCCGAGGATCAGCACGCCATGCGCGCCTTCTCCGCCCAGCACCTTCTGCCATGAGAAGGTGACGACATCGAGCTTGTCCCACGGCATGTCATAGGCGAATACGGCAGAGGTCGCGTCACAGATGGACAGGCCTTCACGGTCGTCCGCAATCCAGTCCCCATTGGGCACGCGCGCGCCGCTGGTGGTGCCGTTCCAGGTGAAGACCACGTCATCGGCCCAGTTGACCGCCGACAGATCGGGGATTTCGCCATAGGGTGCGTTGAGCACAGTAGCGTTCAATTTCAGCTGCTTGTTGACATCGGTGACCCAACCTTCACCAAAGCTTTCCCATGCCAGCATCGTCACGCCGCGCGCGCCGAGCAGGCTCCACAGCGCCATTTCAACGGCACCGGTATCCGAACCGGGCACGATGCCGATGCGGTGCGTATCGGGTACGCCCAGCACGTCGCGGGTCAGGTCGATCGCCAGTTGCAGGCGAGACTTGCCGATTTTCGCGCGATGCGAGCGGCCGAGGCATTCGGTCTGGAGCTTGGAAGCCTCCCAACCCGGCGGCTTTGCGCAGGGACCGGAGGAAAAGTGCGGACGCACGGGCTTCGTGGTCGGCTTGGCAACATCAGTCATGTAAGCGTCTCCTTGCAGAGAGCAGCGCGGCGTTGGGACCGCGTGGCCCGGCGCCGCGTTTAGGGACAAATGTGTCAGCGTCAAGGCAATTCAACGGATGCGTTAGCAGCGCGTTAACCATGTCGCGCGCATGATGGCGCTATGATCAGACGCTCTCTCTGCCTGTTTTCCGCGCTTCTGGCGGTATCGGCCTGTGTGGGGCCGCCGGATCGTGCGCCGGGGAAAAACAAGCAGAAATTGTCACGTCCCGCCACCAAGGATGCGCGCCAGTGCCTGTCTGATCTCGACAAGATGAAGGCGCGCTATGCCTTTCTGGCTGAGCAGGATTTTGGCAATGGCTGTTCGCAGACGGCATCCGTCCAGCTTTATGATGTGGGCATTCCCGTCACCAACGTGAAAGCGGTGAAGTGCGATGTTGCGCGCGCGCTGGGGGAATGGACCAAAGACACGCTCCAGCCCGCCGCGCGCAAGGCGTTCGGCGCGCGGGTGGTGAAGATCGAATCAATGGGCGGCTATTCCTGCCGCAATGTCATCGGCAGGCCGCAGGCGGCAGGCAACCGGTCCGAACATGCAACCGGCAATGCCATTGATATTGGCGGATTTCTGCTCTCCAACGGGCGGCGCGTGACCATTGTTGCAGGCTGGAACGGCATGAATGACGAGCGTGAGTTCCTGCGCACGATTCGGGGTGGGGCGTGCAAGCGATTCCAGACCGTGCTCAGCCCGGACTATAACGCGGCGCATTACAATCATTTGCATTTCGATCTTGGGCGCGGGCCATATTGCCGCTAAACCCGGTGCAATGAACAATCCGAAAATCCCCAAGCGCGTCTTTCATGACGCCCGCAAAGATGCCGATTTTGCCAAGCTGGACCGTGAGACGGACCAGACGCGCAGCCCCTCTTACAAGCTGGCCTTTCAGGATACGGACTTTCTTCTGCGTGAGGATCTGCGCCCTGTCCGCTTCCAGCTGGAGCTGCTCAAGCCCGAACTGCTGATGGATGAAGCGAAGATCGGTTCCACCTTCGTCATGTATGGTTCGGCGCGCATTCCAGAGCCTGGCCGGATGGGCAACAGTGAGGATGCGGACATCGCCACCAGCCTGGAGGCTAAGTCCAAATATTATGCAGAAGCCCGGAAACTGGCGCAGCTAGCCAGCATGGCGCCGGTCGATGCGGATGGCACGCGGCACTTCGTCGTGTGCTCAGGCGGCGGACCTTCGATCATGGAGGCCGCCAATCGCGGTGCGGAGGATGTGGGCAAGGAGAGCGTGGGGCTCAACATCGTGCTGCCGCACGAACAAGCCCCCAACCCTTATGTCACGCCCTCGCTCAGCTTCCAGTTCCACTATTTCGCGCTGCGCAAGATGCACTTCCTGCTGCGCGCGCGGGCCGTGGCGGTCTTCCCCGGCGGATTCGGCACGTTTGACGAGTTTTTCGAATTGCTGACTTTGATCCAGACCGGAAAGATCAAGCCGATGCCGGTGCTGCTGTTCGGAGCAGATTTCTGGGATCGCGTCGTCAATTTCGAAGCGCTGGCTGATGAAGGCGTGATCAACCGGCGCGATCTGGACATTATTACCCGCGTCGAAACGGCGGACGAGGCCTGGGCTGCTGTCCAGGCCTGGTATAATGGCGGTCAGACGATGAAGCTGTAAAAGGTCACAAACCCGGCGGCGAAGCTGGTTGCGAAGAAGCTTGTGTTCTCGCTTGGCTTCCAGCGCAGGCGGTGGATGACCTGGGCAGACGGGGCCGTCAGCGGAATGTCGTGCTGGGGCTCCATGACACATTCCGGTGCTTCAACCTCTTCCTCGTCCCAATCGGACATGGAAAAGGCCGATGCCGGAAGGCTGCGGCGGAACGGATGCCTTGCGGCTTCGTGACTCAATACCAGTGCGCGTCTCATGAGGGAGACGGTAAACGGATTGTTTACGATTTGGGCAATGGTGCTTTTCGGTTAACGGCCCAGCGTCCGAAAACGGGACATGCAGGCACGCATCTCACCACCAGCTTTGCGGCGGCGTATAGCCTCTGATCCGGTCTGTCAGCATACGCGCTTGCGCGATGAGCAGGGCCTCGCTGCCCATCGGCCCGATCAGTTGCAGAGAGAGCGGAAGATTGCCCCCTGTCATCCCGACCGGAAAAACAATTGCGGGCAAGCCGGAGACGTCAGCCAGAATCGCCAGATCATTCATTGATGGCGCATGGTCCGCGCCGTGCATGTCTGCCGGATGTGTCATGGCGGGGGTAAGCAGCAAATTATCAGCGCCAATCTGCTCGCGCATCGCCTGACCGGCAAGGCGCAAGGCATCCATATCTTCGTCGAGCAGTTCAGGATTCTGGCTCAGCACCCGTTCAATGCGACGCTGCATCGCGTCAGAAAGCAGCGCGCACCGCTCTTCGCCCAGCGCAGCAAGCTCTGCGGCCAGACAATAATCGGTATAATTGCGTGCTGCCTTGCCGATGCGCGTTGGCGGGGCAGGCAAGTCCAGATCGGTCGGCACCTCGGGCAGCAGCGAAAGGGCATAGCCATAATGTGCGGCCACATCCTCGTTCAGGCCCAGATCGTCGGTTTCGTAAAGCGTCTTGATCTCAAACGGATTGAGTGCAGCGTTCAGATCGGGCGGGGCGATGGTCGAAAGGATGGCCGATAGATCATCCATGGACCGCGTGCAGATTGCCAGCGCATCGAAGGACGGGTTGAGCGGCAAGAGGCCGTCAAGATCCATCGCACCACGACTGGGCCGCAACGCGAAGACGCCGCAGGCTGCCGCAGGAACGCGCGTCGCACCCAATGTGTCACCGCCAATGGCGGCCAATGCGAAACCCGCAGCCACCGCTGCGCCGCAACCGCCCATGGCCCCGGCAGGAGACAGCCCGTCCCCATGCGGATTATAGGTTCGGCCGCTCCAGGGATTGTCCCCGGTACAGCCCACTCCGGCTTCGTCCATGGCGAGCGTGCCCAGAAGGATAGCCCCGGCTTCACGCAATTGGGTCACCACGGCGGCATCCTCGCTGCACACCATGCCGCGCCGGGCTTCCATGCCGGCCCGGTTTTCCAGCCCCCGCACCGCAATGTTGGAGGAAACGGCCATCGGCACACCCTCCAGAGGGCGCTGCATGTCGGTCTGAAAGCGGGATGCGCTGCCATGCGCGGCGCGCAGCACCGAATCCCGATCCAGTTGCGAAATCACGTTGATGCGGGGATTGAGCCGGTCAATCCGTTCCAGCATGTGCCCGGCAACGGCCACGGGATTTGACTGGCCATGCAAATAGGCCAGCTTCAACCCGACTGTGCCAAGGCGGTGCCAGACGTCCACGTCAATCTCCAGCTCTCAGGCAGCCCCTGTTGATGCCCAAGACGGAATTAACCGCAAAAATGCTCAGATTTCCTTAATCCAGGTCAAGTCTCTGTATAAAAACGACTTAACTGCGGCCGCCGAACAATTGCCGCCCGGCCAGATCAAGCATGATTTCTTCGGACCCGCCACCGATGGCGTTGACGCGGACTTCGCGATAGATGCGTTCCACCTTGCTGCCGGTGATGTAACTGGCCCCGCCCAGCACTTGCGCGGCCTCGCGCGCGACGGCTTCCAGCATCCGGGTGGCGTTGACTTTCAGCATCGCGAAATCGGCCGGGCGGTCGCGGCCTTCCTTCACCTGCCATGCGCAGAGATCCACCCAGGCCTGGGCCGCATCAATCTGGCGCTCCATATCGGCCAGCTTGATGCGGATTGACTGATGGCCGACAAGCGGCTTGCCGAAGGTCTCGCGCTGCTGCGCCCAGTCCACCGCTTCCTGCAAACAGACTCGCGCGAACGCGCAGCAGCCCATCGCCATGCCGAGCCGCTCCGAATTGAAGTTGCGCATGATGCCGATGAAGCCGCCATTTTCCGGCCCGATCAGATTCTCGGCAGGCACTTCCACATCTTCAAAGAAGATCGCCGCCGTATCCGAACAGCGCCAGCCCATCTTGTCGAGCCGGTTGCGGGAGACACCCTTGCTGTTCATGTCGATCAGCAACAGCGAGACGCCGCCAGCACCCGGCCCGCCTGTGCGCACGGCGCATGTCAGCCAGTCGGCGCGCATCCCCGAGGTGATGAACATCTTCGAGCCGTTGACGATGTAACGGTCGCCCTTCTTCTCCGCCTTGGTCTTGAGGTTGGCCACGTCCGATCCGCCTGAGGGCTCGGTGATGCCCAGCGCAATGATCTTTTCGCCCGCCAGTACAGGCACAGCTACGGCCTGCTTCATCGCCTCGGTGCCGAGTGCAAGGATTGGCGGCAGGCCGATGCCATGTGTCATCAGGCTGGCCCCAAGCCCGCCCGCGCCGACGGCGGAGAGCTCTTCAGTCTGCACCATGCCGTGGAAGATATCGAAGCCGTCGCTGTGACCGCCATAGGCTTCCGGGTAGCGCAGACCGAGAATGCCCGCCTCTGCCGCCTTTTTGTGGAGGTCGCGCGGGAGTTCGCCTTGGGCTTCCCAACGATCAATATGCGGGGCCACTTCGCGCTCAACGAAGCGTCGCACGCTTTGTGCGAGCGATTCATGCGTTTCATCATAATAGGGAGAGCGGGCGCGCCAATTGTCGAAGATTGTCATCATGTGTCCCTTATTTGCCCACCAGCCGCGTCAGCCACCACCCCGCAACCGCCGCACTGCCGGTCAGCACCGTGCCCCACATGATGTCGAGCACAGTCACCTTCAGGCTCCACAGTTTGAGCGTGGCGAAGTTGGTGAGATCATAGGTCATGTAACACAGGCCCCCCAGCACCGCGCCGTTGATCAGCGCCTCCTGCCAGCGCCCGCTCTTCAGTGCGGGCAGCACGGCAAAGTGCAGCATCCCCGCGATGTACATCAGGTAAAACACCACCGCCGGCCCCATGCGGAAGCCCGGTGCGAGCATCTCCCCGATTTCGGGCTGGTAAAGCCGGGCGTTCATCGTGCGCAGCCACACACTGTCAATCAGTGCAAAGGCCAAGCCCGTGCTGAGATAGGCAATGATCGCGCGCGCGATCATTTGGTCATGGTGCGGGTGACGTTGGGATCATAAGCGGTCACCGCCGCCGTCAGATTTTCCGCAGTCACCGGATAGCCCTGATCATCGGGAATGCAGAGATATTTCCCGTCATGCCGCTCTTCCATGAAGGGCGATATCATCTTGAGCTCGATGGTCTCCAGATGCGCGAGCGCATCATCATAGCCGCCGAACAGCGCAAGCCGCTCCAGATTGCGCATCGTGGGATAGATCACTTTGACCTTCTCCTGCGCCGCCAGATCGATGACGTGCGCGGCGCTGGCCCAGAAGGTGCGGACATTTTCAGTGTCATCCACAACTGGCGGGGGAAGGTCTTCTGGCGCGCGGGCAACATAGAAGCGGGTGTCAAACACGCGCGCTTCCTTATGCTTGGGCCGCCAGCGGGCGAAGGGCACCAGCGCCTCCAGATCAAGGTCCAGACTTGTGGTGTTGAGCAGTTCGCTGAACGGCTTGTGCGCGTGCAAATGCGTGCGGGCGTGCGCCAGCCAGTCATCCGAGACGGAGCCGACCAGCCCGACCGGGATCAGGCTTTCCTCGATTGTTTCGCGGATGGCGGCAATGCGGGCTGCGGCTTCCTCTACATGAAGATGTCCGAAGCGCGAGCCGATGGCATGGTCATCTGCATCGACACGGCCACCGGGAAACACGACGGCTCCCCCGGCAAAGCTCATGCCTTTGGAGCGTTCCACCATCAGAAGTTCGGGCGGTCCATCCGGCACATCGCGGAACAGAACCAGGGTCGCAGCCGGAGTCGCGGGCGGAATATCGTTTTCATCCATCTCTATCATGACGTGAACGTTAAGCAGGCCGGTTGCACATTGCAATCGGCAAGGGGACAATCGGCCAGCGAGATTGCACCGCCTGCGCTTTCGTGCCACCTTTCAGACTTCGCAGCAGGGTAAGGAGTGGCGCGATGGGTATTGTCGAATTGCTGGGCGTGGCGGGCAGTGTCAGCCTGCTGGCGGGATGGCGGCTTTATCTGTGCGTTTTCGCTACCGGGCTGGCGATGAAAACCGGCTATCTGGACCTGCCGTCCAACCTGGCCAGTCTGGACGTACTGGCCAACCCCTGGGTGATCGGTGCCTCCGCCGTGGGACTGGTGGCCGAATTTTTTGCAGACAAGATCGCCTGGCTCGATTCGATGTGGGATGCAGTCCACACTGCAATCCGCCCGATTGGTGGCGCGTTGCTGGCGATGGCGATTGTCGATTCGTCCGATCCTACCTGGCAGGTGATCAGCCTGCTGCTCGGCGGCGGCGCGGCGCTGGCCAGTCATGCGACCAAGGCAGGCGCCCGCGCGGTCGTGAATGCCAGCCCGGAACCGTTCAGCAATGTGGCCGTTTCCACCGGCGAAGATGTGATGACAGGGACCATGGCCTATTTCGCAGTGACCAATCCGGAAGCCTCGGTTGCGATTGCCATCTTCCTGCTTGGGGCGGCGATTTTCGGGCTGATCCTGATCCGGCGCTTGCTGCGCAAATTGTTTGGCACGGGCAGTGCGCCTGTCACGACTTGACAGGGCGGAGCCGCATCCGCATCGCCGCGCTCCATGCGCAGCCTTGATGACATTTATGAGGAATTCGAATTCCTCGATCCCGATGACCGCTATCGCCTGCTGATCGAGCTGGGTCGCGAACTGGAACCCATGCCAGACGCGCTGAAGACCGATGCCAGCCTTGTGCGCGGCTGTTCAGCCAGCGTCTGGGTCTATCCGGCGGCGGGAGAGGGTGAGCGGCTGCATTTCATGGCAGACAGCAACGCCGCCATCACCAAGGGCATTGTCGCGCTGGTGCTGGCCAGTGTGCAGGACAAATCCGCCGCAGAGATTGTCGCCACCGACATGGAGGCCGCGCTCGCGCCATTCAACCTGAAGGCGCAGCTCAGTTCCAACCGCACACAGGGCATTCCCAACATGATCGCCCTGATCCGCGACACGGCCGCGCGCTACGCGGGGTAGGGACGCGCCTTGCATCCACTCGACGCGAACGGGTGGTTTCGCAAAGGCGGCTATTACCCCTTGAAGCTGTCCTTGGCCGCGCGACGCTCGGCCAGTTGTTCGACGCTGATCGCGCGCAGGAAGGGGTTGGTGGCTTTCTCCAGCCCGATGCTGGTCGGAACAGTGGCTTCACCCGCTGCCCGCGCGGCTTCCACCTCCACCATGCGCGCGGCAAGCGCGGCATTGTCCGGCTCTGCCACCACGGCATAACGTCCGTTGGAGAGCGTGTATTCATGTGCGCAATAGACGGCAGTCTCATCGGGCATCGCTTCAAACTTGCGCATCGCGGCATACATTTGTGCGGCATCGCCTTCAAACAGCCGACCGCAGCCCATGGCAAACAGCGTGTCTCCGGTGAAGGCTGTAGCGGCTTCCGGCAGATGGAACGCGATATGCCCGGCAGTGTGGGCGGGCACATCTAGAACGTGCGCTGTAAGGCCGCCCAGTGCCACGGTGTCACCCTCGCTCACGGTCCTGTCCAGCGTCGGAATTCGCTCCGCCTCGCCAGCGGGGCCGGTGATGGTGCAACCGGTGGCGGCCTTGATGTCGGCATTGCCGCCGGTGTGATCGGGGTGCCAGTGCGTGTTCCAGATCTGCGTGATGGTCCAGCCGCGTGAATCGGCTTCCGCCAGAACCGCGTCGGCCACCGCCGGGTCTACCACCATGGTTTCACCGGAAACCGGCTCATGCGCCATCCAGACATAATTGTCTGACAGGACGGGGATGCGGATGATTTCCAGCGCCATCTTACCAATGCCCCACATTCGGCATGGAGACCCATGGCTCGACGGGTTCGAGCGCGTCGCCATCCTGCAACAATTCCACCGAGATATTGTCCGGAGAGCGGACGAAGGCCATCTTTCCATCGCGCGGGGGGCGGTTGATCGTCACGCCGCCATCCATCAGCCGCTGGCAGCTCTCATGGATATTGGGCACCGCATACGCGACATGGCCGAAATTGCGGCCCTCGCCATAGCCCTTCTCATCCCAATTGTAGGTGAGTTCGATCTGCGCGGATTCGTCGCCAGGCGCTGCCAGAAAAATCAGCGTGAACCGACCGGCCTCACTGTCAAAACGACGGAGTTCCTGAAGGCCGAGCAGGTTGAAGAAGCGGATGGTGGCGTCCGGATCGGAAACGCGGATCATGGTGTGGAGATATTTCATGGCTCCACCCTAACACGCCCGATCAGAGCTTGGCCAGTAGCGCCTTTGCTTTGGCCGCGTTGGCATAATGCGGTGCGTTGGCGGCGAAACCCAGATGACGCCTGGCCGCCGCCTTCAGCTTCTGATCCTTGAAGGCCTGACCCAGCAGGAAGTGGATTTCCGGATCTTCAGGGCGAAGCAGGCTGGCCTTTTTCAGCAGCGCAAAGCTGCCCGCACGATGATCCCTGGACTTGTATTTGATCCATCCCAGCGTCGATGCGGTATCGGCATTGCCCGGCAGGAGGCGATAAGCCTCTCTGGCATAGGCCAGCGCCTTGGCGCTATTCCCCTTGCTGAACCAAGCCCAGGCGAGCGCGCGGGCGATCTCCGCATCATGACCACCCAGCCTTGTGTCGAGCCCGGTGAGGATGGCAATCGACCGGTCCCACTGGCCATTATCCAGCAGATGCTCCGCCGCGATCCGCAATGCGGGGACGGAGCGGGGATTCTGGCTGAGATAATAGTCGAGCACCTTCAGCGCTTCCGCGCGCGCACCCATGACGTTGAGCGTCTCGATCATCCGCAGTGCCACGGTCGCGTCAAAGCGCAGATCGGCGGCGCGGCGATAGGCCTCGATGGCGGGGCCATGCTGCCCTGCAAAGGCCAGTGCGTCCCCTGCCAATATTTGCGCCGCAGGCGAGCCGGGATTGAGTTCGGCCATGCGTCGGGCGTGCGCCACGGCAGCGGGCAGATTTCCGTCCAGCAACTGCTTGTTGATATAGGGAACGGCCTGCCACGCATTGTCCACCGGCCCGTTGGACGCGCGGGCGATCCGCATCATATCCCCATTGATGTTGAACGGTTCGGAACCAGCAGGCGCAGAGGCCTGCGCGCGATCCAGATAAGGTGCGGCCTTGGCAATGTCCCCCTGCGCTTCCAGTGCACGCGCCATCAGCAAGAGGGTGTAACTGTCTGCATCGCCGCGATCCGCGATGCTGGCCAGCACGCTCGCAGCGCCATGCGCGTCCCCCGCTTTCAACATGGCCAGGCCCAGCAGCCGCTTCGCCTTGAAATTGTCCGGCTGCATTCCGCTGAGCTTTTCCAGCCGGGCAATCGCCGATTCATGCGATGCGGCGTGAATTTCCAGCGCGGCGTTGAGAAGGATGGCGGCAGGCACTTCATCCATGCGGCCCTTGGTGCGGTACATCAGGTTGCGTGCCAGATCATATTTGCCAGCGCGCGCCGCCATGACCGATTGCAGATAGAACGCACGGGCGTTGTTCGGATCTGCGGCAATCATGCGGCGCGTGACGGTGAGCATTTCCAGCGTCTGCCCGGCATCGCCGAGCGTGGCCGCCAGTTCGCCCAGCGCATCAATATTGGCGGGTTCGATCTGCACTGCGCGGCGGAACCAGGGCAGGGCGGCAATCAGTCCATAGCGGCCCCTGATCAGGTCTCCCATGATCATCATCGCGCGCACGCTGCGCGGCGCGTTTTTGGCTTCGATCACGGCGGCGTCGATGGCACCCGCCACATCGCCGCGCCGATAGCGGAACGAGGCGACATCGCCCCACAGCCCGCGGATCGTGCCATCTGCATTGACCGCTTCGTCATAGGCCGCCCCGGCGGCGTCCACATTGCCCATCCGGTCATAGATGATGCCACGAACGCGCGCGGCATAGGCCTTGTATTTGGGATCGATCTTGCCGCGTTCCAGCAGCGTCAGCGCTTCATTCTGCTTGTCTTGCAGCACCAGCGCGAAGGCGAGCAGGTGGAGGCTTGCAGGCGGTTTGACGCCCAGCTTTCCGGCATGGTTGATCTGCAACTCCGCGCCGGTTCCGTCCCCCAGTTCGAGCATCGCCATGGCCAGCGCAGTATAAGGCGGCGCCCAGTCCGGGTCCGCCTTGGTGGCCTTGGTCAGGGTGGCGCGTGCGGTTGCAAATTCGCCCCACATCAGTTGCTGTGTGCCTTCCTTGTAGGCAGCCGCCGCTTCCTCGCGTGAAGCGAGCGCAGGGCTTGCCGAACCGAGCAGCACAACCAGCAGGAAGGAGAGGAGGGGCCGGATCATCGCGCGCCTTCTTGCGATCAGACCTGCAAGCCGTGTTGCTTGATCAGGTCATACAGGGTCGGACGGCTGATCCCCAGCAGCTTGGCTGCGTTGGAGATATTGCCTTCGGTGCGAGCGATGGCGCGGCGGATGGCCACGCGATCTGCCGTATCGCGGACCGCGCGCAGATTGATGATTTCAGCGCCCTGCTCCGCTCCATCGGTCCTGGGCAAATCCAGATCCATCGCCGTCACCAGCTTGCCATCGGCCATGATCACCGCGCGCTTGATGCGGTTTTCCAGCTCGCGGACATTGCCCGGCCAACTCCATGAGTCGATGGCGTTGAGCGCATCGGGGGAAAAGCCCTTCACTGCAGGATTCATGTCTCCGGCAAATTTCGTGAGGAAATGCCGCGCCAGCAGCACGGCATCGCCGGGGCGTTCCGCCAGCGAGGGGATTCGCACCACGATTTCGGCCAACCGGTAATAGAGATCCTCGCGGAAGCTGCCATTGGCGGTCATCTCGTCCAGATTCTGGTGGGTCGCGCAGACGATCCGCGTATCCACCGGGATCGGCGCACGGCCGCCGATGCGTTCGATCACGCGCTCCTGAAGAAAGCGCAGCAGCTTGACCTGCAAGGGCAGGGGGATATCGCCCACTTCGTCGAGGAACAATGTGCCGCCATGAGCGAGTTCGATCTTGCCCTGCGTGGTTTTGACCGCACCGGTGAACGCGCCCTTTTCATGCCCGAACAGCTCTGATTCAAGCAGGGTTTCGGGGATTGCGGCGCAGTTGATGGCGATGAACGCGCCCTTGGCTCGCCCGCTCGCACCGTGCACGCCGCGCGCCAGCAATTCCTTGCCGGTTCCGCTCGCGCCCAGCAGCATCACGGACACGTCGGCATTGGCGACGCGCTCTATGGTGCGTGTCACCTTCAGCATTTCCGGCGCACCGGTAATCATCCCGCCCAGCACGTTGCTGCCTGCATCAATGCTGGCGCTCAACCGGGCATTTTCGGATTCCAGCGCGTGAACATGGAAGGCGCGCTTTACGATCAGGCCCAGTTCGTCGATATCGACGGGCTTCTGATAGAAATCCCACGCGCCATCGGCAATTGCGCGCATCGCGCTTTCGCGCGCGCCATGGCCGGAGGCGACAATCACCTTGGTATCGGGTTTGAGCGCCAGAATCTCGGCGAGCGCTGCAAAGCCTTCGGTCGTGCCGTCCGGATCGGGCGGAAGGCCCAGATCGAGCGTGACGACAGCGGGCTCTTCCGCGCGCAGAATGTCTATCGCCTGTGCCCGCGTGGTCGCGGCCAGAACTTCATAATCTTCATAGGCCCAGCGCAACTGGCGCTGCAAACCCTCATCATCTTCAACGATGAGAAGCTTGGGACGGGCGGCTTCGGTCATGCAGCAAGATCCTGGTCATGAGAGGAATGGTTGGACTTGTCCGCCGCAACGACTTTCGCGAGAGGCAGGACAATCGAAAAGGTGGTGCCATGGCCTTCGCGGCTGGTTACATCGAGGCGGCCGCCCATTTCAGCGATGATGGTGCGCGCTTCGAACGCGCCCACGCCAAACCCATTCTCCTTGGTGGAGACGAACGGCTTGAACAATTGGCCGTGGATGAAAGCGGGGGACATGCCGGCGCCTTTGTCAATCACGTCCAGCATTCCATTGTTGGCATCCACCCGCACGAACAGCGCGACGGGTTCGCTCGCAGGGCTGATCTCCATGGCATTCTGGACAAGATGGCCCAGCGCCTGTTCCAGCCGAGACGGATCGGCGAGCACCGAGACGTCATTTTCGCCCATCACCACCACCGGGTGCAGCGCGCGGCGCTGCGTGGCGATCCGCTCTGCCAGCGCCCGCAGACCGATGGCACGCGGCTCTTCGCGGCGTCCCTTATTGTGTTGAGACAGGCGCGCGAGCAGGCCGTTCATCCGCTCGGTCGAGCTTTTGAGCGTGGCGATCATGTCCGCCCGGAATTCGGGATTGTCTGCATGGCGCTCTGCGTTGCGCACCACCAGCGCGAGTTGGCTCGCCATGTTCTTGATATCGTGCATGATGAAGGCGAAGCGGCGGTTGAACTCGTCAAACTGCTTCACGTCTGCCAGCGCTTCCTGCCCGCGCGCTTCTGCTAGGTAGCTCGCCACCTGTCGGGCAGCGACGCGCAACAGATCGAAGTCTTCCCAGTCGAGCGTGCGGACGAAGGGCGGATGAGAGAGGATGACAATGCCGATCAGCCGGTCAAAATGGACCAGCGGCACCGCAACCCAGGCGCGGGTGTCTGTCAGCAGCCATTGAGGGATGAGTGCATCCTCACCATGATCAGGATCGGGGCCATGGGCGCGGATGGAATCAAATTCGATGATCCGCCCGGAGTTGGTCAACCTGGTGACAAGGGCTGCGGGCACACAGGGCGATCCGATCGAGACATTATCCCAGTTCCACTGGGCCTGCACCAGCATCCCCGCGCTGCTTTCCGCGATCAGCAGGCCGCCGGGTGATTCGAGAATGTCGGCCAGCGCCCGGATCACACGCACGTCGAGCGGGGAAAAATCCTCGCCCGGCTGGCCCAGCGTATCGGTAAAGCGCTGCCACTCCAGCCGGTAATCATAGCGATGCTTGAACAGATGCTTGGCAATCTTGACGCGCAGCCAGGCCCGGAAAGTGCTGGAGGGCATCAGGATCAACCCCGCCAGCAGCGAAGCGAAAACAAAGCTCACCTGCGCCAGCCGTGCGCGTTCTCCGCCAAGATAATCGAGCGCCTGCACAATGCCGACCATCACCATCAGATAAAGGCCGATCGCTGCCAGACTGACGGTTTGCAGCGTCACGGTGCGCGAAAGCTTCACGCGCCAATGCGCTGCACGGTGGATGGCAATGGCAAACAAGGGGGCGGCCATGATGAGCGCCAGCCCGCGTGCGGCCAGCAGCTCCTCCGGCCAATCGCGCGTGAGATAGGCCATGGTGGCGAGATTCAGGTCATAGACCCAAAGGATCGTGAAGCCGATCATCGGCAGGCGCAGCGCATCGCGCGCCTCTTCCTCGGCTGCGGTATAGAGGTTGTGGACCAGCACGAGCGCACCGATGCACATGATCATGCGCAGCAGAGCCTGCGTCATCAGGCTGACATTTTCTGCGGCTCCGGTGGGCGCGATGTCGAGCATGGCGAGCAGAACCAGAATCAGCGTTATCGCGCCATAGACCAACGCCACGGTCTGCGGCTTGTTCTGCGTGCCGTGCCGCCAGACCATGTACATGAACGCAATCCAGCCGAGATTGCGAAGATGCTCGGTCAGATGAGCGGCCATCGTGGCGGGGCCGCTGATCGCGACGGATAGCGCGAACACCGACGTACCGGCCAGCGCCAGCAGCATCGTGAAATCCCGCCAGTCGCGCGCGCCACGCTGGAGCTGCGAAATCGCAATGGCCCCGAACAGGGCCGCCGCGAGCGCATGACTCCAAATGGAAAAGGCTTCAATCACCGGGCACCATCCGGCCACAGCACAACGCGGATCGTCTGGAGAATGATCAGCACGTCCAGGAAGGGTGTATAATTCTTGGCGTAGTACAGGTCATATTCCAGCTTGTGGCGCGCGTCCTCAAGGCTGGCTCCATAGGGATAGTTGACCTGCGCCCAGCCGGTAATGCCGGGCTTCACCATGTGGCGCTCGGCATAATATTTGAGCTTGGTTTCCAGATCGGCAACGAATTCCGGGCGTTCGGGGCGCGGGCCGACAAAGCTCATGTCTCCGCGCAGCACGTTCCACACCTGCGGCAGTTCATCGATGCGGGTCAGGCGGATGAACTTGCCCACGCGGGTGATGCGCGGATCATTTTCGGATGCCCACACGGCCTTGCCGCCCACTTCGGCATCCTGCCGCATGGAGCGCAGCTTGAAGACACTGAAATGCTGATTGTACAGGCCGACGCGCGTCTGCTTGTAAAAGGCGGGCCCCTTGCTCTCCAGCTTCACGATGATGCTGAAGATGATGATGAGCGGCGCGGCAATCACCAGCAGCAACAGGCTGACGGCAATATCGAACACCCGCTTGGCGATGGATGACAGGCGGCGGCCTGCCGAGAAACCGTCCGAAAAGATCAGGAAGCTGGGATTGACAGTGTCCAGATCGACCCGCCCCGTCTCCCGCTCCAGAAAGGTGGAGAGTTCGTTGACGTGAACGCCGGTGGTCTTGACACGGATGAGATCGTCCAGCGGGAGCGCGCGGCGGCGCTCTTCGAGTGCCAGCACGACTTCGCTCGCACCCAGCAGCGTCACATGGCGCGGCAGATTGTCGATATGGTCGCGATTGATGGCGGACGGGATGACCGACTCGCAATCCTTCATCGAGACATGGCCCACCACGGAGAAGGCCGCGCCCTGCTTGTTGGCCAGATCGCGGATGCGTTTGGCGCGCGGGCCAGCGCCAAGCACCAGCACGCGCCGCTTGAAGCCTTCGCCATCAAGCATCTGACTGAAGACGATGCGAACAACATACATGGCGAAGAAGGCGAGCAGGATCGCGTAGAGCGAGTTGGACCGCCACAGCGTGGAACCCGGCAGAGCAAAATGAACCAGCGACAGGAAAATGATCGAAAGCGAAGTCGCCACCACCATGCGCGCGGCGGCATATTTTATCGATTGCAGCGCCTCGATCGAATAGACGCCGACCGCCACCATGGAGGCCATCAGCGTGATGGCAAAGGTGGAAATAGGCACGATCCTGTTGAGCGCGGAATCGACGTGCATTCCGATCTGATGGGCACGGATCACCCAGGCCGTCTCTGCCGCAGACAGGATCAGCACAAAATCCAGCCAGCCCAGCAGCAGCACTGCATAGGGAATATAATGTTTGAACAGCCTGATCATGCCGGCGTGCCGCCCCTTGTTACGCGTCGGGCGTCAAAAATCCCGACAGGGGAGAGTGTCGCAAAAATTTACAAAGATTTGCTAAAGGCCCTGCACAACGCGTAGGCAAAGCGGGAAAGCAGGCCGATATGAACATGAATTCCAACCGGATTGTCCCGGTGATCCTGTCTGGCGGATCGGGCACGCGGCTTTGGCCCATGTCCACGCCGGAGTGCCCGAAACAGTTTCTGCCATTGGCGGGTGAAGACACCATGTTCGTGCAGACGCTGGATCGTTGCGCCGATGCAGAATGCTTTGCCCCTCCCATGATCGTGGCCAATGCCCGTCACGCTGATCTGATCGACATGCAGCTTGGCGGCCGGGCGGCGAGCCTGCTGCTGGAGCCGTGCGCACGCAATACGGCACCGGCCATCGCGCTCGCGGCGCTGGAAGCTGGTGAGGCTCCCATGCTTGTCATGCCGAGCGATCAGGTGATTGCCGATGTGGACGCTTTCCATCGCGCCATCGCGCTCGCCATGCCGCTGGTGGAACAGGGCTGGCTGGTGACGTTCGGCATCACGCCTGACAAGCCCGAAACGGGCTATGGCTATATTCAGGTGGGAGAGGCGTTGCGCCCCGGCGTCCATCAGGTGGCGCGCTTCATCGAAAAGCCGGATCGGGTGCGTGCCGAAGCGATGCTGGCCCAAGGCGGCCATGCATGGAATGGCGGCATCTTCCTGTTCCGCGCCGATGCGTTCCTCTCCGCTTTGGGTGCCCATGCGCCGGAGATGCTGGAGGCTGTGACCCGCGCGATGGATCAGGCCGAACGGGCGGGCAATCGCATCCTGCCCGATTCTGCGGCCTTCGCAGGCTCGCCATCCGATTCGATCGATTATGCGGTGATGGAAAAGGCGGGCCGGGTTGCCGTCGTGCCGGTTGCGATGGGCTGGACCGATCTGGGCAGTTGGGATGCGCTGTACGAGATCGCAAAGACCGACGCAGCGGGCAATGCGGTCAAGGGGCCGGTCGAGCTTGTCTCCGGATCAGGCAATCTGGTGCAGAGCGACGGGATTGCCATCGCGCTATCGGGCGTGGACGATCTGATCGTCATCGCCCATGGCAATCGCGTGATGATCCTGCCGCGCGGCCAGTCTCAGGATGTGAAGAAGTTCACGCAATAGAGCCGAGCGGAGCGGCAAAATGTGCTGCTCGAAACGAAAGGTTCGGGGAGACGGGTTAGGCCCACACCCGGTCAAACCGCGCCCCAGCCCGGTCAGCAATTCATATTGAGACAGGCCCGATTGCGCGCTGGCGGTGGGCAGGTGATAGTCGATGGCCACCCAATCGCCTTCGCCCAGTTCTGGCTGCGCTTCCACGCCCAGCGCGATCAGATCCATCGAGACGCGCCCGATGACCGGCAATGTGCCGCCTGCTGCGCTGCCCCGCGCGGAAAAGCCGCGCAGATATCCGTCAGCATAGCCGATGTTGAGAATGGCCAGATCCATAGGTGCCGATGCCGTGAACGTGGCGTTATACCCCACCGTGTCCCCCGCCATCACGTGCCGCCGCTGGAGGATCTGCGCTTCGGGAAAGGCGACCTGCCGGATCGCATCTGCGCCGGGGCGCGGAACGCCGCCATAAAGCGCCAATCCGGGGCGGGTCAGGTCAAAGGCATAGTCCGTGCCCAGCACGATCCCCGCCGAATTGGCCAGGCTCATCCGCCGTGCGCCGGTCTTTCCGGCAAGCGCCGCAAAGGCAGCGCGCTGGCGCTCGTTCTGAGGCCCATCCTCATCGGCAGAGGCCAGGTGGCTCATCAGCGTGCTGATCACCAGTCCGTCCAGCACACCGTCCTGCACATCCTGCACCGAAAGGCCGAGCCGGTTCATGCCCGTGTCGATCATCACATCGCAGGGCAGGGCGGTTTCTCGCCAGCGCCGGACCTGCTCCGCCGTGTTCAGCACCGGACGCGCCATGCTGCCACGCGCGGCTGCCATGTCCTCGGCGCGCACCCCATGCAGGACAGACAGGCTGCCGCCCTCTGGCAGCGTCCCCAGGCGCGCTGCTTCATTCCATGTTGCCACAAAGAAATCGCGACACCCCGCAGCAGACAGGCGCGCCACGACCTCTGCCGCGCCCAGCCCATATCCATCCGCCTTGACCGCGGCCCCGCAGGCCGCTGCGCCGCTTTGCGCGGCCAGCCAGCGCCAGTTGGAAACAAGCGCTGCACCATCAAGGCGCAAGCGCAGCGGGGAAACAGCGACGTTCATGCCGCGCGTGTAACGGCTTCACTGCACAGGGTCGAGAGGCTGATGAAAATCCCGCTCGCCTGTGTTGACTTCCGCGCAATCCTTCGCCAATGGCCTGCGCTCTGGCGCGGCTCTTTCCCTTGGCGAAAGGGCCGATCACCATGGACAGGTGGCCGAGTGGTTAATGGCAGCAGACTGTAAATCTGCCCGCGAGAGCGTACGCTGGTTCGAATCCAGCCCTGTCCACCACCAGCATGAGCAAGGCTCAATTTTTCAATGGCGCGCTTCGCCTGTTCGCCAAAGCGCCTTCAAGCTTGGTCATTCCGCCGCCACCGCTTCGGCCAGGGCGCGCGCCAGCCGCGCTTTCGCCACAGCCAGACAAGTCCCGTCAGCGCCAGCATCCATGGCAGGACGGCGACGATGAAGCGGATCAGCGTGGCCATGCTTTCGCCCAGGATCGAGCCCGCTTCCCGCACTGCCAGCCCGACGGGCCGAAGCCAACCGGACCCGACCGGCCCGGTGCTTGCATAGCGGATATCCACATCAGACAGAGCCACCCGCGTCTGCATTTCCGTCATCCAGCCCTTGGCGGCCTCCAGTTCCTCCTGCGCTTCGGCATAAGCACGTTCGGCCGCCACCAGATCGGCGACGGACCCGCTGCGCGACTTGATGACGCCCAATAGTCGGTCTGCCAGCGCCTGCTTGGCCTTGATGCGGGCATCCGCATCCACCATCTGCTTGGCGAGATCTTCTGCCTCGATCCCGCGCGAGGAGAGTTCGCCGCCTGCGGCATCAACCGCCTTGTCCAGATCCGCCTGAAAGGTGCGGGCGACGCGGGCATCCACGGCCAGCTTCAGCGCTGCGTTGGTGAAGGCGCCCGTATCCGAGCCTCGCTCCATGGATTTGATGCGGCAGCGCGCGGCACCCAATTTGTCGCACAGCGCCATGTGCGCCGCCTGCGCCGTGCCAATCTCGTCCGCATCGAGTTCATAGCCAACGCGATAGGAATAGGCGATGCGTTGCTGGGGCAGGGGTGTGACGGGTGCGCGATCAGCGGCACCGGATGCAGGCTCGGATGCGGAACCGGACGCGCTGGCGGCTTCGCTCGCAGCATCGGAAACCATCGCTTCTTGCAGCCCGAACTCCTTGCCGCCTTCGGGCTCTTGCACTGTAATGGCCTGCACAGTGGCCTCGCCGCCACCCGCATTGTCGCTGTTGCTGCACCCGGCCAGCAGAGCCAAGGCGGACACCGTCACCAAACGCGCTTTCATGGCCTCTTCCTTCCATGATGAGTCGGAAGCGATGATACGCTATTTCATCAGTCGGGGAAGCGCGAATTTGAGGGAGGAGCTTTGGGTGCCAAAATCAAGACGTCCGGTCTGTCATTTTGAGTGATCCACGATCAATTGTCTCCGCAAGCCTGTCACGGATGGATTGAAGGAGCTTTGCAGGAATCTTCCCATAATAGGGCGTGGCGCGCTCCGCATTCTGTATCGGCCTCACGTCCGGCCCTGGCCAACGAAACCGATTCACTTCACTGGTGACGACCCATGAGCGACTGGCGTCAAGCTTCAGATGGTTGCGGACTGTCTGAGGGATTTCAACGCTGCTTTGCTCTGTTGACGGCTGTCGCGTCGTAATCGGCGCAACCAGAACCTCGATATGGTCTGCATGACGTATGGTGGCGAGAACCACAACAACGGGTCGTGTCTTATAGGAATCTTCCGCGCCGCGCGCAGCCTCTGCCGCCCACAAATAGTCGTAGGACAGGACATCAGTCGGCTGAGGAGGTGTCCATGAGGTGGTCAAGCTTGCAGGCGGCGTCCGGAATTTCGGCGGTGAGGATGGCGTGGAGCGTTTCGTCATCGAGGTCTTTCGTCAGGATCACTTCACGGTCCCGGCGCTTCAAACGCTCATATTCGTTGAGCGAAATCATCACGACCCGCGTGGTGCCGTGCCGCTGGATGCCAACCGGACGCAACATGGCCTCATCGGTATAAAATCCGAATTTGCCAGCAACGTCTTTGGCTGAAACCGTGAGAAGGTCTGTCATTTTCTTCCTCGATCATCAAATGGATTTCCATCCATCAGCGTGGCGGCTACGCCTTCACTCAAAGCAGAACATTTCGCAGTCGATGTGCCTTTATCGACCGGGGAAGTCCGCGTGTTCGGAGCAAGCGGGAAGCCGTTTCAAGATAGTCTTAAAAAGATCGATAATCCCTATACTGGGAAAAGTCAACAATATTCAGCACCAAGGCCTGCGTCCACTCCCATACCAGCGCGCGAGACCTTCTTCGACGAGTATGCCGCCCAGAGAGTCTCCATTGCGTTCCACCGTGCGCAGCAGGCGTCCATATTGATCGCGGTCTCGACCTGCATCCGCGACGAGTGTGATCGTCCCTGCATTGAGCATGTTCTGGAGGCGTCGGGTGGCTCGCTCTCCCAGTTCGGCTTCGCGTTCGCACCGGGATGGATGCGTTTCCGGGCGTCAATGTCTGCAAGGCGGATCTTTTCGCCGTTGAAATAGAAAGTGTCGCCGTCAACCACGCAGTTCTGGCCGCCGCCGGCGTGACAAGAACCGAATACGCGAGGTGCCGCTTCAAAAGGCTTCATGGCGTGCATCTCGCTGGGTTCGATCCGCCCCGGGATCAGCCAGCCGAAGCCTGAACCGAGGAAAACAGCCAGTAAGAGGGATGGCGCAAAGGGGAGTTGCCCGAACAAGGAGAGCGCTTTTGGCGCGCTTTGACCGCCCACAAGTCTCAGGTGCCTGCGTCGGCGATGGTCGTTGGTCTTCGTCCCGTCCATGCCGGAAATTTATGCCCGTGCCGGTTACCAACCCCTCAACACGTCTGAACCATATTCGAGATTCCCTTTCGGTGTCGCTTGGGCTAGGCGCAAACCATGTCCGATGCGTCCGATCCTCCCGCACAGCCCGAAGATGAACCCCTGAACGCCATCATCGATGCGCCGTTCGATACGGCTTTGTCAGATCGCTATCTGGTCTATGCGCTCTCCACCATCACGGCGCGCTCGCTGCCCGATCTGCGAGACGGGTTGAAGCCGGTGCATCGCCGCCTGCTCTGGGCCATGCGGCAGCTGAAGCTTGACCCGACCGGGGCGTACAAGAAATCAGCGCGTGTGGTGGGCGATACCATCGGCAAATATCACCCGCACGGCGATTCCAGCGTCTATGATGCCATGGTCCGGCTGGCGCAGGATTTCTCGCTGCGGTTTCCGCTCGTCGATGGGCAGGGCAATTTCGGCAATATCGATGGCGATAATGCCGCTGCCTATCGTTACACCGAAGCGCGGCTGACAGCGGCGGCCATCGAGTTGATGATGGGGCTGGATGACGGCACCGTCGATTACAAGCCGACCTATAATGGCGAAGAGGAAGAGCCCGAAATCTTCCCCGGCCTTTTTCCCAATCTGCTGGCCAATGGCGCAAGCGGTATTGCGGTGGGCATGGCGACGAGCATTCCGCCGCACAATGTGGCCGAAGTGATCGACGCCACCACGCATCTGATCGACAATCCCAAATGCGAGCCGGACGAACTGATGCAGTTCGTGAAAGGGCCTGATTTCCCCACCGGCGGCCAGTTGGTCGATACGGCGGCGAGCATTGCCGACGCCTATCGCACCGGGCGCGGCTCTTTCCGCATCCGCTCACGCTGGCAGATCGAGGATCAGGGGCGCGGCACCTGGAATGCGGTTGTCACCGAAATTCCCTATGGCGTCCAGAAGGGCAAATTGATCGAGGCGATTGCCAATCTGATCAACGACAAGAAGCTGCCGATTCTGGCGGACGTGCGCGATGAATCGACCGAAGACATCCGCATCGTCCTCGAACCGCGCAGCCGCAGCGTCGATGCCGACACGCTGATGGACAGCCTGTTCCGGCTGACCGATCTGGAGAATAAATTCCCGCTCAATCTCAACGTCTTGGGGGCAGACCGCACCCGCGCGCGTGCTGGGATTGAAAGACGTGATCAGCCAGTGGATCGTGCACCAGATTGAAGTGCTCGTCCGCCGCGCCACGCACCGGCTGGGCAAGATTGATGACCGGGTGGAACTGCTCGAAGGCTATCTGGTCGCTTATCTGAACCTTGATCGCGTGATCGAGATCATCCGGACAGAGGATGAGCCCAAACCGGTGATGATGGCCGAATTCAACCTGACCGACCGGCAGGCCGAAGCGATCCTCAACATGCGACTGCGCTCTTTGCGCAAGCTGGAAGAGATGGAAATCCGGGGCGAGCGTGACAAGCTGATTGCCGAACGCACGGAACTGGCGGCATTGATCGAAAGCCCAGCACGGCAACGCACCAAGCTCAAAAAGGATTTGGCCGCGCTGCGCACGCGCTATGGCCCGGAAACGCTGCTCGGCAAGCGGCGAACTCTGGTGGAGGAAGCCGCTTTGGCGCGCGAAATTCCGCTGGAGGCAATGATCGAGAAAGAGCCGATCACCATCATCATGTCGCAACGCGGCTGGGTGCGGGCGATGAAGGGTCATGCTGCGCTTGACGCGGCAGATGCCTTGAAATTCAAGGAAGGGGATGGCCCCGCTTTCGCCTTCCATGCGCAAACCACGGACAAGATCCTGCTCGCCGCCGAAGATGGCCGCTTCTTCACGCTGGCGGCAGACAAGCTGCCCGGCGGGCGCGGTTTTGGAGAGCCTGTTCGGTTGCTGATCGACCTGCCCGATGGCGTGGGGATCATCACCTTGTTCCCGGCAAGGTCCGGCGAGCGCATCCTGCTCGCAGCGTCGGACGGGAAAGGCTTTGTCGCCAAGTCGAGCGACATTGTCGCCGAGACCCGCAAGGGCAGACAAGTGGTGAATGTGCGCACCGGTGCCAAGCTGGCTGTGGTGCGGATCATCGGCACGGGGCATGATTATGTCGCGGCGGTGGGTGACAATCGCAAGCTCGTGGTCTTCCCGCTGGAGGAATTGCCGGAAATGACGCGCGGGCAGGGCGTGACCATCCAGAAATACAAGGATGGCGGGCTTTCTGATGTGATCAGCTTCGTGCTGGCCGAAGGTCTCAGCTGGGCGATGGGCGGAGATAGCGGCCGCACCCGCACCGAGAGCGACCTCACCATGTGGCGTGTCGCGCGCGGCGCTGCCGGACGGATGCCGCCCACCGGCTTCCCGCGCAACAACAGATTTGGCTGATATGGGACGGATCGAACGCAAGCACTGGCTGGCCTGGGGTGGGGTGTTGCTGCTCGCGCTGCTGATCCTGACCGCGATGAACCGCCCGCCGATCTGCACCTGCGGCACGGTGAAGCTGTGGGAAGGGGAGGTGTTCGGGCCCCGGTAACAGCCAGCATTTGTCTGACTGGTACAGCTTCAGCCATGCCATTCATGGCTTCCTGTTCTACGCGCTGGGCTGGTGGCTATATCCGAAGCTGGAGATGGGCTGGCGTCTGGTGATTGCGGCGGGCCTCGAAATGGCGTGGGAAATCCTTGAAAACAGCCCGATGATGATCGAGCGTTATCGCTCTGCCACCGCCGCATTCGGCTATTCGGGCGATTCCATGATCAACTCCATGGCCGATGGCGTGACGATGACAGCAGGTTTCCTTCTCGCCCTGCGCCTGCCGTGGAAAGTCTCGGTGGCCCTGTGCATCGCGGCGGAGCTGTTCACGGCCTATATGGTGCGCGACAATCTCACGCTCAACGTGCTGATGCTGGCCTGGCCGGTGGATGCCATCAAGCTTTGGCAATCCGCCGCCTGACGTTCACCCCGCTTTGCGCTTGCCGAATTTGAGCGCGGGCGGCAGCCATGCGGCGACTTCAACAGGCTTGGCCGGAGCCTTTGGTTTGGCCACCGGAATGGCCAGTTCGGGCGCATCCTGCCAGAAACCTTCGGCAGAGGCCTGAAGCACATGGACCATGGGGGCTGCCGCAGCAGCCTTGCGGGCCTCTGCGATGCGCTTCAGATCCAGCGGCTGCTTGAATTGCACGCCAGCTTCCTTGCCCGCATACCATTTGATGATGGCTTTGACGGGCGACATGTGCGGAAAGTGGATTTTCACCGCTTCGTCATCTGCAAAATCGACAACCAAGTCGCAATGCCCGCCAAAGCCGGTTTCAGACAGGTTGCGGACGCGCATCGCGACAAGCTCGCCGTTGCTGCGTTCGCATTCTGCCCTGAGCAATGTTGCCGCACGCGGTGTGCGCTGTGCCACTGTGATGTTCACTTCGCCCGATTGGGCATCCTCATTCTTCTTGCGACCCATAACCCCCCACAACCGTTTACGCACTCGTGATGCTCCGTTGTTTAGGTCAGGATTGTGAATATTCGGTTGAACGCATCACCGCATGGTGATGGCTTGAAGCCATGCGTGTGCCACATGGCCCAGCTTGGCCGGGGCAGAGGTGGAAACCCGCTGGTCGAGTGCTGCTTCGCCCAAGCGCGCAACCTCCCGTCCGATATCGCCATAAATGCCTGCTGCGGCCAGAACCGCCCATCGCGAGCGGAAGGGCAGCCGTGCAGCACCAATGCGGGCGGAGGCCTCCAGGGGGGCTGCCATGTCTGCCAGGCGGCGGGTGAGGGTAGCAAGGGCAGGGCGGCTTTCGGGCGCAAGCAGATCGGTGGCCCCCACCTCCGCCAGCCAGTCTGCGGGCAGATAGCAGCGCCCGCCTTCTGCATCTTCCATCACATCGCGCGCGATATTGTTGAGCTGAAAGGCCAGCCCCAGATCATTGGCGCGCTGCATCGTGTCGGTATCTGCCGGATCAACGCCCATCACGCATGCCATCATCAGCCCGACAACGCCTGCCACATGGTAGCAATAGCGCATCAGATCATCTTGCGATTGCGGGCGGAAGGCGGCGGCATCCATCGCCATGCCCTTCACCAGATCGTGCGGCAAGGCGTGGGGAATATGGCATTCGGCAGCCACCAGCCCCAGCGCGTCGAATGCCGGATTGCCGGTCGTCTCGCCCGCCAGAGCGCGGGTGGTGAGTGATTGCAGTTGTGCCAGCCGGGCAGCGGGATCATCCACGGCAGACAGCGCGCCGCCATGATCCTGCCCGTCCATCATATCGTCACACGCGCGGCACCAGCTGTAGAGCAGCCATGCGCGCTCGCGGGTGGCCGGATCGAACAGCTTGGAAGCGAACCAGAAAGATTTGGAGCCGCGCCGAATGCTCTCGCGCGCATGGGCCACGAGCGCGGCGCGGTTCCTCACAAATCCTCCGCCTTCATCGCAAAAATCGGCGCGTGCGGTTGATAGGCGGCCATCTTGTCGAGCAGCCCCTCCAGCGCGTCATCATGGATCAAAATCCCGCGATGCGCCTCGCGCACAAAGCCGACCTCCGCCATATGGGCATTGAAGCCGATCAACTGATCGTAAAAGCCGAAGGCGTTGAGCAGCCCCACCGGCTTGGCGTGATAGCCGAGCTGCGCCCAGCTCATCGCTTCCCAGAGTTCATCCATCGTGCCAACCCCGCCGGGGATGGTGATGAACCCATCGGAAAGATCGGTGAACAGCCGCTTGCGCTCGTGCATGCCGGGCACGACATGAATTTCTGTGCAGCCGGTGTGCGTCACTTCGGCGGACCGCAGCGCCTCGGGGATCACGCCGATCACGCGCCCGCCCGCATCCAGTGCACCATCGGCCACCGCACCCATCAGGCCCAGCCGCCCGCCGCCATAAACGGTGGTGATGCCGCGTTCCGCCAGCGTGCGCCCCACGCTGCGGGCGAGCTCCATATAGCGCGGATCAGCAGGCGTGGCAGACCCGCAATAGACGGCGAGAGCGTTCAGCATATTCCCCTCCCGAATGCGGGAAGAGTCAGGGGAGGGGAGCATTAGCGCAAATCCTCCAGCATCAATCGCGCGGTCGCCTTCGCACTCCCCACCACGCCAGGGATACCCGCGCCCGGATGCGTGCCCGCGCCCGTGAAATAGAGGTTCTTGATCTCGTCATCGCGATTGTGCGTGCGGAACCATGCGGATTGCCACAATAAAGGCTCCAGACTGAATGCGCTGCCCAGATGGGCGTTCAGATCGCGCCCGAAATCTTCCGGCGTATAGTGGAAGCTGGTGACGATCCGTTCGCGAATGTCCGGGATCAGGCGGCGCTGAATCTCGTCGAGGATGCGTTCCTTCATCAATTCTCCAATCTCGCCATCCCAGTCCAGCCGGGATTTGCCGAGATGCGCCACCGGGGCCAGCGCATAGAAGGTGGAGCAGCCTTCCGGAGCCAGCGAAGGATCGGTCACGGTCGGGTGATGCAGATAGAGCGAGAAATCTTCCGGCACCACGCCATTGCTGTAAATATCGTCCAGCAGGCCTTTGTAGCGCGGGCCGAACAGGATCATGTGGTGCGGAATGCCCGGCCAACTGCCCTTGATGCCGAAATGCAGGACGAACAGCGAAGGTGACCAGCTTTTGCGGGCGAGGCTGGCCGCCATTTTCTCGCCACGGCGCGTGCGGCCCAGCAGATCGCGATAGCTGTGCATCACATCGGCGTTGGAGGCGATGGCGTCGGCCTCTGCGCGCCAGCCGCTTTGGGTGCGAACCGCGCTGGCATGGGTGGGCGTGGCCTCGATCTCCACCACCGGATCACCCAACCGGATGGTGCCGCCCAGCCGCTCGAAATGCTTGACCATGCCCGCCACCAGCCGGTTGGTGCCGCCGCGCGCAAACCACACGCCGCCATCCTTTTCCAGCTTGTGAATGAGCGCGTAAATCGAACTGGTCGTCATCGGGTTGCCGCCGACGAGCAAGGTGTGAAAGCTCAGCGCCTGCCGCAGATAGTCGCTCTGTACATATTTGCTGACGATGGAATAGACGCTGCGCCACGCCTGATATTTGGCAAGCGCAGGGGCGGCCTTGATCATCGAGGCGAAATCGAGAAACGCCACATGGCCCAGTTTCTCATAGCCTTCGTGATAGACGCCCGCCGCATAGTCCAGAAACTTGGCATAGCCCGCGACATCCGCCGGATTGAGCTTGGCAATTTCCGCCGTGAGCGCGGCATCATCATTCGAATAGTCGAAGATGGTGCCATCCGGCCAGTGCAGGCGGTAAAAGGGCATGACAGGGTCCAGCGGCACATCTGCTGCCATGTCGTGCCCGGTCAGGCCCCATAATTCCTGAAGGCAGGCGGGATCGGTGATGACGGTTGGACCGGCATCAAAGGTGAAGCCGTCCTTCTCCCAATAATAGGCACGCCCGCCCGGCTTGTCGCGCGCTTCGACGATGGTGGTATCCACGCCGCCTGCCTGCAAGCGGATGGCCAGTGCCAGCCCGCCAAAGCCGGACCCGATGATGATTGCGCGTTTCACGCCATGTGCGTCCCTGTTTTATCGGCCCGCCAAGGCCTTGATAGCCCGGGTGATAGGGACAGGCGGCTTGCCCGACAAGATGCGCATTTTATCCGCCAGCGTGGAGCGCGCGGCATAGAAGCGGGCGATGAGCTCTTCGTCGCGTGTGTAGAATTGCTCCAGAATGCGATACCGCACCGGCGGCTCGGCGGCGCGGAACATCATGCGCGTCAGCCAGCGATAGAAACGCCGGTCCGCCCATGCAGCGCGCGCCTGCGTCTTGGTCAGCGTGGAGACGGGGCCGGTCTCAAGTAGGGGCGCGTCTGAAATGGCGATGGCGGTGCGCACGGCATCGGGCAGGGCATAGCCCGTCAGAGGGTGGAACAACCCGGCGCGAAGCCCGGCGCGCGCACCCTGTCCGCCTGTTGCCCAGAACCGGTCGAAATGGCCGCCCATCGCCACCGGCAGGCAGCCGGTTTCTTCATGGCCGATGTCGCTCACCACCCAGCCGCGCCGGGAGGCATATTCGGTGATGCGCCCACGCAGCGCCTCCGGGTTCAGCGTCGGCGTGTCGCTGTAATATGTGTCTTCCACAAAGACATGGTCTTCATCGAAGGGCAGGCAATAGACGAAGCGATAGCCGTCAATCTGCGCCACCTTGGCATCCATCACGATCGGGCGGGAAAGGCCATGGCCGCCCTGCACGCGCAACAACTGGCCCATGAATTTCTGCCAGCCCAGATCGAGCGCCGCCATGCTGCCGGGGCCGCGCGCGTCGATGATCAGCGGGGCGACAATCGAACTGCCATCCTCCAGCCGGATATGGGCATGATCCAGCGTGGCGACCATGCCGTGGATGATCCGCTCGGCAGGCAGCACTTCGCGCACCCATTTGTCCAGCCGGGCGGACAGGATGGAGTTGTACACGCCCGGCAGGCTGCGCGAATGGGCGGGGAAATGCACGTCATAGCCGTCCCAGCTCTGGCAGATCAGCGGATCGACCAGCCAGCGATGATCGGGTGCCACGTCATCGTCAAAGAATGACCAGATATGCTCGCCGCCCAGTCGCTCTCCGGCTTCCACGATGCGCACGTCAAGATCCGGGCGGCGCTCTGCCAGCGCGAGCGCGATCAGGCAGCCGGCCAGACCACCTCCGGCAATGGCAACATCACAGGAGGGCGTGTTGATCATGCGCTGTTCGAGAGCGCGTCCACGACCGCGCGGACCTTTTTCTGGCGCCATTGTGGCGTGGGCGCGAGCAGCCAGTAGGTTGCGGCGGTGGGCTTAGCATCGCCAAATTGCACCACGCGCCCTGCCGCAAGATCGGCCTCAACCAGCAGTGCAGGCACGCAGGCACGGCCAAAGCCCGCCGCAGCGGCATCAATGGCCAGCCCCGCATCAGCCACGCGCAACGCCGCATCGCCATCGTCCGGGCAGCCGGGCCAGTGGATGGCCGTCTCCGGCCCGTCCTTCGTGCCAATGATCACCCAGGCTCCTTCGGCCAGCGGCACGCCTTCCAGCTCTCCCGCCGTTTCTGCAAACCGGATGGCCAGATCGAGATTGGCTTCGGTGAAATCCAGATCGTCATCGGCGGCAACCAGCGCGAACTTCAGATCGGGATCGGTCCGCCCATAAGCTGCCAGACGCGGGGCGAGCCATTTGGCTGTCATATCGCGCGGAGCGGCGAGGGTCAGGAATTTGCTCGCCTGCGCTGCCTGCATCGCGCGCACGGCATCTTCAAACTGGAGGAAGCCCGCGCGCACGGCATTCAGGCCGTTTTCCGCTTCGGGCGTCAGCTCCAGCCCCTTGGGCGTGCGGCGGAACAGCACGACGCCCAGCACATCTTCCAGCGCCCTGATCTGTTGCCCCACCGCTGCCGGGGTGACGGCCAGCTCATCGGCCGCACGCGTGAAGGACAGGTGACGGGCCGCCGCGTCAAACACCCGCAGGCCATTGAGCGGCAGATGCGTCCGCTTCATCGCGCGACGACCGGCGCGGCCAGCGAGAATTGCGGGATGGCCACGTCAAAGCGCGATCCATCTTCGCCGATCATGCCATAGCTGCCCACCATGCTGCCCGAGGGCGTGGAGAGCGGACAGCCCGACACATAGTCATAAGGCTGGCCCGCGCGGATGACTGGCTGTTCGCCGATCACGCCTTCGCCTTCCACATGGCTTTCCGCCCCGCGCGCGTCACGGATCAGCCATTGGCGGGTGAGCAGTTGCACGGCCATCTCGCCATGATTTTCCAGCCGGATATGATAATGCCAGAACCAGCGCGCACGCGCCGGATCAGACTGTTCCGCCATGAAGCTCACCGACACGCGAACGATGATGCCGCGCGTTTCTGCCACATAGGGGAACAGCCGGTTCAAAGCCCGGCGGCCTTCAGCGCCTGATCCACATCCTCGATCAGATCATCCACATCTTCCAGCCCGACATTGATGCGCAGCATCCCTTCGCCTACGCCCGCGGCCTCGCGGCCTTCCGGCCCCATATTGTGATGGGTGGTGGAGGCAGGATGGCACATCAGGCTGCGTGCGTCGCCAATATTGTTGGAAATGTCGATCAGCTGGAGCGCATCAAGCAGCGCATGCGCCTGACTGCGCCCGCCATCGAGCACGAAGGAGAAGATCGGACCTGCGGCCTCCATCTGGCTCATCGCCAGATTGTGCTGCGGGTGGCTGGCCAGACTGGTGCAGCACCTGCGGCACCCGCCTTCCATGAAAACGCCCCAGCTTGAGCGCGTTTTCGGACTGTTTGCGGATGCGCAAATCCAGCGTTTCCAGACCTTTCAGCACCACCCACGCATTGAACGGAGAGAGGTTCGGCCCGGTGTTGCGCTGGAACGGGAGAAGCGTGTTGTTGATGAAATCATCCGATCCGCACACCGCGCCTGCCAGCACGCGGCCTTGCCCGTCCATCATCTTGGTGGCGGAATAGGCGACGACATCGATGCCGAATTCCATCGGGCGCTGGAGCGTTGCGGTTGCAAAGGCATTGTCCACCACGGTGGTGATGCCGCGCGCCTTGGCCAAATCTGCCACGCCGCGCAGATCGACAATATCCATCGTCGGGTTGGCGGGCGTTTCAAAGAAGAAGACCTTGGTGTTCGGGCGGATCGCATCGGACCAGGCATCCAGATCGCGCGCGTCGATCACTGTGGTTTCAATGCCGAATTTGGGCAGCAGATTGTCCACCAGCCAGCGGCAAGATCCGAATGCCGCTTTGCCTGCCACAACATGATCGCCGGTTTTCAGCTGGCAGAGCAAAGCCGTTGTCATCGCCGCCATGCCGGTGGCCTGCGTGCGGCAGGCTTCAGAGCCCTCCATCAGCGCGATGCGTTCTTCCAGCATTTCCACCGTGGGGTTCTGGAGGCGCGAATAGGTCATCCCCGACGCTTCACCGGCGAAACGGGCTGCGACCGTGCCGGCATCATCATAGGTATAGCCGGAATTGAGGAACAGCGCCTCAGACGTTTCGCCATGTTCAGAGCGCCAGGTGCCACCGCGCACGGCACGGGTGGCGGAGCGCCAGTTGCGGGTGATCGAGCGGTCTTGTCCGGTAGTGCGTTTCATGACGCTGCTTTGCGGCGAAGCGGCGCGCGGGTCAACGGGGGGCTTCGGGTTTCGCAGGGGAAATCCCGTTTCAACCCAGTCCGTTCGCCCTGAAGTGGCGCATCGAAGGGCGGGCCTTCGATGCGCGTCTTCGCATTCGCTCAGCCTCTACTCAGGGCGAGCGGTGTTTTTCGGGCAGATCTTTTATTGGATCAAGGATGCGCGGGCGGAGCGCCTGCCGGGCCTGCCGGGCCTGCCGGGCCTTCCGGCGCGCCGGGGCCTGCGGCACCGCCGCCTTGCTGGGCGCGCTGTTCCTGCATCTTGCGCATACCCTCTTCAAACTCGGCGAGGGGCATGAACTGCATCAGATCCACTTCAAAGCGCAGCGTGGCATTGGCCGGGATCGGGCTGCCGGGCTGAACCTTGTCACCATAACCCAGCTTGGGCGGAATGCAGATGCGGTAGGCGCCGCCGGGCTGCATCATCTTCAGCGCTTCCGAAAAGCCGGGGATGACGCCCTTCACGGGCATCGGGGCTTGCGGGTTCTCGTCAAACACCGTGCCGTCAGGCAGCGTGCCCTTGTAGCGGATCAACGTGATGTCCGAATCGCCGGGCTTGGAGCCATTGCCTGCCTTGACCGTCTGGAAACGCAGGCCAGATGCCAGCGTTTCAGGTTCGGATGCGCCATCCTTCGCTTCCACGAACGCGTCCGAGCCGCAAGAGCCGTTGCGCGCGGCAGAGCCGGTGCCATACCAGGCCAGCCCGCCGCCCAGCGCCAATGCTGCGCCAACGCCGATCCAGATCTTGGACAAGGTGGAACCCGAGGTGGGGGGAATCGGAACGGCAGTGACGGACATATGAATTTCCCTGACCTGTGCGCTTTGTTCAGGCGCGAATCCCTAACGCAGCTTGCAGCCCGAGTGAACCGCAAACTTCATTTCCCCACAATCGGGCAGGAATTCAGCGTGCGACGATGCCGTCGCGCTCGGCGCGCTTGCGGTCCATCTTGCGGGCACGACGAACGGCAGCAGCCTTTTCGCGGGCGCGCTTTTCGGACGGCTTTTCGTAGTGACGACGCAGCTTCATCTCGCGGTAAACGCCTTCGCGTTGCAGCTTCTTCTTGAGCGCGCGCAGCGCCTGATCGACATTATTGTCCCGCACGATGATTTGCATAAACTCGCCTGTCTCCATTCAAGTGGAAATGCGGCGCGGGCCACAGCCTGCACCGGTTGCGGCGGGCTCTATCTGCGAATCTCCATCAGATCAAGGGATTTCTGCCCGGTTCAGCCCTGTCCGGAAACGATGATGACCGCGCCTGCCGAGATGGCCAGGATCGCCGCACCACGCCCCAGGCTCACCGGTTCCTTGAGGAACAGGATCGAAATGATCAGTGCGGTGACCATCCCCGTCTCGCGCAAGGCCGCAAGCGGGGCAACATCCCCCATCGCCAGCGCTGCCAGCGCCATGCCGAAGGTCAGCACCGACAGCGCACCCGCCAGCCCGCCATGCCGCCAGTTCGTCTTGAAATAGGGGAAAATGGACCGCCCGCGAGAGACCAGCCCCGTGCCCAGATTGCACACGCCAAGCGCGAAGAAGAACCAGATGATGAAGCCGAACACATCAGGCGCAGAGCGCACCGCCTTGGCATCCACCGCCGTATAGATGGCGATGGTCACGCCGGTGATCAGCGACCAGACCAATGTTTCCCGGTTCACATGCCGCCCGGCGATCATGCCCAGCATCCCGCCTGCAATCAGCAATATGCCAAGCCCGGTCTGGGTGCTGATCGTTTCCCCGAACCAGAAAACCGCGATGAGCGCGGTCAGAAGCGGGGCCGAACCCCGGAAGATGGGATAGGCAGAAGACAGGTCTCCCGCATCGAGCGAGCGGACGAGGCATTGGAAATAGGCGAGGTGGATCGCCATCGAGAGGGCCAGCCACAACCACGCGCCATGCGGCAGCGGCACGAACGGAAGGAGCGGAGCCACTACCACCGCACTGGAAAAAGACATTAGCGCCATATGGCTGGTGCGATCCGGCCCGGCCTTCACCATCGCGTTGACGATGGCGTGGATGCTGCCCGAGGCAAGCATGAGGAGGGCAGGGAGCAGGGTGGTCGTCACGGGGAGCGCCTTAGCCGAAAAAACGGGGCAGGGGTGACGGACTGAAAGGGAACAAAGGCGCTCAAATTCCCCGATAGGCCTTGAACCAGTTCACGAACGCCGGAATGCCCACCTCGATCGCCGTGGTCGGTTCATAGCCGAGGTCGGACCCGATGGCGCTCACATCGGCATAGGTTTCCTTGACATCGCCCGGCTGCATCGCTTCCATTTCGCGCACGGCGGGCACACCGCAGGCCTCTTCGATCAGGTCGATCAGCTTCACCAGCTCTTCGGAACGGCTGTTGCCGATATTATAGAGCCGGTGCGGGGCCATGCTGCCGCCCGCCTTGAGCTGGCCATCATCGGGCGGCGGATTGTCCAGACAGGCCACCACGCCTGCAATGATATCCTTGATATAGGTGAAGTCGCGCCGCATTTCGCCCGCGTTGAACACCTTGATCGGCTTGCCCGACAGGATCGACTGGGTGAAGGACCAGACCGCCATGTCCGGCCGCCCCCAGGGCCCATAGACCGTGAAGAAGCGCAGCCCGGTGAGCGGGGTGCGATAGAGATGGGCATAGGTTTCGCTCATCAGTTCATCCGCCTTCTTGGTGGCGGCGTAGAGCGAGATGGGATGATCCGCCCGGTCTTCCACGCGGAAGGGCAGGCTGTCATTGCCGCCATAGACCGAAGAGGAAGAGGCATAGACCATTGGAATGCCGCGATGTCGCGCCACTTCCAGCATGTTCACATGGCCCACCAGATTGGAATGGACATAAGCGCGCGGATTTTCGATCGAGTAACGCACGCCGGGCTGCGCGCCCAGATGGGCAATGCGGTCAAACTTCAGCGAAGCCAGCGCCGCGTCCATCGCGGCATGATCTGCAAAATCGAGCCGCAGGAAGGTGAAGCGGTCTCCGTACCGCGCAGCCAGATCGGCCAGCCGGTCCTCTTTCAGGCGCGGATCATAATAGTCGTTGACCACGTCGATGCCGATCACGCTGTCCCCGCGCGCCAGCAGCGCGTCAGACAGGGCGTGGCCGATAAAGCCTGCGGCTCCGGTGATGAGTGTTGTCATGAAATTCCCCTTCCGCTGCGCCCATTTCCGGGCAGCGGCTCACAAATTGCGAATGCAGGCCTTGCCTTGGCACGCTGCCCGCCCCACATCAAGCGCAACGAAAACGGAGTGTCCCTTCATGCAGAGCCAGAACAAGTTTCTCGACGATATTGCCAAGCTGATGAACAGCGCAGCAGGCACCATTGCGGGCATGGGGCGCGAAGCCGAATCCGCATCGCGGGAAAAGGCGCGCGAATGGATTGGCGGGCTTGATTTCGTCGCACGCGATGAATTTGAAGCGATGAAGGCGATTGCGATTGCCGCGCGCGAGGAAGTCGATGCGCTCAAGGCCCGGATCGAGGCGCTGGAAGGCGCGAAGGCTGCACCCAAGGCAAAGAAGGCCGCGCCGAAGGAATAGTCGCCACGCGCATCCGCGCGCGACACGACCGGCGCGGCTCCCATTGACGCTTACGTCAACTCATGACAGGTTCGTCCGCAAAACCGAACGAATTAATTTGGAGTGAGAGCGATGGGGACCGAGCAATTTGACGTGCTGATTGTGGGTGCGGGTATTTCCGGCATTGGCGGGGCTGCGCATCTGCAGATGCACTGCAAGGGCAAGAAGTTTGCGATCCTCGAAGGCCGCGCCACGCTGGGCGGCACATGGGATCTGTTCAAATATCCTGGCATCCGCTCTGATTCAGACATGCACACGCTGGGCTTTGCCTTCAAACCCTGGACGCATGAAAAGAGCATTGCCGACGCGCCCTCCATCCTCGATTATCTCAACGAGACGGTCGATGACTATGGCCTGCGCGAGCATATCCGCTTCAGCAACCGGGTCAAAACGCTCGACTGGAATTCGGCAGACGCGCTGTGGACCGTGGGCATCGAAACCCCGGAGGGGATGACAACGCTCCAGACGAAGCTGCTCTACATGGGCACAGGCTATTACCGCTATTCCGCTGGCTATCGCCCCGAATTTCCGGGTGAAGAGCGGTTCAAGGGGCCGAAAATCCACCCGCAGCATTGGCCCGAAGATCTGGACTATGCCGGCAAGAAGGTGATCGTGATCGGATCGGGCGCGACGGCGGCGACTTTGGTGCCCGCCATGGCGGATCGCGGGGCCGGGCATGTGACGATGCTGCAGCGCACGCCTACTTACTACGCCATCCGCCCCGCCAAGGATGCGTTCGCCAACACGCTGCGCAAGATCCTGCCGAGCGGCCTCGCTTATGACATCACCCGCTTCAAGAACACGACGATGCAGCAGCTCGTCTGGTCCGCCGCCAAAAAGAAGCCCGAAAAGGTGAAGGCCAAGCTGTTGGAGATGGTGCAGGATGAACTGGGCGCGGCCTATGACGCCAAGCATTTCACCCCGCAATACAACCCGTGGGATCAGCGCCTGTGCCTCATCCCCGATGCCGATCTGTTCAAGGCGATGAAGCGCGGTCAGGTGGATATCGTCACCGATCAGATCGAGAGCTTCTCCGAAAAAGGCATTCTCACCAAGTCCGGCAAGGAACTGGAGGCAGACATCATCGTGATCGCCACCGGCCTGCATATGGAAGTGATGGAAGGCGTGGCGCTGACCGTGGATGGCGCGCGCAAGACCGTGGGGGACAGCTACAGCTATAAAGGCTGCATGTATGGCGACATCCCCAACCTCATCTCCGCCTTCGGCTATGCCAATGCCAGCTGGACGCTGAAGGCCGATCTGATCGCCGAATATATGTGCCGCCTGATCAAACAGCTGGACAAGACCGGCGCAGACATTGCCGTGCCCGTGCCCAGCGGCGTGCAGGAAGACCCGGAAGGCATGATGAACCTCTCCTCCGGCTATGTGGAACGCGCCAAGGGTCGCGTGCCCAAAATGGGCCATGTCTACCCCTGGCGCGCCTATCACAATTACCGCATCGACAAGAAGCTGATGCGCAACGAACCGATCGAAGATGGCTGGATGCAACTGCGCAAAAAGGGCGCGGTGGTCGCCGAGCCAGAGGCAGAACTGGCTATTGCGGCGGAGTAGGGATGCTTTATGATTGGGAAGTAGGCTTTGCTAAAATATGGTTCAAAGGTCTGCGAATGGGTAAATTGATGTTATTTATTTCTGTCTGTTGGCAATTTTTCGATAGTCTGCATCGAATAAATTATCTAAATAATTTATGTTCAAACTCTATTTGTAGAAATTTTTAATATTATTTTACAAAGTGAGCTTCGTAAGATGAATATTTCAAAGAAAAATATTTTCCATTTGATATTTTTAATTTTCATCAACAATATTTCTATTTGCAAAGCTCAAACTAGAATTGATTATAGATGGCTAAATGAATCGCTCGGTCGTGTGTCCGTTTCCGCCGGTATATTTTTCGACCCATTGTTGATGAATGAAATTTTGGTTCAATCTGACAATTTCGCTGTAAACTATTGTCCCAAGAATATTGGTCTCGGCGAGACAAATTGGTGCATGATAAAGCTATTTAAATCATCTGGTGTAGATAAGATGATGACAGATTTCATGAAAAATATTGTTCAAAATCGGTCAATATATACAAATAATAACATAAATATAAAAAATAGTAAATATGATATAAACTATTGGCCTCCATTGGGGGGTGAGCCCTCTTTGGTTGCGGTCATTGAAGTTCCTGAATCATTGGTGTCCAAACAAGTGTCGCTGCAGGGTGCTGCTGGTCCCATTGTCTTGGGCAAGGGTGCACGTTATCTGATCGTCCGACCAGGTCTTAATACAATAATTTTCGGAACTGGGGCAGCAGCGATCCATCAAACTGTTGCAGTTCAAGCGCGAGCTCGGCTTGCCCTTTCGGGGACAGCAGATCAAATTCCTGTACGACTTGGTCGCATTATTCCGTTAGATTTGGCGCACTGTGCGCAGCGGCCACCACCGCCACCAGTATCTGATAAGTTGTCACACCCACTATACTGGAGGGCATCCAATCTCCGCAAACGCGAGAGTGATGACGTCCGTCTCAAGAATCTAGCACCATTTGCAACGCAGGCGGGCCTTGAAGTCAGCGTGGCGATTGATGGCAACGGAGTTTGCACTGAACGATGTATAAATGGTCTAGGCATCGCTTTTGTTCGATCCATCGCGACTTGGCGAGAAAATTGCAGCGCTTGCGATTCCAACATGTTTTCCGTCATTAAAATTGGTCCTAACACTTGGCTAGACGTAAGAGTCATCGATCTAATTGGCCAAATGGGAGAAGGTAAGCTATCTGCAACCGCGATGAATCTAAGACCCTCCGGTGTCATATCCTATGATCAGGTTGACGATAATGCTGAACTAATCGCAAACGTTTGTACAACATCTTCATTACCCACACCGTGGTTTGCTCCTTTGAAGGCTGCGCTTTGCACTCGCGGTAGCATGGGCATCGGTTTTCTCCGCCCTGAGCTTGCTCTCAGGGGAAATCAAACCGCCTGTGGCGAGGCCAAGGATTTTATTGCATGTGGGGTTCCAGGAGGGAAGGTCGAAGTTGCGCTGTCGGGCTCGCGCTTTTCAATCCCTTTGGCAGATGGTTCGTATACTGAGATAGGCTCTTCCGATGGTCAGCCAATTGATTTGACAAGCGTCCTCTTCCATGAAGTTGGACACTGGCTCGGCGTTCCTCACTCAGAAACCGCTGGAAAAGAAGCGGTTCTGGATGTTATGTCGGAAACCTACGATCCTCGCCGGACTTGCATTTCAAGTGCTAGCGTGATTATGCTCAACAATGCCACTGACCGCAGATGGCCATATTCAACAAAAAGTTTCACGGGACTACGTCGGAGAATGAGAAGCCGATGAAACGAATTTGGCTAGTTTGGCTTGGCTTGACCTGTGCAGGGGCGATGCCGGTTGCCGCGCAGCATGCAAGTTGCCCAGCTGGCGAAGTGCTTGACCCCAGCGCTGATATCGATGCGTGGACTCTAAAGCATAGAACCGTTGTTCAGGCAGATTTTAAGACGGAGATTGTAAATGAATACTGTATGGAATCCTCAAAAATTCTGAGCGCCGATTTATCTAGACAAGACAGCTTGCGAACTTCTGATTCGGATATTAATCGCGTCCGCTCCGCTGTGATTGACGAATATCTTGATAGCTACGCCAATCCTGACCGTGTTTTTCGTACTCTGGGCGCTACTTTGCGATCTCATCTTGGCGCTTCGGGCTTTTCCCGCCCGGTCCCGCGCGCGCGCGGGCTAATTCATGTGGAATATCGCCACGTAGTGGCGCGAGTACAGTTGCGTGGCAAAGACTACCCGCCTTGGTCGAGATTTATTCTATTGCCCGGGCGGACTTTATTTGTCGGCCTTGATGGCGCGAGAAGAATCTGTAGAGGGCTGATTATGGTCCGTGTGTCGGCACCTGTGAAGGTTGTTTGTTGATGGGATGTAATTGGCGAAACCCCAAATTATGGATTTTTCGGATTCCCAATTGGGCGATTTATGTCGGCCTTGCAGCAACACTATATGCGATGTCCCTATTTTTACCCGATCCTGACGTATTGGGCTCATTGGCCGAATTGAAGGATCCCGCAGGAGCGATGTTGGATGCAGTAAAGTCAATTTCTACACTTGTTTCGGCGCTTAATACAACACTTTGTGCTGGTGCCGCGGCATTTTCGATAAAGGGTAAAGAGTGGTCTTCTCATTGGAATAGGGCATTTGAAATCATAATTTTGTGCGTTTTCCTCTGCGGCGCTGTAACATATTATGCTCTTTACCTTTCGTCAATTGCTGTTCTGGAGTTGGTTGCCAGCGGAAGTTTTGGTCTTAGTTCCCCGCGTCTTTTAATTGCGATTGAAATACAGTACTATGGGCAGATAGTTGGATTTTTTCTACTTGGTTTGGTCTTTTGCCTGATGATGGATGATTGATGCCGTTGTTCAATAGGTATTGAATTGCCGTGACAGGTACGAAAACCCCTAAATGTTTGCCGGTTTGTGGGCGCGCGCATTTTCCCCGTAACCCAAGGCCCAAGCCGTTTAGTGCGGGGTTCGCGCGTCAACTCTTATCGGCGTGGCACATCATTCAGTGCGGCCACTCTGGCACTTCTTTGGGGGATTTCGGATAAGGCAGTTTTCCGGAAGACAGGTTGAACACATCCCCCTTGCGCTCGGATAGAACCACATTGCGGCTGAGAGTCTGCACGGGTGACACGCACTCGGTCGGTTCGAACACGCCGGTCACGGGGTTGACTGCATTGGAATAGTGGAAGCAGGCGCGGGGGGTGCCGCTGGCATCGGCCTGGATGCCCCACCGGCCTCTTACGACGTTCCCGTTATAGGGATACCACATCAGCACTGCGCCATCGGCAGCGGTATATTCCACATAGACGCCATGGCCGCGCTGATAGACGATGGACGTCGTATCCGTCAGCGCCTCCTTGAGGGCGGTGCTCAGCTGGTCCTTCGTCCAGTCATCAATGACCGGAAGCGTCTGCTCGACCCGATCACGCCCGAATGCTTCGAACGCCAACGCCATGGCCTTGTCCATCTTGCGGGGCAGCGGCGTCATGAAGTCCCCGCTTGGCAAGGACGGACTGGCCGCGGCCAGCAGGAGCGCAATCATCATCGACATCGCCGATTTATGGCCGTTCGCGGGGAAGGGTGTCAAGTTGGGCGATGTCGGGCCGCGAGATCCGATGCCCTACGCGTCTTCGCGCGAGAAATCCTGAGGCAGCAGAGCATGGCTCAACCATTGAAACAGGGTTCGCGCGAAGACGCGAAGGCGCAAAGAGATCCTCTGCGTCCTCCATTTCCTCTGCGTCTCTGCGTGAACCAGGGTGCTGAAAGACAGACTCAGATCCAACCCTTTTTTGGTGCTTTGGGTGAGCCAGAAATTCTCCCCTTGGTTCACCCAAAGCACCAAAGGGGTCCGCAAAATCATCTTGCAAATGTTCTTAAAATGTTCTATCATATCACTCATGAATGAGCCCAACGTCTTTCGCATGCTTCTCTCCCCTTGCCGGAGGGGCTTTGGCTGGAAAAATCGTGCCGAAAAAATAAACGAAACGTCAGTGAACTTTAGTGACCTTTGGGCGCGGCCTGCAGATGAAATGCCCGGAATTTCGCGGGGTAGAGTGCCTTGCCCCGCTCCCCCCTAGCAATCCGCGCCATTTTCGCGCATGGAAGCCTCCTCAATCCTCCAACCATGAAACGGGAGCCCTTAGGGAAAGACAATGTCCGAAGAATTCTACCGCATCAAACGCCTGCCCCCCTATGTCATCGCTGAAGTCAATGCGATGCGGGCGGCCGCGCGTCAGGCGGGGGAGGACATTATTGATCTCGGCATGGGCAATCCCGATCTGCCGCCGCCGCCGCATGTGATCGACAAATTGTGCGAAGTGGCACGCGATCCCAAGGCGCATGGCTATTCCGCGTCCAAGGGCATTCCGGGGCTGCGGCGCGCGCAGGCCAATTATTATGGCCGCCGCTTCGGCGTGGATGTCGATCCGGAGAGCGAAGTCGTGGTCACGCTCGGATCGAAGGAAGGGCTGGCCAATCTGGCGCAGGCCATCACCGCGCCGGGTGATGTGGTGCTCGCGCCGAACCCGAGCTACCCCATCCACACCTTCGGCTTCATCATTGCCGGGGCCACGATCCGCAGCGTGCCGACGACGCCGGACGAGCATTATTTCGAATCGCTCGAACGCGCGGTGAAGTTCACCGTGCCCAAGCCTTCGGTGCTGATCGTCAATTATCCGTCCAACCCCACGGCGGAAGTGGTGGATCTGGCCTTTTATGAGCGCGTGGTGAAGTTCGCCAAGGAGCATAATATCTGGGTGCTCTCCGATCTCGCCTATTCGGAGCTGTATTTTGACGGCTGCCCCACGCCCTCGATCATGCAGGTGCCGGGCGCGAAGGATGTGGCGGTGGAGTTCACTTCGGTCTCCAAAACCTATTCGATGGCGGGCTGGCGCATCGGCTTTGCGGTGGGCAACAAGACGCTGATCAGCGCGCTGACTCGGGTGAAGAGCTATCTCGATTATGGCGCGTTCACGCCGATTCAGGCCGCTGCCGTGGCCGCGCTCAATGGCCCGCAGGACATCGTCCAGCAGAACCGCGAGCTTTATCACAAGCGCCGCGACATTTTGGTGGAAAGCTTTGGCCGCGCCGGGTGGGATATTCCGCCGCCGCGCGCCTCCATGTTTGCATGGGCACCGCTGCCGCCCGCGCTGGCGCATCTGGGCAGTCTGGAATTTTCCAAGCAGTTGCTCACCCATGCCGGCGTCGCAGTGGCGGCAGGCGTGGGCTATGGCGAAGAGGGTGAGGGCTATGTCCGCATCGCCATGGTGGAGAACGAACACCGCCTCCGTCAGGCCGCGCGCAATGTGAAGAAATATCTGCAAAGCATGGGCGTGAACACGCCGAGCCAGGCGGCGGGATAATGTCTGCGATGACCTTGCTCCTCATTCTGGTGGGGGTGCTGGTCATCGGTGGCATTGCCTTTGCGGCGGGGCGCTCCAGTGCGCCGGACGGGCGGGAGTCGCTGATGCGCCCGCCGTCTGCGCCGAACAGCCCCCCGTCCGCGCTCACGGCGGACGTGATGCAGCAGGTGCAATCCCTCATCGCGGCCAACCGCAAGATTGACGCGATCAAGCTTGTCCGCGAAAGCACAGGTCTCGGTCTTAAAGAGGCCAAGGATTTCGTCGAGACTTTGTAAGGGGATTGCATGTCGCTGTCAGACTTCCGCCACCGTCACCGTCTGCGCGTTCGTTATGGCGAATGCGACATGCAGGGCGTTGTCTATAACGCGCGCTATCTGGATTATGGCGACATTGCCATTACCGAATATTGGCGGGCGGTCGGCTTTCGCTACATGGGCGAGGGGGCCATGGAGTTTCACGTCGCCAACGCGACGGTGGACTTCAAGAAGCCGATCAAGCCCGATGAAGTGCTGGACATGTGGACCCGCACCGAAAAGATCGGCAACACCAGCCTGACCGTCATCACCGAAATCCACGGTGCCCGTGATGACGGGGCAGAGGATTTGCGCTCCGTGATCCGCGAAGTGCAGGTTCTGGTCGATCTGGCCGAACACCGCCCATTGCCGCTGCCGGAAGCGGTGAAGGCCCAGTTCCGGACCTTTGACCTGCGAGACACACCAGTCTTCTCTGGAGAAGTCAGTTGAGTTTCTCCTTGGAGCATTTCGATCTGGAAGCCTTTGTCCGCGCCACGCTGGCGGAGGATCTGGGGCCGAGCGGGCGAGACGTGACGTCTGAATCGGTCATCCCGGCAGAGGCGCGCTTTTCTGGCGTGATGGACAGCCGCGATGCGATTGTGGTGGCGGGGCTTCCGATTGCAGAGGCCTTCTTCCGCCACCTTGATCCGGATGTGGAGATTGAGCTGCTCTCGAAAGATGGCGAGACAGTTGGCAAGGGCACAGACCTGATGCGCTTGACGGGCAAGGCGCGGGCGATGCTGACGGCGGAACGCTCCGCGCTCAACACGGTCCAGCACCTTTCCGGCATTGCCACCATGACGCAGAGCTATGTGAAGGCGATTGCGGGTACGGGCTGCACCCTGCTCGATACGCGCAAGACCATCCCCGGCCTGCGCGTGCTGGAGAAATATGCCGTGCGCATGGGCGGCGGGCAGAACCACCGCATGGGCCTGTGGGATGCGGCGATGATCAAGGATAATCATGTCGCGGTGGCAGGCGGCGTGGCTGAAGCCGTGATGCGCGCGCGCGATGCCGGAGTGGCGCAGATCATTTTGGAAGTGGACCGGATCGAACAGATCGAGCCGGGGCTGGCAGCGGGTGCGACGCATCTGCTGCTCGACAATATGGGGCCGGACATGCTGCGCGAGGCCGTCGCGCTGGTGGCGGGCCGCGTGCCGACTGAATCAAGCGGCGGCGTGACGCTGGAGACGATCCGCGCACGGGCGGAAACCGGGGTCACCTATATCTCGGTCGGCAGGCTCACGCAGAGCGCGCCAGCCGCGGACATCGGGCTGGATTTCGGGCGTGTTTGAACGCCTCCCCGCCGTGCTGAGCTTGTCGAAGCACCGTCCTGCCTTGAGCGCGCGAACGAAGAATGGTGCTTCGAAAAGCTCAGCACCGCGGGTGTGGATGGCGTTGATCTTGGCGCTTGCACCCACAATCGCCCATGCGCAGGCCCTCAACTGCAAGGTGCCTGAACGCCTTTCCGCTGAAGTCCGCCTTTCACCGCCGTCCACCATTGGCATGGTGGAGTCGACCGGGAGCATGCTCGCAATCAGCTGGTCCCCTCAATATTGCCGGAACCGGCTGAGCAACCCGCGTGACAAGACGCAGTGCAGCGGTGCGAACGGTCGGTTTGGCTTCATCCTGCACGGGATGTGGCCCGAAGCGGCGGGGCGCAATGATCCCGCTTTCTGTGCGCCCTCTTCAGCGGTTCCGGAGGCCGAGCTGAAGCGCAATTTCTGCATGACGCCCTCTGCGCAGTTGATGCAGCATGAATGGGCCAAGCACGGCACCTGTGCTACCAGCGACCCCGCGCGCTATTTCGCTGTAGCGCGCAGCTATTGGAGCAAGCTGGCTTTTCCGAACATGGATGCCTTGTCTCGGAAAAAGCTCACGGTCCGCCAGTTTCAGCAGGCTTTTGCCAAGGCCAATCGCGGCTTGCCCGAAAGCGCGATTTCGGTGCGCACGGATCGCGGTGGCTGGCTGAACGAAGTGATGCTGTGCGTTGCCCCCAAGGGTGAATGGCGCGCCTGCCCGGCGGAAGACCGGGGTGCGCCGCCGACACTCAACCTGCGCATATGGCGCGGACAATGATCAACCGGAAAAGGAGAGTGAAATGAGCCACCCGATCGAACAATGGCATGAGTATCTCAAGTCGCATGATCCCAAAATGCTGGAAGACATGCTGGATGATGATGTGGTGTTTGAATCGCCGGTCGTCTTCACGCCGCAGCGCGGCAAGGCGATCACGCTCAAATATCTGGGCAGCGCGGGCAAGGTTCTGGGCGGCGAAGGCTTCACCTATGTCGGCGAATGGCGCAACGAGACCAGCGCAATTCTGGAATTCAACAACAAGATCAACGGCATTACCATTGACGGCATCGACATGATCACCTGGAATGACAAGGGCAAGATCATCAATTTCAAGGTGATGGTGCGGCCGTTGAAGGCTGTGAACCTGATGCACCAGATGATGGGCGCGCAGCTCGAACAAATGGGTGCCGTCACCCAAAAGGGCGGAGCCTGATCCTTGCACGTCACGGCTTCGGCCATCATCTGCGCGGTCCGTGCGCACGGTGAGGCCGGAGCCATCGTCCGGGCTTTGACAGCAGAACATGGCTTGTTGGCGGGCTATGTGCGCGGTGGACGATCCCGCGTGCATCGGCCCGTCCTGCTGCCGGGCAACATCGTCAAGGGCGTGTGGCGGGCACGGACGACGGAGCAACTGCCTTCTCTCACAGTGGAACTGGAACAGAGCCGTGCGCCGCTCTTTGGGGAACCGCTGGCGGCGGCGGGCATTGAATGGGCCACGGCCTTGTCGGCCTCGGTTCTGCCCGAACATCTCCCTTACCCCACGCTATATTCCGGCCTGTCGGCTCTGCTGGATGCCATTGAAGCGGCCCCCAGCGCGCGCGGATGGGCCGTGGCACTGGCGCGTTATGAGGCGTTGCTTCTGTCTGCGCTGGGCTTCGGGCGGGGCGTTCCTTCAACCGGGCTGGATTGGGAAGACAGCCTGTCGGCGTTGCGTGCGTCCGGCGCAGCGCTGGACCGGTATGTGTTCGAAGATCGCTCGCGGCTGGTGCTGGACACGCGCGACCGGCTGATGCAGCGCCTGATGCGCGCGGCGTCATGACAGGCCTCTGATTTGCCGCTAAGGCGCACCATGACTGTAGAACAAGACCGGCTGACGCTTGAGGTCAGCAACCTTGAAGTGCCCGTTCTCACCGGCATCTATTATGAAGAAACCCACCTTTCGCAGCCGGTGCGGATTTCGGTGAAGGTTGACCTGCAATGCCCGCGCCACTTCGCGCCGGAAACGCCGCTTTCCGCCTCCAAAAACTATATGGACCTCAAGCGGGCGATGACGACCGCGATTCCCGAAGGCGTCCATTTTGTGCTGATCGAGGCGCTCGCCGATCATATTGCCGAAACGCTGTTCGTGCAGGATAATCGCGTGCTGCGCGTTGAGGTGAAGATCGTGAAGCTCGCCATTTCCGAATCCGGCGAAGATATTGGCATCACGCTGGTGAGGAACCGGCGGTGAAGCTGGCGCTCGTCACCGGCGGCTTCCGGCGGATGGGCGCAGCGATTGCGGCGCGGCTGGCCATGGAAGGGTGGGCGCTTGCGCTCCACTGCCGCTCCGCCAAGTCTCCTGAGGGAGATCTGGCTGCGACGCTGACCGCAACCGGCGCGGACTGGCATGGCTTCTACGCCGATCTGGCGGATGGAGAAGGGCTCGCCGCCCTGATCGATGATGTCGCCCGTCATTTCGGTCGCCCACCCGATCTGCTGGTGAACAATGCGTCCGCATTCGAATATGATGACGCACAGACGGTGACGCCTGCCGCGCTGGCGCATCATCACGCAGTCAACGCGGTGGCACCCGTTATCCTTGCAACAGAGCTGGCGCGGCATTTGGGAGAGGGGGATCAGGCCTGTGTCGTCAACATCCTCGATCAGCGCATTCGTCATCCAGGCGGGGATCAACTGAGCTATACCCTGTCCAAGCTGACCCTGTCTGCCGCCACTGAAACGCTGGCCCGCGCGCTGGCACCCAAGGTGCGGGTCAACGCGGTTGCGCCCGGCCTCACCATTCCCACCGATGACTATCTGCCCGCGCAAATGGTGGCGCTTGAAGCCGCAATGCCGCTCGGTCGCCTGCCTGAGCCCGAAGACATTGCCGATGCCGTGCTGTGGCTGGCCAATGCGCAGGCGACAACCGGGCAGACCATATTCGTCGATGGCGGAGCCTCTCTGAAGAGTTGGGACAGGGATTTTCTGTTTCTGGGGCGGGATCGCTGAGCGGCCTTTTGCCGCTATATTGTCACAGACAGTGCAAAATCGAACGCCCGCCGATTAATCCCCCTTCCCGCGCGCGTGCAAAGGGGATATGGGGCGGGCCAAATATCGGCTGATTTCAGGAGCATTGACCATACCACCGCTGACCCCCCGCCGTAATCTCGGCCCCACTCCCGCAACTCTCAACGGCCCGCGCTACAATGAGTTCATCCAGTCCCAAAAGGTCCGGGTGATCGATGAAAATGGCGAAAATCTGGGCGTGATGTACACGCGGGAGGCCATGGCGCTGGCTGAGGAAGTGGGCCTCGATCTGGTCGAAGTCTCCCCCAACGCTGATCCGCCCGTTGCCAAGTTTCTGGACGTCGGCAAATTCAAATATGAGGCCCAGAAGAAGGCCAACCTTGCTCGCAAGACTCAGAAGACGCAGGAGATCAAAGAGATCAAGATGCGTCCCAACATCGACGATCATGATTATGATACGAAGATGAAATCGATCCACAAGTTCATCGGAGAGGGCGACAAGGTCAAGGTCACGTTGCGCTTTCGCGGTCGTGAACTGGCGCATGGTCAGCTGGGCATGAAGCTGCTTCAGCGTGTGCAGGATGACATGGTGGAAGAAGCCAAGGTCGAACAATATCCGCGCATGGAAGGTCGCCAGATGCTGATGGTGCTGGCGCCCAAATGAGGCTGATGGGGGCTGCCGCGCTGATTCTGTCAGCCCTGGCGGCTCAGGTGTCCGCTCAGTCCGCGCCGTTCGCCAATCCGGCAGATGCCGCGCGGGTGGACCTGATTGAGCGAGCCTCTCGCTCGATCGTCCACGTCAAGGCCGAGCAGGACAGCCCATCCCATGATCCTTATGCCCGGATGTCGGACAAGGAACGCGAGCGCGTGCTCAAGCGCGATCCGAAATTCTTTGAACGGCTGGGCAGCACGCCGTCCAAACCCAGACCGATGCAGGAACAGGGCAGCGGCTTTGTTTTCGATAGCGCCAAGGGCTATGTGCTGACGGCGGCCCATATCGTGCGTTTCTCGCAGCGGTTGAGCATCGTCACGCCTGCTGGCCAGGAATTCCCCGCCACGCTGGTCGGCACAGACGCGGAAACGGGCCTTGCGGTGCTGCGCTTTGAAGGAGCGACTTTGCCTGCCTTGCCTTTGGCAACGCGGCAACCGCGATCCGGAGAGACCGCGATCATTGTCGGCAAGATGATCCCGATGAGTTCGGTCTTTGCGAGTCAGGGCATGGTGATGGGCATGGCTGGCCATGGTGAAGGTAGCGGGGAGGGGTTCCCCAGCCTGACGGACTATCTGGCGTTCGACAATCTGCTGCCGTCCGGCGGCATGGGTGGAGGCCCGGCGCTCAACATGAAGGGCGAAGTCGTGGCCGTCATCGCTGCCATTTTCGGGGCGCAGGGCTATGGCCAGACGGCTGGAACCATGGGCGTTCCGCTCGCGGACCTTCGCCCGGTGATTGATGCGCTGGTCCGCGATGGCAAGGTGAAGCGAAGCTATATCGGCCTGTCCTATGATTGCCGAAATGGAAAATGCTCGGTCTTTGCGGTGGCCAAGGATATGCCTGCTGCCAAAGCCGGGTTGCAGCCGGGAGACATTCTGAAAACGGTTGACGGCGCGCCAGTGACAACATGGGTCGGACTGAGGCGCCAGATCGCCAGCAAGCCGCTGGGCGCTCGCGTCAAGTTTGTCGTCGAACGCGGCGGTCAGATGGTTACAGCGGATGTCAGTCTGATCGAACAGCCGGATGAGCCTACTGCCATGTTTGAGCCCATGATGCCTCCGATGCCTGTTCGCACGGGCGACTGAACCACTTTCCTTTACGGATTTTGTTCCAGATCAAAGACTGATTGTATGTGTTGCATACAGTTCGACTCATCGAACCAGAGAGGAGTCGAATCATGGCGTCCACCCAAACCGCGAAACGGGTTATCCCCGGCACACCCGTCTTTGACGGCGAAGCTGCCAGCAAGGGCTATGCCCTGAATGCAATGTGCTATTCATTCAACGAGGCTCCCAACCGGCAGGCCTTTCTGGACGATGAAGATGCCTATTGTGCCAAGTTCGGCCTGAACGAACAGCAGCGCGAGGCGGTGCGCCAGCGCAACGTGCTCGCCATGATCGCAGCCGGCGGCAATGCCTATTATCTCGCCAAGCTGGCCGGGATTTTCGGCCTCAACATGCAAGACATTGGCGCGCAGCAAACCGGCATGAGCGTTGAGGATTTCAAGGCCCATCTGCGGTCTCAGGCATAAGCGGGAGAGATTTAATGGCACAGATTATCGGCGGCTTTTTCACCAGCCACGTTCCCGCCATCGGCGGCGCACTCGCCAAGGGTTTGCAGCAAGATCCCTATTGGAAACCCTTTTTTGACGGCTATCCTCCGGTGAAGGCCTGGACCTCCGCAGTGAAGCCCGATGTGGTTGTGGTGTTCTACAATGATCACGGCCTCAACTTCTTCCTCGACAAGATGCCGACCTTTGCAGTGGGTGCGGCGGCAGAATATCCCAATGCCGATGAAGGCTGGGGCCTGCCCATCTACAAGACATTTGAGGGCTATCCCGAACTGTCCTGGCACATCATCGAGCATCTGGTGAACAGTGAATTCGATGTCGTGACCTGCCAGCAGATGCTGATCGATCATGGCGCTTCGATCCCGTTCGAGCTGGGCTGGGCCGAAGACAATGATCGCACATTCAAGCTGATCCCGATCAACATCAACACGGTGCAGCATCCGCTGCCGTCTCCCAAGCGCTGCCTGGCGCTGGGTCGCGCGGTGGCCGAAGCGCTGGAAAGCTGGGGTGGTGATGAACGCGTTGTGGTTGTCGGCACGGGCGGCCTTTCGCACCAGCTCGATGGCGAACGCGCAGGCCATATCAACAAGGAATATGACACCTTCTGCATGGACAATATGGGGCCGGACCCCGATGCCATCACTGCCAAGTCCTCGCTCGACATTGTCGAACTGGCGGGCAGTCAGGGTGTGGAAGTGCTCAACTGGCTGGCAGCACGCGGCGCGATTGGCGGCGATGTGAAGGAAATCACGCGCAACTATCACATCCCGATTTCGAACACGGCAGCATCCACGCTGGTGCTCGAACGGCTTGAAGCGGTTCCGGCGGAGTAGGGGGTTCTTGCTCCGCCCATCCGGGCCAGCCGGGCGTTCTCCTCCTCTCGCCTGGCTGGCCTGGAGTTGTTTGTTTGAGACCTGCGCCGGAATACGGGGCAAATTGTCTGCAACGCACTGACAAAACACCCGCCGTCCTGAGCGTGTCGAAGGACTGTCTTGCCTTTGCTTGCACCGGAGGAGTTAAGGAAGACCAGTCCTTCGACAAGCTCAGGACGGCGGAGCGGTGTCAGGGGCTTCAGCCTAACCCGGAGCCCCATCCTCGTTTACCCTGCAGCATCCAGCGCCTGAGCCAGATCGGCGATGATGTCATCAATATGCTCCAGCCCGATCGAAAGCCGCACATAGCCCGCCTGCCAGTTCAAAGCCCAGCAGGCCGCCATTGCCGCCGGTCAGCACCATGTCTGCGCGCGCGCGTTGCTCGCCGGTCTGGAGCGAGGGGTGGATCACGCGCGACACATCTTTGCGGCCGCTCAGAAACTGCGCCACCGCTTCAGCATTGGCGCAATGGCGCGGCATCCGCAGCGGCAGCGTCTCCACACCCTGAATGATCTGGAAGGCGTTGAACGGCGACAGGCAAGAGCCAAGATCGCGCAGCAGCACCGTCCGCGCACGCAGCACATAGGCAATCGGGCCGAGCGGTTTCGCTGCCTGCGCCCAGACTGCGCCGTGATATGAACTGTCCGGTGTGTTCATGTTGGGCTGACGCTCTGGCACGGCCTCCCAATCGAAATTGCCGCCATCCACGATCATGCCGCCAATGCTGGTGCCATGGCCGCCAATATATTTGGTGGTGGAGTAAACGACGATGGCGGCACCATGATCGAACGGACGAGCGATCAGCGGGGCCGCAGTATTGTCCACGATCAGCGGAATGCCGAGCGGGCGGCCCAGCGCTGCAATTTCTGCCATCGGGCAGACGATGAGCTTGGGATTGGGCAGCGTTTCAACATACCAGGCACGGGTGCGCTCATCCGAAGCGTTGATGAACGCCTGCGGGTCCGCCGGATCGACAAAGCGCACGTCGATGCCCATATCACGCAACGTGTTGGCAAAGAGGTTGTAAGTCCCGCCGTAAAGGTCTGTGCCGGAAACGATATTGTCTCCCGCGCGTGCCAGATTTTGCACGGCAAAAGTGGAGGCGGCCTGACCCGATGAGACGGCGAGCGCGGCGGCTCCACCTTCGAGGGCCGCGATGCGCTGTTCCAATATGTCGGTCGTGGGGTTGCCGAGGCGCGTGTAAATATTGCCCAGTTCGGCCAGCGCGAACAGATTTGCCGCATGTTCGGTATCGCGAAACTGGTAGGATGTGGTCTGGAAAATCGGCGGGGCGACAGAGCCCGTGCCGGGATCTGCCCGCCAACCGGCATGAAGGGCGAGCGTTTCCGGGTGAAGTTTGGTCATTTTGGGCATCCTCTGCGCTGGTCCTGACTGGATGCGCCATCCTTTTCGCGAATGGCGTGTCCGGTCAAGTCACAGCGGGTCGGATTTTGTCAAAGCTCAGATGAGCAGAGATGCAGCTGCTTCGGCCCCACCGCCACCATTGCAGGATGAAATCTCCGCCTCCGGGGCCGGATTGAGCACGGTGGCGAGATCGCGCGCATCACGGACGTTGAAGCTTGAGATTTCAACGATATCGTCAAATTCCAGAAGCTTGAACGGCATGATGGGCACATAGCTATAGGCGACTTCGACAAACATCACGGCATTGTCTTCAAACGCGGCCACGCGACTGTCTGCCGGACCCATGCCGGGGAAACCCTTGCCCGTTGCGCCAATGCCCTGATCGCCCCAGGATGAGGGGTGGCTCTTCTGGCCATAGCAGCGCTGCCAGTGAATCCACTGCCCGCCATCTGCATTGACTTCAAGGCTGGACAGGATGATGCGCCCGTTCAAATGAAGCTTGATGTCTTTCGCCTGCATCGCTGCGCCGGTGAAGACGTCGTTGATGTCGATTTCACGAACCTGTTTGGCTGCAAGGCCAGACCCTTCGCCCATGCGGGAGGCATTGTCTGCAACCTGCGAGGCGATGTCGCTGATCTTGCGCTGCAAAACCATGTAATTGGCCAGTTCCAGCCCGCCGCCGGAAATGGCGACGATCAGCGGCAGCACCAGAGCAAATTCAAGAAGGGCGTTGCCATGACAGGAGACCGCAAGGTTGCGGAACGTCCGGATCAGCCGACTGCGTTTTCTGGGTGACTGGGTCATCGCCTTGTTCCTCAGCTGCATGTGGCGGCCACCGGCTTGGTCGAACCGGAATAGGGCTGGTTGCGCAAAATGGTGGACGATTCGACCTTCATGTCCGGATCCCATCCAAAAATGCCGTAAACCGGGAAGACATGCGGGATTGTTGCTGTCACCGTATAGATGACGGCATCCTTGGCGTTGCCCTGGCCGGAGGAACCGGCGTCCATATCCCAGCTGCTGTTGCCGTTGACGTCTTCAAACGGCTCGCCCGCATCGCATTTTCCGTTGCCGTTCAGATCGGTGAAATCCTCTTTGCGAGCCTCTGCCTTTTTGTAGCTGAGATACGCCATGCGCGTGAATTTCAGCGTGGTGGTCTTCGAAATCTGCTTCATGCGGTCCGTGACGATCTTGTCGGTCGCGGCTTGTCCGGCTCCGGACTGGCCCGCCTGCATGGTCGCCCGGCGCGCTGCATTCTGAAGCTCGCCCTCCAGAACCGAGCGGAGATAGACCGCGCGGGACAGATCCATTGCGCCCAGCAAGACGCTGATCAGCACGGGCGAGATCAGCGCAAACTCGACAAGCGTCGCGCCCTTGCGGTCTGTGCGGAGACGGAGTGCGAGCGCGCGCAGTCTGGATAGTGCCATCATGACCTCCTCAGTCCACCAGCCGCAGCTGGGCAATGTCGGACGCGATCTTGGCGAAGGCATCGTTGAGCTCGCTGGCATTGGCGGCCTGGAAGGCCTTGCCGGGCGATGCGCATTCTTCCAGCATCTTGGTGAGCGAGGTGCCGAACGCGATGACCCAGACGGTCATGTTCTTGGCCTTCACATCCTTGCACAGCGCCGAGAACCGCAGGGCCACTTCAATATCGCCCAGAGCTTTCGTTGGCAGAGAAAACAGGTCAGATGCTCGACGGCGGTCGATGGCGCTGATGCCATAGGCGTCATAATCTTCAACCGCTGTGTCGGTATCGCCATCGGTCATGAAGATCAGGTGGCGGCTGACATTGAGCCCCACATTCTCGGAAGCGAACAACCCCTTGTCAGACAGGAGGCGCGCGCCCCAGACCATGCCGATGTCATGATAGGTCTTGCCCGACGGTGTCAGCGAAGCGAGATACGCCTCCAGATCGGATGCGCTAATCTCTGCCAGCTTCATCGCCTTTTGCGGGCAGACGGCATGGGCACCGGACTTGAAAGTCGCCAGATTCTGCGTGTCATATTGCGAAACAAAGTCGTCGCGGTCGAGATTGGTGATGCTCTGACGCGTCCAGATCAGGTCTGGCAGCCAGGGAGCCCATTGCGTCTTGGGATCGCCGGTTGGCACCAGATCGATCTGCATGTCATAGGCATCCTTGGGAATCGGGAAATAGCTGATCTTTTTGACCGTTGCCCGTTCCTCAATGCAGCCATTCCACGGAATGTCGCGGTTGGAGAAAGCCCAGCCGGTGGCAGACGGAATCGAGCCGCCGACCGTCAAGCCGGAAATATCATATTCAACCTGCTTATATTTCCACTGATAGCTGTCATAGTCCGCATATTGATACGGAATGCCCAGCACATGATAGGTCGTCTTATAGTTGTTATAGGTCCGCTTCCACAGCTTGCACTGGGTCGGCGTCTGGTCAATCCAGTAATAATAGCCGTTTTCGGTAAAATCCTGCCAATACTCAGTGCGCGTGCCCGCAGGTGGGCCTGCGTAAGGCGTATCCGTGCGGAGCCTTTGCGATCCAGAGGACGTATAGGTGCTGTCCGTCGGGCCGACACAATTTTCCAGCGGCAGGAAGGATGATGTTTCGCTGATGCTCCCAGACAACAGGGTCCAGCTGTCTGTAGACCACCACATGCTCAACTCACCCTTATTGGTGATTGTTTTGTCCTTCTCACGCGACTGGTAGGACCATTTGTCCTTGATCCAATCCGGCTTGAGCAAATGGCCGACATTCACTGTCTGCGAATAGGGGACGAAGCCGTAACGGATCTTGGTGAGATCCGATTTGACGGTTTCCATCGTGCTGTAGAATTTCTTCACCGCCTCGCGCAGGGAAACCATGCGGCTGGACGAGTCCTTGGGGTTGACCAGTTCCATGGAACCGGTCGTATCCAGCACCATCATGATGTCCGTGTTGGACACATTCAGCTTGGCGGAACAGCTCACTTTCAGCGTTTCATCGGTTGCGCCGAAAATCTTCATCAACGACATCGGAACCTTGGCCTGCGCCTTGCCCACCAGCTCGCCATCGCCGCCGGGGCTCAGCGCGATATTGGAATTCGTGGTGCCATATTTGGAATCGGGGAAGTTCGACAGGAAGAACTGTTTCGAATAGTTCGTCACCTCGGTGGAGATGGAGTTCCCCTTCATGATCTTGCGCCCCGCGAGGACGGTCGCGTCGCAGGCATGTTGAAGGCGGGTCTTGGTGGCGTAGAGTCGGCCCATGTCGACACCGCTGCCAACGAGCCCGGCAAGCGGAATCATGGCTGCCACGGTCAGCATCAGGGCGTTGCCGGTCTGATCCGTCCTGAGGCGCGCGATCAATCCGCGACAGACAGGGGAAGCGTTTGGCGCTGGGCTCTTGTTCATGGTGACTCGTCCTGGTTCCCGTACCATCGGGTTCTTCATGGGACAGTATGTCAGGATTGGGATAAGCGGCCCTGAAACAATCCGGTTAATGCAGAATTAGGCTTGTTCGGGCATGCGAATATGAATCTATTCTTGCAATGATTTGAAATCGTTGCAGTATCTATTTGAAGAGTCGATTCAGGTCGCTGAAAAGCGAGAGCATAGCCGCTTGTTTCCCGCAGAGATGTTGCCCAGATTGGACAGGGTCTGCGTCGCCCGTTCGCGCACCGTATAAGCGGCGGTATAGTGCAGCTCGGTCGAGTTGATCAGATCACCCATGACCAGAGGCTCATATTGGTAAAAGACTTCGACGAACATCACGGCGGAGCCAGACACGGCCGTGATCTTGTTGCCCGAAGGGCCCATGCCGGTCGCCATGGTGGAATTGGTGGTGCCATCCCCCTGGAGACCATAGGTGGAGGTCTTGTTCTTGAGGCCGAAGCAGCGCTGCCAGCGGATCATCTGCCCCGCGCTTGCCCCGGTCTGGCCGTTGGGCTCCAGACTGGACAGGATGACGCGGCCATAATGGCCGAAATCAACGGCTTCGCCAGCGGTGCGCGCGCCGATCATCACTTCCTCAATGTCGGATTCGTCGATCGAGCCGCGCACACGCCCGGCATTGTCTGCCACCAGCAGCGCGATCTGGCTGACCTGCATGTTGGCGGCGACAAAGCGCGAGACTTCAATGCCACCAACGCCGGTGCCGACCAGCAAAGGCAGCGAAAGCGCGAATTCGACAATGGCAATGCCGGAGGTGCAGCGGCCAAGCCCGCGCGCGCGCGTCAGAAAGGCGTTCAGACGGGACGTGATGGACTGGGTCATGAGCACCTCACCGGGGGCGTGTTCTGTTGTGAAAAGGGCTGGTTGCGGATGACGGTGTTGACCTCGATGCTCAGATTGGGATCGGTGTCAAACAGGTTCGCAACCGGGAAGAGATGCGGGAATTGTGCCGTCACCGTGTAGAAGATGATGTCATCTGCACCACCCACACCCGCGCTGCCGCCAGCCATATCATAATGGCCGTTAATGTTGGCGTCCTCATAACAGTCCGAGGAATTATAGGTTCCCACGGGGGCCGTGTCAGAGGTGATGCGCTCCGGCTGGTTCACGTTGGAGAAGTTGTTGAACGCCTTCTTTTCGATCACCAGCGCCTGCGTGTCGCTGCGTTTGCCCGCAGGCATCAGCACGGCAATGCGCGCGCGGATGAACGCATCGGTTTGCCCGGACGTCACGCCGCCCACGGCGGAACGCCGCGCCGCTTCTTCCATCACGCCGTTCATCAGGCCGCGGAAATAGGTCATGTAGCCCAGTTCCAGGATGCCCAGCAGGATCATCATGAATAGCGGGGAGATCAGCGCGAACTCCAGGATGGTGATGCCGCGCTTGTCCGTGCGGAGGCGTTTGAGGAGCGCGCGCATCATTGCGAGAGCCTCAAACCGCCGATGGTTTCGGCAATGGCCTGGAATTTGGCCTTGAGCTCGGTCGAGTTGCTGGCGAGCGCCGCATGTTCCGCGTCGGTCGCGCAGTTGGTCAGCGTCGATCCAAGCGAGGGGATGCCGAAGCCGATCACCCACACTGTAAAGCCTTTCGCCTTGGCCGCTTCGCACAGCATCTGCGTGCGCTTGTCGTGGTTGCCGTTCAACGTGGTTTGCGAATCGCTCGTCTGGCCGTCGCGACCCTGCATGACGGTCATTCCCCATGCCGAACTGTTCGTTGGCGGCGCTGTCATGGCACCATCCGTCATGAACACCATGTGGCGACTGATCTGGAATCCGCCTGGAGCGGAACTGTCCGCATTGTCCGTATCGCGAATGCCGTCCGCAGAGAGCAGGCGCGCACCCCAGATCAGACCGATGTCGTGATAGGTATAGCCGCGCGCGGCAAGCGAATCGACATAGGTGTTGAAATCCGCCGTGCGGCCGTAATAGCTTTGCAACGTGGAAGCGGCGGTCGGGCAGGCCGCCGTGTCATTGCCGGACGCGGCGTCCTCCATCCAATCGGTATAGCTGCCATAATTGACATATTGGAAGCCCGGCACAAAGGGCCGCCATTTCTGGCCTGCCGTGTTGGGCTTCATATCAATCTGCATGTCATAGGCAGTGGCCGGGATCGACAGATCGGTCCGTGCGGCCGTGATGGTGTTGACGCCCATCGGCTCTTCGATGCAGCCCGTCCAGTTCACCGTGGCAGTTGGCGAGGCATAGGTCGTATCATTGCTCATGCCTGCAGCGAGTGTACCGCTCCAATAGCCCGGATTGGCTGCCGAATTGCTCTGGACGATGTTGTACACGCCCACATCTGCCAGACCATAGTTCCAGCCGGTCAAGACGTCGCGAGACGACCAGGTGATGGGCTGGGTGGTGGTGGACGGTGTCGTGCGCGTGAATACAGACGAGGTGGTGCGGCGACGGAACTGGCAACGCCCGCCGCTCGTGGAGCTCCAAACATAACCATATTCTGTGCGATTGAAGTTCTGTGTCGTCCGGTAATTCTTGGTTTGCGTCGCCGCCGGATAAACTGGCGTGTTGGTGGACAAGTAGGTCGGGCCAGTGGCCCCGCCCGAAGCGGCGTCGGTGGGGGCCGGGTAGGGCTTGGCCGCACAGGCTGCGCTAGTTATGGGGGTGAAACGGTTGGTGTAGGCGGTTCCGGATATAGTTGTCGTGCCGGACGAGCCATAGTTGGTCCAGCTGCCGAAGCTTTTTGAGCTGTCTGACGGAGCGCCATATGAATGGCCCGATTCGGTGCCATAGCCGCTGACATACCATTCAAGGCCGGTCACCGGCGTCCGCGTCGGATAATTGACCACATCGCCGGGCGTCATGCCCAGCATGTAGTTGCCGCCCATGCTTTTCAGGATGCCGCCGACATTGACCGTGCCCGAATAGGGGACAAAGCCATAGCGGATGCGCCCCGCGCCAGACCCGGTGCCCGCGCCCAGTTCGGTGAAGAAGTCCTTGGTGGCGACCTTCAGGCCTGCCAGCTTGGACATGGTGTCTCCAGACGGGGTGCTGGACATGGAGCCGGTCACGTCGAGCACGAACATCACGTCCGTATTGGGCACGCTGACCGTTGCCGTGCACTCCACGTCGAGCGTCAGCGAATCCATGTCGAAAATTCTCATCACGGTGAAATCGACATCGGCAGACGCTGCGCCCTCGATCGATCCGGAAGTTGCACCAGCCGCAAAGTCGCGTGACACCGTATCGCGATCAACGCCGAACAGGCCGTCGTTGAAGTTGAAGTCGAAATATTTGTTGCCCTCGGCAATGTTCGATGTGGTGGGCGATGCGCCCGTCATCGAACGCCGCGTAGCCAGCGCGCCAGCGTCGCACGCGTGTTGAAGGCGCGTCTTGACGGCATAGATGCGCGCCACGTCAACGCCGCCGCCGATCAGGCCCGCAATGGGGATGATGGCCGCAGCAGTGAGAATCATGGCATTGCCACGCACATCATTCCGCAAGGCGCGAAGAATACCGCGAGCCCTTGAAAAACCTGTGCTTTTTTCGCTTGCCTGTTGCATTGCCTAACAACCACTTTCTTGGCGGTGGACGCAAAATCCACACACTTCTCGACCTCTGCCTAACGCGTCGTGGCTACCTGCAACTTAAGCCGGGTGGTTAATGGCCGGCTAACCACACAGAGCGTGGAACCACGCATTGCTCAATTGTAGGAATGCGTCATTTCTGATAGACTGTGCTGCCAAGCATGGAGGTGCGTGTGTGGAGGTATCTGGTTGGTGCCGGTGCGGGGTTGTTGCTCGTCTTCGCGGGCTTGATGCTGGGCAAGGTCTTTGCTGGCCCCGGCGCAGTGGCGTCGGTGCCCGGGATGCAGGGCGACGGCCTTGCGTCTCCCATGAGCTTTGGCGCGCTGCCGGAACCCCCGCGCGCTTCGGATCTGTCGCGCGAGCAAAAGCGCTTCAATCGCTATGACCGGGACAGAAATGGTCGCGTCGATCGCGCCGAATACCTCTCCTCTCGCCAAAAGGCCTTTGCGCGCCTTGATCTGAACGGGGACGGGCGACTCGATTTTGAGGAATATGCAGTCAAGGCGGCGGCCAAATTCAAGGCGGCAGACAAGAATGCGAACAGCGCCCTGGACACCACCGAATTCTCGACCACCCGCGTCGTGCGCAAGGCGAAACCGAAATGCGAATGCAGCCCCCAGGCCAAGCCGGTGCCGGACGCGCCGGATGAAGAGGAGCCGGGCGCTTAACCGGAAATTCAATTCCGTGGCTTAACCCGATGCCATGCTCTCGCGGACTCTGCATGGATGGGTGTTTTACGGACGCGCTCTCGCTCGGTGCGAGCGCGGCTATCTGGCATATACCGCGTCGGTCATCATACCGCTTTTGCTGATTGTTGCGGCAGTTTCGATTGACGGCGCGCAATATTACAGCGCGCGCAAGATCATGCAAACATCGGCCAATGCAGCGGCGATGGCCGCATTTGACGCCCGAAAGCGCGGGCTCGATCCGCAAAAGGAGGCGTTCAGCGCGCTGTCTGCGGGAACGGCACGCCTTGCCCGGCTGGAAACGGTTTCCGTTCTGGACGGCAAGGTGGATGGAGCGCGCCGGGTGGCGGTGAACGTTCATGCCAAGCTGATCCTGCCGGTGACGACAGGCATTCTGGGCTTTGGCGTGACGGCAGACATCACCGGGTCATCCAATGAAGGCCGCAAGGCAGGGCGAGCCATGGTGGAAGACGCGCGGAGCAATCGGCCCGCCGAGACCGGCGATCCGGTACCGGTTCAGGGCATTGTCACGGCCCAGCCAGAGGCGTCTCAAACCGCGTCCACCGCCGCGCCACCGCCGCCGCGTCCGGCGATCATCCCGGACTGATCAGGCGGGCAGGCTGCCGATCCAGTCTGCCATGGCCTCCGCCGCGCGGGCTGCATGGGCGGCCTTGCGATTGGCCTTACCCTTTACCTTGGGATCATTGACCGGCGGAAAAAGCCCGAAATTGACGTTCATCGGCTGAAAGCTCTCCGCATCAGCCCCGCCCGTAATATGGTGGAGCAGCGCACCCATGCCGGTTGTGATCGGGGGGGGCGGCAGTGTCTGCCCCCGCAGTTCCGCCGCCCAGAAGCGGCCCGCCAGCAGGCCGATGGCCGCACTTTCGATATAGCCCTCACAGCCGGTCATTTGCCCGGCAAAGCGGATTTGCGGCGCAGATTTCAGTCGCAGGCTTTCATCCAGCAGGATCGGCGATTTGATGAAGGTGTTGCGATGCAGCCCGCCCAGCCGCGCGAACTCCGCATTCTCCAGCCCCGGAATGGTGCGGAACAGCCGCACCTGTTCGGCATGCTTGAGTTTGGTCTGGAAGCCGACAATGTTCCACAGCGTACCCAGCGCATTGTCCTGACGCAATTGCACCACAGCATAGGGCCAGCGTCCGGTGCGGGGATTATCGAGCCCCATCGGCTTCATCGGGCCGTGGCGCAGCGTTTCCGGCCCGCGTGACGCCATGACTTCAATCGGCATACAGCCGTCAAAATAGGGCGTATCCGCCTCCCATTCGCGAAACTCGGTCTTTTCGCCGTCGAGCAGCCCCTGAACGAAGGCCTGATACTGGTCCTTGTCCATCGGGCAGTTGATATAATCCTTGGTCTCGCCCTTGTCCCAGCGGCTTGCCATCCACGCCACATCCATGTTCACGCTCTCATGATAGACGATGGGGGCAAGCGCGTCGAAAAAGGCCAGCGCCGTCTCTCCGGTCTGTTCGGCGATGTGCGCGGCGAGCGGTGCTGCGGTCAGCGGGCCAGTGGCGATAATGGCGGGGCCTTCGGGAAAGCCGTCCACCCGCTCGCGCACCAGCGCGATGTTGGGGTGGGTGGCAATGGCGTGCGTCACCGCTGCCGAATAGCCGTCCCGATCCACGGCCAGCGCGGTTCCGGCAGGTACGCGGTGCGTGTCCGCACAACGCATGATCAGCGAATTGAGCGCGCGCATTTCGGCATGGAGCACGCCCACTGCATTGCTTGTCGCATCGTCAGAACGGAAGCTGTTGGAACAGACCAGTTCGGCCAGATGATCGGTCTTGTGTGCAGGCGTGCCTTCCACGCCGCGCATTTCAGACAGGCGCACGCGATAGCCCGCTTCGGCCAGTTGCCACGCCGCTTCCGATCCGGCGAGTCCGCCGCCAACAATATGCACATCATGGGTCATGCCGTCCCGTTATGGGCTTTGTTCTGTTTTGGCGAGGGGGGAGTCAAAAACATCCAATGCGCGCGCAGGAATGAAAGCCATACTGCACCTGCAAGTCGAGGAAATGTCGAGGGAAAACATGACGCGCATTGCCCGCATCGCGGCGCTTCTCCTGCTGCCGATCATGCTGGTGGCGGCCAGCAAGGTTCCATCTGCCAATGACGGCCGCAAAGATGGCTATGTCAGCTATGGCGGCCCCGCCATGTATCCGTTCCAGCTTTACGGCGTCGCGGTTGATTGGGACCGGGATTGCTTCAAGGGCAAAGCGGCGGCCTGCCGCCAGCTTGCGGAAGCGCTGGAAATCGGGCTTGGCGATCTGGATGCCGTGCCGCGCGCGGCCATGGGCTATTACAAGATGGCGTGCGAGAAGGGGCACGGCCCGAGTTGCGCCAAGGCCTCGCAGATGCTGTCTTCAGGCAGCACCGGCTTCACCAATGCGGCGCTGGCGGGGCAATTGGCGGCGCGCGGGTGCGATCAGTTGAAAGATCAGGCGTCGTGCGGGTTCAAGGCGGCAGCGCTTGCCGGAAGCGCCACGACCACGGAGCAGCGCCAGCAGGCCAACAGCGCGCTGGACCAGAGCTGTGCAGCGGGCGGCGATGAGGCGTGCCGGGTGCGCGCGGTTGGCCTCATGGCGTCAAAACAGGCCGGAGACTGGCCTTCCGCCGTCCGCCTGTTTGAGCAGGGCTGTTCGGCGAAGAGGGCCTGGGGCTGTCTGGGCCTTTCAGAAGCTTCTTCCGTAGGACGCGGAACAACCAAGGATATGGGCCGCGCGGCATCATACGCCCGCACCGGCTGCACTGAAGCACAGGGAGACCGTCTGCGGGTTTGCGCACTCCATGGGGCCTATTTGTCCGCCGGCGATGCGGCCTCTGTGGACAAGGGCGAGCAGTTCCTCAGCGCCGCTTGCAAACGCGGTGACGCCGACGCCTGCAACCATCTGGGTGATCTCGGTTACCAGAAGCGTGCAGGCAGTCGGGTGACTCCGCTGGAGGCTGTCTATTATTATCGCCGGGCGTGCGATCTGGGCTTGGCGCAGGGCTGCGGCAGTCTGGCAGGCAGCTATGTCACTGGATGGACGGTGAAGCAGGATGTTGGCGTCGGCTATCTGCTGATGAAGAAGGGCTGCACCATGGGTGGCCAATCGCAGTGCAGGGCGCTCGAGTCTCTCAAGACGCGCTACCCCTCAGTACCGTCAGGCTGGTTTCCGGTTGATCCCTCATTGTCCGTGCATGAGCAGTTGAAGCAGGCGAACGCATTGGTGGATGCCGGTCGCAAGACGGAAGGCGTCAAGACTGTCATTCGCCTGATGGAGGAGGGGCATGAGAATGCAGACTGGCTGCTGGGCGGCTGGCTTTATTACGGTCTGCCCGGCGTTTTCGATGTGCCGCGCAAGGATGACGCGCTGATCCTGTTTGAAAATGCGGCCAAGGTTGGTCATGTCGATGCGGCCGTGTGGCTGGGCATGGCCTATTGGTATGGGGACGGAGTCCCGCTCGATCGCCCCAAAGGCGAAAATTTCATGGCGATTGCCGCAACCATGGGCGACGCCAAGGCCGATGCCATCTTGCGGTCGATGAAGCTGCAACCCGTGCGCGAAGCCAATGAACGCCGCGCGCAGGAAATGGCAGAGGCGGCCAAACGTCGCCAGCAGGACTGGAGCAGCAGCTGGACCAGCCATAGCGCGTGGGTCGGTTCAACATCCTACACGCCTGCCTATTCCGGCCCGAGCGTGTCCTCGATCATCGACAATTCCAACTGGAACCAGCGGATCAACTATCTGTCCGGCTCTACCACGGCCTGTCCTCGCACCAATTCCTATTGCTGAACCTGAAAGGAGATCATCCCCATGAAAACCCGCTTCATCATCGCTGCCGCACTTATGACAGCCGCAGTGTCGGCTCCGGCATTCGCGCAGAGGTTCCCGATCAGCATCAACATGATGGGGGTCAACATGCGCGCCGATTCTAGCAACGGCATGTGCGCTATCGCCATTCCGGAAAAAGTGGGCGAACCGCGCATGTTGATGTTCAATCTGCGCCCTTCGGACGGCAATCTTGTGGTAGGCGTGCTCACGCCCGGAGACGTTTTCACCGGAAAGGACATGAACAAGGATATTCCGCTGACGTTGACCTTTGACGGCAAGAAGAAAAGCACGTCCAAATATGGCGGTTATCATCAGGGCTATTGGCAGATGGTGCGCGGCGGCTGGGGCGTGGGGAAGGGATCGGACGAGACCTTTGCCCTGCTGAAGGACGCCATGGCCGTGACGGCCAAATTCGATGGCATGACCTTTGGCCCGTTCAACACGCAGATGAAGGGCTTTGCCTATAACTGGCTGAAAAACTGCGCCGCGCGCGCCAACGGTCAGACGCAATAGCGCGCCGCTTGCCTGCGCCATGCTCTGGCCGCTATGCAGGCCGCCAGGCTTTGGGGGAGGACGCACATCATGCCCGGAACACGCGTGTCATTGGTCATTCTTGCTGCGGCCATTGTGGCGGGCCTCACTTATCTGATCGCAGACGGTCAGGTGAACGAGGATATGATGCTCGTCTGGAAGGGCCTGCCGGTCTTCCTGCTGTCGGTCTATGCAGCGCGCAACGCGCAGAACCGCGATGGCTGGCTGATCGCGATGGTGATGGCGTTGGGCGCGCTGGGCGATGTGCTGATCGAGATAGGCCTTATTCCGGGCGCGCTTGCCTTTGCCGCCGGGCATCTGGTCGCGATCTATCTGTACAGCCGTCACTGGCGGGCCGAGACAGTGGTCAGCCAACGCATGTTGGGCTGGATGCTCGTGCTGTTTGTGCCGCTTATCTCGTGGCAGCTCACGCATGATGCAGGCGTCGCAGTATATGGACTGATTCTGGGCTGCATGGCGGCCATGGCATGGACCAGTGCATTCCCGCGCTATCGTGTTGGCCTGGGGGCCATTTTCTTCGTGATCTCGGATCTGCTGATTTTCGCAGAGATGGGGCCTTTGGCTGGGCAGGCTTGGGTCGGCCCGGCCATCTGGCTGCTCTATTTCGGAGGGCAGGTGATGATCGCGACCGGGGTGGTGAGGGCCTTGGCCTTGCGGGCGAGCTAGAGCGGGATGACTTTATATTGACCCAATCCCGTTCGTGCCGAGCGGGTGGTGTCACGGAGCCATTATAATGTCATCTCGTACTGGCCCATGCCGCAGCCTGACTGCCCACCAGCGCGATCAGATCATCTTGCACCAGTTGCATGTCGATGAGATGCAGGCCCCAATCGGCGGCGACAACAGGGCCGAATTTCACATCACCACCCGGATCGGCAATCCGTCCGCCGACTGTAGCGGGCCTCAGCGTTACCGCGAGGACATGGGCACCGTTCAGCGTCTTGCACTGCCCTGAGTAGAGATCAGGCAGACTGACAAAGGGCGTGGCGGGCTGGGTTTCCTTTCCGCTCCATTTCAGATCACGGCCGGTCAGGTCAAAAGCCGCACTTTGGCGCGGAAACACGGCCTTGAGCGCCGCAGCGCCGCCAGACAAGGCCGCCGGGTTGGTGCAGGCGATCTGCTTGTCGGGCGCGGGAGGCTTGCCATAGCGGCTGTTCTCAGGCGGTGGCGCGGTTTCGCGAAAGCTGGCCCATGCAAGCGCACAGCCGGTCTGGCTGGCGGAGGTGCAAAGCGGCGTCGATTTGAAATCGCCCGTCGCGCCTTTGGCCTTGCTCACCACCAGATTATGCCCGCCGAGCATGACCGAGAGCATCTGCTTTGCCACCGGCTTGCCCTCAATCTCCTCTTGCACGAGCCGCTTGAGCAGGCCGGAACCCTGGCTGTGACCGATCAGCACGAAAGGCCGTCCGCCATTATGGTCGCCAATATAGTGCCGCCACGCATCGCGCACATCTGTGTAACGCAGCTCCATATCCACGGTGATGGGCGAGCCGGTCATGTTCGAGCGCAGCCATGTCAGCGTCGATTGGCGATAGAGCGGGGCATAGGTTTGGCATACGCTGCCAAAGCGCGCAAATTGAGCGGCCACCACGCGGCGTTCCTCGTCATTGGCGATCATGTCGCTATTGCCGGTCGGGTCCATCGACAAGGTGGGGTAGACGTAAAAGCAATCCGCCTTGGGCGCGGTGGCGGGCGTGTGTGGCCTGACGGTCAAGCCGCCATCAGCTGCAATCTCGGTCACGTCCAGATTGGGCGCGGTGCAGGCATCGCGATGGCCCGGCAGGCACAGCCAATTCTGGGGGAGGGCATAATCATTGGGCTGCGGTGCCGCAGCGACCGCGCTCGCGGCCAGGGCCAATGTCAGGATCATGCTCTCTCTCCTCTTGGATCAGCTCCGGTAATCGGCGTTGATCGAGATGTAACCATGGGTGAGGTCGCATGTCCACACGGTCGCGCGGCCTGCGCCCAGGTTGAGGTTGACGCCGATGCTGATGTCCTGCCCCTTCAGGTGCGCGGCAATCGGCGCTTCGTCATAGCTGTCCACGGCAAGCCCCGCCTGCGCCACCCATTTATCTGCAAAGCGGATGGCGAGCTTGTCCCGGTCTGCGGGTTCACCGGCCTTGCCCACCGCCATGACGACGCGGCCCCAATTGGCATCTTCGCCGGCAATCGCCGTTTTGACGAGCGGAGAATTGGCAATGGCCATCGCGACGCGGTGCGCGCTTTCGTCTGAGACCGCGCCTTCAACGCTCACTTCGATGAACTTGGTCGCACCTTCGCCATCACGCACCACCAGATGCGCGAGTTGCAGGCACATATCCTCCAGCGCGGCGGCAAAGGCATCGGCACCGGGGCTGTCGAATGAGGAGAGGGGGGCGTTGCCCGCCTTGCCAGTCGCGAAGACCAATACTGTGTCGCTGGTGGAGGTGTCGCTGTCCACCGTGATGCAGGAGAAGCTCTTGCGGTTCGCGGCAGACATGAGCTGCTGGAGAAAGGCGGGCTCCACTGCTGCATCGGTGAAGATATAGCCCAGCATCGTCGCCATATCGGGCGCGATCATGCCGCTGCCTTTGATGATGCCCGCCAGCGTCACCGTCTTGCCATCCACAACGGCGCGGGTGAGCGCGCCCTTGGCGAAAGTGTCCGTGGTGGAGATGGTATCGGCAGCAGCTTCCCAGCTACATTCTGGCGCATCAAACGCAGCCTTCAGCCCCGCTTCTGCCTTGTCCTTGGGCAAGGGCACGCCGATGACGCCGGTGGAGGAAACGAATACCTCGCTCTCTGCACAGCCCAGATGTGCCGCGACCTGCCGCGTGATGGCATCCACCGCTTCGCGACCGCGAAAGCCGGTGAAGGCGTTTGAATTGCCTGCATTGACCACCAGAGCGCGGGCACGGCCGCCCTTCAGATTGTCCCGGCACAGTTCGACCTCACTGGAGCAGCAGACGTTGCGGGTGGTGACACCCGCCACGCTCGTACCCTCATCCAGCGTCACCAAAGTCAGATCGCAGCGATCCCATGCTTTATACTGCGCGCGTGCCACGCGCGGCACGGCCCCGGCAATGGCGGGTATGGCGGGGAAGGGACGGGCGAGGGGGGACATATCCACCGGCTTGACCTTTGGGGCTTGAGCGTCAATCTCTGCCCCCAGACACTGTATGGAGGCGGCGTATTATGTTTTCGGCCCTAGCAATGGCAGCGGCGCTTGGCCAGATGGCAGCGCGGGATCCCGTCAGGCAGGAGGCCCCGGCGCCCGTAGCCGAAGAATTGCCACCACCGCGACCTCCTGTCAGCGTCAAGGTGATGGCACCGCCCGGCTATGTGCCGACCAACAGCTTTCCAAGGGCTGCGGTCATGCGCGGATATGGCTGGAACATTGTGAAAGCGGAAGACTTCCCCGAAAATGCCCTGAAAGAGCGCCGCGAAGGCCTTGCCCGTGCCGTGTTGGCGCTCGACAAGGCGGGTGCCATCACGTCCTGCAAGATCGAGACATCGAGCGGCCATGCTGATCTGGATGCCAGAACCTGTATCCTTCTCAAGGAACGGGCCGCCTTTGAACCTGCGCTGGACATCAAGGGCAGGGTGACGGCAGCGCGGATTTCCACCGGCATAGACTGGCGGCTGCCGCCGCCCAAGTCAGCCTCAATAGAAAAGGTCGTATCCGTCCCAAAACCGCTGATTGAGCAATCGCTGCCCAAGCCCGAAAAATTGGTCATAATCATGACGATTGATGAAAGCGGAAAGCTGGTTGGATGCAAGCGAGAGGTGAATTCGGTTGAAACGGCGGCCGAGAGGGAGTTTTGTGAGCGAGCTTTGACCCGCAGTCCCCGTTTCGCGCCATTGCTGGATGCCAAAGGCAAACCCGTCTCTGCCCGCGTGACCATGCGCAGCAGTATAGAAGTGAGCCCCGAACCGGAGAAATAGCGGGCTGGACGCGCTACCTTTGCTTAACTATAAGCCGCTACCAGACAGGACAGCGATGAGACTATTTCTCTATCTTCTCGCCCTTTTGACGGGCCTCAGTGTGGCGGACGCAAACCCGTCCGCGCGCGCGGCTCCTGTTGCTGTCGATACGATCTTCGTGGCCCAGCGCAATGCGTCCAATCCCGCGCGCCAACGCTCTTCGGTGCCGTGCACCTTTGCGTCAGGCCCGTCAGATCGTCCGCCGGTTGTGCTCATGCAGAATGTGCAGACCGCTTCCGCCATGCCGGTTCCGGCTGCGGCTCCCCAAGGTCGGTGTGATCGCCTGCTCGAATAAGCGATAATCCGCTTGCTGTTGCGCACCCGTGTGAGGCGCGCTGCCCCCCATTTTCCGACCATCGCCAGCCAATCATCGGGCATGGTGCGATTTTTCCAAGGATAATTGTATGTTCGCCAAGGTTGCCAAGGCCGTTTTCGGCTCGTCCAATGATCGTTACGTTGCCAAGATCCGCAAGACTGTGGAGAAGATCAACACGTTCGAGCCCGCCATCTCCGCTTTGACGGATGACGCTTTGAAGAACCAGACCGTGCTGTTCCGCGAGCGGCTGGCCAATGGCGAAGCGCTGGATGCGCTGCTCCCGGAGGCTTTTGCGACCGTCCGTGAAGCCGCCAAGCGCGTGCTTGGCCAGCGCCATTATGATGTGCAGTTGATCGGTGGCATCGTGCTCCATCGCGGCGAGATCGCCGAGATGCGCACCGGTGAAGGCAAGACGCTGGTGGCAACTGCGGCCTGCTATCTCAACGCGCTGGAAGGCAAGGGCGTCCATGTCGTCACGGTGAACGACTATCTCGCCCGGCGCGATGCGGGCTGGATGGGGCAGGTCTATGAATTTCTCGGCATGACGGTGGGTGTCGTCGTTCCCAACATGAACGAATATGACAAGCGCGGTGCCTATGCCGCCGACATCACCTATGGCACCAACAATGAATTCGGTTTCGACTATCTGCGCGACAACATGAAATATGAGCGCGAGCAGATGGTGCAGCGCCCCTTCAACTACGCCATCGTCGATGAAGTGGACTCGATCCTGATCGACGAAGCGCGCACCCCGCTGATCATTTCCGGGCCGACCGATGACAAGTCCGAACTTTACATGGCGGTCAACGCCGTGGTGATCCAGCTTGCTGAAGCCGATTATGAGAAGGACGAAAAGCAGCGCTCCGTAATTCTCACCGAAGACGGCACCGAAAAGGTGGAGCGGATGCTCGAAGCCGCCGGGCTGCTCCATGGCAGCAATCTGTATGATTCGGAAAACACGCAGGTCGTCCATCATCTCAATCAGGCGCTGCGGGCCAATGTGCTGTTCAAGCGCGATATTGATTATATCGTGAAGGACGGCAAGGTCGTCATCATCGATGAATTTACAGGCCGCATGATGGATGGCCGCCGCTGGTCCGACGGGCTGCACCAGGCGGTGGAAGCCAAGGAAGGCGTCGAGATCGAGCCGGAAAACCAGACGCTCGCCTCCATCACTTTCCAGAATTATTTCCGCATGTATCCCAAACTGGGCGGGATGACCGGCACGGCGGCCACCGAGGCTGCGGAATTTTACGACATTTACAAGATGAACTGCGTCACCATTCCCACCAACGTCGCGGTGAAGCGCATCGATGACGAGGACGAGTTCTACAAGAATACGCATGACAAGTTTGGCGCGATTGCCAAGCTGATCAAACAACATGCCGCCAGCGGCCAGCCGGTTCTGGTCGGCACCGTATCCATCGAAAATCGGAACTGCTAAGCGAATTCCTGACCAAGGAAGGCGTCAAACATGCCGTGCTCAACGCGCGTTTCCATGAACAGGAAGCGCATATCGTGGCGCAGGCCGGGCGGTTGGGCGCAGTGACCATCGCCACCAACATGGCCGGGCGCGGCACCGACATTCAGCTGGGCGGCAATCTGGACTTTCTGATCGACGATGAACTGTCGGGCATGGAAGACGGCCCCAAGAGGATGCCGAGATTGACCGGATCAAGGGGCAGATCGAAGCCGAGAAGAAGCAGGTGCTCGATGCGGGTGGCCTGTTTGTGGTCGGCACCGAGCGCCATGAAAGCCGCCGCATCGACAATCAGCTGCGCGGTCGTTCCGGGCGTCAGGGCGATCCGGGCCGGTCCAAATTCTATCTCTGCCTGGAGGATGATCTGCTGCGCATCTTCGGGCCGGACACGCTGTTCGCCAAGATGATGAACAATAATCTGGAGGATGGCGAGGCGATCGGTTCCCGCTGGCTGTCCAAGGCTATCGAGACTGCGCAGAAGAAGGTCGAAGCGCGCAACTACGACATCCGCAAGCAGGTCGTCGAATATGATGACGTGATGAATGATCAGCGCAAGGTCATCTACGAACAGCGCGAAGACATTATGGATGCGGACGATCTGGACGACGTCATCATCGACATGCGCGCCGAAACGGTCAACATGCTGGTGGCGGATGCCTGCCCGCCCGAAACCTATCCCGAACAATGGGACAAGGACGGGTTGCAGAACCGGGTGCGCGAAGTGCTCAATCTGGAACTGCCGATTCTGGAATGGTGCGCCGAAGAAGGGATTGATCCCGACGCGCTGGATACGCGCATTCTGGCGGCCGCAGAGGCGGCACTTGCTGAAAAATGCGCCCAGATCGAACCGGATGACTGGAATCAGGTTGTGAAGAGCATCCTGCTGCAATCGCTGGATCATCACTGGAAGGAGCATCTGGCCACGCTCGACGCGCTGCGTCAGGTCATCCATCTGCGCGCCTATGCGCAAAAGACGCCGATCAACGAATATAAGCGAGAGGCGTTCGGCCTGTTCGAGCGCATGTTGGTGGCGATCCGCGAGAATGTGACTCAGGTGTTGTCATACATCCAGCTGACGTTCGAACAGCCCGAACTGCCCAAGATGCCTGACTTCATCACCACCCATATTGATCCGCTGACCGGAGAGGATGACAGTGCGGACATTGATGGCGGCGATCTGGGCCTTGTCACCACGCGCCTGCCGCCGCTCCAGATGGTTCAGCCGGACATGGTGGATGAACTGGGTGAAGATCCCGCAGATTGGGAAGGGCAGGTCAGCCGCAACGCGCCGTGCCCGTGCGGGTCTGGCCAGAAATACAAGCACTGCCACGGCGCGCTGTAAGGGGCCATGGCCAACAGAAAATGCCCGGACCGCAAGGCCCGGGCATTATCTTTGACGGAAACCGTCAACCCCTTTGTATCTTTTCGATGATCCGGGCCGCGTCATTGTGCGCGTTCCTGCGGATCATGCTCCCCGAACCGTGGCACTCACGCTTCAGCCATTTCGGGCTAGGCAATGGTGGGGCCCTTGTCATCCCGGATTCAAGGCGGGCGTGACGATTTGAAAGGCCAGGTGCTTTTGATGCAACAGTTTACGCGTCAGATCGCGAACTGCTCCATCGTGATGCGATCATCCAGCGCATGATCAGGATCGAACAGCAAAGTCAGCGGGCGTTCACGGTCGATCGAGACCGAGACCGTGGAAACATCGCGGACTTCCTGCTGATCCGCCACCGCGCTCACCGGACGCTTGCGGGCATCGAGCACGCGGAACTGGACGCTGGAGGTATCAGGTAGCAATGCACCTCTCCAGCGACGCGGCCGAAACGGGCTGATCGGGGTGAGAGCGAGCAGCGAAGAGCCCAAGGGCAGGATCGGCCCCTGTGCGGACAGGTTATATGCGGTTGAACCCGCAGGCGTCGCCACCAGCACGCCGTCGCACACCAGCTCTTCCACCACGATTCGCCCGTCCAAAGAGACTTCCAGCTTGGCAGTCTGGCGAGTTTCGCGCAGCAGAGAGACTTCGTTGATGGCGGGGCTTACCACGCGTTCGCCGTCAATCGTCTCGGCAATCATGCGCAAGGGGGAAACGGTGAAGGGGCGTGCGGCGGACAGGCGCTCTTCCAGATCGTCCAGCCGCCAGTCATTCATCAAAAAGCCCACCGTGCCCAGATTCATGCCGAACACGGGCAAGATCTGCTTGCGCCCCAACATGCCGTGGAGCGTTTGCAGCATGAAGCCGTCCCCGCCCAGCGCAACAACCATCTCCGCCTCCTTCAGCGGCACCCAGTCATGGCGCGCGCGCAGCTCCTCTTCCGCCGCACGGGCTTCCGGGGTGGGCGAGACAAGGAGCGCGCGCCGGGTCATCCGCCGGTCGCATTCATGTGGCGGGTGGTGGCGGCACGGGACAGGTCGAACTCGTGCCGCTCGGGCTTGGCTCCCAGCGCCTGATCCAGCAGCCGGTCCAGCGCGAGCGGGTCATCTCCGCGCAGCGCCGCGCGCAAATCGACATGCGTGTCATGCCCCAGGCACATATAGAGCTTGCCGGTCGCGGAAATGCGGATGCGATTGCACGAGGCGCAGAAATTCTGGGTGAGCGGCGAAATGAGGCCCAAGCGCGACGCATGGCCGGGCACGCTCCAATAGCGCGCAGGGCCGCCGGTCCGGTGGGTAGAGGGGACCAGATCGTGTCGCTCTGCAATCCGCGCCTGCGCTTCGGACAATGGCAGGAAATGACTGCTCCGGTCTTCGCTGATGCTGCCCACTGGCATGGTTTCAATCAGCGAGAGATCAAACCCTTGTTCGATGCACCAATCAAACATCGGGGCTATCTCATCATCGTTGATGCCGTTGAGTGCCACCATGTTGATCTTGATTGCAAAGCCGCTCGCCTTGGCAGCCGCAATGCCCCCCAGCACTCGCGCCAGATCGCCCTGCCGCGTGACATGGCGGAACCGCTCCGGATCGCGGCTGTCCATGCTGACGTTGATGCGGCGAATCCCTGCGTCCCACAGCGCATCGGCATGGTCTGCCAGAAAAGTGCCATTGGTGGTCAGCGTCAGCTCATCCAGCCCATGGCCCAGCAGCGCGCCGATCCCCCGCGCGACATCGGTCGCGCCGCGCCGGGAAAGCGGTTCGCCGCCCGTCAGCCGGATGCGCGAAACCCCGCTTGCCACCAATTGCCCGGCCAGCGCGATGATTTCCTCATGGCTCAATATCTCTGCACGCGGCAGAAACACCATGTCTTCCGCCATGCAATAGCGGCAGCGCATGTCGCACCGGTCGGTCAGCGAAAGCCGGACATAGCTGATGCGACGCCCGAACCTGTCGACAAGGGTGGATGGATCCGAAGGCGTGCTGCAAGACATGGTTCTTGTTAGCTAGGTTATGGGGCGGGCAGGGGCAAGGGGGCGATTAAGCCTCTGTCAGCAAAGCTGTGCTAGAGAATGGCAATGTCTGCCCGCAAAACGCCTGCCATGCACGGTGATTCCGTCATGCTGCTCTCCTTCGCGCATCGCGATGCGTTGAGTGCGCAGCTTGCGGCGCTGGGATGCCGCGTGACGGCCGCGCGGCGCATTGCGGGCATTGAACGGCGCTTTGCCGTCAGTCAGGCTGCTCCGTTCATCGTGGATGTGCGTGACGCGTCTGAAGAAGGCATTGCGGCCATTGCCCGGCTTGCGCCTGTGGTGGAAGCACAGGGCGGGGCGCTGATTGCAGTGTATGAACGGCGTAAGAAAGCACTGCTGCCCCGTCTGGTGGAAGCGGGCGTGTCTCAAGTGCTTGCCGCGCCCTTTTCCGATACGGAGCTGGCGAGCGCGCTGCAACTCGCCGGGCGTGCCTGTCGCCGACGGATGGGATTGCCGGCCCCCGTCTTCCCCATCGAAGCAGAAACCGGTCGCGACACACTAACCGGCTTTTCGGATGCGCAGGCGCTGCGGCACTGGATCAATGCCCGGTTGACCAGTCAGCCGGTTGCGCTGCTGCTGATCGACATGGCGCGCTTTGACGTGGTCAATTCCGCCTTTGGCCGTGAAGCGGGGGATGCCGCCCTGCGCGCCGTTGCGCATCGGATCGAGCCGCTCGTGTCCGAAACGGTGGGGGCGGATGCGCTATTCGCCCGGATGCGCGGTGCGGAATTTGCCATCGCCTTTGCCGGAGAGATCAGCAATGCGCGCCTTGGCCTGCTGGCGGAAGCAATTGTGGACACCGTGGCGCGGCCTTTCTCTTCGGCGCGGGAGACGCTCCAGCTGGGGTGCCGGATCGGCATCGTCCGCGCGCTGGAACGGGACCGGACGGCGCTGACGTTGCTCCGCCGCGCCAATGCCGCGATCAAGGATGCCGGTGTCGCCGAATCCGGGCCTGTCCGCTTTCTGGTGGGCGATGCCGCAGAAGCGGCGATGCGCACCGAATCGTTGGCAGGCGATTTGCGCGCGGCGATCACGCGCGGCCAGATCGACATCCTGTTTCAGCCGCAGGTCGCCATTGCAACGGGGCGGATCGAAGGTGTGGAAGCGCTCGCCCGCTGGAACCATCCGCGCCATGGAGAGATTGGCGCGGCGACGCTCTTTGCCGTTGCCGAACAATCGGATCATATGATCGAACTCTCGCGCCATGTGCACAAAAAGGCCGTCCGCATGGCCGCCGAATGGCCGGAAGCGCTCAGCCATTTGCGCCTGTCCATCAATGTGACTGCCGCTGATCTGGCCGTGCCGCGCTTTGCGCGGTCCATGCTGATGATCATCGATGAGGCGCATTTCCCGCGCGAACGCATGACGATTGAAGTCACCGAAAGCGGACTGATGGGGGATCTGGAAGCGGCCGCGCGCGTGCTCAACCAGTTGCGCGCGGGCGGGTGCCGCGTTGCCATTGACGATTTCGGAACAGGATATTCCAGCCTCGCTTATCTCAATGCGCTGCCTGCCGATTATCTGAAGATAGACAAGGGCTTTGCCGACGGCATCCTGCGCTCGGAACGGGCGAGTCTGGTGGTGAAAAGCGTGATCGGGCTGGCGCGCTCGCTCGGTCTTTCCGTCGTGGCGGAAGGCGTGGAGAGCGAAGGCCAGCTCGCGTTGCTCGCCCGTGAAGGGTGCAGCCATTATCAGGGGTTCCTCCGCTCCCGCCCGATCAACAGCGTGGCGCTGGAAGAAATGGTGCGCGGAGAGGGGTAGGGGGCGCAAAGCGCGACCCCTGCCAGTGTCCCGACTTCGCTCGACACGAACGCAACTTTGCGTCGTTCACGATGCTGCCTTCGCCAGCCCCCGCGACAATTGCAGCGCTCCGTTCAGCCGCGCCAGCGGATCGGCCCAGGCACGGGTGATGGAAAGCTTCATGTCTGGCCGCAGCTTCGCCACCCCCTGCAACCGCGCGACATAAGCGAGCAGATTGTCCACCTTCGGAAATTTGTCATTCCAGAAGGAGACGAGCGCGCCCTTTGGCCCCAGATCAATCTTGGAAATATGCGCATTCCTGGCATTCAGCTTGATCCGCATCACTGTCAGCAGATTCTCCGTTTCCTGCGGCAGGGCACCGAAGCGGTCGATCAGTTCGGCGGCAAAGGCTTCGATTTCGCCGTCATTGGTCAGTTCGTTGACGCGGCGATACAGGCCCATGCGCAGATCGAGATCGGGCACATAAGTGTCTGGAATGAGGATGGGCGCATCGGTTGTGATCTGCGGCGAAAGATCGCGCGTGCTCTGCTCCCGCTGGCCATGCGCCTTGGCGTCCATGATCGCTTCCTCCAGCATCGACTGGTAGAGTTCGAAGCCGACTTCCTTGATATGGCCCGACTGTTCATCCCCCAGCAGATTGCCCGCCCCGCGCTGGTCCAGATCATGGCTGGCCAGCTGGAAGCCTGCGCCCAGCGAGTCGAGATCGGAGAGGACTTTCAGCCGCTTGTCCGCCGTCTCGGTCGTCACGCGATTGGCGGGCGTGGTGAGATAGGCGTAAGCGCGGGTTTTGGAGCGGCCCACGCGCCCGCGCAGCTGGTAAAGCTGGGCAAGCCCGAACCGGTCTGCCCGGTGGATCACCATCGTGTTGGCGCTGGGAATGTCGATCCCGCTCTCGATGATCGTCGTGGAGACGAGAACATCATATTTCTTGTCATAAAAGGCGGACATCCGCTCTTCCACTTCGCCCGCCGCCATTTGGCCGTGCGCGATGACATAGCGGGTTTCGGGCACTTCCTTTTGCAGGAACTCCTCGATTTCGGGCAGATCCTTGATGCGCGGCGTGATGAAAAAGCTCTGCCCGCCGCGATAATGTTCGCGCAGCAACGCTTCGCGCAGCACCACCTTGTCCCAAGGCATCACATAAGTGCGCACGGCGAGCCGATCGACCGGCGGCGTCTGGATGACGGACATTTCGCGCAGGCCAGACATCGCCATTTGCAGCGTGCGCGGAATCGGTGTGGCGGTGAGCGTGAGGACATGAACATCCGCCTTCATCGCTTTCAGCCGCTCCTTGTGGACCACGCCAAAGCGCTGCTCCTCGTCCACGATCACCAGCCCCAGCCGCTTGAACGCGATGCCTTTGGCGAGGATGGCGTGCGTGCCCACCACAATGTCGATGGTGCCCGCTTCCAGCCCCTCGCGCGTGTCTCTGGCCTCATGGGCGGGGACAAGGCGGGACAGGCGGCCGATATTGAGCGGAAAGCCTGCAAAGCGCTCCACGAAATTCTGGAAATGCTGGCGGGCGAGCAGGGTTGTCGGGCAGACGATGGCGACCTGCTGGCCTGCCATGGCGGCGACGAACGCAGCCCGCAACGCGACTTCGGTCTTGCCGAAGCCGACATCGCCCACGACCAGCCGGTCCATCGGCTTGCCGCTCGCCAGATCGTCCAGCACTTCGGCGATTGCGCGGTCCTGATCGTCGGTTTCCTGATAGGGGAAGCGATTGGAAAATTCGGCATAGGCACCGGGTTCGGCCTCTGCGGGTTCGCCGGAACGCAAGGCGCGCTTGGCCGCCGTGGCGATGAGTTCGCCCGCAATCTCGCGGATGCGCTCCTTCATCTTCGCCTTGCGCCGTTGCCATGCTTCGCCGCCCAGCCGGTCCAGCGCAACGCCGTCCGCATCACTGCCATAGCGCGACAGCACGTCGATATTCTCGACCGGCACATAGAGCTTGTCGCCGCCCGCATAGGACAATGCGACGCAATCATGCGGGGCCTTGGCCACCGGCACCTGCATCAGCCCTTCATAGCGGCCAATGCCATGCTCGACATGGACCACCAGATCACCCGGTGTCAGCGCGGCGAGTTCGGCGAGGAAGGCGTCGGCGGACTTGCGGCGCTTGGAGCGACGCACCAGCCGGTCGCCCAGCGCGTCCTGCTCGGTGAGGAGCGAGAAGGAGGCCGTGGTAAAGCCGTGATCGAGCGGCAGGGTGATGAGGGCGATCTTGTGCGCGCTCGCATGTCCCAAAGCCTCTTGCCAGCTGTCCGCCAGCACCAGCCCGGTCATGCCGTGATCTGCCAGCAGCCCCTTCAGCCGCTCGCGCGAGCCGGTGGAATAGCAGGCGAGGATGACGCCCCGGCTATCGCGCCGCAGATCATTGGCATGGCGCACCAGTGCGTCATACACATTGTCGCCCTTGGTGCGTTCGGGTGCGAAATCGCGTGCGCCTTCCACCGAAAAATCCATCACCGATTTGGATTCGGGCTCACGAAAGGGCGTGGCGAGGTGAATGGGGTGGCTCTTGATGAGGCCGCGCCAATCCTTCTCGCTCAGATAAAGCGCTTCGGGGGCGAGCGGGCGATAACTGCCCGGCTCTGCCGATTGCGCGCGCTCGCGGTTGCCATGATAGTCGCTGATCGCGTCGAATCGTGCAGACACCGCGCCTTCGCTGCCTGCATCGCGCAGGATCAGCGTGTCATCGCCCAGATGCTCAAACAAGGTCGAAAGCTTTTCCTCGATCAGCGGCAGCCAATGGTCCATCCCGGCGAGCCGCCGTCCGTCCGAAATCGCCTGATAGAGCGGATCGCCGGTTGCGGTTGCGCCAAACATCTCGCGATAACGCGAACGGAAGCGCTTGATGCCGGCTTCCTCCAGCAAGGCTTCGGACGCGGGAAGCAGAGTGAAATTCTCCACCTTGCCAATGCTGCGCTGGTCCGCTGGGTCAAAGCTGCGAACCGATTCAATTTCGTCCCCGAAAAAGTCGAGCCGCAAACCATAAGGCTGACCGGATGGAAAGAGGTCGACAAGGCTGCCGCGCACTGCAAATTCGCCTGCATCAGCCACGGTATCGGTGCGGACATAGCCGTTTGCGGCAAGCAGATCGACCAGCCGGTCGCGGTCGATGCGTTCACCTGCCGCCAGCCGTGCAGAGAGTTGGCGGATGCGAAAGGGCGTCAAAGTTCGCTGGGTCGCGGCGTTGACCGTGGTGATGACAAGTTGGGGCCGGTCCGGCTTTTTCTGGAGCGCGGCAAGGCAGGCCAGCCGCTCCGAGGTCGCGCGCAGCGAGGGCGAAGCGCGGTCATAGGGCAGACAATCCCAGCCCGGAAAGGTCAGCACTTCCACTTCGGGCGCAAAATAGGCGGCTGTTTCGGCCACCGCCCGCATCGCCATATCATCCGCCGCGATCAGCACCGCCCGCGTGGAGGCCGCGCGCGCTAGGTCTGTCACCAGCCAGGGCAGGAAGCCGGTGGGCACGCCTGAAAGGGTGAGCGGCGTGGGGGAGGAGAGGATGCGCTGGATGGTCATATTCTTATCATTGTTTCAAGCTCAGCACGACGGTTTGGGAATGCCCGGCAACTCCACATAATCCAGCCGCTTGAATGCTGTCATCAACGGGTGCTGCCATTGCTCTGGCACGTCCACCGTGCCCAGTGCCCAGGCCATGATGTCCACATCCTGCTCTTCCAGAAAAGATTCGAACCACGCAATGTCCGCGTCGCTCCAGCCTTGGGAATAGGCAGCGCAAAAGCCGCCGATCATATAGTCAGCCTCCCGCGTGCCGCGATGTTCGGCGCGGAACTTCAGGCGTTTCAGGCGGATTTCGCGGTCCATAGGGCGTCCAAACAGCATTGGCCCGCCACGCATTTTGATCTGCGTCGCGGGCTGGGTTATGGCATGTCGCATAGCCATGAGACCCGAAATCCTCAACCCGCTCTTTGCCGAAACCGAGGCGCTGAAAGGCGTCGGGGTCAGCTTGTCCAAACCATTGGGCAAATTGGGGCTGACGCGTGTGGTGGACCTGCTGTTCCATCTGCCCACCGGCATGGTGGAGCGGGTGGCGGTGGACGGCCTGAAGATGAGCGATGCGGGGCGCACGATCATCATTGAACTGACGCCGGTCGATTACAAATCAGGCCGCTCCCCGCGCGGGCCGATCCGCGTTCATGCAGTGGATAAAGGCGGGGACTATGTCTCGCTCGTCTATTTCGGCGGCAATGCGGGCTGGGTGCGGAAGTTGTTGCCGCTGGGCGAGCCGCGCCTGATTTCCGGCAAGCTGGAGAGTTACGGGCAGGAACTCCAGATCGTCCACCCCGATCATGTGCTCGCGCTGAACGAGGCAGACAGCCTGCCCGCGCGCGAGGCGGTGTATCCGCTGTCCGAAGGGCTGACGGGCAAGCGGATGCGGCATCTGGCGGCCATGGCGCTGGAACGCGCGCCGATCCTGCCCGAATGGATCGAGCCGTCGCTGAAGGCGCAGCGCGGTTGGGCGGACTGGCGTGAGGCGGTGGAGGCCGCGCACGCCGATCCGCGCGATGAACGCGCCCGCGCCCGGCTCGCCTATGACGAGATTTTTGCCAATCAACTGGCGCTGATGCTGGTCCGCGCCTCCTCGCGCAGGCGGCGGGGGCAGGCGATTGCGGGCGACGGGCGGCTGCGCGATCAGTTGAAACTGCCCTATGCGCTGACGGGTGCCCAGCAGCGTGTGATCCGCGAGATCGAAGGCGATCTGGCGCAGCAGGTGCCCATGACGCGGCTGGTGCAGGGCGATGTCGGCTCCGGCAAGACGATGGTCGCGCTGCACACGCTTTTGGCAGCAGTGGAAGCAGGGTTTCAGGGAGCGATGCTCGCCCCGACCGAGATCCTCGCGCGCCAGCATTTTGCCACCATTTCGGCGCAAGTCGCAGGCCTCCCCATCAACGTCGCGATCCTCACTGGGCGGGACAAGGGAAAGTCACGCGAATCAACGCTGATGGGACTGGCCAATGGCAGCATCGACATTCTCATCGGCACGCACGCGATTTTTCAGGAGGCAGTGGCTTACAAGGCGCTGGGGCTGGTGATCGTGGACGAGCAGCACCGCTTTGGCGTGGCGCAGCGGATGATGCTGCAAGCCAAGGCGGAAAAGCCGCCGCATCTGCTGGTCATGACGGCCACGCCCATCCCGCGCACGCTGACGCTGACACATTATGGAGAGATGGACGTCAGCCGCATCGACGAGATGCCGCCCGGACGGCAGCCGATCCGCACCAGCGTGATGGCGCATGACCGGATTCCCGCCGTGGTGGACGGGCTTGCCCGGCATGTGTCCCATGGTGGGCAGGCCTATTGGGTGTGCCCCTTGGTCGAAGAGAATGAAACAAGCGACCGCGCAGCAGCCGAAGCCCGTTTTGCCGCGTTGAAGGCGCGGTTCGGGGATCGCGTCGGACTTGTCCATGGCCGGATGAAGGGGCCGGACAAGGACGCGGTGATGGACCGGTTCCAGCGCGGCGAGGTGGCGGTGCTGGTGGCAACAACCGTCATCGAAGTCGGCGTGGATGTGCCCAATGCCACGCTCATCATCATCGAGGAGGCCGACCGGTTCGGGCTCGCCCAGCTCCACCAGTTGCGCGGGCGCGTGGGGCGCGGGGGCGGTGAGTCCAACTGCCTGCTGATCCGCAGCGATGCGCCGCTCAGTGAAACCGCCCGCGCCCGGCTGGCGCTGATGCGGGAGAGCAATGACGGCTTCCGCATTGCCGAGGAGGATCTGCGCCTGCGCGGCGGCGGCGAAGTGCTGGGCACGCGGCAATCGGGGGAGGCTGGTTTCCGGCTGGCCAATCCCGAACAGGTCAATGCCCTGATCCAGACCGCCACCGATGATGCCCGCCTGCTGGTCGATCGCGATGGCGGTCTGGCGGGTGAGCGGGGGCAGGCGGCGCGGGTGGCGCTCTATTTGTTTGAACGCGATTCGGCGGTCAGTCTTCTTCGGTCAGGATGAACAGCAAATCTTCATCCAGCGGCTCGTCAAAGCGCGCACCCAGTTGATTGCGGGCAAACCACACCGCCCGCGCTGTCAACGTTTCATGACCGGGGATCAGCAGCCGCAGCGGGGTTCCTGCCGGATAGGCGATGGGAGTGGACACCGAAAAGCCCAGCCGCCCGATATTGAGCAGCCGCACCGTATCCACGAATACAGAGGTTTCCATGATCAGATCAAGCGGCTTGGCCCGCATCCGCACAGAACGGCGGCGCTCCGTGGGCAGAGGCATCTCCAGTGCGGCGGCGGGTTTGAACATGGGCCGGTCTCCTTCAATCCCGGAACCGTTCCGGGTGATGAAGGGATGGCGGATCACTGGTTAAACCGTGTGAAATCCGCGCGGCGCAAATGCCTCCGATTTGGAGGGGCTCAGTCCTTGCGGAAGGTCATCAGCCGGTCGAGAATCCCGGCTTCCAGCGGCGGCTCGAACTCGCCGCCCACGCGGTCATCCTCGGTCCACGCGGCCATGGCGCTGCGCCAGCCGATGGCGGGAATTTCCACATCGATTTCCGAATAGCGGCGGATGGAAACCGGCGTCATCGCCATGAAACCGCCTTCGGACAGGTTGCAGAAACGCGCGGGATGCGCATCTCCGTTGCGCAGCCGGATGCGGCCCCAGATCGCCGTGTCGATACGGACATTCTCGCGCCGTTCCGTGCTTTCCACGGCTTGCGGCTTCAGGCTGTACAAACGGGCCATACCCAGTCCTCATACGTCAAACTCGGCAGGAGAATGCGCAGGCGTTGCCAAATGAAGCCGCAATGAATCGGGTTAAGCCGTTGGAAAACATAAAGCGCGGCGGATTGGCGCGCGTTCGAACCCGACAAGATTCGCAAGGTCGAACGCCCGCCCGGCGACTATGGGCGAAACAGGATTGGCGCGCCCGGCAGGATTCGAACCTGCGGCCCCAAGCTTAGAAGGCTCGTGCTCTATCCAACTGAGCTACGGGCGCGCACGCCTTGCCGATAAGGGCTGGTCGCCAAAAAGGGAAGGCGCAACGCACCTTGCGCTGTCCATGGGGTGAAGGCATGATTGCTCCATGACCGATCAGCCCCCCCGCCATGCCTCTGCCCAGTCTGTTCACCAGTTCCGGTCATTCGACATCATCATGGCCGCGTTCGTGGTGGTGCTGGTGCTCTCCAACATCATCGGCGCATCCAAACTGGCGACTGTTGCGGGTGTCACATTCGGGGCGGGCATTTTGTTCTTCCCGATTTCCTATGTGCTGGGGGACGTGCTGACCGAAGTTTATGGCTATGCGCGCGCGCGCCGCTGCATCTGGGTGGGGTTTGCGGCCTTGCTGTTCATGGCGCTGATGGCGTTCGTCGTTGTCAAGATGCCACCGGCGGAAGGCTGGGGCGGGCAGGCGGCATATGAGGCGGTGTTTTCCGATCTCTGGCGGCTCGCATTGGCCTCTATCACGGCGTTCTGGCTGGGTGAGTTCGTGAACAGTTTCGTGCTGGCGCGGATGAAGCTGCTCACCCAGGGCCGGATGCTGTGGACGCGCACCATTGGCTCCACGGTCTTTGGTCAGGCGGTGGACAGCCTGATCTTCTATCCGCTCGCTTTTTACGGAATCTGGTCCAACAAACAGATCATGACGGTCATGGTCACCAACTGGGCCATGAAGGTCGCCTGGGAAGCGATTCTGACGCCCGTCACCTATGCCGTGGTGGGCGCGCTCAAACGGCATGAAGGCGTGGACCTGTTTGACGAGGGCACTGACTTCACGCCGTTCAAGACGGCGGTGTAGAGCCTATGACATTACGGTGAAGCAAGCCGCTCCTCACGATGAGCGGGTTATTGCATAGTCATCTGACTTTAAGCCTCACCGCTTGCAGGTGTTGATCCCCAGCAACGTATATGCAGGGCAGAAACCGAACACGCCGGTCAGCAGCGGAACAAGGCCAACCCAGCCCCAGGGCGTTTGCGGGCCGACAAACACCAGCGAGAGCAGGATGAGGCCCGCGATAACGCGCAGGGTGCGATCGGTTTTTCCTTCGTTGCACGGCATGGTGTTTCTCCTTTTTTCCAAAACCCGTGAAAGGGGTTTAGGCGCAAGCGGCCATGCTGTCGGTGACTTGGTCACAGTTCGGGATGGGCAAGGCTTTCAAGAATGTCAGGCCGCAACACAATGATGCTGCCGCGCGTCATCGAGACATAGCCGTCACGGGCAAAGGCCCCAAGCTGGCGGCTGACAACCGCCCGACCGGAGCCCGTCTCCATCGCCAGCGCTTCGTGCGTGGCAGAGACCTGGCCGGCGTCATCCTTGAGCCGCAGGAGCGTGCGGGCGAGGCGCGCTTCGAATCCGGTCAGCGCGACGTCCTCCACCAGTTGCTCCAGATCGGCAAAGCGATGGGCCACCGCCGCGAACAACTGTTCTCTAAATCGGGCATCATCGACGATCCGGCGCTGGAAATCCGGCACCGGGATGATCTCTATGTCCAGCGCAGATTCCGCCACCCCTTCTGCGGAATAGGGGGTGAGATTCAACGAGGCAGGAAAATGTCTGGAGGCAGACTTCACCCGGCTTCACCCGGTAAAGCGTAATCTCGCGCCCATTCTCCGCGATCAGCGAGACCCGCACCGTTCCTGCATGAACCTGCACAAAGCCCATGCAGGGATCGGACGGACGGAACAGGATGGCGCCGGGTTCAAAATGGATCAGCTTGGGTTCTGTCATGCGCGGACAGTGCGGCGCGGGCGCTTGAAATGCCAGCAAAAAGGGGGAGCGTTGCCACTCCCCCTCATTGGGCTCTGGCCTACCAGAAAAAGTCGTGGATCACGTCTACCACATAGCCGCTGGCCACATCGATCAGCAGCACATCGTCATAATAGCGAACCCAGCGATACCCGCCATAAGCCGGGGGCAGGCGATAGGCCCAGGGATCATTGATCCAGTAGGAGGAACTGTAGAACAGCGAGTCGAGGTAAAATCCGATACCGAAGCGCTGATACCCATATCCATAACCATATGGGTTCACATAGCGCGACATGCGGTAATAATCGCGGTTGTAATTGCGATAATTATGCCAGTCATAGCGGCGATCGTTGCGCCAGCTGCGGCTCCAGTCATTGCGGTCGCGTCCGCGATCATAACCATAACGGTTTCCGTTGCGGCTGCGATCCCAATTCCGGTCCGGGCGGTTGTCATTGTTGCGGTCCCAGCGACGGTCCAGATTGCCATTGCCGTTGCGATCCCAGCGGCGGTCCAGATTGCCATCGCGGTTGCGATCCCATTGCCGGTCCACCACGCCGTTGCGGTTGCGATCCCAGCTGCGATCAACGCGACCATTGCCGTTGCGGTCAAATGTTCCGCCGGGCGCTGGTGTGCCCACGCGATCCTGCCTGCCCTGCCAGCGATTGCCACCGCCATTCCAGTCGCGCTGCACCGGGGGGGATGCTTGCGGAACGGGCGTGGAAACCTGCGGCGTGGAGCGCTGGCGCCACCCGCCTGAGTCGCCGCCACCGCTGCGCCCCTGCCAGCCGCCGCCGGATTGGGCCTGCCCACCACCCGAAGAGCGCCATCCGCCGCCTTGTCCACCACTTTGGTGTCCACCACCACTTTGGTGCCCACCGCCGCTTTGGCGTCCGCCGCTGCCGATGCCGCCGGACCGGCCTTGCCAGCCGCCGCCATGGCCGCCGCGATCCGCGACCTGCATGGGAGCAGGACGTGTCGCTGGTGCATCAACGCGTTCGCTTGAGCGGTCAATCCGACCATCGGGTGCGGCGAAGGCCGGGCTCAGGCCGGTGCTCGCCAAGAACAGGGCAAGGGCTACAAAACGCATCAACCCAACTCCTTCAAAACGCGCGACTCGCCATTCGGTCGTGCCTTGGATGGGAGATTGCCGATTCGATGCTGTCGCGTTGCTTAATGGAATCTCAACACCATAAAGCGGCGCGTGTCAGCGCTTGGCAGGCGGTGACAAAGCGGGCACGGCGCGGGCCGCATCATCGGGCATGATTCCCGGCGGCGGTGCGGCAGCGATGGTTTCCTGCCCTGCCATGACCCGCGCGGCACGGCGAATGGCGCGGCGGATGCGGGGATAGACGCCGCACGGGCACAAGTTGGTGATGGCGGCGTTGATGTCTGCATCGCTGGGGGTTGGATTGGTTTTGAGCAGCATCGAGGCCGCCATGATCATGCCCGGCGTGCAAAATCCGCACTGCACCACGCCTTCAGCGGCAAAGGCCTGCTGCACGGGGTGGGAGCGGTCCCGAGAGAGGCCCTCTATGGTGGTGACGACAGTCCCTTCCAGTGATCCGACACTGGCCATGCAGGACAGAACGGGCTTGCCATCGACATCAACCGTGCAGGCCCCACACTCTCCCGTGCCGCAGCCATATTTGGTGCCGGTCAGATTGGCCCCATCGCGCAACGCCCAGAGCAAAGGCGTTTCCGGGTCCATCCGGAACTCAACGGGCTGGTTGTTGACGGTGAGCTTTGACATGGGCTGCGATCAATCCCGCCAGCTCGTGTCGATCTTGTCGACCTTGCGCACCATCGCGTCAAATTCGGCGCGTCCGGGGCCACCGGGCAGTTGCACCTGCCTGGAATCGCGCTGGTGCGTGTTGATCACCGCCATATCGACCTCAATCGGCGCACCCATCGAGGCGGTGGCGAGCTGGATCTCGCACGCGCGCTGAAGCACCCAGTAATTCAGGAAAGCGTGCGGCAGCGTTTTGCCCATCACCACCGGGCCGTGGTTCTTCAGCATCATGATCCGCTTGGTCCCCAGGCTTTTCAGAAAGTTGGGGCCTTCATCCTCGCGCACGGTAATGCCTTCAAAATCATGCCAGGCGAGACGCCCTTCCAGCATGCACGCATAGAAATTGCTGGGTTTCAGCCCCCCCTTGACCGAACAGACTGCGGTTGTGGCGGTGGTGTGCGTGTGGATGATGGCATGGACATCTGGCAGCACGCGGTGGAACAGGCTGTGCTGAACAAACCCCGCCTTGTTGATTGCCCAAGGATTGTCCGCATCCACCTTATTGCCATCAATATCGACCTTGATCAGGCTGGAGGCGGTGATTTCGCTGAAGTGCATGCCATAGGGGTTGATGAGGTAGGATTCTTCTTCATCCGGCACCTTCACGGTGATGTGGTTATAGATCAGCTCATCCCAGCCCATCATCGCAAAAACGCGGTAACAGGCGGCCAGTTCCTGCCGGGCAGCCCATTCGGCTTCGCTATAGCGGCTCTTGCGGGACAGGACGGTGGCCATGGGATGATCCTTGTTCGAGAATTGCGCGCCGTCCTGAGCTTGTCGAAGGACGGCTCTTGCCTCTGTTGAGAAAAGAAAAACGGTCGTTCGACAAGCTCAGGACGGCGGGTGCGGATTACCCTAGTCCCGGCTCAGCTCTGGATCAATCGCCACACTGCGCTGAACCCGGCCAGCCCGAGGATCAGCGCCACAGCGGAGCGCCACACGCGCTCTGAAATGCGGCCAAACGCCATGCTGCCCAGCCAGTTGCCGATCAGCACGGTGGGAAAGAGCAGGATGGAGAGTGAAAGGATCTTCGGATTGATCAGGCCCAGCAGATAGGATGAGAGCGTGGCGGCAATCGCCGTCCCGAAAAAGACGAGCAGCATGGAGGCGCGGGCGCGCTCTGGGGTGATGGTCTGGCGGAGGTAATAGGGGACAACCGGCGGCCCCGGCATGGCAGCAAAGCCCGTGAGCGCGCCTGCTGCCAGCCCGGTGAGCAAGGTTTCCACCGTGCCGGGCTTGCTGTGCGGACGTGGCGGCAACAGCACCAGCAGGAAGGCGATCAGGGCAATCGCGGCGATGATGACACGCGCCATATCGGGCGCGGTCTGGGCGAGGAACCAGACGCCGAATGGCGTGGCGATCATCGCCGCACCCACGATCAGGCCTGCACTCGCACGATCCGCGTCGCGCACGATCTTGCTGATGCCGACAGGCGCGATGAAGAGTTGCAGCAGGATAGCGATGATGACCGCCTCATCGGGGCGGACGATCAAGCCGAGCAGGGGGACGAGGATGATCGCCATGCCGAAGCCGGTCAGCCCGCGAATGGCCGCGGCGACCAATGTCATCAAGCCGGCGAGTGCGAGCAGGGGAAATGCAAGAGCCCAGCCCGATTCCATGTCAGATTATCTGCCCCATCAGCAGCGTCAACACCTTGGCGTCGATGCCGCAGCCTTCGGCTCGCTTGGCAGCGATGAAGCCGGGCAGGTCTGCCAAGGCCACGCGGTGGACGGTGATATTCTCCCCATCCACGCCGCCGCCGTCGCTGACCTTGGTGAGGCCATGCGCCTGCACGAAGAAAAAGCTCTCGCTGACCATGCCGGGGGAGGAATAGAATTCGCCGAGAAACTCGATCCGCTCCGCGCGGTATCCGGTTTCTTCTTCCAGTTCGCGCGCGGCAGCGAGGCCTGCGTCTTCACCGGGTTCGTGATCGCCGATCAGCCCGGCGGGCAGTTCAAGGCAGGGAACGCCCAGCGGCACGCGGAATTGCTCGACCAGCAGAACGTGCGCATCCTCCACGGCGAGAATGACCGCCGCCTTGATGCCGCGCGCGCGGGAGACATATTCCCATTTGCCGCGTGTTTTGGTGGTGATGAAGCGGCCCTGCCAGACGATCTGTTCTTCATCGGTCTGCAGCATGGGGGCTCCTCAGGTCCACAATCCCGACCGTCGTCCTGAGCCTTGTCCTTCGACCGGCTCAGGACGACGTGGATCGGGTTTATTCTTCGTCGTCTGATGCAACCGGGCCGCTGTCCTGACCCTTGGCATCGACATCACGATCCACGAATTCGATCACGGCCATGGCAGCCGCGTCGGTGCCGCGGAAACCGGCCTTGATGACGCGGGTATAGCCGCCGTTGCGATCCTTGTAGCGTTCGGCCAGCACGTCGAACAGCTTGCGCAGCTGGGCATCATCCAGCAGGCGGGCATGGGCCAGACGGCGGTTGGACAGGCCACCGCGCTTCGCCAGCGTTACCAGCTTTTCGACATAGGGACGCAGTTCCTTGGCCTTGGGCAAGGTCGTGGTGATCTGCTCATGCTTGATGAGCGCTGCCGCCATGTTGCGGAACAGGGCGGTACGGTGGGCAGAGGTGCGGCTCAGCTTACGGCCGCCAACGCGATGACGCATGGTCTTTTCCTTCGTTCGATAGGGGGCCGTTCAAGGTACCCCATAGCAGGCAATGTATCAGGCCCGTTGCCGAAAGGCCGGTCCTTCCCCGCCCGAAGGCAGGGAAGGGGATGGGGTTCAGCCCAGCAGCTCCTGTTCGAGCTTCTTGGCCATGTCTTCGATGTTTTCCGGCGGCCATCCGGGGATGTCCATGCCCAGACGCAGACCCATGGACGACAGCACTTCCTTGATTTCGTTCAGGGACTTGCGGCCGAAATTCGGCGTGCGGAGCATTTCGGCTTCGGTCTTCTGCACCAGATCGCCAATATAGATGATATTGTCGTTCTTCAGGCAGTTGGCCGAGCGCACGGACAGTTCCAGCTCGTCCACCTTCTTGAGCAGGTAGCGGTTGATCTGGTTGCTGTCACCGCTGCTTTCCGCCGCAGCCGAAGGAGCGGCCACGCCGATCATCGGGCTGGAGGCAGCCAGAGCTTCGTCGAAATGGACGAACAGCTGAAGCTGGTCCTGAAGGATGCGCGCCGAGTAAGCGAGCGCATCTTCCGGAGTGACGGTGCCATCGGTTTCGATGGTCAGCGTCAGCTTGTCATAGTCCAGTTCCTGGCCGACGCGGGTGTTTTCCACCTTATAGGCCACCTGACGCACCGGCGAGTAGAGCGCATCAACCGGGATCAGGCCGATGGGAGCATCTGCCGGACGGTTGGACGCGGCGGGGATGTAACCCTTGCCGGTATCAGCCGTCAGTTCCATGTTGAGTGTCGCGCCCTGATCAAGGTGACAGATCACCAGTTCGGGGTTCATCACTTCGGTATCACCCGAAACCGCGATCATGCCCGCAGTCACGTCGCACGGACCGGTCGCAGACAGCTGAAGACGACGGGCGGTTTCGCCCTGCATCTTGAGTGCGATCTGCTTCACGTTGAGCACGATGTCGGTCACGTCTTCACGGACGCCGGCCAGCGACGAGAATTCGTGCAGCACGTTCTCGATCTTGATGCTGGTGACGGCGGCACCCTGAAGCGACGACAGCAGCACACGGCGCAGCGCGTTGCCCAGCGTCAGGCCAAAGCCACGCTCCAGCGGTTCGGCAACAAAGGTTGCCTTGCGCAGCACATCGCCACCGGACTTCTTGTCCAGCGTGTCGGGTTTCTTGAGTTCCTGCCAGTTCTTTGTGTTAACTGCCACGGTCTTCCCCTTGGGGTTGGGTGGGGGCGCGTCCGCCCTTCACCTGAGAAAATTTTTGGCCCGTTGCTGCTCCTCACAGCGCCGGGCCGGACCCTGGAACGGTCGCGTCAGACGCGGCGGCGCTTGGAGGGCCGCACGCCATTGTGCGGGATCGGCGTCACGTCGCGGATCGAGGTGATGGTAAAGCCAACGGCCTGAAGCGCGCGCAGTGCAGATTCACGGCCCGAACCCGGACCCTTCACTTCCACTTCCAGCGTGCGGACGCCATGTTCGGCGGCCTTCTTGCCGGCATCTTCAGCGGCCACCTGCGCCGCGTACGGCGTGGATTTGCGGCTGCCCTTGAAGCCCATCATCCCGGCAGAGGACCACGCAATCGCGTTACCCTGTGCATCCGTGATGGTGATCATGGTGTTGTTGAAGCTCGCATTGACGTGCGCGACGCCTGCGGTGATGTTTTTGCGCTCGCGGCGACGAATGCGCTGTGGTTCGCGTGCCATGTTGAATTCCTAGCTCTAGAATATGCGTTTGAGCGGGTATGGAGTAAAATTTGCCGGACAGTCCCCAGGACTGCCGCGAATTTTACTTCTTCTTGCCGGCGATCGGCTTGGCCTTGCCCTTGCGGGTGCGCGCATTGGTGTGCGTGCGCTGGCCACGGACGGGCAGGCCCTTGCGATGACGCAGGCCGCGATAGGATGCGAGATCCATCAGGCGTTTGATGTTCATCGCGGTTTCGCGACGAAGATCACCCTCGACCGTATAGTCGGCATCGATCGCTTCGCGGATGTGAAGGACTTCCTGATCGGTCAGATCCTGCACGCGACGTTCAGCGGCAATGTTGAGCTTGGTGGTGATTTCACGAGCTTTGGCCTGGCCGATCCCGTGAATATATTGGAGCGCGATGATAACGCGCTTGTTGGTGGGGATGTTGACCCCTGCAATACGTGCCATAAGTCTCTTTTCTCCTGCTCCACAGGACGGATGGCAACCCGTCCCATCTCAGCGCTTTGCTCCGGCCATGAACAGCAAAAACGACGAGCGCAGAATCACGCCGTCGGGTTTGTGATATGTTCGGATGTCGCGTCCTTAAAGTTGGCCCCGCGGGGTGTCAAGCGGGGAAGGGGACGATCTTGTTGTTCGCATCATGGCCAATATCGGCGCGGCCCAGCCAGGCTATGCCAGAGGTGCGGCACCAATGACGGGCAATGGCCTCCTCGTCCTGCCCGAAAGGCCGGTCATTTTCGGGAATGGGCGCGCAACGCCCCAGCATAAGCCCGGCACAGCGGCGGACATGGGGGTTGGCGGAGATGCCGAACAATGTGCGGTCCAGCCGGTAGTGCATCTCATCGACATCTTCGAGCATCAGGATGACACCGGTGAAATCGGGTTCCAGCGGCGTGCCGAGCAAGGTGCCCAGCACCGTCATGTTGAACGCCATGGTGCGCCCTGCCCGGGCAGCGGGTTCAACATGGCGGGCGTCGCGCGTCACCAGCCAGTCGAGCGCGCGCATGACGGCAGCCTCTCCGTCGGCGCGCTTCAGATCTGAGACCATGGGACCATGGGCCGGACGTCCGACGCCGCGCGCGGCCAATCCGGCGAGCAGAAAGCCCATATCGCTATAGCCCAGATAGGTCTTGTCGTGCGCGGGAGCCTCCAGCCGGTCGAGCGCGTCCAGCGTGAACCGGTTTGAACCATAGCCGCCGCGCGCAAACCAGATCGCGTCGATGGCGGGATCGTTGGCCAATTCTACAAAAGCATCCGAGCGTGCGGCATCCGGCCCGGCGAAATGGCCTTCGTTCAGGTAGCATTGCGGGTGGAAGACGAGTTCGACGGATGGGCCATAATGCTCTGCTGAAAGCGCAGTCACGGCTTGGGCCACGGCAAGGTCAAGCGGGCAGGCGGGGGCAACGATGCCGATGCGCATTACCCAGTCCTCACTGCTGGAAAAACGCCTCGCACGCCTCTTCCTGTCCGCTGGACAGGCCGAGTTTGAGCGCGGCCATGCGCTGTTCGGCGCTGCCATGGGTGAAGGCTTCGGGCACGACCACGCCCTGCGATTGCTTCATCAGCACATCATCACCGATCTGGTGGGCGGCGCGCAGACCCTCTTCTACGTCACCCGGTTCCATGCGTTCCTTGTTCTTCGCGGCCCACACACCGGCATAGCAATCCGCCTGCAATTCCATGCGGACCTGCAACTGGTTGCCCTGCACCTTGCTGGCGCGTTCCTGCGCCTGCCGCACCTGATTGGCCCGCCCGGTCAGATATTGCAGGTGATGGCCCACTTCATGCGCGATGACATAGGCTTGCGCGAAATCACCCGCCGCGCCGAATTTGCGCGACAATTCGTCATAGAAGCTGGTGTCCAGATAAATGCCCTGATCCGCAGGGCAGTAGAATGGCCCCATGGCGGATTGCGCCGCGCCGCAGCCGGATTGGCCGCCGCCGGAATAAAAGACGATTTTCGGCTCCTTATAGCCGCCATCGGTGAAGGCCTTCTCCCAAGTCGCATTGTTGGATGCGAGAACCTGGCAGGAGAATTTGCTGGCCTGATTGGCCTGACAGCCCTGACCCTGCGTCACCTCGCTCTGCTGCTGAACAGGCGCGGACTGTTGCATTCCGCCGATCATTCCGGTCGGATCAACCTTGAAGACGAACACCGCAATCAGGATGAGGATGATGGTGCCGCACCCCATGCCGCGCCCCAGCGGCAACCCGCCGCCACCGCCGCCCATGGGAAAGCCGAAGCCGCCTCCGCCGCCAGACCCGCGCTGATCCTCTACATCAACGTCTGACGTATCAATATCGTCGAGCCGCATGGGGCCTTCTCCTCTACTCCAACACGCGAATGACATTGCACACTCCGCCTGCATGATGCAACGGAAGAGGGACGAATAGGGTTCCCGGAATGAATGGAGCCCCTCCCCATTGACGGGGGAGGGAGTTGAAGCCGGGAGGACGCAGTAGCGATCAAAGGGAGCATCTCATGAATTTGAAGGGCAAGACTGCTCTGGTGACAGGGTCAACATCGGGCATTGGTGCGGCGTGCGCGATGGCGCTGGCGGAACAGGGCGCGACGCTGATGATCAACGGCTTTGGCGAGGCAGAAGCGATTGCGGCGCTTCAGGCAGAGCTTTCCGCCAAATCCGGTGCGCCCGTGCTCCACTCCGATGCTGACCTGTCTGACGGGGCGGCGGTGCAGGCGTTGGCAGACCGTTGCCTGAAAGAATTGGGCGGAATCGACATCCTCGTCAACAATGCCGGAATCCAGCATGTCTGCCCGGTGGAGGATTTCCCCATCGACATGTGGCGCAAGATGCAGGCGATCATGGTGGATGCGCCTTTCCTGCTGTGCCGCGCGTTCGTGCCGGGGATGAAGGATCGCGGCTGGGGACGGATTCTCGCCACTGCTTCCGCGCATGGCAGCGTCGCCAGCCCCAACAAATCCTCCTATATCGCGGCCAAACATGCTGTTGTCGGCCTGATGCGGGCGCTGGGCGTGGAACTGGCGCAGACCGGAATCACGGCAAACGCCATCTCGCCGGGCTATGTCTGGACGCCGCTGGTGGAGAACCAGATTCCGGATACGATGCGCACCCGCAACATGAGTCGCGATCAGGTGATCAACGATGTGCTGCTGGCCGCCATTCCGCAGCGCAAGTTCGTGATGCCCGATCAGGTGGGGGCGTTCGTCGCCTTTCTGTGCAGCGATGCAGCCAGTGCGATCACCGGAGCAAACCTTGCGGTGGATGGAGGCTGGACGGCGCAATAACCGCATCCCGCTTGCAATTGGTAAGCGTGCCGTTCACCATTTGGCAAAGAAGGGGTGGTAGGGTTGGCCCATCATTCAAGAGTGCGAGGACTCCCGTGATGATGAAGCCTGTTTCTGCCGCCCTGATTGCCGCGATCCTGTGTGCAGGCCCCGCTTTGGCCAAGCCCAAGAAGAAGGCCGAACCGGTCGAAATCGTCACGGCGGATTGGCGCAAGACGGCAACTGCATCTGATCAGGACCGGCTGCGCGATTGGCGCTCGGCGTTCATCAAGGCGCTGGACAAGGCCCGCCTCGCCGGAAATTCTGAGAGCATTGCACGCGAAGGCCGCCTGTTGGAGCCGGACGCCGCGCTTGAAGCGGCGGCCCCGCCTGCCGGTCAATATCGCTGCCGCGTGATCAAGCTGGGCGCGCAAAATCCGCGCATGGCGGACTATGTGGTCTATCCCGTCTATAATTGCTCGATCAGTGATGAAGGCGGTGTGATGGGCTTCGCCAAGGCGCAGGGCGTGCAGCGTCCCATTGGTTTATTCTTCCCCGGTGACAGCCGCCGCATGATCTTCCTTGGCACGATGATGCTGGGCGATGAAACCCGCGCCATGGAATATGGCCGCGATTCGACGCGAGACATGGCGGGAGCGTTCGAACGGATCGGAGAGAAGAGGTGGCGCCTCATTCTCCCCAAACCGCGCTTTGAATCGATGATGGATGTCATCGAGATCGTTCCGATCAGCGATCAGCAATCGCGCATGGGGTCGCTCGCACTGGCTTTGTGAGGTTCCAGGCTGATTCCTCCTCGCCGTCCTGAGCTTGACTTAGGACCGTTCTGCCTTGCTCGACTGTGGACCAGGAAACAGCGATCGTTCGACAAGCTCAGGACGGCGGGTGTCGTGGACGGGCCTGCCCCTTACGCCGCCACCCAATTGCCGTGAAACCCCGGCGGAATCCGGTGGGGTATGGTGATGTTGGCCTGTGCTGGCCCCTCAAACTTCTGCGCGTCGAGGATCACCAGATCGGTCGTCTCGCTGTCGGTATCGATCACATAGCCCATCAGCCAGCCATCATCTTCGGCAGTTGCGCCTGCTTTGGGCACGAACACGAATTCCCCCGCCACACGTCCCGCGCCAAAATCATGCACCTGCCGCGTGCCCGCTTCCAGATCATGTTTGTAGAGCCGCGTTTCCTTCAGGAATGCCACGTCTCCGCCTTCGGGCATGGCGAGCGTGTAGGCGTAGCGATAAGGCTTGCCGATCCGCGTTTCATTGGGACGCGGAAATTCCTGCGGTGAAGGATCAATCACGCGCCGCGCGACGGCCCGGCTTGCCGGATCAATCGTCCAGCGTTCAAACGGCACATCGGTTGAATCCGGCCCCTGCGCGCCATCATCAAACATGCGGTTATGAACGCAGCTATCGAAAATCACTGTGCCGTCCGCATCTTCATAGGCGTTGGCCGGGTGAAAAACATAACAGGGTTCGACGGCGCACCAGATCGTGTCTTCACCGCGCCCGTCGCGCCGCAACAGGCCGATCCGCGCCGGATGCTCCGGGTTCCACTGATAGGGGAATTGTGATCCGCCCAGCAGCGCCTTCATCGAGAAGGTGCAGGGCAGATCAAGGATGATGACATAATTCTTCGTGATCATGCAGTCATGGATCATCGGCCCGTGCTGCACGCGGATTGGCTCCTCGCGCGTTACCGTTCCGCTCGCGTCCACCACGACATGCCAGAGCGTGTCCTGCACATCGGCCTTGTAGCAGATGGCGTGCATCTCTCCGCTGTCGGGATCAAGGTGCGGGTGCGCGGAGAAACTGTGATGCAGCGTGCCGCCGAACGGATCATGCGCGATGGTGTTCAGTTCCTCGTCGATGCGCACCGGAAATCCGCCCGCTTCGACAATCGCCCAGGTCTGCCCGGCATGGCCCAGAACATTGGTGTTGACGGTATCGAACCGCTCGGCGCGCGGACCGGGGGCAGGGGCCTCACCCAGCGCCGCGCTGACGGCTGTGGAGCGTATCCAGCGGTTGCGATACCAAAGCGCCTTGCCGCCCTTCAGGCGCACACCATGGACCATGCCATCACCCAGAAACCAGTGATAAAGCGCCGGATTCGCGCTCAGCGGGTTCGGCCCGATGCGGATATAACGGCCATCCAGATCCGCCGGGATGGTGCCGGAGACGGCCAGATTCTCGTGCGTCGTCTCGCCAGTCATCGGTGTATGGATGCCGGTGAGGAAGGGATTGGGTGTGCCATCATCCTTCTTGCGGTCGCGGTTGAACGCGGCCACTGCCATCACGCCTTTGTTCACAACGCTGCGGATCAGTGTTTCCACGGCACTCGCCATTCTTCTTCTCCTCCAACTTGCCATTCGACTCGACAATGTTTACGGTGGCAACATGAATTCAAATGATAACAGTGTCAACATCAAAAATCCTGCGCGCAGATACCATCATGGCGATTTGCGTGCGGCGCTGATCGAAACCGGGCTGGAATTGCTCAAGGAACGCAGCGCGGATGACATGTCGCTGCGCGAAGTCGCCCGACGCGTCGGGGTAAGCCCAACGGCGGTTTATCGTCATTTTCCCGACAAGCAGGCGCTGATGTTCGCTTTGTGCGAGCGCGGCGCGGAAGGGCTGGCACAGGCGCAACGCGATGCCATGGAGGAAGCGGGCGGGGGCACTCAGGGCTTTGACGCGACCGGGCAGGCCTATGTCCGCTTCGCGCTCGCCAACCCCGCGCTGTTCCGCCTCATGATGACCACGCGCAAGGGCGAAGGCGAATTGCAGGACGATGAGTCGCTCGTCTCCGAAGCGATGCGCGAATTGCGCCGGAACATCGCGTCTCGACTGCCGCCGGGCAGCACGCCGGATGAACAGCGCATCGCCGCCATCCACGCCTGGGCGTGGGTGCATGGCATGGCCATGCTGATGCTGGATGGGCAGGTTCCGGCGAGCGAAGAGATATTGGCGTCGATCCGGCGGGGGTGATCCCGGGTTCGCCGCCCCTGTCTGCGCGGGGGCGACGACGCTCCACAATCTAGCGCAGTGCTGCCACCTTGGCCCGTTCCGCCAGCCGCTCCACCGCTGCGGCGTGAATGCCCGGAGCCGTGGCGAGCACCCCGAAGGCTTCCCCGCGCGTCGAGTTGAACCGCAGCGGCGCGCCCCGTGCATCGGAGACTTTCGCCCCCGCCTCGCTGGCGATCAGGGCGGCGGCGGCAATATCCCACTCATAACCCCAGCGCAGCGTGGCGAGCAGGTCTGCTTCGTCTGCACCGACCATGCCGATGCGCAATGCAATGGAGTTGGGTTTATCCACTGCCACCAGATCACCATCCGCTTTGGGCAGATGATCAGCGGGCACGCGTGCGCCGGACAGGCTTTGCGTAGCTCCGGCCTGAAGCGGCAGATCATTGCGATATGCGCCTTCGCCCAGCATGGCCCGCCAATGCTCGTTGCGGGCCGGTGCATCGAGGACGCCCACAATGACGCGCCCCGCCTCCACCAGCGCCACCGAAATAGCCCAGCCGCGCCGTCCGCGCACGAAATCGCGGGTGCCATCGATGGGGTCCACCACCCACACCCGGCTGTGCATCAGCCGTTCGGCATTGTCGGCACGCTCTTCGGAGAGCCAGCCCGCTTCCGGGTCGAGCTTGCGGAGTTCCTCATGCAGCATCCGGTCCACGGCAATATCGACGTCGCTCACCGGATTGCCGGGGGATTTTTCCCATTGGCCGAAATCGCCGCGCCATTTGGACAGCGCCATCTGCCCCGCTTCCGCAGCAATGGCGCTGACCGAGCGGGCGAGCGCGTCACTCACCGGCGATCATCATTCCGTCGATGCGCAGCGTCGGCACGTTGGTGGAATAGCGGAAAGTCAGGTCATTGGCAGGGATGATCCGTGCGAACATGTCCTTCAGATTGCCCGCGATGGTGATTTCTGAAACCGGGCTGGTGCGCTCGCCCTTTTCGATCAGAAAGCCCGAGGCCCCCCGGCTATAGTCGCCGGTCAGCGGATTGACGCCCATGCCGATCAGGTCGGTGACGTAGAGGCCGCGCTCCACATCCGCCATCAGGTCGGCGGGAGTCGTCGTGCCTGCCTCCATATAGAGATTGCTGGCTGAAGCACCGGGCGGGCCGCTGGTGCCGCGCGCGGCGTGGCCGGTGGGGGACAGGCCGAGCTGGCGGGCGGCAGCGGAATCGAGCAGCCAGGTGGTCAGCACGCCTGCATCAATGATGCGCGTCATGCCGGTGGCCAGTCCTTCGCCGTCAAACGCGTGGGAGCGGATGCCGCGCGGGCGCAGCGGATCGTCCATGATGGAAATGCCCGACGCGAACACGGCCTCCCCCAACCGGTCGAGCAGGAAGCTGGTTTTGCGGGTGATGCTGCTGCCCGAAATCGCGCCGATCAGATGCCCGAGCAGCGAGGAGCCCGCGCGCGGATCAAAGATTACCGTCATCGGGCCGCTTTTCAGCTTGGCCGGGTTGAGCCGTGCAACTGCGCGATGGCCCGCTTCGGTGCCGATGGCGGTGGCCTCATCCAGATCGGCCAGATGGCGAACATGGTGCCACGCATAATCGCGTTCCATCGCGCCGCCGTCTCCGGCCAATACGCTGGCGGAAACGCTGTGGCTGGAGCCCGAATAGCCTGCGGCAAAGCCATGCGATGTGGCGAGGGCGGAAACGCCCAGCCCGCAAGACGCGCTCGCGCCTTCGCTGTTGGAGACACCCTTGACAGCGCGGGCTGCATCCTCGCACGCCAGTGCGCGCTCGCGCAGGTCTGCCGGGGTGGGGGCCGCGTCATCCATCAGGTCCAGATCGGGAAATGTGCCGCGATAAATGCGGTCTTCGGGCGCGAGACCGGACCATGGGTCTTCGGGGGCTTCCTTCGCCATCGCCACCACGCGTTCGGCCAGTGCGGCCAGCCCTGCGGTCGAGAGGTCAGAGGTAGACACGCTGGCCGAGCGGCTGCCGACAAAGGCGCGCAGGCCAATTTCTTCATTTTCGGAACGCTGGACATCTTCGAGCGCGCCAAGCCGGATCGAGACATCGGTGGAGCCGCTGCCCGAATAAATGGCATCGGCGGCATCCGCGCCCGCCTTGCGGGCGAGCGATACAAGGTGAAGCGCCCGGTCGCGGGCTTGATCATTGGTGAGCATCGCCCTCAATTAGGGGCGGACGGCCAAAACCTCAACGGCGATTATGGGGCCGGATAATGAGGGACTGGAGGGACCGTCCCTGATTAATTAGGGACAGTCCCTAATTAATCCAAATTATTCCGCGAAGACGGGAGTCCAAGAACGCAGACGTTCGGAACAGGGGGAGATTTGGCATATTGCGCTGGGAATGGCGGGATTCGGAATGAGCTCATCATGTTCCCATAATGTTCTTGATTTTCAGGCCAGAATCGGCTATCGGACCGATCATGCATCTCGCTGAAAAAACAACGGAAATTATTTTTACGTCAGTGACTTTTAGTGACTTTTGGCAGCGAGCCTCAGCCCGCGCTGCCGATCACAAGACACGCCGCTGCCATCAGCAGCCCGGCAAAGCGGTTGGAGCGGAATTTGGCGAGGGCATCATCGCCGTCATCGGGCCGGAGCGTCAGTGCCTGCCAGAGCAGATGCACGCTGACGGGCAGCAGCGCCATCAGGCCGAGCAGGTCGGGCCGCACCAGCCAGATCGCGCCGCCCCAGCTCAGGATCGCCACGCTGTAAAAGGCTGCTACGCCGACCTTGACCCGGCTTCCCAGTCGCCGCGCGCTGGATTTGATCCCGGCGAGCGCATCATCCTCCCGATCTTGCAGCGCATAGATCGTGTCATAGCCGATCACCCATGCGATGGTGCCCGCATAGAGCAGGCCGAGCGGGACCGAAGCCTGGCCTGTCACTGCGAACCAGCCGGTGGGCGCGCCCCAGCTGAACACCAATCCCAGCCACGCCTGCGGCCACCATGTGATGCGCTTCATGAAGGGATAAGCGGCGACGAGCACAAGGCTCCCCACCGCCACCAGTTGCGCTTCCCAGCGGAGTTGGAGCAGGACGATGAGGCCAACCAGCGCCAGCGCGCCGAGCCAACTCCATGCAGACCGCACGCTCACTTGTCCGCTGGGCAAAGGCCGGTTGCGGGTGCGCTCCACCTGCGCGTCCAGATCCCGGTCTACAATGTCGTTATAGACGCAGCCCGCGCCGCGCATCGCAATCGCGCCGAGCAGCGTCCAGAACAGCAGCGGCGCATGGCTCTTGAGCCCGCCCGCCAGCAGCAGCCCCCAGGCACAGGGCCAGTAAAGCAGCCACCAGCCAATCGGCCGGTCCAGCCGCGCGAGCAGGGCAAAGGGCCGCGCGGCAGGCGGGAGCAGGCCGATGAGGCCGGTCGCTTCACTGTCCGGGGTGAGGGGGGTGGTCATGCGGATGCCCTAGCCCCGGTTGTGGCAGACGGGAAGCGTCGTTAAGCAGTCTCACAGACCAATTGGGAGGATGAGCATGAAGAAACCCGTACTGGCCCTGTCGCTGCTGGCGATGGCATCCGCCACACAGGCGCAGACGGCGGCGCGGCCGGATCAGGCGGCGTTCCGCGAACTTTACAAGGAACTGGTGGAAACCAACACCTCCTACTCCGGCAAGGGCTGCACCAAAGCATCCGAACAGCTGGCGACACGTTTGAAGGCCGCCGGGTTCAGCGGCACCGACGTGCAGGTGCTGGAAGCGCCAGGCCATCCCGGGGAAGGCAGCCTTGTTGCGATTCTGCCCGGCACGTCCAAATCGCTGAAGCCCATGCTCCTGCTCGGCCATATCGACGTGGTGGAGGCGCGGCGCGAGGACTGGACGCGCGATCCCTATACGCTGATCGAGGAAGGCGGCTATTTCTACGCACGCGGCACGGCGGACGACAAGGCCATGTCTGCCATCTGGGCAGACAGCCTGATCCGCTTCAAGCAACAGGGGTACAAGCCCAAACGCACCATCAAGATGGCGCTGACCTGTGGCGAGGAATCGAATGGTGTCGCACTGAACGGCGCGCAATGGCTGGCAGAAAAGCGTCCCGAACTCATCTCGGCTGCGTTTGCGCTGAATGAAGGCGGCGGCGGGCGGATCGAAAAGGATGGCACCCGCTCCATGCTGGCCATTCAGGTGGGGGAAAAGGCCACGCGCACCTTCACGCTGGAGACCACCAACCCCGGCGGACACAGCTCCGTGCCCCGGCCTGACAATGCCATCGCCGATCTGGCGCGGGCCGTGACGGCGGTTCAGGGCATCCGCTTTCCGGTGATGCTCAACGATACCACGCGCGCCTTTTTCGCGCAGATGGCACCAACCCGGCCCAAGCCCGTTCAGGACATGGTGGCCCGGCTGCTCGCCAATGAGAAGGATGAGGAGGCGGCGACCGCGCTTTCGGCAGAGCCGGTGCTCAACAGCACGATGCGGACCACCTGCGTGACCACCATGCTCAACGCCGGACACGCGCCCAATGCCTTGCCGCAGCGCGCGCGGGCTACGGTAAACTGCCGGATCGTGCCGGGCATGAGTGCTGAACAGACGCAACAGGGGATCGAACAGGCGATTGCGAACCCCGCCGTAAAGGTTTCGCTGGAAACGCCGTTCCGCCCCATGGCCGTGCAGCCGCCGATGGACCCGAATCTGATCGGCCCGATGAAGGAACTGGCGGCCAAGATGTTCCCCGGCGTGCCGATCGTGCCCACCATGGTCACGGGGGCAACCGACGCCACCTATACCGGGCTGATCGGTATCCCGACCTATGGTGTGCCGGGGCTGTTCGGGGATGTGGATGGCAATGGTGCCCATGGCCTGAACGAGCGTATCCGCGTCCAGTCCGTCTATGAAGGGCGGGACTATCTGCATCTGCTGGTGCAGAAGCTGTCCAGCCGCTGAGCATGGCAGCAACGCCCGCCTGGCCGCCCAAATCCACCCCGCGCCTCTTTGTGGAAGAGGCGCTGGGTGAGGGCGTGGCGCTGCGCATTGATGGCCCGCAGGCGCATTATCTGTTGTCGGTGATGCGTCTCAAGGCGGGCGATCCGGTCAGGCTGTGCGATGATCGGACGGGCGAATGGCTGGGCGTGATTTCCGCCACGGCCAAGCGTGATCTGGTTGTGGGCGTGGAGGCGCAGTTGCGCCCGCGCGAGGATGTGCCCGATCTCTGGCTCGCGGTCGCCCCGATCCGCAAGGCGCGGTTCGATTTTGTGGCGGAAAAGGCGTGCGAACTGGGCGTCGCACGGTTCCTGCCGGTGCTGATGCAACGCTGCGTGGCGGACAAGGTCAAGCCGGACCGGCTGCGCGCGCAGATGATCGAGGCGGCGGAGCAATGTGGGCGGACGGCCCTGCCTGAAGTCGCGGACGTGCAGACGCTTGACCGGTTTCTGAAGGGTTTCCCGGCTGGCCGCACGCTGATCTTTGCTGATGAAGAGGGGGGCGCGCCGCTGGCAGACGTCGTCCGCACGGCTTCCTGCGCCGCGATCCTGATCGGGCCGGAGGGCGGCTTTGCAGACGCTGAACGCGCCGCGATCCTCGCGCATCCGTCTGCCGTGGGCGTGTCCCTCGGTCCGCGCATCCTGCGGGCGGAGACGGCGGCGCTTGCGGCGGTGGCGGTGTGGATGGCGGGGCAGGCCTGATCAATCCGTTCGCCATGAACGGCCAGAATAGGCCCGCCAATCCCTAACCCGATACGCGCGGACCAAAGCCGATCGCAAAACGCGCCACGCACGCGGCCTGCACTTCGTCAGGCAAGGCCAGATAGCGGCTGGGCGGCACCCCCAGAAAATGACGGAAGTCGCGGATGAAGTGGCTCTGGTCGAAATAGTTCGGATCGATGAAGCTGCGCCATTCGGCATAAGGATGGCGCGCCAGCGCTTCCAGCATCCGCCCGAACCGCGCCCGGCGGAGCAGCTTCTTGGGCGTTTCGCCATAAATGGAGCGGCACAACCGGGCGAGCCGCGATTGAGTCATGTCGAGCTGATCACACAATTGCTCCACTGTGCCGATGTCCGGATCGGCAAGCAATTGCGGCAGTCGCGCCCGGCGCGACGGTTGAAAGGCGTTGGGCTGCGGAAGCGGGCAGGCAAACAGATTGCCAGCCGCCAGTTGCTGTTCACTCATGTACATATTCCAATCCCTCGCTTTGGAATGATGCAACCGGGCTAAGGCGTGGCGCGAATTGATAAGAGCCCCATTTGGGGTATGCCCTTGCAAATCGCGTCGCGATGCTGAAGCTGGTGACATGTCCCGCGCTCAAGCCTTTCTGGAAAAATTTCGCGAAGCCGAAGCGCAGGATGCGCCGCTGGCGGTGCTGGCGGATGATCCGGACGGCTGGGGAGATGCGCTGAAATCCGCGCATGATGACGTGGCGCAGGCCTTTGAACAGGCCGGAACGCGCGGGCATGGCCCGGCTGTCACGCTCCATGCCGATTGCTTTGCGACCGCCGCCTGTGATCGGGATGGCAGCGTGCTGGTTGCCGATCCGGGGTTTGAACAATGGTTCGATTCGATTGACCCGTTCGATGCGGTGATTCGCGATCTGCGCAATGATGGGCCGCGCGTCTCTCTGTTGGCGGATGACAGTGACGGGCGTCCGGTCGCGCTGGCGGCTGGCACCTATGCCGTCACGCGGCGCTGGCCGTTGAGCGAGGATGTGCGCAAGGCGCTGGACAGCGGCAAGGCCGCTTATGCCATCGCGGCGTTTCGTGCAGGGGAATTGTCATGGGATCATGCCGCCCGCAGCTATGGCCTGACGCCCGCCGAGGCTGGTCTGGTCTCTTCGCTGGCGCGGCTGGGCGATCTTCAGCGCGCGGCGCGGGAGCGCAACATTGCCTATGAAACCGCGCGCAAATTTGTGGCATCGGCTCTCGCCAAGACGGGGGCCAAGCGCCAGACTGAGCTGGTCCGGCTCGCGCTGATGATGACGGCGGGAGATATTCCAGATGCGCAGAACCTCGCTCTGGTGCTGACCGATCTGTTCGGCATGACCGAGCGGCAGGCTCAGCTTTCGGTGGTGCTCGCGCAAGGGGCGACGCGGGAGCGGGCGGCCCAGATCGTCGGCATTTCGGACAATCGCGCCAAGGCGGATCTGAAGGCCGTGTTTCAGGCCTGCGGCGTTGACAATGCGGTGGATCTGGCGCGGATCGTGGCGGAGATCAACGCGCTCAAGGGGTTGGCCTCGGCCTGCGAAGTGATGGTGTCAGGACCGGGACGCGAGGGCGAGCCATTGCGACTTGTGCCGCGCCGTTCGGGGGAGGGGCGCATCGCCATGGCGGATCATGGCCCCACTGGTGCGCAGCCTGTGCTGATCATGCATTCCAGCGTGACCGGACGGCATCATTCGCCGCGTTTCATCCAGCGGCTTCAATCCGAGGGGTTTCGTCCGATCACGATGGACCGCGCCGGCTTTGGCCTCAGCGACCGGGTGGAGGGCGATCTGGCACAAGCGGGGGTGGCAGATATTGCCGATGTGCTGGACAGTCTGGGTCTCTCTGCCATCCCTGTCGTCGCGCGATGCACCATGGCGGGGCTGATCGCGTGCGAGGCCGGGCGCGCCGGTTTGCTGAGCGGCGGGATTCTCGTCTGGCCGGATGCGCCGCTTCCCGAGCAGGCTCCGGAACGCCGCCGGATGACTGATCGGGCAGCGCAGCTTTTCGCCAACCACCCCAAAATGGCATGGCCCTTTGTCGAAATGCTCTGCCGCCGTGCCACCAGTGGCGCGATGGAGAAATTGTGGCGCAAGGCAGCAGAAGGGCTGCCGAGCGATCTGGCGCTGTTCGATGACCCCGAAGAATGTGCCGCCATCGTGCGATCCTCGCGTCAGGCAATGCAGGGGATGCACGGATTTTTTGGCGAAGTGATGGCCATGCGCAAAGGGCCAAAGCTCGATCCCGTGCCTGATGCGACACGCTGGACCGCCTTGTTCGGCAGCGGCTATGAAAGTTACGACGTCACCGATGGTGTGACCTTCTGGAGCAGCGCGCTGCCGGGCGGGGCGATCAGGGTGGTGGATGACGGCGTTCACTTCCTGCATCTCACGCACACCGATGAGGTGGTGGCTGCGCTCAAGCGGGCGATTGGCTAGGGGTTGTGCCCCTTTTTCCGATTCGATATATGCCTGTTTCGCAAGAGGCGGCCAGCCCATCCAATTGGGGGCCGCCTTTTGCTATTTTGGCTCTTTGAATTTGAAAGGATGATCCGATGGCAATCACCCCGCTCATGCCCGTTTACCCGCGGTGTGGGTTCCGCCCGGTCCGAGGCGAGGGGTGCTATCTGATCTCTGAAGACGGCACGCGCGCGCTGGATTTCGCGAGCGGCATCGCCGTCAACGCGCTCGGCCATGGCCATCCCCATCTGGTGAAGGCGATTGCGGATCAGGCGGCTACGCTGATGCACGTCTCCAATCTCTACGGCTCGCCGCAGGGGGAGAAATTTGCACAACGTCTGGTGGACAACAGCTTTGCCGATACTGTGTTCTTCACCAACAGCGGTGCAGAAGCGGTGGAGTGCGCCATCAAGGCGGCGCGGCGCTATCACCACGTCAACGGCAATCCGCAGCGTCATACGCTGATCACGTTCGGCAACGCCTTTCACGGGCGGACCTTGGGGACGATCAGCGCCACCAATCAGGACAAAATGCGTGACGGGTTCGAACCGCTGCTGCCGGGCTTTGCCTATGCGCCGTTCAACGATCTGGAGGCCGCCACGGCACTGGTGAATGAGAATACGGCAGGCTTCATGGTCGAGCCGGTTCAAGGTGAAGGCGGCATCAAGCCTGCCACGCAGGAATTCCTCAAGGGCCTGCGCGCTTTGTGTGACGAACAGGGCCTGCTCTTGGTGCTGGATGAAGTGCAAGCAGGCTATGGCCGCACCGGCAAATTCTTCGCGCATGAGCATTATGGCATCACACCGGATATCATGGCCGTGGCCAAGGGCATTGGCAGCGGCTTTCCGCTCGGCGCGTGTCTGGCAACCGAAGAGGCGGCCAAGGGCATGGTCATCGGTACGCATGGCTCCACTTATGGCGGCAATCCGCTCGCCATGGCAGCGGGGCAGGCCGTGCTGGATGTGCTTCTGGAGCCGGGCTTTCTCGACACAGTGACGGCCAAGGGCGAGCGGCTGCGCGCCGCGCTGGAGCAGATGATCCCCAACCATGATCATATCTTTGAAAGCGTGCGCGGTCTGGGCCTGATGATGGGTGTCCGCCTCAAGTTTGAAAGCCGCGACTTTGTGGCGCATTGCCGCGACAATCACGGCCTGCTGACAGTGGCAGCCGGTGACAATGTTGTCCGCATCCTGCCACCGCTGGTGATCGACGAAAGCCATATCGCGGAATGCGTGGAGAAACTGTCTGCGGCCGCCGCCAGTTTTCAGGTGCCGTCAACATGACCCGGCATTTCCTGAACCTGTCTGACGCCGGGGCAGATGGGCTTGCGGCGATCATCAACGATGCGATGGCGCGCAAGGAAGCGCGTGCAGGCTGGCCCAAGGGCAAGATTGATGCGGATGCGCCGCTTGATGGCCGGGTGCTGGCGATGGTGTTTGAAAAGAACAGCACGCGCACGCGGACTTCGTTTGATGTCGGCATTCGCCAGCTTGGCGGCTCCAGCGTCATTCTGGACGGCTCCTCCAGCCAGCTGGGGCGCGGGGAAAGCATCGCCGATACGGCGCGCGTGCTGAGCCGCATGGCCGATGCAATCATGATCCGCACCAATGATCATGCCAAGATCGAGGAAATGGCACATTATGCCAGTATTCCTGTGATCAACGGCCTGACGGACGCCTCTCACCCCTGCCAGATCGTTGCGGACCTTGAGACGGTCATCGAACATGGCAAGGCGCTGCCGGGGCTGGACGTGGCATGGCTGGGCGATGGCAACAATGTCCTCTCCTCGATCATCGAGGCGGCGGGGCTGCTCAGGTTCAATGTCCGTTGCGGATGCCCTGAAGGCTATGATCCCGATCCGGCGTTTGTGGCCGCCGCGCGCGAACGCGGTGCGCGGATCGAGATTGTGCGCGATGCCGCCGATGCCGCGCGCGGCGCGGATGTGATCGTCACCGACACATGGGTTTCGATGGGGCAGGATCATGCCGAAGCCAAAATCGCGGCGATGATGCCCTATCAGGTCAATGAGGCGCTGATGGCACACGCCAAGGCGGACGCATTGTTTCTGCATTGCCTCCCCGCTCATCGCGGCGAGGAAGCGACCGATGCCGTGCTCGATGGACCGCAATCGGCAATCTGGGATGAAGCGGAAAACCGTATCCACGCCCAGAAATCCGTGATGCTGTGGTGCTTCGGATTGATTTGAGGCCAAGCGCCCCCATATTCCGCGCTTGATACGCGTACCGGGAAGATGCCCGGTGCGAACGGAGTTCTATCTGATGTCCAACACTGATCTGGATCGCGCGCTGGGTTTTCTCGTGCCCGAACGCAATGTGCGCGGTCGCCTGGTGCGGCTTGGCCCGGCGCTGGAGGCGGTGCTGGCCAATCATGGCTATCCGCCGGTGATAGAGGCGCTGCTGGCCGAAGCCTTGGTGCTGGCCGCGCTGCTGGGCGCAATGCTGAAGGGTGATGGCGGGCAACTGACCATGCAGGCGCAGACCGAGGCCGGGCCGGTGAGTCTGCTCGTTGCGGATTACAAGGACGGCGCGGTGCGTGGCTATGTCCAGTATGATGAAGACAAGCTGGCATTGTGCCCTGCGCATCCCAGTCTGTTGGCCTTGTTCGGCAAGGGCTATCTGGCGATCACTTTTGATCAGCCTTTGAGCAACGAACGCTATCAGGGCATCGTGCCGCTGGAAGGCGCAGGTTTGTGCAACGCGGTGGAGCATTATTTTGCGCAGTCGGAACAGATCCCCAGCCTGATCCGCCTTGGTCTGTCCGAAGACCGGCGCGTGGCGGGCGGCATGATCCTGCAACATCTGCCCGAAGGCGAAGTGGGGCGGGAGCGGCTGCATGTGCGACATGATCACCCGGAATGGGAGCATGTTCGCATCATGGGCGAGACGCTGAAGCCCGAAGAGCTGACCGATGTGGAAACGCCGCTGGAAACGCTGATCTGGCGGCTGTTCCATGATGAGGGTGAATTGCGCGTGACGGGAGGGGCGAGCCTGAGCAAAGGCTGCCGTTGCACGATGGAGCATATCCGCTCGGTCCTTGCCCGTTTTCCAGAGGCTGAACGCGCAGACATGGCCGATGATGTGGGCCAGATCACAGTAGACTGCGCATTTTGTGCCAAGGATTTCCACATCCCGCTGGCGGAATTGGCGGGTTAAGCCTGTTGGGGCCTGATTTGGCCGCAATTCCGGTGTATAGATTCCATCCAATAACCGAGTCGCGATTTAGGGGTACGCAATCGTGACGATGCCGGAAACTGCCGGCGTTGAGACTGAGCTTTGGGCCATGACGCAACGCAAGACGCACCGTACCCTTTTCACAATGGCCTTTCTGGCTGCTCTGGCTGCGCCCGCGTTCAGCCAGCCTGCCAATGCGCCGACTCTGGTTGCGCTCAACACGCTTGAGCTGGGCCTGTGGCAGCTGCGTTCGGCCGATGGCGGTGCGCCGCGCTCCATGTGCGTGACTGATCCCAGAGCGCTGCTGCAAATCCAGCACCTTGGTGTCGCGTGCAACCGCTTCGTGATCTCCAACGATGCCAGGCAATCCTCGGTCCATTATACCTGCCCCGGTGCGGGCCATGGCCGCACGACGGTGCGGGTGGAAACGCCGCGTCTGATCCAGATAGATTCTCAGGGTGTTTCGCGCAACGAGCCATTTGCGATGTTGCTGGAGGGCCGCCGCGTCGGCAATTGCACCACTCGCGTGGGAATGCGTTAAGCGTCTGTTTACCATTTCCTGCTATACGGAATGCGTGCCAAGCTTTTGGGTGACAGCACGCTTTCCTCCCTTCGGTCCACATGGACCTTCCTTGGCCGCTCGTATTCCGGGCGGCCTGTTTTTTTGGCGCTTGCCGCAAGGCGGAGAGGCTCCTATCGCGCCGGGCCATGAGCATTCCCCTCGCCAAGCCCGGTTCTGCCGCTGTCTGCCTGTTGTCAGGTGGTCTTGATTCGATGGTGACGACCGCGATGGCGCGGGCGGCAGGCTATCGCGTGTTTGCGCTGACGATCGATTACAACCAGCGCCACCGCATCGAACTGGAGGCTGCTGCGCGGATTGCGACGCTGCTGGGGGCGGAACGCCATGTCGTGATGCCGCTCGATCTCACCCGATTCGGCGGCTCGGCATTGACCGATGCCAGCATCGCCGTGCCCAAGGATGGGGTGGAGCCGGGCATTCCCGTCACCTATGTGCCGGCGCGCAACACCATCTTCCTCAGCCTGGCGCTGGGCTGGGCGGAGGCGGTTGGAGCACATGATCTGGTGATTGGCGTGAATGCCCTTGATTATTCGGGTTATCCGGACTGCCGCCCGACGTTCATTTCAGCCTTTGAAACCATGGCCTCTGCCGCCACGCGCGATGGCGTGGAAGGCCAGCCCTTCAAGGTTCACACGCCGCTGATCGACATGACCAAGGCAGACATCGTGCGCGCGGGCCTTGATCTGGGTCTCGATCTGGGACTGAGTTGGTCCTGCTATGATCCTCGCGCCGATGGTACGCCCTGCGGTGCCTGTGATTCCTGCCGCTTGCGCGCCAAGGGCTTTGCCGAAGCGGGCGCAGCGGACGGACGGCTGGCATGAGCTATGCGGTCAAATCCATCTTCCTGACCTTGCAAGGGGAAGGGATGCAGGCCGGACGCCGCGCGGTCTTCCTGCGCTTTGCGGGCTGCAATTTGTGGAGCGGGCGCGAGGAGGATCGCGAAAAGGCGATCTGCCGCTTCTGTGACACCGATTTTGTGGGGACGGACGGAGAAGGCGGCGGCAAATTTGCCGATGCAGATGCGCTGGCAGAGGCCGTGGCGTCGTGCTGGGGCGCTGAAGCCCTGCATCGCTATGTCATCATCACCGGTGGCGAGCCGATGCTCCAGATCGACGACGCATTGGTGGATGCGCTCCATGCGCATGGCTTTGAGATCGGCGTCGAATCGAACGGCACCCTCGCCGCGCATCCCGGCATTGACTGGCTGTGCATCAGCCCCAAGGCGGGCAGCGACGTGGTGCAGCGCCGGGGAGACGAACTCAAGCTGGTCTGGCCGCAATCCGGCAGCGATTGGGAAGAGATGCAGGATTGGGATTTCGATCACCTGTTGCTCCAGCCGCTCGATAATGCGCAGCAGGTTGAAAATGCGCGTGCGTGCGTCGATTTCATCCTCGCCAATCCGCGCTGGCGGCTGTCTGTGCAGACGCACAAGGTGCTGGGGATCGATTGAAGCCAAGAGACCGTTTGCCCTGAGCAGGGACTAAGCGAATGCGAAGGCCCATATCGAAGGGTGGCCCTTCGATATGCCGCTTCTGCTTCCGCTGTGCTTCAACTTCAGCGGCTGCTCAGGACAAGCGGACGGTGGGAAATGCCCGTTCCGTGCGCTCTTGTTGCGCCTTGATCCAAATCAAGGCACGCCCCCCTCACACGCCTATCTCTTCTTTCGTAACAAATGTTAGAATAGGAGAGCGCCATGGCCCATTTCCCCGACAATCCCGTGTTCAAGGATGTGCTTCGCCTCGTTCGCCTGCAAGGTGACATTGGCGATCTGGAAATCGAAGGCGAAGTGCCTGCCGAACTGAATGGTGCCTTCTACCGCGTTCATCCCGATCCGCAGTTCGCGCCCAAATTCGAGGATGACCAGTTCTTCAACGGCGATGGCATGGTTTCCATGTTCCGCTTCAAGAATGGCCGGATCGATTTCAAGCAGCGCTATGCGCAAACCGACAAATGGAAACTGGAAAATGCGGCGGGCAAGGCGTTGTTCGGGGCTTATCGCAACCCGCTGACCGATGATGAAGCTGTGAAGGGCAAGATCAGAGGCACGGCCAACACCAACGTCCTCGTTCATGCCGGCAAGCTGTTCGCCATGAAGGAAGACAGCCCTTGCCTGATCATGGACCAGAACACGCTGGAGACCGAGGGCTATACCGATTTCGGCGGCGATCTGGATATTCCCACGTTCACCGCGCACCCCAAGATTGATCCGGATACCGGCAATTTCTGCGGATTCGGCTACTCGATTGCCGGTCCGCTGACCCGCGAGGCGCGCTATTTCGAGATCGACCCGGCGGGCAAAGTGGTGCGGCAGGCCAATTTCACCGTGCCCTATTACACCATGCTCCATGATTTCAGCATTGCAGGTGACTATGCTGTGTTCAACGTCTCTCCCTATACGTCAGACATGAGCGTGCTGGAGCGGAACATGCCGCACTTCATCTACAAGCGCGATCTGCCCTTTTATCTGGGCGTAATGCGGCGCGATGGCGATGGCAGCGATATGCGCTGGTTCAAGCAAGAGCCGAGCGTGTGCGGCTGCCATGTGATGAACGCTTTTCAGGAGGGCACCCGGATCCATCTCGATCTGCCGGTTTCCGAAACGACAAGCCTGCCCTTCTTCCCCGAGCTCGATCATCCTTGGGATCCGGCGGCCTCCACCACCTGGCTGACGCGTGTGACGGTCGATCTGGGCTCCAACACCGATGAAATTGCGTCGATGGAGAAGATCGGTGTCATGCCGGGCGAATTCCCCCGCATTGATGATCGCATGGCGGGCAAAGCTTATCGCCATGGCTGGATGATCACCTATGACTTTGACAAGCAGTATAATGGCCCGCCGGGGCCGTTTGCAGGCGTGCTCAATTCGCTGACGCATTATGATCACGAGTCGGGCGAGGAAAAGAGCTGGTGGTGCGGACCGGACAGCGCGTTTCAGGAGCCGGCTTTCATCCCGCGCTCCAAGGATGCGGCCGAAGGGGATGGCTGGCTGGTTGCACTGATCGACAATCACATCACCAATTATTCGGATCTGTGCATCTTTGATGCGCTTCATGTGGAGAAGGGGCCGGTTGCCCGCGCCAAGCTGCCGGTTCGGCTGCGGCAGGGCCTGCATGGCAATTGGGTGGATGGATCAAAGCTGGCGGCGTAAGCGCGCCGTCAGCCGCATTTGCCGGTATATTTGGTCTTCTTCCAGCACTGGTCCGCCAGATTGGGCAGGTGGTAATTATTGGCAATCCAGATGCCGGTAAACTGCTGCTCGCCCTTGCGGAAATTCACGGCATTGTGGATTTGCCGGAGCCTGGCATTCGCAATCTCGTAAAGCGCATTGCGCTTGGTGAAGATTGCGGTGCGCACGGTCTGGCTGGAGACATGGCAAAAGGGCAATAGCCCGCCGACCGCCGAAAAGCTGCTATATGTCCGGGTGCCATATTGGTCGAGCGCGGTCTGCGCCGCTTTGGGAGACTTGTTCTTGCGCTTGAAATAGGCGGAAAGCGTTGTGAACGCCCCAGCCAGCTCGTCGCGATGGTTGCTCAACATCGCATTGTAATTGTCGGCAATGCGCAAATAAGGGTCGAGCGAGCATTGCAGCGCCGCGACGTTCAGCGCGGAGCGGAGATTCCAGACGAGCGCCGCGCGGTTTTCGGCAGGCGTTGCACCAGTAAGAACATAGCCATAGCCCTTTTCGGGCGCAGTCAGAACGCCGCCGGGTACGTCCGGTGCCTTGTAGAACAACTGGGCCTGCGCCGGTGCTGCAAGGCCAAGCAACGCTGCACCCAGAAGGACATTCATACGCGACACAGGCCATCTCCTCATTCAACAGTTCACAATGCCAAATGCCATTGTTGAGCGCGGTGGTTTAACGAAAGCTGTCTGAAATGCAAAAGGGCCGCCCGGAAATCCGGACGGCCCCCTTGTTTCAGAAACGCGAAGTGCGATTACTGAGCGTTGGCAGCTTCGGCCGTGTTGGCAGCAGCTTCTTCAACGGTGTTCGCGGCAGTCGCGTTGGCGTCGGCACCGGCAGCCGCATCGACGTTGGTCATTTCGTCGGTGGTGGCGTTGGCGGTGGCTTCGCCTTCGGTGACTTCGGTGGTGGCGTTGGCATCGACCGGAGCTTCAGCACCGCCGCCGCAAGCGGCGAGAGCGAGGGCAGAGGCAGCGACGAGCGAGAAGGTGACGATTTTGCGCATGGAATTAAACTCCTGAGTGTGCGATCTGGATTGTTTAATGCCCCAAATCTGAGTGGATTTTAAAAGAATCCCGAATCGCACTCAAGCTTTTTTTTCGCAGCTGCTCAATTTTTCCAGAAATTGACCGAATTCAGCCAAAAGTGCAGCATCCAGATCGGCCATATTGGCCCCAATTCCCAGGTCTTGCAGGCTGGTGACCGGGTATTCAGCCAAGCCACAGGGGATGATGCCCCCAAAGTGGCTGAGGTCCGGGCAGACATTGACTGAAAAGCCGTGGAGCGTCACCCAGCGGCGGACGCGCACACCAAGGGCGCCGATCTTGGCTTCCTGCCCTCGTGCCAGCGTCCAGATGCCGACACGGCCTTCTGCCCGCCAAGCCGTTACGCCGAGCCGCGCCAAGGCGCTGATCACCCATCCTTCGACAGCGTGGACAAAACAGCGCACATCGCGTCCGCGCGCGCCAAGGTTCAGATTGAGATAGCCAACACGTTGGCCGGGGCCGTGATAGGTGTAGCGCCCGCCGCGTCCGGCCTCGAACACCGGAAAGCGTTGATCAATCAGTTCATCCGGGCTGGCGCTTGTTCCTGCGGTGTAAAGCGGCGGATGCTCCAGCAGCCAGACACGTTCCCGCGCGGTTCCGGCGGCAATCGCGCTGGCTCGCGCCTCCATGTCTGCCAGTGCTTCCGGATACGGCACAGGCGCGCTGGAGGTTTCCCAGTCTATCAGGGGATCAGGGGGCAACGTCATGCCTATGCCTTGCCATTGTCGCGAAGACTTTCCAAGTGGCCTGCCGATGCCCATAACCGGGTTGTACTTAATCTTGGAACCGAATCGCATGAGCTTGCCCGTCAGCCAATCCTGGGATGCAACACTGGATTTCGTGAAGCGCGAATCCCATTTGCTGGTTCCGCTTGCACTCGGCACGCTGGCGGTGGGGCAGGCGGCCGTCGAACTGGGTATTCAACTGCACCAGCGGCATGTCGGCATGGCGGCGCTGCTCGTCCTGATCATTCCGGGCATCTTGCTGATGCTGGGCGGGCAATTGTCGATTTTCAGCCTCGTTCTCAATCCTGGCATCAGCGTCGGGGAAGCGCTGAAAAAGGGCTTTTCCCGCTTGCCGCGCCTGATGGCATTTTCGCTGGGCATGGGCGCGTTGTTCGTTGCACTGATTTTTCCCGTCATGATCATCCTGCTGAAGAATGGCTATGATCCTGCTGCGGCCAAACCTGTCGAACTGCCGTCCTATGCGGTGATCTGGGCCGGGGCGGTGATGACCATCATGCTGTGGGCCAGCGTGCGGACCTATTTCGCTGCGGCTTTGATGGTGGATGCCGATGCCTCGGTGCGTAGCGCAGTATCCGGATCATTCTCCCTGACACGCGGGCGGGCTGCAATGCTGCTGGGCGTTGCCATGATCTTTCTGGTGGTCGGCACGGTGATCCAGTCCGCAGCGGAAGTGATCGTTGGCATCTTCTTCGGTGCACTGGGCAAGCTGCTGGCCATGCCGTTGCTGCCGGTCGTCATGGTCGCGCTCGGCGTGGGCATGGCCGCCGCCGCCGTCGGGTTGGTGACGGCAGTCTTTGTCGCCATGCTCTACCGGTCGATTTCGTCTTAAGCCCACTTCACTTCGGGCGGCAGGCTCATCAGAATTGCGTCGATATTGCCGCCGGTCTTGAGGCCGAACAACGTGCCGCGATCATGCACCAGATTGAATTCGGCATAACGCCCGCGCCAGATGAGTTGCTCGTCTTTCTCGGCGGGTGAGAAAGCCAGGCCCATGCGCCGCCGCACCAATTTGGGGAAAATGTCCAGAAACGCTTCGCCCACGGCGCGGGTAAAGGCAAAGTTGGCATCGAAATCGCCTTCCAGATGATCGTAGAAGATTCCGCCCACACCGCGATGCACACCGCGGTGGGGAATGTAGAAATAGTCATCTGCCCATTTCTTGTAGCGCTCATAATAATCGGCGCCGTGCGGATCACATGCGCCCTTCATCGCCGCATGGAAATCCGCCGTATCCTCATCATAGGGAAGCGGCGGGTTGAGGTCTGCGCCGCCGCCAAACCAGCGCTTCTGCGTGACGAGGAAGCGTGTGTTCATGTGAACGGCGGGCACATGCGGGTTGGCCATGTGCGCAACCAGGCTGATGCCGGTGGCGAAAAAGGCGGGATTGTCTCCCGCGCCATGGATGGTCTTGGCAAAATCGCCGGAGAATGTGCCCCCCACGGTGGAGACGTTGACGCCCGCTTTCTCGAACACCTTGCCTTTGATCAGGCCGCGCGTGCCGCCGCCGCCCTTGCCGTCCGGGTCATCGTCGCGGTTCCAGCGGGCATAATCGAACGCCGCATCGCTGCCTGCTTCGCGCTCGATCGCTTCGAATTCGGCGCAGATGCGGTCGCGCAATGACTCAAACCATGTGCGGGCGGCCTGTTGCTGATCATCAAGCTGGAGCATCTTTTCGGCCTTCAAAGGGTGGGGACTTGCTGGCTGATGCAGTGGAAACTGCCGCCGCCAGTCAGGATATGATTGGCGGGCAGGCCCAGCGTCTTGCGGTCCGGGAAGAGCCGCGCCACCGCTTCGACCGCGTGAGCATCGCTCGGGCCGCCATAGAGCGGGACGATGACCGCCGCATTGCCGATGTAGAAATTCATATGGCTGGCGGGGATCGCCTCACCATCTTCATCGGCATGAAGCCCGGCAGAAGGAAGCGTGACGACTTTGACTGGCCAGCGCGAGGCGCGGTCCAGCGCATCGGCAAAGATGGCCGCATTGGGGTCATCCGCACCAAACGGCTCGGGTAGCGCCAGCGTCCCGGGCGCGACGAAGCGGGCCAGATTGTCCACATGGCCGTCTGTATGATCGTTGAGCAGGCCTACGCCCAGCCAAAGCACTTCGCTCAAGCCGAGATCGGCAGACAGGCGCTGCTCGATTTCGCGGCGAGACAGGTTGGGGTTGCGGTTCGGGTTGAGCAGGCACTGACCGGTGGTGACGCACAGGCCTGCGCCGTCCACATCAATGGCACCCCCTTCCAGCACCCAGCCACGCGGGGAGCGGGCCAGCCCGGCCTGCGCACAGAGCGTGGCCGCCAGCGCATCGTCGAGCGGGGAGGGGTATTTTCCGCCCCAGCCATTGCCCTGATAGTCGAGCGCGACAGGTTTGCCCTCAGAACGAACGATCACCGGGCCGGTATCGCGCAGCCAGATGTCGAAGAAGGGCGCTTCGATGATCGTCGCGAAATCGCTTGCCAGATCACGCGCGGCGGCTGCGGCTTCGGCAGTGGCGCAGACCAGATCGACGCGCTCACCCGCGCCATCGGCATGAACCGCGCGCGCAAAGGCGGCCACTTCCGCCTGCGCGCCGGCCAAGTCCTCCAGCCAGAGATCAGGTGCGCTGGGAAATCCGATCCAGACGCTGTCATGCGGTGCCCATTCTGGGGGCTGTTGGAAAAGAGTCATCACCCGCTCCTAGCGCGGCAGGGGAAAAGGGGCCAGAGCCCTTGCGTCAATAGCCAACGGCTTTGGCGCGCTCCAAACAAGACAGGATGATTTCCTTGGCCTTTGCGGCATCGCCCCAGCCCAGAATCTTCGCCCATTTTCCGGGCTCGAGATCCTTGTAATGCGTGAAGAAGTGCTCGATCTGCTGTGTCACGATCGGCGGCAGATCAACATGGCCGGCCACTTCCGCATAATAAGGGAAGGTCGAATCGACAGGCACGGTGATCAGCTTCTCATCGCCGCCTTTATCATCTTCCATCAGCAGAACGCCCACCGGGCGCACCTTGATCACCGCGCCGGCCATAATGGGCGAGCGGGTGATGACGAGCGCGTCGAGCGGATCGCCATCATCGCCCAGCGTATGGGGAATGAAGCCATAATTGGCCGGATAACGCATCGGCGTGTGCAGAATGCGGTCCACGAACAAGGCGCCCGACGCTTTGTCGAACTCATACTTCACGGGCTCGCCGCCAATCGGCACTTCGATCAGGACATTGAGCGTTTCGGGCGGATTGTCTCCCGCCGGGATCAGATCGATTCTCATGAGCCCGCCTTAGTGTGCAGTGCAACAAAAAAGAAGAGTCCGCAGAGCAGATTCAATCTGAACCCGGCATTTGCCTTATTTGAGCACCGCATCCAGAACCGACTTGGCTGTCCCGCCCAGATTGCCACGCAGTCCGGTCTCTTCCTTGCTGATATAAGAGAAGATGCCGTTCAGGGCCTGTTGCGTGACGCTGTCGGTCAGCCCGTCCTGCGTCAGGCTGTTGAGGCCCAGCAGGCTGGCGGTCTTGCCCAGCTTGGACAATTGGTTGAACGCGCCGAATTTGCCAAGCGCGCTGGCGACGAGCGGGCGCACCTTGGTGCCAAGTTCAATGCCTGCCGACTTTTTGAGATACTGCGTCGCTCCGTCATTCTGAAGCGCGATGCCGGGGACGTCGGTCCAGCTCAGTCCGTCCACTGATTTGCGGAAGATCGGCTTGGCCTCTCCAGCGGCGAGCGACGCTGCGTCGTTCAGGCTTTTGGTCAGCTTGGTGGTGAGGCCCAATTTGTCGCCCTGCTTCATAAGCTTGGACGCAAGCTTGCCCTGCGTGCCGGGCAGTAGGATGCGGACAGCCAGATCGCGATAAAAGCCGTCAGGTGCCGCCAGCTTGTCGAGAGCCTTGTCTGAGGCATTGCCCAGCATGGATTTGAGCGAACTGGCGGAAAGGTCCGCTGCCCAAAGCGGTTCCGCCAATCCGGCGATCAGCAGCGCGGCGCTGCCCTGAATGAGTTGGCGGCGATCAAAACGCGGATCAACAGACATACTTCTACTCCCTGTGCCGTTGTTACGCGCTCATCCTATCAGGCGGGGCCGCCGCTGCAACCATTGTCAGTCATTGCCCTGAATCAGGTCTCCGAATGAACCGAGCAGAGAGCCTTCTCCCCGGTTCTGGCCCCCGGACGAGCCTGCCGCCGCGAGCATCCGCCCGGCCAGGCGGGAGAAGGGCAGCGACTGGATCCAGACATGGCCCGGCCCGGTCAGCGATGCAAAGAATACGCCTTCTCCGCCAAAGAGCATGCTCTTGATGCCGCCCGCCGTGATGAGATCGAAATCAACCGAAGGCGTGTAGGCGGCCAGACAGCCCGTATCGACGTGAATCTGTTCGCCCGGTGCCAGTTCGCGCTCCACCAGCGTGCCGCCCATCTGGACGAACACCATGCCATCGCCCTGCAACTTCTGCATGATGAAGCCTTCGCCGCCGAACAGGCCCGTCATCACCTTGCGCTGGAACTGCACACCGATGGACACGCCTTTGGCAGCGGCAAGAAAGCTGTCCTTCTGGCAGATCAGCGTGCCGCCATAATCGGACAGTCTGAGCGGCAGGATGGTGCCCGGCGTTGGCGCACCAAAGGCGACGCGCGCCTTGGGCTTGCGCCCCTGATGCGTGAAGACGGTGGTGAATAGGCTCTCGCCAGTCAGCAAACGCTGGCCCGCGCCCAACAGCTTGCCCATGAAGCCGCCTTCCTGCGCCCGCCCATCGCCGAACACCGTTGTCATGGCCACATCGGCATCCTTCCAGACCATTGCGCCCGCTTCCGCAATTGCACTCTCGCCGGGATCAAGCTCGATTTCGACAAATTGGAGTTCCTGACCCTTGATCTCAAAATCAATGTCATCAGCAGCCATGGATGGGGTTCCTTCTTTTTTGATCAGTGGATGGTCTGAACACCGTCTACCAGTGCCAGCCGTGCCTTGTCCCGGTGAAACCAGTGTCCGGCCAGAAAAAAGGCAGGGATGGCGAGCGAGGAGAGGATGGTGAAGGTCAGCAGTGCGACGCTATAGGGCTCTGCATGGCCCGCTTTTCGGAGCAGGTCCACCATCCAGCCTGCCGCTGTGACGCCTACGCCAAGTCCAATGGCGTTGAGACAAAGGACGTAGAATGCCGTCACCGTGGCACGCGCCGATATGGGAGCGAGTTCCTGCACGGTGGAAAAGGTAGGGCCATAAAAGGCGGCGAGCTGAAACACCCCCAGCGCGACCCCCACATAAAAGAGGGGCGAGTCCGCCGAGACAATGCGGAAGGCCAGCAGAAAGGGCGAAAGCGCCAGCATCATCCAGAACAGCAGCATCGGCCGTCCGGAGCCGAAACGGCGCTGCCACCAATCACCGGCAAAGCCACCGAAAACATTGCCCGCCACGCCGCCAACCACCGTGAGCAGCCCTGTGATCTTGGCAATCTCTGCCCGTTCAAACCCGCGCTCCTGCACGAACCAGAGTTGATCGAAAGACGCAGCTCCCACCGCAAAATGGATGGCCACGCCGCCTGCCATGGTGGCAATCAATGCCGGGGATGCTTTGATTGCCCCGTGCAACACCTTCAATTGCGCGCCCAGACCAGGCTGTTTGTGATGAATGGGTCGCGTGCGGGGATCGCGCACGAACAGCATCACTGCGGCCAGGGTGAGGCCTGCGAGTCCCAGCAGGTAGAAGCAATTGCGCCAACCGAGGACAGGGCCGAGATAACCAGCGACCAGCAGGCTCGCTCCGGCTCCGATCGGGACGCCAAGATAATAAAGGCCCGCCGCCAGCCCCAGCTGACGCGGCGGAAAGCGTTCCGCGAGGAGCGACAGGGCGGCAGGCGTCAGCGCCGATTCTCCGATGCCGACCAGCGCGCGCGGAATGGCCATGGTCACAAAGCCCTTGGCCGCGCCCGAGGCTGCGGTGAGCAGGCTCCACACCGCAATTGCACCGGCAATCAGGCGGCCGCGATGCGTCATGTCAGCCAGCATCCCCATGAACAGCCCGGCCACCGCATAGAAAATGATGAAGAACAGGCCGGTCAGCAACCCGAACTGCGTGTCGGTCAAACCCAGTTCGGGCTTGATGAAATTGGCAAAGCTCGGGAGCAATTGCCGGTCCACGAAGTTCAGGATGTTGATGAGGATGAGAAGGCTCAGCAGGCCCCAGGGCGCTTTTCCCGGGGCCTTGAGGCGCGTCGCGTCATCGGCCATCGCGTCAGGCCTGCCCGTCTGGCGCTTTGACTTCGAGCAGCAGCTTTCCGAAATTCCCGCCCGAATAAAGATCTCGAAGCGTGATGATGGCGTTCTCAAGGCCGTGACGCAGATCAACCTTGGTTTTGATCTGGCCGCCCATCCACCAGCCCGCCAATGCAGCAATCGCTTCGCCGAAGCGTGGCGCATAATCGGTGATGATGAAGCCCTGAACCTTCAGCCGGTGCATCAGGATGGCAGGCCAGGCAGCCGGGCCGCCGCGCGGCGTTGTGTCATTATAGGTGGAAATCATGCCGCACAGCGACATGCGGCCATGATTGTTCATGCGCATCATGACCGCATCCATGATGTCGCCGCCGACATTTTCGAAGTTCATGTCGATGCCGTTGGGGCAAAGCGCATCGAGCCGCGCGCCGACATCTTCGGATTTGTAATCGATGCAAGCATCAAAGCCGAGTTCATCCACGACCCAGCGACATTTGTCCGCACCGCCTGCGATGCCGACAACATGGCAACCCTTGATCTTGCCGATCTGGCCGACAATCGAGCCGACTGCGCCGGCCGCGCCAGAGACGACCAAGGTTTCGCCGGGCTTGGGATCGCAAATGTCGAGCAGCCCGAAATAGGCAGTGACGGCCGTGCTCCCGAGCGATCCGAACAGGTCTGCAAAGGGAATGCCGGGCACTTGCCGAACGGCGTTCACCATGCCGGGATCAACGACAACATGGCTGGCAAAGCCGCCAAGTCCGCTCACCATGGTGCCAATCGGGAGATCAGGATTGTTGGACCGCGTGACGGTTCCGGCAATGACGCCGCGCATCATATCGCCCAGTTCCACCGGCGGCATATACTGGTCCATATCGGACATCCAGATGCGGTTGGTGGGATCAAGCGAGAGGTAATTGACCTCTACCAGAGCCTGCCCGTCGCCCATGGCGGGCATGGGCTCAGCCATATAGTCCAGATCGCTGTCCTTGATGGTGCCTTCAGGACGGGCGCGCAGGCGCCAGACGTGACGTTGGTTGGTCATGCTTCTCTCCTCATTTTTTCAGTTGCAAATGGTGAGGCAGGGAAGGGGACTTGTCCAGTCACTGATGACTGATTGAAGCAAAGAAAAAGGGCCGCCGGGCGAATACCCGACGGCCCCTTTCTGTTGGGTGCCTTTGGCTTAGAAGCCGAAGGTGCCGCCGACGCGAACCGCCGTGCCGCCACCGCTGGTGAACGACGTGGCAACGCCAGCGTTCAGAGCGAAGTTCGGGGACACGAGGAAGCCCAGCTGGCCGGACATGGCCGATTCACCTTCAAAGTGACCGAAGTTCACCGTGAGGTTGATCTTCTTGTCGGGCAGGAAGGTGCCACCGCTCATCGCGACGGCAACAGCCGTGCCGGCCTGAGCCAGCTTGCGATAGCGCAGCAGGTTGGCATTCACCGAAGCCGCAAACGTGTTGTAGCTGCCCGTGAGGGTCGCCACAGCCGCGTTGAGCTGGCCAAGGTTGACCGCGTCCGTGCTGGCCGTGCCGGCAGCGACGTTCGTGATCTTGTTGCCGTTCATGTTCAGGCCCGTCGCGCTGATCGCACCAGTCGTCAGCGAGGTCGAGGTCAGCGCACCGGTCGAAATGCCAGTTGCCGAAATCGACGTGGCAGACGTCGCGGCGGTCGGCAGAGCGACAGTCACGGTGCCCGCAGTCGGGTTGTAGGTGGCAGTGCCAACGCGACGTTCAAACGAAACGCCGGAAGACGTCACGGTGACCGAATCTTCGGTTGCCACGACGGAACCGTTCGTCACGGCACCCGAGGAGGACAGCGCGGAGCTGTACAGCGGGGTCGCGCCGAGCAGGCCAACCGAACCGGACGCCGAAACGGCAGTCACGGTGGCCGTGCCAACCGGGGTCACAACCGTCGCAGGAGCGGAGGTGCCAACAACCGTCGGCGGAGGGCCGGGGTTATAGGTGGTGGTGATCGACGTCGCCGTGGTCTGACCCTGCGAGCCGGTGCCGCTGACGGTGATCGAACCGCCATAGGTGTTGGCGCCAATGGTCTTGGTCACTGCCGTCGTGGTTGCGGCGGTGGTGCTGTCGACCGTCTGGACCTGGGTCGTGGTCGTGGTGTTCTGGAACGGAGCAACCGTCGAGTCGCCGGTGGTTGCCGTCGAAGTCGAGTTGGTCGTCGTGGTCTGCACCGGAGCAGCGCCCGTCGTGCCGTTATATTCCTGTGCCTGAACCGTGCCCGCCGAGGCCATCAGGCCCACGAGGACAGCGGCCATCCCCACTTTATGCATCTTGACCATTATATAAGCCTTTCGTTGTTAACTCTTTGGTCGTCTCAGAAGCCACTACGATCCGCCGCGTGGTTTCGGCGCGAATCTTTACGCGAGGCCCATTGGGCGGTCAACCTCAGAAAGCCGCCGAACCAGCCATAATTCGTTCATGTTCCAAACTCTAAGCGGACTTTGCCCAAAAAGAGCGACGGTTGCAGTTGCAAGTTCATGCCTGTAACCGGGATTGGCCCAGATTCAGGAAACCAGAATGAAGAAGAACCGCTTGATTTCTCTTTCCAAGTTGACGCTTGGCGTTGCGGCGCTGATGGCCGCTCCGGCTTATGCGGGGGGCTTTGTCAACAATGCGAGCGGCTGGCTCGCTTTGCCGCCTGACGCCAAAGCAGCTTATGTGCAGGCGTTGAGCGATAGTGCGAACCTCATCTTCGTCGACGATGAACTGGCAACGGCGATCGTCAAGCTGGCGCGGACGCGCTGCCTTGTCGAACAGAAGACAACCGCAGCCATTCTCGCCGACCGTGTCACGATGGCGTATACGAAGGATGCGAAGCTGGCCAATTTTCCGCCTTCCGTCATCTATATCATGCGCATGGCTGACGTCTGCCGCACCACCATCAATGAAGAGCGCGCACGCTTTTCGTTACCGCCCGTTTAGGAGCCGGCGCAGCGAGGATTCTCACGTTTTACTTGAAGCGCACCATCAATATTTGACGACATAGGTCAGGTCGAGCGTTTCGCGGGCGGGTACGCTCAGCCTCCAGCTCCAGCGCCCATTGCGTTGCGCCACGCCTTCCATGTCCTTCTCCGGGCGGCCCGGCATCAGGATTTCAACGGGAACAGGCGTGTCATGGACGTTGCTGATTTTCAGCGTCCATGTTTCGCGATTGTCGCGCCATTCGCGGTTGGTGAGGCGGGCCTGCACCAATGTGCTGGTTCCCGGCGTGATGCGGAATTCCTCGCCAACCGCAATGTCGCGCATGGAGCTCCCGCCGCCGAACAGCCATTCGCCGTTCACCTCATGGCTGGCGTTGACCATGCCGGAGGGGAGAGGGAGGCCAAGGCCTTTCTTGACGATATTGATCATATCCAGCGCAATCTGTGCGCCGCCGTTGATCCCGAAATTTGTGTCAAACACATAATATCGTTCGAACGGCACCTTGTCTTTCGCCATCAGCGCAATCTGCTTGGAAGATTGCGCCGCGACCGTGACACGTTCGGGCACGCGGTAAAGCTTCAGGTCGCCCAGTTGCTCCTGCTGCGCCACCATGGCGACCGCGGTAATAGGAGAATCCATCACCGGCGGTGGTGGCGGTGGAGGCGGCGGCATCATCTCAAGCATCGGAACGCCCTTGCGATGCCTTTCCCCGGTGAAGAAATCGAGATGCTCTTGCGGCGCGCTGTAAAAGGGCAGGCGCTCATAAGTGGTGAGAGGGTGCGTGCTGGTGACGTCCAATGGCCAGCATTGCAGCGAGAGATCCGGCGCGCGTTCCTGGCCCAGCCCTTCCTTGCGATTGTAGAGCGCGCTTCCGGCAATCAGTTGCAGTCGCGCGTTGGGGAAGCTCTGCGCGCCGCCATTGAGGATCGTCGCCCAGCCGGTGATGGAGAGCGTATCGGTGTCCTTGTCCGTATGCGCGACATAGCTGGTATACCAGTCAAACCCCTGCGCCAGATAGGTCAGCTTGACGGTGACCGTCATCGCCGCCTTGGCGCGGGTGCGTACCGAATAGACCGGGCGGGCAGAAAGGCCATCGGGCAATTGGGAATAGGTCGGACGTTCGGGAAGGCCCGAACAGCCGAGCGCCTCCACCCCATCCGGCGTTTCCAGCAGCACGCCACCATTGGGGCCAGACTGGACGATGGCGTTTTGCTGCACCTTCTTGCCGGTCTTCAGGTTGGTGCGCACCAGCGTGACACGGCGCTTGAGATGCGCGTCGAGCAGCCCGTGCGCGGAAAGCAGGCGGGCATCGCGATTCTTCTCGATCACGCCCGCAGGGAGCCCGGTGACGATGGCGCTTTCGGGTAGCATCCCTTCCGCCACGCCGACAAAGCGCAGTACGCCCGCGCCCGCTGGAACCGTGATGGTGCGCGTTTCAGAGATCAAGGCATAGCCGCCCGGCCAGTCGCGGTTGACGGGTCCATCCCCGCGCTGGGGATCGCGATAAATGGAAACGGAAACGTCGCTTGTGCGATCCGATGAGGAGATGGTTTGGGCAAGAGCCGGGAGGGGGAGGAGGAAGATTGCCGCCGCGCTGAGCTTGTCGAAGCAGAGTTTTTTTCTGGAGCGCAGCGGTACGCCCAAGGACGGTCTTTCGACAGGCTCAGGACGGCGGGTAGAGGCAGACACAGGTGTCCCCCTCACCACCGGCTGTCAAACGTCGCCGTCACCGTGGCCGAGCCATTGGCAGGGACGGGAACGGCCCATTCCACGCGATCAGCAGAGATGCGCTTGCCCTCGCGGCTCTGGTCCTTGATCCGCACATCGCCCCACAGGCCATCCTGCGCGAGATCGACCGTCACCGCCTTGTCGCCTGCATTGGTGAGGGTGTAGCTCATGCTCGTCACCCAGCGCGAACTGCTCAGCCGCTCGCGCTTCACGACATTGGTAGCAACTTTCACGTCAAACGCCTCGCCGGTCTTGACTGAAAGCGAACTGCCCATCGGCGTGTGACCAATGCTGTTTTCGCCGACAAATTGCGGGTTGCCTTGCGCGTCGCGCATATAGACGCGCACGGTTCCTGCGGGCAGCGCATCGCCAAGGCCGCCTTGCGCACTCGATGAGAATTTGAGCACGCTCGAAACGCTCATCGGCTGCGGCGTGACTTGCAGCCATTGGCTGACAAACTGATAGCTCTTCTTGGCAGGCACGGCGGCCACATCCAGAAAGCCGACCTGCTTGGTCTGCGCATTGGCGATGGTGGTGCGTTCGGCCAGCGGATAGAGATAATAGTCGCCCAGCTTGCCGCGCGCTGCACTTTCGGTGCCTGCCACATCCATGCCGCCGCCATATTGGGGCTGGGGATAACTGCCATAGCGGTTCTGGTTCACCTGATTGACCAACCCTGCCACCAGCAGCGTCTTGGCGTTCGAGAAGGTGGTGCCGGTGTTGTTGGTGAGCGTCACCCAGCCTTGCACGTCAATCGTCTGCGCCTTTTCATCGAACAGCGCGACATAGTCGGCCTTCCAGCCGAGGCCAGGTGTGAGGTAGGAGAGGCGCGCCGGGATCGAGCCCGCCTGCGCGCTTTGCAGCGTGACCGAAAGAGTGGGGCGGGCGCGGAGATTGTCCGGAACCTTGTCAAACACAACGCGCACGGGCAGCCCGTCATCGCGCAGCACTTCGATGCGGTTGCCGATCTGGAGGACGATACCGCCATTGGCCGCCAGCACCTTGGCCTGTTCGCGCGTTTCGGCACCCGTGGCCGGATTCGTGCGGACCAGAGTGATTGTCTGGCCAACCGCCTTGGCCATCATCTTGTCAGGCGAAAGCAGATCATAGTCGAAATTCTGCTCGACAATGCCGATACCCGCGCCTGCCAGACTGACCGTTTCAGGCCGGATCTGGGCAGAGACATCCGGGAACTCCACCTTGGCCCGACCATTGGGCAGCTGAAGCGTGCGCGTATCCTGAATGAGCGCAAGCTGTTCGTTGTAGATGGTGACCGCAACATCTCCCTGAGCGGTTTGTGCGGCGGCCTGGCTTGCAGTTGCCAGAAGCGCCACGGCTACGAAACTGCGCACCATATTCCGTCTCCCTTTTCTCTCTCTCGTCGGTTATGACACATTATAACATTGGCGCAAGCCCTATTGATTGGGCTCGAGGCTATAGGTGAAATCGACCTTGCTGTTCGGCTCCAACAGGATGGTCAGAGTCTTGATCCCTCGCCGTTTCACAAGGTGCAGCGATGGCTTCTTCAGTTTGACACGGCGGTGAACGAGGATCGGGATTTCGGCCGACACGGGCAACGGCGTCGCGTTGGACAGGGTCAACCGGTATTTGCCATAGCCGATATGCTGGGAATTCTCATTGCCAGTCTTGGCAGAATAAACCTTCTCTTCCTCCAGTGTCAGCTTCGCCATGATCTGAGTCGATTCACCGGCGACAAAGAAGGAGTCCTGACCGATAGCCGTATCGTCCATGCGGGGTCTGCGGTCCCAATCGTCAGCGTCATCCGATACGGGAATGACCCTGCCGGACGCTTCATCAAAAATCGAGATTACCCCGGCAGGCAAAGGCAGGCCGAGGCCACTTTCCTTGTCATTGCGGAAACGGACGATGCGCAGCATCGGTTTCCAGTCAAATTCGTCCTGCAGAGCGCGATAGTCAAAGGGCGTGGAAATGCCGTAGGCGAGCCCACCCTTGACTGTCCGTTCGGTGATCAGCGCCACCTGCTTTTGCGCGTTCGCGGCGACTGTGACCGGTTCCGGGATGCGATAGAGCTTGAGGTCGCCCAGTTGCTCCATCTCTGCTGCAAGGGCAGTGATGGCCACGGGCACATCTTGCAACCGTTCCTGCCGCATCTGTGCGGTGACGATAATGTCAGCGCCTTCGGCCTCATCTTCAATCCGGACAATTCGCGCTGGATTGCGCCGCCCATTATAGAAGGGAAGGCGGGACCAGCTGTAAACCGGATGCGTGCTGGTGATGTCCATGGGCCAGCAAGACAGGCGGACGCGCGGGTCAGGTTGATTGCTGGCTACATCGTCGGGGTCTTCCACGCGGTTGACGACACCCGCCATAGCTTGCGTCTGCGCATTGGGCAGGCTTTCCGCATTGCCATTGGCCAAAGTCAGCCACGCGAACAGGCTGAAGGAGCCCGGCTCATCCCCCACGCGCAACACATAGCTTGCGGCCCAGTCAAACCCGTTGGCCAAGTAGGTCAGCTGAACCACTGCGTCCACCGCGCGTTTCGAACGGGTTTCAACCGAGAATGTCGGCTTGTCGGTCAGGCCCTCCGGCACGCCATCATGGCCCAGCCCTTCCGGCAGGCCTGCACAGCCCAGCGCTTCGATTCCAGCCTTGGTGCGCAGGATGATGCCCCCCTTTGGTCCGGCAAGCAGGTCCGCATCTTCTTCGGTGACGATCCCAGTTTTTCGGTTGATTCGTTTGAGGTGCAGCTTCCGGCCGTAGCTGCCATCCACCAGCGCGGCGGGCGTCAAAAGCCGCGCATCGCGGTTCTTCTGCACCACACCGCCGGGCAAGCCGGTGACGACGGCGCTGACCGGAATCATACCGCCCACCACACCTTCAAAGCGGAGGGTGGCATCGCCTTCAGGCAGGTGGATATGCCGGGTTTCGGTGATCAGCGCGTAGCCAGCCAGATCATCGAGTTCGTGGGCATCGCCATTCTGGCTGCCACGGCTGCGATAGACCGTGACGGAGACCGTGCCTGCCTTGGGGGAGATGACAAGCGAGCCGGCGAGCGCCTGTGCGCTAGAAAGCAGCGTCACCACAGACAGGACCAAAACGCGCCCGATTCTCATGCCTCAAACTATGGCATGTTTTCGGCGCGTCGCAATCGTCCTAGAAATCAACCTGCGCGCGCATGAACATGGCGTCGGTGTTGTAATCGCGCTGTTCGAACGACGGGATGGTCGACGTGAAGGCTGCCACTGCTGCAGGGCCGCCCTGCACGTCGATATGCTGCACCTGCGCCAGGAAACGGAGATAGTCGGTGGGCATCCAGATCAGCGAGAGGCCATAGCCCGTTTGCGTGCCGCCATTGGTGAAGTTGAGTGAGCCGGGTGCAAGCGCGCCCGCGCCAACCCGGTCCTGAAGGTCGGTATAGTCAAGGCGCGCATTCAGTTGCACCGCGCCCCAGCCGCCCTTGTTGAAGGGCCGCTTCACACTGGTGCGGTCCCACTTGCCACCCTTGTATCCGCGCGTTTCTCCGGTCAGGAAAAAGCCCGCTTCGACATAGCCGGAAAAGAAGGATGGATCGTCCTGCAAGTAAGCGGAGGCTCCGCCCGTGCCGTTATTGGCGCCAAAGGTGCGGGTGGGATCATTATAACCACGCACCCACAGCTTCTGGGCTTCACCCGCAACATGCCAGCCTTTGCTGACGGCGGCGAACTCAAGGCCGAGAATATCATCGCCGTCTGCCGCGATGCGCCCGGTATCGAGGAAGCGCTGGTCAGTCAGTTGCGAATAGGGGCGCTGGCGATAGCGCATATTCTGCGCGTCACGCGGGGCGACCCGATGCTGGCCGTTGAGGCCTATGTGGAGCTGCGTGCTTCCCAGCTTGGGCATCCACGCGCCGCGGAATGCGGCTTCCCAGCCGGTCCGGTTGAACGCGGTGTTGGCAATATCCTCGCTGAACAGGCCTGCGCTGAGTAACGCTTCTCCCTTGCTCCAACTGCCGGATAGGCCAAGACGGCGCGAATAGCCAAAGCCGTCATTCATGCCTGCGCGTTCGGTGAAGCTGGTGAATTTGCTGCTGGTCATCAGGTCCATGCTGGCCATCGGGTAGTGATAGCCCATGGTCAGTTTGAGCGGGCTGCCCTTCTTCTGATAGGTCAGCACAATGTCTTCATAACCGACCGAGCCCTGCGCCAGCTCGAACTCAACATTATAGCCGAACCCGCCGGGCAGGCTTCCCTCTGCGCCGATGATCGCGCGGCGCAGGCGGCTGTTGAAGCCCAGATTATTGGTGTTGACGCCTGCCGCACCGAATGCACCCGATACGGGGCCGGCCGTGCCGCCGGTGGAGCCGGGGATGCCGACATAGCCAATTTCGGCCTGAATGGTTCCTTTGGGTTTGAAGGAGAAACCGGCCTCTCCATCGCTATAGTGCGGCGCGCCTTTCCAGCTGGGCATGGCGGCTGAGGGTTTGGCGGCAACTTGCTGAACCTTGGCATCGGTCTGCGCCTGTTGCGTTTTGAGGGCCGCCACTTCCTCACGGAGCGCGCGGACTTCGGCGCGCAGCGCAGCAACTTCTTCAGCGGTGAGCGCCGGAGTGTCCTGCGCGAAGGCGGGCATGGCAAGGGCAACAGGCGCAAGCAGCAGGGCAGGGCGCAGCATGGCGCAATCTCCAATCGTGACGAATCGATGACGCGCCTATGGCAGATTTGTGACTCTTTGATGACAGGCAGTTACGCCAGAGCCTCTGCAATCAGTTTCTGGCTGTTCTCGATCCCGTAAAGCGCGATGAAACTGCCCATGCGCGGCCCCGCACTGGAGCCAAGCAGCGTTTCATAAAGCGCCTTGAACCAGTCGCGCAGATTTTCGAACCCGCCTTCATTGCCAATGGCATAGACGATGTTCTGGATATCGGTCGCGCTCGCGCCAGCGGGCAGAGCCGCCAGTTCGCGATCCAGCCGGTCGAGCGCGGCGCGCTCCACGCCTACGGGCTTGCGCCGCACCAGCGTGGGGGCCACGAAATCGCGATTGTAAGCGAGTGCGAGCGGAATGAGCTTGGCCAGTTCGGGCTGGCTTTCGCGTGTCGCGCCCTCCACATAATTGGGGAGGTACGCCCAGACCTGATCTTCGGTCGCATCGGCTCCCATCACGCCCACCAGATTGAGCAGCAGGCCAAACGTCACCGGCGGCACGCCTTCGGGCACAGTTCCGCCATGGATATGGTGGACGGGGTTGCCCAATTTCTGTTCGACCGGCTGCGCGGGGTAATTGCCGCGGAACTGGTAATATTCGCCCACCGCGCGCGCGATCACGCCCATATGGAGCTGCTTGGCCTTTTTGGGCTCGCGATAGGCGTAAAAGGCCACGCTTTCCTGCGGGCCATAGGTCAGCCACTCCTCAAGGCTCAACCCGTTGCCCTTGGACTTGGAGATTTTCTCGCCCTTGTCATCAAGGAACATCTCGTAAATCAGGCCCTCGGGCTTGGAGCCGCCGAGCACGCGCGCAATCTTGCCCGATTGCACGCCGCTGTCGGTCAGATCCTTGCCGTACATCTCGTAATCGACGCCAAGCGCAACCCAGCGCATCGCCCAATCGACCTTCCATTGCAGCTTGGACTTTCCGGACAGGATCGACTGGGTGACGGTCTCTCCCTCATCCTCGAACCGCACCAGCCCGGCTTCGGCGTCCACCACGTCGAGCGGAACCTGCAAGACGATTCCGCTCTTTTCGCTGATCGGCAGCACCGGTGAATAGGTCGCGGCCCGTTCTTTGCGCAGCGTGGGAAGCATGATGTCCATGATGCCCTGATAGTGGCGCAGCACGTTGCGCAGCGCCTCATCAAACGCGCCACCCTCATATTGGGTGGAGGAGGAGACAAACTCATATTCGAAGCCGAACTGATCCAGAAACGCGCGCAGCATGGCGTTGTTGTGGTGAGCGAAGCTCTCGAACTTGCCGAACGGATCGGGAATGCGAGACAAGGGCTTGCCGAGATGCGTGGCGAGCATCTCCGCCTGCGGCACATTGTCCGGCACCTTGCGCAGACCGTCCATATCGTCTGAAAAGGCGATCAGGCGCGTGGGCGCTCCGGTCAGTTCCTCATAGGCCTTGCGGACCATCGTGGTGCGCAGCACTTCGTTGAACGTGCCGATATGCGGCAGGCCGGAGGGGCCGTATCCCGTTTCAAAAATAACAGGCGCGCCGCCCGGCTTTCCATCCGGATAGCGTTTCAGCAGCTTGCGCGCCTCCTCATAGGGCCAGGCTTTGGAGGCGAGAGCGGCGGCGCGCAGGTCTGTCATCGGGTCCATCTTGAAGTTTTGCTGTTGGAAACCACGCCCCCTAACGCTTTCCGCCGCAAAGCATAACCCTTTTGTCAGCATGTCGTGCTAGTCCGCGCGTCATGAACAGCGAAATGGTCTTGCCCCATGCCATGGAGATGGAGCGCGAACTGCGCCGCGAGTTGGCGGCTGGCGAGCAGATCATCTGGTCCGGCCTGCCGGATCCGCGCCGGATGCGCCTTGCTTTCGTCATCTGGCTGTTCGCCATTCCATGGACGCTGTTTTCGCTCGCCTGGACGGGCATCGCGCTGTCGGCGGTCCTCAGCGGCAAGGGCGAGAATGCAGGGCTCTGGTGGACGTGGATATTTCCGCTCTGGGGCACGCCCTTCATCGCGGTGGGCCTTTACATGCTGTCTATGCCGTTCCGCATCCGCGCTGCGCTCGGCCGGTCCATCTATGCGCTGACCAGCCAGCGCGTCTTGCAGGTTGAAACCGGCAAGACGCGGAAGGTGACGGCCGTGGCGCTATCCCAGCTCGGCGTTGTGTCTCGCACGGAGGGCAAAGATGGATGGGGCACGCTGAGCATTGTGACCGGCAGCCATGTCGATTCGGATGGAGATCGTGTGACCGACAAGTTCGAATTCCATCAAGTGCCCGATGTCGCCCGGCTGGAGCGGTTGTTGACCGACGCACAGGCGCACGCAAGCCCACGCTGAGGGTTGCCCTTTCGTTCCCTTTGCCGCAAAGCCGGGCCATGGCCATCGTTCCAGACCTTGCCGCCCTGCACGCCAGCCATTCCGGTGTCTGGTATGCCGATGCGCGCGGCACTCTGGCGATCAGCCGGGGAGAGGCGATGGCGCGGGCGGCGGAAACCCCGCTGATCATGCTCAACGCCCCGCTGGTGGGCGCGCGCTTGGGCTATGCCGATATTTCCGGGCTGGATCTGCTGGAACTGTTCGCCTTCATCCATCCCGCGCGCTTCATGGTGCCCACGATCAAGGGGCTGGCCGGAACGCTGGGCCTGACCGCGCCCGACAATGAGGCAGGGGCAGCGGAACTGTTGCGTGAGGGGGCCATGCGGCTGCTGGACCGTCTCAGTACGCCGGAGGGCTGGGCGGAGAAATCCGGTGCCTGGGCCTCTGGCAACGCCTTGATGCGGCTGCGCTGGCCCTGGGCACCGCTGGTGCTCGAACGTCTGGCGCGGCCTTCGCGGGATGAGCCCTTCCTGTTCAGCCGCCTGCCCGAATGGGACGAAGCGGCTTCCCGCCCTCCGCCTCGCCCTGTCTCGATCCCGGCTCAGGCCGTGCTCGACCGGCTGGCGGAACTGACCGGAGCCGATGCCGAACAGCGCGAGGGGCAGCGGGCCTATTCAGTCGCGGCCACCCATGCGTTCGAACCGCGTCACCACAAGGATTCGCCCAACCTTCTGATTTCCGAGGCGGGCACGGGGATCGGCAAGACATTGGGCTATCTCGCGCCCGCTTCGCTCTGGGCGGAAGAGGCAGGCGGGGCGGTGTGGATTTCCACTTACACCAAGGCGTTGCAGCGTCAGTTGCGGAGCGAGACAGCGCGGCTGTGCCTTCCGCCAGACAAGGTTGTGATCCGGAAAGGGCGGGAGAATTACCTCTGCCTGCTCAATCTTGAAGACGCCTTGCAGGGCGGCTTTGCGGGCCGGGCCGCGATCCTGGCCCAACTGGTGGCGCGTTGGGCGGCCTACACAATTGACGGCGATATGGTCGGCGGCGATCTGCCCGGCTGGCTGCCCGCCTTGTTCCGCCGCAATGGCGCGACCGCACTGACCGACCGGCGGGGCGAATGCGTTTATGCAGGTTGCCCGCATTACCGCAAATGCTTCATCGAACATGCCACGCGGGCGAGCGTCGGGGCGGACCTTGTCATCGCCAATCACGCGCTGGTGATGGTCAACGCGGCACGCGGCCGGGAAGAGGCGCACCGGCCCACGCGCTATGTGTTTGACGAAGGCCATCACCTGTTCGAAGCGGCCGACAGCATGTTCGCGACCGCGCTGACGGGGGCGGAAGCCATTGAACTGCGCCGCTGGATCATAGGCCCCGAAGCCAAATCGCGCGGGCGGCGGCGCGGGCTGGCGGCGCGGCTGGCCGATGTGGCGAGCTATGACGCCGAAGGCGCGCTGGCGATCAACGCGGCGGCGCACGCGGCGCAGGCGCTCCCCTCTGACGGCTGGTTGCAGCGCATCAACGAAGCCGCACCGTTCGGCCCCCTCGAAGCGATGCTCTCTGCCGTGCGTGGGCCGGTCTATGCCCGCGCGCGCGATGCAGAGGCCGGGTACGGGCTGGAGACCGAAGCGGCGGCGCTCGATGGGCCGATCCTTGAAGCGGTGGAGCCCGCCGTGCAGGCACTCGAAGCGATCCTGCGCCCGCTCGTGTCGCTGGGGCGGCGGCTGGAGGCGGTGATGGCCGAAGCGCCGGACTGGCTGGATGGACAGGCGCGGGCGCGGATCGAAGGCGCGATTGCCAGCCTGTCTTGGCGGGTGGACACGCTGGGCGGCTGGATTTCACTGCTCGCTGGGTTGGGCGGGCCTGCCGATCCCGACTTTGTGGACTGGCTCGCGGTCGAGCGCTTTGACGGGCGGGAGATCGATATCGGTCTGCGGCGGCATTGGCTCGACCCGACCCGGCCCTTCGCCGCCACTGTGCTCAAGCCCGCACATGGCGCGCTCATCACCTCGGCCACGCTGAAAGGCGGGGAGGGCTGGGACGTGGCCGATGCGCGGACGGGCGCGGCGCATGTGGACAGTGCCGTCCAGCATTTCGAGGTCGCCAGCCCCTTTCCTTATGCAGAGGCGGCGCAGGTGCTGGTGGTGACAAACATCAAGCGCGGTGATGTGCCGCAATTGGCCAATGCCTATGCCCGGCTGATTCAGGCGAGCGGCGGCGGTACGCTGGGCCTGTTCACCGCCATCCGCCGCCTGCGCGCCGTTCATGCGCGGATTGCAGACCGGCTCGCGGAGGAGGGGCTGCCGCTCTACGCCCAGCATGTCGATCCCATCGATGTCGGCTCGCTCGTCGATATTTTCCGCGATGATCCGCGCGCCAGCCTGGTCGGCACCGATGCCTTGCGTGACGGGGTGGACGTGCCGGGCCATTCGCTGCGGCTGGTGGTGATGGAGGGCATACCCTGGCCCAAACCCACCGTGCTCCACGCCGCGCGCAAGGCAGCGGGTGGCGGGCAGGCCTATGATGATCGCCTGATCCGTGCGCGGCTCGCTCAGGCGTTCGGGCGGCTGATCCGGCGACAGGGAGACAAGGGCGTGTTCGTCCTCCTCTCCGCCGCCGTGCCATCCCGCCTGCTGACGGCCTTCCCGCCCGGAACGCCGGTGCGGCGGGTGACGCTGGATGAGGCCGTGGCGCTGGTGGGGGGCGGGGCCGCTCCGGTGGCTGCACCCAAGGGGCTCGGGACCGCCTGAGCCGCTTTCAAAGTTCGCCAAAGTTCGCGGGGTCGGGCCTGTATTTTCATGCGGTGCAGTATCGCAGGAAAAACGCGCAACGATGCGAGCAACGCGCCGCACGCTTGCGAAATGTGAGATGGAACATTAGCGAAACATTGCGCAATTGTCAAGCCTGCCCGGCTGATCGCGACGTGCGTCAAGCGGCGAGGTGTCGGAACAGCCGCTCCATCGCCACGATGCACCCGCTCACCCCGCCAGCCGCTCCTTCATCCGCGCCAGATAGCGCGCCAGAACGTCGATTTCGATATTGACCTCATAACCCGCTGCCATTTCGCTCAGTGCGGTCACCCGCCAGGTGTGGGGGATGATGTTGAGCGAGAAGATGGTGCTGCCATCGGGCACGTCTTCCACTTCATTCACGGTCAGCGAGACGCCGTCCACCGTCACCGATCCCTTATGCGCCATATAGGGGGCAATCTCTGCATCCACGCGGATGCGGACGGTGTGGGATCCGCCGGTTTCGGAGACGGAGACGACGCGGCCTACGCCATCGACATGGCCGGTGACGATATGGCCGCCGAGTTCATCGCCCAGTTTCAGCGCGCGTTCCAGATTGAGGGGGGCACCTTCCACCCATTTGCCGCTGGCGGTGCGGGCCACGCTTTCGCCGGAAACGTCTATGGTGAAGCTGCCGGGCGCGGTGGCGACCACGGTCATGCACGCGCCGGAGCAGGCGATGGAGGCCCCCAGATCGATGCTGCCTGTATCATAAGCGGTGCGGATGGTGACGCGCGTGTCTCCCACCTGCTCCACTTTGGAAACGGTGCCAATGTCTGTGACGATGCCGGTAAACATGGACAGTCCTTCATTCTGCCGGGTGTTGGGCGTGCTGATGCTCCGCCGCGCCGCGCTTCGCAAGGGCGGATGCGATCCATGCCGAAATCATCAGCTGCAACTGGTGGTAGATCATCAGCGGAATCACGATCATTCCGGCCTGTGCCGCCGGAAACAGGATGCGCGCCATGGGGGCGCCGGTGGCGAGGCTCTTGTGCGCACCGGCGAACAACAGGGTGATGCGGTCCTCCCGCCGGAAGCCGAGCGCGGCCCCCAGCGCCCATGCGCCCGCCAGCGCCACGATCAGCATCACCAGCATCAGCAGCGCCAGCCGCGTGAGTTCTGCCGTGTCGAGCCGGGACCAGAGCCCGTCAATCACCGCCGCGCTGAACGCGCTATAGACGGTCAGGATGATGGTGGTGCGATCCAGCTTGCCGATCAGCGCCTTTTTGCGTTCCGCCCAGCCGCCCAGCCAGCGCCGCGCCATCTGGCCCAGGATGAAGGGCAGCAGCAACAGGCTCATGATCCGGCCCACCGCCGTCATGTCGCTCTCTCCGCTGCCCAGCCCGGCAATCAGCGCGAAAAGGAGCGGGGTTGCAAACACGGCAAACAGGTTGGACGCGGCAGAGGCTATGACCGACGCGGCGACATTGCCCTTCGCCATGGAGGAGGAGGCGATGGCCGCCTGCACGGTGGAGGGCAGCACGCCCAGAAACAGAACCCCCGTCCATAATTCGGGCGTCAGCATCTGCGGCACGGCGCGGGAAAAGAACAACGCCACAAGCGGCAGCGCGGCATAGCTGAACGCCAGCACGGCCAGCTGGAGCCGCCAATGGGCGAGGCCTGCAATCACGGTCTCACGCGGCAGGCGCAGCCCGTGGAAGAAGAACAGCATGAAGATGGCAGCGTTCGCGACATCGGACACCAGCCCCGCCCAGTCCCCGCGCGCGGGCATCACGCTTGCCAGCGCAATGGTGGCCAGCAACAGCAGGATGAACCGGTCCGGAATCAGGCGAGACAGCATAGTCAGGGCTTTGGCAGAGCCGGGCAGGGCGCGCAACGCCTTGCCACTGGAGCGGCCATGCGGCAGAGCTTCGCGCATGTCTTTGCCCGCTGCCTTCACCCGTTCGATCACCGGCCAGTCCTGGCGCTGGCGGGGGGCGTCTTCCGTGATGGAGGAGACCGACGATCTGGTGGATCAGCTGATGCTGGCGCGCGGATGCCCGCCGGATGCACTGGCCGAACATCGCAACCCCACCATCCGGGCCTTTATGCCCGATCCGTCCATCTTCCGCGATATGGATGCGGCCGCCGCGCGTCTGGCCGATGCAGTGCAATCGGGCGAGCGGGTGACGATCTTCGGTGATTATGATGTGGACGGGGCCACCTCTGCCGCGCTGCTCGTGCGCCTGCTGCGTGATCTGGGGCTGGAGGCGGGCAGCTACATCCCGGACCGGCTGCTGGAGGGCTATGGCCCCTCTGGCGATGCGCTGGTGGCGCTGAAGGCGGGCGGCTCCAGCCTTGTCGTCACGGTGGATTGCGGCGCGCAGGCTTTTGACGCGCTGGCGGCGGCCAGGGCGGCGGGGCTGGATGTGATCGTGGTCGATCATCACCAATGCTCCACCGCGTTGCCGGAGGCGCTGGCGCTTGTGAACCCCAACCGGCTGGATGAGGGGGAGGGCGCGCAGTTCGGCCTGCTGGCCGCCGTGGGTGTCGCGTGGCTTCTGGGCGCGGCCTTGGTGCGGGAATTGCGCGGGCGCGGCTGGTTTTCGGCACGCGCAGAGCCGAAACTGCTCGAACTGCTCGATATTGTCGCGCTGGGCACGGTGGCGGACGTCGCCCGGCTGCGCGGCCTCAACCGCGCGTTCGTGGCGCAGGGACTGAAGGTGATGGCGGGGCGGCAGAATGTCGGGCTGGATGCACTCATCACTGCCTCGCGCCTCAAAGCCGCGCCCTCCTGCACCGATCTGGGCTTTGCGCTGGGGCCGCGCATCAATGCGGGCGGGCGCGTGGGCAAATCTGATCTGGGCGTGCGGCTGCTCACCACGCAAGACCCGGCGGAGGCGCGCGAAATCGCCGATGAGCTTGACGCGCTCAACACCGAGCGCCGCGCGATAGAGGCGAGCGTGCAGGCTGAGGCCGAAGAGATGGCGCTGCGCCAGGCGAATCGCGCCGTGGCCGTTGTGGCCGGCAAAGGCTGGCATCCCGGCGTGATCGGCATCGTTGCCGGGCGGATCAAGGAAAAGCTCGGTCGCCCCGCCATCGTCATCGCGCTGGATGGCAGCGTGGGGAAAGGCTCTGGCCGGTCCATCACGGGCGTTGATCTCGGCGCAGCGGTGCTGGCAGCGAAGGATATGGGCCTGCTCGTTGCGGGCGGCGGACATGCGATGGCTGCCGGTCTGACCGTGGACGAAGCGCGCGTGGAGGCGTTTGCGGACTTTCTCCATGACCGGCTGGAAGGGGATGTTGCGCGCGCTACGGCGGATCGTTCGCTGCTGCTCGATGTGCTGATCGCGCCCGGCGGACTGACGCCGCATCTTGTTGATACGCTCGAATCGGGCGGCCCCTATGGAACGGGCTGGCCCGCGCCGCGCGTCGCCACCGGGCCGGTGCGGATCATTCGCGCCGATCTGGTCGGAACCGATCATGTGCGCACGCAGGTGGCAGGGGAAGACGGGCGCGGTTTCAAGGCCATGGCCTTTCGTCAGGCCTCTACAGAGCTGGGTCAGGCGCTGCTCGGTGCAGGGAGAGACCGGCGATTCTGGCTGGCAGGGCGCGCGCGCAAGGATGATTGGGGCGGACGCAATCAGGCCGAATTGCACATAGACGATGCAAGTTTTGCAGATTGAATGCGAATGAACGCTTGACCGCGCCACGATCTTTGCTAATGGCGCGGCTCGCTTCGGCGGCCCCTTCGTCTAGCGGTTAGGACGCGGCCCTTTCACGGCTGAAACACGGGTTCGATTCCCGTAGGGGTCACCAGCTTTTCTGCCTGCTATCCGGGCGAGAGCGACTGACAATGTCCTTTCGGTAAAACCTCTGCGCCCGAAGATCTTGCGGCCAAGACCCATGCAGCTCAAATCACTCTCGCAGGATCATCACATGGTCCCGGTGAGTGGGACATGGTTATCCGGGTGAGTACGAAAAAATCGTTGTAACGCTGTTAATCGGTGTTGGTTGCGAGGCGCGTGTTCAAGCGAAAGTGCCGAATAGATGGATCAATAATCGCTGCGGGCAAGCTGACGGGCTTCGAGAAGATCCCACAAGCCGCGATGCTGGGCCAGCAATTGCTGCGCGCCGAAAGACATGGCGCGCTCGACCGGCAGCGATGTCGCCACCTTGTTGGCCAGATCAACCGTTTCCTGCACGGACGGCATGGCAATGGTTGGCGCCTCGATGCCGAAGCGACCGGCGGCCACATCGACAATGCCGCGAATGGCGTGCCAGTCCAGCACCAGCGCGAGCGCTGCACCCAATGCGCAACCGGCTCGGTCCGACTGGGCCAGCATGTCGATGGCATGGCGCTGGCCATTCACAGCCGCTTCTGCTTCAGACTGGGCCGGCGTGCTGGGCAAGGGGCCCGCGGCGACAACCAGCCGGGTGAGAAATGTCCGTTCGCGGATGAACCCGTCCACCGTGTCGATCAGCCAGCTGCGCGCGTCATCATGCGTGGTGCGATTCGCGGCATGATCTGCGACGCCAGGGTGACGACCGTGGAGGATGCAGATGTGGTGAACGGCATCGGCCAGATTGCGCGAAGCATGTTTGCCCGCCAGCAGCTCGAAAGAGCCCGTATATGCGTGGCTGGACGACCCCTCGGCGCGCACGAGTGCGGCCACGAGATTGGTGGCGTTGGCCCCATTGGCCGTGTGTTTTGCAATCGCGCTCATAATATCCCTTTGCGCATGGCATCCGCTGAATGGAGCCATGTTGGGGACAGTCTCTATAGGAAGCGCGTAAAAACAGAGTTTACAGGGCGTTAGGCAAATCTTGAGGCGGGTTAACAGGCCGCCAACAAAGGTGAACAGCGTGTTTCACATTGTCCGAAGGTCAGTTGTCCAGCCGGTCCAGCTTGGCCTTGAGCGCCGCCATTTCGGCCTTGAGCGATGCAAGATCATCTTTGTCGGCGGGCTTCTGCTTGGCGGGTTCCGCTGCGCCGGATGCCGCAGCGCCAGGGACGAGGCCGCGAAACGCGCCTTCAATCAAATGCAATTGCTGTTTGGCCATTTCGCCAAAGGGAGACACATCCAGCGCCTTGTCCACCATCTGGCGGAACTGGCCCTGATTGGCGCGGAAAGACTGCATCGCCGCTTCCAGATAGTGCGGAACGGAGGGCTGCATCGCATCGCCATATAGCGAGATGATCTGGCGCAGGAAGCCGGCCGGCAGCATCGTCTGGCCGCGCGATTCGCTATCCACGATGATCTGGGTCAGCACGCTATGGGTGATGTCGTCGCCGCTCTTGGCATCTTGCACGGCGAATTCGCGGCCTTCGCGCACCATGGCTGCGAGATTGTCGAGCGTGATGTAGCTGGAGGTTTCCGTGTTGTAGAGCCTGCGATTGGCATATTTCTTGATGACAACGGGGGCTCCCGCCTCACCCTTTTTGCGCGTCCGTCCCATGGATCTGTTCTTTCCATCCAGAATGGATGGCCCCTAGCATGGTGCAGGGGTGCGGCGCAACAACTATGCTGCAACTGCGAGAGATTCGCGGATCGGTGCGTTTATGCCCAAGGCGGGCAATGCAGGCCCTTGGGGCTGGCCGTGAAGATCTCGCAGCCATCTTCGGTGATGCCGATAGTGTGTTCGAACTGGGCCGAAAGGCTTCGGTCGCGCGTCACCGCCGTCCAGCCATCATCCAGCACCTTGGTGTCGGCACGGCCAATGTTGATCATCGGCTCGATGGTGAAGAACATGCCGGGGCGCAGCTCCGGCCCGGTGCCGGGGCGACCGGCATGGATGACCTCGGGTGCATCGTGGAACAGGCGGCCGATGCCATGTCCGCAGAAATCGCGCACTACGCCATAACGATGCTTTTCGGCATGGCTCTGGATGGCGTGCGCAATATCGCCCAGGCGGTTGCCGGGCTTGGCTTGCTCGATCCCGCGCATCATGGCTTCATAAGTGACTTCCACCAGTCTCCGCGCCTTGATGGGCACGCTGCCGACCAGATAGGTGCGGTTGGAATCGCCGTGCCAGCCATCGACGATGGGCGTGACATCGACATTCACAATGTCCCCGTCCTGAAGCTTTTTCGGCCCTGGAATGCCGTGACAGACGACATGGTTGATCGACGTGCAGCAGCTATGCGTATAGCCGCGATAGTTGAGTGTCGCCGGAATGGCACCCGCATCCAGCGTCATCTTCCGCACCAGATCATCAATCTCTTCGGTGGTGATGCCGGGGGTGATGAACGGAACCAGAGCATCAAGGGTTTCCGCAGCAAGGCGGCCTGCCTTGCGCATCCCTTCAAAGCCTTCCGGCCCATGCAGCTTGATCGCGCCATTGCGGGTGGGGGTCGTGGCGTCGGTGACGGTCTGATAATCGGTCATCCGCGCCGGATAGCCGATCCGGCGCGGAAAGGCGAGAGGGAGCACTTGCGGCGATGGACAGTGCGGCTATCCTGGTGTCATGACAGATCGCCCTCTGCTCCAGCTCGTTCACAACCCCGCTTCCGGCAACCATGATCCGGCGCGCATCGCCGCATTAATTGCTGCGTTGGAAGGGCAGGGGTTCGCGGTTGTGGCGACCCATTCTTCACCCACGCACCCCTTTTCGCTGCTGGATGGTGCGCAGCATGTGTGCGTGGCGGGTGGAGACGGGACCGTCCGCCATGTGGTTTCGGCCTTGGTCAAGGAAGGGAGCGCGCCGGGTTTCAGCATCTATCCGGCGGGCACGATCAATCTGGTCGCGCGTGAATGGCAGACGCCGACCGAGCCGGAAGCGTTCGCGCGCCATGTTGCGCAGGATGGCGCAGCGCGGCGGCTGCATCCGGTGGCGTTGAATGACACACATTTTGTTGCATGTCTGAGCATCGGGCCGGATGCGCGCGCGGTGGCGGCGGTCTCCGAGCCACTCAAGGCGAAGATCGGGCGGCTGGCCTATGGTGCCGCCTTGCTCAAAGTTGCGCTGAACTGGACGCGACCCGAATTGACGGTCGAGCTTGAGGGCGAGCGGCTCGCGTGCGAGGCGGTCTATGTCGCGAAAGGGCGCTATTTCGCCGGGCCGTGGCAGTTTGCGCCGCGCGCGCGACTGGCTATGTCCGATCTCCATCTGGTGTTGCTCAAACGCGCACGACGGCGGGATTTTGTTGCGTTCATGCTGCGGGTGCTGACCGGGCGGGTCCGCGAAGGCGGCACGATCATGCTGCGCACCTGCGCCGCATTGCGGATCAGCGGGCCGGGAGATCAGCCGGTTCAAGTGGATGGAGACACAGGGCCTGTGATGCCCCTGACTATCGCTCTCACCATGCCGGTTCTGAATGGAGACAGGCAGTAAATTCCGGAATGACGCGACGCGAACCGGAGCTCGTGTCGACCCAAACCAATGTCAGCGGGCCGGAATCGCGCCGCTCGTCATGCTGAGAGCGGCGCGAGACGGCACTTCAGACCGCTTATACGTCTGTGAAGACGGGCTTGCGGCGTTCCATTTCCGCCATCACCGATTCGCGCTGGTTGGGCGTGCCCATGATTTCGATCTGCTCTTCGCTTTCGGCGAGCAGAACGGTTGCATCATCGGCGTGTGCGGTCAGATTGGCGATGCGCTTGGAGGCGCGGATGGCGTGCGGGTTCTTGTTGGCGATGACCTTGGCCAGTTCCATGGCGTGCTGATAGGGCACGTCGGACAGATGGGTCGCAAAGCCCAGTCGCGCGGCTTCGGTGCCGTTGAACTCGCGATTGGTATAGGTGTATTCGCGCAGCACATCGTCGCGCACCATCGTCCGCCACAGCGCAAAGCCTGCCATGTCGGGCACCAAACCCCATTTCAGCTCCATGATTGCGCACCGCGTATCCGGATGGATGATGCGGATATCTGCCCCGGAAAAGATCTGGAAGCCGCCGCCGAACGCCACACCATGCGCGGCGGCAATCACCGGAACCGGCAACTCGCGCCAACCCCAGGCCACATGCTGCGCCGAATTGGCCTTGCCATGGCTGCGAGACGCAAGATCATTGCCCGACGTGCTCTTGCCCTTTTCGACCGGCGATCCGCCGGACTTCATCGCAGACAGATCCAGCCCGGCACAAAAGGCGCGGCCTTCGCCGGACAGAACGACAACGCGGAGCCCCTTGGTCTGGCCGAGTTCCGCAATCGCATCATTGATGCCGGCAAACATGGCGGGATCGAGCGCGTTCATCTTGTCGGTGCGGATCAGGCGGACGTCGGCAATGCCGTCTTCCAGCATGGTGATGGAAACGCGGTCATTCATGAGTGTTTTCCTTTCAGTGCAAATTCAACGAGCGGCAGTTGATCATTGCCGAAATAGAGATCGTCCTTGTCGACGAAGATGGAAGGCGAGCCAAAACCGCCGCGCGCGATGACTTCATCGGTATTGGCGCGCAGCTTCGCCTTGTTGGCATCGGTGGTGGACGCGTCACGCAGCGCGGCACCATCAAGCCCGACGCTGTTCGCCGCCGCTACCAGCACTTCGGGGTCATCGAGATTTTCCGCACGCAGGAAATAGGCTTCGAACGCTGCTGTCGCGAAAGCGTGGAGCGCAACCTGTTCTTCTTCCAGCACGCAGGCCATGCGCATCGCGTTGACGCTTTTGGCGGGGTGATGCGGAGAGGGGAAATCGAGGGAGAGCCCGCTCCAGGCCGCCCAGTCCTTCAGGATTTTGCCCGAATGTTTCATGCGCGGCGAATCCATATTCTCCCGTGCGGCATAAAGGGCCGGGTTCACGGCATTGAACACACCCCCCACCAGAAGGGGCCGCCAGATGATTCCGGCATCCACGCAAGCCGCGCGCTTCTGGATGTTGGTGAAGGCCAGATAGGTCCAGGGGCTGGAAAGATCGAAGAAGAATTCGATGCGGGGTCCGGACATGTGGCTCAATCCACCAGCGCGTCGATGGCGCGCGCCATGCCGACATCGCGACGGGAGAGGCCGCCTGCGTCATGGGTGGTGAGGAGAATGTCGACCCGGTTCCACACATTGGACCATTCGGGATGATGATCGCGCACCTCTGCGAGCAGCGCCACCCGCGTCATGAAGGCAAAGGCTTCGGAAAAATCCTTGAACAGGAACTGGCGGGTGATGGCATCACGCGCATCATCATAGTCCCATTCACCCAGCTCATCGAGTGCGGCGGTGCGCTCTTCACTGGTCAACTGTTCGATCATCGCCTTGCCTCTCCTCGTTTCTGCTCTATGTCAGCCAAATGGCAGGGGCTGGTCAACTGGTGTTGCACGATTGTGCGCTGGATCGCGGGGGGCGGAGGCTCTTTTCCGGCCTGTCCTTCGCGCTGGAGCCCGGAGATGCGGCGCTTGTGACCGGTCCGAACGGTGCGGGCAAATCCAGCCTGACCCGGATGATTGCAGGCTTGCTGCCGGTGGCGGAGGGCCAATTGACCGTGAGCGGCCGTCTGGCGCTCAGCAACGAGTCGCTGGCGCTGGATAACGGGGCGCCATTGGGTGATGCGCTCTCCTTCTGGACAGGGCTGGACGGGCAGGGGGCAGATGCCGTCGCCACTGCGCTTGATGCGCTCGCCATCCCTCATCTCGCTCCCGTTCCGGTGCGGATGCTTTCCACCGGGCAGCGCAAGCGCGCCAGCCTGGCGCGGGTGCTGGCATCGGGTGCAGACATCTGGCTGCTTGATGAGCCTGGCAATGGTCTGGACACGGCGTCGATCCCGCTGCTGGAGGCGGCGATGGCCGCGCACCGCGCAGCAGGTGGCATCGTTCTTGCCGTGTCTCACCAGCCGCTTGCCTTGCCCGGCGCGCAGGATGTGAGGATCGGCGCATGAGCCTCTGGCTCGCTCTTGTCCGCCGTGATGTGCGACTGGCGTGGAACGGCGGCCTTTGGCTGCCTGTGGTCTTTTTCATGCTGGTGGCGATCCTCTATCCGTTCGGCGTCGGGCCGGATGCCAAATTGCTGGCGCGCACGGGCGGTGGCGTGCTGTGGGTGGCGGCGTTGCTGGCCGCTTTGCTTCCGGTTGATCGGCTGATCCAGCCCGATGCGGAATCGGGCGTGCTCGATCAACTTGCGGTGCGTGGCATCAGCGATGAAGGCGTGGCGAGTGCCAAGCTGATTGCGCACTGGCTCAGCTTTGCGCCGCCTTTGATGCTGGCGGCAATCCCGGCAGCAGCACTGGTGCGGATTGACGGAGAGACGCTGTGGCGGCTGGAGGCCGGGCTTGCGCTTGGTACACCCGCGCTCGCCGCGTTGGGCCTGCTGGTGGCGAGCCTGACGGCGGGACTGCCGCGCGCCGGGGCTTTGGCGGGTTTGCTGATGCTGCCGCTGGCGGTGCCGGTGCTGATCTTTGGCGCGGGTAGCCTGACGGCGGGCAGTGGTGCCGCCATGAAGTTGCTCGCTGCCTCGTCCCTGTTCATTGCAGCGCTTACGCCCTTTGCAGCGGGGGCGGCGATCCGGGCGATGCGGCGCTAGGGTTTACAACCAGCGCCACAAGCCGGCGACGGGTTGCCCCAACAACGGATGCGCCCAGCTTGCTCCCAGCCAGAGCAGCGTTCCGAGCAGCAATGTCGTCCGCCCCGGCCAAGCCGAGGCCCAGCTGATCCGGCCAGACAGCTGGCCCGAAAACGGCACGAACGCTGTGCGGGAAACCCAGCCCTGCCAGGCGTCGCCCATCAGCGCGGCCTTCTTTTTATCCTGACCCAGCGAACCGGCGAGCGCGAGGAACGCCATGGCCGCCGTCAGCGCAAGCACGCGCGGCGTGGGGCTGGCCAAGGCATGGGTGATGGCCCAGAATGCAAAACCCCACATCATCGGATGGCGGGTAATGCCGAAAACGCCGCGCGCGGGCGCTGCGGCCAGCTTGTCTGCACCGGGCTGGGGCAAAGCGGGGTTGCCGATCAGCGAGCCGGCAAAGAGGATCGAGCCGATCAGCATCGAAACGGTGGCGACCCACCAGATCCCGTCATTCACGGCAAAGGCCGGTGCATCGGCCGTGGTCGACCGGAAGGTGAAGATGACCCAGACGAACGTCACGATGGAAATCAGCGAGTAGACGCCCTGAAAGCCCTTTTCGCCCAAGGCCGATACCATCGGCTTGCGCAGCGGGTGCGACATCAGCAAATGCGTGCCGACAAAGGCCGCCAGCGCGAGCAGAAAATTGTTCATGGTCAGTCTCTCCCCTATGCGTCCGATCCGATCAGACGCGAAGAGACTGCCTCAAAAGAGCGCCTGACGCAAAGTGCAAATCACTCCGTCGCGGCAGAGACTTTTTCGACCCATTCGGGGAAGAAGGATGGTTCGCGGGCGGACCAGCCGGGCGCAGTGGCGGCCGCTTCGCTGATCGACTGGAGCAGCATCCGTCTGCGGCAGGGGTGAAGGTCGGGCAGGGCCGCCGCCCCGCAAAAGGCGGACGGGAGCCAAGGCCGTGCGCCTGCACCCAGCAGGCGTTCATAAAGGAAACGGAACGGGCCGAATCCGTCGATACGCTCCTGGCCCAGATCGAAGGCTGCGAGCGCGGACAGCGGCCCCAGAAAGGCGGGAAGCCCTTCCAGCCCGCAATCATCGGGAATGGTGGTGCGAATGTCTGGCAAAGCGGCATAGAGGCGGGACTGAGCGATGATGCTGGCCGCTTCCCGTTTGTCGCGGGACCAGAGTTGAATCGCGTCTGTGCGGAAATAGGCCACATCGAGCGAGCGCCGGATATAGCGTTGAGCGCCTGCCGAAAAGCTCGCAAATTCGCGCAGTTCGGCCAAGGTCACCACCCCTTCGCCCGGATTGCTCGCATTGGCCATATCAAGTCCCCTGATGCTGGTTCAAATGGCATGATGAGCCCCTTATGGTTAACAGGGGGTAAACCGGTCGTTCGACGGGGCGTCGGGATCGTTCGACAAGGAACGGCCCAACGTTTGCCTTGGGGCACCTGACCGGGATAGGACACGGCCATGACAACGCCTTTCTCCCTGATGCGGCCCACGCCCGATGGCCCCAAGCCGGTTTCACCGCTGACGATTTTGGCGACCATCTTCGGCTTCTGGCTGTTTTACGCCATATTGGTGACGCTGCGGGCGCATCTCATCGATTTTCCGGGTCAGGATGAAATGGCGTGGCGGCGCGCGCTGGTGACGGCGGCGGGCATGGTCATCACGGTTGTGCTGTGGCGGGGGATGGTGCCGTTTGACCGGAGACCCCTTTGGGTGCGCATCGTGCTGGCGGCGATCTTTGCCGTGCCGGCCGCCTATGCCATTGCGTGGGTCAACTATTATGTCTTCTACGAAATGGACCAGAACATGCTGGCCGATCTGAAGGAAGTGCGGGATTCGGGCGGTCCGGACGGGTTTGCGGCGCAATTGCTGGAAATGGCGATGAGCCGCTATTTCTTCCTGATCGCGTGGTGCGGCATGTACATCGCGTTGGGCTATGCCGGAGATGTGCAGCGGGCAGAGCGGCAGGCCGCGGAATTCGGACGGGCGGCGCAACTCGCTGAATTGCGGGCGCTGCGCTATCAGGTCAATCCGCACTTCCTGTTCAACGCGCTCAATTCGCTGAGCGCGCTTGTGATGGCCGATCGCAAGGCACAGGCGGAATCCTTCATCATGAGCCTGGCGAGCTTCTACCGCGCGTCGCTTGCCGGAGACGTGACCGACGATGTGCCGCTGCGCGATGAACTGGCCATCCAGCGCCTCTATCTCGACATTGAGGGCACCCGGTTTTCGGACCGCCTGACGACCGAATTCGACATCCCTGATGCGTTGCAGGACCGGATGGTGCCCGGCATGATCCTTCAGCCGTTGATCGAAAACGCCATCAAGCATGGCGTGTCCCGCACATCGCAGGCTGTTACCATCTCGGTGCACGCAAGGAGCCAGGCTGGCCAACTGGAACTGACCGTGTGCGACACAGCACCTTCGGCAACTGTAACCGGCCATGGCAGCGGGGCAGGCATCGGTCTCGCCAATGTGCGGGACCGGCTGATGGCGCGCTATGGCGAACGGGCGTCGATCGAGGTCCAGCCCGCCGGGCCGCGCGGCTATTGCGTGACACTTTTGCTGCCGGAGCAGGATGATGAATGACCGGCCCAGCCCCGCACTGCGGACATTGATTGTTGATGACGAACCCTTGGCGGTCGAGCGGATGATGACGCTTTGCCAGTCTCTGGACGGGGTAAGCGTGGTGGGTACTGCCACCAACGGGCGAACAGCGGGTGAACTGGTGGAGGCGTTGCGGCCAGACCTGATCCTGCTCGATATTGCCATGCCCGAAATGAACGGAATGAGCCTCGCCCATCAGATTGCCGCCATGGCCGGAAAGCGTCCGGCGATCATCTTCGTGACAGCCTTTGATGCGTTCGCCGTCGAAGCGTTCGATCTGCCTGCGGCGGACTATCTGTTGAAGCCGGTGGCGGCTGACCGCCTTGCCAGGGCTGTTGCGCGGGTTCAGGCCGGACGTGCTGATGCGGCGCCTTTGATGTCCGCATCATTGCCCGAGCAGGCGAATGCTTATGCCGAGGACTTCTGGGTGCCGCATAAATCCGAGCTCGTCCGCATTGCGGCGAGCGACATTGATCGCGTGGATGCAGAGCGGGACTATATGCGGCTTCATGTCGGTGCGCGCAGTTTCCTGTTCCACCAGACGATTGCGGCGCTGGAGGCCCGGCTCGATCCGGCGCGTTTCATCCGCCTGCACCGCTCGACCATTGTCCGGCGTGACAGGATCACGGGCTTTGGCCATGACAGGGCCGGGGCTTGGCATGCGGTGCTGGTGGACGGCGAACAGGTCCGCATCGGCCGAACCTATCAGGCTGCGGCCAAGGCGATGGCGGGGAAGCTGCGCACCTGATTTCTCGAAAATGGCTTGAATAGGCGGCCTGTTGCAAATTTGTCTCATGCCCATGGAAATCGGCTTGAAGCGCCATGCCGTGGCTGGAACCAACCATGAAGAATGGTAGAAGCCCGACGTTCCGAAGTATGAGGAGAGGCTTCCCATGAAGAAAACAATTTTGATGCTGTCTGTCGCCGCGAGCGCATTTGCCACGCCGGCCTGGTCACAGCAAAGCACTGGCGAAGAAGCCGATACTGGCGAAATCATCGTCACCGCAACGCGCCGCGAAGAGTCCGTTGCAGACATTCCGCTGGCCGTATCTGCCGTGGGCGGCGACCTGATGAAGAACTCGGGCGCTTCCGACATCCGTCAGCTCACCCAGCTTGCGCCGTCGCTGATGGTCTCTTCCACCGGCACCGAAGCGAACGGCTCGGCCCGTATTCGCGGCATCGGTACCGTGGGTGACAACCCCGGCCTTGAAAGCTCGGTCGCCGTGTTTATCGACGGTGTCTATCGCTCGCGTTCGGGCGTCGGCCTCAACGAACTGGGTGAAGTGGAGCGCGTTGAAGTGCTGCGCGGCCCGCAGGGCACGCTGTTCGGCCGCAACGCGTCTGCCGGTCTGATCCATGTCATCAGCAAGAAGCCCAGCTTTGATTTTGGTGCCAATGGCGAAGCGACCTATGGCAACTATGATGGCCTGCGCCTTCAGGCGGCTGTCACCGGTCCGATTTCTGACACGATTGCCGCGCGCCTCGAAGGCGTGTTTGCCAAGCGTGACGGCTTTGTGAAGCTGGTCAGCCCGACCGGCGTCGATACTGGCGCACGCACCAATGATCGTGACCGCTATTTCGTGAAGGGCCAGCTGCTCTTCAAGCCGACCGACACAATCGATTTCCGCGTCATCGCCGATTACACCAATCGCGACGAATCCTGCTGTTCGGGCCACTACTACTCGGTCAATGAAACCTTTGATCCGACGCCGGGTGCGCCGGGTGACTATGCGATCCGTGGCAACAACCGCGTGGTGGACATCATCCGCAGCATGGGCGGTCGTGTTGATACCAACGCCTATGCGCGCGAAGTCTCGATCACGCCGGGCCAGACGCTGGCCGGACATATGCGCGATTACGGCATTTCGGGTGAGCTCAACTGGGATCTGGGTGCCGCGAAGCTGACATCCATCACGGCCTATCGCAACTACAAGTCCAGCCAGGCCGGTGACGTCGACTATTCGACGCTCGACATGCTGTATCGCAACGATGACGGCAGCAGCTTCCGCCAGTTCAAGAATTTCACGCAAGAGCTGCGCCTTCAGGGCTCCGCTTTTGCTGACAAGCTCGACTGGCTGGTTGGCGGCTATTACTCCAACGAAAAGCTGGCGCTGGCTGACAATCTTCAGTTCGGTGCCGATTATGGCCAGTTCCTCGCCTGCCGCGTGGCGGCCTCGGTCAGCGCGTCCGCCGCGCTGCGTGATCCGGATCGGGATGGCGATGGCTGCCTGAGCGCTGTCGGTCGTGCGACTGTGCTGGGTGCGTTTGGCGGGGCCAATGCCGCTGGCGGCACCGACGGGTCGCAGCTGATTGCCGCGATGGAGCGTCTGGGTTCGCTGGCACCGGTCACCAGCGCCAATTCGCGCTTTGACCATAAGAGCCGCAACTATGCGTTCTTCACGCACAACATGTTCCATGTCACCGACCGGCTGACACTGACGGTTGGCGCGCGCTACACGAACGAGCGCAAGTCGATCACCGGCAACTTCAATGTCGTCAATCCGGGTTGCGACGCGCAGCGCACGGCAGCCGGTGCGGCTGCTGCCGGGGCCACCAGCGCCACGGCGCGGGCGCTGATCGGCGCGACGACGACGTTCGCTTGTCTGTTCAATACCAGCTCTCAGCTCTCCACGCTGAATCTGGCGGATACGACCAAGGACAGCGAAATCACCGGAACGGCGGTTGTCTCCTACAAGCCGGTCGACGATCTCATGGTCTATGGCAGCTATTCAAAGGGCTATAAGGCGGGCGGCTACAACCTCGACCGTTCGGCGCTGGGTAACCCGACTGCGCCTGCCAGCAATGCGCAGGTCGCCAATCTGCGCTTCGGCGCGGAAAAGGTGGACGCCTATGAATTGGGCTTCAAATATGATGGCCGCAAGTTCAACCTGAACGTCGCGGCTTTCTATCAGAAGTTCAGAAACTTCCAGCTCAACACCTTCAACGGCCTGTTCTTCCTGGTTCAGAATGTGAATGGCTGTTCGTCCCTGATCGGCGGCAGCGGCGCGGATGAAGATGGGTCGGCCACCACGGGCACCTGCGCTGCGGGTGATGTGACGCCGGGTGTGACCTCCAAGGGCGTCGAAGCGGAAGCCACGCTGTATCCGGCGCGCAACCTCGCCATTGGCGCGGGCTTCACCTACCTGAAGGCCAAGTATAAGGCTGATCTGGTCGGTACATCGGATGGCGCGGTGGCTCTGGCCCCCGAGCTGTTCCAGTTGCCGGGCAACCCGAACTCGTTCGCGCCGACCTATTCGGTCACCGGCTCGATCAGCTGGACCCCGCCAATTGGCGACAGCGGCCTGTCTGGCCTGGTCTATTTCGACACGCGCATGATCTCCGATCACAACACGGGTTCGGATCGTCTGCCTGAAAAGGTGCAGGACGGCTATGCGCTGGTCAATGGCCGTATCGGCGTTCGCGGTGCGGAACAGAAATGGGCGCTCGAATTCTGGGTCCAGAACCTGTTCAAGCAGAACTACCAGCAGGTGGCGATCAACTCGCCGCTTCAGGCCGCCGGCTCGGGCTCGCTGGCGCACCAGCAGGAACTGGGCACAGCGACGTCCTATTCCTCGCAGCTCTTTTCGTCCTTCCTGGGCGAGCCGCGCACCTGGGGTGTCACGGCAAAGTTCAAGTTCTGATCTGACCGATCAGTTCGAGACAGGAAATGGCGGGCCTTCGGGTCCGCCATTTTCGTTTGGGAGGAGCATGGCGACGTGTTCCGGGGCAGTCGGCACTCTGCGAAGCTATGGAAATCCCGGAGCGAGATGACATTCTATTGACGCGCCAACATCATCGCAGGCGCGCCATGAGACAATCGCGGCGTATCTGTTCAAACCGCCTCGCCGGCCGCCCTTGCACGCTCCACCAGCGTGGCTTCCGCTTCGGGCAGCGTCCGGTACGCCACCAGCAGCAGCACCAGCGAGATCGGAGCCACCGCCAGCACAGAGAGCATCCCCGTGGCCAGATCGCCCGTCGTCTTGGACACAAGCCCTGCCATATATGGCCCCAGAGACAGGCCCACCAAAGTGGTGCCAAGGAAGAAGGTTGCCGTCGCCGCACCACGCATCCGGGGGAGAACCAGATCCTGCGTGGTGGCGGCCGTGCCGCCCAGCGCCGCGCTCGTGAAGATCGAAGCGATGAAGATCAGCGTATAGAAGACCGGTGCACTCTGTGTCTGCATCGCCATGATGAAGGGGATGACAGAGAGAAGTGGCGGCACGAGGATGACCAGAATTCGCCCGGACGGATTCTTCTTGCGCAGCCTGTCTGCCAGCATGCCGCCCAGCACCACGCCCAGAAAGCCCGAAACCGCACCCGGCCCGCCCAACCACAGCCCGGCCTCGGTCTTGGTCGCACCCAGCACGCGCTCTGCATAAGGTGCGGCCCAGAAGCCGGTGGAGTAGGACTGGAAAGAGACGAGACCATAGCCGAGCGACGTGCACAGAAAGGCCGGTGTACCCCAGATCAGGCGGAAGGTGGGCAGATCCCGCGATTTGAGCGCGCTTGCCCATGAAAAGACCGAATAGACGCCCATGCCGATGGCGATCCATTGCGCCATGTCTCCGGTATAAGCGATCATTGCCCATGCCGCGCTGCCGATCGCCGCAGCGCCCGCCAGATTGGCGATGAGCGCGCCCGATCCGCGCCGTGCGGCACCGATCAGCGTCAGCGGCGGCAATATGGTCATGAGTTCGGCCAGAAAATCCTTGAACGGCGTGGCAGAAGGCTGGGTGATGATGCCATCAGCCTGACCGCGCACCGGCTCTCGCAGGGTGGAAACCCAGAGAGCGAGCAACAGGCCGGGAATGCCCACAGCAAGGAACGCCGCCTGCCATCCGGCCAGCCCCATCGGGGCGGTCCCTGACGGATAAGCGCGATTCCAGCGCTCCACCACTTCGCCGCCGATCATCAGTGAAATCGCGCCGCCAATGAACAGGCCTGACGAGTAGATGGAGAGCGCGGTGGCGCGTTTCGATTTGGGAAACCAGTCAGACAGGAGCGAATAGGCCGAAGGGCTGGCCGTCGCCTCGCCAATGCCAACCCCGATCCGCGCCAGGGCAAGCTGGCCGCCGGTCTTCGCAAAGCCGGAGACCGCCGTCATGATCGACCAGAGCGATAGCCCGAAGGTGAGCAGGCGCGTGCGGTTCCAGCCATCAGCCAGCCGCCCCAGCGGAATGCCGAACAGCGAATAAAAGACGCCAAAGGCCGTGCCATACAGAAAACCGAGATCGGAATCGGTGAGGTCCAGATCCGCCTTGATGTCGTTGGCCAGGATCGAAAGGATTGATCGATCGATGAAATTGAGGACGTAAACCAGCACCAGAACACCCAGCACATACCAGGCATAAGGGGAGGCATGGGTGAGGGCAGGTGGCGGTGTATCCTGACTTTGGTCCAAATCCGCCATCATTTGCTCCTCTAGCTTGTCACTTCGGCTGTCATCGTTATCAGAGGCCGCCTTGTTGGCAAGGGAAAGCGCAGTGATGAAGCCCCATGTGGTGTTTGTGTGTCTGGGTAATATCTGCCGCTCCCCGCTGGCTGAAGGCGCATTCCGGCGCGAAGCTGCGCTGATCGGGCTGGATGCCGATGCGGACTCTGCCGCCACGCGGGACTGGCATGAGGGCAAGGCGCCGGACAGGCGGAGCATTGCTGTTGCGCGCAAGCATGGGGTGAATATCTCCAGTCAGCGTGCCCGGCCTTTGCGGTCCGAAGATTTTGCGCGATTCACGCATATCATCGGCATGGATCGCGCCAATCTGAAGGCCATTGCTGACATGGCTCCAGCGGGTCATGGCGCGCACCTGTCTTTGTTGCTCGATCATGCGCCGGGGCGGGCAGGGCAAGAGATTGATGACCCCTGGGCAGGGCGCGCTGCGGATTTTGAACGCTGCTGGGCGGAGGTTCTGGAAGGCGTTACCGCGCTGGCTGCCGCGCTCAAGTCCCATTGAGGCTGGCTTGCCGGTTTCATAATGCAACGCTAATTAGTGGGCAGAGCAACTGAAGAGGCGGGGAGGATTTGAGAATGAAACAGACAGGACGTAAATTGGCGCTGGCAGGCTGCGCGGTGCTGGCATTGGCTTTGGCCGGATGCGGAGACCAGGGCGGTGGACTGTTCGGCGGGAAAAAAGCCGAGGTAAAAGAAACCGCCTATCCAGAGCGGGTCTTCTGGGGCGACACTCATCTTCACACCTCCAACTCGTCCGACGCATTCGGATTCGGTGTGCGGCTTGGGCCGGAAGAGGCGCTGCGGTTCGCGCGCGGGGAGGAAGTCACGTCCACCACCGGCCTCAAGGCCAAGCTGGATCGTCCGCTCGACTTTCTGGTGATCGCCGACCATTCGGACGGACTCGCCGCACTGAAAGCTATTCATGATGCTCCACGCCTGCTGTTGCGCGATCCCACGCTGCAACGCTGGCATGATGAGCTTCAGAAAGGGCCGAAAGAGTCGATGAAGGTCGCATCCGAACTGATCGACCGCTTCTCGACCCGTACATTGCCCAAAGACATGATGGACCCGAAGGCGTCAGAAAAGCGCAATCAGGACGTGTGGACTGCGCACACGAAGATCACGGAGCGGTACAATGATCCCGGCACATTCACTGCGTTCAACGGCTTTGAATATACGCTGATGCGCAAGGGCGACAATCTCCACCGCGTCGTCATGTTCCGCGATGGCAAGGACCGCGCAGATCAGGTCATCCCCTATAACTCGCTGGTCGGCACCACGCCCGATCAGTTGTGGGACTATATGGATGGCTATGAGAAGCAAACCGGCGGGCGGATGCTCGCCATTCCGCACAATTCCAACCTGTCCAACGGGCTGATGTTCCAGATGACGGGGCCGGGCGGTGGCGCGATGACGGCAGACTATGCCCGCAGGCGTGCCGCGCATGAACCGGTTGTTGAAGCCACGCAGATTAAAGGGGACAGCGAAAGCCATCCCTTCCTCTCCCCCAATGACGAGTTTGCGAATTTTGGCGATGCCGGATGGGAGTTGGGCAACCTCACCATGGAGGGCAAGAAGACGCCCGATATGCTGGCGGGTGACTATGTGCGCGAAGCGCTAAAGCGCGGGCTGATGATCGAGGATCAGACCGGCGTGAACCCCTATAAGCTGGGCATGATCGGATCGACCGACAGCCACACAGCGCTGGCCACGGCAGATGAAAACAACTTTTTCGGCAAACATAGCGGCAATGAGCCCAGTGCAGAGCGGGCCAATCTGGCGCAAAATCTGGGTTCTCGCGAAGGCCGTTTCGGTTGGCATTATCTGGCGGGCGGCTATGCCGGTGTCTGGGCGAAGGCCAATACGCGGGAAGCGATCTTCGACGCGCTGTTGCGGCGCGAAGTCTATGCCACCACAGGACCGCGCATGACGGTGCGGCTGTTTGCCGGATGGGACTTTGTGGCAGACATCTTCAAGTCTGACTGGGTGAAGGCAGGCTATACCCAAGGCGTGCCGATGGGCGGCGAACTCGCACCCTCAGGCAAGGGCACGCCCAGCTTCGTCATCTCTGCCCTGAAAGACCCGATGGGGGCCAATCTGGACCGCGTCCAGATGGTCAAGGGCTGGACCGATGCCAGCGGCAAAGCCCATGAAAAGGTGTTCGATGTCGTCTGGAGCAGCCCGGAAACGCGCAAGCTTTCCGGTGGCAAGCTCACGCCGGTGGGAGATACGGTAGATCTGGCAACCGCGACCTACAAGAACAGCATCGGTGCGCCAGAACTGCGCACAGTCTGGCGTGATCCTGAATATGCGCCGTCTCAGCGGGCTTTCTACTATGTGCGCGTGCTGGAAATCCCCACCCCGCGCTGGGTGGCTTTTGACGCTGTGCGCTTCAAGATGAAGCTCTCTCCCGATGTGCAAAGCAAGGCGCAGGAACGGGCCTACTCCTCTCCGATCTGGGTGAGCCCGGCCAAAGCGGGATAAGCGCGGAAAGCGGGCCGCATCTTGACCAGCGGCCCGCACCTTCCTACCTGCACGCCATGGCCATTCTTCCCATTCTCGAAATCCCCGATCCCGTTCTCAAGACGGTCTCCACCCCCGTTGACGCAGTGGATGATGATCTGCGCGCGTTCATTTCAGACATGTTTGACACCATGTATGCCGCCCCCGGCATCGGCCTCGCCGCCATTCAGGTGGGCGTGCCTAAACAGGTTCTGGTGATCGATCTTCAGGAAGACGAAGATGAGGAAGGCAATGCCGTGCGCTGCCCGCGCGTCTTCATCAATCCCGAAATCCTTGAGGAATCCGAAGAGGAGTCGGTTTATAACGAAGGCTGCCTGTCGGTCCCCGAACAATATGCCGATGTCGTCCGCCCCGCCGCCGTCCGCGCGCGCTGGCTGGATGAAAAGGGTGAAAGCCACGATGAACAGCTCGAAGGCCTTCTCGCCACCTGCCTCCAGCACGAAATGGACCATCTGGAAGGCATCTTGTTCGTGGACCATCTGTCTCGTCTGAAGCGTGACATGCTGCTGAAAAAGCTCACCAAGCTGCGCCGCGCAGGATAGTCACGCGCTGACCGAACATTGGCGGCAGGCGGGCAAAGCTCAGGCGGCGCGCTTCTGCACAGTCAGTTCAAGGCCGAGCGCATCAAGCACGGAAGTCAGTGTTTCCAGCGTCGGGTTACCGTTTTCCGAGAGCGAGGTTCAATTTTTCGCTATTTTCGTTTCGGACTTGGCTCCCAATCCAATCCATCTTCGCTCAATGTCCCAGTGTTTCACGCCATTCAAGTCTCTGCTCATTCACCATCCCCCAACACCCGCACCGCAGCATACACCCCCCGCGCCTTGGCCGCGAATTTCACGTCGCAGGTGATGAGCGGGCAATCCAGTTCGGCGGCGAGATCGAGGTAGAGGCAGTCTTTCACCGGATGGCCGAGTGTCATGGCGAGATCGGCGGCGCGCTGCACGCGCGAAGTCGTGACGCGGAATTGCTGAATTCCTGTCCCGGCCATCAGGCGAGACCAGTGCCGCAAGCCCTCTCGCATCGCTTCGGTCAGCGATTTATCCATGTTGGCCCGGCTGACGAGGGCGCTGGCCACTTCGACCGCGATCAGATCCGGTGCAGCGAGATCGCCGACATGCTTTTCCCAGAAATCGAGGGCTGCATCCGAATGCGCTTCCCACAGCACCCATTTTGCTGCGAGACTTGCATCAACGACGATCATTCCTCATCCCGAATGGCGCGGATCAGGGGCGTGCTGTCTGGCAGTTCCTTGTGCAACGCCCGCATCTTCGCATGGTAGTTGCGCAGGTCCGAAATCAGGGAGTCATGGGCGGGCAGGGCGCCTTCCAGAATGTCGCGCACTTCGGCTTCAAGCGAGCGATTGTTGCTTTTTGCCCTTAGGCCCAAGCGCTCATAGAGGCGATCATCCAGCTTGCGGATTGACAGTGTGGCCATGTTCAGCTCCTTGCAGTTAAAATGATAGCATAATGCCAGCATTATGCAAGCATCACCGCCCCCGCCCCTTGAACTTCGTACTCTTCCCGAACCGCCCCTTGCGCGTCCCCGGCTTGCCTTCGTTGCTCCGGCCCATCATGGGCGCGCGCTGCTCTCCGGCTGGGAGGCCCAGTTCTTCGGCTTCCAGCGCGCGGATTTCATCCCTCAAACGGCCTGCCTCTTCAAATTCAAGGTCTGCCGCTGCTGCACGCATCTTCTTTTCGAGCTCTTCGATATAGGCGCGCAGATTATGGCCGACCATGTGCGCCGGGCCGTCTTCGATCTCCACCATCACGCTGTCGCGGTTGGAAACGTCCTTGATGATGTCTCCGATCGCGCGCTTGATCGTTTCGGGCGTGATGCCGTGTTCGGTGTTATAGGCCCGCTGCTTTTCGCGGCGGCGGTCCGTCTCGGCGATGGCGCGTTCCATGCTGCCGGTCATCCGGTCTGCATAGAGGATCACGCGGCCATCCACGTTGCGCGCGGCGCGGCCGATGGTCTGGATCAGCGAGGTTTCGGAACGCAGAAAGCCTTCCTTGTCCGCATCCAGAATCGTCACCAGCCCGCATTCGGGAATGTCCAGCCCCTCGCGCAGCAGGTTGATGCCCACCAGTACGTCATAAACGCCCATGCGCAGATCGCGGATCAGCTCGATGCGTTCGAGCGTTTCCACGTCCGAGTGCATGTAGCGCACGCGCAAGCCCGCTTCGTGCATGAATTCGGTCAGATCCTCCGCCATCCGCTTGGTGAGCGTGGTGACGAGCGTGCGATAGCCTGCTTCCGCTGTTTTGCGGCATTCGTTGATGCAATCCTGCACCTGATCTTCCACCGGCTTGATCTCCACAGGCGGGTCGATCAGGCCTGTCGGGCGGATCACCTGTTCGGCAAACACGCCGCCGGTCTGTTCCATCTCCCAATGGCCCGGCGTGGCAGAGACATAGGTGGTTTGCGGGCGCATCACGTCCCACTCGTTGAAGCGTAAGGGGCGGTTGTCGATGCAACTTGGCAGGCGAAATCCATATTCGGCGAGCGTCAGTTTGCGTCGGTGGTCCCCGCGCGCCATGCCGTTGACCTGCCCGATCGTCTGGTGGCTTTCGTCCACGAACAGCAGAGCGTTTTCCGGAAGATATTCGAACAGGGTTGGTGGCGGCTCACCCGGCAGACGCCCGGTGAGGAAGCGGCTGTAATTTTCGATGCCCGCGCAACTGCCGGTCGCCTGGATCATCTCCAGATCAAAATTGGTGCGCTGCTCCAGCCGTTGCGCTTCCAGCAACTTGCCTTCCTTCACAAGTTCTTCCAGCCGGATGCTCAGCTCCAGCTTGATCGCTTCCATCGCCTGTTTGAGCGTGGGGCCGGGCGTGACATAGTGGCTGTTCGCATAGACGCGGACATAATCGAGCGACGCCACCTTCTTGCCGGTCAGCGGATCAAATTCCACAATCTCTTCAATTTCGTCGCCGAAAAAGCTGATGCGCCATGCGGTGTCTTCATAATGGCTGGGGAACAGCTCCAGATTGTCGCCCTTCACGCGGAAATTGCCGCGCGCAAAGGCCGCATCATTGCGCTTATATTGCAGCGCCACCAGCTTGCGGATCACCTCGCGCTGATCCTGCGTCTGCCCCTTTTTCAGGTCGAAGATCATCGCCGAATAGGTTTCGACCGAGCCGATGCCGTACAGGCAGGAGACGGAGGCGACGATGATCACATCGTCCCGTTCCAGCAGAGAGCGCGTGGCGGAGTGACGCATCCGGTCAATCGCCTCGTTCACGCTCGATTCTTTTTCGATATAGGTGTCGGAGCGCGGCACATAGGCTTCGGGCTGGTAATAATCGTAATAGGACACGAAATATTCCACCGCATTGTCGGGGAAAAAGCTTTTCATCTCGCCATAGAGCTGCGCGGCGAGGATCTTGTTGGGCGCGAGGATGAGGGCAGGGCGCTGCACCGCTTCGATCACCTTGGCCATGGTGAAGGTCTTGCCGGAGCCGGTGACGCCGAGCAGCACCTGATCCTTCTCGCCCGATTGCACACCCTCCACCAGTTCGGCGATGGCGGTGGGTTGATCGCCCGCAGGCTGATAGTCAGAGACAACTTTAAGTGGCCTGCCGCCATCCACCTTGGGCGGGCGCTCTGGCCGATGGGGGATGAAGGTCTGGCCGGTTTCCGGCTCTGACAAATTGGTGCGGATGATGAGGGACATAGAGCGAACATAGGCGGGCGCGGGGCGCGGGGCAATGGGGGTGGTTCGCGCGAAGGGGTGAAATGAAATGCTTTTCCGAAATATACAAAGTATGCAGGAAAATCTTGATTTGGGCCGTAACATTTGAAGCTGTAGTTGAGGCGCTTAAGCGAAACATGTCTCTACCGTAGTAGCATAGACGAGTCGGAGGTTTTATGATTTGGAAGTTTCTGATTGCGTCATTTCTGGCGACGGGCTCAGCCCAAGCTCAGGAGTGGGAGTATCTCACGACAAGCGACAACGGGACGGTTGTGTCAGTTGATCCGACCAAGGTACGAGAGCTGCCTCCTATTGAGATCCGTCGTCCATTTCCCGTTCGCCAGATATGGGTGAATTGGGATTTCAGCAAAGTGAGAACCCAAAAGGCGCGATCAGGAGTGACGTTGAGTCAGTTTGATTGCAAATCTGAAACCATGTTGGTGGTATCTATCGTACACTACAGCCCAGATGGCACTGTGTTGAAGAGTGATAGAGAATCTGATTTTGATTTTAACTATGACCCAGTAGTTCTGGGAAGCGTTGGATATACTATAATGGAATTTGCATGTGGAAGGACTGCCCTCCCAAGGTGAAGTAGTTTTGGGTCGTGCAATCAAATCTTAGCTGTCACTGGATGGCTTCGCTGCGCTCGCAATGACCGGGAAAGAGCGGGCAGTTTCCGGTTGAGCTTTTCGCTCATTCGCCTGATGGATGCCACACAGCATCACACCGGAGGGCGCAAATATGAAACTGGATCGACGCGAAGCCATATTCACGGTCGGCGGCGCGCTACTGGCGGCGGCGTCTGGCGCTGCGACGGGGAAGGCCCCGTCCGCGGGTTTCCTCCATGGTGTCGCTTCGGGCGATCCGTTGCAGGATCGGGTGATCCTGTGGACGCGGGTGACGCCGCAGGCCGCGCAAGATGGTCCCATCAAGGTTGCTTGGGAAATGGCTCGTGACGCGGCGTTCCGGCGCGTCGTGAGGCGCGGCGTGACCGCCACCGATGCAGCGGCGGACTATACGGTGAAGGTGGATGCGGATGGCTTGAAGCCCGACACGCCCTATTTCTATCGGTTCAAGGCGGGTGGGATGATCTCTCCTGTCGGGCGCACGAAGACGCTGCCGGTGGGCGATGTGGCCTCCGTGGTGATGGCAGTCGCTTCCTGCGCGCTCTATTCGGGCGGTCATTTCAACGCCTATCGGGATATGGCGGAGCTGGAGCGGCTCGATCTGGTGCTGCATCTGGGCGACTATATTTACGAATATGGCGGCGGGCCGGATCAGTTGGGGATGAGCATCGGCAGCAAGATCGGGCGGGTGCCGCTGCCGCTCAACGAAGCGGTGACGCTCAACGATTATCGCGCGCGCCACGCCTGTTACCGCACCGATGCCGATTTGCAGGCCGCGCACGCCCGCGCGCCTTGGATCGTGGTGTGGGACGATCATGAAACCGCCAATGATGCGTGGACTGGCGGGGCGCAGAATCATCAGCCGAACGAGGGCGCATGGGGCAACCGAAAGGCGGCTTCGGTGCAGGCATTTTACGAATGGCTGCCCATCCGCCCGCCGGCCCCCGGCAAGCCGCGCGAAGACATTAGCCGCACGTTCGAACTTGGCAATCTGGCGACGATCATCATGATGGAAAACCGCCATGTCGGGCGAGACAAGCAGATCGACCTGCGCGATCCGCACGACGCCACCTGGCTTGTGCTCGACATGAGCGACGCCGCCAGCCCCAAGCCCGTCACCGATGCGGAAACGCGCAAGGCGATGATCAGCGCCGCCATGCAAGGCCGCGATCTGCCTGCGCCCTATGCCGTGCGCGTCGATCCGGACAGTCTGCGCCGCGCACTCGCCAGGCCGGATCGCAGCGTGTTCGGCAAGGGTCTGGAGGCGTGGCTGGAAGGCCAGCTCAAAGCCTCGGTTCAGGCGGGCAAACGCTGGCAGCTGATCGGCAACCAGATGGTGATGGCGCGCACCACCGGCGTGGATATTGTCCGCCATCTGGGGCCAGAGGGCTGGCAGACGGCCTATGCCAAGGCCGCGCCGCAACTGCGGCCCTGGCTCAAGCAACTCGAAACGCTTCCCACCGATCTGCCGTTCGAATTTGATGGCTGGAGCGCCTATCCCGCCGCGCGCACCCGCATGGATGCGACCTTCTCGGCAGTAGGCGGAAGGCCGGTCGTGCTCTCTGGAGACAGTCATGCCTTCTGGGTCAACACGTTGCGCGATGCGGGCGGCAAGCGGGTCGCCGCCGAACTGGGCACGTCCGCGATCACCAGCAGCAGCCTGGGCAATATGCTCGGCCATGTGGAGCTTGGCCCGCTTTTCTCGCAATCCTGCCCGGAGGTGAAATTCTGCCAGCACCTCACCAAAGGATACAGCCTTGTCACCCTGACGGCGGATGAGGTGACGGCGGAACTGATCGGCATGTCCACCGTTCTGGACAAAAAATATGAGCGGTTCGTGCTGAAATCATACCGGCTGAAGGCGGGTGATGGGGGTGCGATGGGGGATTGGGTGGAGGCTTAACCCCGCACCACCCGCACCTCGGGATAATGGGTTTCTTCCAGCACCGGGCCGGTCAGACAGGAGGCGGTGGGGCCGGTGGAGAAGCAGCGGTGGACATCGCCGCTGTCGCGCGCGCGGGTGACGGGGCTGAATGTCGATGGCGATGCAGTGACGATCTGCAACGTGGCGATGCGCGTGGTTGAGAGGTGATTGTTGACATTCCTGTCAGCATCCATATCTTCTCCGTCATGACCCCCACCATCTTCCTCGATCCGCGCAGGCCCAAGGCCCGTTTCCGCCCGCTCAAGGCGCTCGCCCATTTCCGCATCCTCATCAAGGACAAGGAGGATACCGAGCAGGTGTTCCACATTGGTGAGGCCTTGCCGAGCAAGGAATTTCTCGCCCGCGCGAGGCGCTTTTGCGAAAGTCCGAAGGGGCAGGCGCTGATGGCGCGGGAGCCATTGCTCGCGCCGCTGATGGATGCTCATGACACGCACTCCAAGCTGCCTGCGGATAGCGTGGCGCACGCCTATATGGCATTCATGAAGCGTGAAGGCCTGTCTGCCGCCGGATTGGTGGCCGAGTCCGAGAAGATGAATGTGGGCCGTCCGCGCTATGATGACCAGATGCAATGGTATGGAGAGCGACTGCGCGACGTGCATGATCTGGTGCATGTGCTGACCGGCTATGGCCGCGATGCGCTGGGCGAGCAGTGCGCGCTGGGCTTTTCCTATGGGCAGGATCGCGGCTGGATGCCGTGGTTCTTGTCATGGGCCGGTGCGCTGGAGATCAAGCGGCGGGTGAAGGCCGATGCGCCGGTGCTTGCGGCGGTGCGCCAGTCTCACAAGTCAGGCAAACTGGCGCAGCGGCTGGTGGAGCAGGACATCATGGCATTGCTCGCCGAACCGCTGGAGGCCGCCCGCAAGCGGATGGGCATAAGCGAGCCGACTGTCTATCGGCAGGCACACGCCGCTTTCCGGTCATCGGGCATTGATCCCTATGACTTTCTGGCGGCGGTGCCTGCCTGAGGTTCAGCCCTTCGCGTTGCGCGCTGCGTAAAGGAAGGCGAGCTTCACAACGCCTGCAAAAAACACCGCGCCGCCCACAATGGCGATGCTCACTTCGACCGGGTTGAAATCCTTCCCCATCAGAATGGCCGGGGCAGACAGCACCGTGAGGTAGAGCATCGTGCTGCGGTTGATGGCGATCGGCACCCAGTTCATCACCTGAACATAGATGGCGGCGAGCATGATCACGATGCCCGCGATCATGCCATTCTGGCCGTAATGCACGCCCAGCCAGGCGGATTGCCATGCCAGCAGCAGGCCGACGAGCGCGCCCACCACGCTTTGCGTCCACTGGCCATAATCCGCTTGCTCAACTGCGGCCCAATACCAGAGGAAGAGGAAACTGGCGAAGAAGGACGTCACGCCCAGAAATTTCGATCCGATCAGAATCCAGCCGACAATCGCCGCCACGATCAGCAGCAGCACCAGAAATCCGTTGAACGGCGACAAACCAGCCGCCTCCTCCTGTTGTTCAGACATGTCCCTCTCCTTATTTGGGTGAGGGCAGGCTAGCAGTGCGCGGGGGGAGCGCAAGGGCCTTGGTCTGGTTTGACTAACGGAGCCTCTGGCTGAGGTCATAAGCGGGGCCGAACCCCGCCAGCGCTGTGCCGATGAAGGGCAGGGCAACCACCCAGAGCCGCACGCCGGTTACCCCCATCGGGCTGGCGTTGATGAGCACGAGGCCGGTCCACAGCCGCGCGGATTCCAGCATTTGCCGTGCGACTGGCTCCAGCGCAAAGCCGGTCTGCGCGCCCCCCAGGGCGAGCAGGGCCAATGTGTGCGGCATGGAGTTGCTGAGGTCTGACTCCGGAACGCCGATCATCGCAACAGGATAAGGGCCGAAGCCTACCAGCAAACCCAGTGCGGCCAATCCGCCAACGCCCCACATGATCATTTTGGACAGGCTGGAGAAATGGCCATCTCCGCCGCGCGGGACCAGAGCGTGCGCTTGCCCTTGCTGTCTTGGGTCATCGGTGGGACGCTCCTTGTTGTCGCGCGGTGATCAAGCGGACCCTACAGCAAAGTGTAAAGATGCGACAGATGCGCGCTTGACGTTGGTCAAGGATAGGGACGCATGTTTGCCACTAGGGCGTGACATGGACACTGCGCTCGACACCCGCCACGCCCTTATGCTCGCCTCGCTCGATCTCGTGGCGGAACGCGGCGTGGACATTGTGCCCCGCTATTTCGCGCGCTTCTACGCGGCCTTTCCCGGCGACGAGGTCAATTTTCACAACCGGGCCGCGTCGCAGGGCGCGATGGTCAACGAGATGCTGACGATGCTGCTCGCTCAGGCCGCGGGCGAGCAATGGGTGCCGATGATCATGCGTGCGCAGGTGACAACGCACTACACGCATGGCGAGATTGCCTTGTCCCAATATCGCGATGCGCTGACCCTGCTGGTCGATGTGCTCGCCGAAGCGGCGGGGCCGGGTTGGACAGATGTGCACGATCAGGCGTGGCGCGAAGAGGCAGAAACGCTCTTCGCGCTCATCGCCCGCCATTACTGAACGGCGCGCACCAGCACCAGATCGGCCATTTCAATCCGGTTGCCCGATCCGTCCGGCTCTGCCGTGTTGATCGTGTCGGTAATCCACAGCAACTGGCCCGATGCGCTTTCGATCCGCGCGCTGACGCTGTTGCGCGACGGCCCAGGCAAGCGGAAGCGGGCGACAGAGAGCGAGAACGGAATCGGCACCTGCTGGCCGGTGGTCACGATCCTCTTTTCCGCCAACAGACGGGCAGGGGCGTCCGCCCGCGACACATCCAGAAGCTGCACCTTCACCACCGAACCGGCGGGCAATGCCATGCGTTCACGATAGGTGACGCGACCGGTGATGACATAATTGGCCTGCGACATGGCTGCGCTCACGCGCTGAGACTGGCTCAGCTGATAGCGTCCGTCCAGCCGCTGCCACACCACGATTTTCCAATGGCTGCCATCGGTCAGCGTCATCTCTATCCGATAATTCGTGCCCGCTACCACCTGGCGCTCCACGGCATCGAGAGAGCGGATGCGCGCCTTGCCGCGTTTCAGCTTGGGCAGGGCAAACTGAGCCGCCTTGCGCGCATCAGAATCTGCCGGGGCGGGTGAGTATCCTCCCACAATTGACGGGGCAATCTTGGCCATGGGCGGAGCGGCGAGGGCAGGCGCAGACAGCGCAGCGAGGATCAGGAATGACATTGGAGTACGCATGGCGAAGCCCTTTCGTGTGTTGATCTGGAAATGCGGGGATGTCGGTGAATCCGCGCTGAATGGCGCGGCCCTTATTTGTCTGGCGGTTCCATGCGGATCACCCATTGCGGGTGTCCGTCTTGTGAAAGCTCGATATCGTGGCCGGGCACCAGATCGTCCCCGGTTTCAAGCCAGCCGCGCGCGTCGCAGCGTTCGCAAAAATGGCGCTTGGATCGATGGCTGGCGAGGTCGATTTCCCGGTTCCACTGCCCATGCCCGGCACAGTCCGGGCAGATCGCATCCAGATCGCCCCGGCGCGGCTGGACGGGAATGCCGTCAAAAGCGTGCGGATCTTGCGGGCCGGAACAATGAACAATGCGTTTCTCGTGCGACATGGCACAGGGGGTAAGGCGCGGTGAGGCGCTTGGCAATGGGCACAACGGGCTGTTGCAGATGCGCCCGCTTCGCCTATGAACGGCGCGCAGAACGATAAACATGGGAGATAACAGATGGAATTTGATGACGTGATCATGGGCCGGCGCAGCATTCGCGGATACAAGCCCGATCCGGTGCCGCGCGAACTGATCGAGGAAATCCTCACGCTGGCCATGCGCGCGCCGTCATCCATGAATACCCAGCCGTGGAACTTCACCGTGCTGACCGGCGAACCGCTGGACCGCATCCGGCAGGGCAATACCGAACGCAATCTTGCGGGCATTCCGCACAGCCGCGAATTCCGCACCGGCCATGCTTTTGGCGGCATCCATCGCGACCGGCAGGTGGGTGTGGCCAAGCAGTTGTTCGGCGCGATGGGCATCGCCCGTGACGATGCGCCTGCCCGGCAGGATTGGGTGTTGCGCGGATTCCGCCAGTTCGACGCGCCGGTGTGCGTCATCATCACCTATGACCGCGAACTGGCCGACAGTGATGATACCGCGTTTGATTGCGGCGCGGTGACGACGGCATTGGTCAACGCCGCATGGTCGCGCGGGCTGGGTTGCGTCATCAACAGCCAAGGCATCATGCAAAGCCCGGTGGTGCGTGAGCATGCCGGAATTGCCGAAGATCAGGTCATCATGAAGGCGGTCGCGCTGGGCTGGCCTGAGGACAGCTTCCCTGCCAACGCCGTGGTGTCCGAACGCAAGAGCGTGGCGGAAGCGGCGCGTTTCGTGGGATTCTGATGCCAACCCGCCGCGCTGAGTCACCATGTTGACACTGTTAATATTCTGAGCCACATAAGTTTACGCCGTTCACATAGAAGTGATTCGGCGTCCATCGTGGAGGCTTGGCATGGCAACGACATCAACGGCACAGCGCGGCGCAAACGCCGCAGACGCCGCAGGGTTCAACTGGCGCTGGGGGATCATTCTGATCCTGTCGACGGTCATCGGGCTCGGCTCCTTGCGCTATCTGGCCGGGCAGGACATGGCCCCGCCGCCGCTGCTGCCCAATTTCCTCAACCATCACACCGGCTTCATGATCCATATCAGCCTGGGCACCGCTGCCTTGCTGAGCGGCCCGTGGCAATTTTCCGATCGTCTGCGGAGTGGCTCGCCGCGCACGCACCGGATGCTGGGCTGGATCTATGTTTTCTCCTGCACTGTAGGCGGTGTGGCGGGGCTGCTCATCGCCAGCGGATCTAATGGCGGGCCGATTGCCGCGACCGGCTTCAGCCTGTTGGCGCTGCTCTGGATTGGCCTGACCCTGCTCGCGCTGCGTGCCGCCATCACCAAGCGCTTCGCCGCGCACCGCCGCCTGATGATCCTCAGCTTTGCGCTGACCTTTGCCGGTGTCACGCTGCGGCTCTATCTCCCGCTCGCGCTGATCGATCTGAAGAGTTTCAGTCAGGTCTATGCCTGGATCGCCTGGGCCTGCTGGGTGCCCAATCTGGCGGTGGGTTTGTGGATCGCGCGCAAGGGGTGAGCCATATCGGTGCGGCCTGATGGTCTAACTGTATTATAAGAATAATATTGTTAGACCATAAACACTCTGGAGGAGAGTCCGCCACGTCCGGCTGTGGCGCGCGTTGCCAGAGGCTTATCCTGTCCTGTGCTGAAGCCTGCTGATCAGATGGGAGATGGCCGAACGGCTGGGCAGGAAGAAATACCCGCCGCCGCGCATGGTGACATAGCTTTGCAGGCCTTCCACCGTGACCGGCCCGACCGGAGACGGGACGGTGAAGCGCGTTGGACGCGGGCCTGACCCTGTAAACGCTCCGCCTTCTGCATCGGGATGGCCCAGAAGCGGATCGGCTTCGTCGGTCAGCGCGTGAAAGGTCCGGGCCTGCGCCCAGTGAGTCTGGACGAATTCGAACTGGCGGTCGAGGTCTGAACAGAGCGCGGCGAAAAGCAGGCCCCGGCGGTTCTCGCCCTTGCGATCTGCATCATAATCATAGCTCCGCCCGCGCCGTAGCAGGCGGTGGCGATTGGTGATGCGCTGTTCGTCCGCATCGCCGGGTTCCAGACTGTCGCGCGGATTGGTGCGGCGAATGTGCGAACCAAGCGGGCAGGCGAGGCCGCGCGGATCATCCACGCCATAGGCAAAGTCATTGTCCGGGGCGATAGCGCCGAGCGGGCAATGCGGACTTGCGACCAGCGACGTCCCGTCCTTCCAGCGGCCGATGACCTTCGCAGACAGCCAGTCCGCATCCACCGGGCGGCCCAGCAGTTCGCCAAGGCGCGGGAACTTCGTGTCGAGCTCTTTGGCCTTCTGCGCCATTTCTGCTTCGAACCCATCCACATCCTGATCAAGCTGGCGCAACACGAGGAACGTGCCGTTCCGCCCGAAATCACGCCGCTCCGGATCGGAATTACGGTTGCCGAAAAAGGGGAAGCGGTTGACCCGGCTCTCTGCCAGCGTCGGCAGATTGCTGGCCGGATCAAGCTGCGAACCGACCGTGATCGACGGCGAGACATAGCCCTGATCATTCTGATAGCCGAGCAGGAACTCGCCGGGGGAGAGCAGATCGCGCTCAGGAACGGCGGCACTGCCTCTGCGGGTGCCGCGGATCACGGGCTGCGAAATGCCGTCGCGGAAGCCGAAATGCTCGGTATTGGGCTGTTCTTCCCCCTTCACCACCACGGGCGCACAGGGAATGTCGTGGAGGAGCGTGAGGCCGCAATTGGTGGCATATTGAAGCTGGGAGAAGACGGGAAAACTCAGATCCTCAAACTCATCATTCACGGGCAGTGGGTCATCATGATAGACCATCAGCACCACATCTGCGCCACTGCTCTCCCCATCGGTCCAGCGCCATGCAGCGGGATCGGGATCGCCCAATTGGCGCACGCGGCCTGCCATGCCCATGCGGAAGGTGGCGGGCAACTCTTCCAGCCCCTCACCCTCCGCCAGCCCTGCCTTGCGGAGGCCCTGTCAGCGAAAAGCCCAGAACCAACGCCGTCTTGTCATAGGGCACATCGCCAAAGTTCAAACGGCCTTCTGGCGGGTTTCCGTGATCCATTTCGACGGGAAGATTGAGCAGTCCATCAAACCACATTTTGATGCCGTCCGGGTCATCGGGCAAGCGGAACAGCAAGGCCGTGGCACGCCGAAGCCGCGAAAAGCCGCTAAACACAATGCTCTGCGCCTCATGCGCCTCCAGTTCGTTCACTTCGCGCTGCGCAGAGCCGAAATGCGAAAGCCAGCGCCGGGCATCGGTATCGTTCGCGGCGCGCGCCAGACCGTCTTCGATCATCGCATTGTGATGAATCTGCTTGAGCGTCAGATCGGGGAAACGGCTGTACCAGACCCGCGTGACGACTTGCTGGCGGCGCATCCAGCGCTTGAACCGGTCGCCATCTCTGGCTCCGTCCTTGATCAGGAAGCGGGTGGGCGGAAAACCGACGCCATGGCTCCATGCGGCGGACTGGCCGGGGTGCGCGCGGGTGATGAAATCTTCAAGATAGCTTTCCCAGCTGCCATCATAGTTGGAAAAGAAGAGGAATTGCTGTGTGCCCTTGATGCGCAACCAGCGCGCCTTGTGGATCGTGCCCATCGTCACGACATAGCCGGGCCGGAACCAGTAGGTGACCGCCTGCTTGATGCCCCACATCACAAAGGCAAAGCTCAGCTTTCGGGTCAGTCCTGTTTGAAGGGCATGACGACCAGGACATGATTATGCTCATATCCCGGCGGATTTTCCTTCGCGGCGATGGCACGGACATGATCAAAGTCGGCAATCCGGCCATCGCTCTTATCTGTCATTTCCTTGAAGCGGATCGCCAGCGCGAAGGCCGCGCCGACCAGACAGAAGAGCACAAGCGTACTCATCAGCCCGCCGAACACGAGCGTTGCCAGCGGCCAGCTATAAGTGAGGGCCAGCCCCGTCAGCACGGCACCGCCCACTTTGCGGACCGGCCCTCTGGCGAAGAGGATTGGCACCAGCGTGAACAGCAGCGTCACCCAGCCCCAGCCATGTGCCAGGCTGTCGAGCAGGGCCTTCCAGATCAGGCCGAAGCCTTGCTGCACCGTTGCATCCAGCCAGCCAAAGGCACCGCCGAGGCGCTCACTTAGGCTTCCCTGTGACAAAGCGGATATCAGGGCCTTCACGCCATGCGACACGGCGTCGCGCACGGCAGCCGCGAAGGCCATCAGCTTTGGCTTGGCTTCCGGATGCAACCAGAACAGCAGAGAAAAGCCGGACACGATCCATGTGATGAGGATGCTCGCGACAAAGGCGCGCGAATCCCGGCCTTGCAGCATCGGGCAGAGCGGATCGAACACCGAGCGAGGCCAGTGCCAGTCCGCGATGGACAGGCGCTTGCGGCTGGGCCGGACGATGCCAAGCCGCACATCCGGATCGATCGCCTTGTATAAATCCCGGTTGGGTTTGGGGAGCATAGTAATGCGATCACCCTTGAAAATCCGGCGGACGTAAATCAGCAAGTGCATGGCACGCATACCGCGGTTCAGATTGTCGCCGTTCTTGAGATAGGATTCGACCAACTCGCGCGCCGCGCGGCCGAGACGTTGCTGGCGGTCAATATCTGCCACGGAGAATTCGCTGAGACCATCATAATGCAGGCCGGTTGCGCCCCAGGGCTTGCGGTGCAAATGCTGGATTCCCTCTTTCAGCAATGTCGCCATGGCTTCGGGGGAGGATGGCTCATCACCATCGGGCGTGCAATGCGCCAGCACGGGGCCAATCCATGGGCTCACCGCGTTGGCGAATATATGAAGCAGTCTGGTTTCATCCCCATCGCCATTGATTTCGAACAGCAGGATCGACTCGGCGGACCCCGCCTCCCGTTCGATCACATTGATGGACATCAGGCTGATGCAGCCGGTCTCATCCAGTGCCTTGGCGAAGTCTGCACAGGCGGGATTGCCGATCCTGTCCAGCGCCTCTTCCACGACTGTGCGTTCCACGCCGGAGCGCACAGGCAGGGCGATGACGATCAGCGCGCGCTTTGCTGTCTCGCAGGTCCAGCGCAACGTGCATTGAACGGGAAACGGCCCGGCCCGGACCATGCGACCGGCCGTGCCCGTGGCACGCTCCAGCCCCGGCCGCGTCAGCAGGGCGGCGAAGACTTCGGTAATCTGGGCCAGAGCCATCGCCGCACCGAGGCATTGGTGCGGCCCATAGCCGAACATCAGGCACGCGGCCTCATGCGAATCGCGCCGGATTGCGGCGGGCATGCGCCGATCCCGCAAAGCCGAAAGGATGGAAACCATCATCATGCTGCCAGGGCGAATTTCAACGGACGTTCCGTCGCGACGACGAATGGTGCCACCGGTCGTGCACCACCGCCAGACGCCCGGAGACAGGGCCGGATTGCGCCCGGCCGCCTCCAGCAGAACGCCTTCGAGCGCGTATATGGCGTCCGCTTCCGCTTGTGGCTCGCCCAGTTCCCGACAGGCAGCAAGGTGCAGCGCCGCTGCCTTGGCACGCGCCATCAGCGCCGGACGCGACAGGAGTTCTTCCAATATATTCCCTGCCGCCAGGGTGTTGGTGGGCACA
>JADKCA010000002.1 GCA_016714795.1 Sphingomonadales bacterium | reverse complement strand
GCTACAAAATCGTGATGAATGGTGAGTCTGTATGTTGGGTCGGCTGTTTTCTTCCGGTCGACCGGAAGTTTTCATCGCACGGGGTATGCTGGCGAAAGATTCCGCAAGCACGGCTTCAAGACCGGACTGGATGGCCTTGAGACTTTCGATGCGACGGATCGGCGCCACGCGACCGTCGGGCAGAATAGCTTCTGCACGCTCGATCAACGCTGGGACGGCGCCCTCACGTATCAAGCGACGCAGTCTGCGGATTTCGGCCTTGCACTCGGCAACCGCCTGCTGCTCGCGTATGCGGGCCTCGGCACGGAGCCTTCAGGTCGACGTAGCGCTCGATCAGGGGCGCGAGATTGATGCCAAACTGCCCATCGGATGGCTCCTTCGCTCCTGAGGCCGGAGCAGGCTCCGGTGCCGCGGATCGTCACGGCGATCAGTCAATGGTCTCAAGTTCGCGTTCGGCATTGTTGATGCTTTGGCCGCACAGGTCGAGATCGTCCGCTGTGCAGCAAACCCGATCCCCCAAGGCGCAGATGCGACCTGCCCGGTAAATCATCGTCACGCGAGCGCCAGACATAGTGCCTGAGCACCCAAATAGCCAAGGTGGAGATGGGGAGCCCCGGTTGCCGCCTTTTAAAAAGGAAAGCGGATCGAGCGCGCCTTACACCTGAGGGCAGGCCCCGTGGCTCAGGGTCGCGCTCATGAAGCACCGCCCGCAAGCTCAATGCTTGCACGCGATTCGTGATATCGTATGAGAGGCGGTAGCTGCGACGCTATCGAGCGACCGCTGGCAGGGGTGGCGACCCTTCCGGCGTTTCGTTTCGGTCAGGCGGTCTTGGCAACCGCCGTCGCCGCCAATCCGATCAAATGAACGCGTTTCAAGGGCTCTGGGCACCTGCTCGTACAAATCGCGTACACCGGCCCTCGTACAAGCGGCTGTTTTTGCAAACAAAACAGCTAACTATCTGGTTAAGCTGGCTCCCTTCACACGGGCAGGTGCAGGTTCAATCCCTGTCGCCTGCGTCGGTTCCTTGCACCAAACGGGAATTGATGGATGGCCCTGCGGCCAATGCACACATCATGCCCCGCATTGGGTTTCAGAGTCTTCGGAATCAGAACGCCCTGCACCGCTAAGCACCGTGCTGCTGCGCGCGAGGTGCTGGCAACTGTGACTGTTCAGGCCGTAACACCGTCTTGCCATGATTCTGCCTTTACTTGCAGAGCCCCGGTTCAGGCGGAATCAGGCCTGATCCGGCTTTGTCGATTTGAGAATTATTTGCAATTCAGGCCATTTTACAACATCCTGCCTGCCAACGCCTGAGCCACCCCACCGGCTCAGCACATCGAGGAGATTTTTCATGATCACAAGTCACCGCTTTTCCCGCCGCAGCGCCGCGCTTATGGTGCTTGGCTTGGGCCTCGCCATGACTCCGCTGGGCGCGGCGGTAGAATCTGCTGATCCGTCCAAATCGCCTGCGGGCGCTTATGTGATGGATGCCAGCCACACCAGCGTTGGCGCGCGCGTCAGCCATCTCGGCTTTTCCACCACCACGGTCAATTTCCCAAAGATCAGCGGCAGCCTGACCTGGGACCCGGCCAAGCCCGAAACCTCTTCACTGGACGTGACGATGGATGCCACCGCCGTCTATTCGGGCTGGGAAGCGCGAGACAATCACATCAAAGGTGAGCAGTTCTTCAATGTCGCGAAATTCCCGACCATCACCTACAAGGCGGCCAGCCTGACCAAGCTGACCGCAACCACGGCGCGCGTGGATGGCACGCTGACCCTGCTGGGCATTTCCAAGCCGGTCCCCATGACGGTCACGTTCGTGGCAGGGGGCAAGGGCATGATGGGCGATATCCGCATCGGCCTGACCGGCAAGGCCAGTCTGAAGCGGACGGATTTCGGGATGACGGCGTTCGCGCCCGCTGTTGGCGACGAGATCGACATCACGATCGACACCGAATTCAGCAAGAAGCCGTAATTCGGCGATGAACCGCTATGCGCACCGCGCGATGATCCTGCACTGGCTCATCGCCTTTGCCCTTGCCTTTCAGCTGGCTCTGGGCTGGCGATTGGAGGATCTGCCGCGCGGTGCGGGGCAGTTTGCTGCCTTCCAGCTCCACAAGAGCGTGGGCATCACCATCCTGCTGCTCACGCTGGTGCGGATCGCGATGCGGCTGATGACGCCACGTCCCGAGCCGCTGAGCGATTCGGTCTGGGCGAAGCGTCTGGCAGGCGGTGTGCATGGCCTGCTCTATCTGTTCATGCTCGGTGCTCCGCTGACCGGCTGGGTGCTGGTCTCCACGGCAAAAATCCAGCTGCCCACTTTGCTGTTCGGCACGCTTCCCTGGCCGCACCTCCCTTTGGGGTCAGGCTGGCAAGACCCGGCCGAAGGGGCGCACGCGCTGCTGGCGTGGCTGGGTGTCGCGCTGTTCCTGCTCCATGTTGCGGGCGCCTTGCGGCACCAGCTCCTGAAGGGAGAAAATCTGCTGGGACGGATGATCCCCGGATTAGGCGCGGCACCGCATATCGCTTTGAACAAAGGCGCTTTGGCTGCTGGCGGTGCTTTGGTCCTGATGGCTTTGGCCGGCGGCGCTGCTTGGACGATGGCGTTCGAAGCGCCCCCGCCCTCACTGACGCCGACCCGTATTCCAGACCAGACCCCCGCTCTACCCACAGCCGAAGCAGTTGCGAATGAGATTGTCGCCGCCAACGAAACCGCAGCGCCCGACAATGCAGCCGAGGCGGAAGAGTCGGCCCCCGCCGCCATGCCCGTCTCGCGCTGGACAGTGGCCAACGGTGGGCAGTTGGGGTTTGTAGCCAGCTGGACTGGCACCGCCGTCAACGGCAGTTTTTCCGACTGGGATGCAGACATCCGCTTCAGCCCCGACGATCTGCCCGGCAGCAGCATCCGCGTGACCGTGGGCCTTGCCTCTGCCGACACGAAAGACGCCCAGCGGGATGAGATGCTGCGCGGGGAGAGCTTCTTCAACGCGGTCTCCATGGGTCGGGCCGTCTTCACCTCACGCACGATCACCAAGACCGGGAAGGACCGGTTCCGCGCGGCGGGCACGCTCTCCCTTCATGGCAAGACGCGCCCCGTCACACTGACGTGCCCATGCGAACGGCGGCACCACGCTGGACCGCACGGCATTTGGCGTGGGCAGCGGAGAATGGGCCGCAACGACAGAGATTGGCGCTGATGTGACCGTTCGGTTCGATTTTGAAGCAAATCGCGCAAAATCATAGACATTTTGCGTATTTCATTTGGTCATTTTTACGCACTTTCTCTTGAGATCAGGCCTGCACCCCACTATCCCTTCAGCCACGCGATCCATGGGTTAGGGGAGAAGGGCACATGATTTTCACACTCTTGGCAGCGGCAGCCGCTCTGCCCGACTCAGCACAATGTCAGGCGGTGTCTACCGATCCTGAGGCGGCCTATGCGCACAGCATCGGCCTGCAAGGCTATGTGTTCGGTTATCCGATGGTCGATATGCTGCGCCAGCAGCACAATGAAACGCACCGCGTCAGCCCTGCTCAGCCCGTGGCGGCCCCGGTCAACACGCTGGCCCCTTATCCCAATGTGCTGACCCCCGCCACGCAGGGCCAGTTGCGCGCGGCCAATGCAGACACGCTTTATGTGAACGCATGGATTGATCTGTCTCGCGGGCCGGTGCTGCTCGATGTGCCCGAGATGAAGGGCCGTTACTACACGCTGGCCTTCATGGATCTCTATTCCAGCCCCTGGCACCTGGGCACGCGCACCAATGGCGGCGCGGCCAAGCGTTATGCGCTGGTTGGCCCATCGGGTGGCACGGTGCCGGCAGGAGTGGGCGTTTCGCCTGCCTACCGATACGGCGTGGATGCTCGGTCGCATCCTTGCTGACGGCCCGCAGGACAAAGCAGTGATGTCCGTCGCGCGCAGCTTCCGGTTGAGCGGCCCGGCGGGTGCCCCCGTCAGCGATGCGGAGCCGCTCCAGCCCTTCACCAGCCTCGCCTATTTCGGCCTGCTCAACACCGCGCTCAAATCGCTCCCCCGCCTGCCCGGCGAAGTCGGCCAGATGGCGGTCTTTGATGCAGGCGGCTTTGGACCCTCGGTCTCATTCGACACCAAGGCCCTGTCCGCTTCGCAGCGGCTCGGGCTGGAATGCGCGCTGGCAATTGGCCCCAAGCTGCTGGCGCAAAAGGGATTCAAGCCGGATCGCTTCGTCAATGGCTGGATGTCGCGCAGCGATGTGGGCGATCCCGGCACCAACTATATGCTGCGCGCGGAACTGGTGCGCGGCGGCTATGTCAACGCGCCTGAAGAGTCGATATACCCGGCGGGCGTGATCGACAACAAGAACGAGCCGCTGACCGGCAAGCGCACCTACACCATCCGTTTTGCGCCGGGGCAGGAGCCACCCGCCAATGCCTTTTGGTCGCTGACGCCTTATGACAGCCAGACCATGCAATTGACCGAAAATCCCATCCGCCGCTACCAGTTTGGAGATCGCACCAAAGGCGCAAGGCGGGACAAGGATGGCGGCCTGTCCATCATCCTGTCTGCCACCAAGCCCAAGCAAGGCGCATCGAACTGGCTGCCTACGCCCGCCGGAGCCTATCATGTGGTCGCGCGGCTTTATCTGCCGCGCAAGGAGGCACTGGACGGCAGCTATGCCTTGCCACCGATCGTGCGGCAGGAGCCTTGATCGCCAGGCCGGCCCACGCCGGGTGCATTGCCATTCGCTATTTTCTTCAATTGCGCCTATGGGGCGCGCATGATCCCCGAAACGCTCGCTCCACCGCTCCTCGAAGCGCTCTCCAAACGCGGCTATGAAGCCCTGACTCCGGTGCAGGACGCCGTGATCGCACCCGAAGCCGTGGGGAGAGACCTGATCGTTTCCGCCCAGACCGGTTCGGGCAAGACGGTCGCCTTCGGCCTGTCCCTCGCCGAACAATTGCTGGAAGGCGGCGAACTGCGCGTCATGGCGGAAGCGCCGCTGGCGCTCATCATCGCCCCCACGCGCGAACTCGCCTTGCAGGTCAGCCGTGAACTCATGTGGCTGTTCGCCCCGGCGCGCGCGCGGATCGCCACCTGTGTGGGCGGCATGGATGCCAGCCGCGAGCGCCGCGCACTCAGCCAGGGCGCGCATATCGTCGTCGGCACGCCGGGCCGCTTGCGGGACCATCTGGAACGCGGCGCGCTCGACCTGTCGTCGCTCAAGGTCGCGGTACTCGATGAAGCCGATGAAATGCTCGACATGGGCTTCCGCGAGGATCTGGAGGAAATTCTGGACGCAACGCCCGATGGCCGCCGCACTCTCCTCTTTTCGGCCACCATGCCGAAGCCGATTGTCGCGCTGGCCAAACGCTATCAGCGCGATGCGCTGCGCATTTCCACCATCAGCGAAGATCGCGGCCATGGCGACATCAGCTATCAGGCGGTCACGGTGGCCCCGGCAGACATCGAAAATGCGGTGGTCAACCTGCTGCGCTTTCACAATGCCGAATCAGCGATGCTGTTCTGCGCCACGCGCGACAATGTCCGTCATCTCCATGCCAGCCTGATCGAGCGTGGCTTTTCCGCTGTCGCATTGTCTGGCGAGCACAGCCAGAGCGAACGCAACCACGCGCTTCAGGCACTGCGTGACCGTCGCGCCAAAGTGTGCGTCGCCACCGACGTCGCCGCACGCGGCATTGATCTGCCCACACTCAGCCTTGTCATCCATGTCGAGCTGCCGCGCGATGCCGAAGCGCTCCAGCACCGCTCGGGCCGGACGGGTCGTGCAGGCAAGAAGGGGACGGCGGTTCTGCTCGTTCCCTATCCGCGTCGTCGTCGGGTGGAAATGATGCTGCGCGGCGCGCGGATCGAAGCGGAATGGATTGCCGCCCCCACCCCCGAAGATATTCGCCGCAATGATCGCGAACGGCTGATCGAGCAGTTGATCCAGCCGGTCGAGGCCGATGAGGAAGACAAGGTCATCGCCATGCGCGTCCAGAAGGCGCTGAGCGCGGATGCAATTGCAGTGGCGTTGGTGCAAGCCCACCGCGCCAAAATGCCCGCGCCCGAGGAATTGCTGGATGGCGACGCCCGCCCGGCGCGAGACCAGCACAAGCGCAACGGCTTTGATGACACGGTGTGGTTCCGCCTCAATATCGGGCGGCGTCACAATGCCGATGCACGCTGGATTCTGCCGTTGCTGTGCCGCCGTGGCCACATCACCAAGAATGAAGTGGGTGCCATCAAGATCGCCGCGAACGAGACCATGTTCGACATTCCCCGCGCTGTCGCTGCCCGCTTTGCCGATGCGCTGAAGCGGACCGCGCAGGAAGACCCGGATGATGGCATCATGATCGAGCCGGTGGATGGCAATCCGCGCATGGCCTCCCGCCAGAACAAGCGGCGTGGCGATGCCGGCAATCAGAGCCACCATGAACCTTCGGGTAGCCGGCCGCCGCGTGCGCCCGCCGGAGACAGGCCTGCCCGTGCCCCGTCCGGAGACCGTCCGGCCTTTGCGCCAGCCGGAGACAGGCCGCACCGCGCGCCGGGCAAGCCGCATGGCGCGCGGCCCTTCCGTGGCAAGCCCAAGGGGCGTGGATGAGCGCCAGCATTCTGGTTGATGCTGATGCCTGCCCGGTGAAGGATGAGATTTACCGGGTCGCCTATCGGCTGGAAGTTCCTGTCATGCTGGTGTCCAACAGCCCGTTTCGGGTGCCGGATCATCCACTCATCAGCCGCCAGATCGTCAGCGATGGCTTTGACGCGGCAGATGACTGGATTGCAGAGCGTGCCACCGCCAGAACTCTGGTTGTAACAGCAGACATCTTGCTGGCAGACCGCTGCCTGAAGGCCGCAGCCACCGTCCTGTCTCCCACCGGAAAGCCGTTCACCACCAGCTCGATCGGCGCGGCGGTTGCCACCCGCGCAATCATGGCCGATCTGCGCGCCGGGCTGGGCGAAGGTATTGGCGGACCAAAACCTTTCGGAAAAGAGGATCGCTCACGCTTCCTTCAGGCGCTCGATACCGCCCTGGTCAGGCTTCTCCGCGCGCCTTGATCATATCGTCGACATGGACGAACTTTTCACGCGGGGCATCATGGCGGGCGCGGGCTTGTTCGGCTTCCTCGATCTTCTTCCAGTCGCGGAACGTCACGATATCCGATCCGCGCGCTTCAAGCAGCGCATCAAGCGCGGGGCGACCCGGTTTCCCCGCCCCGGAGCCAATATCTTCCGCAATCAGATCCACAACCGCAAAGCCGTCTGGCCGGTTGGTGCCGATGGTCCCGCTCGGGCCGCGCCGTGCCCAGCCTACGCAGTACAGCCCTTCCAGGATGCGGCCATCCGAATTGGCGAAACGGCCGCGCCCGGTCTCATAAGGCACACCTTCAATCGGCGGGGTACGATAGCCGATGCACGAAACGATCAGGCTGCACGGCACGGCATAGGTCTCTCCCGTGCCCGTCGCCTTTCCATCTGCATCCACCTGAGTGCGCTCTACAATGATGCGCTCCACATGGCCCTTGCCCTCAATGGCCACCGGGCGGGCGAAGAAATCAAACTCAATCACCACATCCTTGGTTTCGGTTCCCTGCGCATAGGCGCGCAAATGCGCGACCGATTTGCGCTGGCCCGGCTCCAGCATCATGTCTTCGGCCTCATCCGGCAGGTCAGCTGCATCAACAAGCGGGGTCGCGCGCTGAAGATGTGCGAGTTCACCCAATTCCTTGGGTGTCATCGCAATCTGGTGCGGCCCGCGTCGCCCCAGCAACGTGACCCGCTTGATGCCGGATTCGCTCACCAACGGATCGAGCGCATGGTGGACAATGTCCGATCCGGCAAATTCGTCCCGCCCCTTGGAGAGGATGCGCGCCACATCGAGCGCGACATTGCCATTGCCAATCACCACGGCACCGGGGCCGAACAGAGGCGGATTGAGCCGTGCATAATCCGGGTGGCCATTATACCAGCCGACAAAAGCGGCAGAACCGATCACGCCGGGCAGGTCCGCGCCTTCAATGTCCAGCGGGGCATCATTGGGTGCACCTGTCGCCAGCACCACCGCGTCATACATATCCTGCAATTCGGCGATGGAAACTTCCTCCCCCACCGTGACATTGCCGACAAAACGGACATTGTCTGACAGGTTGACCGCCTCATAGCGCTTGTAGACGCCCTTGATCGACTGATGATCGGGGGCAACGCCGGTGCGGATCAGGCCATAAGGAACGGGCAGGCGATCCAATATGTCCACGCGCACATCATCGCCAAATTTCTTCTGCGCAGCTTCGGCTGTGTAATATCCAGCTTAGCCCCGAACCCACGATTGCGATATGCCGCATCCCCATCTCTCTCCAAATCGGTCAATCTTGTCCAATTCCTGATGCTAACGGGAGAATAGGCAGGCGCAAGGGGGAACCGGCCCGCTTGCATCGCTTTCTCGCTTGCGGCACGGACAGATGGAACACAGGAGAGACGATAGTCATGGCGAAAGCGGTACGGATCGGCGGCGCGTGCGGATTTTTCGGGGATTCGAGCATCGCCCCCACCCAGTTGCTGCGCGCAGGGTGCGATTATCTGATCCTCGACTATCTGGCCGAAGCGACCATGTCTGCGCTCGGCATGATGAAGCGCCACCGCGACACGCTGGGTTACGCCACCGATTTCACCGAATGGGTGTGGAAGGAAAATCTTCAGGAACTGAAGCGCACCGGCACCAGGATTGTCACCAATGCGGGCGGCGTGAACCCCAAGGCGTGCGCCGCGCGGATGGAGCATTTCGCACGCGAGGCGGGGCTTTCGTTCAAGATCGCCATTGTGGAGGGCGATGATCTGATGGACCGGCTGGACGAAGTGTCTGACCAGACCGAAATGTTCACCAACACCCCCTTCCCGCCCAAAGACAAGATCATCACCGCCAACACCTATTTCGGCGCAACACCGATTGCCCGCGCGCTGGCGATGGGAGCGGACATTGTCATCACCGGGCGCGCCGTGGATTCCGCGCTGACGCTCGGCATCCTCTGCCACGAATTCGGCTGGCGCGAGGATGAATATGACAAACTGAGCCAGGGCTCGCTCGCGGGCCATGTTATCGAATGCGGGGCGCAAGGCTCTGGTGCGCTCTTCACCGATTGGGAGGATGTGCCGGACTGGGCGAACATCGGCTACCCCATCCTTGAATGCCATGAAGATGGCAGCTTCATCGTCACCAAGCCGGAAAAGACCGGCGGGCTCGTGTCCGTTCCGGTGGTGGCCGAACAGATTCTTTACGAAGTCGGCGATCCGCAGGCCTATATGCTGCCCGATGTGGTGTGCGATTTCACGCAAGTGAAGCTGGAAGCGGCGGGGGACCAGCGCGTGAAGGTGAGCGGGGCCACCGGCTATCCGCCTACCGGCAAATACAAGGTCTGCGTGACATGGGCCGATGGCTATCGCGTGATGGCCTTCTTCACCGTGCTGGGCCGTGATGCCGCGAAAAAGGCGCAACGGCAGGCTGAAGCCATGCTGTCCCGCGTCAACACCATGTTGCGGGACCGCAATATCGGCCCGTTCCGCGCTTCACGCATCGAAGTGCTGGGGGCGGAATCGAGCTATGGCGCAAATGCCCGCGCGCAGAATACGCGTGAAGTGATCTACAAGCTGGCAGTGGAGCATGATGACGAAGCGGCCTTCGTGCCCTTCCAGCGCGAGTTTGATTCCCCCGCCACCTCGATGTCTGTGGGCAGCGCGGGCTGGTTTGGCAGCCGCGCCGAAGTGAAGCCGGTCATGCGCGTTTTCTCTGTCACCATCGAGCGCGAGGCCGTGCCGGCCACCATCAGCTTCAACGGCGCGGTGGAGCAATTGATCGCAACGCCCCCGCCCGCGCGCTATGATCCCGCCAAGACCGTCGCTCCGGTGCCGCAGGGCGCGATTGACCCTGACGCGCACATGGTGGAAGTGCCGCTGATCGACCTTGCCTGGGCGCGTAGCGGGGATAAGGGCGATGCGTTCAACATCGGCGTCATTGCGCGCAAGCCCGAATATCTGCCCTGGATTCGCGCCGCCTTGAACGAAGAGGGTCTGCTGTCATGGTTCGCGCACGAATTTGAAGGCGGAGCGAATCCGGCGGTGCGGCGCTACGAGCTGCCCGGCTTCAACGCACTCAATCTTCATTTGCTCGACGCGCTGGGCGGCGGCCAATTCGCCAGCCTCCGTATTGATCCGCTGGCCAAGGGCAAGGCGCAGCAATTGCTCGATATGCCGGTCAAGGTGGACGCGCGGTTGGTGGGGTGAGCAGGCGGGCTCAGGGACTGGCTTTTGCACCGCCGTCCTGAGCTTGTCGAAGGACCGATTTTCCTTTTGGACGCCAAGGTCAACTACGGTCCTTCGACAAGCTCAGGACGGCGGATCGTGACAGCCTAAGCCGCCACAGCCTCCACCGCGCCCAGCCCCGCATCGCGCAACAGCCGCGTCTGTTCCTCCGGTTTGCGATAGAGGAAATCACTCGGCAGCCCCATGCGCACGCTTGCCCGCGCAGGCGGAGAATCGGGGTCGTGCTTGCGCTCCGCCAGCCGGGCCATCAGCTTGATTGACAGCCGGTCGGCCAGCGTCAGATCATAATCCTTGCCCAATTCCAGCTTCTCCCGGATCAGCGGCGGCAGGATCGAGACCGCTGCCCGCGCCAATGCACGGTGCAGGAAGCGCGGGATGTTGGGCGCAGCCTTGCCGGACTGGATGATGTCCAGAAATTCACGGTTGATGGGGTGCGGTTCGAAATTCGACGCCATCTTGTCCATCATCTTGAGGAAACCGGCACGACTGCCGGGCTTGTTCTGCACGCCGTAAAGCTCAGCCACTGCTCCGCCTTCGCGGAAGAAGCGCTCCTGATCCGCGTCGGAAAGCGGCGCGACAAAACGGTGATAGGCCGTCAGAAAACCATAGCCCGCCGTGGCACTCACCCAATCGAGCAGATCGGGATCGAGCGCTTGAAAAGGCATGCCGCCGGGTGTTTCGCCCTTCACTTTGGCGTGCATCCGGTTGACCCCCTCAATCACGCGCCGCGCTGCATCCTTCGGCCCATAAACGCCGATCATCGCGGCATAGCCGGTGCGTTCGGAGCGGCCGATGGGGTCCACCTTGTAGATTGAATGATCCCACACGCCGGAACGGATACGCGGGTCGGCAAACTCCATCAGCACCGCCGCTACGCCGCCAATGCCCAGCGCGATCTGGTTTTTGTACACCCGCCACGCCACCGAGCCAGGGTGCAGATGCGCTGCCGCTCCGGCAGGCTGGCTATAGTCGAACGGGGGCAAAGGCTTGCGCGCTGGGGTGCTCATCGGTGCCTCTCTCCTGATTTGGGCAAGAGTGACGGGACGGGTTTCGATTTGCAAGCGATTGCGCATGTCCGGCTCAGCATAGAGAATTTATCCTATCACGACAGGCCTCATCGCGGCATAGGGGGGCGGTCCGGAGTTATTTTAGAGTGTGTTCCATGAAGCGGTTCGTATCCTTCTTCCTGATGCTCAGCATGGCGACGGGATTTGGGGCAGCGCCATCGGTCGGACAGTCCGGCTCGCTGACTGATCCCTCTTCCGCCAAATTATGCGCCCGTCTCTATCTGATCTATGGTGGCGACACGCCCGAATATCGGCAGATGCTCGCCAAAGCCGCCAGCTTGAATGGCCAGACGCTCACCGACATGGAGGCCCATATCGAAGAGAGTGCTGCGATGGTGCGCCGCGCGGTTGCGGAAGGGCGGTTTGATGAGGCCGACTCCCGTCTGGTGTTCAATAACGCCTGCCAGCAGGGAACCGGCATCGCCCGCCCGGTGATCAAGACCATCCCCAAGTTCGAGCCCGATGCCGCCGCCCGCATGGAGGCGGAAAAGGCAGCTCAAATTGAACGCATTGCCCGGCTTCAGGCCCAAAACCGCATTCAGGCCTCAGCAGCGCCCGCCTATTCCACGCCCAGCCCGGCCCCGACGGGCGCGAGCGATGCGGAATGCACCCGCATCATGAACGAAGGCGTGGAACGCGCGACCAGCGACATGATGAAAGCCCGCCAATGGGTCCAGGCCTGGATCAAGATGGGCGCAGGGGGCTCCGCATTGGGCGGCGATTATGTGCGCAATGGCTGCAACGTGATCAATTCAACGATCAATCGCGTCAACGCAGCCCAATGCCCCGGCGAATATGCCAGCGCGCTGGAGCGGTTCCGGTATGATTACTATATCGGGCTCCCGACCGGCGGGCAGATGAATTGTAATTGAGGTGCGCTCTACCCCTCATAAGCCTCCACAATCTTGCCCACGATCGGGTGCCGCACCACGTCGGCCACAGTGAAGCGCACCGTCGCGATGCGGTCTATGCCCTCCAGCCGTCCCACGGCATCGGCGAGGCCAGAGAAGGCGGTGCCCCCGGGAATATCCACCTGATTGGGGTCTCCACACACCACCATGCGGCTGTTCTGGCCAAAGCGGGTGAGGAACATTTTCATCTGCGCGGGCGTGGTGTTTTGCGCTTCATCGAGGATAATGAAACTGTCCGCAAGCGTCCGCCCGCGCATGAAGGCGATGGGGGCGATTTCGATTTCTCCGCTAGCGATGCGCCGCTCCACCTGTTCGGCAGGCAGACAGTCATAGAGCGCGTCGTAGAGCGGGCGGAGATAGGGATCGACCTTCTCCTTCATGTCGCCGGGTAGAAAGCCCAGTCGTTCGCCCGCTTCCACGGCGGGGCGTGAGAGGATCAGCCGGTCCACGCTGCCGGTGATGAGCTGTGCCACGGCTTGCGCCACCGCCAGATAGGTTTTGCCCGTGCCCGCCGGGCCGAGTGCGAAGATGATGTCATTCTTCACCAGCGCTTCCATATAGCGGATTTGCGTCGGTGAACGCGGGACGATGACCTTCTTGCGCGTGCGGATCATGATCGGCGTCGAACTGGTGTCGTCGGCGCGAATGATGCCCTCCAGCGCCGGTTCAGACGACATGGCGATGATGCCGGAGACGGCACCTGCATCGATCTGCTGGCCCTGCGTCAGCCGGTTGTAGAGCCCGGTCAGCACGTCGCGCGCGCGCGCGGCGGCCCCGTGCGGCCCTTCGATCACCAGCCGGTTCCCGCGCGCGGCGATGAACACGCCCAAGCGGTTTTCGATAGCGACCAGATTCTGGTCAAACTCGCCAAAGAGCGGGCCGAGCAGATGGGCTTTGTCGAATTCGAGTTCGAGCCGGGTGCGGTCGGGGTCGATTTCGGCGGCGGGGGCAGGTTTACGCGGCATGGAATCCTTTCGTCATTCCCGCGCAGGCGGGAATCCAAGACAACGCTGTTTCAGGCAATGATGCAAGCCCGTTTGACCGGGGTGATCCTGGATCCCCGCCTGCGCAGGGATGACGACAAGGTCATACCGTCTCCATCTCCCGCACCACTTCACCGCCCAGCGAATTCGGCCCGGCGCTCAGCAGATCAACCTCCAGCATCGTACCCACCGGCGCGTCGGTCAGCACATGGACCGATTGCAGCCACGGCGTCTTTCCCACCATCTGCCCGGGATGCCGCCCCTTGCGCTCCAGCAGGATCGAAGTCCGCTGCCCCACGCGCGACTGGTTGAAGGCGAGCTGCTGTTCGTTCAGCAGGGCTTGCAGGCGTTGCAGCCGCTCATCCATCACATGCGGCTCGACCTGGCCGTCCATCGTGGCGGCGGGCGTGCCGGGGCGGGCTGAGTATTTGAAGCTGAACGCCAGCGCATAATCGGTATCGCGGATGATCTGCAGCGTTTCCTCAAACTCTGCATCGGTTTCGCCGGGAAAACCCACGATGAAATCGCCGGAGATGGCAATGTCTGGCCGCGAAGCGCGCACGCGTTCGATCACCTTCAGATAAGACGCGCTTGTGTGGCTGCGGTTCATGGCTTTCAGAATGCGATCACTGCCCGATTGCACCGGCAGGTGCAGGAAGGGCATCAGCTTTTCCACCTCGGCATGCGCGCGGATCAGGCCTTCGGTCATGTCATTGGGATGGCTGGTGGTGTAGCGGATGCGCTGAAGCGCCGGAATCGCATCGAGCGCGATGATCAGTTTCTCCAGCCCCGCCTCCCCGTCGCGCCACGCATTCACATTCTGGCCGAGCAGCGTGATTTCCTTCGCTCCGCCCGCCACCAGCGCCTCTGCCTCTTCCACAATCGCGGCAAAGCTGCGGCTGACTTCCGCACCGCGCGTATAAGGGCACCACGCAATAGGTGCAGAATTTGTCACAGCCTTCCTGCACGGTCAGGAACGCGCTCGCCCCGGATTTGCGACGCGCGGGCAGCTTGGCGAATTTGGCGACACCGGGCAGATCAAGATCGGTCACACGTTCTCCAGCGGCAGCGCGCCACGAGCGCGGGCAAATCATGATAGGCCTGTGGGCCGACGACCAGATCCACATCCTTGGTCCGCCGCAGCACCTCTTCACCCTCCGCTTGTGCAACGCAGCCCGCTACCGTCACCATCGGGCGGGTGCCATCTTCGCGGCGCAGGCGGCCAATATCCGAATAGACCTTCTCGGTCGCGCGTTCGCGGATGTGGCAGGTGTTGAGGACCACCAAATCGGCATCATGCTCGCTCGCCACCGCCGTCATGCCCTCTGCCCCCAGCAACTCGCCCATACGCTCGCCATCATAGACGTTCATCTGGCAGCCGAAGGATTTGACGTGATAGGTTTTGGGCGTGGTGCGAGTCATGCCTGCGTTCTAGCGAAGCCGCGCCAGCGCGGCAATTGTGCGAGCCAAAAGGCGCAAGCTGTTCGAATTCGGTCCAAATTTGGACCATAACGAATTCTTTCCGGATTTCGTGAATAAGCCGGGCCAACAAGAATAATACCGGAATCGCTCGCCAATGACCTCTGCCGCAACGACTGAAGGCAAAGCCAATTGGCTCACCAAGGTTCAACTCACCGAAAATCTCAGCAATTTGCGCGCGGCCACGCTTGGCAACCTGCTCAATTCGCTGATCACCGTCGCCCTGTTTGCGGGCGACTTGCCCCCCGCCTATCTGGCGGGCGGATTTGGTCTGATGGCCTTTCTGCTCTGGATGCGCGCGCGCATCGCCAAAGCCTTCCTCTCCGCGACAGATGATGCCACTGCCGTCCATAAGGCGGCGATCCGCGTTGATCTGATCGCGGCAGCGCTGGGGGCTGCATGGGGCGGCTCGATCACTGCGCTGTTCGTCATCGCCACGCCCGCGCAACAGATGTTTCTGGGCATCCTGGCGGCGGGCATGATGAATGCAGGCACTGCCACCTTCCGCACGCGCCAGCGCGCGGCCATTCTGTATCTGGCCATGTTCATCCCCGGCCTGCTGATCAGCTTCGTGCAGGTCAACACGACTTCGGGGTTGGCGGCGCTGGGGCTGCTCGTTTCCTACACAGTGTTCCTCTATTCGCAGATCAGGCTGACGGCCGAGCGCTTCAACACCGGCGCCCATCGCGAGAGGGATTTGAGCCAGTCCAACGAAACGATTGCGCTGCTGCTCAACGACTTCACCGAACAAGGGTCTGACTGGCTGTTCGAACTGGATGCGGATGTGCGGCTGCTTCAACCGTCATCGCGGCTGGCGCAGGCCTGTTGCCGTCCCGTCGAGACGCTGATTGCAAAGCCGTTTCTGGATCTGTTCGATCATGGGGCAGAACGCGGCGTGCTGGCAGGGCATTTCCGCCGGTCACGGCCCTTCCGTCATCAGGTCGTCTCGCTGACGGTGGGCGACGCGCAGCATTGGTGGAGCATCAGCGCGCGTCCGGTGGGTGACGGGCATTGGCGCGGCGTGTGTTCAGACATCACGGCTCAGCGCCATGCCGAGGAAAAGGTCAGTTACATGGCCCATTATGACGGGCTGACCGACCTGCCCAACCGCTTCATGCTGAGCGAGAGCCTGTACCATGCCCTCAACCGGGATGAGGGCGTAGCCGGTCTGCTTTGCCTTGATCTCGACAATTTCAAGGTCATCAATGACACGCTGGGTCACCCGGTAGGGGACAAGCTCCTCAAGGCCGTTGCGCGGCGGCTGGAGAGTTGCGCGCCGTCGAGTGAGGTCGTCAGCCGACTGGGTGGAGACGAGTTCGCCATCCTGATCCCTGCGTCGCATATCGGCTCGATTGCAGACATGGCGCAGTCGATCATCGACGCGTTGTCGGAACCCTTCTCGCTGGGGGATCATGACGTCGTCATCGGCACCAGCATCGGGATCGCGCTCGCCCCGCAAGACGGCGACAATGTCGATGCCTTGCTCCGCAATGCCGATCTGGCGCTCTATTCGGCCAAGGCGCTGGGCCGAAACCGCGCAGTCTGGTTTGAACCGGGCATGGATGAAGCGGCGCAAGCCCGCCGCCTGATCGAAATGGATTTGCGCAGCGCATTGGGCAAGCGCGAACTCAAGCTCCATTATCAGGCACTGGTCGATATGGAGACCGAACAGACCAGTGGTTATGAAGCGCTGATCCGCTGGGAGCACCCGGTGCGTGGCACCGTGATGCCCGATGTGTTCATTCCGATTGCCGAAGAGACCGGCCTGATCATCCAGATCGGCGAATGGGTGATCCGTCAGGCCGTGCATGACCTGTCTACATGGGAACCCCATATCGGCGTGGCGATCAACCTGTCACCAGCCCAGATGCGCAGCCCGTCGCTGATTGCGACGATTGCCAACGCCATCGCGCGAACCGGCGTCGATCCAGCCCGCATCTGCCTGGAAATCACCGAAACGGTGCTGATGCAGGATACGGATGTGAATATCGAAACGCTGCACATGCTGCGCGCGTTAGGTGTGCAGGTGGCGCTGGACGATTTCGGAACAGGCTATTCATCGCTCAATTATCTGCGCAGCTTCCCGTTCAGCAAGATCAAGATCGACCGCTGCTTCATTTCAGACATAGACAGCCGCGAGGATTGTCAGGCCATCGTGCGCTCGGTCGTTGGACTGGCCAATAGTCTGGGAATGAAAACGACGGCGGAAGGCGTCGAACGCACGGAGCAGATGGACATGCTGCGCGTGCAAGGCTGCAACGAAGTGCAAGGCTTCCTGTTCAGCCGGGCCGTCGCGCTGGAGGAATTGTCTGATCTGCGCAAATCGGCGGACAAGGCGATCCTGCCACGCCATCAGGAGCGCAACCCCGTCGTCATGACCAAGGTCGGCACGCTGAATGCCGCCAGACGCGCGGCCTGATCGCTCAGACCGGTTTTTCCTCCTTCAGCGCGCCATGGCCGAGCGCTTCGGCTATTTCGGCGCGACTGTGCGCGGCTATCGCCTTGCGGTCTGCGAAGTCTGCATGATCGAGCGGCTCCAGAAAGGCGATCCGCACCGGGATGCGTGGATGCTGCCACATCACGTCGAAAGCCACTTGCCCCACCGGATCATCGCTGACCCACGCCACCGCTTCGCTAAGCGCGCCATAGTCCAGCGCGACCGGCTGGATCTGGACATCCTCCGGGGCCGGCGTGACGGCGGCAATCAATGAAGAGCGAAACGGCAGCAAGTCCCGCCCGGACGCGGTCGTGCCCTCCGGGAACAGGCAAAGCGGCTGCGATGACAGCAAGGCATGACGCACATCATCGCGCTGGCGGTGGACGCTTTGCCGGGAATCGCGCGCAACAAACACGCTGTTGTTCTGCTGCGCCAGCCATCCCAGCACGGGCCAGCCCTGCATTTCATCCTTGGCAATGAAGGCGCAACCGGTGGCCCCTGCCAGCACCATGATGTCCAGCCAACTGACATGATTGGCCAGATAAAGCACTTTGTGACGAACCGGTGTTCCTTCCACCTGTACCCGCGCACCGGCACACCAGCCTGCCCAGCGCAGGAACCAGCTGGCAAAGGGAGAGCGGCGCGTGAACAGGCGGGTAAAAAGGTGCGGCGGGAGAATGATCAACAGGCCCAGCGCCATCATTGCGATGCGCAGAACGGCATATAGCCGCAGGACTTCACTTCTGGCGATTGAGCGAGACGCCATAAAGTTCCATGCGGTGATCGACCAGCCGAAAGCCGAGGCGTTCTGCAACCTGACGTTGCAGCGCTTCCATTTCCGGATCGACGAATTCGATCACGCGACCGGTTTCCACATCGATGAGATGATCATGATGCGCCTCGGGCGCGGCTTCGTAGCGGGATCGGCCATCGCCGAAATCATGTCGCTCCAGAATGCCTGCTTCTTCAAACAGGCGGACCGTCCGGTAGACGGTGGCGATTGAAATGCCCGAATCAATGGCAGAGGCGCGTTCGTGCAGCGTCTCCACATCAGGATGGTCCTGCGCATCCCCCAGCACACGGGCGATGACCCGCCGCTGTTCGGTTATGCGCAGGCCCTTTTCCTGGCAAAGGGCTTCGATATCGATGGTGCGCGTCACGCGGTCGTCCTGAATGGAATGTTGTGCGAACCATCTTAGCCGTCGTGGCGGGCAAATCAATCACTTGCCACGCAGCAAAACCCTTCAACCTGTTACTTGCGCTTGCCCGGCTTGCGACCGAGGCCGATCTTCACAGCGAGCGTGCGACGCTGTTCGGCGTAATTCGGCGCCACCATCGGATAGTCCGCAGGCAGACCCCATTTGGCGCGATATTGTTCCGGCGTCAGATTATAGTGCGTCATCAGGTGACGCTTCAGCATCTTCAGCTTTTTCCCGTCCTCCAGGCAAACAATATAGTCCGGCTTGATCGACGCACGGACCGAAACGGCGGGCTCCGGACGCGCAGCGGGTTCCGCTGCGACCGGACCACCGAGGCCCACAAGCGCCGTGTGGACATTCGCGATCAATGTCGGAATGTCAGAGACGGCTACACTGTTGTTGCTCACATGTGCGGCAACGATATCAGCAGTGAGCGTGATCAGCGTCTCCTGCATTTGATTGTTATCTGTCATCGTAAATCACCTTGACTGTGTTGGTTTTGGACCCGTATAGTTTTGTATTGCTTTTCGAGACGACCTAGTCGCAGTTTACACCGTTGCAAGTAGCAACTCAACGGGCAAAATCAGCAATCTTTTGTTAAAACACGACAGAATGTCAGTGCATTGGCTGATTTTCCATCCAGTCTGGGGTAATAATTTCGCCTTTCACCTATCAAGGTAAAGCCGGCGTCAATGTAAAAGTCGCGTGCCGGATTATCTTCCCGCATTTCAACATGAAGCTTGGAGACGCCAAGCGCACCGCATTTCGCTTCCACAGTATCGAGCAGCGCACGACCAATCCCGCCGCGATGACAGGCTGGTTTGACCGCGATGAGCATCAATTCCGCCTCGTCCAGCACCGATCGGACAATCGCGAACCCGACAACATCTTCATGCAGGGTCGCCGTGACAAGAAAACATCCGGGCAGGCCCAGTGCACCCGCACACTGGGTTTCTGTCCAGGCCTCTCCATATGCCGGGTCAAAGGCGGCCTGCATCACGGGCATGATGCTGCCCACAGCCTCACTGCCCGCTTCCTTGACCTCTATCATCGCGCCGGACCCGGCTTTGCATCCGGCGCGCGGCCGTAAATGGGCGACACGATATCGGTCAGCACCGACCGCGGAAGGCGCAGGGCGTCGCGCGCGCGCGGTTCATCGGCGGACAGCAGAACGCCCGAGCCGCGCGCGGCGATGAGGCGGGCGGCCCCACTGCCTGCGACGCGCGTCATGTCATGGGCTTGCGCCGCCATATCGGGCGCCAGCGACTGGAGAGGGGCCAGAGCCGCGCATGTCGCCCCGTCAAAGGGCTGAACGAACAACTCGCCATGCCCGCCTTCAGTCGCAATCAGCAAGGGGCCGTCTGCCGCCGCGCCCGCTGCAATCAGCGCCAATGAGTCAAGCCGAGCACGGAATACCCCAGCCCAGCGCCAGCGCCCGCGCAGCCGCAATGCCAACGCGCAGCCCGGTGAAGCTGCCCGGCCCGCATCCGACCCGGATTTCATCAGCGCGTCCGCCCTCGGGAAGATCGGCAATGGCGGGGATGATCCGCTCCGCATGACCGCGCCCCAGCAGGTCGTGCCGCTCTGCCAGCATATGTGCGCCATCAAACAGGGCGATCGAACAGGCCGCCCCGGATGTGTCGAGCACCAGCAGTCTCTGACCGGTCACGGCGCGATCCCGTCCGGATCAAACGATACTGTTGAACCGATCGAAACCCGGCCGCGGAGAACGCTCGAAGATGCTGGCCGGATCGCCATAACCCAATGTGGAAATCAGGTTGGACTTCACTGTGGTGCCTGCGAAAAAGGCTGCATCCACCGCATCGTTCGAAAAGCCGGACATCGGCCCGGTATCCAGACCGACAGCGCGGGCCGCCATGATGAAATAGGCAGCTTGCAGCGTCGAATTGCGGAAGGCCGTGGTCTTCGCCATCTCCTCATTGCCCACAAACCAGCTGCGCGCATCGGTGTGCGGGAAGAGTTCGGGCAGATTCTCGTAAAATTCCATGTCCATGCCGATGATCACTGTCACCGGCGCGCTCATGATCTTTTCGCCATTGGCGGGCATGCACATCGCAGCGAGCTTCGCCTTCGCCTCTGCACTTTCAACCCACACCAGTCGTGCAGGCAGGCAGTTGGCCGAAGTCGGGCCATATTTCATCAGGTCCCAGATCGCGTCCATCTGGTCGCGGGTGACCGGCTTGTCGAGAAAGGCATTGTAAGTCCGCGCAGTGCGGAACAACTGGTCGAGCGCCGCATCGGCGAGCGGTTGTGTCATGGATTTTCCCCCGTTTTATTGAAAGGTCAGGCCGCGAGGACTTCCGTCACTTCGGGCACATAATGTTTGAGCAATTGCTCGATACCGTTTTTCAGCGTGGCGGTGGACGACGGACACCCTGCGCAGGCCCCCTGCATCTTCAGCCACACCCGACCTTCAGCATAGCCGCTGAACACGATATCTCCGCCATCATTGGCAACAGCAGGGCGCACGCGGGTTTCGATCAATTCCTTGATCTGGACGACAATATCCTCGTCCGCCGCGTCATAGCCCAGGGCTTCCCCCTCTGCGGGAACCGAAATGGCGGCAGCGCTGGCAGGTTTGAACAGCGGCATACCGCCCGCAAAATGATCCAGCAGGATGCCGATCACGTCCGGCTTCACATCCGCCCAGTTGACACCCGGCCCCACAGTGACCGACACGAAATCACGCCCGAAGAACACGCCGGTGACATCGCCCAGCGTGAACAGGGCTTCGGCCAGAGGACTGGCCTCTGCCTCATCCGCAGTCGCAAAATCGCGCGTGCCCGAAGACATGACGGCCTTGCCGGGGAGGAATTTGACGGTCGCCGGATTCGGCGTGAGTTCGGTTTCGATCAGCATGGCCTCTATGTGGGGGCAAGCGCGCGCGCGATCAAGAGTTTACGGCGCTTGATGGCGGTCAATGCAATCCCCGCCCGTCGGATCATCATGCCATTGTGCCGCCATGGCACGCACCAAAGCGAAGGGAATTTCCCGTGGCCGATGAAGACAAGCCCAAGGATGACAAACCTCAGCCCGATCCTCCCCCGCCCCCGCCGGAACCCGAAGATGATCCGCTGAGCGACGAGAATCTGGACAATATGAACAACACCGGGACGACATGGCACAAGTATAAGTAGCGCTCAGGCTTCCAGTTCCACGTCCCAGTAAAGCCAGTCCCGCCAGCTTTCATGCAGGAAATTTGGCGGATAGCTGCGCCCATGATCCTGCATTTCCCAGCTGGTGGGGCGGTGCGGGGCGGCCATGATGTGCATTCCCGCCTCACGCGGGGTTCGTCCACCCTTTTTCCAGGTTGCAGGGCGAACAGGCGGTTGTGACATTCTCCCACGTCGTGCGCCCGCCCTGCGCGCGCGGCACCACATGATCGAAGGTCAGATCTTTGGGGCTGCCGCAATATTGGCAGATGAACCGGTCTCGCAGGAACAGGTTGAACCGGGTGAAGGCCGGATGAGCGGTGGGCTTCACATATTGCTTGAGCGCAATGACAGAGGGAAGCCGCATCCGGGCGGTCGGGCTGCGCACCTCGCGCTCATAATGCGCCACCACATCGACGCGATCGAGGAACATTGCCTTGACTGCCGTCTGCCAGGGCCAGAGCGACAGCGGATAATAAGACAAAGGCGCGTAATCGGCATTCAACACCAATGCCGGGCATGAATCCGGATGTCTCAACAGATCGGGATGATACATGGGCCGCGTCTTCCCCTTGCCGTGTCCGGTTCGCTTTGGCCCGAACAGATGACGCAGCCATGACAGCAGCCTGCCCGGCACGGGTCAAGCGCTTATGTCAGCCGGGTGCTTGCCGCACTGCACCATGTTCGCTAGAGGCGCGCGCAGACCATCCCCCCACATATGGAGACACGACATGGCGGGCACCCGCACCTTTTCGATCATCAAGCCGGACGCCACGCGCCGCAACCTGACGGGCGCCGTCACCAAGATGCTGGAAGAAGGCGGCCTGCGCGTCGTCGCCTCCAAGCGCATCCAGATGAGCAAGGAACAGGCCGAAGGCTTTTACGCGGTCCACAAGGAACGCCCCTTCTTCAACGATCTGGTCAGCTTCATGATCTCCGGCCCGGTCGTCGTGCAGGTGCTGGAAGGCGAAAACGCCATGCAGCGCAATCGCGACATCATGGGCGCCACCAACCCCGCCAACGCGGAGCCGGGCACGATCCGCAAGGAACTGGCCGAGAGCATCGAAGCGAACAGCGTGCACGGTTCCGATTCGGATGAAAATGCCGCGATCGAAATCGCTTACTTCTTCAAGCCGGAAGAAATCGTCGGCTGATCGGCACTGCCGGACGAGACAAGAGGCCGCCGGAGCGATCTGGCGGCCTTTTTTGCGCATCCTCCGTCGTCCCGAGCTTGTCGAAGGACCGTCTTTGCGTCATGCCACGCACCGAAAACGGTCCTTCGACAGGCTCAGGACAATGGCTACAGGAGAGTTTGATGCAAGGCATGGGTGAAGGCGGCGACAACTGCCCGTTTGAATTCAACTTTGACGAAACCACGTTCAAGGTCGGCGATGTCGTCAGCTACCGCGTGACCGGCAGTCTGGAAGGTTTTCCGTTCGTCGGCACGCTGGTGGAAGTCCATGAAGACCATGTGATCATCGCAGGCGATCCGACAAAGCCGGAAGAACGCTATCGCGGCACAAGAGAGAGCCGCCCGGTGGTGCAAGAAAGCGAGGTCCGGGGCTAATCTCTTAGCCGTACACCAGCAGAGGCCGGAGCACGACGGACAGAGATCAAAATTCGTCCGCTACACTCAACGCCTTCTTGAGCTTCGCCGGAGCCACCGCCAGCCAGCTGGCTGAAATCCGCTGGCGCACTTCCTCCCAATCGAGGCCGCCCAGATCGAGCCGGATCGCGATCCAGTCATTCCCGAAATAGGCAGGCTTGAAATAACGGTCTTCATCGCGTTCGATCAGCATGGCCTGTTCCTCCGGCCCGCTGACCTTCACAAGCAGCGCCACGCGACCATCGCCATGATGATTGTCTGACACCCAGGCGAACTTCTTGCCGCCCTTGATGCCAAAGCACGCCATGCCGTGCGACAGGCTTTCCTCGGCTTCGGGCTCGGCCATCGCCAGCGCGCGCACCCGCTGCGTCAGCCAGACCGGATCGAAATCGCGCCTCACATAATCGCCCAGCACGCGCGCATAGAGTTGGTGCTCGGCAATCAGCACGCGCGCAGCGAGGCTGTCTGCCGTATCGCCAGGCAGGATCGCAACCGGCGTCTGGCCCAGAATCTCGCCATCATCCAGTTCTTCGGTGACAAGATGGACCGAAACCCCGCCATGGCTGTCCCCCGCCTCCAGCGCGCGTTCATGCGTGTGCAGGCCCTTATATTTGGGGAGCAATGAAGGGTGGATGTTGAGCATCTTGCCCGCCCAGCCCTGCACAAAGCCCGCCGACAATATCCGCATATAGCCCGCCAGCGCGACCATATCCGCACCGCTCTTGCGGATTTCGGCATCCATGATCGAGTCATGATCAGCCCGCGTCATCCCCTTGTGCGAGTGCGCGAAGATGGGAATGCCTTCCGCCGCCGCCAGCCTCAGCCCCGGCGCGTCCGGATTGTTGGAGGCCACCAGCACAATCTCGAACGGGCAGGCCGGATGCTTTGCCGCATAGACCAAAGCCGCCATGTTCGAGCCTGTGCCCGAAATCAGAACGGCAATCCGGGCCTTGTTCATGCGCTCCATCCTCCAATAAATAGGGACAGTCCCTATTTAAATTAAATAGGGACAGTCCCTATTTATTGTCAGCCTGTGTGCGTCGCGCGCCAGTCGCCCCGCGCGCTCCAGGTGTCGCCGGTCCCGGAGACGGTGCAGCCCTTTTCACCCGCTGCGATATGGCCGATGCGGAACACGGTTTCACCCGCTTCCGCCAGCGCCGCCGTCACGGCATCGGCATCGTCGGGCGCCACCACAACCGCCATGCCGATCCCGCAATTGAAGGTGCGCGCCATTTCCTCCGGCTCGATGGTGCCTTGCGCTTGCAGGAACGCCATCAGGCGCGGCTGCGGCCACAAATCTGCATTCACGAAGGCATGGAGCCCATCCGGCAGCACGCGCGGAATATTCTCCAGCAAGCCACCACCCGTGATGTGCGCCATCGCGTGAACGCGTCCGGCCCTCACCTGCGGCAGCAGCGATTTCACATAGATGCGCGTCGGCGCCATCAGCGCGTCAATCAGCAGCACGTTCTGGTCAAACAGAGCCGGACGATCCAGCTTCCAGCCCTTGTCTGCCGCAAGCCTGCGCACCAGCGAGAAGCCGTTGGAATGGACGCCTGAGGAGGCTAGGCCCAGAATCACGTCGCCATCGGCCACCTTGTCCGCCGTCAGCACATCGCCACGTTCGACCGCACCGACGCAGAAGCCCGCCAGATCATAATCGCCATCGCTATACATGCCCGGCATTTCCGCCGTTTCGCCGCCGATCAGCGCACAGCCCGCCTGCTTGCATCCTTCGGCAATGCTGGCAACGACGGCGGTTGCCACATCCGTGTCGAGCTTGCCGCTGGCATAATAATCGAGGAAGAAGAGCGGCTCTGCCCCCTGCACGATCAGATCATTGGCACACATGGCGACCAGATCGATCCCCACGCCGTCATGCTTTCCCGAATCAATGGCGAGCTTGAGCTTGGTGCCCACGCCATCATTCGCCGCAACAAGCAGAGGATCATTGAAGCCCGCCGCCTTCAGGTCGAAAAAGCCGCCAAACCCGCCCAGATCGGCGTCTGCGCCCGGCCTGCGTGTTGCCTTGGCGAGCGGCGCAATGGCGCGCACCAGTGCGTTTCCGGCTGCAATGGAAACCCCGGCCTTGGCATAGGTATAGGGTTCGGCTTGATTGTGTTTGGAGTCCATTTTTCGCCGTTAGCGTGAAGGGGCTTGGAATTCCATGCCCAACCCGTCAATAGGGCGCTCGTGGTAGAGAAAAAGCCTGTGTTGCGTCTTGTTCCCATGGCGATTGCGTTGGCAGTTGCCGGTGGCGGGGCTGCGTTGTTCGCTCAGATTGAGGGCGTGGAGCGCGGTATCATTCCCATTGGCAGCGCCAATAATCTGGAAGTGGGCGGCATCGAGGTCAATGTCTGGGCCAAGAATGCCGATGAAGCGCGGCTCGCTGGATGGAAAGAGGCGCAGCGCAAAGGCTGGGTGAAATTGTGGGACCGCTATCATGGCGGCGGCAGTGTGGCCCCGGCGCTGGGCGATGGCGGGCTGGACGGGATTGTTTCGGCCATCATCGTGGAAGACGAACAGATTGGCCCCAACCGCTATGTCGCGCGGCTGGGCATTGCGTTTGACCGGGTTCGCGCCGCGCAGGTGCTGGGCATTGGCGGGCGCTTTGTCCGCTCTGCCCCGATGCTGGTTCTCCCCATCGAATGGAATGGCGGTGCGCCGGTCAGCTTTGAAGGCCGCACCGCGTGGCAGCGCGCCTGGGCCGAATATAACACCGCAGACAGCCAGATCGATTATGTCCGCACCAGCGGCAATGGCGCGGAGCCGATGCTGCTGACCTTTGGGCAGACCGGGCGGCCCGGCCGGCGCTTCTGGCGCAATATTCTGGATCAATATGGCGCGGCAGACGTGCTCATCCCGTCGGTCCGGCTTCAGCGGCTCTATCCCGGCGGGCCGGTGATCGGCCATTTCGCCGCCCGTTACGGCCCGGACAACAAGCTGCTGCAAAGCTTCAGCCTGCGCGTCGAGTCATCGGATCGCCTTGGCGTGATGATGAAGGAAGGTGTGAAGCGCATGGATGAAATCTATGCCAATGCCCTCGCCTCCGGCCTGTTGCGGCCAGACACATCGTTGATCATCGAAGAGCCGCTGGAAGCCGAGGAACTGGAAGAGGTTGTGGCCAACAGCGTCGCTCCTGCCGAAACCGATACGCCCGATCCGGCGGCAGACGATGAAGACAATACTGCAACCGAGACGCCGGTTTCATCCTTCACCATCCAGTTTGACACGCCGGACGCTGCCGCTGTCAACGCGGTCGAATCCGCGGTGCGTGCGGTTCCGGGGGTCCGCTCTGCCAGCACGACCAGCCTTGCGATCGGCGGTGTCTCCGTCATGCGCGTCAGCTTTGCGGGTGATGCCGGAATGCTGCGGCTGGGTCTCTCCGCGCGGGGCCTTTCCGCCTCTGAAAGCGGTAGCGTCATCCGCGTGCGCGGCGCGCCCTAAGGCCGCCCCGCATCATGACGCAAATGGCGCTGCCCTTTGACTGGCCGGCAGCAGAATCGGCAGACAATTTCATCGTCACCGCAGCCAACCGCGCCGCTGTGGAGCATCTCGAATCGCCGGGGCGCTGGCCCGTAAAGGCCACGCTGCTCACAGGCCCGCGCAAATCCGGGCGAAGCCTGCTGGCGCGGATCTTTGCCGCTCAAAGCAACGGCCTGATCATCGATGATGCGGAGCTGCTGCCTGAACCCGATATTTTCCACCGCTGGAACCTGGCGCAGGAGGAAAACCGGCCGCTGCTGATCGTGATGCTGGAACGCACCACGCCATGGCGCGCGCGGCTGCCCGACCTCGCGTCTCGCATGGCGGTGACGCCGGTCATCCATATCGACGAGCCGGATGACATGCTGTTTGGCCTGCTGATCGAAAAGCTGATGGCGCAACGCGGGCTCGCGATTGCGCCAGAGGTGGTCTCTTATCTGCGTGCGCGCGCCGAGCGCAGCTATGTGGCGCTCAACCGGCTGGTGGACGCGCTGGATGCCACCGCCCTCTCCCGCCGCCGCGCCATCACCACGCGGCTGGCCAAGGATGTGCTCGAATCGCTGGGCATGACGCCGGTGGACAGGCCCTTGCCCAATCTGCTGGATGGCTGAGCGGAATTTTCACGCTCGCCCCTTGAACGCCATAGTTGCATAATTACATCAGTGTTGCTGGATAGGCGCAAAGCTATCCGGTCGCAGCGGTGCCATTTTCGGGCCGCCTGCGCTTCGCACATTGCTTTTGAAAGGATGATTTATGCGACAGACACTCGACTGGACTCCCTATCGCCGTTCGACCGTCGGCTTTGACCGGCTGTTCGATTTCCTCGAAAATGCGGGTCAGGCCGCCGATTCCTATCCGCCCTATGATGTCGAGAAGCTGTCTGACGACCGCTATCGCATCACGCTGGCGGTGGCCGGGTTCAAGCGCGACGAGATCGACATCACCTCGCACCAGAATTTGCTGACGGTGGCAGGGCGCAAGGCCGCGAATGACGACACGTCGAAGCGCACTATGTTGCACAATGGCATCGCCACCCGCGCGTTCGAACGCCGCTTCCAGTTGGCCGATTTTGTCCATGTGGACAGTGCCGACATGGCAGACGGCCTGCTGACCATCGAACTGGTCCGCGAGGTTCCCGAAGCGATGAAGCCGCGCAAGATCAATATCGGCAACGAACCGACCGTGATCGAGGACCAGCGCGAAGCCGCCTGATCCGCATCACATCTCGCACAAGAAGGGTCCGGTCCCCACCCCGGACCCTTTTTTGTTCAGCGCAGCGTCGCAATCTCATCCAGCTTGAGCACCATGCGGGTCTGGCCCGCCATGGAATCGCCAAACACATCTTGCACCGGCGTCAGCATGGCGCGCTGCTTGGCGAGGGCGCAAAGCCGATCATCCATGGCCGTATTGCCCGATCCGAAGACGATCACGCAGGACTGGACCGCGCCCTTGGCCGTACCCTGAAGCCCCAGAGTCACGCGCATCCGGCTGACCGAGCGGTCTGGCAGATCCTTGAAATCCTTATCCTTTGCGGAGAATCCGGTCTGAAAGGCGTGATCATGATAGACTTGCACGCTGCGCGGATCGGCGGGATCATGCGGGATGAGGAATGCGTCCACCTCTTCATGCGGAGACGGCAACAGCCCCTTGGTATGCGCGCCCTGCATCGTCACAGCCTTGAGCGGCACGCGGATATGGCTGGCCTTGCCCGCCCAGACGAACTGGAGCGGAATCGTCCGGTCATCACAGCCATCGCACGGCGAGGTGTAAGCCAGCTTGAGCGCAGACGCCGCATCGCACGCAGCCTTGTCAAGCAGGGCGTTGCCCGAACTCACCCCGATGGTGCAGGTCGCCGCGCTGCTGGCCGCCTTGACGCTGAGGTCCAGCGACGTCTTGCCTTTGGCCTTCACGCCCGCCGGGATGAGCGCAGCCAGTTGGGGAAAGGACTCGATCCTGAGACCCGATGCCCATTGCCTGCGCGGCCATGAGGTCAAGGCGACGCGGTCCGGGCGTGGCGGTGACATGGCGGGGGCCATCGGCTTGACCTTGTTTTTGGGAACGCTATGCCACCAGACCGACATGTTGAGCGTTCGCCCGACAGCCTGTCCCGGGGCGACATAGAGCGGATCGAACTGCCCCTTGTCCACCAGCGCCTTGCACGCCAGCGCGTCGAAACCGGCATGGCCCGAAGGCTTGAGCACCCGACACGCCGTCACGCGCCCGGCCGCGTCCGTATCGGCGGCGAGGAACGTGTCGAGCCGGATTTCCCGCCCCCTCAGATCGGCGGGCAGGTCAGCGGGGTTGATCCATTCATCCCAGCGCAACAGCCCGAATCCGCCTGTGCTCAACCTAGAGACATCCTCGGTGAATTCGCGCGTCTGGCGTCGGATCGAAATATCCTCATACCAATCGGTCTTCTGGACAGTGGCAGGAGCCGCTGTGGGGGACGCCGCGCCAGCCGGGGCGGCAAATAGGGCCGCAAGACAAATCAGCCATGTTTTCATGAAACCGTCTCCTCAGCTCCATCTGGAGCCGCGAGCGCGATCCCGTCAAGCCTTCAGCACCATCTTGAGCGCACCCGCCTCTCGGCTGTCAAACAGCGCATAGGCCTCGGCACCTTCGCTGAGCGGAAGGTGATGGCTGATATAGCGTTCGGGCTTCAACCGGCCTGATTGCACCAGCGGGATCAGCGCGGGCCATTCCTCAGGGACGGAACATGTTCCAATGCGGAAGGTGAGGCCTGCCGCAAAAGCCCGTTCGAGCGGGAAGGCATAGCGCCGCGATTGCTGGACGCCGATGACCGACACCGTGCCGCGTCGGGCAATCAGGCGCAGTGCCAGATCAACGGTGGCATCATGGCCTACCGCTTCCACCACGCAATCGAGCTTCTTGCCATGCGTGTCTTCGCGGACCCGCTCCAGCGCCTCTTCGGGAGAAAGCGCAATCGCGCCTGACTGGGCAGCAAGCGCGCGGCGTTCGGCAATGGGATCAATCGCATAGACCACATGCGCGCCCATCACGAATGCACTGTCCACCGCCATCAGGCCGATGGGACCAAGCCCGATCACGGCCACGCTGCTGCCCGGCTTGATGTCTGCATTGCGTGCGCCGAACCAGGCTGTGGCCAGCGCGTCGGTCATCATCAACGCCTGATCTTCGCTGATGCCTTCCGGAATCAGGATGGCGTTGGTGTCTGCCGCAGGCACGCGGAACGCCTGAGACTGGACGCCCTGCAATTTGGCAGACAGGCCATAGCAACTGCCCGCGTTGAACTCGCAGCTGTTGACCACCCCGGCCAGACAAGACCGGCACGCCCCACAGCCAACAGCGGCGGGCATCATCACCTTGTCACCGGCCTTCAGACGGGTGACAGCACGGCCCACCTCCACCACTTCGCCCACGGCTTCATGGCCGACGCAAAAGCCGATATCTTCGGAAAAACCATGGCCATGATAAATATGAAGATCGCTGCCGCAGATCGAACAGCCGGTCATCTGGATGATGGCATCGCGTTCCGATTCCAGCTTGGGATCATCCATGTCTTCGTGGCGGATGTCCCGCGCGCCATAATAGCGAAGGGCTTTCATGCTTCTTTCTCCCGGATCAAGCCGTCACCCCCGTGAAGACGGGGGTCCAAGAACACAGCAGTCGTTCGTCTGAACTCTGCGGCGTTCATGGCTTCCCTCCTTCGCGGGAATGACGGTCGAATTTATCAGCGCTCGTTCTGCGCGTTATATTCCTTGATCTTCTGCTTGCCGAGCTGGCTCATATGCACCTCATCCGGGCCGTCTGCGATGCGGACGAAGCGGTTGAGCGTGAAGAAGCGGGCAATCGGCGTATCATCCGAAACGCCCATACCGCCATGCGCCTGAATCGCGCGGTCGCACACGGTCTGCGCCATTTGCGGAGCGACGACCTTGATCGCGGCGATCAGATCCTTGGCGACCTTGTTGCCATAACGATCCATGGCATCAGCGGCCTTGAGCGTGAGCAGGCGGGTCATTTCGACTTCGCAATAGCTCTTGGCGACGTCCTGACGGATGCTCGACTGGTCGGACAGCTTCTTGCCGAACGCCACACGATTTTCCACGCGACGCGCCATGATTTCGAGCGCGCGCTGCGCCTGACCGATCGAGCGCATGCAGTGGTGGATGCGGCCCGGCCCGAGGCGGCCCTGCGCGATTTCAAAGCCGCGGCCTTCACCCAGAATCAGGTTTTCCTTGGGCACGCGCACATTCTCGAACCGCAATTCGCATTCACCACCCGGCGAGTTGTGCGAACCGAACACGGTCTGGTGGCGGACGATGGTGATGCCCGGCGTCTTGGGTTCGACCAGAATCTGCGAATGCTGCGCGTGGCGCGGCGCGTTGAAATCGGTCTTGCCCATCACGATCCAGATGTCGCAGCGCGGGTGCATGGCGTTTGAAATCCACCATTTGCGCCCGTTTATCACATAGTCATCGCCATCGGGCGTGATCGACAGTTCCAGATTCGTTGCGTCGGACGATGCAACCTGCGGTTCGGTCATCACATAGGCAGAGCGGATCGTGCCTTCGAGCAGCGGCTTCAGCCATTTTTCCTGCTGTTCCGGGCTGCCATATTTGGCAAGCACTTCCATATTGCCCGTATCCGGCGCGGAGCAGTTGAACACCTGGCTGGAAAAGGGCACGCGGCCCATGATTTCGGCCAGCGGGGCATATTCCAGATTGGTCAGGCCGGGAGACCAGGCACCATATTCGTGCGGCAGAAACAGGTTCCACAGATCCTGCGCGCGCGCCTTTTCCTTCAGCGCTTCCATGCCCGGCCATTCTTTCCAGATATTTGCGGGATCATTGACCCAATCGCTATAGGCGCGCTCATTGGGATAAACATGCTCATCCATGAAGCTCTCCACCTTGGCGATGAGAGCCTTCACCTTTTCAGTATGTTCAAATTGCATCGCGCTTCTCCTATCCTTGATCCTGCATTCCCGTGCACCATTGCCTCAGAGTCCGGCGATTGCAAATCGTTTTGGTCAAGCCTGCCTAATTTGCTGCGATGCACAATTCTTGTTGCGGGGCCGCATTTGCGATCCTAAATTGCCCGCCATGTCGATCAACCAGATTCTGCTTGAAGCCATTGCGCTCAAGAAATGCGTGAAGACGCGCTACAACAGCGTGGAGATGACGCTGGCTCCGCACATTCTCTATTCCAAGAATGATGCGCTCTATGTCGATGCGGTCGCGCTGGAACGCAACGGCCTGCCCCCGCGAGAGAAGAAGCTGGGGGCCTTCCATCTGGCCGGGCTGAATGACCTGACGCTGTGTGACCAGCATTTCGAGACCGAGTCGGTCTATGAGCCGGAAGCGGAGCGCTATGCCGGGGCCACGCTGTTTGCTGTGGAAGGGTGACGCTGATTTCCGTTTGTCCTGAGTAGGGGCTGAGCGCATGTGAAGACCCGTATCGAAGGACCGCCCTTCGGTATCAAACCTACCCGTTGCGCGCTTCCGCAATCGCGAACAGCCCGTTCACAGCATCCAGAAACCCCCGCAGCGCCACCGGCTTGGAAACAAAGGAATCCGCCCCCGCCTCGCGGATGCGCTCTTCATCGCCTTTGCCGGCATAGGCCGTGACCGCCATCACCGGAATGCGGCGCAGCACAAGGTCCAGCTTCATGGCGGCAATCAGTTCCAGCCCGCTGATATGCGGCATCTGGATGTCCAGCACCATGATGTCCGGCGCGAACAATGTGGCGCGTTCTATGGCGAGCCGCGCATCGCGCACGCCCTCCACCTCATGCCCCTGTGACCGGAGCACATCGCAAAAAAGTTTCAGATTGAGTTCGTTGTCCTCGACAACGAGCACCCTTTTTGCCACGCGGAACACTTCCTTGGATCAATGATGGAACCCCGATAGGCGATGCGCCAGCCCGAGACAATCGACGATGATGATGCCGTGGCGCTTGCGCTCCATGCGCTGGTGTGGACATTGCAGGATGACCGCCGGGCAGATCGGCTGATTGCGCTCACCGGGCTTGATCCCGCAGATCTGAAAGCGCAGGCGGACGAACCCGCCGTGCTGGCCGCCGTCATCAATTTTCTCCAATCCCACCAGCCCGATCTTCTGGCCTGTGCCGAAGCCATCGGAGCCACGCCCGACCATCTGATTGCCGCCGCAGAAAGGCTGACCGCATGAGCCGCCCGCTTCTCATTACCGATTGTGACGAAGTGCTGCTGCACATGGTCGTGCCGTTTGCCGAATGGCTGGATGAGGCGCACCATATTCATTTCGATCTGGAGACCGGCAATTTCCTCAACGCATTGCGGCACAAGCAAAGCGGCGAGCTGGTGGCGGGCGAAAAGATCTGGCCCCTGCTCAAGGGCTTTTTCGAAACCGAGATGCACCGCCAATATCCCATCGACGGTGCGGTCGAATCGATCCACGCGCTCGCTCAACATGCCGATGTCGTGGTGCTGACCAACCTGACCGACGATGCACAGAAAGGCCGCAAGCAGCAATTGCTCAAGGTCGGCATCGATTTCCCCGTTTACACCAATCAGGGCGGCAAGGGGGAGGCGCTGCGCGCCATTCTGGATGATTATGCGCCCAGCGTCGCCGTGTTCGTGGATGATCTGGCGCACCAGCATGAATCGGTGGCCGAACATGCGCCGGAGATTTTCCGCCTGCACATGATCGGCGAGCCGCGCATCGCGCCCAAAATGCCCAAATCCAAACATGCCCATGAACGGATTGATGACTGGCTTGCCGCGCGCCGCTGGATTATGGATCGTTTTGAAGGAGTGCCGCTGTGACAAAGACCCCGCCGCTCAAGATGCACACCGACGCAAACGCCGTCGCCGGGCATGAGGCCCGACTGGCTGCGCTCGGCCTCACGCTCCCCACGCCTGCTGCTCCGGTCGCCGCCTATGTGCCCGCCGTGGAAGCCGCCGGATTGCTCCACGTCTCCGGCCAGCTGCCGTTTCAGGACGGGCAGGTGATGACAGGCCGTGTCGATGATGACCGCACCCCCGATTATGCCAATAAGGCCGCCCGCCAGTGCGGTATCATGTTGCTGGCGCAGATCCGGCAGGCGCTCGGTTCGCTTGACCGGGTCGAGCGGGTGGTGAAGCTCAACGTCTTCGTCAATTCCGATCCGCGCTTTGGCGGCCAGCCACAAGTGGCCAACGGCGTGTCTGAGCTGATGATCGAAGTGTTCGGCGAAGCGGGCCGCCATGCCCGCGCGGCGGTTGGTGTCGCCGCCCTGCCGCTGGGCGCCATTGTGGAGGCTGATGCGATTGTCGCTGTCCGCCCTGCTTGATCGGCTGCTCGCGCCGCCGCGCGATCCCGCCCGCACCCGCTGGATGGCGGAGCGGCCTTATGCGCATCGCGGGCTCTATGGCTTTGGCGTGATCGAAAACAGCCGCGCCGCGTTCGAAGCGGCGCTCAAGCTGGGCCATGGCATCGAACTGGACGTGCAGGCCGCATCGGGCGGGGAAGCGTTCGTGTTTCATGATGCGACGCTCGACCGGCTGACCGAAGAAAGCGGCCCGCTGGCCGACCGGCTGGCTTATGAGCTGGATCGCATCCGCCTGCGCGGCAGCCATGAAACCATTCCGCGCCTTGCCGAAATTCTGGCGATGGTGAACGGGCAGGTGCCGGTGCTGATCGAGGTCAAAGCGCGCAGCCGTCATGTCGGCACACTCTGTCTGGCTGTCCGCCGCGCGCTGGAGGGGTATCGCGGCCCGGTTGCCATCATGTCGTTCAACCCGGAAGTCGGGCGCTGGTTTCTGGACCATAGCCCCCGCACCGTGCGCGGCGTGGTAATGACCGAAAGCGACGACATCGAAGTCCCCTCTACCGGGATCAAGGGCCGGATTGCCCGCCACGCCTCGCTGTGGCGCGCCAAGCCGGACTTTCTGGCCTATGACATCCGCAACCTCCCCTCCCGCTTTGCCGCAGCGCAGCGCGCGCGCGGGCTGAAGCTGCTGACATGGACGGTGCGCAGCGGCGATCAGGAAAAGGTCGCCCTCGCCTGTGCCGACGAGATGATCTACGAAAGGCCGGGAGCGCGCGGATGACCCGCAACGTGCGCGTGGCAGACAGTTTTGCGGAGATTGACGCCGCCGCATGGGACGCGCTGGCGGGCGATGACCATCCCTTCCTCTCGCACGCCTTCCTGTCTGCCCTGGAGCAATCGGGCAGTGCCATCAGCCGGACCGGCTGGCAGCCGCTGCCGCTGCTGCTGGAGGATGAAACCGGCGCACTCGTCGGCGGGGTTCCGCTCTATGGCAAGAGCAACAGTCAGGGCGAATATATCTTTGATCACAGCTGGGCCGATGCGTGGCAGCGCGCTGGCGGGCGCTATTATCCCAAACTGCTCAGCGCCGTGCCATTCACCCCTGCGCCGGGGCCGCGCCTGCTCGCGCAGGATCGTTCGGTGGTGCCGGAACTGATTGCGGGGATGGAGGCGCTGGCGATCAACAACCATCTCTCCTCCGCCCATGCCAATTTCATCGAGGATGAAGACAAGGCAGCATTTGAGGCCGCGGGCTGGCTGCTGCGCGAAGGCGTGCAATTCCATTTCCGCAATCGCGGCTATGGCGATTTCGACGATTTCCTCGCCACCCTCGCCTCGCGCAAGCGCCGCGCCATCCGCAAGGAACGCGCCGCCGCCCAATCAGCCGTCACCATCCGCGCGCTGACAGGGGCGGACATCACCGAGGCGCATTGGGATGCCTTCTGGGTTTTCTATCAGGATACCGGTGCCCGCAAATGGGGCCGCCCTTACCTGACCCGCGCCTTTTTCAGCCTGATGGGAGACCGCATGGCGGACCGTATCCTGCTGCTGATTGCGGAACGGGACGGTGTGCCGGTGGCGGGCGCGCTCAATTTCATCGGCGGCGATGTGCTCTATGGCCGCTATTGGGGCTGCACCGAAGACATTCCCTTCCTCCATTTCGAGCTCTGCTATTATCAGGCGATCGACTTTGCCATCGCGCGCGGCCTTTCCCGCGTGGAGGCGGGCGCGCAGGGCGAGCACAAGATTGCACGCGGCTATGAGCCCGTGGCCACATGGTCCGCGCACTACATCACCGATGACGGCTTTCGCGCCGCCATTGCCGACTTCCTTGTGCGGGAACGTCATGCCATGGAGCGCGAGATCGAGTTCCTCGGCACCGTCACCCCCTTTCGTCGAGGCTGACGGTTGTTCATCGAAAAAATTTTGCTCCCCGGCTCTGCTCTGCCCACCTCTCGCCCTTTCAACTTGACTGGAGTTGCCATGCGTTTTCCGATTCTCACCGCTCTCGGCCTCGTCCTCGCATCTCCGGCCATGGCGCAGACTGCCAAGCCCGCCTCGCTCGCGCCGCTCGTCAAGAAGCTCGACATTCCCTACAAGCAGTTCACGCTGAAAAACGGCCTGCGCGTGATCGTGCATACTGACCGCAAGGCTCCGGTCGTCGCGGTCGCCGTCTGGTATGATGTCGGCTCCAAGCATGAACCAGCGGGCAAGACCGGCTTTGCACACCTGTTCGAACATCTGATGTTTGGCGGATCGGAAAATGTCAGCAATTTCGACAAGACGGTCAACGCGCTTGGCGGCTCCAGCAACAATGGCACGACATGGTTTGACCGCACCAACTATTTCCAGAACGTCCCCACCGGCGCGCTGGACCGGATGCTGTTCGTGGAATCGGACCGGATGGGCTGGCTGCTCGGTGCGGTTTCGCAGGACACGCTCGATGCACAGCGCGGCGTGGTGCAGAACGAAAAGCGGCAGGGAGACAATGAGCCCTATGGTCTGGTCGAATATGCCCAGCTTGCCGCCTTGCTGCCGCCGGATCATCCTTATGCCCATTCCACCATCGGTTCGATGGCAGACCTTCAGAACGCCTCCATGGAAGATGTGCGCGGCTGGTTCCGCCAGCATTACGGGCCGAACAATGCCGTTCTGGTGCTGGCGGGCGATGTCGATGCCAAAACGGCCAAGCCCATGGTCAAACGCTGGTTCGGGAGCATTCCGCGCGGCCCGAAACAGGCGAAGGTCGTAATCCCCGTCCCCACCCTGTCTGCACCCAAGCATGAGGTGATGAAGGACAATGTCGCCAATGTCCGCATCCACCGCCAATGGGCCGTGCCGGGTGAAGACAGCAAGGATGCAACGCCCTTATCTGTTGCGGGCGCGGTTCTGGGCGGCCTCGCCTCCTCGCGGCTGGACAATGCGCTGGTGCGTGGGGAGGAGATCGCGGTTGCGGTGACAGCTGGCTATCAGGGCTTTGCCCAGCTCGGCTTTTTTGAAGTGACCGCCGATGTGAAGCCGGGGGTTGATCCGGCGCTGGTCAACAAGAAGCTGGATGAGGTGATCGGCAATTTCGTGGCCCAAGGCCCCAGCGACGATGAAATCCAGCGCGTCATATCGCGCACCGTGGCGGCTCAATTGGGCGGGCTGGAGCAAGTGGGCGGCTTTGGTGGCAAGGCCACGCAGCTGGCCGAAGGCGCGCTCTACAAGAATGATCCTTCCGATTATCGCAAGCAGGTCAAGGCGCTGGTCTCTGTCACGCCCGCGCAGGTGAAGGACGCGATGGGCCGCTGGCTGACGCGCCCTGCTTATGATCTACGCGTGGAGCCCGGCACGCGGGATGCCTATGCCGAACCGCAAGGCAATCCGCCGCCCGCAGCACCCGCCGCCGCCCTTGAACGGCAGGCGCGCGCGCCCATGCCGCCGCTCGGCGCGGATGGCAGCCTGAGCTTCCCCGCGATTGAGCGGGCCACGCTCTCCAACGGCATTCCGGTCTATCTCGCTCGCCGCACCACCATGCCGCGCGTGCAGATGAGCGTCAGTTTTGACGCGGGCTATGCCGCAGACCCGAAGTCGGCGCTGGGCACCCAGTCCCTGATGCTCAACCTGATGCCGGAGGGGACGACAAGCCGCACCTCGCTGCAAATCGCCGAAGAGGGTGAGCGGCTCGGCGCGGCCATCTCCACGCGCGCAGGGATGGACCGCACATCATTCAGCCTGTCTGCGCTGACGCCCAATCTGGGAGCGTCGCTCGATCTGCTGGCAGACATTGTGCGCAACCCCGCCTTTGCCCCGGCTGAGGTGGACCGTATCCGTGCGCAGCAATTGAACCGCATCGCATCCGAACTCACCCAGCCGGACGGCCTGGCCGGGCGGGTGATGCCGCAGATCATCTGGGGCAAGGATCACCCCTATGCCGTTCCCGGTTCCGGCTCGGGCGATGTCGGCGTGGTCAAGGCGCTCACGCCCGCCGCGCTTCATGCCTTCCACAAGGCATGGCTGAGGCCGGACAATGCCCGCATCTTCGTAGCGGGAGATACCAGCCTGAAGCAGATCATGCCGCTGCTGGAAACGCGTTTTGGCCAATGGAAGGCGGATGCAGGGCCGAAGCCGGTCAAGAATTTCAGCGCCGCCATTCCCAAGCCGCAACCGCGCATCATCCTGGTGGACCGGCCCAATTCGCCGCAATCCTACATTATGGCGGGCACCGTGCTCGATGCATCTGGCCGCGATGATCTCGTCACGCTGCGCGCCGCCAACGAAGTGTTCGGCGTCGGGCTCCTGTCCCGCATCAATCAGGATCTGCGCGAAACCAAGGGCTGGTCCTATGGCGTGCGCAGCGGCATCGGCGGAGCGGAAGAACGCGTCAGCTTTTCCGTCACCGCGCCGGTGCAGGCTGACCGCACCGGCGATTCGATCAAGGCGCTGCGCACGCACCTGACCGACTATCTCAGCACCAAAGGCGTAACGCCGGAAGAGCTGACCCGCACTATCGAGTCCAACGTCCGCGAGTTGCCCGGCAGCTTTGAAACCGACAGCGCCGTGCTGGGCGGGATGACGAGCATCGTCAATCTTGGCCGTCCGGACGATTATTACCAGCAACTGGGCAAAAAATATCAGAGCCTGACCGCACCTGTGCTCGACGCTACGGCACGCGCCAAGATTGATCCGGCCAGTCTGGTCTGGGTGGTGGTCGGCGATGCAAAGACCGTGCGGCCGCAGCTTGACGGAATCGGCCTGCCCGTGGAAGACTGGCCATCCACCCAGGCAGAATGAGCCTTAGTTTAGGGAGAGAGACATGTCCGTTGCAGGCAAATATGAATGCATCACCAAATCACCGATGGGTGATCAGAAATCCGTGATGACCGTCAATGTTGATGGTGACAGCTGGACCGGCAGCAACGAAGGTGCGCAGGGCGCGCTCGAAATCACCGACGGCAAGGTGGACGGCAACACGCTGACCTGGTCCATGAACATGACCGTGCCGATGCCGCTGAAGCTGGAAGGCACCGCGACCGTGGATGGCGACACCATCACCGGTTCTGTGAAGGCCGGCATGTTCGGCAGCATGGCGATGAGCGGCACGCGCATCGGGTAATATTCCCCACCGTCATTGCGAGCGAAGCGCGGCAATCCAGTCCTTTCCGGATGCAGATGGATTGCCGCGTCACTCCGTTCCTCGCAATGACGATCCCCTATGGCACAGCGCACTTAAACCCGGTGGATCACCCCACCCGCCATCTCGTCCGGCACACCCGTCGTGCCCGGAAAGCTGATCGGATCATATTTCATCGCGCGGACTGCCATATAGGCGAAGGCCTCTGCCTCCAGCGCGTCACCATTCCAGCCCAGTTCATCGACATTGCGCACCGGAATCCCCGTGCCGGCCTCGATCATCGCGAGCAGCGTTGCATTGTGCCGCCCGCCGCCTGCCGCCCAGATGTCCGTGGGCAATTCGGGCAGATGCTTCATCGCCATCGCCACGCCTGCCGCTGAAAAGGCTGTCAGCGTTGCCACGCCATCGAGCGGGTCCATCCAGTCCACCCGCGCGGACGCAAAATGCTCGCGCTCCAGCGATTTGGGCGGCGGCAGATCGAACCAGGGATTGTCGATCATGTCTTCAAAGATCAGTTTGACCACCCGGCCCTCGCGCGCCTTCTGCCCATCTGCGTCATAGGCCACGCCAAAATGTTTGAGCATCCAGTCATCAATCAGCGCATTGGCCATGCCGCAATCAAAGGCGATCAGGCTGTTGTCGCGCCCGACCCAGCTGATGTTCGCCACACCACCCAGATTGAGGATGAGCGCGGGTTTGGGCAGTCGCGCAGCCAGTGCCCGGTGATAAACCGGCGTCAGCGGAGCGCCCTGCCCGCCCGCCTTCACGTCTGCGCCGCGGAAATCATCCACCACCGTGATGCGCATTTCGTCTGCCATGATGCGGCCGCTGCCAATCTGCCAGCTCCAGTTGAATTCGGGCCGGTGCGCAATGGTGTGGCCGTGAAAGCCGATCACGTCGATGGTTTCAGGCTCCAGACCGGAGTCGCGCAGAAAGGCTTTCACGAAATCCACATGCAGCGCCGTCACCATCCGCTCTGCGGCCTCGGTCACGTCATTATGGTCGGGCAGCTTGCGGGTGATGGCAACGGCACAGGCTTCGGCCAGCAATTCGCGCTGGTCTGCCGTGTAGGGCTGCTCGGCGCGCGCCAGCGGGCGGACGATGCTGTGCCCGTCCGTCTCCAGCAGGGCGAGATCAATCCCGTCCCGCGATGTACCCGAATTGAGACCAATGGCCGTGAAAGTTTCCAAAACGCGTGGCACCCAAACCGATAAATAGGGACAGTCCCTATTTATTGCCGATCAATAGGGACTGCCCCTATTGATCGGTTCCATATCCCTAATAGAGCAGGAATGGTTGCCGTTCCGCTAACCAGGCCGCCTCGTCCGGCAGCGTGAGCGCATCGAGCGCGTCCGGCCCGGCAGCAGGATCATCCACCCATTCGCGCAGCAGCGGGCTGCCATTGATCACGTCAATCGCGAGCTTCCCGAATTCATATTCATAGGCAAAGTCCCGCCACAGATCATAATCCGGCCAGAGCGTGCGGATCGCCTTGAACGCCAGCGCCTGCACCCGCCACGGCCTGAACGCCGCATGGTCATAGCCGGGGCCATCGGCATGGATGTGAACGCCGTGGCACAATGTGCCCGTGTGCAAATGGAAGGTCGGTTCAAACCAGCATTCGCGCAAGATGCAGCCCTTCAGCCAGTGCGGCGCGATCTCCCGCATTGTGGTCATCACCGCCTTGGCATCAATCTCTGGCGATCCGAACATCTCCAGCGGCCGCGTGGTGCCGCGCGCTTCGGACAGCGTCGTGCCTTCCAGCATCACCGTGCCCGCATAAGCGCGCGCCATATTCAGGTTGGGCGCGTTGGGGCTGGGGTTGATCCAGTGGCGATCGTTGAGCGGCCAGCCATGGCCCGGCGCGGCATCGGGATCATAGCCCTCCATCGCGATCACGCGATAGTCCACGTCCAGCTTGTAATGCGCGATGAACCAGGCGCCGAGTTCACCCAGCGTCATGCCGTGGCGCATCGGCATCGGCCCCGCGCCCACAAAGCTCTCCCAGCCGGGGCGCAGCGTGAGGCCTTCCACCGGCCTGCCCGCTGGATTCGGTCGGTCCAGCACCCACACGGATTTGCCGTGCGCAGCAGCGGCCTCCAGCGTGTAAAGCAGCGTCGTGATGAAAGTGTAGATGCGGCAGCCCAGATCCTGAAGATCGAACAGCATCACATCGAAAGTGTCCATCATCGCATCGGTCGGCTTGCGGACTTCGCCATAGAGGCTGAACACGGGGATGCCGAGCGCCGGATCGACAAAATCCGGACTTTCCATCATGTTGTCCTGCTTCTCCCCGCGAATGCCATGTTGCGGGCCGAACGCGGCGGACAAAGTAATATCCGGGCACGCCGCGAGCGCATCCAGACTGTGCGTGAGGTCTGGCAACACCGACGCCGGGTGCGCCATCAGCGCAACACGCTTGCCCTTCAGCGGGGCACGCAAAGCGGGGTCTGCCAGCAGGCGGTCGATACCAAATTTCATGAAGCCTCCGGTGCAGCAAGTGTCAGCGCAAAGCAATCGGGATGATGGAAATCGGGCGCGGGAGACGGATGCCGCAGCGCCCAATAGGATTTGGAGCCATCCGCCGCCTCGATCACCGCTGAGAGGCCCAGTGCCCACTCCGCCTCAATCGGCAAGCCCGGCACGCCGCCCAGATCGAGCCGGACGTGGTGCACGCGCGTCCGCTCCGTCATCCGCGTCCGCGCGTCAGGTGCGGCCAGCCCGCGCGCCTCCGCCATGCCCGCGCGTTCGCTGGTAAAGCTGTACGCCTGCCAGCGCCCCGAAGGCGCAAAGTTGAACTCGGCATAATTGTTGCGCCCCACCGGCTTCACAAACGCTTCGAAACAGGTGGTTTCCCACAAGCGATCCGCGCGCGCTCCTTGCGCCCCCTCCGGCCAGAGCACATCCTTGGTGCGGCCATGCGCGAAAAAATGCAGCTCTAGCCCGCCGCCTGCATGGCGATGCAGCTGCACCTCCATGGAATCGAGCGCGGCACATGGTGTTGCGGGATGCGGGTGCAGGGTTACGCGCATACCGGCCTTGTCCTCACTCTACCCAAAACCCGCCCTCCATGCTAAGCGCCCCCGCGCTATGACCCAATACACGTCCGAATTGCTGAACCTGCTCGCTTCGCGCGGCTATATCCATCAGGTGACCGATGCAAGCGCGCTTGATGCGCTCGCCGCCACACAGATCGTGCCGGGCTATATCGGGTTCGATGCCACCGCGCCCTCGCTCCATGTTGGAAACCTCGTGTCGATCATGCTGCTGCGCCGCCTGCAACAGGCCGGGCACAAGCCCGTTGTGGTGATGGGCGGCGGCACCACGCGGATCGGCGATCCGACGGGCAAGGACGAGAGCCGCAAGATGCTGAGCGATGAGACCATCGAGTCCAACATCGCCTCGATCCGCACCGCGTTCGAGCGCTTCCTGACGTTCGGAGACGGGCCGACCGACGCGGTGATGGTCAATAATCACGACTGGCTGGGCAAGCTCGGCTATATCGAGCTGCTGCAAAGCGTCGGCACGCATTTCACGATCAACCGGATGCTGACCTTCGATTCGGTCAAGCTCCGGCTCGATCGCGAACAGCCGATGACCTTCCTCGAATTCAACTACATGATCCTGCAAGGCTATGACTATCGCCACCTGAACAAGACGATGGGCGTGCGCCTGCAAATGGGCGGATCGGACCAGTGGGGCAACATCATCAACGGTGTTGAACTGACCCGCCGCATGGACGGGCGCGAAGTGTTCGGCCTCACCACGCCGCTCATCACCAAGTCAGACGGCACCAAGATGGGCAAGTCCGTCTCCGGCGCGGTGTGGCTCAACGAAGCGCAGCTGCCGCACTATGATTATCGGCAGTTCTGGCGGAACACTGATGACAAGGATGTGGGCAAGTTCCTGCGGCTCTTCACCGATGTGCCGCTCGACGAGATCGCCCGGCTGGAAGCGCTGGAAGGCAGCGAGATCAACGCCGCCAAGGAAGTCCTCGCCAACGAAGCGACCAAGCTGTGCCGGGGCGAGGACGCCGCCCAGCGCGCCGCCGAAACCGCGCGTGCCACCTTCGCGGAAGGATCAGCAGGCGCAGACCTGCCCACCATCACTGTGGCGGGCGATGACATCGCACTGGTCGATGCGCTCGCAGAACTCGGCCTCGTCGCCTCGAAAGGCGAAGCCAAACGCCTGATCAAAGGCGGCGGCGCACGCGTGGATGGCGAGCCGGTGAAAGACGAAGCCGCGCGCGTGACGCTGGGCGCAGAGCCGGTGCGCGTGTCAGCGGGCAAGAAGCTGCATGGGCTGGTGGTGCGGGGGTAGGGTGCTTTGCATCGCTGAGTAATGTGCTAACGCCTTCAAGTATAAGTGTTTCCTGATTTGTAAAAAATCGTCTTGAACGGCTCCCCTTTCAGTGTAGTTTCTTCGGTGACATTCGGAGGGATAGGCTGTTGAGGAAAAAAATCATGCACGCTCTCAAGTCGCAGCCAAGTCAAACAGCTTTGGGGCTTGTGCTGGCTGTTTGTTTTCCCCAGCTTGTCATGGCACAAGGCGTTGATGATCTGGCGGCAAAATTTGGCGCGCGCGAATCGGTGCAGTCCATCAGCATTTCACCAGACGGCTCGCAACTTGTCCTTGTTGCGCCTCGCTTGAAAGGCGGGGAGAATGCCGTTGTCATCAATCTTGCGACGTCCGCCATGGTTCCAATCCTGTCTTCAGAAGGAGGGAAGGAGCAGATTTCGCAGTGCAGGTTTGTGACCGAAAAATGGGTGGTATGCGGCGTCGCAAAAATTGCGAGTGATGGCCATGGCATTCGCAGGCTCTCCCGCTTGATGGCCATTTCCAACGACGGAAAGGAGATTAAATCCCTTTCTGCGAAAGACGCGAGCAACGCTATTGTTGCGCCCTATTTTGGCGGTGCAATTCTTGATTACAATGTGCCGGGTCAACCAGGCACCGTGCTGTTGTCGCGCTGGTATCCTCGGCAGACCCAGACAGGGACCATCATGAGCAGCTCCGCATACGGGCTGGGCGTGGAGCGCGTCGACGTTGAATCCGGTGATCGCAAACGGGTTGAGTTGCCCAAGGTGAACGCAACGTCATACATCAGCGATGGTCAGGGCCGTGTGCGCATCATGGAAACCCAGCCCAGATCTGAAGATGGCTATGCCAATCAGCAGATCAACTATTCATATCGGCGCGCGGAAGGGGGAGACTGGAACCCGTTGAGCAAACTCGTCCTGTCGAGCGGCCTGTCGTCCGGTTTTGAACCGGTCGCGGTCGATAGCCAGACGAACACTGTCTATGGATTTGCCGAGAACGGCAATTTCACAGGCCTGTTCAAAAAGACTCTCGACGGAAGTGCGGCCACCACTTTGGTTCTGGGTCGGACGGATGTGGATGTTGACAGCCTGATCCGGATTGGTCGAGATCAGCGTGTGGTTGGCGCGTCCTACGCCACCGAGAAACGCACAGTCGAATATTTCGACACCGAATTGGGGAAACTCACCGCCAGTTTAGGTAAGGCATTGGGGGAAGGAAAGCAGCTTTCCATCGTTGATGCGACGGCGGGTGAAACGAAACTCCTGATCTTTGCGGGGGATGATACCAATCCGGGCAAATTCTATCTTTTCGACAAGGCGGCCAAAACGTTGGGAGAATTGCTAGAGGTGCGTCCGGAACTTTCGAAGGTGCCAATGGGGGCCATGAAGCCCGTTCAGTTTCCAGCGGCCGATGGCACTAAAATACCGGGATACCTGACTCTGCCACCGGGCAGCAGTGGAAAGAACCTGCCCGCGATTGTCATGCCTCATGGTGGTCCCGGTGCGCGCGATGAATGGGGCTTTGACTGGTTGGTGCAGTATTTTGCGTCGCAAGGATATGCCGTGCTTCAACCCAATTTTCGGGGTTCATCCGGTTATGGAGTCGCCTGGTTCCGCAATAATGGCTTCAAGAGTTGGGAAACGGCGATAGGCGATGTGAATGATGCCGGGCGATGGCTGGCTTCGGAAGGCATCGCAGCGCCCGGTAAGCTTGCGATCTTTGGCTGGTCTTATGGAGGCTATGCTGCGCTGCAATCGGCGGTGGTTGATCCGGATCTCTACAAGGCCATTGTCGCTGTCGCGCCGGTGACGGATCTGGATGCTCTGCGTGAAGAGTCGCGCGGAATGTCATATTTTTATGTTGTCGATGAATTCATCGGTTCCGGCCCGCATGTGGAAAGTGGTTCGCCCGCGCGCCATGCAAACCGATTCAAGGCGCCCGTGCTCATGTTCCACGGTGACAGGGATATGAACGTGAGTGTTTCCGCATCCCGTCTCATGAAAGGGCGTCTGGAAGCGGCTGGCAAGCGCGTTGACTATGTCGAGTTTCCCGATCTGGCGCACGCGCTGGACGATGCCGCTGCCCGCGCGCGGCTCTTGTCGGAAAGCAATCAGTTTATACGCAAGGCATTGGGACTTTAACCCCGGATCAATCATCTTCCGGAGTGGCTCAAAACCAGCCCGCCCGCTTGCCCAAACCCAACGAAAAAGGCGCGCCCCTTGCGAGACGCGCCTTTCCGTCTGCTCTCGCAAAGCCTCAGAAGCGCAGGGCCGCTGTCAGGCGAGCCCTATTGACTGCGGCTTCATGGTGGGGGCGGGGGGGCCTTCGTCTTGACTTTCGGTGCTGTTCGCCCAGACTTGCAGCCATGAACGCGGGTGACCGAAACCCCCGAAGATGGAGGGCAATTAAGTGCACTGTCACCGTAATCCTATAACCCATAGGCTACCGGATGATACCTCGCTTCTTGTCGGCAATGGCTCGAGCAGAAATCAATTGATTTCGCGGACTGTTCCATGCCGCTTGATAGAGAGCGCGAATGACGTCGGCCCAATGAACGTTGCCGTCCTCCCCGACCGGCTCTTTGCCCCCTGCAAGCCGGTAATCTTCGCGTGAGGTTGACGAAATACGTGCAAATTTTCGCGCTGAGGTCAACGGATTTGTGAGCTCACTTTCGGGGCCGCAAGCGCCATTTATGGGTGGGATCTGTTTACTCCAAGTTGCCGTTTTTACAGTCACTCCATCGCGAAAAAGATTGCAAACGCCATTGTAAGATTCTGGAATGTAGCCAGCGACAGGGAATATTCCCATGCTCGATGCGCCTTTCGTAACGGCCACCAAATGATCGATACAAGCTTTGGTGTTCAACACGCCAGCATCCTTGCATGCTGTTGCAATCCAAAGAGAAATTTTGCGACTGTCCGCATTTAGCATATAGGTTTCTACCGTTACCCCAAGATCGGAAACCCTGCATTTCCTAACCGGGAACCCCTCCCATCGCGTGTAATCCAAGATTGGATCGCCGCACGATCCACTCCAAGCTTTCACTTTGGAGACCGCGTATTTGTAGCCGGGTAAATCCTCGGACGTAATTCCGGCGTCAGCATGACGCCCCGCCCTCTCGGACAGCCTGTACAGATTTAGTTCGGGCGAGACAGTTTCTGAAGGATTTTCAGGGTTGTTCATAAATCTGCGAACAGTTGTCGCATACAGCTCAGGTTTCCAATTGTAAGGGTTTGCAATTCCCGATACCCATGTATTCGTTGCCGTTACGTTGTCGACGCCCCTGGCACGAGATTCTTGGTAGTATTGCGTATCACTTTTATACGCCGGAAGAGTGGCGAGCTTGCGCGCGACTAAATTGACGGCGTCGTCCAAATTTAAAAATTTGACATATTTGTTGTTAATATCTTCTGGCGGTTGGCACGTCAATGTGTATTGATCGCGACCTTCTGCTGCAGCAGGACCATAATATTTCCAGCCAAAATAGTTTTGGGCTTCGAGCGCTATTCGCGTCCACCCATAGCCCGATTCTATCATCGACATTGCGGCTATGGCTGCCGCTGGAACACCGTGCTGTTGCTCACCTCTGATTGCTGACTGGCTAACGCTTGAGATGAATGCCTTTTTTTCATCGACTGTAGGGTGTCCAGGCTTCGGATCATAACAGCCCCACTCCTGTGCTGCGGCGGGACTTACTGCAACGCCAACTGAAATGGTCAGGGCGACAATCGAACATCTTAGCATTGCGAATCCCTCCTATTCAAACAGAGACAATTCTGGCAGAATATCCGTGACATTAGACGTGGGCAAGAAAAAATTTACATTCTACTCCAACAGGCGTTCAAAATCGAGTTGCGGAGTTACGTAGATTTGAAAGCAAGTCGCGGTGAAATTTACTTAGAGTTACAGGGATTTGCGGCGGCGCGATTTACAACGTAACGTGCAGCAAGCCCCAAGCCCTTCCAAATCCCAAACTTTAATGTGAACTGCTTGCCCGCGCATAGCAGGTCTATTTCCCTCAAAGCCCGCAGAGGAACGGCGGACTCAGAGGCATCCACATTCACCTTTCGCGCCTCGATATGGTATGATTGGAACATAACGTGAAAAGTCTTGACATTTTCAACCAAATAGGTTCTATATGTCAAAATGACAAACCCTATCCGCCTCCGCACTCCGCCCGCCGCTTCGGCTCCTGTCACGCTCCAGCCTGCTGCCTCCGCTCCCACACGCACGCGTGTGGATGGGTGGACGCCTACGCGGCAGAAGGCGTTTATTGAAACGCTCGCCGATTGCGGCTCGGTCGCTTTGGCGGCGCGGGCGGTGGGGTGTTCGAAGGAAACGGCCTATCGCCTCCGCCGCAAGCCCGGCGCGGAAGCCTTTGCACAGGCTTGGGATTCGGCGATTGCGCACGCGATCCGGCGGTTGAGCGACGAAGCTGTCGAGCGCGCGCTGCTGGGTGAAGAAGTGCCGGTGTTTTACAAGGGCGAACTGGTCGGCACGCGCCGCCGCTATTCAGATCGGCTGATCACATTCCTCCTGCGCCATCATGATCCTGCGGCGTACGGCGTTCCCTATGACTATAATTTCGTCAACCCCAAGGACCGGCTGGGCCGCAAGGCCAAGACGCTGGAAACCCATCTGGATAAACTGACCGATTGGAACGAAGAGGGGGACGGCGATGATGCGCACGTCAGTGACCTTAAGTGACCTTCCGGACGCTCCGGCTCAAGGCCGGAGCGCGGGGAAGTGGCCTCAGAAGCCCATGAAGGTCACATGCTCATCGAGCGGCACGCGCGGGCGCTCGAAATTGTTGACCGCGTCGCTCTCATCGCGCCAGCCGATGGCGATGCCGCAGAAGAGCAGCTGGTCGTCGTCCAGCCCGAGCTGGTCTTTGATCGTGTGGCCATACATGCCCATATATTCCTGCGGGCAGGTGTCGAGCCCCTCTTCACGCGCGAGCAGCATGATGGTTTGCAGCCACATGCCCACATCGCTCCACTGCGCTTCCTTCATGAATTTGGGGAAGTGGCAAAGCAGCAGCACCGGCGCGCCGAAGGAGACGAGGTTGGAGCTGGCGAAATCGGCGCGGGCCTGGCCGTCTGCGCGCTCGATGGCCATCGCGCCATACATGGCGGCACCCAGCGTTTTCAGGCGCTCGCTATATTTGTCCACCTTGCCGGGCGCGGAGAAATCATAATCCATCGGCGCATCGGGCGCGCTGGCCTTCAGCCGCTCCTGCAAGGCGGAGAGCGCGTCTCCGGTCAGCACATGCGCTTCCCAAGGCTGGAAGTTGCAGCCCGAGGGCGCAAAGCGGGCGCGATCCATGATGCGGCGGACGGTCTCGAGCGGAACGGGCTTGTTCAGGAAGGAACGGACGGAACGGCGTGTGGCAACGGCTTCGGATACGAGCATGGGGAGTCCTTGTGTTGGGTTTCAGTCAGGGAAGGCTCAGGCCTTCTTCACCAGTTCGCGCATCGCATCATCCAGCCCGTCGAGCGTGAGCGGATACATGCGGTCTTTCACCAGTTCCTTCATGATCTTGGTGGATTGCGAATAGTTCCAGTGCGCTTCCGGCGTGGGGTTGAGCCAGACGGTGGCGGGATAGGTATTGACGATGCGCTGCATCCACACCGTGCCCGACTCCTCGTTGAAATGCTCCACAGAGCCGCCGGGATGGCTGATTTCATAGGGGCTCATCGCCGCGTCGCCGATGAAGATGACTTTATAATCATGCGGGAATTTGTGCATCACCTCCATTGTCGGCGTGCGTTCGGAAAAGCGGCGGCGATTGTCCTTCCACACGCCTTCATACAGGCAGTTGTGGAAGTAGAAGAATTCGAGGTTCTTGAATTCGCTGGTGGCCGCGCTGAACAACTCCTCGCACAGCTTGATGAACGGGTCCATCGAACCGCCGACATCCAGAAACAGCAGCACTTTGATCGCGTTGCGACGCTCCGGGCGCATATGGATGTCGAGCCAGCCCTGCCGCGCGGTGCCATCGATGGTCGCGCCGATATCGAGCTCTTCGGCGGAGCCGGTGCGGGCGAATTTGCGCAGGCGGCGCAGCGCGATCTTGATGTTGCGCGTGCCCAGTTCCTTGGTGTTATCGAGGTTGGAGAATTCGCGCTTCTCCCACACTTTCAGCGCGCGCTTTTTGCCGCCCTCGCCGCCGATGCGCACGCCTTCGGGGTTGTAGCCATTATTGCCAAAGGGAGAAGTGCCGCCGGTGCCGATCCATTTGTTGCCGCCTTCATGGCGCTTCTGCTGTTCCTCCAGACGCTGCTTGAGCGTCTCCATAATCTCTTCCCAGCTGCCAAGGGATTTGATCTTTTCCATTTCCTCTTCGGTGAGGAATTTTTCGGCAATCGCCTTCAGCCAGTCCGCCGGAATCTCTTGCGGGTTGAGGCCATAATCGGTGATGATACCCTTGAAGACCTTGTTGAACACCTGATCGAACCGATCAAGCAGGCCTTCATCCTTCACATAGACCGCGCGGGATAGGTAATAGAACTCCTCTGGCGTCTGCCCGATGGCATCCTTGTCCAGCGCCTCCAGCAGCATCAGATGCTCCTTGATGCTGGCCGGAATACCGGCGGCGCGGAGTTCGTCGAGAAGGTTGAAGAACATCAAGTCAGGTTGGTGGGCGCCCTTGGGTGGAGGGAGCGGCCCAGCGGCGCGAAGCGGAGGGCGTGGTTCGGACGCAACCTGGCTGCCCTTGGCTCTGCGGCTTGATCACGTGCCCAGTCCGCACCGCGTCACTCGGTCACCGCCTGATCGCACCGATTCGGGAAAGGCACGCTTCACAGAGCCGCTGGCGATGCCTGGCAATCGCGGCACCAACACATGCGGGCGCCCGACGGCTGGCGTGATGGTGAAGCGGATGTGCCGCAGAGGCTTGGCGGATATCATAATTGCGTTGTACAGTGTTAAACTCTGTCGATCGGGAACGCCCTCCGCCGACCGTGCGAGCCATTTCTGCTTCAAACGCTGCATCTTTTTTACGCTCGCGTCCCCGCGCAACTTTTCAGAGGCAAACAAGGGGCGTTCTCCATCAAAACCTTCTCCCCCCCCCCCCCTCCCCCTCCTCCCCCTCGGGCCGGGCCCGGCTCTCCCCCCCCCGCCTCTAATTTTTTTCTTTTTTTCTCTTCAGACCTGCCAAAAAATTTTTTCTGTTTGATTTTCGAAAATTTTGCAGCATCCAGCCACTCAGCTACTTCCTTCGTCATCGTTAGATCGGAACTCATCCTGATCGCGCTTGCGCAGATTTAGTTCGGTTTGGCTACCAACAGCAAAGACCAAATCTGGGCAATATTCCAGTTCGATCTGGAAACCGAGTCCTGCGATCAAATGTCCGCTGGAACTCGAATTTCATTTCTTCGATCTCCCGAATGTTGCGATGCCTCAGCGATTCCATCCCTCTCGCAATAGAGGCGTCGACAAACCTTTGACCGAAAAACTTGATGGCGGCCAGAACGAGAATTGCGCCACCGCCGCCTGCAAGAACAATGTCCCAAAGCCTAGCGGTCAGCACGCCCTCGAACTCACCCGTTCCGGCGCGCCATGAAGGCGAGCCGTTCGAACAGCATCACGTCCTGCTCATTCTTGAGCAGCGCGCCATGCAGCGGGGGGATCGCCTTGGTCGGATCTCGGTTCTGGAGGACGTCGAGCGGCATGTCTTCCGCCAGCAGCAGCTTGAGCCAGTCGAGGAGCTCCGACGTGGAGGGCTTCTTCTTCAGGCCGGGCACTTCACGCACGTCGTAGAAGATGTCCATCGCCTTGGAGACGAGGATCTTCTGGATGCCGGGGAAGTGGACGTCCACAATCGCCTGCATCGTGTCACGGTCCGGGAATTTGATATAGTGGAAGAAACAGCGGCGCAGGAAGGCGTCGGGCAGTTCCTTTTCATTGTTCGACGTGATGATGATGATCGGGCGTTCCTTCGCGGCAATCGTTTCATGCGTTTCATACACGTCAAACGCCATGCGATCGAGTTCCTGCAACAGATCGTTCGGAAACTCGATGTCCGCCTTGTCGATTTCGTCGATCAGCAGCACGGGCAAAGTGGGGCTTTCAAAGGCTTCCCACAGCTTGCCCTTCTTGATGTAGTTCTTGATGTCATGGACGCGTTCATCGCCCAGCTGTCCGTCACGCAGGCGGGCCACCGCATCATATTCATACAGGCCCTGATGCGCCTTGGTGGTGGATTTGATGTGCCAGGTGATCAGCGGTGCGCCCAGCGCCTTGGCGATCTCTTCTGCCAGCACGGTCTTGCCGGTGCCGGGTTCGCCCTTCACCAGCAGCGGGCGGCGGAGCAGGGCGGCGGCGTTCACCGCAACCTTCAGATCATCGGTGGCGACATAGTCCTTGGTGCCTTCGAAGCGCATCGGTCCTCTTTCCTTTGACGTAAACGGCAGTTGGAGCAATCGTTAGGCAGGGTTAGGCGGGTGGTGCAAGCGGATTCTTGGTGCGCTGATCTGGCGGAGCAGGCGACCCGTTGCTAAATGCAATCAAAATCAAAAGACTGAGGAGTGCGGCATGACGATTGCAGCCAGCGTCAACGGCAAGGCCGTGACGTTCGAAGGTGAAGGCGACACGCCCCTGTTATGGGCCATCCGCGAGGAGTTGGGACTGACCGGCACCAAGTTCGGCTGCGGGATTGCCGCGTGCGGGGCCTGTACCGTCCATATCGATGGAGAGGCCGTGCGCTCCTGCTCAATGCCGATCGAAATGGTGGCGGGCAAAGCGATCCGCACCATTGAAGGGCTCAAAAAGCCCGATGGCACCCTCCATGCCGTCCAGCAGGCCTGGATTGCCGCGCAGGTTCCGCAATGCGGCTATTGCCAGTCGGGACAGATCATGGCGGCTGTCGCACTGATTGAACGCACCGGCCAGCCCAGTGACGCGCAAGTGGATGAAGCAATGACCAACATCTGCCGCTGCGGCACCTATCCGCGCATCCGCGAAGCGATCCGCACCGCAACCGGACAGGCGGCGATTGCCGTGCAGGGAGACGCATGATGGGCGTGAAACGCAGGGCCTTCCTGATCGGCTCGGCCCTTGTGGCGGGCGGTGGAGTCTTCGGGATCAAATGGGCGGACAGCAGCGCTCGGGAGCGGGCCACCGCTCTCACCACAGGCGCGAAAGATGGCAGTTTTGGCACTTGGATCAAAGTCGGCGAAGACAGCCGCATCACGATTTACACCCCGCATATCGATATAGGCACAGGCACCAGCACTGCACTCGCACAGATGGTGGCGGACGAACTGGACGCTGATTGGGACAAGGTCTCCGTTGAATCGGCACCCGCCGAGACCGCCTTTGCCAATAGCACCCTTGGGCGGGGCTTCCTGTCTGACATGTCGGGCAAGCCCGGCATGGTCGCCGCCCTGCCCGAATCCCTGCTCTCTTTGATTGCGCGCGCGATGCCCCTCCAGATCACGGGCGGTTCCTCTGCGGTGCGCTTCACCGGTCAAATGGGGATGCGTGTCGTCGCAGCGGCTGCGCGACTGGCACTGGTCGAAGAGGCCGCAGAGAAGCTGGGTGTTCCAACGGGCGAACTGACCACGGCGGGCCATGCCGTGCGCCATGCCAAGAGCGGCAAGAGCCTATCCTATGGCGAACTGGCAGCGGGTGCGGCCACGCGGACGTTGGCAGAGACACCGGCACTCAAGGCCGCGAAGGATTACAGGTTCATCGGCAAACCCGTCCCCCGGATCGACATTCCCGCCAAGGTGGATGGAACCGCGCGCTATGGCATAGACGTCAATCTGCCCGACATGCGCGTGGCGACGGTGATGGCGGCCCCGGTGCGGGGTGGAAAGCTGGAGAGCGTGGATGAAAAGCCCGCGCTTGCCGTCAAGGGTGTCGAGAAAGTGGTGAAGCTGGACGATGCCGTCGCGGTGGTCGCCACCGGATACTGGCCTGCGATCAAGGGGCTGCGGTCTTTGTCCCCGCGCTTCAGCGATGGCGGGAACGGGAGCATCTCGACTGCGTCGATCTTTGCCGCGCACGATGCTCTGCGCAAAGGCGGCGATCCCGGTTCCAGCGCGGGTGAAGGCGATGTGGAGGCCGGGCTGGCGGCGGACGGCACAAAGCTGATCGAGGCCCGGTATCAGGTACCCTTCCTCCACCATGCGCCGATGGAGCCGTTCGCGCTGGTGGCGCAGTTCAAGGATGGCAAGCTGGACGTTTGGGGCGGGCTGCAAGACCCGCTCTCCAGCAAGATGGCCGCCGTCAAAGCGTCCGGTCTGGACGAGGATGCCGTCACGTTCCACCCGCTCGTGCTGGGTGGTGGCTTTGGCCGCAAGCTGCCCATGTATATCGAAGCCATCCCGCAGGTCGTGGCGCTCGCGATGGACTTGCCCCATCCGGTCAAACTGATCTGGAGCCGCGAAGAGGAAGTGGCGCAGGGTGCGTATCGCGCGCAGGCCTCTTCGGTGATGAAGGCGGCGCTCGGCAAAGATGGCAAGATTGTCGCCTGGCAGAACAACTATGCCCAACCGTCAGATGATGGCGGCGGGGCCGCGGCGAAGCTCTTCTACACCATCCCGGCCTTCGCACAGGATCATTACAAGCACGTTTCCAACCAGACGGTCGGCAGCTGGCGCTCAGTCAATGCAACGCAGCATGGCTTTTATAATGAGAGCTTCATCGACGAGTTGGCTTATGCAGCGGGGGCAGACCCGTATCAGTTCCGGCGCGCGCATCTGGCCGAAGGCGGGCGGCATCAGAAAGTGCTAGATGCGGTTGCCAAGGCAGCGGGCTGGGGCACGCCGCTGGCCGACGGGCACGGGCGCGGCATTGCCATTGTCGAATGTTTCGGCACGATCTGCGCGCATGTCATCGAGGCGTCGGTCAAGGCGGATGGATCTCCAAAGGTCCACGCCGTCTGGGCGGCGGTCGATTGCGGCCCGGTCGTCAATCCAGGCAACGCCGAAGCGCAGGTGATGGGCGGGATTGTGATGGGCCTGTCTGCAGCCATCGGAGAAGCCATCACGCTGGACAAGGGCGCGGTGCAGCAGACCAGCTTTGGCGATTATCCCATCCTGAAAATGGCCGATTCTCCGCCAACGGTGCGGATCGAATTCCTGAACAGTGACGCGGAGATGGGCGGATTGGGAGAGCCCGGCCTCCCCCCTGCCGCCCCCGCGCTGGCGAACGCCTTGTTTGCTGTGACAGGCATGCGTATCCGATCCCTTCCCCTTCTCAATCAGGCAGGAGCGAAAGCATGAGTGACTGGAGCCGCATCGTCGCGCAGGCGCAATCGGGCAACCCTGCCCCGCCCCGCCGCGTGGAGAAGACGCCCGAAGAATGGCGCGCGCAACTCTCTCCGCTGGCCTTTGCCGTGGCCCGCGAACATGGGACGGAACGGCCGTTCAGCGATCCGATGTGCGCCATATTTCAGCCCGGTCTTTATGGCTGTGCCTGTTGCGGCACCCGTTTGTTTGATGCCACCAGCAAGTTTGACAGCGGCACCGGCTGGCCCAGCTTCACCGCGCCGGTGGAGGATAATGTCATCGCCTATGTGCTGGATACCAGCCATGGCATGCAGCGCGTGGAAACATTGTGCAATGTGTGCGACGCGCATCTGGGCCATGTGTTCCCGGATGGCCCACCGCCCACCGGCTTGCGTTTCTGCATGAATGCAGCCGCGCTGGAGAAGGTGGAGTCTTAGGCACTCTTCAGGAGAGGTTTTTCCACTTTACCGCCGTCCTGAGCCTGTCGAAGGACCGTTCTACCCTCGTCCGGAAGCACAAGAAGAACGGTCCTTCGACAAGCTCAGGACGGCGGTGATGGCTTGACTATCGAGAACCAAATCGAACGTATGCCGTGCGTCCCTCTCTTGCCCTTCCATTTTCTCCGTAGCACCCCATATCCCTCCGCATGACACAGCCCCCTGCCCGCCAGCCCAGCCTCTATATCCCGCATGGCGGAGGGCCCTGCTTCTTCATGGATGATCCCACTGGCATGTGGCGCGGAATGGAGGCCTATCTGAAGGCCCTCCCCGCCAGCCTGCCAGAGCCGCCCAAGGCGATCCTGCTGGTTTCCGCACATTGGGAAGCGCGCGGCTTTGGCTTTACCAGCGGGGAACGTCCCGGCCTGATCTTCGATTATTACAATTTCCCGCCGCACACCTATGAGTTGACCTATGACGCGCCGGGCGATCCCGCGCTGGCCGCGCGCGCGGCGACGTTGCTGGCAGAGGCCGGGTTCACGGCAGGTCTCGCGCCAGACCGCGGTTGGGATCATGGCGTGTTCATCCCCTTGAAGGTGGCGTGGCCGGACGCGGACGTGCCCATTGTCGAAATGTCACTGGATGCCAGTCTGGACCCTGCCTTGCATCTGGCGGCGGGGCGGGCACTCGCGCCCTTGCGCGATGAAGGCGTGCTGATCATCGGATCGGGCATGAGCTTTCACAATATGCGCGCGTATGGCGATCCGGGGGCGTCGGCCCGCGCCGCCGATTTTGACCGCTGGCTGGTGGAGGCGGCGACCGCGACCGCTGAGACGCGCACCGCGCTGCTCTCCAACTGGAAACAGGCCCCTTCCGGCCCCTATTCGCACCCGCGTGAGGAGCATCTCCTTCCGCTGATGGTGGCCGCCGGCGCATCAGACGCGGCGGGCGCGAAAAAGGTGATGGAAACAGCGCTGAGCGGTTTCAGCTTCGCCTGATCACGGCGTGATGATGCTGCAATATTCGAGGTTGATCCGCTTCAGATCTGATGCGCGATCCAGCTGGCCGGACAGTTGGAACGTGCCGTCCGCCTGCTTCGTGATGTAAAACTGGATCGGGTAAGTCGGCCAGCGTCCGCGCGGCAAAGACATCTCATTCACCGTCGTGTAAAATTTGACATAGGGCCCGTAACTCCACTGCGTTTCATAGCCCCAGCCGCCAATCTGGTAGGTGGCAAAGCGGGGGCTGGACTCGCCCTCGAAATTGACGCCGAACTGGATGGTGCCGGTCACCTTGAAATTCTTTTCGACCCCAAACCCGACATTGACAGCGAACGTCAGCACGTCGTCCATCTCATCGCGATAGTCGGGCACAGTCATCGAACAGCGCCACGTCTTGCCTGCAATGGCCGCGAAGCCGGGATAGGTGGCTGCGCTCGGCTGAACCAGCCGCCCGGAGGTCTGTGGCGGGGCCGCAATGCCGAAGAGATCCTTGCACTTCACCGAATACATATCGAGCAGCACATCTTCATCAAGCCGCCGTTCCTGAATGGCATTCGCCATATTGGCACGCAGTTCCTGGCGCTTGGCACTCACTTGCTCCCCGGTCAGCCCGTTACGCCGTCCATATTCCGCCAGCATTTGCGTCACAGAATCGCCGAAGTCGCCATAATAGAGATAGAGCTGGGCGCAGGTCGTGGCGGCGGCGGCCATGGTGGCGGCATCAGCCGGGTCTTCGGCCAAAGCCGGGGCCGGCGCGAGCAGGGATTGGAGACATAGCGCGGCAGCGCCGCACGAGATCAAAACACGCTTCATCACCATATCCCCACATTCGTTTCGCGGGGGATAGCAGGATGCTGCGTGGCGCAATTGGATAAAATGGCAGCAGCGTGTTTACCCCGCGTGATAAAAATCATGCACCGCCTGCGCGACCGCCGCCGACACGCCGGGCGCACGCTGCAAATCCTCAAGGCTCGCATCACGCACCGCGCGCGCGGTGCCGAAGTGGAGCAGCAGCGCCTTTTTCCGCGCGGGGCCGATGCCCGGCACTTCGTCCAACGGACTCGCGGTGATCGCCTTGGCGCGCTTGGTACGATGCGCACCAATGGCAAAGCGGTGGACCTCGTCGCGCAGGCGCTGGAGGTAGAAGAGCACCGGACTGTTGACCGGCAGCGTGAATTCGCGGCCATCGGGGAAGTGAAACACCTCGCGCCCCTCGCGCCCGTGATGCGGGCCTTTGGCGATGCCGATAATGGGCATATCCTCCACGCCCAGCGCGTCGAGCACAGACTTGACCGAGGACACCTGCCCCTTGCCGCCATCGATCAGGAGAAGATCGGGCCATTCAGGTTCGGCTTCCACGTCGCCTCCTCGCAGACGGGGGCCGCTGTCCGCGCTTGCGCCAGCTTCCAAATTGGCTCCCGCCTGAGCGGGGGCGACGTCTTCAGAGAGCAGCCGTCCAAACCGCCGTTCCAACACCTCGCGCATCATCGCAAAGTCATCATTGGTCGCCGCCTGCTTGATGTTCCACTTGCGATACTGGTTCTTGAGGAAGCCTTCCGGCCCCGCCACGATCATCGCGCCCAGCGCGTTGGTGCCTTGAATATGGCTGTTGTCATACACCTCGATGCGTTGCGGCGGCTCTGCCAGTTCGAACAGATCGGCAATTTCGCGGAGCAATTTGCCTTGCGTGGTGGTTTCAGCCAGCCGCCGGTCCAGTGCTTCTTCCGCATTGCGGATCGCCTGTTTGACGAGCCGCACCCGGTCTCCCCGTTGCGGGCAAGCGATGCTCACGCGGCCCCCCGCCCGTTCCGCCAGTGCCTCTTCTAGCAACGGGCCTTCGGGCAGATCGCGATCCAGCAGGATCGTCCGCGCGGGCGGCACCTCTTCATAAAATTGCGCGAGGAAGCAGGTCAGCACCTCCTCCAGCGGCAGATCTGCCGTGTGGCTGGGAAAGAAGGCGCGGTGACCCCAATTCTGTCCGCCGCGAATGAAGAAGGCCTGGATGCCGACATGGCCCTGCTTGGTGGCGATTGCGAAAATGTCGGCATTGCCCACGCCTTCCGCGTTGATGGCCTGAGAGCCCTGAATGAAGGTCAGCGCCTTCAACCGGTCGCGCAGCATCGCCGCCCGTTCGAAATCCAGCGCTTCGGCTGCCGCTTCCATTTCCTTGGCGAGCTTGGTCTGCACGGCGGTGGATTTGCCGCCCAGAAAGCTCTTCGCGTCCTCCACCAGATCGGCATAGCCCGCCGCATCGATCCGGTCGGTGCAGGGGGCCGAACAGCGCTTGATCTGGTAGAGCAGGCAGGGGCGATCGCGGTTGTTGAAGAAACTGTCGGTGCAGCTGCGCAGCAGGAACAGCTTTTGCAGCGCATTCAAAGTGGTGTTGACCGAGCCTGCGCTCGCAAACGGGCCGTAATAATTGCCCTTGGCGCGCCGCGCACCGCGATGCTTCTGGATGCGCGGAAATGCATGGTCTGATCGCAGCAGGATGAACGGGAAGCTCTTATCGTCACGCAGCAGGACGTTATAGGCCGGGCGGTAGCGTTTGATCAGTTGCGCCTCCAACAGCAGCGCTTCCGCTTCGCTGTTGGTCGTGACGATGGTCATGCTGCGGGTCTGCGCCATCATTCGCTTGAGCCGGTGCGGAAGCCACTCCACCTGCGTGTAATTGGTCACGCGGTGCCTGAGCGCGCGCGCCTTCCCCACATAGAGCACATCGCCCTTGGCATCGTGCATACGGTAAACGCCGGGCTTGGCCGGCAGCGTCTTGAGCACATTGCGGATCGCCGCCACCCCGCCCTCCAGATCGGGCTGATCGACGCCGCGCACGGTGTAGGTCTGCTTTTCTTCGTTGAAACGATCCGGGGCGTCGGGGGTGGACATTCGCGTTCCACTACCCCAGTTTTCCGGCACAACAAAAGCAGAATGACAGAGGAGCCTCCATGCAGCTTTCAGGCAAGACCATCCTGGTCACCGGCGGGACAGACGGGATCGGCCGCGAACTGATCCGCCAACTGAAGGCCAAGGGCGCAAACATCATCACCTCGGGCCGCAACCCGGAACGCGTGGCCGCCACGCAGGCTGAGGGATTTGAAGTGATCGCCGCAGACCTTTCCACCCCCGCCGGGATCGATGCGCTGATCGCAGGCGTGGCCGGGCGGGCCCTTGATATTCTCGTCAACAATGCGGGCGCGGGCAGCGATCATGATTTCCGCGAAGGCCCGCCTGATCTGGCTGACAATGACGCCTGCCTGTATCTGAACGTCAACGCGCCGGTGCATCTGATCACGCGACTGATGCCCGTGCTGCGCGCGCGGCCAGAAGCGATGATCGTCAATGTCACGTCCGGGCTGGCGATTGCGCCGCGCGCGGGCGGGCCGATTTATTGCGCCACCAAGGCAGCGTTGCGCAGCTATACGCAGGCGCTGCGAGTGCAACTGGAGGGAACCAACATTCATGTTCTCGAAGCCCTGCCGCCGGTTGTGGAAACCAAGATGACCGCCGGGCGCGGCAACCGGAAGATGAGCGCCCCCGATTGCGCCGCCGCCTTTGTCCGCGCGATGGAGGCCAATGCGGAAGAAGCCAATGTCGGGATGGTGAAGCTGCTCAAGCTGGTCCACTCGCTATCCCCGGCACTGGCACGCAAGATCATGATCCGCTTCTGAGACCGTCCCCGGGGGGCCGGACGTGAGTTACGACGAACCGCCCGTCCCGGCACGACGAAGCGTTTGAAATCGTTGGCTGCCGTTCATCCAGCCTGGTTCATTGTGCGTCTGACAGGGGGTGACGCAGAATAAACCAAAGGATGATCGCATGAAGAAAACACTCACCACCTTGCTCGCGCTGGCCGTTTTGGCCCCCGCTCTGTCGATGACCATGCCCGCCTCTGCCGAGGCCAAACGCTATGCCTATCGCGAATGGCGCGGTGCGGATGGCAAGACCTACTGCCGCAAGTTAAACGGAACCGTGGGCTTGGTCGTTGGCGGGGCTGCCGGCGCGCTGGTCGGCCGCGCCATCGACACACGCGGCGAACGCGCAACCGGCACCATCGTCGGAGCCGCCGCTGGCGCATTGATCGGACGCGAAGTCGCCCGCAAACGCAGCTGCCGCTAAGCAGTCGGACATGGGGCCGGGATCAGTCCTTGCCCCAACTGTCCATCATCTTCCACACGATGAAGAAGCCGACAAAGGCACACGCCACCAGAATCAGGATTGTCATCGCCCGCTCCGGCCTATTCTTCTTCGTTCGGTTTGCCCAGCAGGCCCTGGAAGAAGCCCCTCAACGCGGCCCACCCGGCAACGACCGCCAACATGATGAGTTTCCACGACGCCGCGAGCATCTTGAGCAGCCCGGCAAAGAGCCCGGTTTTCATCGCAGCCGCAGCCGCGCCGCCGCTGACCAGTGCGGCCAGACCATATTCGGAAATCTTGTCTCCATCCTTGAACGCGGCATAGCTTTCGTCCGCTTCAAAGGCGAAACCCTTGTTCGCCTCCCGAAAGGCGATCAGGTCTGACTGCAAGGTTTGAGCGGACGTCAGCAAAGTCGCATCCATCACGCCGCGCCGCCCCAGCATCCGCATATGATAGTTGACGTTGCTGCCGCTGCCATCGCCCAGCGTGATGCCATATTCCAGATTGTGCGTTGCCGGATCATAATGCGGCGGAACCGCCCAGCCGACCACGGTGAGCGGACCAAGCCCCTGCGCCTTGCGCTCTTCATTCCCGGCTTCCTGCCCGTCCTTGATGTCGGAAAGCAGGGCGTCTGCATCGATCTTTTCGTCATCCTTCACATAGCCGATGTCGTTGAAACTGTAGAAGGCGGCCCAACCCAGATTGGCAGGCGCAATCATGGAGGTGGTTTCCTCCGGCAGATTCCCCGTCAGCTTCAAGAATTCATCGGTGCCTTTTGGTCCCATGAAGCGCGTGCCAGCGCCTAGCGTGATCGTCCCGCGCTCTGTCACGCCGTGCTTGCCAGCACCTTCCCAAGGCAGCGCAGCGACCTGCTTTTCAAAGCTGTCAGGCGCAGCAGACACGGGCTTCGCCACACTGGCCGACGCCACAAACAGCGCGATGCTGAACCCCACCCAACGTCGCATTTCCATCCCCCCTTACATCTTCCCGGCTCCGAGGCTTTCATAAACTCCGCTGCGCGACAAGAGGAAATGTCGCATTTGTCAAATTTGCCGGTGTGTGCGCTTCCATGGCCCGCGTGACTCGCGCCTCAAGCCGGGGTATGGCCCCGCCCCATGGCCACCAAACTTCCTTTGCCGCCCAAAGTGGGCATGGTTTCGCTCGGATGCCCCAAGGCACTGGTTGACAGCGAACGCATCCTCACCAAGCTTCGTGCAGACGGCTATGGCCTGTCCCCCGACTATGCGGGTGCGGATGTGGTACTCGTCAACACGTGCGGCTTCCTCGATTCCGCCAAGGAAGAATCACTCGAAGCGATTGGCGAGGCCATTGCGGAGAATGGCCGGGTGATCGTGACCGGCTGCATGGGCAATGAGGCCGATGCGATCCGCGCGCGCTTTCCGCAGGTGCTCGCGATCAGCGGCCCGCATCAATATGAAGAGGTGGTGAGCGCAGTGCATGAGGCGGCCCCGCCGGTGCCCAACGCGTTCGTCGATCTCGTTCCCGAAGCCGGGCTCAAACTGACCCCGCGCCATTACAGCTATCTGAAGATTTCCGAAGGCTGCAACCACCGCTGCGCCTTTTGCATCATCCCGTCGATCCGGGGCGATCTCGTCAGCCGCCGCCCTGATGCGATTGTGCGCGAGGCGGAGAAACTGGTGGCCGCAGGTACGCGCGAACTGCTGGTGATCTCTCAGGACACCTCGGCTTATGGCGTGGACATGAAGCATGCGGAATGGGGTGGTATCCGCGCACACATGACCGATCTGGCGCGCGCGCTGGGCGGCCTTGGTAGTGCGGCTGACCCGGTGTGGGTGCGGCTGCACTACGTCTATCCATATCCCCATGTCGATCAGGTCATACCGCTGATGGCCGAAGGGCTGCTTACGCCCTACCTCGACATTCCGTTCCAGCATGCCGCGCCTTCGGTGCTGAAAGCCATGAAGCGCCCCGCCAACGAAGCCAAGGTGCTCGAGCGCATCAAGAGCTGGCGCGCCATCGCGCCTGACATCGCGATCCGCTCCAGCTTCGTCGTCGGCTTTCCCGGAGAGACCGAGGCCGATTTCCAGTATCTGCTCGATTGGCTCGATGAAGCGCAGCTGGACCGGGTCGGCGCGTTCCGTTTCGAGCCTGTGGAAGGGGCTGCCGCCAATGCGTTGCCCGATCAGGTTCCGGAGGAGGTGAAGGAAGAGCGCTACCAGCGGATCATGGAAAAGACCGCCGCGATCAGCGCTGCCAAGCTCGCCGCCAAGGTGGGCCGCACCCTGCCCTGCATCATCGACGAGGTAGATGAAGATGGCGGAGCGAACGCCCGTTCCCAGGCCGATGCTCCCGAAATTGATGGCACCGTTTTCCTGCGCGATGCTGGCCCGCTCAATCCGGGAGACATTGTCCCGGTGCTGATCGAAGATGCGGACGAGCACGACCTGTACGGCGTGCCCGCCTGATCAGCCGCTCCGGCCTCAGACAGCCTTGGCCAGAGGGGCGTTGAGTTCGGCCAGATTGATCGGATGGTCGAACTTCATGCCGGCCCGCGTCCGGCTGATCCAGCGGATTTCGCCTTCGATCGAAGGCCCGTCGGAAATGTTGAGCTTTACGCGCATCCCGGGAGAGAGATGGCTGCACGGTTCGATTGCTGCACCGCCCGTGGAGACGTTGCGGATGCGAACGGATTGCGTGCGGTTGGCAGCAATGAGTTCGGCGGCGCGCAACACACGGAATCGTGCCGTGCGGCTCGTCTGGTGACCGGTGGTCTCAGCTGCGGGTGCGCTGCCGCGCATCCGTGCCAGCAGATCCTTGCCGGGCATCGGCCGCCCGAAGACAAAGCCCTGAATGTGTGAACAGCCCAGCCGCTTGACGAGCAGGATTTCATCCTGTGTTTCCACGCCTTCAACCGTCGTTTCCATCTTGAGTGTGTTGGCCAGCGAAACGATAGCGGTGATGATCGCCGCGTTGCGGTTGTCACCCAGCGTCGCGCCACCCACGAAGCTCTGGTCGATCTTGATCTTGTCAAACGGCGCACGCTGCAAATAGCCGAGCGACGAATAGCCCGTGCCGAAATCATCCAGTGCCAGCCGGACGCCGAGCGCCTTGAGCGCGGCAAACTGGCGGTCGGTCGATTCATCGCCCACCACAAACACGGTTTCGGTGATTTCCAGTTCCAGCCGGTCAGGGTCGAGTCGCGACTGGGCCAGCACCTGCGATACCAGCGTGGGCAATCGCGGGTTTGCAAACTGGATGGCGGAAATGTTGACCGCCACGCGCGCCGTGACCGGCCACGCTGCCGCATCGGCACAGGCCTGACGCAGGATCCACTCGCCAATCGGTTCGATCAGTCCGGTTTCTTCCGCCATCGGGATGAATTCTGCCGGTGAAATGGGGCCACGCGTCGGGTGCTGCCAGCGGATCAGCGATTCAAAGCCGATGATCGATTCGGTCGAGATCGACACGATCGGCTGATAGACAAGATGGAATTCACCTTCCGCGATGGCCCGGCGCAGATCCTGCTCCAGCTCACGCCGCTCTTCTGCCGCGCTGTGCATACCCGCCTGATAGAAGCGGTGGACGCCACGGCCCGCTTCCTTGGCAGCATAAAGCGCAAGGTCTGCATTACGCACGAGCTCTTCACTGGTCGAGCCGTCATCAGGGGCCAGCGCAAGGCCGATCGAGACGCCGATGGTCACCTTGGTATCGTTGATGCGATAGGGCGCTGAGACGGTTTCGATGATCGTCTTGGCAATGCCGGCCAGCAAGGAGCGATCATGGGCACCGGGCAAGACGACCTTGAACTCGTCGCCCCCTAGTCGACCCACCTGCCCCGTTGTGCCCACTGCACGCAACAGACGTTGCGCCACCTGCTTCAACAGGGCGTCACCCGCCGGATGACCCAGCGTGTCATTGACCTGTTTGAAACGATCCAGATCGAGCATCATCAGCGCGCAAGGCCGCGTCAGCCCCGCGCGTGTGCCAATCGCTTCAATCAGCAGCCTGCCGGTTTCGGCGCGGTTCGCAAGGCCGGTCAATGGATCGAAACGCGCAAGGCGGGATACTTCGGCTTCAGATTTGCGCTGTTCGGTCAGGTCGCTGCCTGATCCGATAAAGCCACGGAACTGGCCGAATTCATTGAGGATCGGGCGACCGGTGATCGACCACCAGCGCGCTTCGCCACCAATTGATGCCGCAATCTGGAGATCCGAAAAGGCGGTGCGTGACGACAAATGGAAGGACAATGTGCGCTGGCCAGCCGGCGTATCTGCCACAACTTCACCCGCCCTGCTGGACAGGGTGGACAAAGGCTTTCCGATCAAGCCTCGATCCCCCACGCCCAGCGCGCGGGACAGTTTCGGAGAGATATAGGAAATATTGCCCTGACGGTCGGTTTCCCAGAACCAGCCGGAGCCGCTCTGTTCAAATTCAGCCAACAGCCGATTGGCGCGAACTGCATTATCCTCCGCATCGGAGCGGTCCTGCTGCGCAAAATATTCAGCGCCCGCCTGAGTATAGGCCACAATCGCAACCGTGATCATCTGCGCGGCAAACAGCGTGGCAAACAACACGCCAGGAAAGCTGATCATCAGGCCCAAAGTCTGCGCGAAGGTGAAAGCCAGAAGCGCAGCAGGCAACCGGATCAGGATCGCGGCGAACAGGATGCCCAATCCGCCTGCATCCGCCTCAAACGGAACCCCCAGCCCCTCAGCAAAGGCCGAGCTGCCGAGAAACGGCAGGCAGAACCCGATGAGCGCAGCAAGTCCGGCGAGCATCCTGACCTGAACATAGGGCGGAAGCTTGGCGAGCCAGCCTTGCCGGTTGGCCAGTGAAGGAATCGCCAGCAACACCGCGATCAGCAGCATCAACCACTGGAAACCACCACCCTTGAACATCTGGACGATGTTGAACGTAAAGCCCGGCAAAAGTCCCAGAAGCCCGATGGGCAACACGCGCAGGCAATGACCGATCTGCCGGATCATGCCTTCGGTTGCGGTGGGATTGTCCGTGGCAAGCAGGCCCAGACGCCGCCCCAATCCGGGTGGCGTTCGAGCGGTTTTTGGCCTGTTTATCGCTGGGTGGACCGGCATGGTTCCGGATTAGGGGGAATTCCTTGCTATTTCGCTAAGCATAGTTGGAGGCAACGGCTTGCGCCTGTGTCATGCGCTCGGGTAACGTAACGGAAATCCACAGCCGAAGGAGCTGATAATGACTCGCATTGCTTTGGTTACGGGGGGGACGCGCGGCATTGGCGCCGCGATTTGCAAGCGGCTTCAGGCAGACGGGATGATGGTCATCGCCAATTATGCAGGCAATGCGGAAGCCGCCAAGGCGTTCGAGGCGGAGACCGGGGCCAAGGCCTATCGCTGGGATGTGGGGGATCATCAGGCGTGCCTGGATGGCTGCGCGCAAGTGGAGGCTGAAGTTGGCCCGGTGGATGTGCTGGTCAACAATGCCGGCATCACCCGCGATGGCACCTTGCTGCGGATGAGTTTTGACATGTGGAATGAAGTGATGCGCGTCAATCTGGGCGGCTGCTTCAACATGGCCAAGGCGCTATTTCCGGGGATGCGCGCGCGCGGCTGGGGCCGGATCGTCAATATCGGTTCAATCAACGGACAGGGCGGGCAATATGGGCAGGTGAACTATGCCGCCGCCAAGTCCGGCATTCACGGCTTCACCAAGGCACTGGCACAGGAAGGCGCGAAATTTGGCGTGACAGTGAACGCGCTCGCCCCCGGCTATACCGATACCGATATGGTGGCCGCTGTTCCGGCAGATGTGCTGGATAAGATCGTCGCCAAAATCCCGGTCGGGCGGCTGGGATTGGCTGATGAAATCGCGCGCGGCGTGGCCTTTTTGTGTGCGGAGGATGCCGGGTTCCTCACCGGCTCCACCTTGTCGATCAACGGCGGCCAGCACATGTATTGACCGATGGCCGGTCCTATCAAACGCTCCGTCACCATTGCGGGGCATGAAACGTCTATCAGCCTGGAACCGGTGTTCTGGGATGCGCTGCGTGATGCGGCGGACGGACTGGACCTGCCTGTCAACGCACTCGTGGCGCAGATCGACGCTGAACGGATCGAGGCGGATGATCCGCCCAATCTGGGCAGCGCAATCCGGGTCTGGCTGTTTTTGAGGGCGCGGGGAGAGGCGTAAAGTAGGGTGGCAGGCTCACAGGGGGCGGGAAATGGCAAACACTCCGCTCTTGGTGAAGCTGGGCTGAGCCTGTCGAATCCACGCCTAGAACCAAAACCCGGTTCTTCGAGACGCCATTTCGACAAGCCCAACGGCTCCTCAGGATGAGCGGATCGTCCGCCCTACAGCCGGAACACCGTCTCGGCATTCCCCTGCATCAGCATTTTCTTGTGCTCTGGTGACAGGTCAAGCCGGTCATAGACAGCCACCTCGTCCGATGACTGCTGATAGGGATAGTCCATGGCGTAGAGCACTTTGTCCGGCCCCATCACATCCATGCAGAATTTGATGGCAGGCTCCCAGCCCACGCCACTCGTCGTCACCCAGATATTGTTGCGGAAATAGTGCGAGACGGGGTGCTTGAGCGTGACCGCTGGCTGACCGCCGCGCAGGCCGGGAATACCGTCCGCATTGTACTGCATCCAGTCAAAGCGGTAGAGATGCAGCGGCAAACACTCGCCCAGATGGCCGATCACCAGCCGCAGCTTGGGATATTTGTCAAACGCACCCGAAAAGATCAGCCCCATGGTGTGGACCCAGACATCATGCGGAAAGCCGCCCAGCGCGCCATAAAAGCCCCGCGCCTTGTAATGCGGCGCGCTGTAGGGCGCGGTCGGGTGGATGTAGAGCGCGGCGTCCAATGCCTCCAATGCTTCAAGAATCGGCTCATAGGGGGCTTCATCCAGATACCGCCCCTGAAAGTGCGAATTGAGCACTGCGCCGTTGAGCTTGAGGCCGGTCATCGCGCGCTCCAGTTCCTTGACCGAACCCTTCACATCGCGCGGATCGAAGGCGGCGAGCGCAGAAAAGCGGTCGGGCCAGCGACGGCAACTCTCGGCGGCACGATCATTGGCTTCGCGTGACAAAGCAATCCCCTCGCTCTCACGCACCACCTGCACGCCCGGAGAAGTGAGCAACAGCAACTGCCGGTCAATCCCATACTCATCCATATGGGCAAGGCGGCCCTCGCTTATGTCCTGCAACATGCCCTGCAAGCGCGGCATGGCATTGAACATGCCCGCCATGGAGAGCGAGTCATCGGCGGGGGCATCGGGTGCGTTCAGATAGTCCAGTTGCGCCTTCACCAGTTCGGGAAAGGTCCACGCCTCTTCTGTCGCGATCCGCTTGTACGGCGCGTTGCGATCAATCTCGCCCGCAGGCGGGGCCATGCCGATCCGCAAGCGCGGGCTGCGCTCCTCGGCATATCCGATCAAACCCTTTTCGCTGCCATCGGGAAATGTGGTCATTGCCCTTCCATCCCTGCCAGCACCGCACCGAACTTCGGATGCGCGAAGTGCATCGGCACGTCGTGGCGGTACGGCCAGGTCTGTCGGATTTCCTCGGTGCGGATGCTGTCCGGGCCGATGGGGTTTTCGGGGTAGCAGGTCTCCAGCGGCTGCAAATGGCTGATGGTTTTGGACCAGCCGCTTTCATAATCGCCCTGCCACTGCATCATGTAATCCAGCCGCTTGATCTTCCAGACGCCATCTTCCTTCACATAATCATTCTCGTAGATGCCCGCTTCCATGAACTGGAGCGGCAGGCCTTCGGGCTTCCAGGCGCGGCTTTCATGGCTGCCGCCGAACAGCATCCCCCGGAACCGGCCCTTGGCGGTCTGGCGGTCGGGCGCGACGGTGATGATGTCCTGCATCTGGAAATGGTCGAGCAGGAAGCCGTCGACCGGGCCTTCGCCGCCATGTTCGAGGAACAGGTTCTGGAACCATGTGCCGTAAAGGCGGAACGCGCCTTCGCGGCCCTTGTAGATGCCGGAGAGGAAGATCACTTCGCCATCTTCGGCGAACAGTTCGGAAACGTCCTTCGCGCGATTAAAGTCGATATAATAGCCGTACGCCCAGTGCAGGCGGCGAATGGCGTTGATGTCTTCCAGTTCGCCCACGCGGTTTTCAAGCGTGGCGAGGCGGCTCTCAACGTCTGACATGATCGACTCTCCTTGCGTTATTTGTATGTGTCACTAACAATTGTGACAAAGCACAAGCCGTTTGGCGAGAGGAAAATGCGATGGACTGGCAGGGCAAGGTAGCGTTCATCACCGGCGGCGTTTCGGGCATCGGGCTGGGTATTGCGCAGGCGTTCAGCAATGCCGGGATGCGGCTGGCGCTGTCCTATCGCAACGAGGATCATCGCGCCGCCACCGAGCGCTGGTTTGCGGAGCAAGACAGGGAAATCCCGCTCTTCTGCAAGCTCGATGTGGCAGACCGTGCGCGCTTCGCCGAAGTGGCAGACGAGGTGGAGACGCATTTTGGCAAGGTCCATGTGCTCGTCAACAATGCAGGCGTCTCCGTGTTCGGGCCGACGGACGAGGCGAGCTATGATGATTTCGACTGGATCATGGGCGTCAATTTCGGCGGCGTCGTCAACGGACAGGTCAGCTTCATCCCCAAATTGAAGGCGCATGGCGAAGGCGGGCATGTCGTCAATGTGGCGAGCATGGCGGCTTTTTGCGCGGGGCCGCAGGCGGGCATTTACACCGCAAGCAAGTTCGCGGTGCGCGGCATGACTGAATGTTTGCGCTACAATCTCGCGCCCTATGCCATCGGCGTGTCATTGATGTGCCCCGGCCTCACCAAGACGAATGCATGGGATTCGGCTCTCAAGCGCCCGGCTGAATTTGCCGATTCAGGCTTTGCCGCGCCTGATCGCGCCGAGCTCGAGCAGTTTGGCACCGCGTTTGATCTGGGCATGGAACCGCTGGAAGTGGGTGAAAAAACGCTCGCCGGGATGACCGCCAATCAGGGGCTGATCCTCACCCACCCCGACCATGCCGAAGACATACAAGAAATCTATCGCGAGACGATGGCCGCGCTGCCGAAGGAACCTATCCCCGAAGGTCGTGCAGAGATCGAGCGGCTGCGGCGCGAGGCCAATCGCGCGGCGCAGGCGGGGATGAAGATCAGCATTTCGGATCTGACTTAGGTTTTTCTGACTGATATTATGTCAGTCAATCACGCCGTCCTGAGCCTGTCGAAGGACGGCGGAATCGGAGGGAGATTCTACAACAGCTCCACACACCCGCCATCGACATACAGATCCACCCCGTTGATGAAGCTTGCTTCCGCGCTGGCGAGGAACAGGACCGCTCGAGCGATTTCATCGGACGTCCCCATCCGCCCGATGGGCACCACGCCCGACAACATGGAGCGAACGCCTTCTATCTCTGCCGCGCTCGCACCCCGCTTGAAGATTTCGGTGTCGGTCGGGCCGGGGGAGACCATGTTGACGCGGATGCGACGCGGCAAGAGTTCCTTGCCGACAATCCGCGCCACCGCCCGCAGCCCGGCCTTGGCGGCTGCATAGGCGATATTACCGGGGACGGCAGAGACCGAACCGATCGAGCCGGTGATGACGATGCTGCCGCCATCACGCATCAGCGGAAGCGCTGCCTGAATGGCGAAAAAGGCGCCGCGCAGATTGACATCATGGATGCCGTCCCAAAATTCCTCGGTCACGTCCGGCACCGGCGCAAAACCGCCCACACCTGCATTGACGAACAGCACATCGATCCCGCCAAGCGCCTCGGCAATTTCCGCCATCGCGCCCCGGCTCGCTTCGACATTCCCCATGTCGGAGACGATCCCCAGCGCATCGCATTCAGCCGCTGCTGCATGCAAGGTATCGGCGTTGCGCCCGGTCAGTGCCAGCTTTGCCCCTTCGGCGCGGAACAGCCGCGCCGCCGCCAGCCCGATCCCCGCATTGCCCCCCAGAATGACGACGCAGCGATCCACGAATTGTCCCGAAATCGATACCATGTCTCAAAACATCCCGTTGGTGTTGGCGGCTTTTTCAGGAACGGGCTGCACCACGTCCCAATGCTCCATCACTTTGCATTTTTCGATGCGCAATATGTCGACCACGGCCATGCCGCGATCCTCTACGCTGAAGCGGCCATGCGCATGGACGGCCACCAGGTTGCCGTCTGCAATGATCCGCTTGATGGCGTAATTCACACCCGGATTTTGCGCAAAAAAGGGCTCCAGAAACGCAATCGCCGCATCACGCCCAGTCGCCGCCATCGGGTTGTGCTGGATGTATCCGGGGTCCACCCATGTCTCGAACGCCTTCCTCACCTGTTTGTTGATGTAGAATTCGGTCATGAAGCGGGTCGCCACATCTTTGGGCTTGAGCTTGCATGGAGCGGCGTGGGCGGGCGTTGCTGCAACAAGGGCTGCCATGAACGTTAGGGGGATGCGCATGTTCAATCTCCTCAAAACATCGAATTGGGATTCACCGGCTCCACCGGCACCTCTTGCAGCACGTCCCAATGCTCGGCAACCATGCCGTCCTGCATCCGGAAAATATCGACCACGGCAAAGCCCGGATCGCCCGGCCAGCGCGAGACATGGACGTGAACGACCACATGATCGCCATCGGCAAAGCTGCGATGGATGGTCTGTTTCGCATCGGGTGAATCGGCGCGGCGCGCATCCAGCCAGTCCTTCAGCGCCTGCACGCCGGGCTCTGCCAGCGTGGAATGCTGGATATAATCCGGGCGGATATACTCATCGACGCGGGTTGAATCGAGCGCCATCAGCACATGCGTGTACATGGCGATGACATGATCATGATTGGCCTGTTCCTGTGCCGTGCGGGCCATCCGCTCCTCCTTCTTATTGTAACAGATGTTATTGTGTGCGATGAATGCGCGAGGAAAACAAGAGGTGGGGAGAGCGATGGATCGCGCCGGACTTTACGCTGTGCTGGATGGCTTTCTGGAGGCCTTGCGACGCGGCGACGCCCGCGCTGTGCGCTGGGCCGCCAAGGCCCGCTTCTCAGAAAACAACGTGATGCTGGAACCCGGCGATGGCGTGTGGGCCACGATCAGCGGACTGGGCGACTATCAGCTGAAATTTGCAGACCCGGTAACAGGCGGCATCGGCTATTTCGGCACGGTGATCGAGCCGCATGAGGAATCGGCCTTCACCTTGCGCCTTCAGGCCAATGAGGCGGGCGAGATCGAGGAATGCGAGATGGTGATCGTCCGCCATCTCGATGAAGGCATGAAGCTGGAAGGCCCGCGCTTCTGGACCAAGCCGATCCTTGAGGCGAACGCGGTGGAGCCATCCAGCCGCACCACGCTGGAGCATCTGGCGAATGGCTATTTCAACACGCTGCAACTGAATGACGGCACGATCAACACCGTGTTCGCGCCAGACTGCAACCGCGTGGAAAATGGCGTGCAATCCACCAACAACCCCGACTTCCCGATGATTCCGCACACGAAGCTGGGGTGCGAGGAACAGTTCAGGCTGGGCATCTACCGCTATGACAACCGGCTGCGCGGGCGGCGTTATCCGATGATCGACGAAGAACGCGGCATCGTGTTGTCACACGGCTTTATCGACCATTGCGGCGCGCTGAGCGATTATACGCTGACCGACGGCACGCCCGTGAAGAGCCCGGTGCGGCGGCCGCATAGCTTCTATCTGGCGGAAATCTTCAAGATTGATGGCGGAATGATCCGGCAGATCGAGGCCAATTTCATCACCGTGCCCTATCACATGAAGAGCCCATGGGACGGGAAGTGATGGTGCGCCATTTCGCCCGCAAACAGCCGTTTGTGCTGAGTAGCCGCAGAGCGGATGCGAAGCGGCTTATCGAAGCATGGCTGGAACCTTCGATACGAGTCTGCGCATTCGCTCAGTCTCTACTCAGGACAAACGGAAAGGCGCACAATCCTTCGACAAGCTCAGGACGAGCGGTTGTGGGATTGGCCGCGACGTTGCTGGCGATTGCCGCCTGCTCGCCCCAGCGCGCGCCAGACATGAAGATCACCGCCGACGATTGGGCCACCACCGGCGGCGATGCGGGCAAGTCTCACCATTCTAAGCTCTCAGACATCAACGCGGACAATGTCGGCACGCTGGGTTTGGCTTGGGCCGCGGATCTGGGCACCAACCGCGTGCTCGAAGCGACGCCCATAGTCATCGACGGGGTGATGTACACGTCGGGCGTTGCGGGCCGCGCCTATGCGTTTGATGCTGCAACCGGCCAGGAACTCTGGCGGTTCGAGCCCGAAGTGGACATGCAGGTCAACCGCACGGTCTGTTGCGACATGGCCAATCGCGGCGTGGCTGTAGCGCGCGGCAAAGTGTTCGTAGCCACGCTCGACGCCCAGCTTTACGCGCTTGACTCCAAGACCGGCAAAGTGATGTGGAAGGCCGACACGCGCGACACGCCGGAGCGCGGCATCAACTCCACCGGCGCACCCGAAGTGGCGGGTGATGTGGTCGTCATCGGCAATGGGGGCGCGGAATATGATGTGCGCGGCTATGTCAGTGCGTTCGATCTGGAGACGGGCAAGCTGAGCTGGCGCTTCCACACCGTTCCGCGCGATCCAAAATTGGGCCCGCAGGACCACCCCGATCTCGAAGCGGCGGTCAAGACCTGGGACGCGAACAGCCGCTGGGACATTGGCGGCGGCGGCACGCCGTGGGACGCGATCAACTATGACGCGGAAACCGGCAACGTCATCATCGGCACCGGCAATGGCGGTCCGTATCACACGGTCAAGCGCAGCCCCAAGGGTGGAGACCAGCTTTACCTCTCCAGCCTCGTCGCGCTGGATGCCAAGACGGGCCGGGTGAAGTGGCATTATCAGGAAACGCCCGGAGACAATTGGGATTTCACCGCCACCCAGCCGATGATCCTGACGAAGATGAGCATCAGCGGCGAAAAGGATCGCCCGGTGGTGCTTCACGCGCCCAAGAATGGCTTCCTCTACATCCTCGACCGGCGCGACGGGGCGTTGCTGAGCGCCAAGCCCATCGTCCGTATGAACTGGACCAAGGGGATTGATCCCAAGACTGGCAAGCCCATTCCCAATCCGGATGCGGCAGATTGGGCGCTTGGCCCCAAGATCATCTTCCCCGGCACACCCGGCGCGCGCAACTGGCACCCGGCCAGCTATGATCCGCAGACCGGCCTCTATTACGCGCCGGTGCAGGATATGGGGAACCTCATCCTCATGCCGCCTGCCGACCCGCCCTTCCAGAAGAAGGGGCTGAACACGGCGGCGACGCTGTTTTTCACGTCTGATCTGGAGGCCAGTCTGGCGCTGCTGCCGCCGCCGCTCGCGGCACAAGTGCGCGCACTGCCTGCCTTTGCCGATGTGAAGAAATTGCCCGCCTCCTCCGAGTTGCGCGCGATTGATCCGCTGACCGGCAAGGCGAAATGGACCGTCTCGATGCAGGGCTGGCAAGATCGAGGCGGCGTGCTCACCACCGCGTCGGGCTTGCTGTTTCAGGGCAATCTGGCGGGCCAGCTTCGTGTGATCGACAAGGCCACGGGCAAGCTCCTCAAGACCATCGAGACAGGAACGAGCATTCTCGCCGCCCCGATGACCTATCGCGTCAAGGGCGTGCAATATGTGGCGGTGATGGCGGCGTGGGGCGGCGGAGGATACCCCTATGTCCCGCGCTATTCCGCAGCCTATACGCGCGGCAACCAAGGGCGATTGCTGGTGTTCAAGCTGGGCGGTGGCCCGGTCTCCCTCCCCGCCGAACTGCCCGCACCGGAGATTGCAGGTGTGCCTCCGGCACAGGCTGCTGGTGTGACGCCCGCGACCATCGCCAAGGGGCAGGCGCTGTTCTACTCGGTGGGTTGCGCCTTGTGCCATTCGAACCAGCACCGCTCGATCACGCCCGATCTGCGCCGGATGCAACCCGCCACGCATGAGAATTTCCGCAAGATCGTGCTGGAGGGTCTCTTTGTGCCCACCGGAATGCCGCGCTGGGATGATCTGCTCAAACCCGATGAAGTGGATGCGATCCATGCCTGGCTGATCGACGCCCAAGTCAAGGTGCGGGCCGAGGAACTGGAAAAGCGCAAGCGCGGCATCCCGCTCGACGCGCCGAGTTTGGCGATCTTGTCTAACTATTGAGCGGACGCCTCCCTTCAGGGAAGAGACACTGTTTGACCAGCCGCATTGTGATCCGGCCTGCGCCGGAGCACGATCCGGAATAGGCCGAACGATGTTGCCCACCCCCAACAAAAAGGCCTTCCGGGATCGCTCCCGGAAGGCCTTTTTCGCCTTATCCTGCGCGCAGGATCAGAAGTTGCGCTTCAGTGTCATCGCGAAAGTGCGCGGCATGCCGGGGGCACCGGAGATGGTGCCGGGGCTGGCATATTGTTCATAAAGCGACGTGAAGTAGTATTTGTTGAAGATGTTCTGGACTTCGGCGCTCACCGACCAGTCATCATCACCCGACTTCCACGTCAGGCGGCCATTGCCGAGGAAATAGCTGTTGATCTTGTTCGTCGCCGTGAGGGTGGCAAGAGGACCGCCCGCACGGGTCGCCACCGTAACCGCGTCATAGTTGAGCGCTTCGGTATAGACCTTCGACTGATATGATCCGTCAAAGCGCGCGGAGAGCGTGCCGCCCGCGACTTCGGGGATGTCATACTGCACGCCAAAGCTGTACTTGGTCTTGGGCGTGTAGGGCGTGATCATGTCCAGCGTCACCGTGGTGGCACCGGTCAGCTTCTTGTATTGGAAGTCCAGATAGCTGAACGCCCCATCCAGTGTCAGGCCGGGCAGCGGACGGATCGTGGTTTCGATCTCGATGCCCTTCACCTTGGCCGCGCCGACATTGTTCGGCTGGAGACAGGGCGAACCCGGGCAAGCCGAAAGCGTCAGGATGATGTCCTTGTAATCATTGTAGAACACCGAGGTGTTGAGCCGCAGCTTGCGGTCAAACGCGTCCACCTTGAAGCCCAGTTCATAGGCCGTCAGCGTTTCCGGATTGAACGATTTGATCTGCGGAATGCTGAACGGACGCGGGTTGATGCCGCCCGAACGATAGCCGGTGGCGACCTGCGCATACATCATCAAGCCGGGCGAGAAGCGGTAATCCGCTGCAATGCGCCAATCGAACTTGTTGCCCTTGAAGCCGGCCGAGGTGTCGTACAGCGTGTTGAGCAGGCAGTTCGGCGCGTTGCCAATGCCGGTCGGGCCTGCAGTAGCGGCCCCCAGGAAGAACGCACACACACCCGGAATCGTCAGATCGGGATTGCGACGGAAGAAGGTGTAATCCTTCTTGTCCCATGTCTGGCGCAGACCTGCCGTGATGTTGAACGCATCGGTGGCGTGGAAGGTGAAGTTACCGAACACCGCCTTGGACGATGCGGGCGTCGGATCCGGGCCGTGGATGAAGTCGATCCCGGCATAGTTCAGGTCCACGCGCGCCGCCAATGTGCCGTTGCGCTTGAAATAGATGCCGCCCACGGTGAATTCGAGCCTGTCATCCAGAGCCTTGCCGTTCAGGCGCAGTTCCTGGCTCCACTGGCGGTTCTTCAGGCGCTGGCTGAGCTGCTGGTTGGCCAGCGGCGTGTTGTCCACATCCTGCGACCAGTCCGACACATAGCGCCGCCATGCCGTGATGGACTGGAGCTGAAGATTATCGGTCAGATCAATGTCGATGTTCGCAGCCAGGCCGTAATTGTCCAGATCCTGATGCGGATCGAGTGCAAGCGGCTTGAACGGTGCCTGCGTGGTGGCGGGCGTCCGGTCAAGGAAGGTCGAATAGCTGACAAACTTCTTGTTGTAACCGGTCAGCGTGTCGCAGCTGTTCACGCCATTGGGCACGAAGGCGCAGTTGAGCGGAATGCCCACGCCCCCGGTGGTGCTCAGCCAAGGCTGGCCGTTGGCATTGGTCGCGGGGTGGTTCCCATAGAGCAGCACAGACGCACCGGCATCAGAACGTTCGCGGCTGTAATCACCCGCAATGTTGACTTCAATGGTGTCCGAAGGCGTCCATTTCAGAGCGAGCTTGCCCGCAACATAATTCTGGCCGCCGAGACGGCCCAGCACGGCGTCCGAATTGGTCGTGTTGGACGGAACGCCCGAACCCGGATGCGTCAGGCCATAGTCAAGCCGTTTGACAAAACCCTTGCGGGTCTTGGCGACGGCGGAGACACGAGCGGCGAGCTTGTCCGGCACAATCGAGAAATCGGCCATGCCGCGCGCATCAATGCGGTTGTATGAGCCATAGGTCAGCTGCATTGAGCCGCTGCCATCGCCCTTGGGACGGACGGAGAAGAGCTTGATCGCGCCGCCGATCGAGTTGCGGCCTGCCAGCGTGCCCTGCGGCCCGCGCAGCACTTCCACCCGGTCGAGATCCATCAGATCGAGCAGGGAGCCAGTGAGCGTGGGGATATACACGTCATCGACATACATGCCGACGCCGGGTTCCAGCGCGAAGTTGAAGTCGGTCTGGCCAACGCCGCGGATGAAGGCGATCAAGCCGGAACCGTTCTGCTGACCCTGCGGGGCCAACGTCACGTTCGGGGCCTGTGCAGCGACATCGGCAACGCTGGTTTGGCCGCGCGCTTCCAGAATTTCGCTGTTGATTGCCGTGATGGCCAGCGGCGTATCCTGCAAATTCTGTTCGCGGAACTGCGCGGTCACCAGAATTTCGGGAATGTCGCCACTTTCATCGGTGGCAGCGTCCTGCGCGAGCGCAGGGCTGGTCAACGCGGTAAATGCCAGCAGGGCAAAGCCCAGCTTGCGGCTTGAAACGATTTTCCTCATGTGAACTCCTCTCCCTTTTCACATATATGAATTTTTCACTCTTCCTCTACCCGGAACTGGTGATTTTGTCGAGTCCTGTCAGAGCCGTGCGCCCGCAATGTCCGCGCCTGCGCGAAGATTGCGGAGCTTCTTCCACGTCACGTCCGGATCAATCTTGCCGTATCCGGCGAACGTGCCAAAGCCGCAGTCTGTGGAGGCAATCACGCGGTCCGCACCCACAATTCCTGCAAAGCGTTCGATGCGCTGCGCGATCAGTTCAGGATGCTCCACATAGTTGGAGCAGGTGTCGATCATGCCCGGCGCAAGCTTCTTCTCATCGGGAATCTTGGTCTCTGCCCAGACTTTCCATTCATGTTCGTGGCGCGGGTTGGCCGCTTCGAACAATATAGTGGCGGGCCGCGCCTTCAGTATGATGTTGATAACGCGCTCCAGCGGAATGTCATGATCATGCGGGCCTTCATAATTGCCCCAGCAGATGTGCATCCGCATTTTTTCCGGCGGAATATTGGCGGTTGCCGCGTTCAGCGCTTCCACATTCTGTTCGGCGACCTTGAGGAAATCTTCTTCGCTCAAATCCTGAAAGCCTGTGTGCCGCGACATGGCGAGATCGGGGCAATCGAGCTGCAGGAAGAATCCCTGCTCCACAATCGCCTCATATTCCGGCTGCATGGCAGCGGAAAGATCGGCGAGATAGGCATCCTGTGTCGGATAATATTTGTTGAGCTGGAAGGCACTGATCAGGCCCGGGGAAGCCGCGTTCATGAACGCCTTCTGGTTCGGGCCATGCGGCTCCAGCGCCGCCTTGAAGCGCCGCACATCTTCCCACAAGGGATCAAGTGTGACGAGCTTGACCGGGCCGACGCACGAGGCGCGGACAAAATCCTGGCTGCCCATCATGGCCGAGAGCTTCTTGGTGAGGTTGGGATGTTCGGCCAGATCCATTGCGGGCTTGCGATCCACATGCCCGCCAAAGCCGGACAGGCGCTCGATCATATAGGTGGAGTAGCCGATCTTGCCGATTTCACCGTCGGAGACGATGGAGACGCCGCATTCGACCTGTTTGGCAACCGCATGGTTCACGGCAGCAGACACTTTCGCGTCAAATTCCGCCACGTCATAGGCTTCACCCACATCACGCGCCTTGAGCAGCGGGGTCAACTCTTCGCCGCGCGGCATACTGCCAACATGGGTGGTTTCAATATGTGCGGCCATGGCCCTCTCCTTCAAGTCAAAATTCTGTCTGGCGCGACTCACCTATTTCATCTATGCGAATAATTCACAAGCATGAATATTGCAATGAGGATGCCCCGAAATGACCGCACAATCGCTTGAGTCGCTGCTTTCCGGTGTCGACAATATCGCCAACCTCCTGCGCAACCAGCAGGCCGGTCCGAACGTCTATCCCGGCGTCCTGCCCGAATATTCCAACTGGCGTGATGAGCAATGGGGCTGGCAGAACAGCTGCGTGCTCTTCAACCAGTCCTACCATATGGCCGAACTGATGGTGGAAGGCCCCGGCGCAATGGAACTGCTCAACGGCCTTGGCATCAACAGCTTCAAGGGCTTCATCCCGGATCGCGCCAAGCAGTTCGTGCCCTGCACGCATGATGGCTATGTCATCGGCGACGTCATCCTTTTCTATCTCGCGGAAAACACCTTTAATCTGGTGGGCCGCGCGCCGACGCTCAACTGGGTGATGTTCCACGCCAAGGATCGCACCGACGTTACGCTGACCTATGACGAACGCACGGCCGCTCGCCCCGATCCGGAAAATCGTCGCCATTATCGCTATCAGATCCAGGGGTCCGAATGCCGCTGCCGTGATGCAAGAAGTGCTGGGCGCGCCCGCACCGGACCTGAAGTTCTTCCACATGTGCTGGATGGATATTGCGGGCAAGAAGGTCCACGCGCTGCGCCACGGCATGGCAGGGCAGCCCGGTTATGAGCTGATGGGTCCATGGGCAGATGGCCCTGCGGTCCACGCCGCGCTCGTCGAAGCGGGCAAGAAACACGGGATGCGCCTTGTGGGTGGCCGGGCCTATTCCTCCAACACGCTGGAATCGGGCTGGATTCCCTCCCCGCTGCCCGCCATTTACACCGGCGCTGCTGAAAAGCCCTATCGCGAATGGCTGACGGTCAATCACTATGAAGCCAAGGCGAGCATTGGCGGCAGCCTCGATAGCGGAAATGTCGAGGATTATTATCTGACGCCGTGGGATCTCGGCTATGGGCCGTTCATCAAGTTCGACCATGAGTTTATCGGCCGTGCCGCGCTGGAGAAGATGGCGGCGGCAGGCAAGCACCGCAAAAAGGTGACACTCGCGCTCGATAGTGATTCAGTGCTCAATGAAATGGGCACGATGTTCGACAAGGGCAACCGCGCCAAATTCTTCGAATTCCCGTCAGCCGTTTATGCGATGCACCCGTTCGATCTGGTGAAGCATAATGGCGAGGTTGTCGGCGTCTCCACCTGGATCGGCTATAGCGCGAACGAAGGCAAAATGCTGACGCTCGCCATCCTTGATGAAGAATTTGCCGAGCCGGGCATGGAAGTTGATCTCGTCTGGGGAGAACCCAATGGCGGGACCACCAAGCCCACGGTAGAGCCGCATGTGCAGGTGGAAATCTCTGCCGTCGTCAGCCCGGTTCCCTATGCGGAAGTCGCGCGCAAGACTTACGCCGATACAGGCTGGCGCAAAGCTGCCGACTGAGATTGCCCCATACACGTCGCCCCCGCCTGCGCGGGGGTGACGAGCTTTGGCCTCACCCCACTCGGTAAATCTCCATCAGCACATGATCAGGCCGCCTGATTCCACGCCCGATGAAGACGTGCCGCCGCAGCCAGTCAAAGGGTCCGCTCGCCACTTCGAAAACGGGTGTGGTGCGGAAATAATAGAGCGAAGGATCTACATCCTCCCCTTTTGACAGGCGTTCGACAATTTCTGCCGTGGCCGTGCGCACACCGGGATTGGTGATTGCGATGACGGTGCCATCCTCCGCCTGCAAGGCATAGCGTGCCATGATCTGGGTGAGACCGCCAGGCAGGATCGTCTGCCAGTCTCCGCCGCCCGGCAAAACGACGCCGTTCAGCTTCGGCCCGCTCACAGTGCCGCCCGTGATCGGGATGAAGCGCTGACGACGGCCATCGACCAGCCCCTGTTCGACGGGCTTGCCCACCTCAATCCGCGCGCTGAACATCAGGTCGAGCGGAAGAGGCTGCACTTTGGGCGGTTCCGCCTGCGCGCCCGTCGCCAGCAGGCCGGTGCCTGCAACCATGCCCAGAAAGCCCCGCCGCCCGGTTGCTGCGTCGATCCCGCTTGTCATTGGTCCGAGTTTCCTCTCTCAGCGCCCTGCCACCGGATTGGGCACCGGGGCCTCCACGCGGGTGAGGCGGTTGGTGTCCCGATGGTGGAAGGGCTCGTCCTGTCCCTTGATCATCATGACGGTATCCTCGTCATAAGACCAGCTGCCATCGTCATGAATGGTGACTGTAATGGTGAAGCTTGTGGTCTTGAAATTCGCGTCCAGCCAAGGATTGGAACAAATGCCATAGTCTTCGGCGCCGCGCGTGGCGGTCAGCGTGAAGCTCTTCGCATCGGGCGCAGCCTGCCCGGCGGCCAGCACGGTCTGCCCGCGCGGGATGGTGAGGCTGTGCATCACCGTGCCGGTGGCTGGCTCCCACAACCAATAGCCCACCTGATCATGATAAGTGCCGATCTCTCCCGGCTTGGTCATGCGTGTGTGATAGCGGAGCGCAAAGAGCAGTTGAGGGCCGTTATTGCCGGGATCAACGGGCTGGAGCGAAATTCGCTCGACAAAGCCCTGCGTGCGCGCGCCTTGCGCCTTGGGGGCCACGTCCACGCCGCGTTCACCCTCCCAGACGCCCGCCATCGGTGCCAGCGGGCCGAGCTGTGAGAGCGTATCGGGGTTGATAGCGGCAGGTTCGGCGTAGATGTCTTCGGGATAAGCGCTCATGCGGAAACTCCATGCTGGGACAGTGCTTATCATCGAACAGCATTGGCTTACGCGCAATGATTCAGATCAGCAGACCGCACCCAACAGAAAAGGGCCGGAGCGTTTCCGCCCCGGCCCTTCACCGTTTCGCTTCAAAAAGCCAGATCAGGCGGACGCGAGCTGCGCCACGTCGATCTTGATGCCCGGACCCATGGTCGAGCTGATCGCGGCTTTCTTCAGATATTTGCCCTTGGCGCCCGACGGCTTGGCCTTGACCAGCGCATCAACCAGCGCGTCAAAGTTTGCGCGCAGGTCTTCCGCGGGGAAGCTCGCCTTGCCGATGCCGGAATGGATGATACCGGCCTTTTCGACGCGATATTCAACCTGACCGCCCTTGGCGTCCTTGACGGCCTGCGCCACATTCGGCGTGACCGTTCCCAGCTTCGGGTTCGGCATCATGCCCTTGGGACCGAGGATCTTGGCGACGCGGCCAACCAGACCCATCATGTCGGGCGAGGCAATGGCGCGATCAAAATCGATCTTGCCACCCTGAATCGCTTCGATCAGGTCTTCGGCACCCACCACGTCAGCTCCGGCGGCGCGGGCTTCGTCAGCCTTCGCATCCTTGGCGAACACGGCGACGCGAACCGTCTTGCCCGTGCCCTTGGGCAGCGAGACGACGCCGCGGACCATCTGATCAGCGTGACGCGGATCAACGCCCAGCGCGATCGCGACTTCGATGGTTTCGTCGAACTTGCACGTTGCGTTCGCCTTGGCGAGCGCGATGGCTTCATCAACACCGTGCAGCTTCAGGCTGTCGATGGCGGCGGTGAAAGCCTTCTTCTTCTTGCTCTGGAATGCCATGATCTCAGCCCTCCACCACTTCGAGGCCCATGGCGCGTGCCGAGCCTTCGATGATCTTCGTTGCGGCCTCAAGGTCGTTGGCGTTGAGGTCTGCCATCTTCTGCTGCGCGATGTCCGCGAGCTGAGCGCGCGTGATCGTGCCGGCAGATGCCTTGCCGGGTTCCTTGGAACCAGACTTCAGGTTCAGCGCTTTCTTGATCAGAAAGGTCGCCGGCGGCGTCTTGGTGATGAAGGAAAAGCTCTTGTCGCCATAGACGGTGATGACGGTCGGGATCGGCATGGACTTTTCAAGGTCGGCAGTCGCCGCGTTGAACGCCTTGCAGAATTCCATGATGTTCACGCCGCGCTGACCCAGCGCAGGGCCGATCGGCGGAGACGGGGTTGCGGAGCCGGCAGGCACCTGCAACTTGATGTAGCCGGAAATTTTCTTGGCCATTGATCTCACTCTTTAAAGGGGCGTGCCTGAAAGGCGGTGCCCGGTTCAAGTTTAGCGGTTCAGCAGAGCCCGAAAGCTCCTCCCGCGGTGGCATCCTCTCCCGCAAGGCGGGAGACGGAATTACTTCTGGCGTTCGACCTGTTCGAACTCCAGTTCGACCGGCGTGGCGCGACCGAAGATCGACACGGACACCTTCACGCGGCTCTTGTCGAAGTCCAGTTCTTCGACAACGCCGTTGAAGCTGGCGAACGGACCTTCGAGCACCTTGACCGAATCGCCGATTTCGTAATCGACCTTGATCTGGTTCTTCGGGGCGGCGGCGGACGTTTCCTTGGTGTTGAGCATTCGCGAGGCCTGCGTCTCGCTGATCGCCTGCGGCTTGCCCTGCGCGCCGAGGAAGCCCGTTACCTTGGGCTGGTTCTTGATCAGGTGGTAGACATCGTCGGTCATCGCCAGCTTGGCGAGGACATAGCCCGGCATCACCTTGCGTTCCGAAGTCACCTTCTTGCCGCGCTTGATTTCGGTCACGGTCTCGGTGGGGACTTCCACCGCCTCGACAAACGGCTCCAGCCCCAGACGCGCGGCGTCTGCCATGATCTGGTCGCGAACCTTGTTTTCAAAGCCCGAATAGGCGTGGATGATGTACCAGCGTGCCATAACGTCCGTTTCTCATATTGCCTCAGGCGAGGCTCAGAATCCATTTGACGACGAAGTTGAAGAAACTGTCGACGCCGAAGAAAAACAGGCTGAGGAGCGTGGTCATGATCACCACCATCACCGCAGTCATGGCGGTTTCCTTGCCCGTTGGCCACGTCACGCGCGCGGTTTCTGCGCGCACTTCGCGGATGAACTTGCCGGGGTTGATCTTGGCCATGACCAATCGTTCCTCATCATTCCGCCAACACGGCCCCGCCGCCGGGAAAGTCCGGCTGAAAGAAGGCCCTGATGTCGGGATTTCGCGCGGCTCTAGTGCCGTTTTTCCCCAAAGGCAAGGGGTTTCGGGATTCCCGCCCCCACTCAGGACAAGAGATAATCAGACACGAACGCATTCATCTTGCGCTCGTGACCGAAGGTGGACATCGGCCCGTGGCCGGGCACGAACGCAGTATCATTGCCAAGCGGCCACAGGCGCTGTGTTATCGAATCAATCAGCTGCTGGTGATCGCCACCGGGAAAATCGGTGCGTCCGATCGAGCCCTGAAACAGCACATCACCCACAATGGCGAGGTTGGAGGGCGCATGGTGGAACACGATATGGCCGGGCGTGTGCCCGGGGCAGTGATACACGTCGAGCACGAGTTCACCCACTGTCACGCTATCCCCCTGTTCCAGCCAGCGATCCGGAACAAAACTCTGAGCTGTCATGCCGTAGCGCCCGCCTTCTGCATCGAGCTTATCGATCAGAAATTTGTCGCCCATGTGCGGGCCTTCAATCGGAATGCCCAGCTCTTTTGCCAAAATCCCGGCCTGCCCGCAATGATCGAGATGGCCATGCGTGACGAGCAGTTTCTCCAGCGTCACGCCCTGCTGCGCCACGGCACGCTTGAGCAGATCCATGTCCCCGCCCGGATCGGTCAACGTTCCGCGCATGGTCTTGGTGCACCAGATCAGCGTGCAATTCTGCTGGAGCGGTGTGACAGGAATGATGGCGGCTTTGAGGGGCTGTTCAGTCATGCGCCGGAAATGGGGATGCAAAGCGGCCAAGTCAATCGCACGCGCGCCTACTTCGCCGAAGTGCAGCGATAGACCAGCCGCTCATTGGCCTGTTCCGGCAGAATGGCGCGGATGGCGTTTTGAGCTTCGGTCAATTTCACAACGGCAGCGGCATCCTTGGTGCATTGCTTGATGTCGGGTCGCAGTTTGCGCGCTTCTGCCATATTCTCGGCATCGAGCAGATAGCGGCTGACGCGGTAACTCTTTGCATCCGGATTGAAATCGACAACCGCAACCGTCGCGTCCTCATTGGGAACCAGCACCCGTTGCCAGTCACCGCCATCCATTTCGGCATATTGGGTGCGCCCGTTGACGCACCCCGCCTTGTCGATGCTCACCGGTACGTCATTGGTCTGGGAGATCGTCACGCGGCTGCGCTCCAGATCAATCACGCAGGTGAAGCTGCGCTTGTCACTGGCGGGCTTGGCCGGGCTGGCAGCTTCAGCCTCTTGTTTGGGCGACTCCGACGCGGCCTCTTTGGCAGCGTCCAGGGCCGGGTCAGAAACAAGGGCATTGGCGTTCAGCGCAGGGCGGGTGAGAAAGGCCAAAGCGGCGGCGACAATCAATACGCCTGCGATGGCTCCAGCGAGCCTGACCCGCCGCTCATTCTTCTGGATGAGGAAGACCAGCGAAGCCCCGGCAGACAAGGCCCCCAGCACCAGCAGCACGGCGGCCAGCGCCATGCGGTTTTCGCGTTCAGCCTGAATGGCAAACATGCGCTCTTCCCGCTCGATCTGCGCCGCCTTGTCTTCGGCATCCTGCTTTTTGCGAGCCTCTTCTTCGGCCTTGGCCTGTTCCTCGCGCTCACGCGCCGCAGCTTCATCGAGGGGTTCGCAGGCAACGCCCACACTGGGTGGCTTCACGCCATGTTCGCCCAGAAATTTGATGAGTTCAGATGCCATCACCGCAAAGCCGAATGGCGCATCACCATCATCCGCACGGGTGATAAACGTGTTCACCCCCACCACGCGGCCACATTCATCCACCAGCGGCCCGCCCGAATTGCCGCGCGCGATGGCAGCGGTGTGAGTCAACACCGGCGTGCCATTCACCTCTTCGGGGTTCGAAACATTGCCATCTGACCGTACTGGTGCGCGCGGCTCGATCTTGTCGAGCAACCCACGCGCCGCCGCCGCATCCACATTGCCGGGATAGCCGAGCGCCGTCACCTTCGTGCCCGATTCGACAGCGCCGGAATAAATGGCCGTGGGCGGGATGCCGCCCTTGGTGATTTCGATCAGAGCCAGATCGCGGGCTTCATCCACCGCCAGAATGCGCGCAGGCACCGCGCCCTTCCCTTCGGATGGCACGGCTCCGATAGCCACATTGTCCGGATATTTTGCCGCCAGTTCCACCACATGCGCGTTGGTGACGATCTTCGTATCCGAAATCGCAAAGCCGCTGCCATGGCCGAACCCCACCACGCGGCCATCGACCACGGCCACCACCACAACGCGCACCACGCTGCGGCTCGCAGCAGAAATATCATCGCCTGCCCAAGCCGGAGCACTATGCAGAGCCAGCGAGATGAACAGTAAAACGGCAGAGCAGAGCGCGCGAATAATCATGCCTTCACTCTATCGCTTGGCGCACGTCTTTCAAGCCATGATGGAATGAAAGAAACGGACGCGCCAATTTCAATCAGGCCGCCGCGATGATCGGACCGAAATCGACCGCCTTCAGGCTGGCTCCGCCCACCAGCGCCCCGTCCACATCTGGGACGGAGAGCAGTTCCGCCGCGTTTGAGGCCTTCACCGAACCCCCATAAAGGATACGGACCTTGGCCCCTTCCGCACCCAGCAAGGCCACCAACTTGGCGCGGATTGCTGCGTGCATTTCCGCGACGTCTCCCACGGTGGGCGTCCGCCCGGTGCCGATCGCCCAGACCGGCTCATATGCAACGACAAGGGTTTCGCCGGTGCCCTCGCGCGGCGCCGAGCCGTCAAGCTGGCCTTCGACGATTGCCACGGCCTGCCCGGCATCGCGCTGAGCTTCGGTTTCGCCCACGCAGACGATTGCCTTAAGGCCGCCTGCAATTGCGGCCTGTGCCTTGGCTTGCACCTCTGCATCGGTCTCATGCTGGTCCGCGCGGCGCTCGCTATGACCCACGATGACGCAGGACGCGCCCGCTTCCTTGAGCAACGTCACAGAAACACAGCCGGTATGCGCGCCTGACGCGTTGGCATGGCAATCCTGCCCGCCTATCGCCAGACCGGGCTGGGCAGCGACCGCAGGCGCAATCAGCGTGGCGGGCGGGCAGATGGCCACATCCACATCCGGCCGGGCCTGCGCAGCTTCCACGATTCCGGCGAGCTCTGACAGGGCGGCAAGGCTGCCATTCATCTTCCAGTTTCCCGCTACCAGCTTGCGCAATGCCATGGCCAATCCCTTCTGTTCTTGATGCAATGAAGTCGCCGCCCTATGGCGGGCAGCCAGAGATGCTTCAAGTGGCGAGTGAACCTGCATGATTTCCTTTTTTCGCAAGGCCCTGTCCTCCTGGTTGGCATTGGGGCTGTTCGGGCTGATCCTGATTGCCTTCCTTGTCACGGGCTTCGGCTCTCCATTTGGCATGGAAAGCCTTGCCACCTCGGGTGAAACCGTGGCCAAGGTCGGCTCATCCCGTGTGGATTCGGCCTCGTTGCTTGCATCTGTTCAGCGTGATTTCGAGCGGACCAAGCAGGAACGGCCCGAACTGACGATGGCGCAATATCTCGCGGCTGGCGGGTTGGAAGATCAACTCCAGCGCCTCATCCTTGATCACGCCGTGGATGGCTTCGCCAATGAAGAGGGAATCACGATCAGCCGCCGACTGGTGGATCGTGAACTTGCCAAAATCTCGCTGTTCAACGGCCCGACCGGCAAATTTGATCCCGACCGCTATCAGCAGGTGCTCCAGCAGAACAAGTTGACCGACGCAGAAGCGCGCGGCCAGTATAGTCGCGAACTGATCGCCAAGATGATCGAACTGCCTGCAGGCGCAGGTACACGCCTGCCAGATCAGATTGCGCTCGCCTACACCACGGTGCAGCTTGAAACGCGCAGCGGTCTGGTCGCGACGGTGTCCGCATCGGGCTTTACCGGCGGTGCGGCCCCAACCGAGGCTGAACTCAAGAGCTTCTATGCCGCCAATACCAGCCGCTATACCGTGCCGGAAACGCGCGTAGTGCGCTATGCGTTGATCGCGCCGGATCGCTTTGCCGGAAAGGTTCAGCCAAGCCCGCAGGATATTGAAGCCGCCTATAAGGCCAATGCTGCCAAATTCGCCAAGAGCGAGAAACGGACCCTCACCCAGGTGATCGTGCCCGACCAGAATGCTGCCAACGCGCTGGCAGCCAAGGCCAAGTCATCAACACTGGCCGATGCCGCCAAAGGCGCAGGCACCGAACCCGCCACGCTCAAGCCGATGGACAAGGCGGCCTATGCCTCGATTGCCACTGCCCCCGCCATTGCTGACGCCGCCTTTGCGGCCAATCAGGGTGATGTGCTGGTGGCAGGCAAGTCCGCGCTGGGCTGGCATGTCGTGAAAGTCGATGCCGTGACGGTAACGGGCGGCAAGACACTGGAACAGGCCAAGGCGGAGTTGCTGCCCGACCTGACCAAGCGCGCCGAAACCGAAGCGATGCTGGACCTTGTCGCCAAGATCGAAGAGTCGATTGACGATGGCGAAACACTGGATGCCGTTGCCAAGGCGCATGGGCTGACACTGGTCGAAACGCCCGCCATCACCGCCTCCGGCATCGCGCCGGACGTTCGCAGCTATGTGTCCCCCAAGGAGCTGGCACCGCTTTTGAAAGAAGCCTTCACTTCTGAAGTGGATGATGATCCCATTGTAGGCGTGCTGGACCAGAAGACCGGCCTTTCCGCGCTCTATGACGTGACCAAGGTCAATGTCTCCGCTCCCCGTCCGATGGCGGCTTTGGGTGAACAGCTGAAGCAGGATTTCATCAATGATCGCGCGGCCAAGGCAGCGAAAAAGGCCGCCAACGCCGTGCTCGCCCGCGTGAACAAGGGGGCGTCACTTTCGGCAGCGCTGGCGGCTGAAAAGCTAAGTGGCGCACGTCCCCTTTCCGGCAACCGCATGGACCTTTCCAAAGGACCGGCTGCCCTGCCCGAAGGCTTTGGCACATTGTTCGAACTGGCGCGCGGGAAGGCGCGGATGAGCGAATTGCCCGGCAAGGCCGATTACGCCATCGTCTGGCTGGACAGCATCACGCCCGGAGACCCGAAAACGAACAAGCCGGTGAGCGATGCCCTGTCTCAGCAGCTCAACCGTTCGCTGGGTGGTGAATATGCCGATCAGTTCTTGCGCGCCATTTCCACCCGGGCAGGCGTCTCACGCAATGCAGAGACCATCGCCAAGGTGAAGCGCGGCCTGACCAACCCTGCCGGTCTGTGACAGGAAGAACAGCATGATTCAGGGCGATGACCAGCTTGCGCGCGACCGGTTGAGCCAAGGCCGGCCGGGCTTTGTCTGGCGCAGTCTGGTGGCCGATACGGAGACACCGGTTTCCGCCGCGCTGAAGCTGTTTGAAAACGGGCGCGGCGATTATCTGCTCGAATCGGTTGAAGGCGGCGCCGTGCGCGGGCGTTACAGCCTGATGGGCCTTGCGCCCGATCTGGTCTTCCGCGCCAAAGGCCATGAGGCCGAGGTCAACCGCCACTGGCTGACGGACCAAACCGCGTTTGAGCCTCTGTCCGACGATGCGCTGGCCGAAATGAAGACTTTGGTGCAGGCGTGCCGGGGCGATCTGCCGCCTGAACTGCCGCGCGTTGTGGCCTGTCTGGTCGGCTATTTCGCCTATGAAACCATCGGGCTGGTGGAAAAGCTCCCCCGCCCCGCCCCCAATCCGCTTGATCTGCCAGACATGCTGTTCGTGCGCCCCACTCTGGTGCTGGTGTTCGACCGGCTGGCAGACCGGCTTTTCCTTGTCGCACCGCTCTGGCCAGAAGGTGCGGACCCGGCGCGGCAAGTCGCGGGCGCGGTGGACCGGATCGAAGCCGCAGCGGCCCGGCTGGCTCAGCCTTTGACCACAAGAGCCGCTCTTCCTGAGCCCGGCGAAGGGCCTTCCTTTGACGGGCTCATGACGGGTGATATGAACCCTAGCCCCGTCCTCGCGCCAGGCCGCTATGCGGAGATGGTGGCCAGAGCAAAGGACTATATCGAGGCGGGCGACATTTTTCAGGTGGTGCTGGCACAGCGTTTCACCATGGATTTCCCTCTGCCAGCGTTCGATCTCTATCGCGCGCTGCGACGGATCAACCCCTCACCCTTCCTCTACCATCTCGACATGCCGGGTTTCGCGCTGACGGGATCGAGCCCGGAAATCCTCGTCCGCGCGCGCGATGGCGAAGTGACGATCCGCCCGATTGCCGGCACCCGCCCGCGCGGCAAGACGGCGCTGGAGGATGCTGAAAATCGGGACAGTCTGCTTGCCGATCCCAAGGAGCGGGCGGAGCATCTGATGCTGCTCGATCTCGGTCGCAACGATGTCGGTCGCGTGGCAGCCGCAGGCAGCGTCCATGTGACAGACAGTTACACGGTCGAATTTTATAGCCATGTGATGCACATCGTCTCCAACGTGGTGGGGCAATTGGCACCCGGCAAGGACGCGCTCGACGCGCTGTTCGCGGGCTTTCCGGCGGGCACCGTCTCCGGTGCGCCCAAGGTTCGCGCATGCGAGATCATCGCCGAGCTGGAGCCTGAAACACGCGGAGCCTATGCGGGCGGCGTCGGCTATTTCTCGCCCGATGGCAGCATGGACAGTTGCATCGTCTTGCGCACGGCTGTGGTGAAGGATGGCGTAATGCACGTTCAGGCGGGCGCGGGCATCGTGGCAGACAGCGACCCCGCCTATGAACAGCGCGAATGCGAAGCGAAGAGCGGTGCCCTGATGGCAGCAGCGCGCGAGGCCGTGCGCGTGGCCAATGAACCGGGATTTGGGCAATGATCCTTGTACTCGACAATTATGATAGCTTCACCTGGAACCTGGTTCACTATCTGATGGAATTGGGGGCCGAGGTGGAAGTTGTGCGCAATGATGCGTTGACGGCCGCGCAGGCGATCGCCTCTGGCGCGGAGGCGTTTCTCATTTCGCCCGGCCCGTGCACGCCCAATGAGGCCGGAATCAGCCTTGATCTGGTGGGGGCCTGTGCCGATGCGGGAAAGCCGCTGCTGGGCGTGTGTCTGGGGCACCAATCGATCGGCCAATATTTCGGTGGCACGGTGCGGCGTGGCGGTCTGATGCACGGCAAGACCTCTCCGGTCAGCCATGATGGAACCGGGCTGTTTGCGGGCCTTCCCAGTCCGTTCATCGCCACGCGCTATCACTCGCTGATCGTGGATGACATTCCCGAAACGCTGATCGTCAACGCCACCAGCGACGACGAACACGTGATGGGCTTCCGCCACCGCGATCTGCCGATTCACGGCGTCCAGTTCCACCCCGAAAGCATCGCCACCGAGCATGGCCACGCCATGTTGGCCAACTTCATGCGCGCAGCGGGGATGAAGGTGAAGGAACTGGCGTGAACCGCGACGAGGCCGCAACCTTGTTTGGCCGCATGCTCGACGGTGCGTTGAGCGATTCCGAAATCGCGGACACGCTCATTGCCTTGGCAGACAAGGGTGAGACAGCGGACGAAATTGCCGGTGCGGCCTCTGCCATGCGCGCGCGGATGATCCGCGTCTCAGGCCCGGCGAACGCCATTGACGTGTGCGGCACAGGGGGGGACGGGCAGCACAGCCTCAACGTTTCGACCGCCGTGGCTCTGGTCATCGCGGCCTGTGATGTGCCGGTGGCCAAGCATGGCAATCGCGCAGCATCATCCAAAGCGGGCGGAGCAGACACGCTGGAGGCGCTGGGCTTGAGCCTTGACCGCGCCAATGAAACGGCGGAGGAAACGCTCGCGGACCTCGGCATCGCCTTCCTGTTCGCACAGAAGCATCACCCCGCGCTCGCCCGCATCGCGCCAATCCGCAAAGCGCTGGGGCGGCGCACGATTTTCAACCTGCTCGGCCCGCTGTGCAATCCGGCGGGGGTCACTCGGCAACTGGTCGGTGTGGCGAGCCCGGCTTTGATTCCAGTCTATTCCGGTGCACTTGCGGCGCTGGGCACGGAGCGGGCGATGGTCGTTTCAGGATGCGAAGGGCTGGATGAACTGTCCATCTCCGGGCCAAGCGAGATCGCTACGATCGGCTTCGGCCTGCCTTCCCATATCGTAACGCCCGAAGATGCAGGCCTGCCCCGCCATCCGGCAGAAGCCCTGAGGGGTGATGACGCCGCCTACAACGCCGCCGCACTGCGCCGCCTGCTGATGGGCGAACGCGGTGCCTATCGCGACGCGGTTCTGCTCAACGCGGCAGTTGCACTGCTCGTGGCCGGGGAAGCGGACAGCTGGCCGCAGGGCGTGGAAGAGGCTGCCGAAGCGATCGACAAGGGGCTGGCCAAGGCCCTGCTTGATTGTTGGGTGGCGTTTTAGATCGTCAAGCCGGTGGCAATTGCAGCATCCGGCCATTCGCGCCATCACGCAGCACACGCCACGAATCGCGGTCCAGTTCCTTGGCCCAATCCTCATTGCGCGTCTCAAGGGCGGTCTGGAGTTCGATCAGCAAGGTGGCGAGCGCAGCATTGCCCGCTTCTAGAGTCGAAATGCGAAAATTGGCGTCTGTTGTCGCACCCGCTTCCGCCAGACGCGCGCCGAGATCGCCGCCAACCAGCGGCGCGGCACGAGAAAAGATCGCCCGGATGGCCGCATTCTCGCGAATCAGCAGGTCTGCCGCGCCATCCACATGCTGCGCCATGAGCACACAGACGAGGGCCGACATTTTGGTATCGCCCACGGCATAACTGTCTTCCGGCAAGGCCGCGATCACGCGCCCGCCCAATGTGGTGGCGACAGAGATCAGATGTTGTGAAGCACCGGGGGTCATAGAGCCTCCTTCAACGCGGCCATGCGGCGCGCCATCGTCATATTGGCATGAAGCGTGGGATACAGGCCGGAAAATTGCAGGATGGGGTCGGGGTTCAGCCCATCCACGAACGCCTTTTCAGCGCTCACCCAGATGCCCAGCCCCTTGATCGTCGCCCACATTTCCCACCAGCGGAATGCAACCGGATCGAAGGTCAGGCCGCTCGCTTCTTCCCACAGGCCAATGGCTTCTGCACGCGAGATGAGTCCTGCGGCCCTGTCATCATCATGGACGTTCCACAACGGGTCCATCGCCCAGGCCAGATCCTCGTGCGGATCGCCCAGATGCGCCATTTCCCAATCGAGAATCGCTGTGATGTTGCCATTCCCATCATGCAGCACATTGCCCGTGCGGTAGTCCGCATGGACAATGGTGATCTTCTTGGGCTCTGGCGGCGGATTGGCGCGCAGCCAGCGCACCACACCCTGCGCTATCGGCTGCGGTTCGAGCGAATCCTTGTCTACTTCGTTCGCCCAATAATCCAGCTCGCGCTTCCAGCACTGCTCCGGCACGGGAGCCACTGCGGCGAGCGGAGACGATGCGGCATCACGCGCATGGATCGCGCCGAGGATCGAGAAGAATTTCCGCCCGATGGTCTCACGATGTTCGCCATAGGCCAGCGGATCGAATGGGCTGGCGGGTTCCCCCACCATGATCCGTTCCATGATGAAGAAAGGCTGGCCGATCACATTGTCATCATTGACGAGGCAATAGGCTTTGGGCACCGGCACAGCCGTGCCTTCATAGGAACTATAGGCATTATACTCGACGTTGCGGTCTGTATCGATCAGGCTGTCCGCCGGGTCGCGCCGCATGATGAAGCCCTGCGGCACACCATCGATTTCGGTATCAATCCCGAAAGTCTCGCGGGAGGCCCCGCCATGGAAGCGTTTGACGTTTGTGATCCGGACCGACTTTGCCCCCAGCACACCTGCCAGATGCGTTTCAAGCCCGGCCCGCTGCGATTCATCGAGCATGGCCACCTCTCCTTGTTGCTTCTCCGGTAGAGGCGGTTGACTTGGCCGGTCAACTCCTGTCTGCGAACCTCAACCAGATTCCAGCAGGAGAAGAGCCCATGCGCCGCGCCGCCATCGTCCGCCCCCTTCGCACACCGGTGGGTACATTCGGCGGATCGCTCCGTCCGGTCCCGGTTGAGACGCTGGGCGCATATGTGGTCAAGGCCGTGGTGGAAGGTACAGGGATCGACCCGGCACAGATCGACGATGTGGTGTTTGCCCAAAGCTATGCCTCTTCGGAAACGCCGTGCGTGGGCCGCTGGGTCGGGCTTTCTGCTGGACTTCCCGTCGAAGTGCCGGGGATGCAGCTGGACCGGCGCTGCGGCGGCGGGCTTCAGGCGGTGGCAACGGCGGCGATGATGATCCAGTCTGGTGCGGCCGATGTCGTGCTGGCGGGCGGCGTCGAAAGCATGAGCAACATCGAATATTACAGCACCGACATGCGCTGGGGTGCCCGCTCCGGCTCGGTCAAATTCTATGACCGGCTGGACCGGGGTCGCGAACGCTCACAGCCCGTGGAACGCTTTGGCGTCATCTCCGGCATGATCGAGACGGCGGAAAATCTGGCGCATGATTATGGCATTTCGAGGGAGGCGGCAGATGCCTTCGCCGCACAAAGCCATCAGCGCGCGGCGGCGGCCTGGGCCGAAGGCCGCTTTGATGCCGAAGTCGTTCCCGTCGATGTCCCTCAGCGCAAGGGCGATCCCATCCGCTTTGCCAAGGATGAAGGCATCCGCCCGGACACGACGCTGGACTCGCTCTCCAAATTGCGGACCATCACGAAGGGCGGCACGGTGACGGCCGGCAATGCCAGTCAGCAGAATGACGCAGCCTCTGCCTGCCTGATCGTGGCGGAAGACAAGCTTGCCGAGCTGGGGCTGGAACCGATGGGCTTCCTCGTTGGCTGGGCAGCAGCCGGCTGCGACCCTGCGCGCATGGGCATTGGCCCCGTGCCAGCCACAAAACGCCTGTTCGAAAGCACCGGATTGAGCCTCAACGACATGGACTTGATTGAGGTCAATGAAGCCTTTGCCGTGCAGGTGTTGGCCGTCATGAAAGGATGGGGGCTGGAAGACCAGTCACGCCTGAACGTGAACGGCTCCGGCATTTCGCTGGGTCATCCCATTGCGGCAACCGGCGTGCGCATCATGACGACGCTGCTCCATGAGATGCAGCGGCGCGGCGTGCGTTACGGTTTGGAAACGATGTGCGTGGGTGGTGGTCAGGGTGTGGCCGCCATTTTCGAACGCGCTTGAATTGGGGGCTTGCCAAATCCGGCAACCCGGCTGACATTAACGTAAACGGAAAGAAGAGAGGATTCGACTGATATGGATTTTACCCTCAACGAACGCGAAACTTACTGGCGGGACCGCATCCGCAACTTCATCAACGATCACCTGATCCCCGCGAACCATATCTATGAGGCGCAGCAGGCCGAAGGTGACCGCTGGAAGGTGATCCAGATCGTCGAAGACATGAAGAAAAAGGCCAAGGCCGAAGGCCTGTGGAACCTGTTCATGCCGCCGCAGGGCGCGAACCACCACCTTGATCACACGGTGGAATTTGAAGGCCCGGCACTGACCAACATGGAATATGCGCTGTGTGCTGAGGAAATGGGCCGTCTGGGCTGGGCGTCCGAGGTGTTCAACTGCGCCGCACCGGACACGGGCAATATGGAAGTGTTCCACCGCTATGGCACCGCCGAGCAGAAGAAGCAGTGGATGATTCCGCTGATGAACGGCGAAATCCGCTCTGCCTTCCTGATGACCGAGCCTGCCGTGGCTTCGTCTGACGCAACCAACGTGGAAACCAGCATCCAGCGCGACGGTGATGACTATGTCATCAACGGTCGCAAATGGTGGTCCTCAGGTGTTGGCGATCCGCGTTGCAAGGTCGCCATCGTGATGGGCAAGACCGATTTTGGCGCACAGAAGCACCAGCAGCAATCGATGATTCTCGTGCCGATGGACGCGCCGGGGCTCACCATCGTCCGCCACCTCAACGTGTTCGGTTATGATGATGCACCGCATGGTCACTCCGAAGTGCTGATGGAAAATGTCCGCGTGCCTGCCACCAATCTTCTGCTCGGCGAAGGTCGCGGCTTCGAGATTGCGCAGGGCCGCCTTGGGCCGGGCCGTATCCACCATTGCATGCGCACCGTGGGCGTTGCGGAAGTCGCGCTGGAAAAAATGTGCCGCCGCCTCACCAGCCGCGTCGCGTTCGGCAAGACGATTGCATCGCACAGCGTTTGGGAACAGCGTATCGCCCGTGCCCGTATCGACATCGAGATGACGCGTCTGCTCTGCCTCAAGGCTGCGCAGATGATGGACACGGTGGGCAACAAGGCTGCTGCCGGTGAAATCGCCATGATCAAGGTTCAGGCTCCGATGATGGCGCTCCAGATCATCGACGATGCCATTCAGGCGCATGGGGGTGGCGGGGTTTGTCAGGACTTTGGTCTGGCCAAAGCCTATGCCGGCCAGCGCACGCTGCGTCTGGCGGACGGTCCGGATGAAGTCCATGCCCGCTCCATCGCGCGTCTGGAATTCGGCAAATATGGCGACACGCGGCCCAAGGGTCTGTCCAGCGGTGATCTGGGCGTTTCGCGCTAAATGATGGTTCTGCGGGGTGGCGGTCTGGCCGCTACCCCGCAAGCATCGCGGCGAGTTTGCGCACTGTGTTGATGCTGCGCCCGGTTGCCACGATGGTTTTAGGCAGTTTCAGCCGCGTGTGGCGGATGTTGTCCCCATAATCGATATAGATTTCCCGCACGCCCAGCGCCATGCGTTCATCCTGCACGTCGCGCGTCTCCGCGATAGTGCTGGCTGGCGGGGCCGCGTCCAGAAAATAGACGAGATGGCGGCTGCGATGGGCATCCGGAAAAGGATCGACGGCGACCACAGACACCATCTCCGCCGCCGACCGGACGAACACCGGCACCGCCTTGCCCATATGTTCGGCCAGCCGCTCTTCGATCAGGGCTTTGACGGTCGCCTCATCCATATCCGTTGAAAACAGCAGATTCCCGCTCGCAATATGCGTGCGCACCCGCCCGAAGCCCAGCGCCTCGGCCAGTCTCCGCAGATCGGCCATGGAGAGCTTGCCCGTGCCGCCGACATTGACCGCACGAAGCAGGGCGACATAATCCGTCATGCGATCACCTCAGCGGGCGGCAGGCAGGGTGTAATCCAACGTATAATGGTGGACCCCCGCCTTTACCGCGATGCCGAAGCTGCCGCCAATCCCCGCCAACTCGCCGGTGCCGGAATCCGTTGCAATCACCACAGACAGGTCCGGCGTCCCCGCCTTGGACATGATACCGCGATGAACCAGCACGAAGCTCCCTGCCTTTCCGTCCACGCGTCCTTCAAACCGGTCCAGAGCGACATAGGATGCAGCCTCGCCGGGCTTGGGGGTGCCAAGGCTGATCATCACGCCCTTGGCCGTGCCTTGCATGGCTCCGCTGAACGTCTTCACCAGCCCGAACCGCGCGGCATCCCCATCCTGCGCCTCGGGTGTAAGGGTCACTTCAAAGGTGCCAGTGGCATGACGCATGACGGGCTTGGCCTTTCGGGCTTGGGCGGGAGCGGCGATCACAAGCGGGATTGCCAGCAGGAGAAGGCGTTTGAGCATGGGCGCCGTTTATCAGGCAGATCGCACCGTAGCAACACCATGTTCTTTCTATGTTCAATGTTCGGCAGGTCCAGATGCGCCGGATAGTCGCCGGGAGCATATTGAACCTCACCAACAAAGGAATCGGGAAAGGACTATGTGCAGAAGCGTGCGGCCCCTTCCGCATCACTTTCATTCCAGAGGCACGGAGCGACCCTGCTCATGTGAGCCAGCCTTTTGCGGCCCAGTCTCGCGCCAGCCAGGATTGCAGCGCCGCCATGAAGATGATGAAAAGCGGAAAGACCAAGGCCGATGCGCCCAATGTCGTCAAACCCTTGGCGATGACGAACGGATAGGCAAACTGCGCCAGCACCGCGATCAGGCTGACGGGGAAGAGGATGACTGCGAGCTTGCTGCGCAAGAAGATGCAGACAGCGCCCGCCAAGCCAGACGCCACTGCGACGGCATAGGCGGACCAGGCCCAGACCGGCATGGAGACCCACATGTCCTGCTGCTCCTGCGGCAATTGGGCCGCCGCTTCGGCTGACATGGTGAATTGGGACAAGAAGGCCGCCACACCAGCGAGCGCCCAGATGATCAGCATAACCGCAACTGCCTTGAACCAGCCCGGCACCGGAGAATGAGTGGCCACGATCTAGGCCTTTTCACTGACAAGCGAGAAGAACGCACCTTGCGGGTCCACGCCCTGCACGATCCACAAGGGGCCGGGCACTTCCATCGGTCCGTTCACCACTTGCCCGCCATGCGCTTCGATGGCTGCCTTGGCCGCATTGATCGCAGGCACCCAGACATAATGCGCCCAAACCGGCTGGGTCATGCCCGGCATCAGGCCGAATATGGCCCCCATCTGCCCGCCATCGTGCGCGATGAAATGATAATAGCCTAGTTCGCCCATATCCATCTCTCCGGCCACGCTCCAGCCGAACTGCCCGGTATAGAAGGAGACCGCACCTGCCGGATCGGCGGCCATGAGTTCGTTCCATCCGCACCGGCCATTGTGCGGCTGATCCGAAAAGGCCGTGCTCTGGCCACCGCCGGGCGGGGGCGTGGGCGTCATGACATAGAAAGGCGCACCATCCCGGTCTGCCACCATGGCAATGCGCCCTGCCATCGGCACGTCACGCGCCGGCATCAGGCAGCGCCCGCCCGCAGCCTCGATAGAGGCAACTGCCGCATCGCAATCATCCACGCCGACATAACCCACCCATGCGGGTGCACAGCCTTCCTCCGTCATGCCGGGCGTGAGTTCCAGCACGCCCCCTGTCATCCCGCCGTCCGTATTGGCGATGAAGCCATAACCGCCGGTCTGTTCGGAACCGGGCTGGAGCGTCCAGCCTGGGACCACCGCCTCGTAAAAGGCCTTCGCGCCCACGGGATCGGCGGTCATCAGTTCGTACCAGATCCAGGCACCGTGCGTTTTCGGCATCGTCGTTCTCCTCGGTCTTTTCCTTCTGAACGGGTTCAACCCTGATGTTTATGCAGCGCCGGGAGCTGCCGCCGGGTCCATCCAGAACGGTTCCCAAATATGGTCATCCGGATCGCAAATCGTGCGCTGGAACATGAAACCATGATCTTCGGGCGGGTTTACATCGGCCGTACCGCCATGCGCTGCCCCGGTTTCGACGAGCCGGTTCACCGCCTCGCGGCTCTCACAAGTAAACGCCAATGAGACTTCGCTCGTGCCGCGCGGGCAAATGGGCCGGGTGGTAAAGCCACGCCACTTTTCCTGCGTGAGAAGCATGACATGGATCACGTCGGACAACACCATGCACGCTCCCGCTTCGTCGCTGAACGCGGGATTGTTTACAAACCCCAAGGCTTCGTAAAACGATCTGGATCGGGCCAGGTCGGTCACCGGCAGGTTGATAAAAATCATGCTAGACATCGCGTCAGTCTCCTCTCAGTTCGACCACGCGTAGCGTGCCGGTTTGTCCCCGCCTTCAATCCGTCAGCGCGAACCGATATGCAATGAGAATCCTGGCTGGAACGGCGCGCCCGTCCAGAAGCGGCTCTTCCCGGCTTCCTTGACGAAAACATCCCATCCGCTTGGCATCGCCGGGGCTTCAAAAGTCCACGCTTCCCAATCGGTCCCGGCGCGTTCCCCACCCAGACTGGCCTGACATTCGGTACGCGCGACACTTCCGGTGGTTCCTTCAACACGCGGAATGCCGATCAGCAACGTCCCGGCAGATGGCCCGTTCATTTCGATCCGCGCATTGCGTTCCCCCACTGGCGTGCCATTGGCATCCTCCAGCACACACGAGACAGAAGCGACCTTCACCCCCTCCACCGCAAAGCGATAAGGGATCGCCAGACGCCATGCGGCGCGGACGCTTGGCGCTTCGAGCGTTGCAGATGCGGGTGCAACTCCCATGTCCAAAACGAAGGCAGACGGCGCTGAAAGGTCCGTGGGCGGCGGCAGCGCTGAGGCGGCGCGCAGACCGGTGGCGTTGATGGCGCTGGCCGAATCCGCGATGCTTGGCGCAGGCCGGAACAGCGCAGCCTTTGAAGACAGGACTCCGGATACCGCCGATGTCGCAAAACGGGCCTGAATGGCTTCCACCGGAATCGTATCGTCATCCGGCGCGTCGGGCGCACGGGCATCTGCTGCGGCCATCGCTGCGCGATATTCAACCTGCAAGGATTCAGGCAGCGGCCCCATATAGATCAGGTCGAAAATCTGGTCGTTTCCCTGCTTGTACGGCCAGGCGATGATGTCCGTTCCGGGCGCCGTGCCGTTGTCCCGCACGGTGAAAACAGGCGCGTTTCGAACCGGATAGCGCCCTACCGGGTAGATTCGCACGCCGCCGTCCGGCAATTGCCCCATACGGAAACGCTGATCATCCGGCACGGCCAGCAGACCGCTTTGCCGGACCTCACTGCCCGATCCGCAGCGAACATAGTCAATCGAGGCCGGGCCAATGATGACATTACGCGCCTTGGTGAGGCATTCGTCATGATTGTGAACGATGGCGAAGGCGATCCGTGTGATCGGGACGATGTAAACCGACGAATTGTCCAACGTCCCCCGGGCCCGGTCGGACGCGCGAAGATTGGCGTTTGGATTATTGGTGCATTCGGCGGTCATGAGCCCGAGAAAGACGGTCCGAATGCCGTTCACCACCCAGCCCAGACATTTGCCGGCAGAGCGTGACTGGATGCGATACTTGCCCGGCGGTGGCACGCCCTGCCGCACTTCGACAGGGCCAGTCTCGACAACCGACTGCGCCTGCGCGGTCCCTGCCGCCGTGCTCGCCAGAACAAGCGCCGCACAATGAAGGAGGATCATTCTGTTGAACATTGCCATGCCACCATCTCCTGCATGATTTTCAGAGTATCGCACCAGCGCGATGCTTGATTCAAGCCATGAATCGTCCAAGCGGCACATGGATGCAGTGACGCAGGTCATACGAGAGCCCTTCCCTCTTGCCTTCCCCGCTTTTCCCCCTCTAAGGGATCGCCTGACCTAAACGGAAACCGAGACCGATGAGCGATACTCCCAACACCACCGGCAAGACCCTGCTTCCCGCGCCAGACATCACTGTCAGCGTGCGTGACGTGTTCGGGATCGACATCGACATGGAATGCCCCGCCTTCAGCGTGGCGGATGAGCGCGTGCCCGATTTCGACCCGTCCTATGTGTTTGATCCGGATACCACGCTCGCCATTCTCGCTGGCTTTGCCTTCAACCGCCGCGTGATGGTGCAGGGCTATCACGGCACGGGCAAATCGACGCATATCGAACAGGTGGCGGCGCGCCTGAAATGGCCGTGCATCCGCATCAACCTCGACGCGCATATCAGCCGTATCGACCTGATCGGGCGCGATGCCATCGTGTTGCGCGACGGCGTGCAGGTGACCGAATTCCGGGAAGGCCTGCTGCCCTGGGCGCTCCAGCACCCGGTGGCCCTGGTGTTTGACGAATATGATGCTGGTCGCCCGGACGTGATGTTCGTCATCCAGCGCGTGCTGGAAACCGAAGGCAAGCTGACCCTGCTCGATCAGAATCGCGTCATCCGGCCGGATGCAGGCTTCCGCCTGTTCGCCACTGCCAACACGGTGGGTCTGGGCGATACGAGCGGGCTTTATCATGGTACGCAGCAGATCAATCAGGGTCAGATGGACCGCTGGAACATCGTCGTCGGCCTCAACTATCTGCCCGAGAAGGTGGAAAGCAACATCATCCTCGCCAAGACCGGCGCGAATGCGGAGGACATCACGAAGATGGTGAAGGTGGCGGACCTGTCTCGCCAAGGCTTCATCAATGGCGACATCTCCACCGTGATGAGCCCGCGCACCGTCATCACCTGGGCGCAGAACACCGCCATCTTCAAGGATGTCGGCTTTGCGTTCCGCCTCTCCTTCCTCAACAAGTGCGATGAGGCGGAACGGGCGCTGGTGGCGGAATATTATCAGCGCGTGTTTGGCAAGGACCTGCCCGAAAGCGTCGTGGGCAAGGCTTGATTAACCCAATTTGTCATTGCGAGTACAGCGAAGCTATCCAGTACGTCTGGATTGCTTCGCTGCGCTTGCGATGACGGAACGAGACTAACGCTACGGCATCCCGCCCTCTCCCCCCTCCCCCAAAAAATCTCTTCTCCTCGCGCCGAAAACAGGCAATCCTGACTACAAATACAGGAGAGGATGATTCACATGGTCGATACTGCCGCCATTCGCGCCCGCTATGCCGCCGAGCGGGACAAGCGCGTCCGCCCGGACGGGAACAATCAATATATCGAGCTGTCCGGCAAGTTCGATCACTACAAGACCGATCCCTATATCCCGGTCGCGCCACGCGCGCCGGTGAACGATCATGTCACTTTCGCCTTTGTGGGCGGCGGCTTTGCCGGGCTGTGCGTGGGGGCCAAGCTGAAGGAAGCGGGCATCACCGATTATCGCATCATCGAAAAAGGCGGCGATGTGGGCGGCACTTGGTATTGGAACCGCTATCCCGGTGCGCAGTGCGATACGGCCTCGCTGATCTATTTGCCACTGCTGGAGGAAACCAATTACCGCCCGACCGAAAAATACGCTCACGCGCCCGAAATATTGGAGCATAGCAAGCGCATCGCCAATCAGTTCAACCTGTATGACAAGGCGCTGTTCCACACCGAAGTAACAGGACTGGAGTGGGACGAGTCAGTGAAGGCCTGGCGCATCACCACAAATCGCGGCGATAATTTCACCGCGCAATATGTGGGGCTGGGCACCGGGCCGCTCCATGTGGCGAAGCTGCCGGGCCTGCCGGGCATCGAGGATTTCAAGGGCCATAGCTTCCACACCAGCCGCTGGGACTATGACTATACCGGCGGCAAGCCCGAAGATCTGACGCTGAGCAAGCTGGCGGACAAGCGCGTGGCGATCATCGGCACTGGGGCAACCGCCGTTCAGGTGGTGCCGCACCTTTCCAAATACGCCAAGGAGCTGTTCGTCTTCCAGCGCACCCCCAGTTCGGTCGATACGCGCAACAATGGCCCGATTGATCCGGACTGGTTCAACGACATGGCAGGGCCGGGCTGGCAGATGCGCTGGCTGGAAAATTTCGCGGCGCACTTCTCCGGCCTTGGCATTCCGGATGAGGATCTGGTCAATGACGGCTGGACAGACATTGCCAAGCGGCTGCGCACGCGCATGGCTGATATTCCCATGGAAGAACTGACGCCGCAGCGGATGCTCGACGCGTTCGAAGAGACGGACAATGAGAAAATGTCCGAAATTCGCGCGCGCGCCGAAGCCGTGGTGAGGGACCATGACACAGCGGAGAAACTTCAGGCCTGGTATCGCCAGCTGTGCAAGCGCCCGACGTTCCACGACGCCTATCTGCAAAGCTTCAACAACCCCAACACGCATCTGATCGACACCGATGGCAAGGGCGTGGAGCGGATCAGCGAGAAGGGCGTGGTCGTGGCGGGCCATGAATATGAAGTGGATTGCATCGTTTACGCTTCTGGCTTCGAAGTGGGGACGAGCTATCAGCGCCGCTCCGGCTTTGACGCCGTGGGCCGCGATGGCGTGACGCTGGCCGAGGCATGGACCGGGGGAATGAAATCGCTGCACGGCGTCCATGTTCACGGCTTCCCCAATCTGTTCTTCGTACAACCGGGGCAAGGCGCGAACTTCATCGCCAACATCCCGCACAATCTGATCGACGCGGGCAAGACCATCGCCGCCATCGTCTCCCACGCGCGCGCGGAAGACAAAGCGGTGGTGGACGTGACGCGGGAGGCACAGGATGCTTGGCTCGCCTTGCTCTCCACCGGCATGGGATCGCTGATCGGTGGCACCGAATGCACCCCCGGCTATTACAACAACGAAGGCCATGGCTGGGAAGGCGAAGGCGGCATCGTGATGCAGGGTCATCCGGCCGGCGCGATGGCCTATTTCAACTATATCGAGGACTGGCGAACCAACGGCAATTTTGCGGGGTTGGCTTTCGCCTGAACCAGGCAGCAGGCGCGCGGTGTGAAGCCCCTTCACACCGCGCGCCGCCCGCGTTACGGACGCCGCCATGCACGCCTTTCTTGAAATCCAGCGGCAAGACCGCCTGAACTACATCCTGCCCATCACCCGCAATCTCTCGGTCGGCATTCCCGGCCGGGAGTTCATGTTCGGGGGCGTGGGCCTTGCTGCCTCGGTTGCCGCGATGGAGGCCGCCTCGGACCGCCCGGCCATTTGGGCGACTGCGCACTACATCTCCTATGCACAGCCGGGCAATGACGCGGAAATCACCGTCGATCTGCCCGCCGAAGGCAATGCCATCACACAGGCGCGCGCCTCCATCCATCTCGGCGAGCGCGAGGTGCTGACAGCGGCTGCAGCGCTAGGAACGCGCACCGGGCTGGACGGGCAATGGGTCAAGCTGGACAATGTTCCGCACTGGCGGGAGTGCGACGAATCTTCGCACTGGTCTGGCGACGAGAATCTCGGCTCGCGCATCCGCTTCCGCCCGGCGCGTGGCAGTTTCGGGAATTTGCCCAATGCGGAAACGCGCACCAATGACGGCCGCCTGCTCATCTGGATGCGTCCAGTGGAAGACATCAGCATCGACCGCATCATGCTCGCTGTCATCGCCGATTTCATGACGCCGGGCATCCGCAACGCCACCGGACGCCATGCAGGCGGCAACAGTCTGGATAACACGATCCGCTATGGCGCGATCGTCCCGACCGAATGGGTGCTGTGCGATATCCAGATCGAAGTGATCCATGCGGGCATCGTTCATGGCGCGATGCGGATCTTTGCCGAAGATGGCACGCTGATGGCCTCTGCCAGCCAGTCGATGATCCTGCGCGTGCGGGATTGATCGTGCAGCTCAGTGCGACACGCCCTCGATCCGCACCAGCCGGTGCGCAATCCATGCGGAGACGATGCACGCCACCGCGACCAGCAGGATGGTATCCTCGATTGTCACGCCAATGCCCGTCAGCACGCTCAGCAACAGGGCTGCAATCACCATTGCGCCTGAATTGACGATATTGTTCGCGGCCACCGCCTTGGCGGTATCCGCCGCATCCACCGTCGTCGTGAGGAAGGCATAAAGCGGCACCACGAACATACCGCCCGCAATCGCAATGCCCAGCAGATCGAACATGATGCGTTCGGCGCTGCCCAGCGCAATGAACTGGCTCCACCCCATCAGCGTATCCGTCCGGTACGTCCAGTGGCTGATCGTCCACCACAGATCGAGCACGAACAGTCCCATCACGATCACCGACACAGGCGAGTAGCGCGCCGAGACATGCCCGTTGAGCAGCCGATTGACCGCCACCGAACCGATGGCGACGCCAACCGAGAAGACTGCGGTGAAGATTGTCGCCACAGTATTGTCTGCCCCCAGCGCATTCTTCACCATGGGCGGGAATTGCGCGGCGAAGATCGCGCCGATGGCCCAAAAAAAGCTGATCGCCATAATCGCCATGAACACGCGCGGTACATGCAGCGTATCGCGCACCATCCGCCAGGAAGCGCGGAACACATGCCAGTCGGTCCGTTCCAGCTCATGTCCGCGCACTGGCGGCGCATCGGGAATATAGATGCTGGCAAGTCGCCCGAGGATGGCCACGCCAATCACACCGATGGCCGACCATTGATAGGGCAACCAGCCACCCGCAACCGTGCCGAGCAGAATGGCAACATATGTGCCCGCCTCCACCAGCGCCGTTCCCCCGAGCACATGATCTTCATCCAGATGCTGCGGCAGAATGGCGTATTTGATCGGGCCGAAAAAGGTGGAATGGATGCCCATGGCGAATAGTGCAGCGAGCATCAGCGGCACCGAATGGAGCATGAGTCCGGCGGCCCCGCCCAACATGATCGCAATCTCCGCCGTCTTCACCAGCCGCGCGATCCGCGCCTTGCAGGTGAGGTCCGCCAGTTGGCCGGAGGCCGCGGACAACAGAAAGAAGGGCAGGATGAAAATGCCGCCCGCCAGCGCGCTGAACCATGCTTCTTGCTGCGGATCATTATAGATGGTGAAGGTGACAAGCACGATCATCGCCATCTTGAACAGATTATCGTTAAACGCGCCCAGAAACTGCGTGATGAACAGCGGCAGAAAGCGCCGTTGCGTGAGCAGGCGGAACACGGTTTCCATCAGGCGGTCCTTCTCACAACAGATCGATGCGCGTCAGGCCGTAGCCGTTGAGTGCGGGCATGAGCAAGGGCAGATCGGGTGTATTCGCGGTAAAGACGGCAATCCCGTCGCTTGGTGTATCCGCCCATTCCTGGCCCTGAGTCAGGAAGACGGTGCGCCGCGCGATGCCCGCCCCCGAATCCACCAGCGCCACGCCCGGCGGGCAGGCTGCGGCCAATTCGTCGCGCAGCAGGGGGAAATGCGTGCACGCCAGCACGACCTGATCCACCCGCTCCGCACCCGGCTGCGCAAAGATGGGCGCAACCGCCGCCGCCACCGCGTCCGCCGGGGCAGGCGTGCCGCGCAGCTTGGCCTCTGCCAGAGCGACCAGTTCGGGCGAGCCATGACGGATCACCAGACAGTCCGACGCGAACTCGGCCACCAGCCGATCAACATAGGGCTGGCGCACTGTCGCCGCCGTCCCCAGAACGGCAATCGCGCGATTGACTGAAGCGAGTGCGGCGGGCTTCACTGCTGGCACCGTGCCGACAATCGGCAGATCCAGCGCGGAACGCACATCGGCCAGCGCGATGGTCGCCGCCGTGTTGCAGGCAATCACGATGACGCGCGGATGGTATCGTTCCGCCAGCCGCCCCAGCAAAGCAGGGACGCGCGCAGCGATTTCATGTTCGCTCTTCTGGCCATAGGGGTGCCACGCATTGTCTGCCGCATAGACGATCGGGGCCTGCGGGAGGAGCCCGCGAATTTCAGCAAGGACAGACAGGCCTCCCACACCCGAATCGAACACCAGAACCGGAGCGGTCGCGGTCAAAGGCGGCATGGCGCGAAGGAACTTTTGCAGGACACTGCGCGGTGCTAAACGCATCCAGACGGCGCGACAAGTCGCCATTGCCCTTTGTATGTTTTCGACATATTGTGACTGGAAGGATCAACCATGCCACTCTGGACAGACCCCACCCTCGCCCTCCTGATAGGCTATGCGCTGGGCAGCATTCCCTTCGGCGTGGTGCTGACGCGCATGTTCGGCGCGGGCGATGTCCGCCAGATCGGATCCGGCAATATCGGAGCAACCAACGTCCTGCGCACCGGCCGCAAAGGGCTGGCAGCGGGAACGCTGCTGCTCGACATGGCCAAAGGGGCCGCCGCTGTGTGCATCACGCGCGAGATTGGCACAGGCTTTGCGCTGCTGGGTGGCGTCGGTGCCTTTGCAGGGCATCTCTGGCCAGTTTGGATCGGTTTCAAAGGCGGCAAGGGCGTCGCGACCTTGCTGGGCGTGTGCCTCGCGCTCGATTGGCGGATTGGCGCTGTCTTCGCCCTAGTCTGGCTTGGCTCGCTGGCGATTACCCGCATTTCTTCCGCCAGCGGTATGGCGGCGGCGGTTTCAGCCCCCATCATGGCGATTGTGCTGGGCAAAGGTGCAGAGGCCGTGGCGCTCATCGCGCTCGCGCTCATCCTGATCTGGAAACATGGTGAGAATATCAGCCGCCTGCTCGCCGGGACAGAGCCCAAAGTGGGCCAGAAGTCCGAATGAACAGTGCGGATCAGGACCGGCTGGACCGGCTGCGCCTGATCCGCTCGGCCCATATCGGCCCTGTCACCTATTTCCAGTTGATCCAGCGCTTCGGCAGTGCAGCTGCCGCATTGGACGCCATTCCGCAACTGGCCGCACGCGGGGGCGGTCGCGCACCCCAGCTTGCGCGGATTGACGATGTTGCGCGCGAAATTGAGTCCGTAAAGCGGCTCGGCGCACGCTATCTGTTTGTCGGGCAAGGCCTTTATCCGCATTTGCTGGCAGAAATTGATACCGCGCCGCCCGCGCTCATCGTGAAGGGCGATCTGCGCCTGCTGGAACGCCCCGCCATCGCCATTGTCGGCGCGCGAAATGCCTCTGCCGCCGGGTGCCGCTTTGCCCGGCAATTGGCATATGATCTGGCGCAGGCGGGCATGCTCGTCGTGTCCGGGCTTGCGCGCGGGATAGATACCGCAGCGCATCAGGGCGCGGGGGCGGAGAACACCGTCGGTGTGATCGCCAGCGGGATCGACATCGCCTTCCCGCCGGAGAACCGCGACCTACAGGCGCAGTTGGGCGAGCGCGGACTGGTGATTGCCGAACAGCCACCCGGCCGCGAGCCGCTCGCGCGCCACTTCCCCTCACGCAATCGCATCATCGCGGGCATGGCGTTGGCGACGGTGGTGGTGGAGGCCGCGCCCCGCTCCGGTTCGCTCATCACCGCGCGGCTTGCCGCAGAATCGGGGCGGGAGGTGCTGGCCGTGCCCGGCTCCCCGCTTGATCCGCGCGCGCAAGGATGCAACCTGTTGATCCGCGAAGGCGCAACGCTGATCCAGAATGCAGCGGACGTGATCGAGGCCATCAGCCCGATCATCGGCGCGGGTGTGCGCAGCCCGCTCTCCGGCTTCCGGCACATGCAGGAACCCGCCGATGCCGACGACCGCGAACGTGAAGCCATCCTCTCGCTGCTTGGACCCACGCCGGTGCAGGTGGATGAAATCATCCGCCTTTCGCGCCTTTCTTCTGCCGTCGTGCAAATGGTTTTGCTGGAACTGGAACTGGCCGGACGTCTGGAACGCCATGCAGGCGGGCGGGTGAGTTTGGGGTAGGCAGGAATTCCGCGCGCCGACGCAGGCCGGAGCCCTGCGACTTTGGGCCTTCTGCCCCTAAAGCTCGATCAACCGGTCCGGCAATTCGTTCACATCATCCGCAGCGCGCGGGAAATGTTCAGCGAGGATCACGCCAACCGCACCAATCGCGGCCACCATGCCATCGGCCAGCCGACCATCCTTGGCTGAAGTCACCAGCGCCGCCATCGCCTCGCCCCAGCGTTCCTGCGGCACCAGCTTGTGGATCGCCTCATCAGCCACGATTTCGGCAAGATGTTCATCGGTTGAGAGATAGAGGAGGATGCCCGTGCGTCCCACGGTGCGGCGCTCAGCCCCCACCTTAAAATAGCGGATGGCGCGACCCTGCACGCGCTGCGCCTTGATGAAACGCGGCGTCATCCACAGCCGCAGCGGCATCCATTGCAAGATCAGGCGCGAACCGACAAATTTGAGGCCCGCCACGGCCAAAGCCAGTTCGAACCCCTCCGCGAGAGTCAGATCGCTGATCCAGCCGCCGCTCACCCAACCGAAATAAAGCAGATAGAATTCCGGAAAGGCCGCCAGCGCCGCCAATGCCAGCAGTGCAAACAAAGCCGACCACCACAAAGCCACATCCTGATAGCGGTCTGACCGCTCTGTCACGATGGTCACAATTTCGCCCGCTGTGCCCTGTTCAGCGGCACGCACCGCCTCTGACACGCGGAGATGGTCGGCTTCTGAGAGAATTGCTTTGGACATCACCAGCTCCCCGAAGAGCCGCCGCCGCCAAAGCTGCCGCCGCCACCTGAAAATCCACCGCCATCACCCCAGGAGCCACCACCGCCTCCACCCCAGGATGAGCCGCCGCCGCCGCCCCAATCGCCTGGTCCCCAGATGATGACCGGGCCATGGCGATAGCGTTTGCCGCGCCGCCGCCCGAAAATCAGAGGAAGGACAACGGGCAGAACGAAAAAAAAGATGACAAACAGCCAGAAGATCACCGCTCCGGCTTTGTCATCACCCTTTTTCTGCGCGGCTAGCGCCTTGGCTTGCTGGGCCGCCTCTTCGGGCGTCAGTTTCAGCTGGGCGATCATGGCGTCAGTCCCGGCATTGATGCCACTCACATAGTCGCCGACCTTGAAGCGCGGCAGAATCTGCGTGTTGATGATCACGCTTGAAAAGGCATCTGTCAGGATCGGCTCCACGCCATACCCCACCTCAATCCGCACCTTGCGGTCGTTGGGGGCGACGAGCAGCAACGTCCCGTCATCCTTTTCCTTGCTGCCAATTCCCCAGGCGCGGCCGAGACGATAGCCATAATCCTCGACCGGATAGCCCTCAAGGCTGCCCACCGTCGCCACCACCATCTGCCGCCCGGTTTCGGTTTCATAGGCGGCGAGCTTGGTATCAAGAGCCGCCTCATCCTGCGGCGGCAGGATTTCGGCGGCATCCACCACGCGCGTCTTGTTCTGCGCCGGGAAGGTCTGAGCGAAGGCCGGGGGTGCCAGCAGGAGCAGCGCCAGCAGCGCTGCACGCAATGCGGAGAGGACAGGACCCATGGCTGTGCCTAGAATTTCACCTCCGGCGCGCGATCCGCGTTAGGGGCGGTGGCCTTGAAGCTCTCCAGCGGCTTGGAGCCGTAAAAGATCTTCGCACCAATCGCATCCGGGAAGGTGCGGATGGTGGTGTTATAGGATTGCACCGCTTCGTTATAATCCTTGATGGAAATGTTGATGCGGTTCTCGGTCCCTTCCAGCTGCGATTGCAACGCCAGGAAATTCTGGTTGGACTTGAGGTCCGGATAGGCTTCAGCCGTCGCGAGCAGACGGCCCAGTGATTGCGACAAGGCACCCTGCGCCTGCTGGAACGCGGCAACCTTGGCCGGATCAGAAAGATCAGCCGCAGAAACCTGAATAGATGAGGCCTTGGCGCGGGCTTCGGTCACGGCGGTCAGCGTGTCCTTTTCCTGCTTGGCATAGCCCTTCACCGTTTCCACCAGATTGGGGATGAGGTCGGCACGACGCTGATAATCAGCCTGAACATTGCCCCATTTGGCCTTGGCGTTTTCTTCTGCCGTAGGCACCGAATTGATGCCACAGCCGGACAGCGAAACAGCGGCAAGCGGGGCCAGCAGGCCAAGGGCGAAGCGGCGGTCAAAACTCATGGTCATTGCACTCCCAAGCATGGATGGCCTAAAGATAGGGAGAGCGGGGCACCGGCGCAATATCCTTGACCAGATGGACATTGCGACAATGCCGGACATGCCATGAACGCCAAGTAGAGGAGAATGCGTAATGTTGAGTGAATTCAAGGCTTTCGTCATGCGCGGCAATGTGCTGGATCTGGCCGTCGGTGTCATCATCGGCGCGGGCTTCGGCAAGATCGTCACGTCTTTGACTGACGACATCATCATGCCGGTGATCAGCGCTGTCACCGGCGGGATCGATTTCACGAACAAATTCATCGTGCTGGGCGACGCTGCGGGCAAGGATGTCTCGACGCTGGCGAAAGCCAAAGAAGCCGGCGTGGCCGTGCTGGGATATGGCAGCTTCATCACCGCCATCATCAATTTCCTGATTCTGGCGTTCGTGATTTTCCTGATTGTGCGTCAGGCCAACAAGATGATGGCCGCTTCGGCAGATGCTCCTGCCGGGCCGAGCGAAGTGGAACTCCTCACGGAAATCCGCGATGCGTTGAAGAAATAAAGGGGGCGGATCGGAACGTCCGGGCCATTGGCTCCGGACGTTCCGGTTTCCGGTCATCCCAGCAGCCAATCCGGCAACGGTTCCGCTGCAATCAGCGTTTCGGGTTCGACGCGATGGGCCACGATCGCCCATTTGTCACCATCCACCATCACTTCGGGCACCAGCGCGCGGCTGTTATAGGTGTTGGCCATTGTCGCGCCATAGGCCCCGGCCGTGCGAAACACCGCCAGATCGCCTGACCTGACGACGTCAATGTCACGCGCTTTGGCAAAGGTATCGCCGCTTTCGCAGACCGGGCCCGCAATGTTCGCCACCATGCGCTCACCCGTTGGCACCACAGCCTCAAAATCGTGCCACGCATCGTACATGGCCGGGCGGGCAAGATCGTTCATCGCGGCATCAACAATCACCCAAGGGTGAGTCACGCCGGGCTTCACCCAGATGACTTCGGTCAGCAACACCCCCGCATTGCCCACGATGACGCGGCCGGGCTCGAACATCAGCGTGACATCCCAGCCCTTGCTGACGCGCTCCACCATGCGACCATAATCGGCAGGCGGCGGGGGCACTTCATCGCGCTTGTAAGGCACGCCCAGACCGCCCCCCAGATCGATCCGGTCGACCGTCAGCCCCTGCGCGCGCAGATCCATCGCAAAGCCGCCCAGCTTGGCATAAGCAGCCTCCAGCGGGCCAAGATCGAAAATCTGGCTACCTATGTGGAGCGCCACACCGCGCATGTCGAGACCGGGGAGCGCAGACAGGCGCGTGTAGATTGCCCCAGCCTGATCGATCGGCACACCGAACTTGTTTTCCTTCATGCCGGTGGAAATCTTGGCGTGTGTCCCTGCATCCACATCCGGATTGACGCGCAATACGGCCACGGCCTTGCGCCCCATGGCGGCGGCCAGAGCGGAAAGGACAATCCCCTCCTCCTCCAGTTCGATGTTGAACTGACCCACGCCCTTGTCCAGCGCTGCCTGCAATTCGCCACGCGTCTTACCGACGCCCGAAAAGACGATGTCACCAGGCTTCATCCCGGCAGAAATCGCGCGCGAGACTTCACCACCCGACACAACATCCGCGCCAAAGCCGCACTTCGCGAGCACGCTGAGCACGGAGAGGTTTGGATTGGCCTTGATCGCAAAGGCGAAATGCGTCCGCTCCAGCCCGGACAGCGATTCCTGAAAGACGCGGGCATGGCGCTCCAGCGTAGCGCGGGAATAGACGTAAACTGGCGTGCCGACTTCAGCCGCAATCGTGGCCAGCGGAACGCCTTCGGCGTGGAGTGCGCCGTTGATGAAAGAGAAATGATCCATGGGAGAAAAACCTAGGTAGGGGGCAGATCGAACTTGTCTTCGCGGCGCTCTTCCGAGCGTTTCAACTGCTCGTCGCTGCGTTTGGGCCGGGCCTGCGTGTCAGGCGTCATCAGCTGATCGGAACTGGCCTGCGTGCTGTACGTCTCGCCCTTCTGGGGCAGCTGTTTACCCACAGGCGGCGTCAGCGGCACACGCCCGCCACATGCGGAGAGCAATCCGGCAAGGCAGAGCAGGGCAAGCGTTCGCTTCATCGCGGGGCAGTCTCCAGCCGGGCACGCGCCTCGGCAATTCGGTCTCTTACGCCAGATGGCGCGGTTCCGCCATAGCTCTTGCGGCTGGCGACCGAGGCATCGATTGAAAGCACGTCAAACACCCGCGCATCGATCCGCGCATCCACCACTGTCAGATCGTCAACCGCCAGATCCGCGAGCGTCACGCCCTTGCCTTCCGCCAGCTTCACAACCTTGCCCGTAATGTGATGCGCCTCGCGGAACGGCACGCCAGCCTCCCTCACGAGCCAGTCGGCCAGATCAGTGGCTGTGGCAAAGCCCGCATTCGCCAAGCCGCGCATCCGGTCCGTCCGGAAGGTCACGCTGCCGATCATGCCCGACATGGCGGCGATGCACAGGCCCAGCAGGTCATGCGCTTCGAACACGGGCGGCTTATCGTCTTGCATGTCCTTGGAATATGCGAGCGGCAGGCCCTTCATCGTGACCATCAGGCTGGTCATGCAGCCCATGATGCGACCGGCATGGCCGCGCACCAGCTCTGCCGCGTCCGGATTGCGCTTCTGCGGCATGATCGAACTGCCGGTCGACCATTGGTCGGGCAATGCGATAAAGCCGAAGGGTTGGCTTGCCCAGATCACGAATTCTTCCGCCATGCGCGAAAGGTGAAGCGAAGCCTGCACCGCGCTCGTCAGATATTCGAGCGCGAAATCCCGGTCAGACACACTGTCGAGCGAGTTGGCGGTGGGACCGTCAAAGTCCAGCGCCTTCGCCACCGCATGGCGATCAATCGGAAAGCCTGTACCCGCCAGCGCGGCGCTGCCCAGCGGACAGAGATTGGCGCGCCGCCGCGCATCGGCAAAGCGGCTGCGGTCCCGCGTCACCATTTCAAACCACGCCATCAGATGATGCCCCAGCGTCACCGGCTGCGCGGTCTGGAGATGGGTGAAGCCGGGCATGATCGAATCCGCCTGCTCTTCGGCGCGGTCGAGCAGCACGGTTTGCAGCGCCGCCAACCCCGCATCCACCTCGTCAATCGCATCGCGCACCCACAGGCGAAAATCGGTCGCCACCTGATCGTTGCGCGAACGCGCGGTGTGCAATCGTCCTGCCCCCGGCCCGATCAGTTCGGCCAGCCGCGATTCGGTGGCCATGTGAATGTCTTCGAGCGCCAGATCGACCGGGACTCCGTTGGCTGCGAATTCGGCCGCAACCTGATCCAGCCCGGCGCTGATCGCCGCTGCGTCGTCCACCGGAATGATCGCCTGCGCGCCCAGCATGGCCACATGCGCCTTGGAGGCGCGGATGTCCTGCTGCCACAAGCGCTTGTCGAACGGGATGCTGGCGTTTATCTCCTGCATGATGGCAGCTGGCCCTTCGGCGAACCGGCCACCCCACATCTGATTGGAGTCTGACTTGAGACTGGTAATGGCCCCGCTCCTCGGCATGGCGTTGATCCTTGGCGGTTGCGATAAGCAATCCCCCGCTCCCGTGCAAGGCGAAGCCGAGTCCGCCAATGGCGTGACGGAGGTGGCTGAACCCACTGGCACGCTCGACATTTCGCATCGCGGCGAACCCATGCCTGCCACGCCCATCGAGGGGCCGAAGGGAGAGCCGCTGACGCTGGCCAGCTTCAAGGGAAAGCCTCTCCTCGTAAACCTGTGGGCAACATGGTGCGGCCCTTGTGTGGCGGAAATGCCGACGCTTGACGCGCTGGCTGACCGGGAAAAGGCACGATTGCAAGTCATCGTCGTCAGTCAGGACATGAAGGGCCGTGCCATTGTCGATCCGTGGTGGGCCAAGCGCAACTTCAAGCTGCTCAAACCCTATGTGGAAGCAAACACGCAATTGCTTGGCGATTTCAAATCGGATGTACTGCCCACCACCGTTATGTTCGATGCCGACGGCAAGGAAGTCTGGCGTGTGGTGGGGTCGATGGATTGGGATGGCCCGCGCGCCAATACCTTGCTCGCCGACGCACTCGGCAAATAGGGAGGACATGCAGCGCGGGGGCTTGTTTTAATCTCCACTACCGGATAGGGGGATTACATGTTGACCCAGCGTTCCCGGTACGGCCTGCGCGCCATGTTGCTCCTCGCCCGCGAACCACGTGATGGTCCCCCCGTGCCGATGAGCCGGATTGCGCATGAAGCGCAGGTGCCGCGCAAATTTCTGGAAATCATCCTTACTGAACTCAAGGGCGCGAGCCTCGTCACCTCCACACGCGGCAAGCAGGGCGGCTTCCACCTCGCCCGGCCCGCGCACATGATCTCATTCGGTGACATCATTCGCACGATTGAAGGCCCGCTGGCACTTGTGCCATGCGTCAGCCGCACAGCGTACAAGAAGTGCAAGGATTGCAAGAGCGAAGAAGCCTGCGAAATCCGCAAGGCCATGATGACCGTGCGCGATGATACCGCCCGCATTCTGGATGGGACCAGCCTGGCTCAAGCCGTTTCGGAAGATCTTGAGGCCGCCTAAAGCAGCCCTGCCTGACGAAAGCTGAAGCTGGCCCCGCCCGCAACGATCACATGATCCGTCAGCCGGATGGCAAAGGGAAAAAGCGCCCGCTCCAGCCGATTGGTCGCCAGGATGTCCTGCCTGCTGGGCGTGGGATCCCCGCCGGGATGGTTGTGGGCAATCAGGATTTCGTCAGCCTCCAGCAACAAGGCGCGCGCCGCAATACGCCGGATGGGTAGATCAACCGCATGACCGCTCCCGCTGGTCGTGCGATCTTCGGCAAGAATCTGCCCATCGCGCGCCAAGAACAGCGCCAGAACCGCCTCGGCCATCGCGTTGCGGTGGCTTTCGCCGAACCGGTCCAGTCTGGAAAGAGCATGGGATGATAGCATCGCCTGCATCAACGCCATAGCCGCCCAGGACGCAACGGAATGCCACCAGAGCGGAGGATTCCCTTCGCTCCATTCCGGATGAAGGGCGCTTGCGATTGCCTCCTGTCGGCCCCGCCTGTAGCGAGGGGATTATGGGGCAATTGCGCAACATTATGACCGGTTCACTCTTGCGGCGCTGGGTTCGGGCCCCTGCCGCGGGCCAGCGCATCGCCACAGTCATCCTGATCGCCTACGCCATTGCCTGGCTTGCCAAGCTGCTCGTCGTCTACCGCGATCATACCGTGGATACACCACTGGACAATTATCTGCTGGAAGCTTTCGCAGCGGCCGGCAGCAGCAGCCTTATCCTCGCCAGCCTCGCCCTTGTTGCCGCCTTGATCGCTAGATTGCCGCTGTTTGTGAGGACTGTCGGCCTCGTTCTGGTCGGGGTCTCAACGGCCCTTTACACGGTCCTGCTGGTGCTCAGCGTCATTTCCACGATCAAGATGGGAACGACGTTTAACCTCTATTGGCTCTCCATGGTGGACGGCGAAAACGCCCAAGCCATGAAAGCCTATCTGGCCATTGCACTGACGCCGCAACTGCTGTTGGTTCTCTTCGCGATCGTGATGGCTGGAATTATAGCTGGGCTGCTAGTCCAGCGCATCTTTGCTCTGGGCTGCGTCAGTGCGGCGCTGGCAGGCGCAGTTCTGTATGCAATGGCAATGGCTGCGGTGGCCCTGTCGCCAGCGCCGCTCACGAGCCCGGTAGTCCGCCAGGTCCGCGCCGATCCGCTGGTTGCGTTCACAACCCAATGGCAGGTGCGCCAGCGCTTGCTTGAGGCCGCACAAACCATCCCCGTCAATCCCGCCGATTGGGCGCTGCAAGAGGTGCGCCCGGAAAATCCCTGCTGCTCTGGCGGGAACGTCATTCTCATCACCATGGATTCAGTGCCCTATGCCCGCATTGCTCCGGCCATCGCGGGCGAGACAGACCAGATGCCGACACTGGCGGCACTGGCCCGCAAGGGGCGCTCCCTTTCAGCCTTTTATTCCAATTATCCGGCGTCAGCGACCTCTCTGACCCTGACCTTGCTCTCGCTTTACCCCGAAATCCATGGCGTGCTGGGAGATACCCACATGCTGGCGGATCGCGATGTTGCAACTTTCCCGATGGCGCTCGCACGCGCAGGCCATGATACCGCCCTGTTCATGAGCGGCGATCTGGCCAACTATGGTGTCCGCGATTTTCTCAAGCGCCATCCGATTGGCACATTGGAAGACAATGCGACGCTACGTTGCGACGGTGACCGGACCCAGCGTATGGCCGCGTACAATCATTGGGGAGATGATTGCCTTGCACGCGCATCCGCAAACTGGATCAAACAGCGCAAACGCACCTACTTCTTGTGGGTTTGGCTGAACGGAACGCATTACCCTTATTATTCGAGCCGCAACCCGTTCGACCCGCGAAATGGGGATCCTGCCCGGCGCGCAGCCAATTCATTGCGCGACGCGGATGCTGCCATTGGCACAGTGGTTGATGCGGTGAACAGGGCGGGACAATCCGGCAACACGACCATCATCGTCACGTCCGATCATGGTGAAGCCTTTGGAGAACATGGCACGGCCATGCACGGCACGACCATTTTTGAAGAACAAGTCCGCGTTCCCTTCGTCATTTCTGGCGGCAAATTTGACCCGAGGGCTGCGCTCGGCGAAACCGGATCGCATATAGATCTTGGCCCGACAATCCTCAGTATGGCGGGAGTTCCTTCGCTCCGTCCGATGCAGGGCCACAACCTGTTTGATCCCGACCATCGCGCGCGCACCTATTTCTTCACCGGAGGTAGCAACACAACCATGGGCTATCGCGAAGGGAACACCAAATACGTCTATTCATTCGCCGATGACGAGTTGGTGCGCTACAATCTCATCCGCGATCCTGAAGAACTGAGACCCATGGTTTTGCACGCCGCCGCAGCAGCAGGACCAACCGCGCGCATGGCGGCATTCATGGCCTACCGCCAGACATTGGTGTGGCCAAAACTCAAGACAGGGCAAGGCCGCTGAACGACGCACCGGATTGGGCGCACTTTGGCAGCGATGCGGAAAGTGGTGAGCCCTGCTGGGTTCGAACCAGCGACCTACTGATTAAAAGTCAGTTGCTCTACCGACTGAGCTAAGGGCCCGGAACCGGGAAGGGCATCCCCCTAGGCGCGGGGGATTGCGCGGTCAAGGGCAGGATTTGTGCTTCGGCTTCAACAGGCGCGCGTGCAATTGCTTCACGGAGCGTCCGCAGCCTGGGTCACGCCATTCAGGCACAATGGTCGAGAGCGGCGTGAGCACAAACGCCCGCGCACGAAATTCCTTATGCGGGATTGTGAGCGGCGGCGTGGCCCACACCCCTTCTGACCAGAAGATTATGTCCAGGTCCATGGTGCGCGCGCGCCATGCCTGGCCAGACCGGACGCGACCCAAGTCGCGCTCTATGCCCTGCAATCCGGCCAGCAGGGCGGGTGGCATCAAACTCGATTTGATGACCGCCGCAGCATTGGCGTATGTTCGATTGGACGGCCCCAGCGGGCGCGTGCAGATCGTGTCCGAACGCAACAGCAGCGTACCCGGCAGACGACGCAATGCCTCTTCTATCAAGGCGCGCGGGTTGCCATGACGGACATGACGGCGATTGGAGCCCAGCGCGATCACATAGATCATGTCCCTCATTCTCCGCCCGGCAACAACAGGCTGGAATCGCCATAGCTGTAGAAGCGATAGCCATGCGCAATGGCATGAGCATAGGTGGCCTGCATCGCATCCAGACCCATCAGCGCGGACACCAGCATGAACAGGGTGCTGCGTGGCAAATGGAAATTGGTCATCAGCCCATTGATAAAGCGGAAGCGGTATCCGGGCGTGATGAAGATCGCAGTATCGCCTTCAAACGCGGCCACCCGACCGTCTTCGCGCGCTGCGCTTTCCAGGAGGCGCAGGCTGGTGGTGCCCGCCGCAATGACGCGCCCGCCGCGCGCGCGAACCGCATTCAGCCGCTCCGCCGTGTCAGCCGTGATGCGCCCCCATTCGGCGTGCATCCGGTGGTCGGCCGTGTCGTCGGCCTTGACCGGCAGAAAGGTACCCGCGCCAACATGCAGGGTCAGCCGCTCATGCAATACGCCACGGTCCGCAAGCCGTGCCATCAGATCATCGGTAAAATGCAGCGAAGCCGTGGGCGCGGCCACTGCGCCAGCCTCTCGTGCAAACATGGTCTGGTAATCGGAATGGTCTTGCGCGTCGGTCTGGCGCTTGCCCGCGATATAGGGCGGGAGCGGCATGGTGCCTGCACGCTCCAGCAACACCTCCACCTGCTCTTCGCCTTCGAAATCAAGGCGCCAAGATCCATCTTCCGCGCGCTCGCATGCCATGGCGGAGACGGCATGGCCAAAGTCGATCCTGTCTCCCTCCCGCAACCGCTTGCCATTGCGGATGAAGGCACGCCAGCTGCGCAACCCTTCCCGCTTGTGGAGCGTGGCACCGATGCGCGCCTCGCCTCTCACACCCGTCAACTGGGCAGGAATCACACGAGTGTCGTTGAAGACGAGGCAATCGCCTTCGCGCAGAAAGTCCGGCAATTCACGGACGTGATGATCCGCAACTTGCCCCGCCCGGTTCACCAGCATACGCGCCGAATCGCGCGGCACCGCCGGCCGCAGCGCAATCAGCTCCGGCGGAAGATCAAAATCAAACTGGTCAACGCGCATCAGGAGGCAGGCAAGGGCACCCGCGCGGCATCCGGCCCGTCAGATTCGATCCATGCGCGCACAATGCGGCTCGGATCGGCAGGCGGCTCGCCCCGTGCAATGGAATCGACAAATTCCATGCCGGAGAGGACGCGGCCAAACACCGTATATTTGTTGTCCAGTTTCATCACCGGCTGAAAGCAGATGAAGAACTGGCTGTTGGCGGTATCGGGTGCGCTGGTCCGCGCCATGGAAAGGGTGCCGCGCAAATGGGGCAGATCGTTGAATTCCGCCTTCAGGTCGGGAAGCGCAGAACCGCCCTCCCCCGTGCCCTTGGGGTCGCCCGCCTGCGCCATGAAGCCTTCAATCACGCGATGAAAGGTGAGGCCATCATAAAAACCGGCACGCGTCAGCAGCTTGATGCGATCAACATGGACCGGAGCCCGGTCCGGGCGCAACTGCATCCGCACCTGACCGCCAGTCGAGAGCTGGAGCACCCATGTATCTTCCGGGCGAACCGGCGGCGTTGGCGCAACAACGGTGAATTGCGGACCGCCCTTCGGCTTCTTCTTGGCCTCAGCCACGCCGCCAAAGGCCAGCAGCGCCATCAGCGCGATGATCCATTTTCTCAACACGAAATTTCTCCTTAAGGCACAATATTGCGCCATTGCCGCTTGCCCGGACATGAATGCTCAGCTGCCCCGCCGACCAGCAGCAGACACTTTTGCCGCAACTTCCCGCTCAACTTCCGGCGTCACGAATTTTCCAATCGCCCCGCCATAAATGGCGATTTCCTTTACCAGTTTCGACGCAATCGGCTGAAGCGCGACATCCGCCATCAGGAACACCGTCTCGATCCGGTCGTTGAGCTGCTGGTTCATGCCTGCCATCTGGAACTCATATTCAAAATCGGCGACGGCCCGAAGGCCACGCACGATGACCGAAGCACCCTGCTTTTCCGCAAAGCTCATCAACAGATCGTCAAAGGACACGACCCGGATCTTGTCACCCAGATCAGCGCATTCGCGTTCAACCATAGCCAAGCGCTCGTCCAGAGTGAACATGGGCGATTTGCTGGGGTTGGTGGTGACGCCGATCACCAGCAGATCCACTAGCTTTGCGCCACGGCGGATGATGTCCAGATGGCCCAGCGTGATCGGATCAAACGTGCCGGGGTAAACGCCAATGCGCATGGTTCAACGGTCCCTTTCAATCACATAGCGGGCAATCGCCCGCAATAGATCCGCCTCTGCGCCGAAACCGTGCAAATGGGCAATAGCCTGTTCGACAAGCAGGTGCGCCTGCGCCCTGGCCCGTTCGATCCCCATGAGCGTCAGGAAGGTCGCTTTGCCGGCCACTTCATCCTTGCGAGCGGCCTTGCCCATGGTTTCAGCATCGCCTTCCACGTCCAGCAGATCGTCGGCAATCTGGAAAGCAAGGCCAACATCGCGCGCATAGGCGCGAAGCGGAGCGCGGCCTTCTGGTGGCAGGCGCCCCAATATCGCCCCCGCCTCGACACAAAATGCGATCAAAGCGCCCGTCTTGAGCTGCTGCAGACGCGTGATGGTGGGAAGATCAAAGCTCTCACCTTCCCCGACCAGATCCATCATTTGCCCGCCGGCCATGCCAGCAGGACCGGATGCGCGCGCCAGTTCGTGCGACAGTTCGATTCGGACGAACGGATCTGGGTGCGTGGCAGGGTCTGACAAAATCTCGAACGCAAGCGCGTGCAGCGCGTCTCCGCACAGCACGGCCGTCGCCTCGTCCCACGCCTTATGCACGGTCGGTTTGCCATGGCGCACATCGTCATCATCCATGCAGGGCAGATCGTCATGGACCAGTGAATAGACGTGGATGCACTCAATCGCGCAGCCTACGCGCAGCGCCGCATCTTCGCTTACATGAAACAGTCGCGCCGCAGCCTTCACAAGCAGCGGCCGCATCCGCTTGCCCCCGCCGATCAGGGCGTGACGCATGGCATCATAAAGCTGGTCACGCGCATCGCCCGGCCTGGGGACAAGGGCATCGAAAGCGGTATCGATTTCCGACGCGATGGCCGCCATCGACTCACGCAGCTGCGAAGCAGGCTCCCCCACCGTCAATCCGCCACAAAAGGAGCAGTGCCGACGGATTCGCCAGATGCAGGCTGGACGATTTTTTCGATCCGCATCTGGGCGTCCTTCAGCCGTGCCTCGCAGTGCGCACGCAAGGCTTCACCGCGCGCGTAGAGGCGGATGGACTCATCAAGGGCAAGATCCCCCGATTCGAGGCGGGCCACCAGCGATTCGAGTTCGTGAAGCGCGGCTTCAAAGCTCATCGCGGCAAGATCGGTTTCGGCTTCAGTCATGGACTGCGCTTGTGGCGGTCCCGGCGATGACGGTCAAGCGGAGCAATGCGACTATCCGGCCTCGGCGTTGCATGACATCAAGATCAAGGGCACACTGGATGGATGACGACCTCGCACACACGATACCCGACGATAGACGTTGTCCGCGGCGTCGCGGTGATGGGCATCCTGCTGATGAACATCATCGCCTTTGCCATGCCAGAAAATGCAAGCCTAGCACCCGGCACATGGCGACCAGACAGCTTTGGCAATCACGCGATCTGGGCAGCGAATTTCATCCTGATCGACAACAAGATGCGCGGGCTCTTTTCGATGCTCTACGGCGCGTCAATGCTCATCCTTGTCACAAGGACCGAGGAATCAGGCGGCAACGGAATGGCCCGGCACTACAAGCGGAGCTTCTGGCTGCTGCTGTTCGGCCTGATCCATTACTACCTCATCTGGGATGGAGACATTCTGAGTCTCTACGCCATGACTGGCTGCATTGCCGTTCTGTTTCATCGCATGCGCGCGCGCCGCCTGATCGCTGTTTCGATGCTGTGCTTCATTGGCCAATTCCTGTTGTGGAGCGGCGTTTTTGCGTCAACGATCGAAGCGGACCGGCTGGCCCGGCTGCCCGGCACCAGCACGGCCATTCTCAAAGTGGCCGAGGAAAACCGGCAGGATTGGGGCGCCACCAACAGCAAGGAGACGCTGGAGCATGTCAAGGTCCACCGATCCGGCTACGCCGCCATCCTCCATGATCGCGCTGTTGAAAATGGCAGTATGCCGCTGAATCTGCTGATCCTTTACGGCATGGAAACGCTCGGTCTGATGCTGCTTGGCATGGCGCTTGTGAAGAATGGGCTGCTGACCGGGAACTGGACGGCACAAGATGAGGTCCGGCTTGCCAAGGCCGCCTATTTGATCGCCATGCCGGGCATGGTCCTGCTCACTCTGATGTGCATGGTGCGTGGGTGGGACCCCGTTGAAACCATGTTGAGCAGCGTTCTTTGGTCCATCCCGTTCCGCGAAGCCATGACGGTCGGGCACGCTGCATTCCTGGTCATGATCGCAAAGCGCTTTGCCGGGTCTGCCCTGTCAGGCCGCATTTCAGCGGTGGGGAAGACCGCCTTCACCAACTATCTGGGCACATCGGTCGTGATGACCACGATCTTCTACGGCTATGGTTTCGGACTGTTCGGGCATGTGACACGCGCACAGGCCTATCTCTTCTGCTTTGCCGCGTTCGGTATCATGCTGCTTTGGGCCAAGCCATGGCTCACCCGCTTTCAGCAAGGCCCGCTGGAGTGGCTTTGGCGGTCGCTGACCGAAGGGCGCTTGATGCCGCTCAGGCGGATCAGCGCGGCCCAACCCATCTGAGGACGGCATATCCCGCCAGCGCAGAACAGAGAGATCCCGCCAAAACGCCGATCTTCACGCCATCGCTCATGGCCGGGTCGGCAAAGGCCAGCCCGCCGATGAACAGGCTCATCGTGAAGCCGATCCCGCACAGCAATGAGACGCCATAGACTTGCGTCCAGCTCGCCTTGGCCGGTCGCACCGCCAATCCGGTGCGGACGCACAGCCAGACAGCCGAGAAAATGCCGATCTGCTTTCCCGCGAACAGACCCAACGCAATCGCCAAGGGTAAGGATGCCCCGATCTCCACGTTGCCGAGTGAAACGCCCGCATTTGCGAAGCCGAACAGCGGCACGATCAGCCATGCTACTGGACGCTGCAGCACATGTTCCATCCGGTGAAGTGTCGAATCCTCTGCATCAGGCGCAGACGGTGTGGGGCGCAAAGGCACCATCATCGCGGCCAACACGCCTGCTACTGTGGCATGGACGCCGGATTGAAACACAGCCAGCCACAACAGGATGAAGCCCAGAAAATACCAGCGCATCTTTTGCACGCCAGCCCGCGCGCCCAAGAACATGAGCCCCATCACAAGCAGCGCGGCGAGCAGCCATGGCCCTGATATCGATGCAGTATAGGCCAGCGCAATGATCACGACTGCGCCGAGATCATCCACAATGGCAACAGTCGTCAGAAACAGTTTGAGCGACGCAGGCACGCGACTGCCCAACAGCGAAATCACGCCAATGGCAAAGGCAATATCGGTGGCGGCTGGAATGGCCCAGCCACGCGCGAGGCCGGGCTCACCCGCCGCAACCGCCAGATAGACCAGCGCGGGGACGGCCATGCCACCGAGCGCCGCAACCACCGGCAAGCGGCGATCTGCCCAGCTGGACAAGTGTCCGTCCACAAATTCGCGTTTGATTTCCAGCCCGACGAGCAGGAAGAAAAGCGACATGGCCGCATCGTTGATCCATTTGTGCAGTGAAAACGGTCCCAATCTGCTGTGCAACGCATGATCATAGGCATTGGCCAGCGGCGAATTGGCGACGATAAGCGCAAGCGCCGCCGCAGCCATCAGCAACAGCCCCCCAGAGGCCTCGCTGGACAGAAACTCGCGGATCGCAGAGCGGGGACGTTTGAGAAATGAGCCCATGCGTACCGTTTACGCACATGCCGGACCGAGCGGAAGTAAAACCGGCTAGCGGATCGTGAAAAGCACCTGATCGACAACGCGCCCTTCCGCATTGGCCAAGACCAGACGATGCGCGCCGCGCGGACCGATGATGAGCGGCCGGGATGACGCATCGCCAATATCCTTCCTGTCCAGCAGCAGGCGATGACCCTGCACTTCTCCGCTCACCTGAACAGCAAGCCGTTGCCGTTCCAGCGGAATATCGGGATCAAGTGCAAAGATGCTGCCCGATACAGGGTTGGTGATGTGCGGCCTTCGACTGACGACGGGTGCCGCACCAAAGTGGGCTTGCGCCGTGCCCGGCATGAACCACTCGCGGCGCGGAGATTCAATCGCTTTGTCAAAACTGACCGGCTGCATGGTGACGCCCGGCGGCGGCGCGGGGGCTTTGCCGGGACGGCTCTGATGCAAGGCCTGCATGATGTCATGCCAGACCGGAGCCGCGCCGCTGGTGCCGGAGACCGCCTTCATGCTGTCCCCCTCCAGATTGCCGACCCAGACAGCCACGGTGTAGCGTTCGCTCCACCCGATGCACCAATTGTCGCGCATCCCCTTCGACGTTCCGGTCTTCGCTGCTGCCCAAAAGGGGAGCTTGAGTGCGCTGTCCAGCCCGAAGGTGACCGAGCGGGCGACAGAATCTGACAGGATGCTCCCCGTGATCCACGCCGCCTGCGGAGAGAGGACCGCACGAGGCGCCTCCCGGCGTGCATCCATGCGGAGGCGCAGCGGCGCATAACGCCCGCCCAAGGCCAATCCGCGAAAGGCTGCGGCTTGCTCTACCAGCGTCACTTCGGCAGAGCCCAGGGCCAGCGAATAGCCGTAATATTGGCCATCTTCGGTGAGGCCGCGATAGCCGCTGTCCCACAACCGGTCGCGTAGCGCATCCGGCCCGACGAGCAGCAGCGTGCGCACCGCCGGAATGTTGAGCGACCCCGCCAGCGCCGTCCGCACCGATACCGGCCCCTTGAACGCCTCATCATAATTTTGCGGAACGTAAAGACCGGACGCGGTATCGAGCTGGACCGGCGAGTCATCCAGAATGGAGGCTGCCGTCAGATAGCCCTTCTCGATCGCCATCGCATAAAGGAAGGGCTTGAGCGTCGATCCCGCCTGACGCGGTGCGCTGGCCCCATCGACAAAGGCAGCAGTCGAATCGCCTCCAACGCCACCGACATAAGCCAGAATGTCTCCGCTCTGATTGTCGGCCACAATGACTGCGCCGTCGCGCGCGCGATCCCGCCCCAGCGCCATCATCTGCCGCCGCAGCGCCTCGCCAGCAAGCGTCTGCACATTGCGATCCAGCGTGGTCGTGATTTTGAGACCCGGTTTGTTGAGCATCCGCGCGGCCAGATGCGGGGCAAGGCCGGGGTCCAGCGCAAGGCTGCGCTGTTCAGAAGTCATGTCTGCTGCCGCCTGACGGAGGGCTGCACAGCTCAAGCGCGGGGCAAGGCGACAGGCCCGCTCAGCCACGCGCACGCTGTTCGCACCCGGTGCAGGCAGAAGTGCAGCGAGCAGCGCAGAATCTTCCGATGTCAATGTGTCCGGCGTCCGGCCGAAAAGCGTCAGCGTCGCGGCCCCGATACCCTGCACTTCGCCGCGATAGCCCGCGAGGTTGAAATAGGCTTCGAGGATCTCGTCCTTGCTCCACTGCCCGTCGAGCGAGAGGGCGGCACGCATCTGGCGGAGCTTGTCCAGCCAGCTGCGGCGGCCGGGCGTTGCCAGATCAGGTGCCAGAAAGCCCGCCACCTGCATGGAGAGCGTGCTGGCCCCGCGCGAATGGCTGCCATCGAACCGCGCGCGGATGGCGCCTCCAATGGCCAGCCAGTCCACGCCGCCATGATCGCGGAAGCGCTTGTCTTCGGCGCTAACCACCATCTGTTGCAGAGACGGCGCAATGTCATTGAGCGGCACCCAGGCCAGCCGCCGCGCATGAAAATCCACGCGCGCGGAATCAAGCAGGCGACCTTCCCTGTCGTAGAGCCACGCTTCGCTCGGTTGCCAGCGCGCCAGCACGGCGGACCGCGCGGGCATGACCGGCGGGATGGTGATCAGCCACAGCGTCACGAGAACGCCAATTGGCCCGAGCAGCAGAAGCGAACGGAGATTCCGCCGCGCCCAGGATGCTGCCGACCTGACCCGCCCGGCAAGGGCAGGTCCATCCCACTGGATCACTTCGCTTCGACCACCATCTGCGCATTGGGCAACTGGCCGCGAATGTCAGGCGAATACATCGCCTCCACCCGCGTGGGCGGCATGGAAAAGCGGCCCGATCCGTTGAGACGCACGGCATATTCGGTCACGAATTTGCCGCGCGGCACCCAATCGAAATAGCCGCGCCACGCATCTCGCCCGCGTTCGACATAGGCCGGAGTCACGCCATATTGTACCGTCCAGTCTTTGCCGTCGCCATCGGTATAGCCAAAACGCCCGCCATTTCCGGCGTGAGCCTGACCAGCGAGAATTTGCGACTGGCCACCCAAATCGCCGAGGATCGTGGCCCCCGGCGGAACTGGGTCGCTGACCACCACCCAGTTGCGTTCGGCATTGGCCTCCACCGTGATGCGAACCTTGATGACATCGCCGCGCGTCCATTTGCCGGCAACAGCCTGTTGCAGCGCCTTCACGTCGCGCGTGACGCGATAACCCGCGAACAGCGGGTCTTTCAGCGGCACAGCGGCAGACAATGAAACCGCCGCCCATGGCCCCGCACCATTGGCATGGTTGAGCATCAGCGGCGTCTGCACCATCGGCAGAGACAGGCGCAGCGGTTCCGGATTGGAGACCGGCCATGTCAATGACTTGGTCTCATTGCCCAACCTCACCATCGTCGGCCCGTTGATCGCGGTCGCCGGGTAAAGCGTGGCAAAGCGCCTGGCCGCGAGCACGCCCCACGCGTTGGCGGTGGTCGTATCCCAATGGCCGCGCTGCTGGCGGAGCGCCACGCCGACCATCATCTTCGACTCATCCTCGCTCCAGCCCGGCCGACCCAGAATGGCGAGCAGAGACTTGATCGCCATTTCATCGCCGGAGACCATCATCCACCATGGCGCGTTCGCCGCATCGACCAGATCAAGGCGTGAGCCTTCATAAACGAGACGCTGGCGCAGCACCTTTTCCGCTTCATCACGCAACAGCTTGTTGGCGCCCTTGGTGCGGTCAATCGCCACCATCCATTCGGCGAGCGTGGACGTCGCCATGTCCGCCGGAGCGAGTCCGATCGAGCCCAGCATGGCAGGCGTGGACTTGCCATGGCGCGCGAGCGCGGCCAGCGCGGAAACCCGCACCGCCTTCATCTCCTTCTGCCACGGGCGATTGCGCTTCAACCGGCCTTCGACGACGGCCTTCATCGCGCCCAGCAGCTTCTCCCGGCTTTCGTCCGGAATGGCATAGCCCGCTTCCTGCGTGACGGAGAGGATATAGGCCGTCAGCGCCTCATCGCCATCCATCGTCTGGATCGGCCAGTAACGCAGCAGCCCGTCCCGGTCCGTATAGGCCGGGAGCTTGGATGCCAGCGCATCCCAGCCCGCCTGATCACCCGCCACGACGAAGCGCGAGGTTTGCTGTTCGACGCAATCATAGGGGTAATCGCCCATATAGGCGCGAACACCGGCGAGCGGCGGAGCCAGCGTGTCAGACAGCTTCACATCGACAAAGCCATAGCCCGGCAATGCACCCGCAGGCGCGAGCAGCGGGACGGACGTATTCGCACCAACCCGCGTCAGCGTGGCCGCCCATACTTCCACCGGCACCGCGGGCACAACATCCTGCACGAACGTCATACGGTCCGTCGCCTTGCCGCCCTTGGCTTCCACCTCCCAAGTCACGGCCCCAGCCGCATCGGGAGCCTTGATGCTCCACGTCACCGGCACAGCCCCGCCTGCGGGGATGGTCACGGTCTGCGGCTCTGCCTTGACGATGGCGGGCGTCGCCTTAAGCTTCGCCGTAACCGACATGGCTTTGTCTGTGCCGTTGCGCAGTGTCACTGTCGCGCCGAACTCATCGCCTGTACGCACCAGTGGCGGCAGACCGGAGAAGATGGACAGATCCTGCGCGGTCCGCACCACCGCTTCACCCGTGCCAAACCAGCCCGAACCGCTGTTTGCCACTGCAACGAGGCGGAACGCGCTGAGCGAGTCCGACATCTCTACCGGTACCCGCGCCCGCCCCTTGGCATCGAGCGGAACGCGCCCGCGCCAGAGCAGGACAGGCTTGAAATTCTCGCGGTTCAACCCGCTCAAATCCTGACCGCCGCCGCCGCCCGCTTCGAGGGCCTTGCGACCATAATGCCGCTTGCCAACCACCTGCGTCTGCGCGGTTGAGGTGAGCACCGAAACCGGGCGTTCACCCATCATAGCGGCAAGCACATCCCAGCTCTTGTTGGGGGAGAGTTGCAGCAAGGCCTCATCCACAGCGGCAAAGGCCATTTCGGCGGACTTGGCGGGCTTGCCGGACGGGTCATTGACCTGCACATCCACCTGCGCGGTCTCGCGCACGCCGTAGCGCGCCTTGTCTGCCTTCACCTTCACGCCCAGCTTGTGGCCGTCCCAGCCGACCTTCACCTTGGCCATGCCGATGCGGTAGCTGGGTTTGGCGAGATCGACGAGCGCGGTCGGGCTGTAGCCATCCTTGTTGAGGAAGGGCAGACCCCAATCGCGCGCGATTTCCGCCGTCCAAAGCTTCCAACCGCCAATGCGCCCGCGCACCGCCAGCACCGAGACATAGACGTCTGGCGCATAGTTGGCAGGCATCGGCACGGAAACGACCGGATTCTTGCCCGACAAATTGGTGACAAAGCTGGAGAGCACGCCCTCTCGCTCCACCGTCACGAGCGCGGTGGCTTCACGGAACGGCATCCGCACCTGAAACTTGGCGGTTTCGCCTGATCTGTAGCTGCGCGCTTCGGGCACAACGTCCATGCGGTCACCATTGTCACCGCCAAACCACCAGTCATCCTCACCCGCCAGCCAGACGGATTTGACGGCGCGGGCGACATTGCCATTGCTGTCCGTGGTGGCGGCCACAACCGTCACTTCACCTGATACATCGGGGGCCAGCGAACAGGTCGCCATGCCCAGCGCGTCGGTCGTGGCAGAACAGGACGCGCCCAGCTTGGTCGTGCGCATCTGGTTGTCATAAGCATAGAAGCCGCCGATCAGCCGCCGCCGCGCGGTCAGGATTTCGCGGTTGTAAACGGCCACGGAAACCGGCTTGCCCTTCACAGGCTGGCCTTCCGTATCCAGCACCACAAAGCGCAGGCGCAGATCATCCTGCTTCATGATCCAGCCATCTGTCTTGAGGCCAAGCCGCACGCCAGCGGGCAGCAGCGGAATGGTGCGGCTGGACGTGAGCGTTTCGCCATTGGCATCCTGATAGTCCATTTCGACCATCATCGCGGTTTCGGTATCCACCGGCAGACCAACGTCAATGCCGACGCGCGCCGTGCCATCAGCCCCGAGCGTGGCCGGAAGCGTCTGCGCATTGGGCAGTGGCACGTCCGGCTCTTCATTGTCCGAATTGAGCGGGATCGTCCCTTCAGTCACGCCCCTGCCGCCAAAGCTCCAGCCATCATCATAGCCGTCTGGCGTCGTATCCATCCGGCGATAGGCCGTGCGGACATTGACCGGCATGTTGGACGCAGCTCCGCCGGAGAGGAATCCCACGAACAGGTTCAACGGAACCTGCACCGGACGCACTTGCGTTTCCTTCGGCCCGGCAATGCTGGCCTTCATCGTGGGCAGGCGGAATTCATCCACCTTGAAGGTCTGGTCCAGATAGAGGCTGTCATCCTTGCCGCGCACGATCCGCATCGAATAATCGCCCATCGGCGCACCCTGCGGGGCTGACCAACTGGCTTCCCCGATGCCGTCCGCACCGATGCTGAGCGGCATCGAGAATTCGGTGTCAGACCCGTTATGCGCCAGCACCAGCTTGCCCTTGATGCCGCCATCCACCGCAAAGCCATCCCCGATCGGGCGGCGCGCGATGAACTTCATGTTGATCGTCTCGCCCTGCCGGATCAGCGTGCGGTCAAACACAGTGTGGATGACGCCGTTGGACTGGCTGTGGCCGAAATTCAGATCGAAATCATAGGGCGCAATGCCGTCATCCCATTCGGTCAGGGTGAAGCTGAAATCACCATCCTTGCGCGCGGAGATCATCAGCGGATGATCGGTGCCCGAACAGCTGAGATAGGTATCCGGCTGGGGCAGGCCAGAGACGATCAGACGCCCCTGCGCATCGGTTGTGCCACGCGCGATCTGCGCACCGGTGCAACTGTCAGACACGCGCACGTCCGCACCCGCGACTGAGGCCGCACCGTCCAGCGTCGTGACCCAGGCGAGCGACTTCTCTCCGCCCCATTTGAAATGCACCGCCATGTTGGTGACCAGGGCCGCCGCCGAAACATAGCGGGTGACAGGCCGACCGAGCAGCGACGCGCCCAAGGCCGGGCTGGCGAGTTCGACCACGTAGAATCCGGGCTCGGTCAACGGAATGCCGACGACCTCAAAGTCTTTGCCCTTGCCAGGCAGCGCCATCTTGATCGACTGCCCCTGCCCTTTCAGAAGAGATTTGGTGCCCGTGTGATCAATGTCGATGGTCTTGTCTTCGCCGATTTCCTGCGTCTCGATATCGGTATCATCGGCTTCATCGACCTTGCGGAGCCATACCGCGACTTCACCATCGCTGGCATCCACGCGCAGGCGATCCCCCTTCACGCCAGTCACGGTCTGCGCCAGTTGCGGCTCCACAGCGCGCACGGTGACGGGCAGAATTCCGCCTTCTTTGGCTTCGAGAATTCCGAAAGGGGCAGCGAACTTGACGAGCGGCGGCGGCGTATCGATCTTGACCGTCAGCGGGAAGCGCGCGGCGTTGGCGAGAAGGCGCCCGCTTTCATCCTTCAGGCCCGTCGGCAAAGTGATCTTGGCCGAACCGGCAGAGAGGAGCGGTGCCTTGAAATTGACCTGCCCGACAGCGGCGCGGTTGCGGTCATCACTGTCCAGCACCGGCTTCAGCACCGTGCCATCCGCCAGCGTCAGCCGTGCGGCCAGCGCCTGCGCCACCGGAACATCTGCGGCAAACTGGATGCTCGCATCCTCAACAGGATTGCATCCGGCCTGCGGATTGACGCGACCGCACACCCAGCGCGCAGTGAAGCCCCGACGCACCGAGAAATCAAAGCGCTGATCCTTGCCCGCCTGCTTGCCCGATGCACTGCTGATCCCCGCCGCCCAGACAAGCGACACATCCTTGCCAGCGGGCAGCGGCCTGCGGCATTTGACAGCCATGATGGTGGACAGCGCCTGCGCGCGTTCGGCTCCGGCACCCGGCAGGTTACGCGGAATGCCCGAATTTTCGAGGAAATTGCGCGAAGACCAGTCATCCTTGCCCAGATCGCTGAGCAGCTTCGACGCGACAGAGGCGGGCATCACATCGAGCGGAATCTTCTCGCCAATTCCATCAACAGCGCAATAGCCCGCCGTCGAGACGGATTGCGCAGTTGCGGGCGTATTGGTGGAAACGAGGAAGACCTGATCTTCCTCAATATCATCGCCATATTCTTCGGGCAGCACCGCACGGGCAGCCGGCCCGCCCGTATCAATCAGAAATTCGGATGTCCCGCCTGCCGCGACGCCCCGGACGCTCTTCAAGCCGTCGCGCAGCGTGACCTTGCAGGTGAGGCCTCCGGGCAGAACTTTGGCGAATTCGAACACATAGGTCTTTGGGTCCACCCAACGGCCAGTGCTGGGAACGCTGCATTCCATCTTGGCCGGAGCCGCTGCGCGCGGATCGCCCAACGGGACCATCGCTTCGGAAAAGCGCATCGTATAGCGATCAATCGCGCCGCCTGAGAGGCCCGCACTGCCGGGTGTTGCCATCACCACTTCGGGGGCTGAATCGCCAATGGCGGCAAGGGGCAGAATGGCAGCGACAGCGAGCGCGGCAATGGCAAGTGGGCGGAACACGGGGCAGCCTTTCAACGGAGATTCTGCACTGCTGCCCCGTTCAGGCGGGAAGGTCAACAAGATGATCAAACAAGGGGATGACCTGACTGTCCATACGCGTCTGAACAAAGTCAGCCGGGCTCAGATACTCTTCAGCGAACCACGGGTAAGCGCGCTCGTCAAAGGACCGGCGCAGCCATTCGATCGTCTTTCGCACAGGCTCCGAATGCCGGGACATCCGGTTGTATGACAGCCAGATTTCGAATTTCATGCGGATGGGCAGGTCTAGCGGCGTCACCCGGCTGCTGATTGATCGGATATAGGTTGGCAGCGCACCAATTCCGATGCCACTCGCCACTGCCCAGAACAGCGAGTAGCTTGAGCCGACCCGGATGCTGACCAGCTGCGCCATTTTTTCGGAACCGAGGAAGAAGCGCAAGGCCTCGTAATTCATGCCATCTGCATCCTGCTGGATGCATTCATGGCCATCCACATCGTCTAGCGACGACGGATTTCCGCGCCTTCGGATATAATCCTTTGATGCGAACGGGATCATGTGGACAAAGCCGATGCGCGTCACAATGGCATCCAGATCCTCCGGTCGCGAAAAGCCGACAGACACGTCATGCAGCTTGGGCGAAATCCTGCTTTGGTCTGAATAGCTGTCCAGCGAGACCACCAGATCCGGCAATTCGGCGCGCAATTCGTATAGCCTTGGAGTCAGCCAGAACGTGCCCAGCCCTTCTGATGCACAGATCCTGATTTCGCCTTCGCGCACCAGCGCCTGATTGCCGGCCCCAAAATTGAGCGCCGTACTGTAACCGTGCATGTCTTTGGCGACATCAAGCACGGCGCGTCCTTCCGCCGTGATCCGAAGTCCATCGCCGTCACGGATAAAAAGCGAAGTGCCCAAGGCCTTTTCAAGCCGGTTTATTCTGGAGCGGATCGTATTGGGCGAAACTCCAAGCGCGCGGGCGGCACGCCGGATACTGGGCTGCTGCGATACGCCATGAAGAAAATGAAGATCGTCCCACCGCACCCGATCCAGCAAGGATTGCAACCGACCTGGATCAATTTCCGCGCCGGGGCGTGCAGCTTTTTGGAGTCCCTTCGCCTTCTCCTTTGCACTTAAGGTTAACAACTCGGTTACCATCGGGTTTTTGTATGTCATTGCAAGGGGGTAATGCAATGTTTCATTCGCACCAATTCGAACGAATCTCTTCTTTCAAAAGACTCGGCTTTTCCGCACGGGTATGGCGCTGCCTGGAACGGGCAGAACGCGGTCATGAAGCGCTGCTTCCTGCCAATCACGAAGAAATCTCCTTGGCACTCGCAGCTGCGCGGCAAAAGCTCGATATTGCTGCGGATGCCACAATCCGGCGTGTGCTCGACAAGAACCCTCTCGCTATCCGCTTGTGCAGGCCGAAGCGGGGCAGCGAAAACGAGGCGGGCCTGCTCGCCTTGCTGCCGCTCAATCAAGCGGGATTCGATGCGGTAATGGATGGCCTCTTTTCCGGCCTTGACCCTGATCCGGACTGGGTGTGCGCGCCGGACGAGGAACCCGAAGCTGTCTATGTCTGGCTGGTTCATATGCCGGGCACGTTCGGGCGCTGCCTTGGTGCGATCGGACTGACGTTCGATTCGATCATGGCGGAGCCCAAGCCGCTCTTTTCAAGGGCAACAAACCGGCATTCGGTGCGTCTCCATCAGCAGGCGGGCTTTATGCAGGCACGCAGCTTTTTTCCGCAGTGCAACGCAGACCTTCAGGTCGTCTTTCCGGAACAGCCGATCCAGTCCGCCGACCGGAATGCCATCACCGTGCGCATCGCGCGAACCGTTGAAGACATTTTCAAAGTCTTTTCGGTCCGATCCGCCACCTACATCGCCGAGCAATTTTGCTTCTACGACGAAGAGTTTGACGGCAATGATTTTTGCTCCACCCAGATTCTGGGCGAAATGGGCGGAGATGCCGCCGGTTGCGTCCGGCTCCGGTTCTTCGGCGACTTCGCAAAGCTGGAGCGTCTCGCTGTGCGGCGTGAATATCGCACAAGCCGCCTCGCTTATCGTCTGGTTCGGGATGCACTCGAACATTGCCGGAAGAAGGGCTATACCAAGGTTTACGGCCATAGTCGGCTGGATCTGGTGCGCTTCTGGAAAGTGTTCGGCTTCAAACCGATTGAAGGCCGTCCAGCCTTCACCTTCGCCAATGTCCGCTATGTCGAGATTCTGGCCGAACTTGAACCGCATCCCGCCGCCATCCGGATCGGACTTGATCCCATGGCGATGATCCGCCCGGAAGGCGTTTGGGACAGGCCCGGACCATTCGATATGGCGCTGAGCGATTCAGACCCAAGGCGCAAGGGCTTGTTGGCAGAAAGTACGCGCACCTTAGGCAAGCAGGACATCGTGGCGGCTTGAGCAGACCCTCGTGGACGCGATGTTCTTTACGATCTGGCGGGAGCTGGCTCTGTTCGCAGGCGTTGGCTTCCTCCTCTTCGGTCTTGACGACCTACTTGTCGACCTCGTCTGGCTGGGCTTCGGCAGCAAGGATTCCGTTCTGCCTTTGGAAGAAGGGCAGCGCGCAGATGCCAAGGCGATTCCCACATATGGCATCGCAATCTTCGTTCCGGCATGGGATGAAAGTGCCGTGATTGGTGCCATGATCGACTGCTGTATGCGGCAATGGGGCGGGCAGGATTTCCGAATCTATATCGGCTCCTATGCCAACGATCCGGCAACGGCTCTCGCCGTAAAAGCAAAGATCAGTGATCAGGTGCGTCTGGTCACGACCGTCCACCACGGCCCCACCACCAAAGCGGACTGTCTGAATGCCATCTGGGCGCAGTTCTGCCTGGACACGGACAACAGCACAAGGCCCTGGGCCATAGTATTGCATGACGCGGAAGACTGTGTGCACCGGCAGGAGCTTCGCCTGTATCGGGCGCTGCTGCCCCACCATGCCATGGTTCAATTGCCGGTCTTGCCCCTGCCGGACGCCCGGTCGCACTGGATTGCAGGTCACTATATCGACGAGTTTGCTGAGGCGCATGGCAAGGATCTGATCGTTCGCTCCCTGATCGGGGCCAGCTTGCCCTCCGCAGGTGTGGGCTGTGCGATCCGGGCAGACACATTGGCGAAGCTGGCACAATCCACCGGGGGTAAACCCTTCGACGAAAACACGCTGACCGAAGACTATGAATTGGGTCTGCGTCTGGCTGCGTTGGGCCAGCCCGGCCACTTCGCACGCTGCCGTGATCCGGAAACCGGCACGCTGATTGCGGTAAGGGCCTATTTTCCCAATCGTCTGGTTGCAGCAGTGCGCCAGAAGACCCGATGGATCATCGGCATTGCACTCGCTGGATGGGACCGGACGGGGTGGAGCCGCAACGCCGCGGAAGTCTGGATGCGCTGGCGGGATCGGCGCACAATCCTTGCGGCGATCCTGCTGCTGGCCGGTTATGCGTCCATGGTCGCCGCCCTGCCCCTCATTGTTCGGGGTACGATGCCGTTGCCGGACAGCCCTCTTGTCATCCTGTTTTCCTGCAATTTTCTGTTGCTCTGCTGGCGGCTGTCCATGCGCGCGACGATGGTCGGTCGGGAATATGGATGGAGGCAATCGCTTCATGCCGTTCCCCGCGCGCTTGTAACCTCCATTCTCGCCATCATGGCATCGCGTCGGGCGTTCGCTCAATATCTTGCCATGCTCCGGACGGGGACGCTGCATTGGGACAAGACCCGCCATGAATTTCCGGATCAGGGCCAGATATGAAGCCTGTTCCTGTCTGGAAGAGCCAACCCGTCATGGCAGCGAGCGCCATTTGTGGCGCATGGATTCTCATGCGTCTTGCGGTCGCAGGCCAGGAGGGGGAAACGGCAGCTGTGAGCGCGCTTCCGCCTGCCATCACCCTGAGCCAAAAGGGACAGTTTCCGGCCGACCGGAAGCCGGAAGCGAAGACAGCTGGGCCGCAGTCTGCCATTGTCAGCGGCCACAGCACGCCGCCGATGATCCGGCACCCATCAACACACCATGCGCCGCGTCGGCGCTGGCAAGCCGTGGCGACGGAGAACCACCCCCTTGCGCCTCCAGCCACTGCACCCGGCACCGTACCAATGGCGAGCACGTTGCCAAGCATTCACACGCAATACGCTTCACCACTTGAACATACCCATTTCACACCGAATTCGCCACGCAATCACCACAACTCGTTGACAATCTCAGCGTGGATGCTGGCGCGCTCCGGCGGCCTGGCTTCAGCGGTTCCGGCGCAGGGCAGTCTTGGCGGCGCACAAGTCGGTATGCGCATCACCGTGCCACTTAGCGGCTCTGGGATCGGGATCGTCACCGGCGTATCCGCGCCGCTCGCAACAAAGACGGGCCGTGAAGGCCGACTGGGGCTGTCCGTCAAGCCGCTGCGCGCGTGGCCGGTTGAAATCCTCGTTGAGCGAAGGATAGGCTTGGACCGGAACACCCCCTCACGAACGGTGATCATGGCAGCGGGCGGGGTGTCGGATGCCCTGATCGGCAGAGGATGGAAGGCCAGTGGCTATGCCCAGTTTGGCGTGGCGGGGCTGCGACAGGGCACGGCGTTCGCAGATGGAGAGATTTCGGTCACCCGACCCGCATTCCGCCTTGGCACCGGGCGCTTTAATGCGGGGCTTGGCATGTGGGGCGCTGCACAAAAGGGGCTGCATCGTGTCGACATCGGCCCTGTCATCGAAACGCGCGTGCGCATCAATGAACGCCCTGTCCGGCTTTCTCTTCAATGGCGCGAGCGAATGGAAGGAAAAGCGCGCCCGAAATCCGGCCCGGCGCTCGTGATCGGCAGCGACTTTTGAGCGCCTTGCCCATGGCCGGGCGAAAGTGTCTTCAATCGAGGGGCACAGGGGTCTAGTGCAGGCTGGTAATGGATATTTACCTTCCCATCGCCAGCCTGTCCGTCAATGTGCTGGTGATTGTCATGCTGGGCGGAGTTGTCGGGCTTTTGTCCGGCCTGTTCGGCGTTGGCGGAGGGTTTCTGACCACGCCGTTCCTGATCTTTTATGGGATACCGCCCACCGTCGCCGCCGCGTCTTCCGCCTTGCAGGTCACGGGAACCAGCGTTTCGGGGACCATTGCCTATCTGCGGCGCGGCGGTGTGGACCTCAGGATGGGCGGCGTGCTGGTCGCAGGCGGCATGTTGGGTTCGATTGCTGGTTCCGGCATCTTCAAGCTGCTCCAGCAATGGGGCCAGATCGATACGGTCATCAACCTGCTCTATGTCTCGCTACTTGGATTTATCGGCGGACGCATGGCGATTGATGCCTATGCAAGCCTGAAAGCCGCCAAAGAAGGGCGCCCACCGCCAAAGGCTGCCCGTCATCATCATCCGATGGTCGCTGCCTTGCCTTTCCGATGGCGCTTCTATCGGTCCGGGCTGTATATTTCGCCATTGGCCCCGGCCATTCTGGGTTTCATAACGGGCATATTGACGCTGCTGCTGGGCGTAGGCGGCGGCTTTGTGATGGTTCCCGCCATGATCTACCTGCTCGGCATGCCCGCCCGGGTGGTCGTGGGCACATCATTGTTCCAGATTCTGTTCGTCACCGCCGCAACCACGCTGGTCCATGCCTTGACCACCAAGTCCGTAGACATTGTTCTCGCCTCTCTGCTTCTGGTGGGCGGAGCCATCGGTGCGCAAGTGGGTGCCCGGCTGGCATTGCGTATGCCCGCTGAATGGCTCCGCTTCATACTCGCCGTAATCGTGCTGGGCGTTGCCGCACGCCTAGCGCTTAGTCTGGGATGGCGCCCTACCGAGATCTATTCTCTGGAACTCGTCGGATGATACGGCTGATTGCATTCTTGGCCATTCTTGTGGCGAGCATGGCTCCCGCAACTGAGCCGCGCCTGATTCCTGACGTGTCAGAACGCGAAGTCGAAATCCGCTACAGCTTTGCGGGTGCCGAATTGCTGCTCTTCGGTGCCATTCTTTATCCCGGCGGGCAGCCCAGCGGCGATGTTGACATCGCGGTGGTGCTCAAAGGCCCTTCGCAGCCCATGGTCGTGCGCGAGAAGCAGAAGCATTGGGGGATTTGGGTCAACGCTGACAAATCGCACATGGCCTCGGTTCCCGGCTTCTATGCAATCGCATCGACGCGCCCCCTCGGCAAGATCCTGGACGCCCGTACTGCCGCCATTTATGAACTCGGCCTGCCCAACCTCCACCTTTCGCCCGGCGAAGCGAACGCATCGCTGGAACGGTTCGAAGCCGGTTTGCGCGACCTCAAGACCCGGCAACGTCTTTATGCCGAACATCCCGGAACGGTCGAACTGATTGACGGGGCGCTCTACCGGGCAAGGCTGCCTGTGCCAGCGCGTGTGCCGACGGGGACGTTCACCGCAGAGACGTTTCTGATCCGGCACGGGCGTGTCATCACCGCCGAGACACGCAATATTGAAATCAAGAAGACCGGCTTCGAAAAATTTGTCGCGGATTCCGCACAAGATTTCCCGCTGACATACGGCCTTGTTGCAGTGCTCTTGTCGCTTTTACTGGGTTGGGCCGCAGGCGTGCTGTTCCGACGGGACTGAATCGCGCTTTGGTTGCCAATTGTTAACCCATTTGCACTAGCCCGATCCTGTTCGCAGCAATGCATCAGGGGTAAATCATGGATTTTCAGCGCAACTCCGACACAGAAAATTGCGCACCAACCGAGGTGGAAGGGGATAGCACCCAAAGCCCGGAAAGTCGTACCGGCGTCGTCATCGGTTCTGTCATGGACATTGCGGGGTCTTCCTCGCGCGTCAAACTGGATCGGCAGATGATCCGCGACCTTTCGGAAAGCAGTGATCCCTCGGCTGCCATGGCGGGCCAGGTGGGCAGCCTCATCAAGCTCAAGGTCGGCTCCACATGGGTGATCGCGAACGTCCGGTCGCTCTCTTCCATTCCTGATGATTTTGACAATATCGCGGCCTTTATCGACTTTCTGGGGGAAGGCGATGAAGAGCGGCTGACAGGTCGCATCTATAATTTCCGGCGCGGCGTCACCCGCTATCCCGCACCGGGCGCGAGCGTGATGACCACGACTTCGCACGACATGCGCCAGCTTTATGCCGCCGATGATCGCCCGCACGTCGAGGTCGGGACGGTATATCCCACGCGCGACATCCGGGCCGCCATCTATTTCGACGCGATGCTGGGCAAGCATTTCGCGCTGCTGGGCTCTACGGGCACCGGCAAATCCACTTCGGCAGCGCTGATCCTGCACCGCATCTGCGAGGCCGCGCCGGAAGGTCATATCGTCATGATCGATCCGCACGGCGAATATTCCGCCGCATTTCGCCACAATGGCGAATTGTTCGACGTGTCCAATCTGGCCATGCCCTATTGGCTGCTGAATTTCGAAGAACATTGCGAAGTCTTCATCACGTCTGAAGGGTCTGACCGGCAGATGGATTCGGACATTCTGGCCAAATGCCTGCTGGCCGCGCGCCAAAAAAGCCGGGCGGCCGAGGGCATTACCAAGCTGACGGTCGATTCCCCGATCCCCTACCTCCTGTCTGATCTGACATCGCTGATCACGCAGGAAATGGGCAAGCTGGACAAGGCCACCGATTCCGCCCCCTATATGCGGCTCAAGTCCAAGATTGACGAGCTCAAGGCCGATCCGCGCTACAGCTTCATGTTTTCGGGCATGCTGGTGGCAGACACCATGTCGGACTTTGTCTCCAAGATTTTCCGCCTGCCTTCTTATGGCAAGCCCATTTCCATCATCGACGTATCTGCCGTTCCGTCCGAAATCACGTCTGTTGTGGTGGCGCTGCTGAGCCGCATGGTGTTCGATTTCGCGCTCTGGTCCCGCAACGAGCCGCAACGCCCCATCCTCCTCGTCTGCGAAGAAGCGCACCGCTACATTCCGTCCGACCGCACCACGAGCGGTTCCGCCGTGCGCAAGATTCTGGAGCGGATTGCCAAGGAAGGCCGCAAATATGGCGTCTCGCTCGGCCTGATCACGCAGCGCCCGTCCGATCTGGCGGAAGGCGTCCTCTCGCAATGCGGCACCATCATCTCGATGCGCCTGAACAATGATCGCGACCAGGCCTTCGTCAAATCCGCCATGCCCGAAGGTGCACGCGGCTTCCTTGATACCATCCCGGCGCTGCGCAACCGCGAATGCATCATCTGCGGCGAAGGCGTGACCATCCCCGTGCGCGTCTCGCTCGACACGCTGGAAGAAAACCGCCGCCCGGCCTCGGCTGACCCCAGCTTCGCGCAACTCTGGAAACAGACGGGCGAAGAAGAAGACATCATCCGCCGCACGATCATCCGCTGGCGGACGCAGGGACGGTAGAGCAGTGCGGGCGACCGCCAAAGTTCACTAAAAGTCACTGACGTTTTGATTTACTATCAGCCCGGAATTGGCTAATTTCCGCCGAATCTCACACTGCGGCACGCTTTTGCGCTGCAGGGATCTGCGGGCGAGAAATTGTGCATCATTCATGCGCAAATGATAGAACATATAAAGAACTTTTTCAAGATAATTGCGACCCTATTGTGGCTTGCTCAGCTTCGCATATGAAAACTCCGTCATTCCCGCGAAGGCGGGAATCCATGAACACGGCAGCACAAGAGCGGACTCCCCCTGTAGTTCTCTTCTGAAGTGACTGAGCGCATGGGTTCCCGCCTTCGCGGGAATGACAATCATGGGGAGTCAGGGGGGGGCAAGAAGTCCCTCCCTCTTCGCGTCTTCGCGCGAACCCTGCATCACGGATTGAGGCACGCACGAACGGTTCAAGTTTCACGCGAAGGCGCGAAGCGAGAGTGCGGAAGCCTCTGCGCCCTTTGCATCACTCTGCGTCTCTGCATGAAACAGCCAGATGGATGCGTGTTAATACACTGTGCATTTGGCGTTTTCCGTGCCGTGGAAAGTCCTTGAATTTGAAATCGGTGGCTAATACCCTCCCACTTGTTCATGGAGCCAATTCAATGCGCTTGATTCTTTGTGTGTTACTTTCATTCGTCATATGCACAGCGCCAGCAAGGGCAGAATGGACTGAAGTCAGCAGCGATCATTTCCTCATTTACGGCGAACAAAGCGCCCCCGTTCTGACCAAATTCGCCGAGCGACTTGAACTGCTCCATGCGGCCATGGCACTGCGTCATGCACGCAACCTGCCCAAGCCAAGTCCTTCAAACCGCGTTACAATCTACGCAGTCAAGGATATTGCCGCCGTTCGCAAGCTGGGGGAATTGGCAAGCAATGCCGCCGGTGTGTACATCCCGCGCGCCGGGGCGACGATGGCGATCACGCCCCGCATCAACCAAGCCTCTGACAAGACCGAGATGGGCGGCGAAACCATTCTCTACCATGAATATGCTCATCACTTCATGCTTCACATCACCAACCGTGTTATGCCCAAATGGTTTGTGGAGGGCTTCGCCGAATTCTACTCTGGCCTGAAATTCACCGATGACGCCGTGGGCGTGGGCCTGCCCGCCTATCACCGCACCAATGATTTTGCCTTTGGCTTCAAAGTGCCCATCCGCTTCTTGCTGCGGGCAGAGGGTGATGCAGGATCGGATTCGCGTGGGAATTCCTTTTATGCGCAAAGCTGGCTGCTGATGCATTATCTGACGTTCAGCAAGGAGCGGGCCTCGCAATTTCCGACCTATTTTTCGCTGCTCGCCAAGGGCACTCCGGCGCTGGATGCCGCCGAAGAGGCCTTTGGTGATCCTGACAAGCTCTCCAAGGATCTGGACGCCTATTTCGCCAAGCGCAGCCTGTCTTACTTGCCCCTTGCGCGATCAAAGCTGAGCATTGGCCCCATCACGTCGCGCGTCGTGTCTCCGGGCCATGCCGCCTTGATGTATCCGATCATCAAGGCACAACGTGGCGTCGATGAAGAAGAGGCTAAGGCGTTGGCGGTCACGGTGCGCCAGATTGCCGCCAAATTCCCTGATGATGCGGCAGCCCAAACAGCACTGGCAGAGGCCGAAATCGATTCAGGAAATCTGGAAGCGGGGCTGAAGGCGGCAGACCGTGCCATCGCGCTTAACCCGCAGGACATCAAGGCCTATCTCCAGAAAGGCCGCGCACTGTTTCGCAAAGCTCAAGACAGCAAGAAACCGGAAGATTGGCAGGCGACCCGGAAACTCTATCTAGCCGCAAACCGGATGGAAATAGACAACCCCATTCCGTTGATCCAATTTTACCAAACGTTCAATGAAGAGGGGATCACACCTAATAAATCAGCCATCGCCGGAATTGAGCGCGCCGCCGTGCTGGCCCCGTTCGACCGGGCATTGCAATGGACTTTGGCCACACAATATGCCCGTGACAGCCGCTTGGCAGATGCCATCGACAGACTGGAACCCATCGCATACAGCCCGCATCAAGGCGAGGCCGCGAAGGCGGCTCAAGCCAAGATTGCAGAATGGCAGGCTCAGGTGAAAGCGGCTCCGGCCAAGCCTTAGCCGCCGTTCCCTATCTCAGCGCAGCACAAGCCCGCTGCATCCGCATGCACGCCTCCGTCAGCACTTCCTCACTCGTAGCATAAGAGATGCGGAAGCCCGGCGAGAGGCCGAACGCACCGCCATGGACGGCGGCCACGTCTTCGGTTTCGAGGAAATAATCGATCAGATCAGCGTCGGTGCCGATCACCTTGCCCTGCGGCGTGGATTTGCCCATCAGCCCGGTCACATCGGGATAAACGTAGAACGCGCCTTCGGGCGTCGGGCAATGCACACCATTGATCTGGTTGAGCATCGACACCACCAGATCGCGGCGGCCCCGGAATTTTTCGTTGCGCTCCTTGAGAAAGCTCTGATCGCCATTCAGCGCCGCCGTCGCCGCCGCCTGCGCAATCGAGCAGGGGTTGGACGTGGACTGGGATTGCAGCTTGGACATCGCCTTGGTGAGCCACACAGGGCCGCCCGAAAAGCCGATGCGCCAGCCGGTCATCGAATAGGCCTTGGAACAGCCATTGACCGTGATCGTGCGATCATACAGCTCTGGGCAGACCTGAAGGATGGTCGCGAACGGCGTGTCCGCATACCAGACATGTTCATACATATCGTCGGTCAGCACCATAACCTGCGGATGACGCACCAGCACTTCAGACAGCGCCTTGAGTTCATCTGCCGAATAGGCCGCGCCCGTGGGGTTGGAGGGAGAGTTGAGGATGATCCAGCGCGTCTTCGCCGTGATTGCCTCTTCCAGTTGCGCCGGGGTGATCTTGTAATTCTGCGATGCTGGCGCCGAGACGAATACCGGCGTGCCGCCTGCAAAGGCGACAATATCAGGATAGCTCACCCAATAGGGTGCCGGGATGATGACTTCATCGCCCGCATCGATCGTCGCGACCAGCGCGTTGAACAAAGTGTGCTTGCCGCCAACGTTCACCGAAATCTGGTTCGCGTCATAGTCGAGGCCATTGTCCCGCTTGAACTTGGCCTTGATCGCGGCCTTCAGCTCGGCGGTGCCATCCACATTGGTGTAGCGCGTCTGATTGTTGCGGATCGCCGCAATCGCCGCTTCCTTCACGAAATCGGGCGTGTCGAAATCGGGCTCACCCGCAGACAGACCGATGACGTTCACACCCTTGGCCTTCAGTTCCAGCACCCGGCTGGTCATGGCAAGCGTGGCAGAAGGCTGGATCCGGTCCAGCGCGGCAGATGTGGTTCGCATTTTTCAGGTGCGCTTTCTGTTGGATTGGAGGTGCGGAATGCGGCTTGCCCTTAACCCCATGCGACCTGCGGGGCAAGGGAGGCGCGCACCACAATGCAGCCATCCGCACTTCGACGTTGAGGCCACAAAGGGCAGGAAAATCGCGCATTGCGGCAGGCTTGATCGGATATGGCGAAGACCGGAGCGGATTGAGAGCCTGCGAAAGAGTCGACGGACGACACGGCTCGCGCCATTCTTGCCATGATGAAGCAGCCTGAACGGCAGATTATTGCATGTCCCGCCCTGGGGGCACGCCAGCCTTGATGCGTTCAAGCCCAATGGCGCTGTGCACGCGGAAATAGCCCAGAAATGACGCGAGGAACGTCAGGAAGCTGCACAACATCCGCGTCGACAAGATGATATGCGCCCCACCCTTGGGTGGCGAGTCCAGCAGTCCCAGTTCATAGCCCCGTTCCAGCAAGCGTCTCAGGTTGGAGCGTGAACCCCCGAACTGTCCGCCGGTCTTGCGCAGGTTGAGGTTGATCGGGTCCAGCCGGGGCGGACCGGGATGGCGGATCGCTTCGCCCACCAGATATTCCATCAACAGCCATCCGCCATCGGCCGCCGCGAAGTGAAACACCTCGGGAAAGGGATCAAGCGGCAACCACCCGGCCAGCAGGCCTTCCGCGCCGCTGGTTCGCATATATTCGCCGATTTCGGGGAACTGCGCCTGTGTGGCCAGCATTCCGGCCTGCGGGTCCGCTGCATCGATGGATGCAAAAATGCCGGTATTCCATTCTTCCACTGTCGTGTTGAAATGCGGCGTTGGCTCCAGATGGACCACCCGGCTGTCGAGATCCGAGCGCACCGACTTGAGATAGCCGCCCAGCTTCATGATGTTCAAAAAGGCATAAACCCGCCCGGGACTGGCCAGTTGCATCCGCGCGCAGATCTTCTGCATGTTGGCGAGCGTAAGCCCGGTGAGCGGATCAAGCCGATCGCGGGTGACATGCAGATACAGCGTGAACACCACCATCTGGAACCGCCAGACTTCCGCCACCACTTTGTTGAGCAACAAATTCTGCCCAAAGAAGGGGGCCATGATCCCGCCATGACGGCGCACGCCATCCAGAAAGTCCGGCAAGTCGCGAAAGGCAACAATCCGTGCCCATTCATCCGGCGACATGCGGCTCGCGATCTCGGCATCGTGCATCCGAATGTCGATGCCGCCCCGCACGCTTCCTCTTGACTCTGAATGTCTCTCCATATCAAGCTCTTAGCGGATTTTGCAAAAGGCGCACATGGGACAGCCCGGTCCATCCAAAAAAGGACACCGCCATGCAACATCCATCCAGATTTGGCCCATGCATATCGGTTCGGGCTTGCTATCTGGGTGCCACTTGGGTCGCTGGTTCAAACTGCGAAAAACGCAAAAAACAAGGAAACACCATGTTCGACCAACTGTTCCGCTCCCGGTACAAGCGGGAATGCGATCTGGCCGATGCACAGAATCTGATTGAACGGCACGGCCCCGCTGCATTGGCCGCCGCAAAAGAGCGAGCGTCAGACGGGCGCTTGTCCCCCCGTAACCGACGCCACTGGAAACGAATCGCGCGCCTGGTTGAGCGCATCGAACGCACGGAGCAAAGCGGGATGACGCTTGTTCGGAACGACTGAGGTTTACCCTGCCTCTGCCCCCTGGTTCCGAAACGCATAACCCGTGAGCGCATAAGCCTCACCCCTTCAAGGGGTGGGGCTTATGTTTTTTGGGAGGAGAAGCAATCGCGCCGCGCAGGCACCTCTGTCATGCCGCCGCCCGGCCCAAACGATCATTGATGGCCACCCCCAGCCCCTCACTCGGCACGGGTGCCACAGCGATCCGCGCTCTATCACTGGCATCGGCCCTGTGCAGCGCATCGAACAGACTGGATGCCGCTTCCGCCAGGTCCCCCCGCGCGCTCAAGCAGTCATCGCCCAGCACCACACCGAAGCCGATCAGCCATTCATCTGCTTCGGCCACACCAGCGTTCAGCCGCACAGGCTTTGACGGAGCATAATGGCTGGCGAGTTGGCCGGGGGCTTCGATGGCCCCACCCTCTTCCACCGCCAACCCCAGATCAACCGGGCCGGGCCGCAAAAGGCGCAAACGTCCATCCTCACTGACGGCGACAATGGTCGATTCGAGCCCCACCGCACATGGCCCTGCATCAAGGATCAACGGAACGCGCCCGGAAAGCGAGCGCGCGACATGTTCGGCCCGCGTCGGGCTGATGCTGCCGCTGGCATTGGCACTGGGGGCAGCGAGTGGCTTGCCACACGCTTTGAGCAGCGCCTGCATGGCGGGGTGCGCGGGGCACCGGATGGCGATGGTGGAGAGGCCCGCCGTGACGAGCGAGGCAATCCCGCTCTCTGCCCGCACCGGCAGCACCAAAGTCAGCGGCCCCGGCCAATAGCGCGCGGCGAGATCGCGCGCGGTGTCGTCAAACTCCGCAATCGCCTCCGCCGCCGCCAGATCGGGGACATGCACGATCAGCGGGTTGAAGCTGGGGCGGCCCTTGGTTGCGTAAATCCCTGCGACCGCAGCACCATTGGTGGCGTCTGCGGCGAGACCATACACCGTCTCGGTCGGCACCGCGACGCATTGGCCCATTGCGATCAGGCGCGCCGCCTCTGCCACACTCGCGGCGTCAAAAGGCAAGGTTCGCGTTTCAAGGCTTGGGGTTGAGACCATGGCTTGGCTCGCTATAGACGGGAAGAGATTGAAGCAAGTTCCCCGCTCAGGACGGCGGGCGATTGAACAGGGAAGCCCCATGACCTTCACCCCCGCCACCACCGAACAGATGTTCGTGCTCGAAACCGTTGCCCGCGTCGGCGAACTCGCCGCGCATGAGCGCTTTGCCGAAGCGACGCCCGATATGGTGGCCGCGATTGTCGAAGGAGCAGGCGCGTTTGCAGCAGGCGAATGGGCGCCGCTCAACCGCGTGGGAGACACCAACAACCCGAAATGGAATGACGGAACTGTCACCATGCCGCCGGGCTTCAAAGAGGCGTACAAGGCGTTCGTGGAAGGCGGCTGGGGCACTATCGACGGGCCGGTGGCGTTTGGCGGGCAGGGTATGCCCTATGTGCTGGGCTTCATGGTGCTCGAAAATCTGGGCACGGCCAATATGGGCTTCAACCTCTGCCCGATTCTCACCAATGGCGCGGTCGAAGCAATCCTCAGCCATGGTTCGCCCGAGCAGCAGCAATACTATCTGCCCAAGCTGGTTTCGGGCGAGTGGAACGGCACGATGAACCTGACCGAGCCGCAAGCGGGTTCCGATGTCGGGGCGCTCCGCACCACCGCCGAGCCGAACGCCGACGGCACCTTCCGCATCAAGGGCACCAAGATTTTCATCACTTTTGGCGAACATGATCTGACCGAAAATATCGTCCATCTGGTCCTTGCCCGCACGCCCGATGCGCCGCCGGGCACCAAAGGGATTTCGCTGTTCATCGTCCCCAAATTCCGCCCGGACGGGACGCGTAATGATCTGCGCTGCGTTTCGATTGAGCATAAGATGGGCATCCATGCATCGCCCACTTGCGTCATGTCATATGGAGACAATGATGACTGCACCGGCTGGCTGATCGGGCCGGAACTCGGCGGAATGCGTGCGATGTTCACGATGATGAACAATGCGCGGCTCAACGTGGGCCTGCAAGGCGTGCAGATTGCCGAACGCGCGACGCAGCAAGCACTCGCCTACGCCAAGGACCGCGTGCAGATGAAGCCCATCATCGAGCACCCCGATGTGCGGCGGATGCTGTTCCGGATGAAGGCGCTGACGCAGGCGATCCGCGCTCTGCTCTATTACGCCGCGTCACAGGTGGACCGCGCGCATCTGGGCGTGGACGGCGCACGGGCGCGGGCCGATCTGATGGTACCGCTCGCCAAGGCCTATGGCACGGACATTGGCTGCGAGGTCGCATCGCTGGGCGTGCAGATCCATGGCGGCATGGGCTTCATCGAAGAGACCGGGGCCGCGCAGCATTATCGCGATTGCCGCATCGCGCCCATCTATGAAGGCACCAACGGCATTCAGGCGGCAGACCTGGTGGGCCGAAAGCTCTCCGGCGATGGCGGCAGCGAAATGGCGCAGCTGATTGCCGATATCCGCGCAGAATCGGCCGATGCCGGACTGTTGGCGCTGGTGAGCGAAGTGGAAGCACTTTCGGCGCATCTGCTGGCGGCAAACGTGGATGACCGTCTGGCCGCATCCGTCCCCTTCCTCCAGATGGCGAGCGTGATGACGAGCGGCTGGCTGATGGAGCGGCAGGCCAAGGTTGCGGCGAGCGCGGAGGGCGACCCGGTGTTCCTGAAAAACAAGATCGCCGCCGCGCGCTGGTATCTCACGCATGCTGTGAGCGAGGCGTTGGGGCTTTCGGCCAGCGTGCGCGCCGGGGCGGCGGGGCTGTATGAACTGAGTGCGGACGAGCTGGCGGCTTAGAAAGCGATGACATTAACCGATCCGCTCATCCGGAGGAGCCCCCTTCGACTGCCCGCAGGGCGTCCGCTCAGGATAAAATTGAGCTTGTCGAAATGGCGTCTCGAAGGACGGTGCCGTGGTTCGAGACGGGCCTTCGACAAGCTCAGTCCCTCCTCACCATGAGCGGAATAGATCAGTTTAACTCATCGTACACGAACATTGCTCAGGGCTCCGAGCTTGAACCAGAGCACAATGGAACACTGATGACCAACCGCTTCACCTTCACCATCGCCGCCACTGAGGGCAAGGCGCGCACTGGCGTGATCCAAATGCAGCGCGGCGAAATCAGCACGCCGGCCTTCATGCCGGTTGGCACCGCTGCCACGGTGAAGGCGATGAAGCCCGCCGATGTACGCGCCATTGGGGCCGACATCATTCTGGGCAACACTTATCATCTGATGCTGCGCCCCACGGCCGAACGCGTGGCGAAGCTGGGCGGCCTGCACAAGTTCATGCAATGGGACCGCCCGATCCTGACGGACAGCGGCGGCTATCAGGTGATGAGCCTTTCTTCGCTGCGCAAGATCACTGAAGAGGGCGTGCGCTTCGCCAGCCATCTTGATGGATCGCGCCACATGCTCACCCCCGAACGCTCGATGGAAATCCAGCGACTGCTGGGGTCTGACATTGTGATGTGTTTTGATGAATGCCCCGCCAACGGCGTCTCCCGCGATGAAGCCGCCAAGTCCATGGCCATGTCGATGCGCTGGGCCAAGCGGTCGCGCGATGCCTTTGATGCGGGCGGCGAGCATGCCGCGCGGGCGGCGCTGTTTGGCATCCAGCAGGGGTCGCTTGATGAAAGCCTGCGCCGTGCCTCTGCGGACGCGCTGAAAGATATCGGCTTTGACGGATACGCGATTGGTGGCCTTGCGGTCGGCGAAGGACAGGAGGCGATGTTCGCGTGTCTCGATTTCGCGCCCGACATGCTGCCCCAAGACAAGCCCCGTTACCTGATGGGTGTCGGCAAGCCCGATGATCTGGTCGGCGCAGTGGAGCGCGGCATCGACATGTTCGATTGCGTCATGCCGACCCGCTCGGGTCGCAACGGGCAGGCCTTTACTTGGGACGGGCCGATCAACATCCGCAATGCGAAGTTCGCCGAAGACCCGACACCGCTCGACCCCGAAAGCCCGACCGCGGCTTGGAGCAAGGCCTATCTCCACCATCTCGTCCGCTCCGGTGAGATCCTCGGTGCGATGCTGATGACCGAGCATAATCTGTGGTTCTACCAGCAGGTTATGGCGGGAATGCGTGCCGCGATTGCCGAGGGACGCTTTGCGGCATGGGCCGCTGCATTCCGGGCACGCTATCTGTCCAGAGGCTAAATCGCTGAAGCTGAACAAAATTTTCACCATGGTGATCCTGATCACCGTGGCCCGGCGATTCGCACCCTAACCAGCCCTTGCGACCCGAGGGCTTGAGGGGTTTCCCGAAAGCTCTTTACCTGGCCCGGCAGGAGCGATCCTGCCGGGCTTCTTTTCGTCAGCGGCCCTGCGGCGTCCTGATGGGCGCGGGTGCAGCCACAGGCACGCCCTGCGCCCGATCCAGATTGACGCCCAGCGCAAACAGCTTCCACTGACCCTGATCCGGCTCGAACTGGAGGTCGTAATTCACCCGCATCGGCGCAGTCGGGAAATATCCTGTCAGCCGCAACCGGCCATTCTGGATGATGGGCTGCGTGGTCAGCTGCGGCGTCACGAATACCACCGGGTTCAGATCGATCCGGTTGGTACGGAAGGATTCGAACACCTGCCCCAGCCGCTGCGGCGGATTGGCCGCGCGGAAACTGGGCGACCCCAGACTGCTCAGCACCGCATAATTGTTGGTGAGATTGGCCTGGCTGAGCGCCACCAGCGAAGAGCGGATCATGATGATCATTGCCTCAGGCGGCGGCAGTTTGACGGCAGCAGCCGATTGTACGGCGGCCGCGGGCCGCGTGCCCTTGGCCGCGATCTGGACGGGCTTGTCCTTGGCCGCAAGGACGGGCGATGCAAGGCCTGCAATCGCCAGCGCGATGATCCACTTTTTCATTGTCTGTCTCCCATTGAAACCGTCGGGGCGGACCGACACGCCGATCCGCCCCTTACGCACTGGCATCAGAACTGGATGCCGATCCCGATCCGCGTGCCAACCAGATTTTCCTCCAGCCCAAACGACACGCCGCCATTGATCACGACATCATCGCTGAGGCGCAGATAGGATTGCGCGGCGAGCGCGTTATATCCGTCGAAATTGCCCCAGCCGCCCCACAGCGCGAATTTGCTGTGATCCGAGAGGTATCCGCCGCCCATCGCAATCGCGAGTGCAACGCCCTGGCTGTTGCGTTCGATACGGTTGAACGCTTTGTTGAGCCCCGTGGTCAGCCCGGCAAGCTGCTGGTTGGTCTGACCCTGCAACGTATCGACATAGGCCTTGTTGGCCGCATCATTGCCATTGACCGGAGCACCCACGCCGCTCACCCGGTTGCCGCCCATGGCCAGCTCGCCCGCCATCGTCCCGCCGGAGCGTTGCAACGCGCCATCAGCCACCTGCTGGACGGTGTAGAGCTGGCTGCCATTGACCGCATCGGTGGAGGTGGCCGTCACTGCGCCCTTGGCGAGATTGGTGATGCTCACCGGCTGTCCGCCGCCATTGCCGGTGAGGCGTACAGCGTTGGTGGGCTGGCCTGCTGCATCCGCTACATATTGCACGGCAAGCAGGTTGGACGCCCCCAAGGCTGATCCGACATCATGATAGGCCTGACCACCCACAGTGTAGGTGGGGGCGGAAATCTGGCCCGTCCCTGCATTATAGGTGGAACCGCCGCCCAGTCCCGCTGCGGCACTTTGGCCCAGGCTGGCCGTGGTGGCTGCGGCAGAGGCCGCAACCCCATCGACATAGCCTTTATTGGCAGCATCGCCAGCCGCAACCGGCGCCGCGACATTGGTGATGCGGTTGCTGCCCATGTCGAGCGCGCCCGTCATCGTGCCGCCAGACCGCTGCAACGCGCCGTCTGCCACCGTCTTGACCGCATGGAGTTGCGATCCGTTGACGGCATCGCTGGACGAGGCCGCAACCGCCCCTGCCGCAACACCCGTGATGGTGCGGTTGCCATCCGTCCCTGCGACAGTGATGCTGGTGCCACCCGTGGCGGCGCCAATGCTGATTTGCCCCGCGCCTGGTGCTCCGCCCGCTTGCTGGACCAGCCCGGACGAGCCGTTGACGATGGCATTGACGTTGCTGATCAAGGTGCTGACCTGCCCGTCCATCGCGCCCAGTGCACTGCCCACATTATGATGGGTCGCACCCTGCACCACATAAGTGGGAGCCGTCACCGCCCCGTTGGCCGCCACGGCTGCGCCGCCGCCGAGCGCAGAGGCGAGCCCGGCATTGGCGGTGTTGGCCTTGGCATCTCCCGCCGCCAGCGCATCGGCGACATTGGTATAAGTCGCCCCGCCCACCACAAGCGCGGGCGGGGTGGTGACACTGCCATCGGGTGCGAGCGCCATGCCGCCGCCGATGACGCCTGCCAGCGCCGTGCCCGTGCGGTTGATCGCCTGCGCCACGCTGAACAGCTGAGAGCCATTGACCGCCTGGGTGGACGTCGCGCTCAGCGTGCCTGCTGCCACATGGGTGATCTGGCGTTCAGCCCCAACCGAGCCAACCGACACCACACTGGAGGCCGTCGTCGCCGCGATGCTGCCGCCGGTCAGGCTGTAAACACCCGTGGCCGCCGCCGAGACACTGCTGTTGTTGCCGAGTGCCACCGCGCCATTATTCCCGGCATCGATGGTGATGCGATTCCCCAAGGCGAAGGCGTTGTCCGCATTGATCGTGTTGTCATTGCCGAACGCATAGGAGCCGGAGCCGGTGACAATGTTGGGATCACCGACCGCGCCCGAATTGTCCCCTGTCACCTGATTGCCCACACCGATCGACAGGCTGTTATCACCCGAAGCCGCACTGTCCGTGCCGATGGCGATACTGTTGAAGCCGCCCGCTGACGTGTTGAGACCCATCGAGATCGATTGGTCTCCGCCAGCACCGGAAACAGGGCCGACAGCAATCGAATTCATGCCGAGCGGCGTTGAGTCACTCATCGTCGAATTGGCGCGGAAATATTTGATCCCGCCGCCGGACAGCGCCGAATCAACCGCATCAAACGCGTCACCTGCATTATTGTAGGTGTTTCCTTCGATGATGAAGGTCGGCGCGTTGACGGTGCCGCCCGGTGCTACGGGTGCCCCCAGCGCGGTTGCCAATGCATAGAGTTGCGAACCGTTGACCGCTTCGGATGAAGCGACAGACAGGTCTCCCGCTGCGACTCCGCCAACGATCCGGTTCCCATCGGTTCCCGCCACGCTGATCTGCGTGCCACCCGTGCCCGCACCAACCGTGATCGCGCCAGTGCCTGGAGAACCACCCGTCTGCTGGACCAGCCCCGCCGTGCCATTGAGGAGGTTGGTGACGTTTGTATCCACCGCGCCCAGTGCCGAACCGACATCGGCATAGCTATCCCCCTGAATGGTATAGGCCGGGGCCGAGACCGTGCCGGTGACCGGATCATAAGTCGAGCCGCCGCCAAGGCTGCTTGCGACCGAAGCCAATGCCGTATTAATCTGTCCGCCATTGACCGCTTCAGTAGAACCTGCCGCTGTCGAGCCCATGGCCAGCCCGCTGACCTTGCCGCCGTTCATCGCAATGCCGCTGGCCGATAGCGTCGGCCCGCCATTGACACTGACCGAGGTGAGACCGGTCAGATTGTTATTGAGCGCGATCTGCACCTCATTGCCATTCTGCGTGGTGACGATGTTGTTGCCCGCAGTCAGCGTCACGGTTTCGCCCGCACCGATGCTCGCGGCACTGCTGCCGTTGGTCACACCGCTGCCAGTGGCTGCGGTGGTGAGGCTATGGCCAGCCCCCGCCGCCTCTACCGCGTCGGTGAGGTTGGCATAGCTGGTGCCGTTCACATCGACCGAAGGTGCCGTCACCGTCCCCGTCACCGGATCATAAGCGGAGCCTCCGCCAGTGCTGGCCGCGATGCTGGACGCCAGTGTGTTGATCTGGCTGCCATTGACGGCTTCGGTTGAGCTTGCCGTGGTTGCCCCGGCCGCCACGCCGCTGATCGTGCGGTTGCCCGCCGTCCCTGCAACGCTGATCGCCGTGCCACCTGTGGCCGCACCGATGGTGATCAGGCCGCTGCCCGGTGCGCCGCCAACCTGCTGGACCAGACCGGACGTGCCGTTGGTGAGGTTGGTCAGCGCGCCATCCACATTGGCGAGTGCATCACCGACATTGTCCGCCGTCGCGCCCTGCACTGCGTAGGATGGTGCCGAGATTGCGCCTGTATCGGGATCATAGACCGCCCCGCCGCCCAAAGCATCTGCGACATCCTGAAGCCCGATATCCGCCTTGGCATCGCCCGCTTCAATCGCGTCGGTCACATTGGCGTAACTGGCCCCGCCGACGCTGGCAGAAAAGCCATCGACCGTATCTGTTGCCGGATCATAGGCCGCAGTGCCGCCCAGCTGATCGGCCAAGGACTGGCCAAGCGCATCGGTTGCAGAGTTGGCGGCCTGCTGCGCATTGTTGAGCTGATCGCCAGTCACTGCGTCGGTTGATCCGGCAGCGACGGTGCCATTGGCAAGGCCGGTGATCTTGTCTGCGTTCATGGCGATGCCGGACGCCGACAAGGTGGCCCCGCCCGTGACATTGACCGCATCGGCATTCAGGGTCGTTGCAGTCACGCTGTTCAACCCGCTCAGATTGCTGTTGAGCGCGACCTGCACCTCATTACCGTTTTGCGTGGTGACGATGTTGTTGCCCGCCGTCAGCGTCACGGTTTCACCCGCGCCGATGCCCTGCACAGAACTGCCATTGGCAACACCCGTGCCGGTGGCCGCCGTGGTCAGGTCATAGCCTGCGCCTGCCGCTTCGATGGCGTCGGTCAGATTGGCAAAAGCCGTGCCATTCACATCGACACTCGGCGCAGTCACTGTTCCGTCCGGGGCCACAGACGCGCCGCCACCAATCGCGGACGCCAAACCGTCACCCAGAGTGCTGGCCTTGTCATCCAGCGCCATGGCGGTTGCAAAGAGCTGCGCGCCATTCACTGCATCCGTGCTGGTGGCGTTCACCGCGCCATCGGCCACTCCAGTGATCTGGCGATTCACACCGCTGCCTGAGACGGAGACAACCGCATTGGCATTTTGCGCGTTGGTCATCGTCTGGCCTGCAAAGCTCGTGCCCGTCCAGCCGCCATTCGCGGTGCCCGCCTGGCTGCCGCTGCCGAGCGCAACGCTGTTGGTGCCTGAAGCCGAAGCCCCGCCCCCCAGTGCCGTCGCACCATTGCCCGAAGCGTTCGCGCCCTGCCCCGCTGCAAGCGCATCATTACCCGCTGCATTGGCATTCACACCAAAGGCCGCCGCATTGTTGCCCGCTGCCTGTGCATTGGGGCCAACAGCAGAGGCGTTGTTGCCGCTGGCATCAGCCGCTGCGAGCGTAGAGTTGAAATCCACAAACTTGCTGTCCGCCGCCAAGGCCGCAAGGGCATCCCCCACATTGGCATAAGTGGTGCCATCCACGGCATAGCCGGGCGCGGTGAGCTGGCCTGTCACAGGATCATAGCTCGCCCCGCCGCCCAGATCGGTCGCGATGCTGGACGCCAACGTGTTGAGCTGGCTGCCATTGACGGCTTCGGTTGATCCCGCTGCGGTTGATCCTGCAGCGAGACCGCTGATTCTGTCTCCGTTCATGGCAATGCCGGTGGCGGAAAGCGTCGCGCCGCCGGTGACATTCACAGTGTCCACGTTGACCGTCGTGGCCGTTACGCTGCTGAGGCCGGTCAGGTTGCTATTGAGCGCAACCTGCACCTCATTGCCATTCTGCGTGGTGACGATGTTGTTGCCCGCCGTCAGCGTCACGGTTTCGCCTGCGCCAATGCCCTGGACACTGGAGCCATTGGCCACGCCGGATCCAGTCGCCCCGGTCGTCAGCGTATAACCCGCTCCGGCGGCTTCGATGGCATCGCTCAGGTTGGAAAAGGCCGTGCCATTTACGTCCACATTGGGCGCTGTCACAGTTCCATCCGGTGCAACACCCGCACCGCCGCCAATGGCCGATGCCAGCCCGGCATTGGCAGTCGTGTTGGCCGAATCCAGCGCGGAAAGCGCCGCACCAACATTGGTCTGCGTGCCACCTGCCACGCTGTAGGACGGAGCCGAGATTGCGCCAGTACCGGGATCATAGGTCGCCCCGCCACCCAGGGCATCGGCGACATCCTGTAGCCCGGTATCCGCCTTGGCATCGCCGGCTTCGATGGCATCCGTCACATTGGCATAGCTGGAGCCACCAACGCTGGCAGAAAAGCCGCTGACCGTATCCGTTGCCTGATCATAGGACGCCGCGCCGCCCAGTTGCCCGGCGACAGACTGGCCCAGCGCGTCAGTCGCCGAATTGGCTGTCTGTTGCGCGCTGAACAGCTGACCGCCCGTCACCGCCTCGGTCGAACCGGCGGCCACTGCACCATTGGCAAGGCCGGATATGCCGTCCCCGTTCATCGCGATACCAGTTCCAGACAATGTCGCACCGCCGGTGACATTCACCGTATCGGCGTTCGCCGTCGTGGCAGTCACACTGTTCAGCCCGGTCAGATCGCTGTTCAGCGCAACCTGCACCTCATTACCGACCTGCGTGGTGACAATGTTGTTCCCCGCCGTCAGCGTGACGGTTTCACCCGCGCCAACCCCTTCTACGCTGGTGCCGTTGGCGACGCCGGAACCGACCGCCGCGGTTGTCAGATCATAGCCTGCGCCTGCGGCTTCGAGTGCGTCGGTGACATTGCTGTAGGCGGTGCCGTTCACATCGATGGAAGGCGCGGCGGTTGTGCCGTCCGGCGCAATCGCCATGCCGCCACCGATGGCGGATGAGATTCCCGCATTGGCGGTGTTGTTGCCGGTGTCGAGCGCAGCAAAGGCCGCGCCTGCATTCGACTGGCTGCCGCCCGCAACACCGTAAGTCGGGGCCGTCACCGTGCCTGTCACTGCATCATAAACAGAGCCACCGCCCGTATTGGCGGCGATGCTGGACCCCAGCGTGTTGATCTGGCCACCATTCACCGCTTCGGTGGAGCCCGCTGTTGTCGATCCGGCAGCCAGTCCAGTGATGCCATCCCCGTTCATGGCAATGCCGGAAGCCGACAACGTCGCGCCGCCTGTCACATTGACCGTATCGGCGTTCACCGTCGCGGCAGTCACGCTGTTCAGCCCGGTCAGGTCGCTCGACAGACGATAGGTCACGTCATTGCCCGCCTGATCGACAATCAGATTGTCGCCCGCCGCCAGCGTTACCGCTTCGCCTGCGCCAATGCCTTCCACCGTCGTGCCATTGGCCACGCCGCTGCCCGATGCAGCCGTGGTCAGGTCAAAGCCTGCGCCTGCCGCCTCGATGGCATCGGTCAGGTTGGTATAAGCCGTGCCGTTTACATCGACATTCGGGGCGGTGACCGTTCCATCCGGTGCCACGGATGCACCGCCGCCGATCGCAGCGGCAAGCCCTGTGTTGGCCAAGCTGTTGGCATCGTCCAGCGCATCAAGCGCCGCGCCGACGTTGGTCTGCGCGCCGCCCGCCACGGTGTAGGCCGGCGCCGCGATTGCGCCTGTGTTGGGGTCATAGGCAGCACCGCCACCCAGCGCGTCGGCCACATCCTGCAATCCGGTGTCGGCCTTGTCATCACCCGCCTGAATGGCGGCGGTCACATTGGTATAAGTCGCACCGCCCACGCTGATGCTGGGATTGGTCACCGTGCCATTGGCCGCAACGCTCGCACCGCCACCCAGCGACGAGGCGAGGCCCGCCCCGAGATTGCTGGCCTTGCTGTCCAGCGCAGTCGCTGCTGCAAAGAGTTGCGATCCGTTGACGGCATCGGTGCTGGTGGCGTTTACCGCGCCATCGGCAACGCCCGTGATCTGGCGAGCGGTGGAGCCGCCGGACACGCTGACCACTGCATTGCCGGTGACGGTGTTGCTCATCGTCTGCCCGGCAATGCTGGTGCCTGCCCAGCCTGCATTGGCTGTACCAGCCTGGCTGTTCGAACCCAGTGCCACGCTGTTGGTTCCCGTGGCGACCGCGCCACTGCCCAGCGCGAGCGAACCATTGCCCGAAGCATCGCTATTCACACCCAGCGCAGAGGCATTATTGCCTGCTGCCTGCGCGTTGGGGCCGACGGCGGACGCATTGGTTCCGGTGGCATTGGCAGCGGCCAGCGCGGAGTTGAAGTCCACATATTTGCTGTCTGCTGCAAGGGCCGCCAGCGCATCGCCAACATTGGTGTAGGTCGTCCCGTCAATCGCATAGCCCGGCGCGGTCAGTTGCCCGGTGACGGGATTGTAGCTTGCCCCGCCCCCGAGATCGGTCGCCACGCTGGAAAGCGCGGTGTTGAGCTGGCTGCCATTGAGCGCCTCGGTGGAACCCGAAGCCGTGGAACCAGCGGCAAGACCGGTGATCTTGTCTCCATTCATGGCAATGCCCGTGGCGTCCATCGTCGCACCTCCGGACACGGCAACAGAGGTGAGGCCCGTCAGCGCCGGATTGAGCGCCAATGCCACGCCATTGCCCGCCTGCGTGGCTTGCAGATTGTCACCCGCCGTAATCGTCACTGTCTCGCCTACGCCAACGCCTGCCACGCTGGAGCCGGAAACCGTGCCGGAGCCGGAGGCAGCGGTCGTCAGGTTAAAGCCTGCGCCTGCGGCTTCTATCGCATCGGTCAGGTTGGAGAAATTGGTGCCGTTCACGTCAATGCTCGGCGCGGTCACACTGCCGCTTGTGGAAATCGCGGCCCCGCCGCCAATCGCTGCGGCCACGCCATTGTTGGACAGCGTGTTGGCATCATCCAGCGCATCAAGAGCCGCCCCGGCATTGGTCTGCGTGCCGCCCGCCACGGTGTAAGCGGGTGCTGTGATCGCACCGGTATTGGGGTCATAAGCTGCGCCTCCGCCCAACGCATCCGCCACATCCTGAAGGCCGGTATCGGCCTTGTCGTCGCCGGCCTGAATGGCGTCGGTGACGTTGGCATGGATTGAGCCACCCACGCTGATCGCAAGCCCTGTGACCGTATCGGTTGCGGGATTATAGGTTGCGGAGCCCCCCAGATTGCTGGCTACACTCGCACCCAATGCGTCGGTAGATGCCGCTGCGGCCTGCTGTGCCGCGTAAAGTTGCCCGCCATTGACGGCATCGGAGGAGCCGACTGTCACGCTCCCCGCGCCGACATTGGACAGGGTGTTGCCCGCTGCGTCAAACGTATCGCCAGCCGCCAGCGCAATGCCGCTGCCATTGATCGTCGGCCCACCGGTCACCCCCACAGACGTGAGGCCCGTCAGGCTGGGATTGAGCGCGAGGCTGACGGTGTTGCCACTTTGCGTGCCAACCAGATTGTTGCCTGCCTGCACCGTCACCGTTTCACCGGCGGCTATGGCTTCAACAGTGGTCCCGCTCATCGCGCCAGAGCCGGTGGCGCTGCTGGTCAGGTTGAAGCCGCTGCCAATGGCCAACAAGGCATCTCCCACATTGTCATAGGTGGTGGAGCCGATGAGATAGCTGGGTGCAGTAACTGTGCCATTGGCCGCGACGCTCGTGCCGCCGCCCAGTGCATCGGCCAGACCGTCATTGGCGGTGGTGTTCGCCGTATTCAGGCCGACAAAGGCTGCCGCGACATTGTGAAAGGTCGAACCCGCCACCGAGAATGTGGGCGCTACGTTCAACGTCCCGTCGGGCGCGATGTTGGTGCCGTTGCCGATGACGCCTTCCACCGTCGTCGCCAGATTATTATTGGCAACGGCCACGGTATAAAGCTGCGATCCGTTGACGGCGTCGGTGCTTGTCGCCGAAAGGACACCTGCTGCCACATTGGTGATCTGCCGTTCACCTGCGACGCTCCCTACCGAAACGACCGCAGCCGGAGCCGTGGCCGTCACCGATCCGCCATTCAGCGTGAAGGCCCCCGTGTTCGGCGCGGCGACCGTGCTGGCATTGCCAATCCCGACCGAGCCATCGCGGCCCGCCGCAATGGTGATGTTGTTACCGATGGCGAACGCATTGTTGGCGTTGATCGTGTTGTTGTTGCCCAGCGCGTAAGAGCCTGATCCAATGATTATGTTGGGATCACCAATCGCGCCTGAATTATTGCCGCTCACAACATTGCCTGTGCCGATGGCGATGGCATTGGTGCCGCTGGCCGTTGACCCATCACCCAGCGCGACGGCAGAGGCGCCGCTGGCCGATGCGTTGACGCCGAGCGCCGTGGCATTGGTTCCCGTCGCATCGGTTTCAACACCAAGAGCGATGGCGCCAGACTGGGTTGCAGTGGTCGAATTGTTACCAATGGCGATACTGTTGGTTGCCGAAGCGAGCGACTGCCCGCCAATGGCAAGCGAATCGAGCCCGGTCGCATTCGCTCCCGTGCCAAGCGCCAACGAATCGCCCCCGCCGGTCGGTGTCGAGGCGATGGCGTTCGAACCGATTGCCAAAGTCGATCCCGAGGCGGCTGCGCCTGCATTGGCGTTACGCCCGATGGCAATGCTGGCTTCGGCTGCGGCAACAGCGGCGGCGGCCGCATTCGTCCCTATCGCAATGGAATGCGCACCGCTGGCCCGCGCTGCTGTGGCGTCCAGATTGGTGCTGGCCCCATTATTGCCGCCGCCCAGCGCAATCGCACCTGCGCCGGTTGCTTGCGCTGAATGGCCGATGGCAATCGCGTTGGTCTGGCTCGCAGTAGAGACATTGCCCAACGCGATGCTGGTCTGGCCGGACGCCGTGTTCTGGCGTCCCATGGCGATGGCGGTGTTGCTGCTCGCCGTATTTGCCGTGCCGATTGCAAGCGCGGATGTGGCGCCGGACCGGTTGCCAACGCCCAATGAGACGCCAAATCCGCCCGTCGTGGCGTTGCCCAAGCCGATGGCCAGCGCGGTCACGCCGCCACCATTGACCTGGTTCGACGTGCCCATGGCCAGGCCGCCCACTGCCACCGTATTGGCGCTGCCAATGCCGACTGCATGGGAATTGACGCCCGTTCCGCCAATCGGAAAGACGTAACTGCCGCCCGCCGCACGATCCAGAATGCCGTTGCTGATGATCGCGCCAAAGGCATCGAAACTGTTGACGTTATTGTTGCTGCCGATCGCGGTGGCAGAATCGCCGGTTGCAACATTACCCGTGCCGGTTGCCACTCCGCTGATGCCCGTAGCAGAAGCCCCCGTGCCAATGGCAACCGCGTTCGCTCCCGTCGCAGTTCCTCCTCCTGCCGCATATTGCGCCATGGCAGGCGTGGAGAAGGCCGCGATCAGCGCGCCGATGGCCGCCCCGCCACCCAGCCGCCCGACCTTGGCCGTCTTGCCTGGCCCCGCCACCTTGGTCGCCTTGCGCAACACCTGCATGACGCGGCGGCGCGCCGTCCAGCTCATTTCATGCCGGGCGCTGCCATCTTCGCCAAGAAACTGGTTGAGTGACGACCGGTACTCGCGCGAAAATTTCCGGAAGCGCTCTTCCACGCTGACCATGCCGTCGTGAATGTCCGCCGCAACCGCCGCACGATCCGAATTCTTGCCCCTGTTGATCGTCACCATTTCAGTCTCCATTTTTGCACTGGAACAAATTGATTTCCGCGCATGTGGTGACAGCGTAATAGTAAACGTGTTTTTACTTACGAATCAGAGACTTATCCGTTATGATTACTATATTGGTTCAAATTGAATCGTTTCGGATCAGAACGGCGGAAAGCCGCGCCAAAATCCCCCCCTTGCAATCGCACCTTTCTGCACCGACATAATGAGAATGGTTTTCAACAATCAAAAAGGACACATCCAATGACGATCAAGGTTGGTGACACACTCCCCGCATCTGGCTTCGTGAAGGCCACCGCAGAAGGCCCGCAGCCCGTTTCCGGCGAGGATTTCTTCAAGGGCCGCCGCGTCGCGCTCTTCTCTGTGCCGGGGGCCTTTACCCCCACCTGCTCCGCCAAACATTTGCCCGGCTTTGTCGAGCAGGCCGAAGCGCTGAAGGCCAAGGGCATTGACGAGATTGCCTGCACCGCCGTCAACGATGCGTTCGTGATGGGGGCTTGGGGCCAGTCCGCCAATGCCGGTGGCAAAGTGACGATGCTGGCCGATGGCAACGGCGATTTCGTGAAATCGGTCGGCCTCGAAATGGATGGTTCCAAGTTCGGCATGGGTCAGCGCGGCCAGCGCTTCGCCATGGTGGTGAATGATGGCGTGGTCGAACAGCTTCACGTCGAAGCGCCGGGCGAATTCCGCGTCAGCGCTGCCGATTATCTGATCGAGCAGCTGTAATGCTGTCTTCCGCCACCGCTCGTTCAGGGCGGTGGCGGATGCCGCCTCTCTTGCCGCTGTCACGCAATCGCTGTAAGACTGCGCGATGACAGACCAGAAGAGGAGCAGCGTCCGTGACGGGCGCGAAGCGGTCCAGGAGCTCGACCGCCTTTTTTCGCAATCAGTTGGCGCACTGCGCACTGATATTGAAACCTATATCGCCTCCGGTGCCCCGCCTGATCCTGCCAGGCGCAGTGATGGCAGCTATGCCTATCCCGAAATCCACCTGCACTGGGGCGGCAGCGGTCGCCATGACCAGCCCGAGCGTGCCTTTGGCCGCATCACCCAGACCGGGCATTATGCCACCAGCATCACCAAACCCAAGCTGTTCGCGGATTATCTGACAGAGCAGCTTGATCTGTTGCGCAGTGATTATGGGGTGGAAATCAGCATCGGGACGGGGCGTCAGGAAATCCCCTTCCCCTATGTGCTGGACGCGGGAACCGAATTCGGAGACGTGCGCGCCAGCGACCTCTCCCGCATCTTTCCCGCAACCGATCTGGCGCATATCGGAGACGAGATCGCCGACGGGCTGGAGCTGGGGCCGGACTATGGCCCGCGCCCGCTTGCGCTGTTTGACGGATTGCGGACGGATTTTTCGCTCGCACGGCTGCGGCATTACACCGGCACACCGCCTGAACATGTGCAGCGCTATATCCTGTTCACCAACTATCACCGCTATGTCGATGAGTTCGTGCGATGGGCCTGCGCGCAGTTGGGAAATGGCGGATCCTATGAGATGCTCTCTGCCCCCGGCGGCGTGACCGTGACGGACAAGACCCCCGATCCGCTGAGCACCGTGGCGGACAGCGCGTGGCGGCGACATCAGATGCCGGCCTGGCACCTGACAGCGCCGGGTCGCGCGGGGATCAGCCTCGTCAATATCGGTGTCGGCCCCTCCAACGCCAAGACCATCACCGACCATCTGGCGGTGCTTCGCCCTGATGCCTGGCTGATGATCGGCCATTGCGGCGGGTTGCGGCCCAGCCAACGGATCGGAGACTATGTGCTGGCCCATGCCTATCTGCGCGATGATCATGTTCTGGATGATCTGCTGCCGCCGGAAATCCCGATTCCGCCGATTGCCGAAGTGCAGCAGGCGATGGCGCGCGCGGCGCAGACGGTGTCTGGCGAAAGCGCGGAAAGCCTGAAGGCGCGACTGCGCACCGGCACCATCGTCACCACCGATGACCGCAACTGGGAACTGCGCTACTCCCGCTCCGCATTGCGCTTTTCGCAAAGCCGGGCGGTGGGGATCGACATGGAATCCGCCACCATCGCCGCCCAAGGCTATCGCTTCCGCGTACCTTATGGCACCCTGCTCTGCGTGTCGGACAAGCCTCTCCATGGCGAACTCAAACTGCCGGGGCAGGCCAACCGCTTTTACGAGCGCGCGATTGCCGAACATATGCTGATCGGGATCGAGGCGTGCGACGAATTGCGGCGGGAGGGCGCGCGGCTGCACAGTCGCAAACTCAGGGCCTTTAACGAGCCGCCCTTCCGCTGATCGACGGAAACAATCGGTTCATCTTGCCGCAAGCTTCGCCACCCGATAGGGTTGCGGATATGACCCACCCCTCCCCCCGCGCCTGGCGCTTCGCACTGGCGCTGGCCGCGTCTCTCTTGCCCGTTTTCCACGGCCCGGCCGCCGCCCAGTCCCAAAGCGTAACCAAGGCAGCGGCGGTGCCGTGGCTCTATGTCGGCAGCGACATTCCGCCCGATCCCGAATGGCGGTTCGGGGTGTTGCCCAACGGCGTGCGCTATGCCGTGCGGCGCAATGGCGTGCCGCCTGGGCAGGTTTCGATCCGCATCGGAATCGAAGCCGGGTCGCTCATGGAGAATGAGCAGGAACTGGGGTTTGCCCACTTTATCGAGCATCTCAGTTTTCGCGGCTCTCGCTACATGATGGATGGAGAGGCCAAGCGTGTCTGGCAGAGGCTGGGAGCAACCTTTGGCAGCGACACCAATGCCTCCACCACTGCCACACAGACCATTTACAAGCTGGATTTGCCCGCCATCCAGCCTGCGGGGCTCGAGGAAAGCCTGAAGATCCTTTCCGGCATGATGATCGCGCCCAGCATGACGCAGGCCGAAGTCGATGCGGAACGCCGCACGGTCCTTGCCGAAGCGCGCGAGCAGTTCGGCCCCGAATTTGAAGTGGGAGAAGCGCAGCGCAAGCTTTTCTATGCCGGTCAGCTGTTTGCGACCCGCACGCCCATCGGCACAATTGGCACGTTGGGTGCGGCCACCCCGCAATCGCTCCGCGCATTTCATGATCGCTGGTATCGCCCGGAACGGACTGTCATCTCCATTGCAGGCGATGTGGACCCCGCCACCTTCGAAGCGCTGATCCGCAAATATTTCAGCGACTGGAAAGCCAAAGCTGCGTTCACGCCTGATCCTGATTTCGGAAAACCCACACAGCAGGAACGCACGACCACCGCCGTCACCGCGCCCGGCCTGCAACTGGGCATCAGCGCAGTCTGGCTGCGTCCTTGGGTGCAGAAGCAGGATACGGTCGTCTATAATCAGGGCAAGATCGTCGACATGATCGCGATGCGCCTGATCAACCGCCGTCTGGAAACCCGCGCCCGCGCCGGTGCCAGTTTTGTGCGCGCCGCAGTTGGACAGGATGACACGGCACGCTCGGCAGACCTGACCTTTCTCGATCTCCAGCCGCTCAATTCGGACTGGAAAACGGCTCTGAAAGACGTTCGCGCCATCATTGCCGAATCGCTGGAATCCCCGCCCTCGCTCGATGAAATCCGGCGCGAGGAAGGCGAGCTCTATGACGCGTTCCAGATTGGCGTGGAAACCGAAAAGACCGAAGCCGGGTCCAAGCTGGCGGATGACATCATTCAGGCGGTTGATATTCGCGAGACCGTGGCCACTGCGCAGGTTGCCTATGATGTGTTCACGGGGCTGCGCAACAAGATCACGCCGGAGATGATCCACATCTCCACAAAGCGGCTCTTCTCCGGCATCGGCCCGCGCGCGATCATCACTGCACCCGATTCCCGCCCCGGTCTGGAGACAGACCTCGCATCCGCCATGGCAGCCCCGGTGAACGCAACGACAGTGCGCTCCACCGCAGCGCCTGTCAGCTTTGACGAGCTGCCCAAGCTGGGCAAGCCCGGCACGGTTGCGGAAAAACGCAACTTGCCGGAATTGGACCTGACGATGGGCAAATTGTCCAACGGCGTGCGGTTCACGCATTTTTACAACCCCGCCGAATCCGGAAAAGTCTATGTTGCGGTCCGTTTCGGCACAGGCCTGAAGGCGCTGCCCGCAAACAAAGCGACCGGAGCCTGGGCGGGCGGCGCGGCGCTTTACGCCAGTGGAATCGGCACGCTCAATCAGGACAAGCTGGACCGCATGACATCCGGCAAGAAGGTCGGCTTTGCCTTTGAAGCGTCTGAAGATGCGTTTGTTGTGCGCGGTCAGACACGCGCGTCTGACCTGTCTGATCAGCTGCGGCTGATCGCGGCCAAATTGTCGGCTCCGCGCTGGGATGCTGCACCCGTCCAACGGGCCAAAGCGGCTTTTCTGGCAGGCTATGACAGCTTTACCTCGTCTCCGCAGGGCGTGCTTTCGCGCGATCTGCAAGGTCTTCTGCATGGTGGCGACGCGCGCTGGACAACGCCCGACCGCGCCCAGATCGAAGCGCTCACCCCCAAGGCGTTCAAGGCCTTGTGGCAGCCCTTGCTGGCATCCGGGCCAATCGAAGTGATGGTGTTTGGCGACGTGCCTTGGGACCAGACCGAACAGGCGCTCACCGCCACGTTCGGGGCGTTGCCCAAACGATCAACCGGCAAGATTCTTGCCGCATCATCGGCGGGCCCGAAACCGACGGCAACGCCGCTCATCCGCACCCATAAGGGACCGGCCGATCAGGCCGCCGCCGTGCTGGCGTGGCAAACAGGCGGGGGCGTGAAGGGAATTTACGAAAGCCGCAAACTGGAGATGCTGGCCCAGATTTTCGGAGACCGCATGTTCGACCAGCTGCGCGAAGCCGAAGGGGCGAGCTATTCACCGGTGGTAGACAGCAACTGGCCCACAGGAATGGAGAGCGGCGGCAGCTTCCTCGTCCTCGCCCAGCTCAAGCCCGAAGGCGTGGAGCGCTTCTACACATTGGCGCGCAGCATCGCCCAGAATCTGGCCAGCAAAGGCCCCACGGCAGACGAGATGGCACGCGCGGTCAATCCGATGAAGGAACGCGTGTCCCGCGCGTCCACCGGCAGCCAGTTCTGGCAATATTATCTGGCGGGTGCAAACGATGATCCGCAACGCATTACGGCGCTCAAGTCCATCCTCGTCGATTACGGACGCATCACGCCCGCCGAATTGCAGGAGACCGCGCGCACATGGCTGGCCGATGACAAGGCGATGAAGCTGACCGTGTTGCCCGAGCCCAAGGCCGCCGCGCGCTGACGGTTCAACGCGCAGCCTGCCCGGTTACAGGATGAAATGGTCGCCCGCCCCGCGGATCGTGATGTCCCCGATGGACACACCCCAGGGCTGGTTGATCACATGGACGATGGCGTCTGCGATATGCTCCGGCGCGAGGCTGGCATAATCGATATTCTGCGGGTCCAGCCGATCCGCAGGGAAAGTGCCAGCCCCCATCTGTTCGGACATTTTTAGGAATTCGGGCATGTTCTGCCCCAATATGCCAACAGCCGCCGCCGGATTGATGATCGTGCCGGACAGGCCGGTTGCAGGCACGCCCGTGGGCTTCACTGTCGTCACCTTGATCTTGCCGCGTGATTCGACGCGCAGCGATTCAGACAGGAAGCTGACCGCAGCCTTGGTTGCGCCATAGATGCCCGCGCCGGCCACCGGGAAATTGCCATAGATGCTGGCCACATTGACCACCTGGCCGCGCCCCTGCGCGATCATCTGATCATGCACGGCGGCGATGCCATGCATGATGCCCTTCAGGTTGATGTCGATGCAGCGTGTCCACGCGTCCATCGCGGCTTCATGGTCCGACCAGAAGGCGAGCGGCATTGTGCCCGCATTATTGACCATCACGTCAATCGCGCCATGGGCATCGACCGCCGCCTTGGCAAGTGCGCGCATCTGCGCCAGATCGCGAACGTCCACTGCCACCGCCTGCGCGGTTCCGCCTGCTGCGCGCACCGCAGCGGCGGTTGCCTCTGCCGCAGCACCATCAATGTCCGCGCAAGTGATTTTGGCACCAAGTGCCCCGGCCTTTTCAGACACAAGCCGCCCGAAACCGCCGCCCGCACCGGTGATGATGATGGATTTTCCGGTTACATGATTGGTCATCGCGTCTCTCCTGTTTCGCCTGCCCGTCTGCCGTAAAAGCGCGGCAGAGGGAAGAGCGGGACGCGATGTTCCCTCACATATGGATGGGCTTGCCCTGCACCGCCATCGCCGCCTCTTTCAGTGCTTCCGAATGTGTCGGGTGCGCGTGGCAGGTATAGGCAATGTCTTCGCTGGTCGCCCCGAACTCCATGGCGAGTGCGGCTTCGGCGATCATCGTGCCGGCCAGCGTGGCGATGATGTGGACGCCCAGCACCTTGTCGGTCTTCGCGTCTGCAATCACCTTCACCAGCCCGTCCGAATCGCGGTTGGTCTTGGCACGACTGTTGGCGGCCATGAGGAATTTACCAACCTTGATCTCGCCCCGCTCTTTGGCCTGCTCTTCGGTGAGGCCGACAGACGCGATTTCAGGGTGGGTGTAGACCACGCCGGGGATGACATCATGATTGACGATGCCTTGCAGCCCCGCCACGAACTCCGCTGCGGCAATGCCTTCATCCTCCGCCTTGTGCGCGAGCATCGGGCCGGGGGTGACGTCGCCAATGGCGTAGATGCCCTTCACGGCCGTCTGAAAATCATGGCCAACCTCGATCTGGCCGCGCGCGTTGAACGCCACGCCCGTCTTGTCGAGCGCGAGGCCTTCAACGTTGGGACGACGGCCAATGGCAACGAGTACCGCATCGGCTTCGATGGTTTCAGCTGCACCACCGGCAGCAGGCTCGACCGAAATTGTGGCCTTCTTGCCCTTCACCGCAACGCCGATCACCTTGGTGCCCGTCTTGATCTCAAAGCCCTGCTTCTTGAAAATCTTGGCGGATTCCTTGCGGATTTCATTGTCCATGCCGGGCAGAATCTGGTCGAGATATTCGACCACAGTCACCTTGGCGCCCAGCCTCTTCCAAACGCTGCCCAATTCGAGCCCGATCACGCCCCCACCGATGACAACGAGATGATCCGGCACGCGATCCAGCTCCAGCGCGCCGGTTGAATCGATAACGACCTTCTGATCGATCTCCACGCCCGGCAGCGGCGTGACGCTGGAGCCAGTGGCGATCATGAAGTTGGTCGCGGTGTAAGCCGTGCCACCGACATCAATGCTGGTGGGCGACGTGAAGGCCGCGCGGCCCTTGATCCACGTCACATTGTTCTTCTTGAACAGAAACTCGATCCCGCCGGTGAGTTCACCCACCGCCTTTGCCTTTTCAGCCTGCATCGCGGCCACATCGATGCTCACCGGCCCGGTGCTGATGCCAAACTTGGCGAGCGCTCCCGAATGCGCTTCTTCAAACAGCTCCGAAGCATGGAGCAGAGCCTTGGAGGGGATGCAGCCGACGTTGAGGCAAGTGCCGCCCAGCGTCGCGCGGCTTTCGACGCACGCCGTTTTCAGGCCGAGTTGCGCAGCGCGGATCGCCGCGACATAGCCGCCAGGGCCAGCGCCGATGATGATCAGATCGAAATGGGTGTCGGTCATATCTAAACTCCATTGTGCTCAGGGCCAGAGCACCCAGCTCACAGATCAATCAGCAACCGCGTCGGATCTTCAATCGCATCCTTGATCGCCTTCAGGAAAGTCACGGCTTCGCGCCCGTCGATCAGGCGGTGATCATAGCTGAGTGCCAGATACATCATCGGGCGCGCCACGATCTGGCCATTCACCACAACAGCGCGGTCCTCGATGCGGTGGAGGCCCAGCACCGCGCTCTGCGGCGGGTTGATGATCGGGGTGGACATGAGGCTGCCGAAGACGCCGCCGTTCGAGATGGTGAAGGTGCCGCCCTTCATGTCGTCCATCGTCAGCGTGCCGTCCTTGGCGCGCTTGCCGAAATCGCCGATGCCCTTTTCGATATCTGCAAAGCTCTTGTCCTGCACATCGCGCAACACGGGGACGACAAGGCCGTTGGGCGCCGAGACCGCGACCGACAGATCGACATAGTTGCGATAGACGATCTCATCGCCCTCGATCGTGCCGTTGACCGACGGCACATCCTTGAGCGCAAGGCACGCGGCCTTGGCGAAAAAGCCCATGAAGCCCAGCCGCACGCCATGCTTCTTTTCGAACAGATCCTTATACTTGGCACGCGCTTCAATCACCGCGCTCATGTCCACATCGTTGAAGGTGGTGAGCATGGCGGCGGTATTCTGCGCATCCTTCAGTCGCTTGGCGACGGTCTGGCGCAGACGTGTCATCTTCACGCGCTCTTCAGCGCGCGCCGAGGCCGGGACAGCAGCAGGTGCCGCAGCCACAGGAGCCGCTTCACCCCCGCCAGACTTGGCAGCGGCCAGCACATCTTCCTTGGTCAGGCGGCCATCCTTGCCCGTGCCCTTGATCTGCGACGGATCAATGCCGAGTTCCAGCACCAGACGACGCACGGCAGGAGACAAAGTGAGATCACCCGCTTCTTCCGATGCAGGCGCGGGGGCCGATGCGACTGGTGCGGGAGCCGCAGCAATCGGAGCCGCTGCGTGAACGCCATTTCCGGCCTCGATCGAACCGATCACCGCGCCAACATTGACAGTATCGCCTTCCTTCACCAGCTGCGCGCCCATCACGCCAGCGGCAGGAGCCATGACGTCCATCGCCACCTTGTCGGTTTCAAGGCTGGCAATCGGTTCATCGGCGGCAACCGCATCACCCGGCTGCTTGAGCCATTGACCCAGCGTCGCTTCAGCAATCGATTCACCCAGGACGGGGACTTTGATTTCGGTGCTCATGTTCAACCTTTCCGTTGGCGGCGGATTTCACCGCGCACGCTGTGACCCAGCGCATGGGAAACAAGGGCGGCCTGCTCAGCCTGGTGACGTTTCATCAGGCCGGTTGCCGTCGCGGCTGCGGCCTTGCGGCCCGCATAGCGCGCACGCTGCGGCTTGACCTTGGCCGCAATCAGGCAGTCTTCGATGAAAGGATCAACAAAGAACCAGCTGCCGGCGTTTTTCGGCTCTTCCTGCGCCCAGACGACCTCTTCCAGATTCTCCATCTGCGCCAGACGCTTGATCAGCGGTTCGCTGGGGAAGGGATAAATTTGTTCGACGCGCAGGATGGCCGTGTTGGCATCCCCCGCCGCATCGCGCGCTTCCATCAGATCATAGGCGACCTTGCCCGAACACAGGACAAGCCGCTTCACGTCCTTGTCCGCAGGCGCATTCGGATCAGACAGGATGCGCCGAAAATGGCTCGCTCCCTGAAAATCTTCGGCCTTCGAGACTGCCAGCTTGTGCCGCAGCAGCGATTTTGGGGTCATCAACACCAGCGGCTTGCGGAACGGCCTGTGCATCTGGCGGCGCAGCAAGTGGAAATAGTTCGCAGGTGTGGTGCAGTTGGCGACCTGAATATTGTCCTCAGCACAGAGCTGGAGATAGCGCTCCAGCCGTGCCGAGCTATGCTCCGGCCCCTGACCCTCATACCCATGCGGCAGCAGCATCACGAGTCCGTTGGCACGCAGCCATTTGGTCTCGCCTGCCGCAATGAACTGATCGATGATGGTTTGGGCACCATTGGCGAAATCGCCAAACTGGCCCTCCCACAGCACCAGCGTCTTGGGGTCTGCGCTGGCATAGCCATATTCAAAACCCAGCACGCCGAATTCTGAGAGCGGGCTATCCAGCACTTCAAACCGGCCATGCGGCACGGTGGTGAGCGGGATATATTTGGCTTCTGTACCTTGATCGACCCAGACCGCGTGGCGCTGGCTGAAAGTGCCGCGTCCCGAATCCTGACCCGACAGGCGCACGCCGAACCCTTCGGAGAGCAAGGAACCGAATGCGAGCGCTTCTCCGGTGGCCCAGTCAAAATTCTCTCCGCTCGCGAACATCTGGCGCTTGGCCTCCAGCACGCGGTCCAGCGTCTTGTGGATCGTATGCCCTTCGGGAACTGTCGTCAGCGTGCGGCCCAGCGAATCGAACAATTTCTTTTCGATGCCGGTTTCGACATTGCGACGCGCGGTTTCAGGATCGGCCGGCTTGTTGAGCCCCGCCCAGCGCCCGCCGAACCAGTCGGCCTCATTAGCCTTGTAGGTCTTGCCCGATTCAAACTCCTGCTCCAGCAGGCCCACGAAATGCGTGGCATGTTCGGCAGCCCAGTTGCCGTCGATCACGCCCTGTTCGATCAGGCGCTGTGCGTAGACTGCGCTCACATCGGGATGCTTGCGGATTTTGGCGTACATCAGCGGCTGGGTGAAGCTCGGCTCGTCACCTTCATTGTGGCCGAAACGCCTGTAGCACCACATGTCGATCACGATGTCGCGCTTGAAGCGCTGGCGGAATTCGATCGCCATCTTGCACGCAAAGGTCACCGCTTCGGGATCATCACCATTCACATGGAAAATCGGGGCCTGCACGCCCTTGGCCACATCCGATGGATAGGGCGAGGAGCGCGCGAATTGAGGGCTGGTGGTAAAGCCCACCTGATTGTTGACGATGAAGTGGATGCAGCCGCCGGTGTTGTAACCGCGAATGCCCGAGAAGCCGAGGCATTCCCAGACAATCCCCTGCCCCGCAAACGCCGCATCGCCATGCAGCAGCACGGGCAGCACCTGATCATGCTTTTCGGTGCCCAGATCGTCCCGCATCGTCTGGTTCGCACGGACCTTTCCGAGCACGACCGGATCAACTGCTTCAAGGTGCGATGGGTTGGGAACAAGGCTCATATGCACCTTCACCCCGTCAAATTCGCGGTCGGTGCTGGTGCCGAGGTGATATTTCACGTCTCCCGAACCGCCAACATCATCGGGGTTGGACGAGCCACCCGCAAATTCGTGGAAGATCACGCGATACGGCTTGGCCATCACATTGGCGAGCACGTTGAGGCGGCCACGATGCGGCATCCCATAGACGATCTCGCGCACGCCCAGCGCGCCACCATATTTGATGATCGCTTCGAGCGCGGGGATCATCGATTCACCGCCATCGAGCCCGAACCGCTTGGTGCCTACATATTTGCGGGCGAGGAATTTCTCATACTGCTCGGCCTCGATCACCTTGCCCAAAATGGCCTTCTTGCCATTCTCGGTAAAGCTGATCGCCTTGTCGCGGCCTTCCATGCGCTCCTGAAGGAAGCGGCGCTCTTCCACATCAACAATATGCATATATTCCAGACCAACTGGCCCGCAATAATTGGCACGGAGGATGGAAACGAGTTCGCGCACGGTTGTCCAGTGCAGCCCCAGATTGCCACCGACATAGACGGGCTTGTCGAGATCGGCACCGGTGAAACCGTGATATTCCGGAGTCAGATCAGCTGGCAGATCCTGCTTGGACAGCCCCAGCGGATCGAGATTGGCGGCCAGATGCCCACGCACGCGATAGGTCCGGATCAGCAGCATGGCGCGAATGGAATCGCCTGCCGCCGCGGCGACATCCGTGTCGTTCATCGCCTTGCCGGCAGATTTGGCCGCCGCTTTCACCGCCACCGCCATTTGCGTGGGGTCCATCGCGCCGGTCAGGTCATCCGTATCGGTCAAAGGCCAGTTGGACCGGCCCCAGCTTGGCCCGCGTTCGACTTCGAAATCGTGGTTCTCGAAACCCATGCTTCAATCTCCGTCTGCATCCGGGGAGGTGGATGCTCCGTTCAGAACAATGTCTGGAAGAGGTCGGACCAGTCGGGTCTTAACGCGCAGTGAGTCTTCGGCCCTCCAGATCATCAAAGGTTTCGAACCAGACGAGCGTTTTGCACCCGTACCGCTTCGTGAAGCCGTCAATGATCCCCGCCGCCCAGACCCCTTTCAGGTCCGGACACCATGATCGACGAGACGGCCCCCTCTTCGTCGCTTAACGATCAGTACACCGGCGCAGGCCGGTGCACAGACCCTTCATATATGCCGCCGCTTTGCGGCGACCTTCCTGTCCGGACTGGACCCCGGCCTTCGCCGGGGCACAGGACAGAGCGTTCACCCCTTCAGAACCTCAACCAGCGTCTTGCCGAGGAGCGACGGCGACGGCGACACGCGGATGCCTGCGGCTTCCATCGCCGCGATCTTCGATTCCGCATCGCCCTTGCCGCCGGAGACGATGGCACCGGCATGGCCCATGCGGCGACCCGGAGGTGCCGTGCGGCCTGCGATGAAGCCTGCCATCGGCTTCTTGCGGCCCTTCTTGGCTTCGTCGATCAGGAACTGCGCGGCCTGTTCTTCGGCATCGCCACCGATTTCACCGATCATGATGATCGACTTGGTTTCATCGTCCGCCAGGAAGGCTTCGAGGCAATCGATGAAGTTGGTGCCGTTGACCGGATCGCCGCCGATGCCGACAGCCGTCGTCTGGCCAAGGCCTTCATTGGTTGTCTGGAACACGGCTTCATAAGTGAGCGTGCCCGAGCGCGAGACGACGCCCACCGAACCCTTGGAAAAGATCGTGCCGGGCATGATGCCGATCTTGCACTCACCCGGCGTCAGCACGCCGGGGCAGTTCGGGCCGATCAGGCGCGACTTGGAACCGGAGAGCGCACGCTTGACCTTCACCATGTCGAGCACCGGAATACCTTCGGTGATGCAGACGATCAGGTCCATCTCCGCATCAATCGCTTCGAGGATCGAATCGGCGGCAAAGGGCGGCGGCACATAGATGCAGCTGGCGGTGGCACCTGTCAGCGCTTTCGCTTCGGCCACCGTGTTGTAAATCGGCAAGCCGAGCGCGCTTTCACCGCCCTTGCCCGGCGTCACGCCCGCCACCATCTGCGTGCCGTAATCCAGCGCGGCTTGCGTGTGGAACAGGCCCGTGGCCCCCGTCATCCCCTGCGTGATGACCTTGGTATTCTTGTTGACGAAGATCGACATTCAAAACCCTCCTATGGCTTGCGCCGTCAGTACCCGCCCTTTCAGGCCAAATTGTTGCGAAACCGGGTCATTGCCCGGAACGAAGCTGGATTCAACACTGCGGCCCGGCTTCCAGCCCGGTTCCCACAGATATTTGGTGTTGCCTTCTGGCAAGGGCAGCGTTCCGGTGTTGGGGCGCTTCATCCATTTGGTGAGCGTCTCCAGCGGCATCGGCGCGCTTGCATCAAAATCATAGACGCGGCACCCGTTTGCCCAGACACCGTCCTTGTCCTGATAACGGGAGGTGACCAGATAAACGGTCCGCCCGCCAAAACTGCCGCGATATTGGCTGCCTGCAATCTTCGCCTGCGGGTCCAGCTTTTCGGTGGCGGCGCGCCCTTTCTCTACCAGCATGTCGAGATTGGGGTGCGCCGCCGCCGGAACCCAGACCCAGCCCGCCTTTTCCGCCGCCTTGCCGATCCGGTCATAATCCGGAACCACAAGGCACGCCGCCTTGAACGCCTTCAGCACAGCCAGATCGGCGTGCTGGGGCGTCAAAGTTGCGGCGCTGGCTGCAAGGAGGGGGAGGAAAGCAGCAGCCACAGTGTCAGGCGAGCGAGGGCTCGATCGCCTTGCACGCGGTGAGCAGGCCACGCACCTCGTTCACCGAGACGTCGAAATTGGCCTTGGCTTCGGCATCGAGTGCGATTTCGATGACTTCTTCGGCCCCGTTTGCGCCAATCACAGTCGGCACGCCCACATACAGGCCGTCGAGGCCGTATTTGCCATCCACAAAGACGGCGCAGGGTAGGATGCGCTTCTGGTCACCCAGATAGGCCTCAGCCATCGCAATCGCCGACGTGGCGGGCGCATAATAGGCCGAACCGGTCTTGAGCAGGCCCACGATTTCGCCGCCGCCCGAACGGGTGCGGGCCACGATGGCGTCGATATTTTCCTTGGAGGACTTGCCCATCTTCACCAGATCGTCGACCGGAATACCCGAGACGGTGGTGTAGTTGGTGACGGGCACCATCGTATCACCATGGCCGCCGAGCACGAACGCGTTCACATCCTTGACCGACACGCCGAATTCCCAGGCGAGGAAGGTGGCAAAGCGGGCCGAATCGAGCACGCCTGCCATGCCAACCACCTTGTTGTGCGGCAGGCCGGAGAATTCGCGCAGCGCCCACACCATCGCGTCGAGCGGGTTGGTGATGCAGATCACGAAGGCGTTCGGGGCGTGGTTCTTGATCCCTTCGCCCACGGCCTTCATCACGCCGAGGTTGATGCCGACAAGATCATCGCGGCTCATGCCCGGCTTGCGCGGCACACCCGCCGTGACGATGATCACGTCCGCGCCTGCGATGTCGGCATAATAATTGGTGCCGGTGATCTTGGCATCAAAGCCTTCAACCGGGCCGCACTGCGACAGATCAAGCGCTTTGCCCTGCGGAATGCCTTCCGCAATGTCGAACAGGACGATGTCGCCCATTTCCTTCTTGGCGGCGAGGTGGGCGAGCGTGCCGCCGATCATGCCTGCGCCGATGAGCGCGATCTTCTTGCGTGCCATGGTCTTGTCTCCTGATGGCTGGGAGTGAAGGGGAAACGCCAAATTTTGCCGCTGCGCATAAGCCCGATTCGATTATGGGACAACCGCATAAATCGCACCTCTTAACATTATTTCTGCAATTGGTTCGCAAGAGCATTAAGGCGAGTTTTTCGGCACGCAATTGCGCCCGCGCGCGCATCATGCCACATTGGCCAGCCTCAGGAGAGCCGCGATGACCCAGCCCGTCCCCCTTACCATCGACATTGTATCAGACATTGTCTGCCCGTGGTGCCATATCGGCTTTGCCCAGATGACACGCGCGCTGGGGCAGCTGGATGGAAAGGTGGAAGCAGGCGTGCGCTGGCATCCCTTTCAGTTGGCCCCCGGCCTGCCGCCCGAAGGCCAGTTGATGACCGACTATGTCCGCGACCGCTATGGCGCGACGCCCGAACAGAGCCGGGGCAATCGCGCGCGCATTCAGGATGCAGGCACGGCGCTGGGGCTGGACATCAACTTCCGCGAGGATGGGCGCATCTACAACACGCTGAAAGGCCACCAGTTGCTCATATGGGCGGGCGAACAGGGCAAACAGACCGCGCTCAAGCTGGCGCTGTTCAACGCCTATTTCCGCGACGGGCTGAACGTCTCGGATGATGCCGTGCTGCTCGATGCGGCCGAAAGCGTCGGTCTGGATCGAGCCGACGCAGAAGCCGCGCTGCGCGATCCCCGCTATGCCGCGCAAGTGAAGGCGGAAACCGATTATTGGCTGGACCAGAATGTCACCGGCGTCCCCGCCTTCATCATCAATGGCAAATATATGATCCCCGGCGCGCAGGATGCGGATACGCTGGTGCGCTACATTGAGCGGGTGTTGGAAAAGGAAGCGGCTTGAAGGTCGTAAAGCGGTTGTGCGGGGTTGCAGCGCTCTGCCTTTTTCTCTGCATGATCCTGCTGATCGACTTTGATCCGGACACGCCCATTGCCCCGCCACCCGTTGCGGCAGACGCCCGGGCGGGCGAAGCGCTGCTTCAGCAAGTGGAGGCGATGCGCGGGCAAGACGGTTTGTATCGCTGGGATTCGCTGAAAAGCGCAACGCGGCTTGCGGCTCAGGTCAGCGGACAATCGCGCCTCGCACTCGCACCCCCGAACAGCAAGGGCGATGGCCTATCGGTCACCGCCAGCCGTGCTTTGCACTGGGGGCTGTGGCTGAATGCCACGCTGACTGTGCGCAGCGGCAAGGGAGCCCCGCCTGTTTCGCTCACGCTGGGTTCCGTCACGCTGCCCGACGGGCTGTCACACTGGCTGCTGGACCGCGCGCTGCGCAGGGCGAGGGATGACTTTCCCGGATTGCCAGCGCGAGACAGGATCATCCGAGATGTGCACATGCAGCCCGAGGGCGTGATGGCAAAGCTGGATTTGCCCGTCACTGCGCTCACCGCGCGCAAGGCGGGTGTCAGCGCACAGGCACTGGCCGCCAGCACGGTTGCATGTCAGTCGCTCAAGGCATTGCCCGCTGGCAAGCCGATCCGTCTGGAGCACTGGCTCAACACGGCCTTTGCCCAATCGGTGCCCGAAGCAGAGGCTAACAGCCAGTTGCTGGCACAAATGGCGCTTCTGGCCTCGCCAGATCAGGCCGGGCGCTTCTTTCCGGCTGCGGATGACCTGCCCGCCGGATGCGGCCTGAACGACCGCCTGCTGACCTTGCAGGGCCGCGAGGATCTGGCCCACCATTGGCTGTTGTCCGCATCGCTCACCGCGCGGTTCGGTGCGCACCTGTCCAACGCGCTCGGCTTCTGGAAGGAATTGTCTGACAGCGCCCCAAAAGGCAGTGGCTTCTCATTCGTGGATCTGGCGGCCGATTGTTCCGGCATGATGTGGGGAGCGCGGCTTGTAACGGCAGAAACCGCTGCGGGGGCCGCTCGGGCATTGAAGCAGGTCTCCGCAGACACGTTGCTGCCGCCACAAGCCTTGAGCCTGGACGAAGGCCTGTCTGAAGCCGAATTCAACCGCCGCTATGGCAGCATCACGCATCTGCGCTGCGCCCGCGACCTCCGGCAGAAGATGGTGCAGCGCTGACAGCCCGGTGCTGATCGTGACCAGACATGGTTAGCGCGCCATTAACCCGTTAACCATTTTCCCGCCTTGTTGGACATTTGCGACGCGCGCACTTGGGGCCTGTCCCGGTTTTGAAAGAGGAACAGAGTCGCCATGTCACCCAGCCTGCGTTTCGGCATCATGTTTGCCCCCGTGCTTGTTGCGGCCCTGCCCGCACCGGCTGCGGCACAAGCCCCGCAGTATCGCGAAATTCCGGTGACCTTTACGGGAACGGTGACCAATGACGTGACCAATTCGATTCTGATCCGCCAGCCAGACGGATCGAGCGTGCCCTTTACCGGTCCCGTGCCTGACTATCCCTACAAGAAGGGCGATCAGGTTTCGATCAGCTTCAACACCATCCTGCCCACCAAGGCCTATTATGATGATCCCGGCTATTCTGGCCAGATTGCGGCAGACGGGCTGTACAGGATAAACGTGTTCGGCCCCGGCAACACCGGCACAGACTTTTTCGGCGTGGCGCCTGACTTTGACGTATCCGGTCCAATGACGCCTACGTCCAACGCCGGGCAGGAGCTTGCCGTCAATGGCATGACGATCGTCTATGATGCCAATGCAGACAGCTACAGCCTCGATTTCTCTAACACCGGCTGGGTCGCGTCGCTGATGGATGCGCCGGGCTTTCTCTATGATCCCGCGTTCGGCACACTCTCTGCATCCCGCTCAACGTGTCTGGGCGGGTCTCCCGGCAGTTGCACGCTCTTTGGCGATGGCGGCTTTACGCTGACGGGCGGAGCCACCAGTGCCGGGGCGGCCATCCCGCTCTATACCAGCGGCGCGGGCTCTTATGTCGCGGGTCTTTACAACCTGCTCTTCTCAGGCAGCTGGAGCCTGCCGACATTCGGAAGCTCGACCGGCGGCGGCAGCACGGGCGGCACGGAAGTGCCCGAACCGGGCATGGCGCTGCTGTTTGGCATCGGTGCATGGGCCATTGTCGCGCGCCAGCGCAAGCACAGAGCGCGGTGACCAAAAAGAGTTTTCCCTCACTGCAATGGGTTAGCACGCCGTTAGGCCGGTAACCATTTTCCCGCCTTTTTGCACAATTCCGACAGGCCTAGCCTTGCTGAGTTGGACGAAACAGCAGGAGTATGGGTTATGAAGTCTGTCGCTACCATCGCAGTTTTACTGGGCAGCATGACGTTGTCGGTTCAGCCCGTCGCGGCACAGACAGCTCCGATCAGCCGGGTCGTTCCCATCGCCTTTGCAGGGGTCGTGGCGGACGACGTGACCAACACGATCAAGATTCGGCAGCCCGATGGCACCTACGCCAATTTTACCGGCCCCGTTCCCGACTTTCCCTACAAAAAGGGCGATGCGGTGACGATCAGCTTCAACGCCACACTGCCGACCAAGGCCTTTTACGATCCGGCAAGCGGGGCTTACAAAGGCCAGATCGCAGCGGATGGCATCTACCGGATCGGTCTTTCTTCCCCGGCCTATAATGGCGGAGGCGGCCCCGGCGGCGTGGGCAATCTGACGGTGCCGGACGTATCCGGCAGCATCAATCCAGCGCCCAACTTCGGTCAGCCCACGAATGCCCGCATGACCATCGTCTATGATAGCAATGCCGACAGCTACAGTATCGACTTTGCCCCGAACACCTTCATTGCCGGACAATATACTGGCCCCGGCTTCACTTATGATGCCACGTCCAGCAGCCTCTCCAACTGCTACGGCAGTGCATGCGGGCCGGAGCCCGAAAACAATCAGAACTTTGGACTGAATGGCAACGCCACGTCGGTTTCAACCAGCAATATCGGCATTTTCGGGACGGCCGCCGGAACAGGCCCAGGCTCCGGAAGTGGAGCGGGCCTGTTCAGCCTGTTGTTCAACGGATCATGGAATTTGCCGACATGGAAAAGCGGTTCCGGCGGATCGACCGAAGTGCCCGAACCGGGCATGGCAGTGTTGTTCGGGTCGAGCGCGCTGGCCCTGCTGATGCGGCGGCGCAAGCGCGTGGTGGCATAACAACCACCACGTCACCCCCGCGCAGGCAGGGGGCGTTTGGAGAGCATAGGTCGCCAACTGCAAACCGGCCCCCGCCTGCGCGGGGGCGAAACTCCCCAGTAACCTGCCCCGACAGAATCAGGCCGCGCTTTCGGCCTGTTTTTCGGCATAGACGCGCACGGGTTCCTTGCGGCCCGCCACCACGTCGCCATCCACCACAACTTCGTCCACGCCGTCCATGCCGGGCAGATCAAACATCGTGTCGAGCAGGATGTTTTCGAGGATCGAGCGCAGGCCGCGCGCGCCAGTCTTGCGTTCGATCGCCTTCTTGGCAATCACTTCCAGCGCATCGTCGGTGAAGCTGAGCGCGACATCTTCCATCTCGAACAGCTTGCCATATTGCTTCACGAGCGCGTTCTTCGGCTCCTTCAGAATCTGGACCAGTGCCTCGATATTCAGATCTTCCAGCGTTGCGATGACCGGCAGACGTCCGACAAATTCGGGGATCAGGCCGTAACGCAACAGATCTTCAGGCTCGCTCTGCTTCAGGATTTCGCCGGTGCGCCGATCATCCGGGCTTGCCACATGCGCGCCAAAGCCGATGCTCTTGCCCTGCAAACGATCTGCAATGATCTTTTCCAGACCCGCAAAGGCGCCGCCACAAATGAACAGGATGTTGGTGGTATCCACCTGCACGAAGTCCTGATTTGGATGCTTGCGCCCGCCCTGCGGCGGCACCGAAGCGACCGTGCCTTCCATCATCTTGAGCAACGCCTGCTGCACACCTTCGCCAGAGACGTCGCGCGTGATGCTGGGGTTTTCGGCCTTGCGGCTGATCTTGTCGATTTCGTCGATATAGACGATCCCGCGCTGGGCCCGCTCTACATTATAGTCAGAGGCCTGAAGCAGCTTGAGGATGATATTCTCCACATCCTCGCCCACATAGCCCGCTTCGGTGAGCGTCGTCGCGTCAGCCATGGTGAAGGGCACATCCAGAATGCGCGCCAGCGTCTGCGCGAGCAGTGTCTTGCCGCAGCCCGTGGGACCAACAAGCAGGATGTTCGACTTGGCCAGTTCCACATCGGCACCCTTGCCGCCATGATTCAGGCGCTTGTAGTGATTGTGGACGGCAACCGAGAGCACGCGCTTGGCACGATACTGGCCGATCACATAATCATCCAGAACCTTGCAGATTTCCGAAGGAGACGGCACGCCGCCATCCTTCTTGGAAACCATTGCAGATTTGGTTTCTTCACGGATGATGTCGTTGCACAGGTCCACGCATTCATCGCAGATGAACACCGTCGGGCCGGCGATAAGCTTACGCACCTCATGCTGCGATTTGCCGCAAAACGAGCAATAAAGCGTGCTTTTTGCATCGGTGCTGCTGATCTTCGTCATTCAACTCTTTCCTTGGCGGGCAGGCGCAAACAACGCCACACGGCCCTCATGTTAGCGTCAAAATGCCAACCGGCAATGAATTTTCGTTCTTAATCCGCAGTGTGGGGCGGCAATACGCTATTGCCCGGCCACATAAGTGATCTGTGTCTTGTCGCCTTCACGGCTGACCATGATCATCATGCCGCCCTTGCCGCCAGCATCTTCCACGGCGATCAGCCCCCCTTCGGGGGTCGTGGTTTCCATGGCAACCTTCTTGCCTGAGGCCTTCACCTTGTCCTTGTAAAAGGCCATCACCTTGTCTGGCGCGTCGCTGGTTTCCTGCGCCATCATCGCGCCCGATTGCCCATCCTTGCCCGAAAAATCGGCAGAGGACTTCACGGTAGACCCGGGATATTGCGGCGCGTGGGCCGGAAATTCAGCCATCTTGGCCGCATCTTCACCCTGACGAATGACCGCTTGCCCTTCATCAGACTTCAGCGTGGTTGTAGACTCATCTTCGCTGACCGTGACAGTCTGATCCTTGCCGTCACCATCCTTGATCGTGACGGTTTTTTCGTTCGAACCACAGGCCGCAAGCATCAAAGGAGCCAGCAGAATCAAGGCGCGCATCATCAATCTCCCACACATGTCGAGAAAGCAGAGTGACGGCCAATCGCACGGCCGTCCTTGATCAGGATCACAGTGCTCAGGATGCTGAATCGTCCGTGGCAGCCGGGCGTTTTTCGAACACTTCATCAATCAGCCCGAAGGTCTTGGCTTCGTCTGCCGTCATGAAATTGTCGCGCTCCATCGCCGTTTCGATCTCCTCGATCGGCTTGCCAGTATATTTGGCATAGAGGCCGTTCATGCTGGAGCGGATGCGCAGGATTTCCTTGGCCTGAATCGCGATATCGGTCGCCTGGCCCTGCGCGCCGCCCGAAGGCTGGTGGATCATCACGCGCGCATTGGTGAGCGCCACGCGCATCCCCGGCTCGCCAGATGCCAGCAGGAAGCTGCCCATGGACGCGGCCTGACCGATGCAGACCGTGCCCACCTTGGGGCGGATATATTGCATGGTGTCATGGATCGCCATGCCCGCCGTGACGACGCCGCCCGGCGAGTTGATGTACATCCAGATGTCCTTTTTCGGATTTTCCGATTCAAGGAAGAGCAGCTGGGCGACGATCACCGATGCCATCTGATCCTCAATCCCGCCATTCACGAAGACGATGCGCTCACGCAGCAGGCGCGAATAAATGTCGAAGCTGCGTTCGCCGCGGTTCGACTGTTCGATAACGATGGGAATAAGCGCGTCTGCGGGGTGCATGGGACATCCTTCTGTTCAACTGACGCCCTATATCTGGCCTGATTCACCAATGTTCAAGCCCCCCCGTCATCCCCAGCCTGACAAAGACGCCGGCGGACGTGCGGGTTCACCATCTTCCGCCATGCCGCAAACAAAAAGGGCGGCCCAAGCGGACCGCCCTTTTCGACAAATTCCAAAAGTCCGGATCAGAGCTTTTCAACGAGCTCCGGCACGGCCTTGAACAGGTCTGCCACAAGGCCGAGGTCCGCCACCTGAAAGATGGGGGCGTCTTCATCCTTGTTGATCGCGATGATGGTCTTGCTGTCCTTCATGCCAGCCAGATGCTGGATCGCGCCGGAAATGCCAACCGCGACATAGACTTCAGGAGCGACAATCTTGCCGGTCTGGCCAACCTGATAATCATTGGGGACATAGCCCGCGTCCACCGCAGCGCGCGACGCGCCGACAGCGGCACCCAGCTTGTCCGCCAGCGGGAAGATGACCTGCTGGAAGGTTTCGGCGTCCTTGAGCGCACGACCACCAGAGACGATGATCTTGGCCGAGGTCAGTTCCGGACGTTCCAGCTTGGCGATTTCTGCGCCGACGAAGCTGGATAGACCGGCATCCACCGCACCCGTTGCCGCTTCGACAGCAGCCGAGCCGCCTTCCGCTGCCGCCTTGGCGAAGGCCGTGCCGCGCACGGTGATGACCTTCTTGGCGTCGGAGGACTGGACGGTCGCAATCGCGTTGCCGGCATAGATCGGGCGCGTGAACGTGTCTGCGCTTTCGACCGACAATATGTCCGAAATCTGCATCACGTCGAGCAGCGCGGCCACGCGGGGTGCGATGTTCTTGCCATGCGCAGTCGCCGGGAACAGCACGGCGTCATAACCGGCCATGAGGCCCGCCACGACCGGCGCGACATTTTCCGCCAGCTGGTTGGCCAGCGCGCCATCATTGGCGACCAGCACCTTGGCAACGCCCGCAATCTTTGCGGCAGACTGGGCCACGGCATCGCAGCCATTGCCAGCCACAAGCACATGGACTTCGCCCAACTGGGCACCGGCGGTCACGACAGCGAGCGTGGCATCCTTCAGCGACGCATTGTCATGTTCGGCATAAACGAGGACGCTCATGCGGCAACTCCCATTTCCTTGAGTTTGGCAACCAGTGCGTCCACATCGGCCACCTTCACACCGGCGCTGCGCTGGGCAGGCTCGGTCACCTTCAGCGTGGTGAGGCGCGGCGACACATCCACACCATAATCAGCCGGGGTCTTCTGCGCGAGCGGCTTGGACTTGGCCTTCATGATGTTCGGAAGCGAAGCATAGCGCGGCTCGTTGAGGCGCAAATCGGTCGTCACGATGGCCGGGGCCTTCAGCGCGACGGTTTCAAGACCGCCATCAACTTCGCGGGTCACGTTGACGCTGTCGCCATCGACCACCACCGCGCTGGCAAATGTGCCCTGCGGACGGCCCGTCAGGGCTGCCAGCATCTGGCCGGTCTGGTTGCTGTCATCGTCGATCGCCTGCTTGCCGAGGATGACGAGGCCGGGGGCTTCTTCTTCCATGATCTTGGCAAGGAGCTTGGCGACACCGAGCGGCTCAACATCTTCTGCAACGACGAGGATGGCGCGGTCCGCACCCATGGCGAGCGCGGTGCGGAGCGTTTCCTGCGCCTTGTCCGGACCGACGGAAACCGCGACGATTTCAGTTGCCACGCCCTTTTCCTTCAGGCGGATTGCTTCCTCCACCGCGATTTCGTCGAACGGATTCATCGACATCTTCACGTTGGCGAGATCAACACCAGAGCCATCAGGCTTCACCCGCGGCTTCACATTGTAATCAATCACCCGCTTCACGGGGACGAGAATCTTCATCGTATCTCTCCGATGTTTACGTTTACGTCAACGTCGTGCTGCACTGCACAATTTTTCCGGAAATGCAAGCGAAACCCGATCAGGCCGCCTTGCGCACCTCCGCCACAATCTTTTCTGCCGCGTCGCCCAGATCATTGGCGGCAACAATCGGCAGACCGGAATTGGCGAGAATATCCTTGCCCTGCTGCACATTGGTGCCTTCCAGACGCACGACCAGCGGAACCGAGAGGTTCACTTCCTTCGCCGCAGCCACAATGCCGTCTGCGATGATGTCGCACTTCATGATGCCGCCGAAGATATTGACGAGAATGCCCTTCACCGCCGGATCGCGCAGGATGATCTTGAACGCAGCCGTCACCTTTTCGGTGGTGGCACCGCCGCCCACGTCGAGGAAGTTGGCAGGGAATTCGCCGTTGAGCTTGATGATGTCCATCGTCGCCATGGCAAGCCCCGCGCCATTGACCATGCAGCCGATATTGCCGTCCAGCTTGATATAGGCGAGGTCATATTCGCTCGCTTCGATTTCGGCGGGGTCTTCCTCGGTCAGATCGCGCAGTTCGACCAGATCCTTGTGGCGGAAGAGCGAGTTCGAATCAAAGCCGACCTTCGCGTCGAGCACGAACAATTTGTCACCGTCCGCCGTCGGGCAGACCGCGAGCGGGTTGATTTCGATCTGCGAGGCATCGGTGCCAATGAAGGCGTCATAAAGGCCGCTGGAGGATCTTCTGGCACTGCTTGGCGAGGTCCCCCGACAGGCCCAGCGCATTGGCAACCGCGCGGCCATGGTGCGGCTGAAGGCCGGTGGCCGGATCGACGGTGATGGTGTGGATCTTTTCCGGCGTGTCATGCGCGACGGTTTCAATGTCCATGCCGCCTTCGGTGGAAGCGACAATCGCGATGCGGCTGGACGCGCGGTCCACGAGCAGAGCGAGGTAGAACTCCTTGCCGATGTCCACGCCGTCGGTGATGTAAAGACGATTGACCTGCTTGCCCGCTTCACCGGTCTGGATCGTCACCAGCGTGTTGCCCAGCATGTCGGTAGCGTGCGCGCGAACTTCGTCGAGCGACTTGGCGAGGCGGACACCGCCCTTGGCGTCGGCGGGGAGTTCCTTGAACTTGCCCTTGCCACGGCCACCGGCGTGGATCTGCGCCTTCACGACATAAAGCGGGCCGGGAAGCTGCTTGGCGGCTTCCACCGCTTCTTCGACCGACATGGCCGCAATACCCTTGGGAACGGCGACGCCATATTTCGCCAGCAGTTCCTTCGCCTGATATTCGTGAATGTTCATCGCTTCGCCTTCGACTCTAGGGAGGTTTGCGAGCGCCTAAAGCATAGCCGGGCGCGATTGGGAAGCCCGAACGCCGATGTTCTCAAGTGCGGATGGCGCAAATCAGGCTGGCCGCGGTCGCAATGCGGAGAATATCCGGGTCTTGCAGCGCGCGCGTGGCCTTCAGGAATTCACGCATGGACATATCGCCCATCGATTTTTCGCGGAACTTGCCAAGCTTGGAGAGTTTGAGAAGCTGGCCGATGGACAAGTCCTTGGCCATGTCATCCGCCATGCAGGTGGCCATCGTCCGGCCCATACCGGCTTCGCGCAGTCCCGCAGCAAGGCGGCTTTCAGGCGTAGCGCAGGCGGAGAGCAGAAGCGGGGTGACGCACACGATGAGAGAGGGAATTCGCATGGCCACCCCGCTGGAGCATGACAGACCGGCAATCAACCCCTGATACGCGACGCAACTGGGGGCAAACCCGACGTCCGGCCTGTCGAAGACCGATCTAGACATCGCTGCGTGACATGTTCCTGAATGGCTTGTTATATGGCGTTCATGTTCATCGGATTGCTGCTCTTCATCCTCACCGTCGCCTTCATGGAAGGCTTTGCCTATGTGATGCACCGTTGGGTGATGCATGGCTTTGGCTGGTTCCTGCACGAAAGCCATCATCGCGTGCGCACGGGCCGGTTCGAGCTGAATGATCTTTATGCAGCGATCTTCGCCGTGCCCTCGATCACGTTGATTTATGGCGGCGCGCAGAGTGACTGGGGCGCTTGGGCAGTGTGGGTTGGCGCGGGCGTGGCGGCCTATGGTGCGATCTATTTCGGCTTTCACGATGTCATCGTCCATAAAAGGATCAACACCGGCTATGTGCCGCGCAGCGCCTATATGAAGCGCATCGTGCAGGCACACCGCCTGCACCACATCGTCGAAACGCGCGAGGACAATGTCAGCTTCGGCTTCATCTACGCGCCGAAGCCTGAGGCTCTCAAGGCTGAACTGGCAGCCAAGGGCTATGCCGGGGTGCGCGCGCCAGTGGGGCGGGGGCTGGAGTAACCCCCATTCAACGTCGCCCCCGCGCTGGAGGGGGCGACGTGATATCAGTCACTGCGCTTCCCGCGATTGCGCTGCTGCCAAACCGACCAGCTTCAGATATTCCTCACGCAGATAGCCGCGCTGTTCGCCCGCCAGTGCGCGAATGTCTGCCCAGCCATAACTGCCCAGATATTTGTCTCCGCGCAGTTTCTGGCCGAAGGCCGCAACCGATGCTGCAAAGGCGGTGTCTCCGCGCGGGGCCGCCGCATTGCTGATCCAGCTGGCAGGAACCGGGCGTTCGATCAACATCGACTTGTCCCCATCGGGCAATTTGTAACGCAGTTTGAGCCACGCCATCTCGCTGTCCGGACCCGAAGGCTTGACCGCTGCGCGATTGGCCGCATAGCGCCGTTCGGGCAGCCAGCCGCGCCCAAAAGCGGGCACGATCTCGTACAATGCCGTCACCTGATGTCCGGCGCCGATATCGCCTGCATCCACCTTGTCATTGTTGAAATCCTCTTCGGCGAGGATGCGGTTTTCATAGCCGATCAGGCGATATTCCTTCACTTGCGCCGGGTTGAACTCGATCTGGATCTTCACATCCTTGGCAATGGTGAACAGTGTCGCCGCCATTTCCTCATCGAGCACCTTCTGCGCTTCGATGGCGCTGTCGATATAGGCGTAATTGCCGTTGCCGATGTCTGCGACTTTTTCCATCATCGCGTCATTCAGATTGCCGCGCCCGAAGCCCAATGTGGTGAGGGTGATGCCGCTTTCGCGATTCTTCTTCACAATCGCCTCAATCCCGTCCTGCGAAGAGATGCCGACGTTGAAGTCACCATCCGTCGCCATGATCACGCGATTGACGCCGCCCTTGATGAAGTGGGCGCGGGCCGTCGCATAGGCCAGTTCCATACCCTGCCCGCCTGCGGTGGACCCACCGGCCTGCAAGCAATCGAGCGCGGCCTTGATGTAATGCGGCTGGCTGGTGGGTTCGAGCACGATACCGGCAGCACCCGCATAAACAACGATGGAGACACGATCCTGCGGAGACAATCGGTCCGCCAGCATGGCCAGCGAAGATTTGACGAGCGGGAGCTTGTCTTGGCTGAACATGGAGCCGGACACATCCACCAGAAACACCAGATTGGCAGGCGGGCGCTTGTCCTTCGCCAGATCATAGCCGTTGATGCCGATGCGCAGCAGCCGCGTGTCTGCATTCCACGGCGTGCGACTCATATCGGCCGAAAGCGCAAAGGGGCGGCTGCGGTCTGACGGCGCTTCATAATCATAGCGGAAATAGTTGACCATCTCCTCGGTCCGCACGGCCCCGGCTGGCGGCAACTGACCATCGGAGAGGAAGCGGCGGACATTGGCGTAAGAGGCCGTGTCCACATCAACCGAGAAGGTGGAAACCGGTTGTTCGGCCACCGCCATGATGCTGGCCACCGCTTCTCCAGTATAACGATCCCGGCTTTCGGGAGGCGGCGGCATGTAATGCGGAGGCATGACCCGGCCCGGATGTGCCTTCACTTCGGCAACTTGCGCACGTGATGCATCCGCCGCGATTTTGGGTGAGGGCATTCCGACGACAGGCGGAGGCGGAGGTGGCGGGGGCGGGGGCGAAGCCATATTGCCGTGCATGATGCCGCGCGATGCGCCTACAGGTGCAGAGCGGTACATACCGGTCGGATATTCGGCATGGGAACGCGTATTGCAGCGCACCGGGCTGTCATTGACACCAGGCGGAACCGGCTTGGGCAGCGGCGTCCGCCCGACAACTGGAACAGCCCCGCCCGCCAACATGGAACAGCCCAAAATCAGGGCCATGGACCGACGCATCATCATAATTCTCCCACCAGAGCAATGAGATGATGTTACACTGTATCTTCTGTGAATGGGGGATGAACTGGGTTACTCGAAGAGCTGCTCTCCGGCCTTCGCCGGAGAACAATGCGGCTAGATCCCCGCATACCATTCATATCCGGTCGAATCTTCCCAATAGCCACCCTTGCCACCATAGACGCTGGCCAGATCGGAGACCGCTTCGATCCGCTCTACATATTTGGCGTGCTTATATCCCAATTGCCGTTCCACCCGCAGCCGAACCGGCGCGCCATGCGCTACATCGAGCAACGCACCATTCAGCCCCCACGCGAGGATGGTCTGCGGGTGGAGGGCATCAATCAGATCGATGCTCTCATAATAGGGCACACCACTACGCATCGTATCGGCGCAATGGAAAACGAGGAAGCGGGCGGTCGGCTTCAGCCCGGCTGCGTCGAGCAGCAGTTTGAGCGGCGCGCCAGTCCATTGGCCGATGGCGCTCCAGCCTTCCACGCAATCATGGCGCGTGATCTGGGTGCGGGCGGGCATCGCGCGCAACTCTGCCATGGACAGCGAGAGCGGGCGCGCCACCAGCCCGTCCACCTTCAGCCGCCAATTGGCGAACTTCTCCACCGCGTGGCGCGCGTAATCCTCCCCCTGCGGCAGGCGCGTGCCATTGGCGCGGAACACACGGCTGCGCTGTTCGGGCGCGAATTCACGCGCAAGCGCCATTCGGTCCTGAAGGCTGCGCTGGATGGTGAAGTTGGCGCGCTCCGCCTGCGCCGTCAGGCTGCGGAAGGAGGCCGACTCATTCAGCCGGTCACACCCCGCCAGCAGCGTGGAGGCCCCGATCAGTGCGGTCCGCCGGGTGATGATCATTGTCCGCCCTCCCCGCCCCACAGCATCCCGCGCAACAGCTTTGCCGGGCCGGAGACCAGCACCAGCGCCACATGCCCGACCAGAAACGCCGCCATGCCCCCGGCCAGCAAAAAGTGGATCGTCCGCGCCGATTGCCGCCCGCCGAACAGGTCAAGCAGCCACGGCCAGGCTGCATTCATGCCCGGAGACAGGGCCAGACCGGTGCCGATCAGCAGCGGCACCATGCCGAACAGCAGGCCGCAATAGACCAGCTTCTGAAGTGTGTGATAGTGGCTGCCCGCGCGTCCCAGCGTCAGATCGCGCTGCACATGCCCATTCACCAGCGAAGCCGCCAGATAGGCCCCCAGCCCGAACGCCAGCACCCATGCGAAGGCCAGATGCCATTCGCGCGCGGACGACAGATCATAATGCGATGGCAAGGTCATCCATCCCGGCCAGCGCGGTACGCGCAGCCACGCCTCCTCCGGCATGGCCCCCTTTTGCCCCCAATACAGGAATCGATGCGCGTTGGAGATGGTCGCCCCGCTCATCAGCATCACGATGACGACAACCGCATTCGCCCAATGCCAAAGCCGCGTCGCAAGCGCATGGCGAAACATTCCGGAAGGGTGGGCATCCATCATCGCGCCATGCTGCGCCTATGCGCCAGTCAAATCAACCATTTGGCGCGCATCTCTTGCCTCTTCGCCCGGATCATGCAGAATATCGCCCATGTTGCTGAAGCGTGCCCTGTTTGCGCTGTTCATGGCCCCGCTGCTGCTGGCCGCAAAGCCACCGGCCGCCATGCCGGATGATCCGCTCAATACCATCCTGTTCGGCGAGGCCGAGCCGCCGGATGATGTTCTGGCCATCGCCCTGTCTGAAGACGGACGGACGCTCAGAATCGAAGGCGACATCGAACTGGGGGCCTATCGCAAGTTCAAGCGCGTCTTTGCAGACGCGAAAACGGTCCAGCGCATCTGGCTCGATTCAAGCGGCGGACTGGTTCTCGAAGCCTTTCTCATCGCCTCGCTGGTGCGAGAGGCCAAGCTGGATACCTATGTTGAATCCAACTGCGCTTCGGCCTGCACCTTGATCATGGCATCGGGCGTGAACCGCACGGCCTATGCCCGTGCCAAGATCGGCTTTCACAATTCGATTGATCTGGATCGCAACGGCGAACCAGTGACCGGTCGCGCCGCCCGCAAATCCAATGCCGAGCCTGATTTCATGCAGGCGGCAGCCTTTTACCGCGCGGGCATCGACCCGGCATTTGTGGACAAGGCGCTTGCCACCCCCAATGCCAGCATCTGGGAACCCAGCCACAAGGAGATGATCGCCGCCCACGCGCTCACGCGCAGCATCGATGATGAAGAGCGGCTGAAAATGACCGGATGGGGCGTGTCCTGGCCCGCGCTCAACGCCGCGCTGGACAGAAAACCGCTTTGGACTCTGCTCAAAGCGGCCGATGCCGGTCTGGCTGAAGAGATCGTGTCCACATCATGGGAGAAGGGGCAGAAGGCGGAGGGCGGCGCATTGGGCTTTGCCGAAAGGAGCCTGATTTCCACACTTTTTGACCGCATTGTGGATGCGCCGCCCGCTCTGTCGCAACGATTGCTTGCGCTCTGGAAAAACATGCCCGCCGCAAACGGCACGGATCATTCGTGCAGCGCCACCGGGACGGGGGATACCGCACTCGCAGACTTGGTCGCCGATGGACTCAGCGCGGATGAAGCCACTCTGATCAAGGACGCGCTTGCCAACCAGACGGCAGCGCCGATGCAGAATCGGCGGAAGATAGGCAAAGCTGCAAATACTGTCCATGAAGCTGTGGGAACGGACACGGTGCCGGTCAGCGCGTCAGATCGCAATCGCGAAACCTGCCTTTGGAATCGAAAGGCACTCGCCCATATCGCAGCCCTCCCCGCCGATCAGCAGGCACAAAGCCTGCTGGCCCTTCATCTGGAAGACATGACAGAGTGAGCCTGGGGCTGACGCCGCTCAATCCCCGAAGAAATTCAGTTCCAGCAGCACGCCATTGGGGTCCATCGTGAAAACCTGACGCAGGCCGATGGCTTCGATCAGATTGACCTGATGATCCATGCCGCGCGCGTCAAGCCGCGCCATGATCTCGTCATAGCCCGAGCAATTGAGCGCGACATGGTGGATCGAACCGGTCGGCCCCGGCTGCACTTCCCGATCATAAGCGCGGATGCAATCCAGGCTGTTGATATGCAGGATCGGGCGATCCGCTTCGTCATACATCCATTGCGCCGTCTGCGGCGTCAGCGGTGCAGGCGCATCGCGGCGGTCCAGGTTGAGCAGACCTGCGTAAAAATCGCAGGTGCCATCCAGATCCGCGGTGATGATGTTGACATGATCGAGTGCATTGACCTTCATCGGTCTTCTCCTGTTCAAACGGCCGTCTTGGCCGCCTCACGCGCTGCCTTATACCCTTGGCGGCGGAATCCTTCGATCTTCACCCGCTCTTCATAGCCCGGATCTTGCGGGTAATCGCGATAGAAGCCGAGCACAGTCTCAAATTCCTCCGCCAGTTCGTCCTTATGGTCGGGCATGGGGAAGATGTAGGTCTGGTTCTCGCGCATCCCTTGCAGAATGCGTTCGGCAATCACGTCGGGCTCCATGCCGACCTGATGCATACCCGCCAGCCGCTCGACATTTTCGGTGTTGATGGGCTTGGCCCCGTCCATCAAATTGGCCGGACGGATGTCATCCGATGCGTAGATATAGCTCTTCACCAGCCCGGGACAGACGCAAGACACGCCGATCTTGTGCTGGGCCAAGCTATAGCGCAGGCTTTCAGAAAGGCCCCGCACCGCGAATTTGGTGGTGTTGTAGATGCCCGGCGAGCCCGCCGCCAGCCAGCCAGCCATCGACGCGGTGTTGACGACATAACCACCCTGTCCATGCGCGATCATGCGCGGGACAAAGGTCATGCAGCCATTGATCGGGCCGTGCAGATTGACGCCCATCAGCCAGTCCCAATCGGCATAGGACGAGTCTTCGATGGTCTGGAACAGGTTGACACCCGCATTGTTGAACAACAGCGTTACTGGGCCGAACTTGGCCTCCACCGCGTCAGCCGCCGCCGCCATGCCTTCGCGCGAAGACACGTCCACCTGAACGCCCATCACTTCGTTATTGTCGAGCGTGGCGAGTGCCTTGTCGATCGCGTCCTGCCGGATATCGGCCATGGCGACCTTGCACCCCTCGGCAAGAAGCGCGCGGACCAGCCCGATCCCGATCCCGTTGGCACCACCAGTGACGAACGCTGTGCGTCCTGCGAAATTGATCATCGAAACTCTCCTTTAATTCCCCTCCCCTTCAGGGGAGGGGCTAGGGGAGGGGACTGTCCACCCGCGCCATATTCCCGCACTGGGAGCCCGTCTCACAGCCCCCTCTCCCAACCCTCTCCCCTGAAGGGGGGAGGGCTATAATGTTCATGCTTTCAGTTTCCCCTGCCGCTCAATCTCCGCCGCCCAGATTGGCGAGTTGAACAGCATGGCGAAGGTCTGCTTATACTCTTCATTCTGCGGCCGCTTGACGGGCACAGAGGCGACCATTGCCTTCGCGCGATCCGTCACGCCCGGCAGGAATTCGGCATGCGTCAGGATGTAGAGTTCATCGTTCAAAATCCCCTCCAGCACCCGCTCACCCACCTCTTCCTTGGTCATGTAGAGATGGAAGAAATTGCCGCCATCCGCGCGGCGCTTGTCCGCTTCGGCATAGCCCGATTCGGCCAATTCGGCAGGGCGGGTTTCGCCGGCCTTTGCGATGTTGGATTGGACAGCACCGGGGCAGAAGGCCGAGCAGATCACGCCGCGCGATTCCAGTTCGGGCCGCATCGTTTCCATCATCGTCAGCACAGCGGCCTTTGCGGTGGAATAGATGGTTGTGCCGCCCACCGGCACCATGCCCGACATGGATGAAGTGTTGACGATGTGCCCGCCTTCACCGTGCGAAAGGATGCGCGGCAGCATCGTGGTCACGCCATTGATGACGCCGCCCAGATTGACATTCATCACCCAGTCCCAATCGGCGAAGGTGGCGAGTTCGGTCGGCCCGACCACGGCGACGCCAGCATTGTTGACGAGGATATGGATCTTGCCGAATTTAGCTTCGGTCGCGTCCGCCGCTGCTGCAAAATCCGCGCGGTTGGTGACATCCAGTTTCAGCGCCAGCACTTTGTCTCCGCCATTCAGCTCTGCGGACCCTTCGGCCAGATGGTCATCGCGAATGTCCGCAATCACCACATTCATGCCTGCCTTGAGCAACGCCTTGGCAATGCCCAGCCCAATCCCGCTCGCGCCACCGGTGACAAAGGCGGTTTTGCCTTCAAGATTTTGCATGTTTCTCCCTCTCCTGTCACAAAGCGCTGGACAAGCGCCTGCAAACCAGATTGTATCTAACACATACAAATTGCCGTTTGTAAAGCGGCGAGGAGAGGGAGTGCGTTTATGGCCGGACCAATTGTCGCATCGGGCGCGAGCGCTGATGCCGAAGCGACCCGCACCAAGGTCTGGCCCTCTGCCGGTGCCGCTTATTGGGCCCTGGCGGTTATCATTCTCGCCACCTTCATGTCCTTCCTCGATCAGGTGGTGTTCGGCATGTTGGCCGAAAACATCAAACGCGATTTCCAGCTGACAGATTCGCAGCTCGGCTTTCTGGCCGGACCGGCCACGATCATCTGCTATTTCTTCGTGGGCATTCCGCTGGGGCGGCTGGCGGATATTTATCCGCGCAAGCTGGTGCTGTCGGTCAGCGCAGGCTTTGTCGGCATGCTGATCGCACTGTCTGGCATGGCGCAGAATTTCACCCAGTTCGTCGGCAGCCGGGTTTTCCTTGCTGCAGGCGGATCGGCGCACGCCCCTTCGTCTTATTCGCTGCTGACCGATGCCTTCCCGCCGCGCGTGCTCACGCGCGCCTTTGCTCTGCTGCAATTGGGATTCATCGGCGGCACCACGCTGGGACCGATCATCGGCGGGAGACTGGTGACAGCGTCCAACGGTTGGGCGGCAGAACCGTTTTTCGGCCTGACCATCTTCAACTGGCAATGGGCGCTGCTCTATCTGGCCATCCCTTCGATGATCGCCTCGCTGCTTTTCCTCACCGTGCGCGAACCGCAGCGGCTGGCCCCGCGCAGCGAGGATGTTCATGCCCCGGCTGATGCCAGTCTGGGCCGCAAGGTCATCACCTTCATGGGCTTTGATGCAGCGCGCGCCATCCATGCGGGCGGGAAGGTCTATTATCCCCTGTTCGGCGCGCTGGCGCTGAGCGCCATTGAAGCGTTCGGCATCATGTTCTGGCGCACGCCTTATCTGATGCGCGAATTTGGCTGGAACCCGGCGCAGATCGGCGATCTGATCGGCAGTGTGGCGCTCATCGCGTCCATTGGGGGCATGGTGGTAGGCGGCGCGTTCGTGGAATGGCTCGCCAAGCGCCACAAGGACGCCAATATCCGCGCGGCCTTCATCTGCTTTTGCGGATCGACCATCGTGATCCTCTCGGCCCTGCTGATCCGCGATCCCTATTGGTCGAGCATCGCATTCGGTTGCGCGGCCTTTTTCGCGATTGCGGGCGCCGTGCCGCAGAACGCCGCAATCCAGCGCGTTGCCCCGAATGACATGCGCGGACAGGTGACAGCCTTTTATCTGTTCATGTTCACCTTCTTTGGTGCGATGGGAAGCTGGTTCATCGGCGTCATCTCCGATCATGTGACCCATAATCTGGGGCAGGCGATCCTTGCGACGGCGTTCATCCTGATGCCGACCGCCGCCTTCCTGATGTATCGTGCCATTACGCCCTACCGCGAAGAGGTGGAACGCCTCGAAGCTCTTGAAAAGGAAACAGCCCATGTCTGAAGATCGTATTGCCGCGCTGGAAGCCGCCGTCGCCGCGCTCACCAAACGCGTCACCATCTGCGAGGATGAACAGGCGGTGCGCAAGCTGCACCATCTCTATGGCTTCCTGATCGACAAATGCCTGTATCGCGAAGTGGTGGACCTGTTCACCGAGGATTGCGAAGTGCATTTCTTCGGCGGCATCTACAAGGGCAAGGCGGGCGCGGCGCGGCTTTATATCGAACGCTTCCAGACCAATTTCACCCATGGCAATAATGGCCCGATCGACGGCTTCCTGCTCGACCATCCCCAGCATCAGGACGTAGTGGACATCGCGCCCGATGGCGTGACCGCCTATGGCCGCTTTCGCTGCACCATGCAGGCCGGGCGGCACAAGGATTATACGGGAGACGGCCCGATGGAAGGCGTCCGCCAATGGTGGGAAGGCGGCATTTACGAGAATGTCTACAAGAAAGTGGACGGCGTGTGGCGCATCCACATCCTCAATTATGTGCCGCAATGGCATGCCGATTATGAAACCGGCTGGGCGCACACGCGGCCCAATTATGTGCCCTTCCTCGACAAGACGATCCCCGAAGACCCGACCGGTCCGGACGTGCTGAAGGATGATGTGTGGCTGTGGCCGACGCACAAGGTGGTGCCGTTCCACAATGCCCACCCTGTCACTGGCAAGCCGATTGTGCCGGAGCGCTGGCAGGGCGATATTGACCGCGAAAATGCTACGAAAAGTGCTTGAGCCGTCGCCCCCGCGCAGGCGGGGGCCGGTTTGAAGCCTTGGCACCTGACTCCCGCAACGGCGACGGCCTGCGCAGAGGCGACGAATGGATTGAGAATGACAAGCTACCCCACCCTCCACATGATCATTGACGGCGAAAAGGTGATGCAGGGCCACCGCGCCACGCACCGCGTCGTCAACCCCGCCACCGGCGAGACGCTGGGCGAACTGCCGCTGGCAGATGCCGCCGACCTTGATCGCGCGCTCGAGACGGCACAGCGCGGTTTCCGCATCTGGCGCAATTCCACAGCGCAGCAGCGCGCCGCCGTGTTGCAGGGCGCGGCCCGGCTGATGCTGGAGCGGCAGGAAGAGATCGCCCGCATCGCAACGATGGAACAAGGCAAGACGCTCGTCGAAACGCGCATCGAAGTGCTGATGAACGTTGGCTTGTTCAACTTTTACGCGGGCGAAACGCAGCGGGTGTACGGTCGGCAACTGGTCCGCCCGGCGGGTATGCGCTCGACCGTCACTTATGAGCCCGTCGGTCCGGTTGCCGCGTTTGCGCCGTGGAACTTCCCCATCGGCAATCCGGGGCGCAAGCTGGGTGCCCCAATCGCGGCGGGCTGTTCGGTGATCCTGAAATCTGCGGAGGAGTCTCCGGGTTCTGCGCTTGCGATTGTGCAGTGTTTGCTCGATGCGGGGCTCCCCAAGGAAGTCGCGCAAGCGGTGTATGGCGTGCCGGATCAGGTGTCGCGGCATCTGTTGGGTTCGCCGATCATCCGCAAACTGAGCTTCACCGGCTCGACCGTGGTCGGCAAACATCTCGCCAAACTGGCCGCCGACGACATGAAGCGCACCACGATGGAGCTGGGCGGCCATGGCCCGGTGCTGGTGTTCGACGATGTCGATGTGGATGGCGTGCTCGATACGATGGTCGCGGGCAAATATCGCAATGCGGGGCAGGTCTGCGTTTCCCCCACACGCTTCATTGTGCAGGAGGGCGTATTCGAACGCTTCCGCGATGGCTTTGCCGAACGCGCCAAGGGCTGGAAGGTCGGCAACGGGATGGAGGACGGCATCCAGATGGGGCCGATGGCCAACCCCCGCCGCCCCGACGCGATGGAGCGCATGATCGGCGATGCGGTGGCCAAGGGCGCGAAGCTCAATGCGGGCGGCGAACGCATCGGCAATCAGGGCTTTTTCTATGCGCCCTCGGTGATCTCGGAAGTGCCGCTGGATGCCGAGATCATGAACGAAGAGCCATTCGGCCCGGTCGCGATCATCAATCCTTTTGGCAAGGAAGAGGATATGATCGCGGAAGCCAACCGCTTGCCCTACGGACTTGCCGCCTATTCATGGACGAACGATGCGCGCCGCCAGAAGCGCCTCGCCCGCGAAGTGGAAACCGGCATGTTCTGCGTCAACACCACGATGCTTGGTGGTGCAGATACGCCGTTCGGCGGGGTGAAATGGTCAGGGCATGGGCATGAAGATGGCCCGGAAGGCCTGATGGCGTGCATGGTGTTGAAAACGGTGCATGAGGGGTAGGGGAAGCTGGTTCACGCAGAGACGCAGAGTAAGCGGAGATCGCAGAGGGGTGTGTAGCCTTGGACATTGATGTGGTCAGTGGCATCGTTGTTGATGAAGCCATTCGGCTTCATCGGGATCTCGGCCCCGGCTTGTTGGAATCGGTTTACGAAGTCGTCCTTGCGAGCCGCCTCGAAGCACGAGGCTTGCGAGTGGCGCGTCAAGTTTCAATGCCGTTGGAATTTGACGGCCACATATTTGAAGCGGCGTTCCGGATAGATATTCTCGTGGAAGACCGGCTCATTCTTGAAATCAAGGCTGTGGAGCAACTCAGCAAAGCCCATGGCAAACAATTGCTGACCTATTTGCGATTGATGAAGCAGCCTGTGGGGCTACTCCTGAATTTTTCGGCGGCAACCATGAAAGAAGGCATAAAGAGGGTCGTGAATGACTACCGCCCAGAAAGACCCTCTGCGTCCTCTGCTCCCTCTGCGTCTCTGCGTGAACCAAAAGGACCAACCAAATGACCCACACCCTCAAAACCGGCGGAGATCGCGGCTATCTCCGCATCGCCACAGAAGAAGCCTTTGCCACCCGCGAGCAGGTGGATGTCTTTCTGCGCATGGTGCGTGATGGCACGGCGGACAAGGGCATGGTCAGCCTTTGGGGCTTTTACGCCACCTCCCCGTCCGAACGCGCGACGCAGATCATGGATCGGCTGCTGGACCTGGGCGAGCAACGCATCGCGCATATGGATGAGACGGGGATCGACAAGGCGATCCTCGCCCTGACCTCGCCCGGTGTACAGCCGATGCTCGACACGGCAGAAGCCAGAGGCATTGCCAGCCGCGCCAATGACTATCTGGCGGATGCAGTTCAGAAATATCCGACACGCTATATCGGCATGACCGCCGTCGCCCCGCAAGATCCCGAATGGTCCGCCGCCGAAATTCGGCGCGGCGCGAATGAGCTCGGCTTCAAGGGCGTCCAGATCAATTCTCACACCCAAGGCCATTATCTCGACGAGCCACAGTTCGATCCGATCTTCCAGGCGCTCGCCGAGACCGGCCAGCCGCTCTACATCCACCCCGCCACGCTGCCCGACAGCATGATGGGCGGCATGATCGACGCGGGGCTGGATGGCGCGGTGTTCGGCTTTGCGGTCGAGACCAGCTATCATCTGCTCCGCTTGGTGACGACCGGGCTGTTTGACCGCTATCCCGATCTGCAGATCATCGCGGGGCATGGCTGCGAGGCACTGCCCTACTGGCTCTACCGCACCGATTTCATGCACAAGGCGGGCATCCGATCCGGCCGGTATGAACGGCTCAAGCCACTCCAGCACGACCTGTTCCACTATATGCGCACCAACTTCCTTGGCACCTGTTCCGGCTTGCCCTTCGAGCCTGCGATCAAGCTGATGATCGAGGTGATGGGCGAGGATCGCGTCATGTACGCGATGGATTATCCGTATGAATATGTCGCCGATGAAGTCCGCGCGATGGACAATCTGGCGATCACGAACGCGCAGAAGAAGAAGTTCTTCCAAACCAATGCGGAGCGGTGGTTCAATCTGTGAGGGTGTGAGCCCCCACCCTCACCCATGCGCGCCGAAATGATTGGCAATCGCCGCCCCGATCCGCAGGCTCAGACCATGGGCCTGCTCGATCGGATCGATGAACCGCGCATGGATTTCGGCATAGCCGGTTGCGGCATCATCGGGATAGTCGCTGGGTTCTGCCACGTTAAAGTCTGTGATGGAGGGGAAACTGACCGGATAGGCCCGGCGCAACTGGGCCAGCGCATCGTCGATCCGCAGCGTGAACACCATCTCGATCACATCATCGCGGCTGATGTCGTTCGAGCGGGAAAAGGCCGGAATCTGTACCGCGAGCAGGAACATGTGCTGCATCAGCGCGAGCCGGAGCGCCTGCAATGCGCCCAGCGAGCGGCGCACATCCTCCCGGCCTGCGCTTTCCACTTCCGGGTCAATCCGTTCAAGCAGGCGGTGCAGCTTCACCGCATCCACCCGCAACCGTGATGTGAGCGTGCGGAAGGCACTGTTGCGGTCGTCCGTGGTCAGCTTGTCCGCAAGTGCCAGACAGGCGGCCTCCAGATGCTGCTCCATGCCGCGATAGGGGCGGCTGGCCCAATAGGCGGAATTGAACAGCTCGCCATAGGCGGCTACCGATTTGATGCTCGCCAGCCGGTCTGCCGCGCGCAGCATCCGCATGATCTGGCGCCCGCGCGCAGAAGCGTTGATCAGTTCGGCAATGCCCTCCACATCCTCCACCGCCGCCGTACCGGTGCCCGCGATCAGATTCACCGGATAACCAAGCTGCTGAAGGATAGCATTGTGCGGGATGGCGCGGATCTGGCGCAGGCTCATCTCCCGGTCTGCCGCCAAGTCTGACTGGCGGCGCGATTTGCGGCTACCCGTCTCATTGAGCAGCCCCAACCCGAACGCCGTGATCGACCGGGCGTAGGTGCGGCTTTCCAGAAACGCGCGCTGCACCCGCCTGATGCCGCGATAGAAATCAAGGCTGAGATCGGTGCGGGCGTAGAAGGGATCGTCTGCGCCATCTGGCATGCGGCTCTCTGCCTCTGCCACCCGCGTCAGCGTGGCAAGCGCCAGTTCCGGCGTGCGGAAGAACAGATAGCCGTCTCCCCCTTGGTAAGAGACCTCGGGTTCCAGCGGAATGCCCTTGGCGGCAAAGCGCCCGCGTGCCCAAGGGCTCAGCGGCCAGCTCATCCGGTCTGCCATGCTGGCGGGATGCGCCCCGCGCCCCATTGATTCGCCGTGTGTGTTGAAGATCAGCGCGGCCACGCCGCTCAACCCCTGCGCCGCCATCGCGCTGGCCAGCCGCCCCTGCAACCGTTCTATGGCGAGCGCGGCGGGCAATTGCCCGACAAACCGCCCCGCATCCGAAAATCCGGTCTGAATCGAGACGCGACCGCGCGTGCGGGCGTAGCCTTGGTATGCCGGTTCGGCGAGCAGGGCCTCCAGAAAGCGTCCGCCATGTTCCAGCGCAGATTCGGTCTCGAACAGCGGGGAGACATCCACCCGGTCCTCGATCCCGAACAGTTTGGCAAAATAGAGCGCGGCGAGCACGGTCTGGGGGTCTTCGCACTCCGCGATCAGCATCCGGATCGGTGCGTCCGCATCCACATGGTGCAGGATCTGCGCCATGGCGAGGAACTGGCGCAGTGCGGTCGTATTCTCAATCGCCAGCGCGGCAAAGTTGGAGCGCAGCGGCTTCACATCGTCGAGCAGCTTGCGCATCCGCTTGAGCGCGGTGCGACTGGCGAGATCGAGCCGGTTATCCGGATCAATGCGGCGGCGAATGGCGTTGTGCAGCTGTGAGGCATTCACCCGGAAGTGAATCCAGCCCATGCCAAGCCCATCCGCGCGCATCGCAGCGGCCAGCGTGAGCAGTTCAAGCGCGCGGGCCTGAGAAAGATCCTCAGATTTCGCCGCCTCTTCGAGCAACGCAATGACGGGAGCGAGGCTGAGCAGCTTGCCCGGCGCATCCGCTGTCATGCGGTTGGCGGCATCGGACAAGGCGGCGGGATCGGACAGGTCGGTGGCGAAGAGGGCCACCATCTCTTGCGTATGGGACAGAGCGGCCCGGAGCATCGCCAGCGCCCCCTCCCCGTCACCCTGAACTTGTTTCAGGGTCCATGCCTCGGCATTTGACGGTGTCTCAGTCTCTGAACCCATGGCCGAAGACCGAGGCATGGATGCTGAATCAAGTTCAGCATGACGGCGTGATGTGTCCAACAGATCATTCAAACCATCCGCATAACGCGCCAGCCGCATCGCCTTTTCCATCAGGCGAAAGTGGATGCTGGTCTGCCAGCCAATATCGGTGCGGCCATCCATGTCATAGCCGACCCAGCTGGCCAGCCGGAACGGCACCGGGCGCACTTCCTGCCACAAGCGCGGCCAATGCGCTGCGGCCACATCCAGCACGATGGAGGCCAGCTGGTCGCGCGCGTCCTGCGCCTGCGCCAGCGCAAAGAGCGCATCATCATGTTCGGAAACGAGCGTGATCGCGTCGCGCGCGGCATTCACAATGCAGACGCTGTTCCGTGTCACATCCCCGCTGCTCGCCGCTGCTGCCACCGCGTCAGATTGCGCGCGGCTGAGCAGGAAAGTGGGGTGGCCCGTAAAAACGATATGCGCGAACGGCTTGGCCCAACGCGCCTTGAACGCTGCGAAATCGCCACTTGCCGCGCTGGCTTCCACAACCGCGCGAAAGGCGGCCTGATTGGCGGCAAGATCAACCGGCGCGAGCAGCCGGTGCAAACGTGCCGCGCGGCTTTGCAGCGCTTCACATTCCAGATCGGCCACCGTCTGCTCCAGCCCGGCCAGCGTCTCCCGACCGCTCTCCAGCGTGCGGGACAATTCCAGCCCCAACTGGACGACAGGATTAAAAAGCGGGGTTTCAGCCGTGCGCGCATGCAAATCTTGCAGCCTGGCGCGAAGATCAGCCGCGCCGCTCATGACGCCAGAGCCGCGGCTTGAGCCGCTGCCTTGGTGATGGCCGCTACGTTTGGCACACCCTTGCCCACCACCCAGCTGCCACCGACGCACAGCACCGGTTCCGCCGCCAGCCAGTCGGGTGCGGTCTCCAGACTGATGCCGCCGGTGGGGCAGAACTTCACCCCGCCGAACGGTCCCGCCAACGCCTTCAGCGCAGGAAGGCCGCCGCTTGTGGAGGCCGGAAAGAATTTGAAATGGCCAAGCCCCAGATCAAGCCCGCGCATGATGTCTCCGGCGTTGGCCGTGCCCGGCAGGAACGGAATCCCGCTCGCCACCGCAGCCTTGCCCAAGGGTTCGGTAAGGCCGGGAGACACAATGAACTCTGCACCCGCATCGAGGCTGGCGCGCAGATCGGCTTCGTTCAGCACGGTGCCCGCGCCGACAATCGCGCCCTCCACCGTCGTCATTTCGCGGATCACATCCAGCGCCGCCGCCGTGCGGAGTGTCACTTCCAGAACGCGCAGGCCGCCTGCCACCAATGCCTCTGCAATCGGGCGAGCGTGGGCAGCGTCTTCAATCACCAGCACCGGAATGACGGGCGATGTGCGCATGATGGCTTCGATGCGGGTCATGAATGCTCCAGTGCGAAAGCGGCAGCGGCCCCGAACAGGCCGGGTTGCGGGTGGATGATGAGTTTGACGGGCAATCCGGCCAGAACGGCTGAGAACCGCCCCTTGGCGCAAAACCGCTCCGCAAAGCCGGAGCGCAACAGCACGTCGCGGATACGATAGCCCAGCCCGCCAGCAATGACGACACCCGCGCCACCCTGCGCCAAGGCGATATCGCCCGCCACGCTGCCCAGCGTCAGGCAGAAGCGGTCGATGGCTTGGGCCGCGAGCGCATCCGCGCCAGACAATCCGGCCTGCCACAGCGCCGCGTCTTCGGTGGGTGTGAAGCTCTGCCCCGCCATGGCGGCCAGCGTTTCGGCGATGGGGATCAGGCCGGGGCCGGAGACGATCCGTTCGGTCGAGACGCGACCATGCCGCGCGCGCAGCCGGGCAAGAAGTGCATCCTCAAACGCATCGAGCGGCGCAAAGTCCAGATGTCCGCCTTCGGTCGCCTGCACATGCGCGCCCTGCGGCCCGCGCCACAGATGCGCCACGCCCACCCCGGTGCCGGGGCCGAGCACGCTGATCGTGCCGCTGGCGGGCAGCGGCACATCCGGCCCGGTCAGGTGCAGAAAATGCTCTGGCTCCACCTGCGCCACGGCATGCGCGACGGCTTCGAAATCATTGACGATCGTGAGCGCGTCGACCCCCATCTGGTCCGCCAGCCGCGCAGGCTCCAGCGTCCAGGGATTGTTGGTGAAGCGGATGGGATCGGCCTTCACCGTGGCCGCCACCGCCAGCGCGGCAGCGCGCGGCAGCGGAGCCTGGCAGGTTGCGGCAAAGGCGGCCCATGCCGAAAGAAAGCTGGGGTGATCCGCTGTCTTCAGCGTTGTCGCATCGCCCAATTGCGTGACACGGCCTGCCTCGACCGTAGCGAGCGCAAACCGGGCATGGGTGCCGCCAATATCGACGGTGACGAGGTTCATAGGCTGCACGTCAGGCATAAAGTGCACCGCCGTCCTGAGCTTGTCGAAGGACTGTTTTTCCTCTTGTGCGGATGCCAAGCGAAAAACGGCGCTTCGACAAGCTCAGCGGGGCGGGTTGTGAGGAACAGTTCCTCACAGCCCCGCCCCTGCCAGCATCGCGCACGCCCCGCGCTCTGCCCCGTCAGCCCCGGCGCGCATGAAGGCGAAGAGTTCGCGGCCCATGCCTTCGGCGGGCGGTGGCGGCGCAGCGGGGGTGCGGGTGGAGAGATCGGCCAGCACCTCCAGCACTCCGCCATGCCCGCACAGGCGGATCACATCACCATCCTGCACCAGCGCCAGCGGTCCCCCGCCCAGCGCTTCCGGCGTGCAGTGGATTGCAGCAGGCACCTTGCCGCTCGCGCCCCACATGCGACCATCGGTGACAAGCGCGACCTTAAACCCCTTGTCCTGCAACACGCCCAAAGGCGGCGTCAGCTTGTGGAGTTCGGGCATGCCATTGGCGCGCGGCCCCTGAAAGCGGACGACGACGACGACATCTTTGTCCAGCTCGCCTGCCTTGAACGCGGCCTGGACCTGCGCCTGATCCTCAAACACACGCGCGGGCGCTTCGATGGTCCAGCGCTCCTTGTCCACCGCGCTGGTCTTGAAAATAGCACGACCGAGATTGCCGGTGACGAGCCGCATCCCGCCATCGGGCAGGAAAGGCGCGGAGGGTGGGCGGAGCATGGTATCATCCGCTGATTGCGCGGGCGGATCGCGATAAACGAGCGTGTCTCCATCGAGCACAGGCTCCTTGGCATGATCGCGCAGACTTTTCCCCGCAACCGTCAGAATATCATCATGCATGAGCCCCGCGTCGATCAGTTCGCGCAGCACGAAGCCGATTCCACCTGCGGCCTGAAAGTGATTCACATCGCCCGCGCCATTGGGATAGACGCGCGCGATCAGCGGCACGGCTGAGGACAGCTCATCCAGATCCTGCCAATCGATCTGCACGCCTGCTGCCCGGGCCATGGCGGGCAGATGGATGGCATGGTTGGTCGATCCGCCCGTCGCCAACAGGCTGACAGCGGCGTTGATGATCGCCTTCTCATCCACACACAGCCCCAACGGGCGATAATCACCGCCCTGCCCGATCTCGCTCAGCCGGTGCGTCGCCGCGCGGGTGAGTTCCTGCCGCAACTTGGTGCCCGGATTGATGAAGGCGCTGCCCGGCATGTGCAGGCCCATCGCCTCCATCATCATCTGGTTGGAATTGGCCGTGCCATAAAAGGTGCAGGTGCCCGCCCCATGATACGACGCGCTTTCGCTTTCCAGCAGTTCATCGCGCCCCACCTTGCCTTCGGCGTAGAGCTGGCGGATGCGCTGCTTTTCCTTGTTGGCAAGGCCGGAGGGCATCGGCCCGGCGGGCACAAGGATCATCGGCAGATGGCCAAAACGCAGCGCGCCGATCATCAGGCCGGGCACGATCTTGTCACAAATGCCGAGCAGCAGCGCGCCTTCGAACATGGCATGGGACAGCGCGACCGCCGTGCTCATCGCGATCACATCGCGGCTGAGCAGCGAAAGCTCCATCCCGTCAAAGCCTTGCGTCACGCCATCGCACATGGCCGGGACACCGCCCGCCACCTGCGCCGTCGCCCCCACTTCGCGCGCGAACAATTTGATCTGTTCGGGGTAGCGACCATAAGGCTGATGCGCAGACAGCATGTCATTATAGGCCGTGACGATGCCGATATTCATCGCGCTGCCAGAACGGATCACCGGCTTGTCATCCCCCGACGCGGCAAATCCATGCGCCAGATTGGCGCAGCCCAGCGTGCCGCGACTGACGCCCTTCTCCCCTTCGCGCGCGATCAGTTCCAGATAGCGGCGGCGGGTCTCGCGGCTGCGCTCCATGATGCGGTCTGTGACGCGGGAGAGTGTGGGGTTGAGGCTCGTCATGCTAGAAAACTCCGCCGTCCTGATCCTGCCGAAGGACCGTACTGCCTTCGCGCCATACTGGGGAGAAACAGAAAGAACGGCCCTTCGACAGGCTCTGGACGGCGGAAGTGGGGTTCGCGCGAACCATGGCCTCACTCATGCCACGTCACTCCATCGCGTTCCGCCAGCGCAATCGCGGCGGACGGCCCCCAGCTTCCGGCCGTATAGGTCTTCGGCACAACGCCATGCTCCCCCCAGCCTTCACGGATGGCGTCGATCCAGTGCCATTGCGCTTCCACTTCGTCGCGACGCACAAACAGCGTCTGGTCGCCCTCGATCAGGTCGAGCAGGAGCCGTTCATAGGCGATGCGCTTTTTTGGCCCGGCAAAGGCATCGGGCATGGAAATGTCGAGCGGCACTTCACGCAGGCGGATGCCGCCGCGATCCAGACCCGGAATCTTTGCCATCACCGTCAGGCCGATATTTTCGCGCGGCTGGATGCCGATGATCAGCTTGTTGGGCTCAGACCGCGCGCCCTTGCCCGCAAAGATCGAATGCGGCACGGCCTTGAACTGGATGACGATCTCCGTCTTGCGCTCCGGCAGGCGCTTGCCCGTGCGCAGGTAGAAGGGCACGCCCTTCCAGCGCCAATTGTCGATATGCGCGCGGATCGCCACGAAGGTTTCGGTATCCGAATCCTTGCCCAGTTCGTCATCATAGCCCGGCACGGCAGCCCCGCTGATCGCTCCGGCGCGATACTGGCCGGTCACGCTGTCGCCCTCGCCCGGCAGGCGCAGCGCGCGCAGCACCTTCACCTTCTCGTCACGGATCGAGGCTGCTTCGTAACTGTGCGGCGGCTCCATCGCCACCAGCGCCAGCAGTTGCAACATATGGTTCTGCACCATGTCCCGCAGCGCGCCCGCGCCGTCATAAAAGCCCACGCGCCCTTCCAGCCCCACGGTTTCGGCCACGGTGATCTGGACATGATCGATATGCTGCGCGTTCCACAGCGGCTCGAACAGCACATTGGCAAAACGCAGCGCGAGCAGATTCTGCACCGTTTCCTTGCCCAGATAATGATCGATCCGGAAAATCCGCTCCTCCGGAAAGGCGACAGACACCGCATCATTGATGTGGCAGCTGGAGCCGAGATCGGTGCCGAGCGGCTTTTCCAGCCCGATACGGGTCTTGTCTGATGCCAGCCCGCTGGCGGCCAGCCCCTTGATGGTCGGCTCGAACAGGCTGGGCGCGGTGGAGAGGAAAATGGCCAGCCCGTCATCCACCGTGCCCGCCTTCGCCGCCAGCACGGCAAAGCCGGACGGATCGGAAGCATCGAGCGTCTGGTAACTCAGCCGCTCCAGAAAGGCGGGGATTGCCGCCTTGCGGTCTTCGGGCAGATATTTTTCAAGCGCCGCCCCGGCAAAGGCACGGAACCCCGCATCATCATGCTCAGACCGCGCGGTGCCAATGATCTTCAAATCGCGCGCCACCAGATGATCCGCATCCAGCGCGCACAGGCTGGGCAGCACCATGCGCTGGGCCAGATCCCCGGTCGCGCCGAACAGGATCAGCTTGTCCGCAATAAAGGCCATGACCATCCTTTCGTGGTGAGGTCGCATGTTATGCTGCATTGCAGCAGAAAGACAATGCAGATTTGCAGGATGATGGCTATCTGTGCTGAGGGATCGTGAGCGGTTGACCCGTTGCCCCGCCCATGGCAGCGCGGGGCAACGCACTGACCAGAGCCAAGGAGCACCCATGCCGATCACATCCCGCGCCATCAATGGCCGCCTCACGAACCCGGTCGGGCTGGGCTGCATGTCGCTCAGCTGGGCCTATAACACGCCGCCTTCGGACGAGGATGGCGCGAAGCTGCTGCGGCGTGCGCTGGATCTGGGCTATGACCATCTTGATACTGCGCGCATCTATGGGCTGGGCCACAACGAGACGCTGATCGGCAAGACGCTGAGGGAGAATCGCAGCAAATTCTTCCTCGCCTCCAAAACCGGCATTTTCGTGGAAGGGAAAGCACGGCGGATCGATTGCCGCCCGGAAATGATCAAGGCCGCGTGCGAGGAAAGCCTCAAGCTGCTCCAGACCGATCATATCGACCTCTATTATCTGCACCGGCGCGATTTCACCGTGCCCATCGAAGAGTCGGTCGGCGCGCTGGCGGAGCTGGTGAAAGAGGGCAAGATTGGCAGCATCGGCCTGTCCGAAATGTCGGCGGAGACGCTGCGCAAGGCAAGCGCCGTCCATCCCATCGCCGCCATGCAGACCGAATATTCGCTCACCACGCGCAACCCCGAAATCGCCGTGCTGGATGCGTGCCGCGAACTGGGCACGACGTTCGTCGCCTTCTCGCCCGTCGCGCGCGGGATGCTCGCGAACGGGCTGCGCGATCCGGAAAGCCTGCCCGACCGCGATTTGCGCAAGGGCTGGCCGCGCTTTACGGGCGAGAATTGGGCGCATAATCTGGCGCTGGTCGATCAGTTCAACGCCATCGCCGCCGAACAGGGCGTAACGCCCGCGCAACTCTCGCTCGCCTGGGTGCTTTCACGCGGAGACCATATCGTCACCATCCCCGGCACGGCCGTAATGGCCCATCTGGAAGAGAATATCGCGCGGTGGGACTGGGAGATTCCGGCGGATGTTTCAGCCCGGGTCGATGCGCTGATCAACCGGCACACCGTGGCAGGCACCCGCTATCCTGCCGCGCAGCAGGGCACGATTGATACCGAGGAGTTTGCCTGAGCCACGGCCTTGCCCTGCCCGGCCTGACTTCATAAACAGGCCATCCGATTTCAAGAACAGAGGGGACAGACTATGAATCCGCGCGCTATGGTCCAGACGATGATCTCGCTGGCATCTGCTTCACTGGGCCTTGTGGCGGCTCTGGCCTGGAACGAGGCGATCAAGGCCACGCTTGCCAAGCTGGGGCTGAGCGATGATCTGGCCGGGCTCTATACCTATGCCATTCTCGCCACGGTCGTCGCGGTGCTGGTGCTGGCCTTCCTTGGCCGACTGGCGTCGAAAATCGGTGGCGAAGCCGCGTTTGAGCGCGAAGCGGAAGGTTGAGCCCCGCTTTGACTCCCAATGGCGTCCGGGTGGCGTTTGACCTGCCCGGCGGACAGATGACCGGGTGGCGCTGGGGCGACGCGTCCCGTGCGCCGGATCTGGTTTTCCTCCACGCCAACGGCTTCAACGCCCGCGCTTATTTCAGCCTGCTCGCTCCGCTGGGGGAGCAATTGTCGATCCTTGCCGTGGACCAGCGCGGGCACGGCCACAGCACGCTGCCCACGCGGACGGCGGGGCGGAACAGCTGGCACGATCTGGCGGGCGATCTGGTGGCGCTGCTCGACCTGCTCGATGCACCGCCGCTGATTCTGGCGGGGCATTCCATGGGGGGCACCGTCTCCACTCTTGCCACACAGCACAGGCCGGATCGGGTCAAGCGGCTGGCCTTGTTTGATCCCGTCATCATCCCGCCCATGATGCGATTGATGCTGCGCCTGCCCTGGATTGCCGCAAAGCGGAACACGATGGCGCAGGGCGCGATGCGGCGGCGGCGCAGCTTTGCGAGCCGGGACGCGGCGGTCGAATCGTTCGAAGGACGCGGAGCCTTCCGCACCTGGCCGCGCGCGGCGCTGGTCGACTATATCGAAGACGGGATGCGCGACACGCCCGAAGGCGATGTCACTCTTTCCTGCGCGCCCGAATGGGAAGCGTCCAACTTCGCATCGCAGCAGCACAACAGCACGGGCGCCTTGAAGCGCGTTACTTGCCCGGTTCACATCCTGCGCGCCGAACACGCCAGCACTTGCCGGATCGATGCGCCGATAACGCCGAACATGGTGGTGGAAACCGTGCCGGGCACAACGCATTTTGTGCCGTTCGAGAAGCCGGAGCGGGTGCGGCAGGTGTTGCTGGAGGGTTAGCGGAAATTGTCCGCGTAGGTCTGCATCTTGAGCACGCGTTCCGCCGCCGGGATCACGGTGTAGCTCAGCCCCTTGCCGTCCGCATAAGCCTTGGCTGCATCGAGTGTCGGGAATTTGAGCACCAGCTGCCGCCGCGTGTCGGACGAACCGGCCCAGCCCATCAGCGGGTCTGCACGCTGCCCATCGGCAGGCACATATTCGAGCGTCCACTGGCTTGTGCCATAGCGACCGGATTGCAGGGCATTCTTGCCCTTCTGAGTGATGCGCGCCTGAGTCATGGGTGGGCCTTTCCTCCATTTGACGGAAAGGATCAAGAATTTTTCCCCTGCGCCCGCTTGGTCTTCAAACTCGCCACCGCGCCCGCCGGGTCGTCGGGCCAGTTGTGACGCGGATAGCGGCCGCGCATCTCCTTGGCGACATCGGCCCAGCTGCCCGTCCAGAAACCCGGCAGATCGCGCGTCGTCTGGATCGGGCGACCGGCTGGCGAGGTGAGCGAAAGGATCAGCGGCGTCCGGTTTGAACCGATCACGGGATGTTCGCCCACGCCGAACAGGGCCTGCACGCGCAATTCCACCGTGGGTCCGGCCTCGGCGTCATAATCGATCACGTGGCTGGTCCCGGCGGGCGAACGGAAGTGAGACGGCGCCAGCCGGTCGATCACCTGCTGCCCGTCCCATCCGATCAGGCCCGTCAACGCAGTGTGGAGCGCCCCTGCTTCAATCGCATCAAGCCGCCGCTTGCCCGCCACCAAAGGGGCCAGCCATTGATCAAGCGTGGCGAGCAGGGCCTCATCGGTCAGCGCCTCCAGCCCCGCCCAGCGCGCGCGGGCGCGCAGGTGGCGCGCGGCATCGCCCCAGTCGATCTGGTCGAGCCCGTGGCGGCGTACACCCTCGACCAGAGCCGCTGCAATCGCGTCCGGATCGGCCTTGGCATCCTGCCCCTTGCTGATCGTGATCGCGCCCAGTCGCCGCCCCGTCTCCGCTCTCACCCCGCGTGTGGCGGGATCATAGCGGACCTGTGTGCCGCTGGAGATACGATCTGCGAACAGCGCTTCAATCGTCACGAATTCAAGCGCGGCGGCAGAGAGTATGCGCGCGCCAGACGCTGCGCCCTGAATGTCCCCGACCGCCAGCCAGTCCTGCCGCGCAAGCGGGTGCGCCGGATCGAGCCGGAAGCCGCGCCCACCGCTGCTGATCCACTGTTCGCCAGACGCGTCACGGCGACGCGCGATGCGGTCCGGATAAGCAAGCGCGAGGCAAAGCCCAATATCGTCGCTCCCGCGCAGGCGGGAGCCGCTGTCTGCAACCTCCACCCGGTTCCCGCCTTCGCGGGATTGACGCAGGACGGACCGAGCCAGCCCGCGCGCGGCCTCCGCCTTGCTGCCTTTCTCACGCATCCAGCGGCTGTGACGCGCGTCCAGATCCACATCGGTTCCGCCCAGCCCGCGTTCGGAGAGCAGAACCGCAACCTCTGCCGCCAGTCGGGCATCGGGCGCGGCAAGCATCATGTGCGCGAGACGCGGCGGGAGAGGCAGCTTGGCCATCGCGCGGCCATGCGGGGTCGCGCGGCCATCTTCATCAATCGCGCCCAGTTCCAGCAGGCGCGTGCGCGCTTCACTTAGTGCCGCTGCGGGCGGTGGATCGAGCCAGTTCAGCATCGCGGGCTCTGTCACCCCCCACAATGCACAATCGAGCAGCAGCGGAGACAGGTCTGCCTCCAATATTTCGGGCGGATCAAAGCGCGGCAGCCCGGCTGTCCCCGCCTCTTCCCACAGACGATAGGCGACACCGGGCGCTTGCCGCGCGGCCCGGCCCGCGCGTTGGGTGGCCGCGGCCTGAGAGGCGCGCTCCGTCACCAGCCGCGTCGAACCCGCCTGCCGATCATAGCGCGCGCGCCGGGCGAGGCCTGAATCCACCACGATGCGGACGCCATCAATCGTCAGACTGGTCTCAGCAATGGAGGTAGCAAGAATGACCTTGCGCCCTGCCCCCTTGCGGATCGCCGCGCGCTGTTCGGCGGGGTCCAGAGTGCCGTGGAGTTCATGAATGAGCGCCGAAACACCCGCCAAACGCTCCGCCACCCGCTCAATCTCTCCCACACCGGGCAGGAAGGCGAGTACATCGCCCTCTTTCTCTTCGGTCAGTGCGCGTCGGATGGCGGCAGCCATCTCATCCTCGATCCGCGCTTCCGCCTTGCGCCCGATATGACGCAGCGTGAGCGGGTGGCTTTTGCCTTCGCTCTCAATCACCGGGCAATCGCCCATCAGCGCGGCAAACCGCTCCCCATCAAGCGTCGCAGACATGGCGAGAAGGCGCAGATCGGGCCGCAACCCACCCTGGACGTCTAGCGCGAGCGCAAGGCCGAAGTCCGAATCGAGATTGCGCTCATGCACTTCATCGAACAGCACGGCAGACACGCCCGCCAGTTCCGGATCAGATTGGATGAGGTTGCGGAAAATCCCCTCGGTCAGCACCAGAATGCGCGTTGCAGCGGACTGCTTGCTGTCCATGCGCGTGGCGTAGCCGATGGTTTTGCCCACCGGTTCGCCCGCCATCTCAGCCATCCGTTCCGCCGCCGCGCGCGCCGCGAGCCTGCGCGGAGACAGCAGGAGGATGCGTCCCCTGCACCAGTCCTCACCCAAGAGCGCCGGAGCGACCGCCGTCGTCTTGCCCGCACCCGGCGGGGCAACCAGCACAGCATTGGGCGCAGACCGTAGCGCAGACATAAGGTCAGGGAGAACGGTGTGAATGGGAAGGGTCACATCCCCTTCAATAAGCGCGGTGGATCGCAAACTCCACAGCTTCCACCAAAGCGGCCTTGGCATCGCTCGCCGGGAAGGGGCCGAGTGCGTCGATGGCACGCTGGCCATAATGACGCGCGCGCTCCATCGTATCGTCGATAGCGCGGGTCTGGCGCAGCAGGCCTTGCGCGCGCGCCAGATCATCATCCGAAACAAGACGCCCTTCCATCGCATCCTTCCAGAAGGTGCGATCAGCCTCGTTGCCGCGTGCATAAGCGAGGATGACGGGCAGTGTCACTTTGCCATCGCGGAAGTCGTCGCCCACGCCCTTGCCCATGGTTTCCGCATCAGACACATAATCAATGGCATCGTCGATCAGCTGGAAGGCAATGCCGAGATTGCGACCATAGCTGTCGAGAGACAGTTCGGTTGCTTCATCGCGCTCTGCCACAACGGCAGAAATGCGGCAGGCGGCGGCAAACAAAGCCGCCGTCTTGGCGCCGATCACGTCCAGATATTGTTCTTCGCGGGTTTCCACGCGGCGCTGGGTGGTGAGCTGGTTCACTTCGCCTTCCGCAATGACGGCGGATGCGTTGGAGAGAATCTTGAGCACCTTCAGGCTGCCATCTTCCACCATCAGCTCGAACGCACGCGAGAAGAGGAAATCGCCCACCAGCACACTCGCCGAATTGCCCCAGATCACATTGGCCGTCTTGCGCCCGCGACGCAGATCGGAATGATCGACCACATCATCGTGGAGCAACGTGGCGGTGTGGATGAACTCGACCGTGGCAGCCAGCTTGTAGTGCCGGTTACCGGGATAGTTGAGCAAAGCAGCGCTCGCCAGCGTCAGCATCGGGCGCATCCTTTTGCCGCCGCTGGCAATCAGATGCCCCGCCAGCTCCGGAATCAGCGGGACATGGCTTTGCATCCGCGACAGAATGACACTGTTCACCTCGTTCATGCCGGAGGCGACAAGGGCAACAAGCGGATCAAGCGAGGGCGCTCGCGCGGCGCCAATACGGTGAATCGTGGCGGTCATGACGCCTAGCCCTTGGCGGACACCGGGACGGAAGGCAAGGCATGTTGCTGCTGCAAAGGCGCGCAGGCCAGTTGCATGGGCTGCACCCGCACCCCCTTCCCCTTCCCGCACAACCGCTTATGCTGGGTGCAGGAGTTACAAGGGAGAGGATCGACCATGCGCACAAGGACAATCGTGCTGGCCCTGTTGGCCGCAACAGCAGTCGCTGGCGGGGGCTGGTATGCCAGCCAGGACAAGGAAACGCGCGATCTGGTGGCTAATATGCCGCGCAATGCGGACGTTCTGTCATGGCCGATGGATCAACGCGATGTGGCCTTCCGCGCTATGGACCGGCTTCCGGTGCTGGCGAAAACGCGCGAGGTGTCACCCTCCGCCACGCCGCTCGCTCTTCCGGCGGGCAAGCCGCTGGAGATATCGGGTGTGGACGATTATTTCACCTCTCAGCGCGCTGCCGGACTGGTGATCCTGCAAGACGGCAAGGTGCGTTTCGAACGCTATGGTCTGGGCTTTGATGCCACAGGGCGCTGGACCAGCTTTTCGGTCGCCAAGTCCTTCACGTCCACACTGGTGGGGGCCGCCATTCAGGACGGGCATATCAAGAGCCTTGAGGATAAGGTGAGCCAGTATATCCCCGATTTGCGAGGCTCGGCTTACGACGATGTTTCGATCCGCCAGCTGCTGACCATGAGTTCGGGCGTGCGCTGGAATGAGGATTATGAAGACCCCAAGGCCGATGTCGCGCAGTTCAACGTCGCCACGCCCGACAAGGGCGTCGATGCGACCGTCAGCTATATGCGCAAGCTGCCGCGCGCACACCCGCCAGGCGCGGTCTGGCATTATAATACGGGCGAAACCAATCTGATCGGCGTGCTCGTTTCCTCCGCCGTCAAGAAGCCGCTCGCGCAATATCTGCAAGAGAAATTGTGGCAGCCAGCCGGCATGGAAGCCAAGGCCACCTGGCTGCTGGGCAAGACCGGCCATGAAATCGCCGGATGTTGCATGCAGGCCGCCACGCGGGACTTTGCCCGGTTCGGCCTGTTCGTGCTGGCGAATGGCGTAGCCAGCGGAAAACCCGTCGTGCCCGCAGACTGGTTTGCGCAGGCCACGTTCAAACAGAAGGATATCGGCACCCCTGGAACGGGCTATGGGTTCCAGTGGTGGACCTATGATGACGGCGCGGTCGCCGCACAGGGGATTTTCGGGCAGGGCATCTTCATTGATCCGAAGCGCAAACTCGTGATCGCCTCAAACGCCAACTGGACCCGCGCCACCGAAGGCCCCGAAGGCGAAGCGCGCGAGGCGTTCTACAAGAAGGTGCAGGCACTGATTGATGCGGGGGGATGAGGCAGATTTGTCACTCCTGCGAGGGCCGGAGTCCTATTCCCCCGTCAGAATCCGGTCCACCAGCTGCTTCACCGTCGGCACGAAGCCGTTCGAGTAGAATGGGTCTTTCTTGAAGCGAAAGGCCGCGTGGCCTGCGAACATCAGATTCTCGTCCACCGGTTCACCATGCGCGACGTTCTGGAGCGCCTTCTGGATGCAGAAGCTGCGCGGATCGGCGAGATAGCCGGTGGTGAAATCGTCATGATCCTTCCATGCCGAAAAGGAACAATGCGAGAGGCAGCCCATGCAATCCTTCTGGTCTTTCTGGATAATCGGGCGCTCTTCCGGTGTGACGAACACAACCGTGCTGTCGGGCGTCTTGAGGGCAATCGTAAAGCCTTCGCCCGCCCAGCCGCGCGCGCGTTGGAGGTCTTCCAGTGAAACCCAGAAATGCTTGCCCTTCACGCCCACATCCAGCTGGTGGGTGTGGGTCTCGTCCGGATCTTGGGTAAAGCCTATCTGGCGCGCACTGCGGGCTTCAAGATTGCGCAGGAAGGGGTTGCGCACCGCGCTGGAATAAAAGCCGGTGGGCGAGAAGCGGTGGAGCAGGACATCGCCTTCCTCCAGCGTCATCAGCCGGTCTTTCCATTCCTGCGGGATCGGGCTTTCCTGCGTGAGCAGGGGCCGCGTGCCGAACTGGAAAGCAATCTGGCCAAGTTCGGGATTGTCGATCCAGTTTTCCCATTCCTTCAGGTTCCACACCCCGCCCGCCATCACGATGGGCGTGGAATCGGGAATGCCAGCTTCGCGCATCACTTCGCGGAGTTGCTTCACGCGGGGATAGGGATCTTCAGGCTTTAGCGGGTCTTCCGCATTGGACAGGCCATTATGCCCGCCCGCCAGCCACGGATCTTCATAGACCACGGCCGAGAGCAGGTCCGCCACCTTGGAATAAGCGCGCTTCCACAGCGCGCGAAAGGCGCGGCCAGAAGAAACGATGGGCAGATAGGTCACGCCATATTGCTGGGCGATTTCGGACAGCTTGTAGGGCATACCAGCACCGCACGTGACACCTGCAATCATGCCGCGCGTCTGATCCAGAATGCCGTGCAGAATTTCCTGCGCGCCGCCCATTTCCCACAGCACATTGATGTTGATCGCGCCCTTGCCGCCGGAAATTTCCCAGGCACGCTGCACCTGCGCAACGCCGCCATCAATGCCGTAGCGGATCAGTTCGCGGTGGCGTTCTTCGCGCGTCTTTCCGGAATAGACCTGCCGGATGACCGCGCCCTCCGGATCATAATTATCCGCGTTCACGCAGGAAACGGTGCCAATGCCACCGGCTGCCGCCCAAGCGCCTGAACTGGCATGGTTGGTTGCAGCCACACCTTTCCCGCCTTCTACCAGCGGCCAAACTTCCTTGCCGCCATACACAATCGGCTTCAAACCCTTGAACATCTCGGCCCCAGTTTCATCCCGTGTTGATGGATCAGCCCTATAGGCATTCAGCGGAAAAATGCGCGCCTTTTTTTGGCCCCATTTCTCATCGCGTTGCGCGGGCTGTTCCAATCAGCCAGACACCCGCCAAGGCCAGCGCAAAACCGCCGATCAGCCGGGCATTCACGCCTTCGCGAAACAGCACCACACCCAGCAGCGCCAGCACCACAGCCACACCTGCACTCACCAGCAGGGATGATGTGCTGACGGGAGCACCCTGACCATAGGCCCATAGGAAGCCCGCTTCAATCATGACCACGGCAAGAGCGAGGGCGACAACGGCAGGCATCCCCAACGGCCTCAGCAGATCGGCAGGGCGGGCAGACTCGGCCAGCACAGCCAGCGTGACTGCAAGTCCGGTCGCCAGCGCATAGACAATGGCCAGCATGGTGAAGGGCTTGCCGCCCGCCGACGCGCTTCTGGACATCAGATGATAGAGGATATTGCCGAACAGAGCGGCTGCGAGCCCGATCATCCAAGGATTCACAAGGGGCTCTCCAGCCCATAGAGCGCGGCATACCGCCGGACCATCGCCGCCTCGCCAAACTCCGCCTCTGCACGCGCGCGATTGGCGGTGCCCAGCCTGGCCCGCAAGGCCGGATCGGCGGCAAGCGACTGGAGCGCGGCGGCCAGCCCCGCTTCATCCTGCACGATGAAGGGCAGATTGGCCGGGTCAGACATGGCGCGCACATCACCCACGTCCATGGATGCAGCAGGCACGCCCGCTGCCATCGCTTCGGCCAGCGAAATGGGGAATTGTTCGCTGTCCGATGACAGGGCGAAAATATCGAACAGGCCGATGAAACGCTGCGGCTGATCACGGAAACCGGGCAGATGCACGCGGTCTGCCACGCCCAACCGCGCGGCCTCTGCAAGGATCGCATCCCGCTCCGGCCCTTCACCGACAATCACCAGCCGCGCAGAAACGGTGAGCGCCGCAAAGGCGCGCACCAGCCGCGGCAGATTCTTGACAGCCCGCAAGCCGGCCAATGTGCCGATCCACAATTCGCCCGGCTGCTTCACCGGATCGCCCAGCGCATCAGGAGCAGGCGGGGCCGCATAAGCGGCGGTATCAATGCCGTTGGGAATGCGGTGAAGCCTGGCGCGCGGCTGCTTCCACACCGCAGCCGCGATGCCTTCCAGCCTAGAGCTCGGCACCACCAGCGCCTTCGCTGTGGGCAGCATCAGGCGACGATAGAGGTTGCGCTTCCAGTTGAGCTTTTCGGTTTCGTCCGTGTTGAAGCCGTCCTCATGGTGGATGAGCGGCGGGCCGTTGGAGACCAGCAGCCGATGCGCACCGACCGCATCCATGCTGCCCCAATTATAGCTGAGCACCAGATCGAAATGCTGCATGTAGCGCGCCAGATCGCGATAGCGCCCCGGCGCGGGTTTGCCATGAAGTGGTGGCGCGCTTTCCCCGGGGAAAGTCACGCGCACATGCGGCGCGATCATCTCCCGCGCACCCAAAGCATCGGGCACGGAGGAGAGAATGGTGTGTTCCGCCTGATCCGCAAAGAGATTCATCAGGCGCACTGCCCGCGCCTCCTTCCCGCCCAGCGAGAAAGTAGAGTGGCAATGGAGGATCTTCACGCCATCACGGCCTTGAGCAGCCCCTGTATCGCGCGCACCGAAGCAGGTTCATCCAGCACCGGGGCATGGCCCACGTCGGGCACGGTGCGCACTTTTGCATTGGGCAGGCGGCGGCCCATGGCGCGCGCGGTTTCGGCAGACAATATGTCGGACAACTCGCCGCGCAACACCAGAACCTGCGCTTCGCCAAACGCTTCGTAAAGCGGCCAGAGATCGGGCGGGACCGCGTTGGTCTGTTCTGCACGGATCGGCTCTGCGATGCGCGGATCATAATCCGGCACGACGCGACCCTGCGGCGTCAGCGTGTTGAGCCGCTTCGCCATGGCAATCCAGTTTTCCAGATCATAGCCGGGATAGACATCCGCATTCTGTTCCGCCGCCGCACGCGCTGCATGAACCCAGGTAGGCCATGCCTGCGCCTTGCCTACATAAGACTTGATCCGATCCAGCCCGCGCTGTTCCACCACCGGACCGATATCATTGAGCACCGCGCCGACGATCCGGTCTGGCAGCATCGCCGCCAGCATCATGGATACAAGCCCCCCCAGCGACGTGCCGATGGTGACGATCTTGCGCAGCTTCAGTTCTTCGATCAGCAGCGCGACGTCCTGCGCGTAAACCGGCGGCGCATAGCTGGCCGGAGCTTTGGAATACTCGCTTTCGCCGCGCCCGCGAAATTCGACAGCAATGATGCGCCAGTCCCCCGCCAGATGTGCGATCAACGGCTCGAAATCGCGGATATTGCGGGTCAGGCCGGGCATGCAAAGGAGGGCAGGCCGGTTCTTCGGCCCGGCATAATCCCGATAGTGCAGCCGCAATCCATCCGAAGTCCAGCTGCTGTCAGCCCATGTGCTTGTGTTGCTCATGACCCTCTATCGCCTGATGTGCGCCGTGCCGCAACTGCCAAGCCATACAAGCCGTGCTTGTAGCGGCGCGTTTCCTCGCCTAACAGGGATTCTTAACCCGTGGCCGCTATGGAACCCGGTATGTCTGCGTCTGAACTTGTTTCCATCGAACCTGCCACCGGAGCCGTCCTGTGGCGGGGCAATGTCAGTAATGTTGATGAAGAGGTCGCCATTGCCCGGTCCTCCTGGGTGCATTGGGCGTCCCAACCGCTGACTGTCCGCATCGAAACCCTGCGCCGTTTCACCGATGCCGTCCGGCAAAAGGGCGAGCAGCTGGCGGACACGATTGCCCGCGAAACCGGCAAGCCGATGTGGGAAGCCCGCAACGAAGTGGAATCGGTGATCAGCAAGGTGGACATTTCTGTCCGCTCTTATGCCGAACGTACACCGCAACGCAGGCTGGAAGGATCGATGGGCCTGAAGACATCGGTGCGCCACAAGCCGCATGGTGTGCTTGGCGTGCTCGGCCCCTATAATTTCCCGGCGCATCTGCCCAATGGCCATATCGTTCCCGCGCTGATTGCTGGCAATTCGGTTGTATTCAAACCATCGGAAAAGACACCGGCAACAGGCGAGTTGCTCGTCAGCCTGCTCCATGCCGCCGGCGTGCCGTCTGGCGTGGTGCGCCTCGTGATTGGTGGACCGGACCAGGGCAAGGCGCTTGCGGCTCATCCGGGGCTGGACGGCCTGTTGTTCACCGGCTCTGCGACCACCGGCATGGCCCTTTCCCGGCTCTATGCCGACCGGCCCGGCAAGATCCTCGCGCTCGAACTGGGCGGCAATAATCCGCTGGTTGTGTGGGACGCGCCGGATGCCCATGCCGCTGCCGTCATCGTCTGCCAGTCTGCTTTCATGTCTGCCGGGCAGCGCTGCACTTCGGCGCGGCGCCTGATCGTGCGCGATGAAACCGCTGGCCCGCTGCTTGCTGAAGTAAAGAAGCTGGCAGACCGGCTGATCGTAGGAGAACCCCATGGTTCGCCCGCGCCCTTCATGGGGCCGGTCATCGACGTTGCGGCCGCCGACGCGCTGGAAGAGAGTTTTCTGGCGCTGATGATGCGCGGCGGGGTTCCGATCAAGAATCTGGAGCGCGCCGCACCCCATCTCCCTTATCTGAGCCCTGCCATCATCGACATGACCAATGTGAAGGACAAGCCCGACATCGAGCTGTTCGGCCCCATCCTTCAGGTCATTCGCGTGCCCGATTTCGAATCGGCCATCGCAGAGGCCAATGCCACCAATTACGGCCTGTCTGCTTCGTTGGTGGGCGGAAGCCCGGAAATGTATGATCGCTTCTGGGCCAATGTCCGCGCGGGTGTGATCAACTGGAACCGGCCGACCAATGGTGCACCATCCAATGCGCCATTTGGCGGCGTCGGCCTGTCCGGCAACCATCGCCCGAGTGCTGCCTACGCGGCGGACTATTGCGCTTATCCGGTGGTTTCCACCGAAGAGGAAAATGCCCGTGCCTCTATCGGCATCGGCTTGCGTGAGATCACATCAAGTTTCGCTAAATAGGCTTCAACATAGTCTGTTTTGCCTCTTGCGACCGAATCGCGCAAAAGACGGCAATGCAAAAAGGCACAGTCCATCTTGTCGGCGCCGGACCCGGCGACCCTGATCTGCTGACCGTCAAGGCTGCGCGCCTGATCGGGGCCGCGGATGTCATCGTGCATGACGGGCTGGTGGGGGCTGGCATTCTTGATTTGGCCCGCCCCGATGCGCGATTGATTTCGGTTGCAAAGAGCCGTGCGAATCACTCGGTCCCGCAGGACGGAATCAATGCCATATTGGTGCATGAGGCCTTGGCAGGCCATTGCGTCGTGCGCCTCAAGGGCGGCGATCCGTTCATCTTCGGGCGCGGCGGCGAAGAGGTTGAAGCCTGCCGCGCAGCGGGCGTTGTGGTCGAGGTTGTTCCCGGCATTTCGGCGGCGATTGGTGGTGCTGCACAAGCGATGCTGCCGCTGACGCATCGTGAGGCCTCCAGCGCGGTCAGCTTTGTGGCGGGCCAGTGCAAGGGGCTGTCGGACCAGAATTGGGCGGGGCTCGCAGGCAAGGGCCGCACGCTCGTCATCTACATGGGCGTGGCAACCGCGAGCGACATTACCGAAAAGCTGATTGCAGACGGCGTTTCGCCCGACATGCCGGTGGCGGTGCTCGAACGGGCGACGCGCAAGGACGCGCGCGCCATCCGCACGCTGCTGACCGATCTGGGCGACATGATCGCACGAGAGGGCGTGAAGAGCCCGGCGATCATCGTGGTGGGTGAGGTGGTGACGCGATCTGATGCGGTGAATGTTTTGGCCGACTTTGTGCGGCAGGCGGAATTGATAGCGCCGTCACCCTGAACTTGTTTCAGCATGACGGGTTGGTTTTGTGGAGATTTGGGTGTGAAATTACTGACAGGAAATGATCTCGGCAGCGGTGACGTTGTCTGGTGGACGGGCAAGGGCTGGTCCCGCAATGTGCATGAGGCTGTGGATGCTGGCGATGCTGCCGAGGCCATTCTGAAAGAGGAAGAGGCCGCGCGCCGCGTCAACGCATCCTACGCAGTGGATGCCGGTGCCGATGGCCTTCCGCTCCACATCAAGGACCGCGTCCGCGCCGCTGGCCCCTCGGTCCGCAAGGATCTGGGCGTGAATCCTGAGATTCGGCTGGAGAAAGCGTAACGAGTCCGTTGGTCCTGAGTAGCCGCTGAGCTTTGCGAAGCGGTGTATCGAAGGATGTGTGCACGGCCCATCGATACGGGCCTTCGACAAGCTCAGTCCCTACTCAGGACAAGCGGTTATGGTTCAAGGAAAACCAGATGTACCAATATGACAAATATGATCAGGCAATCGTCGATGCCCGCGTGGAGGAATTCCGCGATCAGGTGCGCCGTCGCATGGCAGGCGAAATCACCGAGGATCAGTTCAAGCCGCTGCGCCTGATGAACGGCCTCTATCTCCAGCTTCACGCCTATATGCTGCGCGTCGCCATTCCTTATGGCACGCTTTCGGGCAAGCAAATGAAGATGCTGGGCCACATCGCGCGCAAATATGATCGTGATTACGGCCACTTCACCACGCGCCAGAACCTGCAATATAACTGGATCAAGCTGGAGGACACGCCGGATATTCTCGCCGATCTGGCGAGCGTCGAAATGCACGCCATCCAGACCTCGGGGAATTGCATCCGCAACATCTCGTCGGATCAATATGCCGGTGCGGCAGCAGACGAAGTGACCGATCCGCGCCCCTGGGCCGAACTGCTGCGCCAGTGGAGCACCTTCCACCCGGAATTCAGCTATTTGCCGCGCAAGTTCAAGATTGCCGTGATCGCCAGCGCCGAAGACCGTGCCGCAATGCGGCTGCACGACATTGGCATCGAGCTGGTGAAGAAGGACGGCGTACTGGGTGCCCGCATCTTCGTGGGCGGCGGCATGGGCCGCACACCGATGATCGCGCCGGAGATCAATCCGTTCGTACCAGCCGAAGACCTGCTGAGCTACCTTGAAGCGTGCCTGCGCGTGTACAACCGCTATGGCCGCCGCGACAATGCCTATAAGGCACGCATCAAGATCCTGATCCATGAGCACGGCGCGGACAATTATCGCGCCGATGTGGCGAAGGAATTCGCGCATGTGAAGACGCTCGGCCTTGATCCGCCGCTCGCCGAATTCGACCGGATCACTGCCTTCTTTGCAGCACCGGCATTTGACGCGACTGCCGCCGACGATCTGGATCTGAGCGATCCCGATTTCGCGGTCTGGGTGGATCAGAATGTGAAGCCGCACAAGGCGAAGGGCTATGCCATCGTCAACATCGCGGTGAAGCCAACCGGCGGTATTCCGGGCGACGCCACGTCCGACCAGATCGACCTGATGGCCGATCTCGCGACCGCATACAGCTTTGACGAACTGCGCGTGACGCACGCCCAGAACATCGTGCTGCCGCATGTGAAGAAGGCGGACCTCTACGCCGTCTGGCAGAAGCTCAACGATGCTGGCCTGGCCAACGCCAATCTCGACCTGATCAGCGATATCATCGCCTGCCCCGGCCTTGATTATTGCAGCCTCGCCAATGCCCGCTCCATCCCCGTCGCGCAGAAGATTTCCGAGCGCTTTGCCGATCTGGAACGCCAGCGCGACATTGGCGAGCTCAAGCTCAAAATCTCCGGCTGCATCAATGCCTGCGGGCATCACCATGCCGGGCATATCGGCATCCTCGGCGTCGACAAGAAGGGCGTGGAAAATTACCAGATCACGCTCGGCGGGTCGGGTGCGGAGGATGTCTCGATCGGCAAGATCATGGGGCCGGGCTTTGACGAGAATGGCGCGGTTGATGCCATCGAGCGCATCGTCGAGAAATATCGCGAAGTGCGCGAGGGAGATGAACGCTTCCTCGATACCTATCGCCGTGTTGGCAATGACGTGTTCAAGGAGGCGATCTATGGGTGATCCGATTGTGAGCTTTGCGGAATTCGAAGGCTCGAACGCCACTGCCGTCCGCATCGCACCGGGTGACGATGCCCGTGTGCTGCTTCCGCATCTTGACCGGCTGACGCTGGTCGAAGTCACCTTCCCGGCCTTCCGCGATGGCCGGGGCTATTCCTCCGCGCGCATCCTGCGGGAAAGCGGCTATAAGGGCACACTCCGCGCGGCGGGCGACGTTCTGGTGGATCAGGTGCCCTATATGAAGCGTTGCGGTTTCGATGATTTCGCTCCCAACGCGCCGCTCGATCAAACTGTCGTGGAGAAGCTCTCGGGGCTCTATCCCGAACCCTATCAGCGCACCGTGGATGGTGCTGTGCCGGTGTGGAAGCTGCGGCATGGTTGAAGCCCGCATCATCGACCGCATCGACACCGCCCCGCGCTATTCCGAGGCCGATGCCATTCGCCTGAACAACATGTTCCGGGGCCGCGATACGGTGGAGATGCTGGAAACGGTGATCCGCGAATCCATGCTGGGCGATGCCGTGATCGTCTCCAGCTTTGGCGCTGAATCTGCGGTGCTGCTGCATCTGATCGGCAGCATCCAGCCCGATGTGCCGGTGATCTTTCTTGAAACCGGCAAGCATTTTCCAGAGACTTTGGCCTATCGCGACGAACTGGTTGCGGCGATTGGGCTGACCAACCTGATCAACGTAACGCCCGATCCGGCAGACGTGGCCATGAAGGACGAAACGGGCCTGCGCTGGTCTTACGATCCCGATGGCTGTTGCGAAATCCGCAAGGTCATCCCGCTCGCCAAGGCGCTCGCCCCGTTCGACGCGCAATATACCGGGCGCAAGGGCTTCCAGTCCGCAACGCGCGCGGGCCTGCCGCGTTTCGAGGTGGAGGAGGGCCGCCTGAAGGTGAACCCGCTGGCGGATTGGGACAAGGCCCGAATCGAAGCCTATATGGATACGCACAATCTGCCCCGGCATCCGCTGGTAGCGCAGGGCTATCTCTCGATCGGCTGCGCGCCCTGCACATCGGTGGTGAAACCGGGTGAAGACCCGCGCTCGGGCCGCTGGCGCGGGTGGGACAAGGTGGAATGCGGCATCCACACCGAAGTCACGCCGATTGGCGGGGCGGATGAAAGCGGCGCTAACGACCCTGTTTTCTGACCGGACTTAATTCCCCGGCGCTGGCACCGACAGATAGGCGATCCGCCGCGCTTCCAGCCGCCCGCGCACGACCGTATCGAGAATCAGTCCGGTCGTCATGGCAAGGGCAGCAATGATCATCATGCCCGTCACCAGCACGGCGGTGGGAATGCGCGGCACAAGTCCGGTGTGCATATAGGTGATGATCAAAGGCACCGCGAGCATCACCGCAGCCAGCGCCACCAGCCCCGCCACCGCGCCGAAAAACGCCAGCGGACGTTCATGCCGGTAAAGCCGCAGGATCGTGCTCAGAATGCGCCAACCATCGCGATATGTGGAGAGTTTGGACTCGGAGCCTTCGGGCCGCGCGGCATAAGCCGTCACTTCTTCCGCCACCGGCATCCGCAGTTCAAGCGCATGGACGCTGATTTCCGTTTCGATTTCAAAGCCTTGCGAGAGAACCGGGAAGCTCTTGGCAAAGCGGCGGGAAAAGACGCGATAGCCGGACAGGATGTCTGTGAAGCTGCGCCCGAACAGGCGGGCCAACATGCCGGTCAGCATAGCATTGCCAAAGCGGTGCCCGCGCCGATAGGCTGCATCCACTTCAGATTTGCGCGCGCCCACCACCATGTCGAGCTGTTCGTCGATCAGGCGCTGCACAAGGCGCGGAGCGGCGGCGGCCTCATAGGTCGCATCGCCATCCGCCATGACGTAGATGTCGGCCTCCACATCGGCGAACATGCGGCGCACGACATGGCCCTTGCCCTGCTGGCGTTCGGCACGGACAACAGCCCCCGCCGCGCGCGCCACCTCGACCGTCCGGTCCCGGCTGTTATTGTCATAGACATAGATGGTTGCATCGGGCAGCGCCGCGCGGAAATCGGCCACGGTCTGCCCGATGGCCGCGTCCTCGTTATAGCAGGGCAGCAGAACGGCGATGCGCGGCTTCATTCATTCCCCCAAAAGCACAAGGGCCGGACAACGCAGCCCGGCCCTTTGATCTGTTGATCAAGCTTGAAGCAATCAGTCTCCCGCGCCGGGTTCGGCGGAGAAATATTTGTCAAATTTGCCATCTTCGCCCTTATGATCATCCGCGTCGGCAGGCGTCTGATCGCCCTTGCGCGTGATGTTGGGCCAGCTGGCGGAATAGGTGGTGTTCAGCTCCAGCCATTTTTCAAGACCGCTCTCGGTGTCAGGCAGAATCGCTTCCGCCGGGCATTCCGGTTCGCACACGCCGCAATCGATGCATTCATTGGGATTAATGACGAGCATGTTCTCGCCCTCATAGAAGCAATCGACCGGGCAGACTTCGACGCAGTCCATATATTTGCACTTGATGCACGCCTCGGTCACGACATAGGTCATTGGTGGGTTCCTCCCGGATCAAAACAATAGAATCCGGTTAGATTCACTCCCGCCCCGCGTCAATCACCTGTGGGCGCTGAATGTCGCAAATCATGGCAGCGGCCTCTGATGCCGGGCCGCGCCGTTCAGGCATCTGCTCCAGCCGGATCACGCGAAGCTGGCCATGCGCGACAAGTGTGAGCACCTGCCCGACAGACACACCATGCTTGCACTGGGTGACGCGCTGGCCGTCTATGCGGATATGGCCGCCCTCCACCATCTTCTGCGCCAGCGTCCGGCTTTTGGCGAGACGAAGGAAGAAGAGCAGCCGGTCAATCCGCATTGGCAATCATGACACATCGCCCCCGCGCAGGCGGGGGCCGGGTTGGGAACGCGGCGCAGAACGGCACGCGCCTGTGCGGGGACGTCGATGGTTTTGGCGGTTGCCGCGATCCTTCAATCCGCGCCAGCGCCACTGCGCCTGATCCGGTCCAGCGGGAACAAAGCCCAGCGCGCGCAGGATTCGGCCCAATGTGGCGTCCCCCACACCCAACCGCGTCGCAAGGCCGCGATCCGGTGCGAACGGGGCATGGCCCTGCCGCTGCTCGTGCAGCGCGAGCGCGAGCCGCTCGACCAGATCATGGCGCAGCATCTGGTCTCCGAACCGGTCAAAGCCCGCCTGCATTGCCGCTCTGGCGAGTTCGGGGGATGGCTTGTCGAGCAGGCCCAGCCCCGGCATCGGCACGGGCGGCATCACCTGCCCGTCCTGCACCGCAAGCAGAGCCAGCCGCAGCCGCGTCGGCCCCGGCTTGAGCAGGCCAGCGTGAAAGATCGAGAGCGAGCCCAGCGCAAGGCCCAGACCTCGCAACGCCTTGCGGTCGTGCGGCTGGAGCAAGGCGAGCGTTTCGGCCAGAGCCGCGCGCGGCAAGCATCCGCCGCCATGCACCAATGGGGCCAGAAAAGCGCGCAATTGCGGCGGTGTTTCGGGCGCGAACGCTTTCTGGTGAAGCGCCATGAGGGCGGGCAATCGCTCCTCCAGATGCGCGGCCAGCCAAGCCATCAGCCGTTTGCGGATCAGCTCGCGCGGCGCGGCATCCAGCCGGGCAACCGCCACATCCAGCGCCAGACCGGGCGCGATCAGGCTCTTGCCCCGCACCAGCGTGCCAACCACGCCATCACGCCACAGCAGGGCAGGCCCTTGCCCCGTCTCCAGCGCCAGCCGGAACTCCTTGTCCGGGGCAGTGGCGAGCGTTTGCGCGCGCGTGGCAAGCGCAGATTTCATATGCGCTTCGGCGGCAGCCAGCATTTTCTTACGGTCTGGCGCGCGGGCTTCTGCCGTTACATGGAAGCGGAAGCCCTCCAGCCGCCCCATGCTTTCACCCAGCACCGCCACATCGCCATCCTGCGCCACGGTGACATGCACCGCGCCGGGATTGTCACGCAGTCCGCGCATCAGCTGTGCCGTGCGCCGATCCACGAAGCGTTCGGCCAGCTTGGCGTGGAGCGCGTCTGACAGCCGGTCCTCCACATCACGCGTGCGCGCGGCCCAGTGGTGTGGATCGTCCAGCCAGTCAGCGCGGTTGGCGGCATAGGTCCAGGTGCGAATGGCAGCGATGCGCCCCGACAGCTTGGGAATATCCCCTTCCACCGAATCGAGCCGCGCCACTTCCCCCGCAATCAGTGTGGACGGAATGCGCCCGGTGCCGCTGAGCAGATGCGGGGCCAGCCGCGCGACCAGCCGGGCATGGAATTCGGCCCCGGTGTGCCGGAAATCGGGCAAGCCGCACACATCCCACAGCCGCCGGGTCGCCACCTCCCCGCGCGCCAGTGCCGCAACATCCGGATCAACCGAGAGCGCCTTGAGCACCGCCAGATCATCCGCCTCTTGCGCGGCGCGCAGTTCCGGCCTGTCGGGCAGCCATTCCAGCGAGGCGATGAGGCTGGCGGGGGTGCCGAAGTCCAGATCGGTGTTGCGCCACCACAAAGCGTCCAGATTGGAAAAGCGGTGATTTTCGATGCGCTCAATCTCTACATCGGTGAAGATGTGACCGCTGTCCTGCCCGCCCGTCACACCAAAGGTGCCATCGCGTTGATGCCGCCCGGCCCGGCCTGCGATCTGCGCCATTTCATGCACGAACAGGCGGCGCTGGCGGCGGCCATCAAATTTGGAGAGGCCAGCAAAGGCGACATGGCCGATGTCCATGTTCAGCCCCATGCCAATGGCGTCGGTCGCCACCAGATAATCCACTTCGCCCGCCTGATACATCGCCACCTGTGCGTTGCGCGTGCGCGGGGAGAGCGACCCCATCACTACCGCCGCACCACCGCGCGTCCGGCGGATGAGTTCGGCAATGGCGTACACATCATCCGCCGAAAACGCGATGATCGCGCTTCGCGGCGGCAGGCGGGAAATCTTCTTGGCCCCGGCATAAGAGAGGTTGGAGAAACGGGGGCGCTTCTCGATCTCGATGCCGGGCAGCAGTGTGCGCAACAGCGGCTTCAGGCTTTCGGAGCCGAGGATCAGCGTCTCATCCCGCCCGCGCGCATGGAGCAGGCGATCGGTGAAGACATGGCCCCGCTCCGGGTCTGCTCCCAATTGCGCTTCATCGAGCGCGACGAACGCAACATCGCGGTCCATCGGCATGGATTCGGTGGTGCAGAGCAGCCAGCGCGCGCCCTCAGGCAGGATTTTCTCCTCACCGGTGATCAGGCCCACTTCCTTTGGCCCCTTGATCGCCACCACCCGGTCATAAACCTCACGCGCCAGCAGGCGCAGCGGGAAACCCATCATGCCGGAGGAGTGGGCACACATGCGTTCGATGGCATAATGCGTCTTGCCCGTGTTGGTCGGGCCAAGAATGGCGCGCAGACTGGCGTTCGGACGCGAACTCATGGCCGCAGGTTTGCCAGATTGCGCGCGCGGTGCAAGCCCCCAAATCGCCCCGCAACGGTTCACCGCGCGCGCGATTCAACAGGCCGCGCCTTCATTTGACTTTAACCAAGTTTGGCCACAGTAAACGCGCCGTTCATCCCTGTTGCGGGAGCGGACGGAACGGGCAATCACAAAGGGTTCGCAGGCCATTGTTCCAGCGCAGTGAATCATGGGGCGGTGCCACAGCAGGAAGCGCCGCACTGACGTTCGGACAGGCTCAGCGCTTGCCCGGCGCGGCTCCCGATTCACGTCTTTCGTTGCGCGACTGGCTGTCTGATCTGGCAGAGCGCGATCTGGTTCCCGATCTGGGGACAGACATTGGCTCGCTCGTCTGGTTCCGCGGTTTTGCTGCCTGCATTGCGCTGTGCACCCTGGCGGTCTGGTTAGGCCCTGACTATCGCCCCATTCCCGTCTCGCAATCGGCGGCGGTATCAGGCGCGGCGTGGGAGGAAACACGCGCGCAGTCTATCGCCCCGCTCGCCTGGGGTGGTGATACCGGGCGCCGTATGGCGGCCAATGATCTGGTTGTCCCGCTGGGCAGCGCGCCCGAACGCCCAACCATCGAACTGACTGCCACGCTGGGTCAGGGAGACGGCTTTTCCCGCCTGCTGCAACGCGCAGGCGTAACGGGAGCCGAAGCTGCGCGGGTGAGCGACATGATCGCCGCCGTGACGCCTGTGACGGACATCAAGCCCGGCACGGTGATGAAGCTGGTGCTGGGCCGCCGTGCCAGCCCGACGGCACCGCGTCCGCTCGATTCGCTGGAGTTCAGGGCGCGGCTGGACCTTGCCGTTTCAATCCGGCGGGATGCCGGGGCGCTGGCGCTCCACCCGACGATGATTGCCGTGGACCGCACACCGCTGCGCCTGACCGGCCTGGTGGGTGACAGCCTGTATCGCGCCGCCCGCGCAGCAGGCGCACCACCGCAAGCCGTGGAAACCTATATCCGCGCCATCGGCTCCAAACTCTCCTTCGCAACAGACATTGGCGCAGACGCGAAGTTCGATCTGGTGGTGGAACGCGCGCGCGCCGAAACCGGAGAGGTCGAATATGGCCGCCTTCTCTATGCCGGGCTGACGCGCGGCAACCGCGCCACCCAGTTGCAGCAATGGACGATTGGCGGACGCACCGAATGGTTCGAGGCCTCTGGCGTAGGCGAACGGCGCGGCGGCTTCACCCAGCCTGTTGCCGGAGCACGGCAGACTTCGGGCTTCGGGATGCGCTTCCACCCCGTGCTGGGCTATTCGCGAATGCATCAGGGTGTGGATTTTGGCGCGGCGCGCGGCACGCCGATTCGCGCGGTGACCGATGGCGTCGTCGTGTTTGCCGGGCGCAAAGGCGGCTATGGCAACCATATCCGCATCAACCATGCCGGAAACCTGTCCACCACCTATTCGCATATGAACGGCTATGCCGTGTCCTCCGGGTCCCGCGTGTTGCAGGGCCAGATCATCGGCTATGTCGGCACGACCGGCCTGTCCACCGGGCCGCATCTGCACTTCGAAACCTATCGCAACGGTGCCGTCGTCAATCCCCGTTCGGTCAGCTTCCTTTCAGCCCCCTTGCTGGAGGGGCGTGAACTGGCGGCGTTCCGTGCCCGGCTCGCCACATATCAGTCCTTGCCGGTCAACGGCCAACAAGAGTAGAATGGCGGGGCAATGTTCACCATGCCCCCTCCCCGATACCGCATCGTCGAACGCGGGCGTCGCCTGATCACCGTGGATTCGGCGATGGGGCAGGAAGTAGGACTGTCTGCAATTCTGCCGGAAGATCCCGTGTTCCGGGTTGCCCCGATCACGGCACTCGCAGATTTGCGCCCGCACAGTCATGCCGGAACGCCGGATTATGTCAGGTCGGACAATACCCCACCGCCCCCAACGCGCATCACCTTGCCCAGTGGGGGAGCGAAACGCACGAATGGCGGGCGATGGGGCATTATTCTGGCGGTTATGGCCTGCCTGATCGTCGTTCTGTTTCTCACCAACCTGTGGATCATTCTGGTGTTGATGATGCTGAACGGAACAACGCGGTCCTGGTTGTCGGGCACGCTCAAGCCGATGGCGCTCAAGGTCAAGGCATGGGCGGACGGCGGCTGATCCGCAGCCTCCGCCCGCACCTTTCAGCTTACCGTGCAGCGAGCTGCGCTGCATCCTGCACACCGGCGCGCGCCAAAGCGGCGCTCTTCGCATCGCGGCGGCAGCGTTCAGCGGCCTTCGCCTGACGCAGCGGGCTGGCTTCGGGCACATCGCACACGCGGGTGGCGGCTTGTTCAACACGGCGTTCCAGCGCCTGACGGCCCACCAATGTGGTCAGATCAAGATCGGCGATCTTCACCGCCTTGGTCTGCGGCGTGGCATGAGCGGGAATGGCGAACAGCGCAGATGTGGCTGCAAGGAGAAGGGCTGCGGTCTTGGTCATGATGAAATCCTCTTCATTCGGGTCGCTTTCACGGCGAAGGGGGGAGCGCCGTGCCCAGCCTGAATGCGCCGTGCAGCCGGCTCGCGCATCCGGACTTCGATCAGCCTGCGAGGTGCACCGACAAACCGCAGAACGCCTCGACGAAGAACAGGTCAGCATCGGCGAAGTGCGGAAGCGTGCGCAGCTTTCCCCCTCCTCACCCGAACACATGTGGAACAAGCGCGCCATGCTCACCCATATTTCCGTGCGCGGCGCGCGCGAACACAATCTCAAGGGCGTGGATGTTGATATTCCGCGCGATACGCTGACCGTCATCACGGGGCTGTCCGGATCGGGCAAATCCTCGCTGGCGTTCGACACCATCTATGCCGAAGGGCAGCGCCGCTATGTCGAGTCGCTCTCTGCCTATGCGCGCCAGTTTCTGGAGATGATGCAGAAGCCCGATGTAGAGCATATCGACGGGCTGTCCCCCGCCATTTCCATCGAGCAGAAGACGACGAGCCGCAACCCGCGCTCCACCGTGGCAACCGTCACCGAGATTTATGATTATATGCGCCTGCTCTGGGCGCGGGTGGGCATTCCCTATTCGCCGGCCACCGGCCTGCCGATTTCGGCGCAGACCGTCAGCCAGATGGTGGACCGGGTGATGGCGCTGCCCGAAGGCTCGCGCCACTATCTGCTCGCTCCTGTGGTGCGCGGACGCAAGGGCGAGTATCGCAAGGAACTGGCCGAATGGCAGAAAGCGGGCTTCACCCGCGTGCGCATCGACGGACAATTCTACGAAATCGACGAGGCCCCCGCGCTCGACAAGAAATACAAGCATGACCTTGAAGTGGTTGTTGACCGCATCGTCGTGCGCGAAGGGATAGAGACGCGGCTGGCGGACAGTTTCGAGGCCGCGCTCAAGCTCGCGGACGGGCTGGCGTTTGTTGACCCGGCGGATGCACCAAATTCAACCTCCCCTTCAAGCGAGGGATCAGCGGAGGGGAGCAAGAAAGAGGTGTTGGGCGACAATGCTCCCCCCGGTCGCATCATCTTTTCCGAACAGTTCGCCTGCCCCGTCTCTGGCTTTACCATTTCGGAAATAGCGCCGCGCCTGTTCAGCTTCAACGCGCCGCAAGGCGCGTGTCCGGCGTGCGATGGGCTGGGCGAGAAGCTCTATTTCGATCCGGACCTGATCGTCCCCAACGAGTCGCTGTCAATCAAGGCCGGGGCCATCGTGCCCTGGGCGAAGAGCAACCCGCCCTCCCCTATTACATGCAGGTTCTGGGCAGCGTGGCGCGGCATTATGGCTTCAGCCTCGATACGCCGTGGAAAGATCTGCCGCCGCTGATCCCCGCGATCATCCTCAACGGTTCGGGCAGCGAAGTGATCCGCCTGACCTTTCAGGATGGCCGCAAATCCTATGACGTAAACAAGACGTTCAACGGCGTGGTGGGCAACCTCAATCGCCGTCTGCTCCAGACCGAGAGCGCGTGGATGCGCGAGGAGCTTTCCAAATACCAGTCCTCCGCGCCGTGCGAAACCTGCAACGGAGACCGGCTGAAGCCAGAAGCGCTGTGCGTGAAGATTGCGGATACCACCATCAGCGATGCCACGCGCCTCTCCGTGGTAGATGCGCACGCCTGGTTTGGCAGCCTTGCTGACAAGCTCAGCGATCAGCAGCGCCAAATTGCCAAGGCGATCCTGAAGGAGATCAACGAGCGGCTGGGCTTCCTCAACAATGTCGGGCTCGATTATCTCAACCTCAACCGCACCAGCGGCACGCTTTCCGGCGGGGAGAGTCAGCGCATCCGGCTGGCAAGCCAGATCGGCTCAGGCCTGTCGGGCGAACTCTATGTGCTGGATGAACCCAGCATCGGCCTGCACCAGCGCGACAATGACATGCTGCTGGCCACGCTCAAACGGCTGCGCGATCTGGGCAATACCGTGCTGGTGGTGGAACATGATGAGGATGCGATCCGCACTGCCGACCACATCATCGACATGGGGCCGGGTGCTGGTGTGCATGGCGGTGAAATTGTTGCGCAAGGCTCTCTGGCAGACATTGAAGCCGCAGAAGGCAGCCTCACTGCCGATTATCTGACCGGCCGTCGCGAAATTCCGGTGCCCGCCAAGCGCCGCAAGGGCAGCGGCAAGAAGCTGACGGTGAAGGGCGCATCCGCCAACAACCTCAACAAGGTGACAGCGAGCCTTCCGCTTTCCACCTTCACCTGCATCACCGGCGTCTCCGGATCGGGCAAGTCCAGCTTCACCATCGACACGCTTTATGCCGCTGCAGCACGGACGCTGAACGGCGCGCGGATCGTGGCGGGCAAGCATGACAAGATCGAGGGGCTGCAATTTCTCGACAAGGTTATCGACATTGATCAGTCCCCCATCGGCCGCACCCCGCGCTCCAACCCCGCCACTTACACCGGGGCCTTCACCAACATTCGAGACTGGTTCGCAGGCCTGCCTGAATCGCTGGCGCGCGGATACAAGCCAGGACGGTTCTCGTTCAACGTCAAGGGCGGGCGCTGCGAGGCGTGCAGCGGCGACGGCCTGATCAAGATCGAAATGCACTTCCTGCCGGACGTTTATGTGACGTGCGAGGAATGCAAGGGCGCGCGCTACAACCGCGAGACGCTGGAGGTGAAGTTCAAGGGCAAGTCCATCGCCGATGTGCTCGACATGACGGTGGAAGATGCGGTCGAATTCTTCAAGGCCGTGCCGCCGATCCGTGACAAGATGGCGATGCTGGCAGAAGTTGGACTGGGCTATGTCAAAGTGGGCCAGCAGGCGACAACGCTTTCAGGCGGCGAGGCGCAGCGTGTGAAGCTCGCCAAGGAACTCGCGCGCCGCTCGACCGGGCAGACACTCTACATCCTGATGAACCCACCACCGGCCTGCATTTCGAGGATGTCCGGAAACTGCTCGAAGTGCTCCACGCGCTGGTGGAACAGGGCAACAGCGTTGTCGTGATCGAGCATAATCTGGATGTCATCAAGACAGCCGACTGGATTCTCGATCTCGGCCCCGAAGGCGGCGTGAAGGGCGGCGAGATCGTCGCGGAAGGCACGCCCGAGCAAGTGGCGAAGGCCGCAGGCAGCTTTACCGGCCATTATCTGGCGCCGCTGCTGGCACGGGGCAAGAAGGCTCCGGCGAAAGAACTGGCGCTGGACGGGGTGGAGTGAAAGACCTTGCTGCCATTGCCGCCGAGTTTGGCGATGATCCCGAACCCGCGCCGCGCACTTTCTCGCACAGTGGGACAGTGTGGCGCTGGCAGGCGGAGAAGGATGGCACCGCAGCGTGGTTTTTTCTGGTGATTGACGGAGAGACGGCACAGGCCATCCGCGCTGCTGCCGGGCCGCGCCGGGGGTTCGGCTCGGTGAAGGTCAAGGCACGGATCGGGCGCACCGCCTTTGCCACTTCGCTTTTTCCGGCGAAGGACAAGGGCGGTTTTCTCCTGCCGCTGAAAGCGAGCCTGCGAAAGGCGGAGAAGCTGGACGAAGGCAGCGCCACCACCGCCACCATCGAACTGACCTGATTCGCCACAAGTTGATGGTGTGGATTTTATCCAATCCCGCCTGTCAGGTCTGTGCTTGAAGGATCGAACGATCCGGGGACCTCGGCGCGGCTTAACCACCGCGTCGGGGAACCGCCTGGACCTCCCTTATATTGGTGCCACCACCTCATTCTCTTGTGCGAAGAAGATGGGCGAATTGGGCAGATCGATGAAATTGCGTTCATCCTCCAACAGCTCCAACCCCGCTTTCTGCCCCTCCGGCGTCGGTTGAGCGGCCAGCGCATCAGCGCTGTCGAACCAGAGTTCAGCAATTCCGTCATAGTCCTGACCCTGCGATCCGCGCACCGCCGCGATCCCGGCCAGCCGCTCATCGTCGATCGTGTGAACCTGCACATAGCGGCGGATGCCGAGCACCTCGGCGCGAGCCGCGACCAGCGGCGCGTGTGTCTCGCGCCAATAGGCCTGAAATTCGGCGCGGCTGAGATGTGGCAGCCGCTTGAGACAGAAACAGAGCTTGATCATGGATGATCCTTTCATCGGAGACCCTGGAGCATAGGCCAGGGCACAGGCCGGGATCAAATCTTGAGAATGCGCATTACAACTGATAATCAGTTACGCAAATCAAGGAGGATGCCCGCATGAAGTTCCATTATGGCGAGTCGATGACGGCGATCGACAACTATCTCCCCCTCGCCAAGGCGGCGGAAGAGATGGGATATGACGGGTTTCTGATCCCGGACAGCCTGATCTACCCCAAGGCCTCCGACACCGCCTATAGCTATACCGAAGATGGCGGACGCTCCTTTCTGGAGAATAAGGCCTTTGTTGAGAGCTTCATTCTGGCTGCGGCGATGGTGGGAGCGACCACGCGGCTGGAGTTCACGACCAATGTCGTGAAGCTGCCGGTGCGCCCGCCACTCTATTCGGCCAAGCTGGCCACCTCGCTTGCAGCCCTGTCGCACAACCGGTTCAATTTTGGCGTCGGCCTGTCGGTCTGGCCGGAGGATTACGCCGTGATGGGTGTGCCATGGGAGAAGCGCGGCAAACGCATGGATGAGTGCATCGCCATCGTGAAAGGGCTCGGCACGGGCGACTATTTCGAATTTCATGGCGAATTTTTCGATCTGCCGCCGGTCAAGCTTAATCCGGTGCCCAGCAAGCCTTTGCCCATCCTGATCGGAGGCCATTCGGATCAGGCGCTGAAGCGCGCGGCGCTGCATGACGGCTTTCTCTATGCCGGGGGGCCGCCCGGAGAGATCTGGGACGTACTGGAAAAGCTGCACGGCTTCCGTCGCGCAGCGGGCACGCAGGACAAGGCCTATCGCATCTTTGCCTCAGGCGTGACGGACTATTCACCCGAAAGCATCGCCCGCCATGCAGAAGCAGGGGTGACCGATATGTCGGTGGTATTCCGCAATCTCTATGCGGTGGAGGAAGATGCGCAGCCTCTGGCCGAGAAGCTCGATCTGATGAAGGCATTCGCGGACAATGTGATCGCCAAGGCCTGATCTTGCCAGCAGGCCATGCGCACAGCATAGACCGCGCTATGGCCTGCCTTGATTTCGCCTCTGACAATCACGCCCCGGTTCACCCGGCGGTGATGGACGCAATTGCGCGCGAGAATGAAGGCGCAGCGCTGCCTTATGGCGAAGATGCCGCAAGCGCGCGTGTCGAAGCGCGGATTTCAGAGCTGTTCGAGCGGACGTGCCGCGTCTTCGCCGTCACCACCGGCAGTGCGGCCAATGGCCTGGCCCTGTCACTGCTCTCGCCGCCTTATGGCGTGATCCTGACGCATGAGGCCGCGCACATCCAGACGGGCGAATGCGGCCTGCCGGAATTTTACACGGGCGGAGCCAAGCTGCTGCCGGTGGCGGGTGAGAACGGCAAGCTGACACCTGATGGCATCCGCACGGCAATTGCCAATTTCGGCCATGGCAGCCCCGGCACGCCGCCGCTGGCCGCGCTGTCGCTTACCCAATCGACCGAAATGGGCACGCTTTACTCCCGCGCTGAACTGTCCGATCTGGCAGACCTTGCCCGGCGCCATGGTCTGGCCATGCATATGGATGGCGCACGCTTTGCCAATGCGCTGGCGGCAACCGGCCATTCGCCGGCCGAACTCAGCTGGAAGGCGGGCGTGGATATTCTCTCGCTGGGCGGCACCAAGAATGGCGGGATGGCCGCCGAACTGGTGGTGGTGTTCGATCCCGCGCGAGTCGCCGATTTCGAACGCCGCCGCAAACGCAGCGGACACCTCTGGTCCAAGGCTCGCTATCTTGCGGCGCAATGGGAAGCGCTGCTGGTAGATGATCTGTGGCGCGCCAATGCTCGCCACGCCAATGCCATGGCAATGCAGATGGCAGAGGGGCTGAAGATGATCGCCCCCATCACCCAGCCCTGCCCGGTGGAAACCAATCAGGTTTTCGCAACCATGCCCGATGCGATGGCCAAGGCGCTCCATGATGCAGGCGCGCTATTCCACCGCTGGGCAGCGACCGACAAGCCGGATCATGCGCTCCACCGCCTCGTCACCAGTTGGGCCACGCAGCCGGATGATGTGGACGCCTTTCTCGCTTTGGCAAGGTCGGCTGCATGAAGAAGGCGGATATTTTCGAGTTTTACAGCCGGTTGGCAGATGCCAATCCGTCCCCGGAAACCGAGCTGTCGTTCGGCAACAATTATCAACTCCTTGTCGCGGTCGTGCTGTCGGCCCAGGCGACCGATGTTGGCGTCAACAAGGCGACGCGGTTGCTGTTTGAAGCCGTGAAGACGCCCGCGCAGATGATCGCGCTGGGAGAGGATGGGCTCAAGGCGCATATCCGCACCATCGGCCTGTTCAACGCCAAGGCGAAAAATGTCATCGCGCTGTCAGAGATTCTGGAGCGTGATTTTGGCGGTGAGGTACCGGCCGACCGCGACGTGCTGACCACCCTGCCCGGCGTGGGTCGAAAGACCGCCAATGTCGTGATGAACTGCGCGTTCGGGGCAGAGACGTTCGCGGTGGATACGCACATTTTCCGAGTCGGCAATCGCACCGGCCTCGCCAAGGGCAAAACGGTGCTGGCGGTGGAGACGCTGCTCGACAAGCATACGCCCGGCCCGTTCCGAGTTGGTGCGCACCACTGGCTGATCTTGCATGGCCGCTATGTCTGCAAGGCGCGCACCCCCGAATGCTGGCGCTGCCCGGTGGCAGATTTGTGCAGCTACAAGCCCAAAACTCCGCCGAAGCCAATCCGTTCCGTCAGTTGACGGTTGCTTCGAACGTGACGGCCATACCAGTCGCGCTCGCCAGCGACGAGAGGATGGCGATGATCGTTCCCGCCGAATAGCTGGCGCCGACGGGATCGCTTTCATCCGCCCCGGCATTATTGTCATCTTCCACCGTGGCTGCGCCTGCGCAACTGGTGCCGGACCGGATGGTTCCCGTGACAAATGTGGTGGTGACAGGCAGGGTGTCGGTCATCACCAGCGTCGAAGCGGCGAGCGGCCCGGTGTTGGACGCGAGGATGCAATAGCGCAGCCGCGCGCCGGGGATATATTTGGGGTTCGTCGTGCCGTTGACCGGATCGCTGATGATCGTATTCGTTTTGGTCAGCGTGATCGCAGCGGTTTGCACGTTGAACAGGATTTCATCGATGTTCCAGAAATTGGCCTGAGTTTCAGCTGCAGCTCCCGCTCCAGGTCCCCGGATCAGGCCATTTTGAGCGCCGATGGTGCTGCTCGATCCATCCTTGCCATAGGCCCGCAAGATATAGTTGTTGCCGTTGGTGGCAGAGAGCGGGACGGTGGGCGCGGGGTCTGCCGGAACGCTATTATTGTTGCTCCAGATCGCATCGCCCGCAGTTGCGTCGCCATGCGTGCCATCGTTGAACAGCTTGAACGTGCCGCCAATCGCGACGCCGGCGGGCGTGAAGAAGGCGACCGTCATCGGGTCAACCGCGGCCGTGGGGTTGGCATTCACCTGAACGGTGGTGGAAACCGCCTGCCCCGGCACATAGGTGCCGCCAGCGGCCGGCAGCGTGATGTTGATGCCGAATGCCTGTGGCGTGCCCAGCGTGGCGTTGACCACCGACCATTCGATATCATCCACCAGCGCCCAGGAACGATACAGCGTGACATGGCCGGTTTCTATGCGGATCGTCACCGTCTGACCTGCAAAGGCCGCCAGCGAGTGCGAATATGTCCACCAGGGTTCGCCGGTATAGGGCACTGTCATGCCCAGATCGTGAATCGTGTCCGTGCCCATGTCCCAGCTGTTATAGGCACCATAGCCATAGGTGGTGGCGGTGATCTGCGATGTGCCATAGGCCGATGTGAACGGGCGCGTGACATAATTGGCAGCCGCCGGGCCGATGATCTGGGTCACGACACCGCCCCCGGTGATGATCGACACCTTGAAATGGTCAAATCCGCTCACGCCCCCGTTCACGTCAGAGTCGTAGCCCTGAATCTTCCAGCGCACGGTGAGGTTGCCCGGCGTGGTCGCGGGCACTGTGATCGTCTTGTTCAGCTGGGTGGCATTCTTGTTGTTGACAGGTTCATTGTTGGTGCGCGCGCCGATCAGATAGGATTGCAGGCCGGTATTGGGGCTGCCATTGGTGTTGAAATTATTGTTGATGGGCGAACCGTCCGAATTGACTGCCACATTGCTGCCGTTGACGATCTGCGTGTCGAACGCTGCATTGACTTTGCTGGAGCTCGCCCAGCCAGTCGGCGTCGCTGTGCCGGTCGCGCCAAATTCGAAATTGCCATTGATCGGTGTCTGCGGGTTAGCCGGCTTGGAGCCGTTCTGCGTGATGTCAAAATAGAGATAGTAAGTCACGGCCCCGGCATCTTGCAGAATGAACCGCACTTCACCGCGCGCATTTCCCGCCGCGTCGGTTGCCCCGGCATAGACCGTATCCGTAAATTGCTGGATGGTGGACAAAGCCCCGGTGGAGCGCACCACGCGCGGGCTGTTCACATCAAATGTGCCGGACACGCCCATGGTGGAGAGCAGGCTGGTGAAATCGACATCCACCTTCACGGTGGAATTGACGGTTGCCCCCGCCGGCACATTGATCGGCACACGATAATGCCAGTCTGGCGTGGTGGTGACGGCGTTGGAATCATACCAGGTCGGGGCCGATCGAAGATCTGCAAGGGCCGGACGCAGGCCGAGAATCAGCAAAGCCAGCATGACGATCATGCCAGCCGCGCGGAACCCCAGCGTCATGCCTCTTGCACCGTGCAACGTGTCTTCCCGTACTAAATGCAGCCGGAACGCGGGCTGCGAAGCGCCATTATGGCTCTCAAACTGTTAAAATGGCAATAACAGGCGCGGAATTCCGGGATTTTCTCGACCGCTCATCTGCCAAGTCGTTCATCTTGCAGACATGTTCATGCACCAGTCATGTTGATCGGAGCAGGTTCAGGCCAGCATCAGAGACTTGGAGGATGGATCATGCGTACTCTTGCCCTTGTTCTCACCATTGCCGCACTGGCTGCGGGAGGCTTTGCCACGGCCGGTCGCAGGTCCGCACCGCCGGAAGTGCGCGAAATCGGAAAGCCGGTCAGTTGTATTGCGCTGTCCCGCGTTCAGGAAAGCCGCGTCCGCAATGACGATGTGATCGACTTCCGCCTGTCCGGCAACAAATGGTATCGCAACACGCTGCCGCGCGGTTGCCCGTCTCTGGGGTTTGAGGAGCGGTTCAGTTACGCCACCTCGATCAATCAGCTTTGTTCCACCGACATCATCCATGTGCTGCAAAGCTATGGATCGGGTGTGCATGAAGGCGTCGGCTGCGGGCTGGGCAAGTTCCAGCCGGTGGAAATCATCAAGAAGCCCAAGGCCAAGTAACTCCGGCTTGACTCGCGGCGCGCGCCCGCGCAGCTTTCCTGCAACAATATGCTGGGGAGAGTGATATGGCGCGCAAGCCGAAAGCCGATGGTGCAGGCGTTGATCTGGGCGGAGCGGATGAAGCCAATTCGGCGATGAGCCCGATCATCGGTGTCGCCCGCGAGGATCTGCTGGGTGCCGTCACGGTGATGCTGCGCGAAACCGCAGGCAAGCCTGCAAAGACACTCAAGCATATGCAGGCCTTTTCAGGCGATGTGCTGCAAATTCTGACAAACAAGTCAGAGATCGCGCCCGACCCGAAGGACAAGCGCTTCCACGATCCAGCCTTCAAGGCCAACCCCTTGTTCCGCATGGGGATGCAATATTACCTCGCCGCCAGCAGCCGCGTGCGCGACTGGGTGGCGGAGATGGAGGTGGATGAACTGGAGCGCGCACGGGCGAGCTTTGTCGCAGGCATGATCCTCGATTCCGTCTCCCCCACCAACACGCTGATCGGCAATCCCTCCGCGCTCAAAAAGGCCATGGAAACAGGCGGGCAATCGCTGATTGCGGGCCTCAAAAACGCCTATAACGACATGGTCCACAACGACATGATCGTGAGCCAGGTTGACAATCGCCCATTCAAGATCGGCGAGAATATCGCCGTCTCGCCGGGGGCGGTGATCCACAAGAGCGCCATGATGGAGCTGATCCAGTACGCGCCAACGCAGGAGCAGGTGCATGAAATCCCGCTGCTCATCGTTCCGCCGCAGATCAACAAGGCCTATATCAACGATCTGACGCCAGCAAAGAGCATCGTGAAATATGAGCTGGATAACGGCCTCCAGCCCTTCCTGATCAGTTGGCGCAACCCGACCATCGAGCATCGCGACTGGGGCTTGGCCGACTATGTCGATCAGATCATCGACGCGATTGATGTGACCTGCCGCGTGACGGGTTCAAAGACAGTCAATGTCGCCGGAGCCTGCTCGGGTGGCATCACCATGGCGACCCTTCTCTCTGCCCTGAAAGCGCGCGGCGATGATCGTGTCGCCTCTGCCACGCTGATGGTGTGCGTTCTCTATCCCCAGCGCGAGGATAGTGAAGTGGGCGCACTCGTTTCCGATCATGGCATCAAGCTGGCGCGGCAGCGCTCGGCGGAAAAGGGCATCCTCGAAGGTGCCTCGCTCAGCCGCATGTTCGCGTGGATGCGGCCCAATGATCTGGTGTGGAACTATGTCATCAACAATTATCTGCACGGTGAAGACCCGCCTGCTTTCGACATCCTGTTCTGGAACAATGATTCGACCAACCTGACCGCTCAGCTGCATTCGGACTATCTGCGCGTTTATGAGGAACAGCCCTTTGCCAATCCCGGCGCGAGCGAAATTGCCGGGCACAACATTGATCTGACCAAGGTGGATTGCGATCTGTTCATCCTGGCAGGCGTGACCGACCATATCACGCCGTGGAAGGCCTGTTATCGCTCCACCAGCCTGTTTGGCTCGAAGAATATCGAATTCGTTCTCTCCCACTCGGGCCATATTCAGGCGATCCTCAACCCGCCGGGCAATCCAAAGGCCAAATTCTACCGCGCGGGCAGCACGCCCGACACGCCGGAAAAATGGCTGAAAGGTGCGGAAGAGCAGGCAGGCAGCTGGTGGCCTTACTGGATGGAGTGGCTCAAGGCCCGCTCTGGCAAGCTGAAGGCCGCACCCAAGAAATTGGGCCACGCCAAACATCCGGCCGGTGATGCCGCGCCGGGGGCTTATGTGTTTGATTGATCGGGTGCGAAAGTCTTGACCATCACCTGCACCCCGCTGACGCCGCTGATCGGAACCGAAGTCCATGGCGCTGATTTGCGCCAGCTCGACGCGGAAAAGGCTGATTGGCTGCGCACCTTGCTCGCCGAACGCCTTGTGCTCGTCATCCGCGATCAGACGCTCGACCGGGATCAGCACAAGGCCATTGCCCGCCTGTTCGGCACCGGCACGCTGCATCGCCATGCGCTCAACAAGGCGCGCGGTGGCGATGATGAAGAGGTCTATCCCGTTCGCACCACCGGCGAATCCAAGATGACCGCCGGTGAAGGCTGGCACACCGATGTCAGTTGCGATCCTGCGCCCATCGCCGCCTCTTTGCTCTACATGCATCAGGCCCCGGCGGGCGGCGGCGGAGACACTGTCTATTCCAGCCTGTATGAATGCCTTGACCGACTCTCCCCACCCATCCGGGCGCTGGTGGGTTCATTGTCCGCCGTGCATGACGGGGCGTTTCCATATCGCCAGATCTACGGGATCGAGCCGCCTGCGGGCGCGCATTTCAACTGTACCACACACCCGATGGTCATCGCGCATCCGGTCACGGGCCGTCCGGTCCTGTGGGTCAATCGCGGCTTCACCACGCGCATTCCCGGCCTTTCGCACCATGAGGGCCGCCATGTGCTGGAAATGCTGTTTCACCATATCGAAACGACACTGACGGCCCAATGCCGCGTCCGCTGGGAGGATGGTACGCTGGTCATCTGGGACAATGTGGCGACGCAGCACCATGCTGTGTGGGATTATTTCCCCAATAGCCGCTATGCAGAACGCATTTCCGTGGTTGGCCCCGAAATCAAGGCCGCCTGACCGGCCTCAATCCTGATCCCATGCCGCCGGACGCTTTTCAAGAAAGGCGGCAATGCCTTCCTTCGCGTCGCGATGCTCAAGATGCTTCACGGCCAGATCGCGCACCAGCGCATAGGCGGCAGGCACATCAAGCGCCAGCTGGCGATGGAAGCTGGCCTTGCCCGCCGCGAGCGTATGCCCGGACTTGGAGGCGATCTCCGCTGCCAAGCCATCGACACGGGCATCGAGCGCGTCCAGATCTACAACCTCGTTGACCAGCCCGATGGACAGCGCATGGTCCGCGCTGAACAGCTTGCCCGTAGCGAGCATCATCATGGCCTGTTTGCGGCCCACCACGCGCGTCAGTTGCACCTGCGGAGTGTGACACCAGAAGCCGATATTGACGCCGGGCACCGCAAAGCGCGCCGCGCTGGAGGCTATCGCCAGATCGCAGGCGGACACCAGTTCCAGCCCCGCCGCTGTCGCCACGCCTTCCACCTTGGCAATCACGATCTGCGGCTGCGCCATCACTGCCTGCATCAACGCAGCGAGCGCGGTGATGTCTGCATGATGCGCCTCCGCGCCATCCGCTGCAGCCATTTCGCCCAGATCATGTCCGGCACAAAAGATGCGTCCGCCCGCGCCCGACAGGATGATGACACGCACCGAACGATCCGCCGCCAGCCGGTCCAGTTCGGCATGGAGCGCCGCCACCAGTCCATGCGACAGGCTATTCCCCGCCTGCGGCCGATTGAGCACCAGCCGGGCGACCGCGCCGTCCTGCGAGGCCAGCGCCAGCGGCGCGTCAGTCATTGAGCACCTTGGCCGCCGTCTTGTTCATGAACGAGGCGAGCCGCTCTTTTGAAGCGGGTTGGGTGTTGGTAATCCCCGCGATGAACGCTTCGGCATAATATGCATCGCCCGACGCCATATTGCCGATATGGGCAATGCCTGATGTGATGGCAAAGTTCGAAAGCGGCGGGTTCTGCGCGGTCTTGTGCGCGATCTCCAGCGCCTTCTCCAGACTGGAGCCCTCCACCAGATATTGGCACAGGCCGACATTCACGGCCTCCTGGCCCGAATAGATGCGGCCCGTGAGCATCATGTCCACCATCCGCGCTTCGCCGACAAGGCCCGCCACGCGCACCGTCGCGCCGCCGCCGGTGAAGATGCCGCGCTGCCCCTCCGGCAAGGCGAAATAGGTCGTCTGATCAGCCACGCGGATATGAAAGGAGGAGGCCAGTTCCAGCCCGCCGCCGACCACCGCGCCATTGAGCGCGCCGATCACCGGCTTGCCGCAATGCTGGATCGCGTCGAACGCGGCGTGCCAGCGGCGGCAGATATACATGAAGTCGGTGGCGCTGCGGTCTTCGAGATGATGTTCGATCAGATCGAGCCCCGCACAGAACACGCTGCCTTCCGCCTTCATCACCACTGCGCGAACGGCCTCGGTGCGGCGCACCCAATCGAACAGCGTCACGATCTCCTCGATGAAGGCGGCAGAAAGCGCATTGCGCTTGTCAGCCCTGTCGAGCGTGATGATGAGGACATCGCCGTCCGCCTCGGTTCGCATGAACGCCAAAGCGGGCACAGGATCAGCCACGGGCATTCCCCAGTTCGGCTTCCATCATCTTGCGCATCTCGAATTTCTGCGCCTTGCCGGTGACTGTCATCGCAAAACTCTCCACAATCTTCACATGGCGCGGCACCTTGTAATGCGCGATCTTGCCCTTGCAGTGGGCGAGCACATCCTCTGCGCTCACCTTCTCGCCGGGCTTGGGAATGATCCAGGTGCAGACTTCCTCGCCATATTTCTCATCCGCCACACCGAACACCTGCGCGTCGGCAATGGATGGGTGGGTGAGGAGATATTCCTCGATCTCGCGCGGATAGATATTCTCGCCACCCCGGATGATCATATCCTTGATCCGACCCGTGATGCGGACATAGCCCTTTGCGTCCATCGTCGCGAGGTCGCCCGAATGCATCCAGCCGTCCGCGTCGATGGCTTCGGCGGTCTTCTCCGGATCATCCCAATAGCCGAGCATCACCGCATAGCCGCGCGCGCAATATTCGCCCTGCTCGCCAATGGGGAGCGTCGCGCCATCCGGCCCGACGATCTTGGCCTGCGCGTGCGGATGCGGGCGGCCCACCGTGGTGACACGCTCTTCCAGCGGATCGTCGGTCGCGGTCTGCGTCGTCAGCGGGCTGGTTTCGGTCATGCCATAGCCGATGGTGACTTCGCTCATGTTAAGCTTGGCGATCACATCCTTCATGGTCGCCGTCGGGCATGGCGAACCCGCCATGATGCCGGTGCGCAGCGTGGAGACGTTGTACGTCCCCAGATCAGGCTGATTGAGGATGGTGATGAACATGGTCGGCACGCCATAAAGCGCGGTGCACCCTTCTGCTTGCACGGCCTCCAGCGCCTGTCTGGGATCAAAGGCTTCACCGGGATAGACCATCGCCGCGCCGCTGGTGAGCGACGCCAGATTGCCCAGCACCATGCCGAAGCAGTGATACAGGGGCACGGGAATGCAGATGCGGTCTGCAGGGCCAACCTTGATCGTCTTGGCCGTGAACAGGCCGTTGTTGAGGATATTGCGGTGCGTCAGCGTGGCACCCTTGGGGAAGCCGGTCGTGCCGCTGGTGAACTGGATGTTGATCGGATCATTGCGATCGAGCGTGCGGCCAACTGCCTTTAGCGCGGCGCCATCCGGCTCTTTGGCCAGCTTAGCCCAAGGCAGGAAGCCTTCATGTTCCGCATCGCCCAGCGCAACCATCAGGCGCAGCTGCGGGAGCTTGGCCGGTCCGAGCTCGCGCAACATCCCCACATAGTCGCTCGTCTTGAAGGACGGCGCTGTAACAAGCACCGAACAGCCCACCTTGTTGAGCGCATATTCGACTTCAGACACGCGATAGGCCGGATTGATGGTCACAAGGATCGCGCCGATCTTGGCGGTCGCAAATTGGGTGACGGTCCATTCCGCGCAATTGGGTGCCCAGATGCCCACGCGGTCGCCCTTGATCACGCCTTGGGCGAGCAGGCCGGTTGCGATGCGATCCACCTGTTCGTTGAGCTGTTTCCAAGTCCAGCGCAGGCCCTGATGGCGGGATACGAGCGCAAGATTTGCCCCCCATTGCGCGGCCGCCCGCTCCAGCGCGTCACCAATGGTCATTTCGAGCAGCGGGGTATCTGTAGGGCCGCTGGCGTGGCTGAGGTTGGTCATGTGTCAGCTTTCAAATTTAGTCATCTCACGCAACACATCCCGCTCACGGTGAGGAGCGGGCTGTAATATGCTCACCACGCTTCGCGCCACTCTCCCCCGCAAAGGGGGAGGGATGGTTCACCGCGCTTCGTTGATCACCTGGATCTGCGTGAACTCATGCAGACCTTCTTCGGCGAACTCCACGCCGATGCCGCTCTGCTTGGCCCCGCCAAACGGGATGTTGGGGCCGAAATCGAGATGCTTGTTGATCCAGACCGTGCCCGATTCCATCTCGCACGCCAGATCATAGGCCTTGTCGCGATCATTGGACCAGACCGAGCCGCCCAGCCCCCAGGGCGAGGCGTTGGCGCGGTCCATCGCGTCGTCCACGTCCGAGAATTTGATCACCGGCAGGATCGGGCCGAACTGTTCCTCGTCGACGATCTTGGTGCCGTCACTGATGTCGCGCACAATCGTGGGGCGGATGAAATAGCCGGGGCGATCCTCGACCACGCCGCCCGCGATGATGTTGCCATTGGCGCGCGCGTCTTCGAGAAAGCCCTTTACCTTCTCATACTGCATCTTGTTCTGGAGCGGGCCGATCTGCGCGCCCTGCTTGAGTCCATCATCGACAATCGCGGCATCGGCCAACTTGGCGAGTTCGTCGCACAGCTCATCATAGATGCTCTCATGCGCATAGACGCGCTTGACCGCGAGGCAGACCTGTCCCGCATTCATCGTCGCCCCACCGAAAATGCCGGGGGCCACAACCTTGGGATCAACGTCCGGCAGGACGATGGCCGCGTCATTCCCGCCGAGTTCGAGCGTGATGCGCTTGATGGTGGAGGCGGCACTCGCCATCACCTTCTTGCCGGTTTCGGTCGAGCCGGTGAAGCTGATCTTGGCAATATCGGGATGGTTGGTCAGCACGCCGCCCAGATCATTCTGATCGGTGACGATGTTGACGACGCCCGCCGGGAAAATCTCGGCACATAGTTCGCCCAGCCGCAGCGTGGTGAGCGGCGTGGTCGGCGCGGGCTTGATGATGATCGTATTGCCCGCCAGCAGCGCAACGGGTGCCTTGAACGCAACGATCAGCACCGGGAAGTTCCACGGAATGATGCAACCGACCACACCCAGCGGCTTGCGGCGCATCTCAACGCGGCGATTGTCATTATCCTCGATCAGCTTGTTCTCAAGATTGAGCGAGGCGAGGTAGCGCAGGAAAGCGGCGGTATAGGTGATCTCCGCCGTCGATTCAGCCAACGGCTTGCCCTGTTCCTGCGTCAACAGGCGGGCGAACTCCTCGGTGCGGGCATCAATGGCGTCGGCCAGCTTGTTCACCAGCGCGCGACGGTCTTCCATCGGCACTTTGCGCCACGATTTGAACGCCTGTTTGGCAGCGGCCACCGCCTCGTTGAGCTGCCGTTCGGAGCCGCGCGGGCACACCGCCAGCACCTCTTCGGTCGCGGGGTTGATGACATCCATCGTGGTATCGCCAGCGACGAGCTGGCCGCCGATCAGCAGCTTGTAATCAGACATGCTCTCTCTCCTGTCTTCTCATATCAACCGTTTGCCCTGAGTAGGCATTGAGCGAACGCGAAATGACGTATCGAAGGGCCATTCACCCTTCGATACGGGTCTTCGACAAGCTCAGCCCCTACTCAGGGCAAACGGGAGCATATGTTTACTCCTCAATATTTCACGCCCAGCGTAATGCCGTACGTCCGGGGCGTGCCGACATGGTTATAATCGAATCCGAAGCCCGCCAGCAGGTCAACCCGCGAAGTGAAGTAGAATTTGTTGGCGAGATTCTTGCCCCAGATCGAAGCATTGAAGCGGCCATTGGCCGACTCCCAATCGATATGCGCAGAGAGCAGCGCATAGCTCTTCTGCTTGAGGCGGGCGACGTTGAGCACTTCGAAATATTGGCTGGCGGCGTATGACAGATCGCCGTGCAGGCTCAATTTGCCGCTGTCTCCATCCATCACCGTGGCGTCAAACCCGCCCGAGAAGGTGAGCGAAGGCGCGTTGGACAGCTTGTTGCCCGACACATTATTGCCGCTGACAATGCCTTTTTCAATCTTGGTATCGAGGATGCCAAGGCCGGCCCGGATCGTCAGCGTGTCGCTGGCGCGTGCGGTCAGTTCCGCTTCGCCACCCATGATGCGCGAGCTGGGGATGTTCAGCAGGGTCTGCGCCGCCGTGCCCGGATCAACGTTGATGAACTGCTGGTTCTTATACTTGTAATAGAAGCCTGCCATGTTGAGCGTGATGCGGCGGTCCGCAAACTGCGTCTTCGCACCCAGTTCGAACGCATCCACACCTTCGGGCTTCGCCACCGACAATTCGGACGGATCGAAAAAGGCCTGCGCGTTGAAGCTGTTCGCCCGATAGCCGCGCGAATAATTGGCATAGATCATGTTGCCGCTGGCCAGCTGGTAATCCAGCCCGATCTTTCCGGAAATGTTGTTCTTCTTGTAGCGCAGGTTGGAGCTGGGGATCAGGTTTACAACCAGCACCCCGTTCGGCCCCAGCGCATCGGAGGTGAAGTCGGTCTGCGTGCCGGTGTCATGCGTATAGCGCAGTCCGCCGCGCAGCTTGAGCGAGTCTGTCACCGCGAAGTTGAAATCCGTATAGATTGCAAAGCTCTTCTTGAGCTGGTCAAACTGGTTCGCGAACAGGCAACCGAGCGGCAGCCCGATGGCGCAGTCCGCATCGGTTACACCGGGCAGGCCATCGGAATCCACGTCCTTCGCGATTTCAAATGTGGTCGCGTTGAACACCTTCTCGCGGTGGTAATAGGCCCCCAGAATGAAGTTGAACGGGCCACTGAAATCGCTCGTCAACCGCAAATCCTGCGCAAACTGGCTGGCGCGATCGACATAAGGGATTTCGAGCAACTCGATGGGCTGGCCATCGGTATCTTCATAGAAGTTCAGCCGTCCCTTGTCATAAGCGGTGATGCTGGTGACGGTCAGGCTGTCAGACACATCGAATGTGCCGGCGAGCGAGAGCGAGGTGGTGCGCGCTTGGCGCTTGTCGGTCACGTTCGCCGCAATCTGACGCTTTTTCAGGCCAGCACGATTGATGGCGGCAGGTTCTGCATAAATGCCATAGTTGCGCGGATTCTGATAGCTGGTGGCCCCGCGCAGCACGAACTTCACGCCATCGGCGGGTTCCAGCAGCAAAGAGGCCCGCACGCCATATTCGCTGACGCTCGCCAGATCAGGCTGGCCGGGCAGAACATTCTTGAACCAGCCATCCGCCTTGGCATAGGTGCCCGCCACACGCAGCGCCGCCATCTCGCCCAGCGGCACATTGACTGCACCGTTCAGGTCAATGCGGTTGTAATTGCCATAGCCGACATTGGCATAGCCGTTGACTTCGCCCAGTTCCGGGGCCTTGCTGATCAGGTTGACCGCGCCACCGGTGGTGTTCTTGCCATAAAGCGTGCCCTGCGGCCCGCGCAGCACTTCCACCCGCTCCAGATCGAACATCGCGACGCCCAGAAAAGCGAAATTGCCTTTATAGACTTCGTCATAATAGGTCGCGACCGGGCTCGCCTGATTGAGGCTGTAATCCGACATCGAAACGCCGCGCAGCGCAAAGACCGGCGTATTGTCGCCCACCGTGCTGGTCAGCTGAAGGTTGGGAACTTTCGTCACCAGTTCGTCCGCCTGCGTCACACGGCTCTTGGAGAGCGCGTCGCCCGTTACGGCAGAAACCGAGATCGGAACATCCTGAAGGCTTTCCGCCCGCTTGGTGGCGGTGACGATGATTTCCCCCGTATCAGCGTCTTCGTTCGATTGCTGCGCCCAGCCCGCACCAGCGGTGCACAAGGCGATGGCAGCGACAGTGCCGCGCAGAAGCGGCAGTAAGAGACGTGCGTTCTTCATGTTTGACTCCACCCTTTTTTCGTTTGTTTTCAAAGCACCCCACCCGGCATTTGAGCGACAAGTGCAGCGCGCACCCCCGCCCTTTCTGTACGCAACGGAGATTGTCTGAGACGCCCGATTTCGGCAGGCGTGTAAGGCTTGAAACCGGGCGGCAAATTCGCCCGGTCAAAGCGATACAAAGTCCAGTTCACGACATTGCTGAGCCGCGTGTCATCCAGATCAACCGTCGCCACGCCCGGCACCCGGCCCAGAAATGCGCGACCACCCGGCACATGCAGAAATTTGGCCACCTTGCCGTTCATCGGCGGATTGGAGACCGCATCCCCGCTGCCATCCGGACGGTGGCAGCCTTGGCATTTGAGCATATAATCCAGCCGGGCCTGCGCCGGATCGATGACGCCGGGCATGTCTGCTTTGCCTCCCGCCGGACTGGCAGCCACTGCACCCGCCATCACAGGCAGGAGCAGCGCGCCAATCAGGGGAAGCTGGCGCTTCATTTTCCGCCCGATGCCGCGTGCAGCGCGCCGATCTGCGCCGCTGACAGCGCCGCGCCCGATGCACGCGCGGCCTTTACCTCGGCCTCGGTAAAGGCCTTGAAGCCCTTGCCGCCCTTGGCCACGACCGTGCCGACATGGTTGAGGACGGCAGCCGTATCGGCATCGTTGAGCATCTGCGCGGGCATCACGCCGCGGAATGGCTTGCCGCCCACGGTGATCGGGCCGGAGACGCCCTTGATCACGACCAGCGCCAGATAGCGCCGCCCGGCGGGCTTTTTCGCCAGCGTCAGAAAATCATTGGACAGCGCCGGATAGGCTCCCGGCACACCCGCGCCGGTGGGCAAATGACAGGCTGCACACCGCTTGTAGAGGGTCGCCCCATCCGCCGCCAAGAGGGGAGTTGAGGCGGACAGGGCGGTAAGCAGGAACAGGATACGCTTCATCAGCGAGGCTCCGTCGCGACGCCAATGATGATCGCGGTCGAGCAGTTATAGACGCTGCTCTCCGTACCCAGACACCAGTTATAATCATTGTTGGATTGCGGACGAACCGGAGGCCGGTCCCCTTCATTGCGGTTGCAAAGGCATTGCCCGCAGGATGATTTGCCGCAGCAATCATTATAGCTGATCACATAAGCCCGGCCATGTGCCGGGTTGGTGCAGGTGCGGATCCAGGTGATGGGAGACATTTCCGTCCCCGGCGGGCAGGCATTCACCGTGCCGCCGCAACAGGTGCACAAAAAGCCGTCAATTGCGCAATAGCGCCAGTAATCGCATTGCGTCCGATCCCCGGGGTCCTGATCGCTGCCAGATGTGTGCGCAGGCCGCCCTGATGCGCCGCCTGCTCCGCCGCCTGCGGCATATGCGCGCGAAACGGGAAGCACTGGCAACGCCGCCGCCCCTGTCACAGCCCCACCCAACCAGGCGAGCAAGCCGCGCCGGGAGGTGCCGCGTGCCACGCCGCGCGCCAGCGTCTCCGTGAGTTTGTCCCAATTGGCCATGATCACATCTCCCTTTCGCGACGGGCCAGAAATTCCTGGAGGGAGGCGACGCCCCGCTCCTTCGCTTCGAACAGACTTTCGAGATGTTCGCGCGTGTTGACGAGGCCGAGCGAAGCCACCCGCCCGGCTTCATCCAGCAAGACCGCATAGGGGAGCTTGGCCACCCCGAATGAGCGCCCCAAGGCTTCGGACAGGACGAACGGAATGCCCGCCAGATCCTGTTCCATCACCATCCGGCGCTGCGCCGCCTCATCGCCATCGCTCACCAGCATCGCGTCCAGCCAGTCAGCCTCAGCGCGCGCGGCAGATTTGAAAACGGGCAGCAAAGATTTGCACACCGGGCAATCGGGCGAGACGAAAAAGAGCAACTGACTGCGGCCATCGCGCTTGGAGCCGCCTACCGTGAGGCTCTGCCCGTCCAGCGTGGTAAGGATCATCGGGCTCGCCACTTCACCCACATTGACCTTCTGGTGCAGCGTCAGTGCCCCGGCTGGCGCAATGCGTTCATGCAGGATACCGACTTGCCGGGCGAGCGCTGCGACCAGCGCCGCAAGCACGGTCACGGCAATCCAGAGCAGGATTTGCGAGATCATCATGCGGCATGCCCTTTGCGATAGATGATGATGCCAGCCAGTTCATTGGCGGCGAAATAGAGCGCCAGAAACGCAAGAGCCGCAAAGGGCGCGATCAGATCAAGCGGCGCAGACGCGCTCAACGCAACGATGCCGCCCAATAGCATCAGCCCGAAGGCGCGGGCCAGCATGAACGGCCCCACCGGCTTTTCCTGCGCAGCGAAAGTGCAGCCGCAATCAAGCGTCTCGCCATAGCGCATGGCCAGCGCCACGCCATAAGCCAGCCAGAGCGCGCCTGCGATGGCTCCGCCCACAGCCTGCAACGGCGGCACCAGCAGGCAGAGCGCCGCCATGATCTCCACCGCCGCCGCCGCGACATTGGCCACGCCGCCCAGCGCGCCAGACAGTCCGGTCAGCCGCCCTGCCGCCACGCCCATGCGTTCGCGCTCCACCAGCTTGTGCCCGGCAGAGACAGCAAGGACCAGCGCCAGAAACAGCGCCAGCGCGGCCATCAATCGATCACCGACAGAGTTTGCGGATTGAACGCCACCGTATTGCCCAGCGTGTGCTGGAACGCGCCGCTCTCCGCGTCATAGACATCGACCACAGCATCGACCCGGGCGGCGACCAGCCGGGGCTTCGCCTCTCGCGTCACCTCTATGGTAATGGCCGGGCCTTTGAGCGGAATGCGCGCCACACGGACCTGCTTGGCCGGATCAAGCACCCAGACTTCCGTGCCGCCATCTTTGTGGCTCCCTTCACGACCCGAAGGGCTCATCAGCACATAAAGTTTGCCAGTTGCATCGCTCGCGATCACTTGCCAGCCGCCGGGCCGCCATTCGGGCGCGCCACCCTCTGCGGCGCCGACACTGAACGGCTTGGCCACGGGCTTGGCAACCGCACCCGAGAGGTCAAAGCCCTTCACAACGCCGTAATAAGAGACGAACCACGCCGTCTGCCCCACCATCGCGGGCATACCGAACAAAGGTTGCTTGTCGAGATCGAGCACAGGCTTGGAGGTTGTGGTGCTGGCCAGCTTGCCATCTTCTGCCAGTTGCAGCGTGGAGAAGGTGCTGTCTGCACAGAAAGTGGTGAAGCCGCGCGGTCCGGTTGGGTAGATCAGCGAACAGCCCGGCAGATCGATCTCGCTCAGCACCTTGCGACCTTCCAGATCAACCACCGTCACCGATTGTGCTGGCGTGAAGTTGGAGACCAGCGCCCACTTCTCGCCATTGGTGAACTGGAACGTGTTCTTGTAGGTCACCTGTTGATGGCGCTTGCCGCCGGGCAGGATGATCTCGCCCTTGGGCTTCAGATTCGCCTTGTCCCAAATGGTGATGACATCGGTGCGTTCGCCGCGCGACAGGCGGGTGTAATAGGTTTCCGCCGTGTAGATTTCGGCCTTGGTTCTGGGCAAAAGAACATTGCCGAACTGCGCGATGGAGACCATGCCTTTCAGCGGATTGACCGGATCGGCCACATCAACCACTGCACCGCGTCCATCCGCCAGCGCCATGAAGTTGAAATCATGCACCATGATCCAGCTGGCGGGATATTTCTCCGGAAGCGTCAGGACATTGGGAATCGGCTCTTCAGCCAGCGGCTTGGGAAAGGACTTGGGCGCGGCGTTCTGCGCCGCCACGGGCAGCGCACACGCGACAGAAGCCGCCATCGCCACGGAGAAACACACCCGTTTCATCGTTTTCTCCCCGTCATGCGCCCCACCCGGGCGTCGATTGGATGAGCGCAGGATTCCGCGATATGGCAATTATGTCAAGTGTCCTAAATTCGCCGAATGTCATATTTTTGAAAGCGGTCACCTCGCAGCGCCAGCGCGATCATCATGCTGAGAGCGTTTCAGCATGACGAGATGAACAACGCTGATATCAGCGTCCATGGACAATGCAGCACGGTCAGGATGACGATGACTAGCGTATCAGGGCTGCACTTTCATGCCGCTTTCGGCCTGCCATTTGCCGAACCATTAGGGCAATGTGTCTGCCATGAAGCCGGGCGCCATGAGCGGGGAGGCCATCAGCGCCGTGTGCGCATCAGATGTTCAGATCCACCATCTGCGCGTCGATCAGGCGCGGCAGCACCTCCTTTTCAAACAGCAACAGGCTGGCCCATGACAGGTCCGGATCGAGCCCGCCCAAGAGCGCGTGGAAGTTGATGCCGGTATTGGCGGGCTGAGTTTTCAGCCATTCAAAGCATTGATCGGGAGTCAGCACCTTGATGTTGGGCATGGCCTTGAGCGCCGCCACCACATCATCGGTTTCCGCCGCCTTGTAGAGCGTGTCTCCCGTGCCGCGCTCGGTCGCCCACTGCGCATAAGTGTTGGTGGCATAGGCGACATGCGGCGCGACGCGCGGCCAATCCCGCTCAGGATCATCGGAGATATAAAGGAAGCTGGCGGCGGTCTTCACCAGATCTTCGGGCGCAGGGAAGCCCAGCTTGGCACGCTCTTCCTTGTAGAGATCGAACAGCGCGGGATGGCCGGGGAAGTATTGGTATCCCCCCTTGGCCGCGCGGATCGCCGACTTGTCAGTGGAGCCACCCATATAGACTTTCGGTCCGCCTGGCTGCACGCCCTTGGGCGTCACGCGGACCATGCGGCCTTCATATTCAAACGGTTCGCCGCCCCATGCCTTCTTGATGGTATCGAGCGCCTTGTTCATCAGGCCGAGCCGCTTGGTAATGTCCTTCCCGAACATCTCGAACTCGTGCGGGCGATAGCCCATGCCCGCCGTCAGCCAGATCCGCCCGTTGGAGATGTTGTCCAGAACGATCAGATCTTCGGCCAGCCGCAGCGGATCGTGCATCGTCACCACCAGCGCGGAGAGATGGACGAAAATCTTCTGCGTCACGCCGAAGATGGAGGCGGCCTGCACCATGGAAGACGGGCAATAGCCATCTTCCGCACCATGATGTTCGGCGAGGAACACCTGTGTGAAGCCCAATTTGTCCGCCCAGGCCGATTGCTCGATAGCGGTGCGATATAGGGCTGTGTGCGGTGCCCCGAAGCTGGGGCTGTTCATGTCGTAGCGCAGGTTCAACTGCATGGTTCAATCTCCAATCAGGTGCGAATCCAGACGCCCTTGGTCTGCAAATAGCTTTCGATATGTTCGGTGCCGCCTTCGCGCCCAAAGCCGCTCATCTTGTAGCCGCCAAAGGGAACCGCCGGGTCCATCGCGCCATAATGGTTGACCCAGACAGTGCCCGCCTTGATCCGTTTGACCGCGCGGTGCGCGCGGGTGATGTCCTGCGTCCAGACGGCGGCGGCGAGGCCGAACACGGTATCGTTCGCGCGGGCGATGACTTCATCGAAGCTGTCGAACGGCAGCACGCAGGCGACGGGGCCGAAAATCTCTTCGCGCGCGACGCGCATCCCGTCCTCCGCGCCACCGAAGATGGTAGGAGCCACATAGAAGCCCTTGCCGAAATCGCCATCGCGCAAGGCCGCACCGCCCAGCGCGACGTGCACGCCCTCCTGCGGGCCGATCTCCAGATAGGAACAGACCCGGTCAAACTGGCCTTGCGACACAATCGGGCCGATCTGAGTTGCCGGATCAAGCGTGTGACCCAGCTTCAGCGTCTTGCCAAATTCCACCAGCCGCGCGACGAACTCGTCATGGATGGCGCGCTCCACAAAGATGCGCGAGCCTGCGCTGCATACCTGTCCGCTATTGTTGAAGATCGCCATGCCCGCCGCAGGAACCGCCAAGTCAAGATCAGCATCGGCGAAGATGATGTTGGGGGATTTGCCGCCCAACTCCATCGTCACGCGCTTCACCGTGCCGGCCGAGGCCGCAATGATCTTCTGCCCCGTTCCGCACGATCCGGTGAAAGTGATCTTGTCCACATCAGGATGGTCAGAAAGCGCCGCGCCCACTGCACCGTGCCCAGTGACAACATTGACCACGCCTGGCGGAATGCCTGCTTCCAGACAGAGTTCGCCAAAGCGCAATGGAGTGAGTGAGCCCTTTTCAGACGGCTTCATCACTACGGTGCAACCCGCTGCCAGCGCGGGCGCGCACTTCCATGCGGCGCAGAAGACCGGGCCGTTCCATGGGATGATCGCGCCGACCACGCCCACCGGTTCGCGCAGCGTAAAGGAGGTGAGGTCCACCAGCGCGCTATTGCCCATCGTCTGGCCGTGGATGGCGGTTGCGAGCCCCGCATAATGGCGCAGCGCGCGCACCACCATGCTCTTCATCAGCTTTGACATGGTGATGGGGCGGCCCATTTCCAGCGTGTCGACCAGCGCGATGTCATCAAATTCCGCTTCGACCAGATCGGCGAGCTTGAGCATGACGGCTTGCCGCTCGGAAGGCTTGAATCGGCTCCATGGGCCATCTTCCAGTGCCATGCGCGCGGCAGCGACCGCGCGGTCGATATCGGCCTGATTGCCCTCTGCAATCTGCGCGATGACCGCGCCCGGTGCACGGGTCCACCGCGTCGAACCACCCGCCGCCCGAAGGCTCGACATATTCGCCATTGATCAGGTGCAGCGTCCGCTGGGGATAGGCAGCGGGAAGCACGCCGACTTCTATCGTGGCGAAGGTCGGGGCATTCATCGGGTCAACTCCTCAATTCTGGGCCAGCTGGCGCATCTGCGGACGCCCCAGCGCAAACAAGAGCCCGGCACAGCTCAGCACGATCACGATCAGCAGGATCAGCGAGGTGCCGAGCTTCATCGGATCGCCCAGCACCTTGTCCGTAAAGAAGCCGACCATGAACGTGCCAAACGCCATACCGATCAGCCCCGTCACCAGCACGAATATGGCTGAGACCCGCCCGCGCAATTCGGGCGGTGTCACCACCTGCGTGGCGGCTGGCCCCATCGAGGCCGTGGAGAGGATGAAGAGCATGTAACAGCCGAACAAGATAACGGTCGCGGTGGGCGTCGGCACCAGATAGGCGGCCACGGCAAAGGGCGCTGCGATCAGCATCGTGATCAGGCACCAGAGCAAGTGTGCATCCTTGCGCCCAGACCGATAGAGCCGGTCCACTGCCCAGCCGTGGAAGGGCAGGCTGAGCGCGGGCAGCATCTGTGCCGCGCCCATCGCCAGCCCGATCTGCTTGGGCGTCCAGCCATGGATGCGCTCCAGATAGGAGGGCGCCCAGCTCTGCTGCGCAATGGTGACGCTATAGACCAGCCCGATGCCAAGGATGATGCCCAGATAGCAGCGCGGATGCTGCATCATGTAGCGCAACGCCTCGCCATAGCCGGTGGTGCCCGCCGCCGCGCGCTTCTGCCGCTTCGGCTCTGGGAACAGGAAAACGAGCAGTGCCGTCGCAATGCCCGGCAGGCCAGTGATGATGAACACCTGCTGCCACGGCTTGAAGCCGCCCATGCCCGGCCAGTGCGCCACGGCACCGCCCAGCACCGCTTCCACCAATGGCCCGCCAAGCAGGAAGACGATCCCCGCCCCCATCACGCCGCCCATCACGAAGATAGACATGGCGAGCGAGAGGCGTTCGGGCGGGAAGCTGTCTCCGATGATCGAATAGGCTCCGGTCGTGTATCCGGATTCGCCCGCGCCGAGCATCGAACGAGAGAACGCCAGAAGCGCGAAGCTGCCCGCCAACCCGCAGGCGGCGGCCCCCGAACTCCACACAACGATGCACCCGAACAACACCCAGCGGCGCGGTGAACGATCGAGCAGCAGGCCCACGGGAATGGCACACAGGCAGTAAAGCAGCGCAAATGCGGGGCCTTGCAGCAGGCTGATCTGTAAATCGCTCAGCCCCAGATCGAGCTTGATCGGCTTCACCATCAGCGCCAGCAGCATCCGGTCTGCCAGCGAGCGGATGTAGAGCATGAACAGAATGCCGACCGTCAGCCAGGCGATCAGCGGCTTGGGGAAAAGCGGCGCGGGGGCAGGAGTTGCGGCCTCGCTCATTGCCCGCCGCTCCGCGTGCGTTCCGCCCGCTCTGCGTCAAACCGGGGGCGGTCCACCGAAAACTGGTCACTCGTGCGGGCATACCAGCCCGCGCCATGGGTGCGGCCCACCAGCTGCATCGCGGGGGTATCCAGATAGAGCTTTTCGGGGTTGGTGATGAAGTCGTCCGCGACATGCATCATCAGCACTTCGCCGATCACTACCGTCTGCAACGCGCCAATATCCAGCGCTTCAAGGCGCCTGCATTCAAAGCTGACCGGACTGGTGGCGATGCGTGGCGGGGCGACCAGCGTGGAGGGCGTGGTGGCGATCCCGGCATAATCGACCTCGCTCACATCGCGCGGGGCATCGACGCTGGAGAGGTTCATCGTCTCGACATCCGCCTCGCTCACCAGATTGACGACGAACTCGCCATTGGCGGCAATGTTGGTGGCGGTGTCTTTCAGTTCGCGCGTGCGGAAATCCTTGAGCAGGCCGAGCACCACCAATGGCGGCTCGATCCCGCAGGCGTTGAAGAAGCTGTAGGGCGCGGCGTTGACCAGACCATGCTCGCCAACCGTCGTCACCCACGCCACGGGGCGCGGCGTGATGGTGGAATTGATCAGCTTGTATCGCTCCAGCAGCGCCAGTTCGCGCATGTCAAACTGCATCTTGCCTGCCTCTCCCCGGCCTGCGACAGTCTTGCCCTGTCCGACCTTTACCTTGTGTGAAAACGCCCTTGGGCGCGCATAAATGCACGTTGGTGCAGTTTTTGAGTGAAGTCAACCGCACCCCATGCTAGCCACACGCACCGGGACAAACCAAAGAGGGAGAGCGAAAATGTCTGGACTGGATCGCAGAAGCGCGCTGACCGCCGCGCTGGTTGGCGGCCTCGCTGCATCGGCAGGAACAGCGGAGGCGGCGGGCAAACCCCGCAAAATGAGCGCTGCCCAGCAGATCGACATGCTGGTTTCGCGCGCGGACATTGAGGAAGTGCTGTTCGACTATGCGCGCGGCAACGACCATGCCGATGAAGCACTGATCCGCTCTTGCTTCTGGCCCGAATCCACGCACAAGCATGGCGGCTTTGACGGCACATCCACCAAGTTCGTCGATTTCGCGATGAAGATTCTGCCCAAGCTCAAATATTGCAAGCACCACATTTCCAACGTCTCGATCCGCGTGAAGGGGGACCGCGCGTTCAGCGAATGCTATTATGCTGCGCACCATCAGCGCGATGTGAAAGACGGCACTGGCGAAGAGGATATCTTCTTCGAGGGCCGCTACATCGACCTGCTGGAGCGGCGCGGCGGCATGTGGAAAATCATCCGCCGTCGCGGCATGTCTGACTGGACGTCGGCGCCCAAGCCCGCCATCCCTTATGCCACGCTGCCGCCGGGCACCCATGCCCTGCGCAGCCGGGAGGATGAATATTACACCATGCTCGCCGCGTTCGAGGGCGGGCGCTAGGATGCAATGGGGGCGCTGGCTCGCCGCATCGGCCTTGGTTCTGGCCGGGGCGGCGGCAGCGCAAGACGCCCGCCCGCGTTATGGCAAGACCATCGCAGACTCGCCCGCACCGCGCTGGCCACAACCGGTTCGCGCGCCAGCGAATGCGCCCAATATCCTGATCATCATGACGGACGATGTCGGCTTCGGTTCGGCCTCTGCTTTTGGCGGGCCGGTGCCAACACCTGCTTTCGACGCGCTGGCGCAGCGCGGGCTGCGCTATAACCGCTTCCACACCACCGCAATCTGCTCCCCCACCCGCGCATCTTTGCTCACCGGGCGCTATCCGCAGAATGTGGGCATTGGCTATCCGACCAACTGGGCTTCGGGCTATGAGGGGTATAACAGCGCCATCCCCAAAACGGCGGGCGCCCTGCCCCGCATCCTGCGCGACCAGGGCTATAGCACTGCCATGTTCGGCAAGGGGCATATCACGCCGGAATGGGAAACCGGACCCAACGGACCGTTTGACCGCTGGCCGACGGGCCTTGGCTTTGACCATTTCTACGGCTTTCTGGGTGCGGATACGAGCGCGTTCGAGCCGTCGCTGATCGCGGATACCCGGCCTGTCATAGGGCCGCACGGGCCGGATTATCATCTCGAAGCCGATCTGGCGGACAAGGCGATAGACTGGATCGCCGAACAGCGGGCCACCACGCCAGACAAGCCCTTCTTCGCCTATTTCGCGCCAGGGGCCGCCCATGCTCCCAACCATGCGCCTGCCAACTGGATGGCCCGGTTCCGGGGCCGGTTCGATGACGGCTGGGACGTGATGCGGGCCGAAATCGTTGCGCGGCAAAAGGCCTTGGGCGTCATCCCCGCCAACGTCCAAGACGCGCCGCGCCCCGAGACGTTGCCCCATTGGGACGCCCTGCCAGAGAACCGCAAGCGGTTCCATGCACGGATGATGGAGGCCTATGCCGCATCATTGTCTTATGCAGACCATCAGATCGGGCGCGTGATCGCCAGCCTGAAAGAGACGGGCGCGGACCGGAACACGATCATCATCTATATTCAGGGCGATAATGGCGCAAGCGCCGAAGCGGGCTCAACGGCAAGCTGTTCGAACAATCCTCTCTGGCAGGCGTGACCGAGAATCCCGACGAAGCCGAAGCGCGCATCAACAGCATTGGCGGGCCGCTGGCCTATAATCTCAACACCGGCGGCTGGGGCTGGGCGATGAATGCGCCCTTTCCCTGGTCCAAGCGCTATGCCTCTCATCTGGGCGGCATCCGCAACGGGATGGTGATCGACTGGCCGGGGCACATTCCCGATCCCGGTGGCCTGCGCAGCCAGTTCCTTCATGTCAGCGACATCATGCCGACGCTGCTGGAGCTGATCGGGATTGCATCGCCGACCAGTATAGACGGAATCCGCCAGCAGCGCATCGACGGCATCAGCGCCGCAGTCACGCTGAAGAGCGCCACCGCCCCCTCCCCCCGCCGGACGCTGGTGACGGGGGTCGCGCAAAATCTCGCTCTGTATCAGAATGGCTGGATGGCGAGCACCGTCCCCGCCGTGACGCCGTGGGACAAGGCCCCCAAACCCGTTCCCCACCCCGATGCGCGGCGCTGGGAGCTGTACCGGCTGGATGATGATTTTTCGCAATCCACCGATCTCGCCGCACAACAGCCCAAAAGACTGGCCGCGATGATCCGGCTGTTCTGGCGCGAGGCCCCGAAAGCGGGCATCCTCCCCATCCACACCAGCGAGGGGCAGCAGGCAGGCCGCCCCGACCCCAATCGAGACCGCCGGGAATTCCTCTACACACGGCCGATGGCGCAGTTGAGCGAGACCGTGGCCCCCGCCATTGTGGGCCGTTCATTCCGCATTCGCGCCGAAATTGACGTGATGGAGGCCGCGCAGGGCGCGCTTGTGGCGCAGGGTGGACGATTTGGCGGCTATGCGCTGCTCATCGACCGAGGTCATCCGGTCTTCACCTATGTGCTGACCCCCACCTACACGACGCGCATTGCCGCCCCCGCCCCGCTGGCGACAGGCCCACATGTCATCGAACTGGATTTTGCGCTGGATCGCGAGGCGGCAGGCAGCGCTGCGACCGTGCGGCTGATCGTGGATGGACAGACTGTCAGCCAAGGCCGCGTGCCGCAAAGCTTTGCCCGCATTGTATCGCACTCGGAAGGTTTTGACGTGGGGCAGGATCTGGTGAGCCCGGTTGACGCGGCCTACTCCTCAGACAAAAGCCGGTTCAGCGGCGTGCTGAACCGGCTTTTGATAAGGTTCAATCGCTGAACTGATCCGGGCAGCGCGGGGAGGAGGTCGCGCTGCCCGGAAACCGGTCAGAAGTTGAAGCGAACGCCCGCCGTGAAGGCGCGACCCACCACGTCATAGGTAGAGATGTTGGTCGGCAGGTTCACACCCGGCGTGGTGCCCGGAATGATCGGCGGCTTCTTGTCAAACAGGTTGTTGACGGTGCCGAACACCTCGAACTTTCCGTTGCCCTGCGGGATGGTGTAGCGCAGCGACAGATCGGTATAGATCACGGCACCCACCGTCGGGTCCACAAAGTTGGACAGGGCGATCGCCGACGCCGCATTCAGGTGACGCATCTTGCCGATATACTGCTCGGTCAGCGTCGCGCCGAAATTGCCGTTGGTATAATCGATCGAGAACGACCCGCGCCAGCGCGGATAGGCCACCGGGTTGGAGCCCACCACGTTACGACCGGCATAGTTGATCACCGGCTGACCGGTATAGGCCTGCGTCTGGAACTTGGACAGATAGTTGGCATAGAGGCGCAGCCCCAGCCCGCCATCTTCACCCAGGCTGGTGCGATAGCTCAGATCGAAATCCCAGCCTGCCGTCTTCAGGAAGGAGATGTTCGCTTCTGAAATGCGGATCTGCGACGGGAAGGAGGTCGCAGTGGGGCGCGTGATCAGCAGGCATTCCGGCGAGCTGGGTCCGAAGTTGAAGCAGTTGTTCAAAATCTGGCCAGACGACAGCGAGTCGATCGCACCGCTCAGATTGATGCGGTAGTAATCGACCGAGAGGTTCAGACCCGGAATAAAGCTTGGCGAAATCACACCACCGAACGACAGCGTCTTGGCGACTTCCGGCTTCAGGTTCGGGTTGCCGCCGCTGACGGTGGAGGCGTTCTGGTTGAGACCGGTCACCGGATCAAGGACGATCCCGATGCCGCTCTGATCACCGCGGAACAGTTCATACAGATTGGGTGCGCGGATGTCGCGGGAGTAGGTGCCGCGGAACAGCAGATCGTTGATCGGCTTCCAGGTGCCGCCCACCTTCCACGTTGTGACCGAACCCGATGTGGAATAATCGGTCAGGCGCGCTGCGCCGCTGACGCTGAGCTCCTGAAAGCCAGCCATGTCGCGCAACAACGGAACAGCGACTTCGCCGAACACTTCCTTGACAGACAGGCTGCCCTGCCCCGTGCCCACGTTCGTCAGCCAGTAATTGAGCATGGAGCCCAGCAGGCCGCGATCCGTGACGCCTGCAAAATAGGCATTGCGTTCAGCAGCCGTATCGAGCAGCGCCGGATCGGCATTCGAACGCAGCAGCAGCGACTGGTGGCGATATTCGGCACCGATCACAATGTCGACCGGACCACCGGGGAGTTCGAACGGGCTGCCGCTGATCGTGGCGACAACCGAGTCATGCTTGAACTTCGCGCGATAGCTCGACGTACCTGTCGCATAGGCATAGCCGTCCGGGCTGGAGTTGATCGGCGCACCGCTGAACAGGTTCAGGGGCTTGCAGCCTGCATAAGCAGAGGCAAAAGCGGGCAGCGTCAGCACACGGCAGGTGGGCACGCCACCAACCGAAACGACATCGACAGCGGCCAGCGTCTTGCGCCAGTCCCACAGGCCGGACTGATCCATGCTGTGCTTGGAATCGCCATGCGTATAGTTGAGGCTGGCCTTCCAGCCGCCGCCCAGCTCTGCATCAAGGCCTGTGGTCGCCTGCCAGAAATCGGTGCGTTCATCCACATGCGACTTCTGCTGGTCACCCCAATAGGCCGCAAGGCCGACCGAACCGCCAACCGGAATCGCAGCATTCAGCGCTGCCGGAATATACGGATTGTCTTTGTAGAGCTGTACCGTCGGGCTGGCCTGCGCAAAGCTATTGGCCAGCGGATCATAAGACAGGTCAGAGCGCGAGAAAGTCAGCTGGGTATAGACGTTCACGCCGTCCGCCACATCATAGCTCAAGCGGCCAAAGCCCTGATAGGTCTTGAACGGCGCAATGGTGTTGTTGCCATCCGGAATCTGATAGCCGTCACCGCCGCTGCCATAGCCCGCGGTGCCCACAGCCGTGCCATTGTTGAACGGAGACAGGCTGCCATCGGCATTCACGCGGAAGCCGTTGAACGGATTGCCCGGTGCGTAGATCTTGCCATAAGCGGAGCTGGCCGTGATGCGGACGTTGGACGCTACCGTGAACGGGTTGAGCGCGCCGCCGGGCGAGCAGCTGCCTGCCACGCCGCCTGCAGGGACGGTGCAGCCCACAACCGAACCGACATAAGTATAACCGGCCTTGCCGATGGCGCGATCACCGCGCTGCATACCCGAGTTGTTGTAGAATTCGGCGCTGAGCAGGACATGCCCGCGATCTTCGCCAAAGCTTGCGCCCCAAGCGGCGCCAAGGCGCTGGTTGCTGCCATAGCCACGCTGGGCAACACCGGCCTGAGCGACGCCCTTCAGCCCGGTGAAATCCTTGTCGAGCACGAAGTTGACGACACCGGCCACGGCGTCCGAGCCCCATGCAGCAGACGCGCCACCCGTCACCACGTCAACGCGCTGGACCAGCAGGTTGGGGATGACGTTGGTATCAATCGTGCCAATGAAGGTTGTCGGCGCCACGCGGATACCATCCATCATGATCAGCGTGCGCAACGGGCCCTTGGGATTGTTGCTGACCGTGCCAAGACCGCGCAGGTTGAGCACGTTGCCATGGATCGGGAAGTTGGAGAAGTTGTTGGCGGACTTGCCCGGGCTCAGCGAATTCTGGAACTGGGGCAGCTTGTTGAGCGCGTCCGGAATGTTGGAGGGGGTGGACTTGACCAGATCCTCAACCGTGGCGACGGTCACCGGAGTCGGCGCGGTATAGCCATCGCGCACAATGCGCGTGCCGGTGACGACGATGTCACCCGCGTCTTCCGAATCGGTGTTTGCGGCGTCTTGCGCCCAGACCGGCGTGGCCAAAGCCAATATGCTGGTGCCCAGCAATGCGGACAAAATGCGGCTGCGCATTATCTTCCCTCTCCCTTGTACCGGGCATGGATTCCCGGATTTTAGCTTGCAATGCAGATTTGGTATCCCACCCAATTCTGCCAGTCAATGCAAAATTAGAGCACCGTCCACTTGCAGACATGTTTCCATCAAGGCAGTTTGCGCCTTCTGCGCAATCCCGTCTGGAAGGATGATCCCGGATGAACCGCCACTGGCCAGTTGCCCTTTTCTGCCTGTTCACTGCCTGCGGCGCGCGGGCGGAAATCGTCCGGATCGACATTCAGTCGGTCAGCCCCGCAGAGCCTGTGCCCGGTGCCGTCCCGTATGAAATTGTGCGCGGCATGGCTCATGGCGAACTCGACCCCCGCCATGCGGACAATGCCATCATCACGGACATTGGGCTGGCCGCGCGCAATCGCCGACGCAAGGTGGATTATGCCGTATCGTTCCAGATCGCCCGCCCGGTCGACGCCCGGCGGACCAGCGGCGTGCTGATCTATGACGTGCCCAACCGCGGACGCGGCGAAGTGCGCGCCGATCCGGCCGGGCATGTGCGCGTCATCAGCGGCTGGCAGGGCGACATTGTGCCCGACGGCACCGCGCAAGGTGCGATCGTACCGATCGCCCGTGGACGCGGCGGCGCAAGCATCACCGGGAAGGTGCTCGCGCGCTTTTCCAACATCGCGGCCAATACGCGGAGCATTCCGATCAGCGGTGGCATCGGCCGCGCGACGTTACGCCCCCGGCCCGTTTCGACCGACACTGCCCGCGCCAGCCTGACCCGCGCTTCATGGGGGACACCCGGCACGGCCATCGCGCCCGACGCCTGGGCTTTTGCCGATTGCCGCACCCAGGCCTTTCCGGGAACTCCGGACCCCGCCCACCTCTGCCTGCGCGACGGATTTGATCCGCAGGCTGCCTATACGCTGGTTTATGAAGGCAAAGACCCGCTGGTGCTGGGCATCGGCTTTGCTGCAACCCGCGATCTTGTTTCCTTTCTGCGCAGCGGCAAGGCGGACAGGGCAGGACGCCCCAATCCTGCCGGGCCGGGCATCCGCTGGGCATTGGGCTATGGCATCTCGCAATCGGGCAATTTTCTGCGCAGCTTTGTCCGGCTCGGTTTCAACCGTGATCTGGCCGGGCGCCGCGTTTTCGATGGCATCAATCCCGACATTGCCGCGCGGCAGGTGCCGCTCAATCTCCGCTTCGGCCTGCCCGGCGGGGCAGCCAACCTGTTCGAGGCTGGCAGCGAAGGGGCATTGTGGTGGTCTCCCTATGAAGACCGTGCTCGCGGCCTTGGTACGCTCAGCCTGATGGACCGCTGCACACAGACGGGCACCTGCCCCAAAGTTGTGGAGACATTCGGCTCTGCGGAGTTCTGGGGGCTGCGGGCCTCTGCCGGTCTGATCGGAACCGATGCCGCGCGCGACGTGCCGTTGCCCGCCACTGTCCGCCGCTATTATTTCCCCAGCGTGTCGCATGGCGGGGCGTGGGGCGCGTCCGGATTTCTGCCACAGGGTGCGCCAAAGCCGGACGGTTGCGTGCTGGCAGGCAATCCCAACCCCTCCGCCCCCGGCCTGCGCGCCGCGCGCCGCGCGCTGATCGCCTGGGTGAAGGACGGCACAGAGCCACCGCCCAGCCGCTATCCCAGCCTGTCCGCTGGTGATCTGGTGGAGCCGACTTCAGCCATGATGGGCTGGCCCGCAATCCCTGACGCGCCCGTGCCTGATGGCAAGATCAACCCCTTTTACGACTATGATTTTGGCCCCGCTTTTGTCCGGGCCGATGTCAGCGGCGTGGCGGCGCAACAGCCGCCACAGGTGCGCCGTATCCTGCCGCAGCGCGTGCCGCGCGTGAATGCGGACGGCAATGAGACAGCAGGGCTTCCGTCCGTCTATCTGGAGGTGCCGCTGGGCACCTATACCGGCTGGAACGTGCAGGCCGATGGCTTGGGCCGGGGCGGAGGATGCGGATTTTCCGGGGGCTTCATCCCTTTTGCGCGGACCCGCGCAGACCAACTGGCCACGGGTGACCCGCGCGCTTCGCTGGAAGAGCGCTATGGCAGCCATGCCGGTTTTGTTGACGAGGTGAAGCAAGCCGTTGCCCGTCACAGACAAGCAGGCCTGCTGCTTCCCGATGAGGCGGATCGCATCATCAAGGAAGCCGAAGACAGTCAGGTTCTGCGGTAGAAGACAGGCAGGAGCCCGTCAGTCCAGATCGCCACCCATCGGCTGGTTGCGCGGCGGGGCCGCTGCTGTCAGGCGCAGCGCTTCTGCTGCCATGCTCTGCGAGCCCATTTCGTCGATGGCATCATCATCTTCCACGCGCACGCGTTGCAGGCTGGTGATGATCGAATCCGCCAGTTCGTCGGGCTGGATGGTTTCATCCGCGATTTCGCGCAGCGCGACCACGGGGTTCTTGTCGCGGTCCCGATCCACCGTCAGCTCCGCGCCGCCCGAAATCTGGCGCGCGCGCTGCGCTGCTGCCAGAACGAGATCGAACCGGTTCGGGATCTTCTCGATGCAATCTTCAACCGTGACGCGCGCCATGCAGCTGCTCCGCTTAAAACGAATGGAATAGGGGAAAGGCCGCGCGCCTAACAGCCTGTGCCGATTCTGTCAAACGCTTGCCAAACTGCCTTGCCGACCCGACATGGGAGATATGACGCCCCATTCGCCCTTCCCTGCCCTATCGACCGCGGTGGACGGGCATAGGCTCCGGCTGGTGACGGATGCCCCTGCGCGGATGGCAATGATGATCGAAACGATCCGCGCCGCGCGCGAAAGCCTGCGCCTCTTCTACTATTTTTTTGCAGACGATGCCGTTGGCCAACGCGTCGCGGAAGAACTGATCGCGGCCCGGCAACGCGGCGTTGCGGTGCAGCTGCTGGTGGACGGGTTCGGCAGCGAGGCTTTGCCCGAAGGCCGCATCGCCGCGCTGAAAGCCGAGGGCATCAGCTTTGACCGTTTCATCCCGCGCTGGGGCCGCCGCTATCTGCTGCGCAATCACCAGAAGATGCTGATCGCCGATGGTGCGGTGGCGCTGGTCGGCGGTTCCAACATTGCGCAAACCTATTTTGAAGACGCCCCGCCGGGGCAGGGCTGGCATGACCTGATGCTGCGCGTGGAAGGCCCCGCCGCCACGCGGCTGGCCGCCTATTTTGACGGGCTGGCAGCGTGGATCGCCGGTGACAAGCCCCGCATCAAGGGGTTGGTCTCGCTGCTCGCCCGCCACAGCGAACGGACCGGGGCGGTGCGATGGGAGATGGGCGGCCCGTTCCGCCGTCTCAGCCCCCTCACCCGCAGCCTCAAGCGCGCCGTGGACCGAGCACAGCGGATCGACATGATCCAGGCCTATTTCGCGCCCAATTGGGGCTTTCTGCGCAAGCTGGGCCGGGCAGGCCTGCGTGGACGCTTCCGGCTGGTCACCGCCGCGCGATCGGACAATGTCACCACCATTTCCGCTGCCCGCCACTGCTATCGCCGCCTGTTGCGCTATGGCTCGTACATTTACGAGTATCAGCCGCAAAAGCTGCACGCCAAGCTGATGGTGGCGGACGATTCCAGCTGGATCGGTTCCGCCAATTTCGACATGCGCAGCCTCTATCTCAACGCCGAAATCATGTTGCGCGTGGACGATGCAGGCTTCGCCGCTGCGATGCGCGATCTGGTGGACCGGCACATCGACCAAAGTCGCAAGATCACCCGCGAAAGCCACCGCAAGGACAGCCCGGCCTGGGTACGGCTGATCCGGCTGGTTTCATACTTCATCGTGTCAGTTGCGGATTTCAGGCTGTCTCGCGGGTTCAACATCCGGGCACAATGATGGGATGGAATTGCATCACGCAAGGCGCGCGGACGAGTGTGACGGATCTTGGGGCCGTGGTCCAAACCCTATAACCGGTCCCGCAATTCGCGTTTCAGCACTTTGCCAATCGGGCTGCGCGGCAGTTCATGTGTCACGACCAGCCGGTTGAGCCGCTGTGTCTTGCCAACCTTGCCGTTGGCGAAGGCGAGCACATCGTCCGCACTCACGCCATCGCGCAGCACCACGAAACCAACAGGAGTCTCGCCCCAATCTTCATGCGGCGCGCCGATGACGGAGCATTCGATCACGCCGGGATGTTCCGCCAGAACCTGTTCCAGATCGCTGGGATAGATGTTGAAGCCGCCGGAAATGATCATGTCCTTGGCGCGGTCCATCAGAGTCAGGAAGCCCTCTTCGTCGAAACGGCCAATATCGCCATGGCGGTAATAGAGATTGCCGTCTGCATCCCACCATTTCATCGCGTCGGTCGCGTCCGGGCGGTTGTTATAACCGGTCATCATGGCGGGCGAGCGCCCCACCACTTCGCCGACCGAACCGGGCGGCAATTCGTTGCCATCTTCGTCGATCACGCGCATGTCATGCCCTGGAATGGGCCGACCAACGGTGTGGAGCTTGTCCGGATTCTCATGTGCCATCAGCACGCATGATCCGCCGCCTTCGGTGAGGCCGTAAAACTCCACCAGACCTCCGGGCCAGCGGCGCAGCACTTCTGCCTTTAATTCGGCAGAGAAGGGCGCGCTGGTGCAATATTTGAGGCGGAAGGCAGACAGATCAAAGCTGTCAAAATCCGGATGCGCCATCAGGCGGCGATATTGCACCGGCACCAGCATGGCATGCGTCGCGCCCTCCCGTTCGGCAAGTTGGAGAAAGCCTAGCGTGTCGAACTTGGGCATCAGTGCCACCTTGCCGCCACCCGCCAGCGTGGGAAGGAAACTGACCATCGTGGTGTTCGAATAAAGCGGTGTGGAGAGGATCGTCACCGCTTCGGTGCCATAGGCCGCCGCACTGCGCATGATGTGCTGCCAGCGCATCCTGTGGGCGTGGACAATGCCCTTGGGCGTGCCAGTCGTGCCGCTGGAATAGATAATGTTGAAACCCATATCGGGCGTGATCTCGACGGATGTGGGGGCCGTGCCCGCCGGAGCCATCCAGCCCTCCAGCGCTTCGCCTGCGCCTTTGCCGTCCAGCGCGATGCGGGTAAGCGGCTGCATCTCCTGCCCCTCCAGAGAGGCGGCAGCGGCGGTATCGAGGAACAGATGCTTTGCCGCCGTATCGCGGATCATCGCGGCCATCTGTTCGCCGGTTGCGCTGTTGGTGATCAGACCTGCCACGCCCCCGGCGCGCAGCGTGCCGAGCATCGCGCAGGCGACCCAGACCGAGTTATAGGCGGCAATCGCGGTCGCATCACCGGGCTGAAAGCCATCGGCCTGCAACCGCGCGGCAATCCGGTCTCCCGCTGCATCAAATTCTGCCCAGCTGAGGCGCCCCGCCGGATCGGCGAGCGCAATCGCATCGGGCCGTTCGCTGGCATGGGCTTTGATGAGAGCGGGAAAAGTGCCGAAATCGGCTTCGAGCATGGAAAGGGCGTTTGTCATCCCGCCTTGGTTGCGCAGTCGGGCAGGAAGGTCAAGCGGGGAACGGGAAAGCTCACATAAACCCCTGCCCTGTTGAAATAATTTTAACCCTGATTTGGCAGAGGGGCGGAATGTCTTGTCGGCGTTCGCTTTTCACTCCCGTCCTGCTCGCGCTTGCTGTGGCACAGCCTGTCACGGCCATTCCAGTCAGCAAATCGATTCAGCATTGGGAATGTGTGCCTGTGGCCCGCTCCTTGTCCGGAATCCAGATCAGGGGCGATGCCCATACCTGGTGGGGTCAGGCAGCAGGCCGATACAAGCGCGGCAATCATCCCAAGCGCGGCGCGGTGCTCGCCTTCAAACCGCATGGCGCGATGGAGCTGGGCCATGTGGCCGCTGTCAGCCGGATCGTGGATGACCGCACTGTTCTGGTCACGCATTCCAACTGGTCGCCCATCAATGGACGACGCGGGCAGATCGAACAGAATGTGCGCGTCGTGGATGTATCGAGCGAGAATGACTGGAGCCGGGTGCGTGTCTGGTTTGCGCCCACGCAAGACCTCGGCACAACCGCCTGGCCCACACACGGTTTCATCTATCCCGAAGGCAAGGCCCCGATGCGCCTGCCTGACAACGCCGCTCCAGGTCCTGCTGCACCGCAGCTGGTCCGCGTAAAGCCGGAAGCGCCCGCAGCGCCTGCCCGCGAAGCCAAGCCCCCCAAACTGGGCTATGCCAGCGTCATCTACACTCGCCCGGTGGCCGTACGCTCGATTTCGAAAGCGCCCGTCAAGCTCGCTGGGACAGTAGCCAGACAGACCGGGAGCGGCCTGACCAGCCTCGCTGCATCGCTGGACAAGGCTGCGACGGCTGAACTCAAGGCGCGCAAACGGACTTGAAGGCCTTGCGCGCAGGGCTCTAAATGCCCCTCTGCACCTGCCATTGCAACGCACGATCATCGGCGGCCTTCTGGCTTTGCGCCTCCTGTTCGGCGCTTTCCAACGCATAAGCGCTGCTTGATGCTGACGCCCGCGCCTCTCCTTCGGACTTTCGGGCGCGCTCCAGATCCTCTTGCGCCAATGCCTGAAGCTGTTCGCCCCTGGCCGCCGCGAGGGCCGCCTCAGCCTGCGCCAGCCGCGCTTCTGCTTTCACCAAGGCCTCTTCCGCTGCTATCCGCGCCGCGCGGGCCCTGGCCAGCCGGTGCGGCATCACATCATCGGGCGCATGGCAAAACTGACGGGGCGGGCGAAAGCCGATACTGTCTCCGGTCCATTGCAGCCGCGTGAGTTTCCAAACCTTTTTGCGCTGGATGAAGGTTGCATCATAGATACCGGCAATCTGCCCAGCAGTGTTCAGCACGGCCCATTGGCCGATGGCCGCCTTCTGGTCGCCAGACAGCACGAAGTTGACGCGGGCCTCGTCCAGCGTGAAGCCCAAGCCCGCAAAACGATCACGATGCGCAGCAAGCGTCCCGTCGTCCGATTTCAATCCCGCATCCGCCGGACGCGCGAGACGGCTCTGGTCGTCGGTGATCCAGCCGGGCTTCACGCCCGCATGAAACAGGTCCGCTACAGAGGCGGGCCGACCGCCCTGCACGCGCTTCCAATATGCCGCGAATCCATCGCGCGCTTTGCCCTTCACCTTGATGATGCGAAGCGAATCGGGCGGCGCGCCATTCAGACAGGCGGCTTCCTGTGCTGCGGCCTGTTCGGCGCTCAACTTGGCCGCGAACTGGCCAATGGCGATCGAGCGCTGATAGATGGGGCTGCTCGGCGAGAGACCGCCGAAGATGAGCGGGATTGCGAGCGCCAGACCCATCTTACCGGGCAAGCCCCAGTGCGGAATAGGTCGCCGCGAGCGTAGGAGCAGCCATCAAAGCCGCCTTTTGCGCGCCCTTCACCAGAATCGCATCAAGCGCAGCATGATCGTCCTTGAGCGCGCGGAATCGCTCTCCAATCGGGTCGAGATGCGCCACCAGCAGATCGCCCAGCGCGGGCTTGAACGCGCCGAACCCCTGCCCGCCAAAGCGCGCCAGCACTGCATCCACGCTTTCGCCCGCCATGGCGGCATAGATACCCACCAGATTCTGCGCTTCCGCCCGGCCTACCAGCCCAGCGGCTTCAGAAGGCAAGGGTTCCGGGTCGGTCTTGGCCTTCTTCACCTTCTGCATGATCGTATCCGCATCATCGGTCAGGTTGATGCGGCTCATGTCGCTGGGATCGGACTTGGACATTTTGGCTGAGCCATCGCGCAGGCTCATGATGCGCGCAGCGGCGGGCGGGATGATTGGATCGGGCAGCGTGAAGACGGGGGCCTCCTCGCTCGCATAATCATTGTTGAACTTTTGCGCGATGTCGCGCGCCAGCTCCAGATGCTGCTTCTGATCTTCGCCCACCGGCACATGCGTCGCTTGATAAAGCAGCACGTCCGCCGCTTGCAGAACGGGGTAGGTGAAGAGCGCAATCGAAGCGCCTTCCTGATTCTTGCCCGATTTGTCCTTGAACTGGGTCATGCGCTTGAGCCAGCCCATTCGCGCTGTGCCGTTGAGCAACCATTGCAGCTCTGAATGGGCGGGCACGCGCGCCTGATTGAACAGAACGGACCTGTCCGTATCAATCCCGCACGCGACCAGCGCCGCCGCCATTTCGCGCGTGTTCGCGGTCAGTTCGGCAGGATCATAGGGCATGGAAATGGCGTGGAGGTCCGCCAGAAAATAGAGGCACTCACCCTCCTCCTGCATCGCCACCCAGTTGCGGATCGCCCCCAGATAATTGCCGAGGTGAAGATTGCCCGTAGGCTGGATGCCGGAAACGACGCGCATGATGGACTTGTCCGCTGGTTGATCTGCCCGCGCCCGATGCCCGTTGCCGCGCTGTGATGCAAGGGGGGAGCCCCTTCACCAATCCTTATCCCCTGCCTGCTACATGCCTCCCCCATGTATATGAGCAGCATCAATGGTCAGGCGATCTGCAACGCGTGCGGGTCTACGCAGGCGAAGCCCGTTTTCACCAAGTTCGATTTTGATCTGGTGGAATGCGCTCAGTGCGGGCTGGCCTATATCGCCAATCCGCCTACGCCCGATGATCTGGCCGCGTCGTACCAGTCAGACGCTGATTATCATACCGAACTGCATGATCCCGCCACGCCCCAATTCGCGCGGATGACGCGCGTTGCCGCCAAGCATCTGGAGGTGGTCCGCCGCTGGACGCAGCCGGGCAGGTTGCTCGATGCGGGTTGTTCCACCGGCCTGTTTCTCGATCAGGCGCGCACCGCTGGCTATGACGTGGAGGGCGTGGAATTTTCGCGCGCGTCCGCTGATTTTGCGCGCGGCCATTTCGGCTTGAGCGTGACGGATGGAGATATCCACGCCGTCACCGCCGCGCCCGAAAGCTATGACACCGTCACCATGTTCGATGTGATCGAGCATGTGCCCGATCCGATGCGCGATCTGGCGGAGATCCACCGCCTGCTCAAGCCGGGCGGCACATTCGTGGTTTCCACACCCAATATTGACGGCATCTTCCCGCGCCTGTCACTCAAGCTGGCCAAGGCGCTTGATTACTGGCCGCACCCGGAGCCACCACACCATCTCTACCAGTTTTCGGTCAAGACGCTGTCTGCCATGCTGGCGAAGGCCGGGTTCGAGACCGGCCCCGTGCACCACATCAACATTGATCTGGCCTATAGCTTCGGCACGTTGTCCACGCTCGCCCGGATGCCCAAGCGCGCAGCCTATGCGCTGGCTTTTGCGCCGGTGGCCAAGATCGGGCCATGGTTTGGTTCGGGTGACTGGTTCTACATGGCGGCGCGCAAGCGCTAGGCATGAGGCGCTAAGCGGCCTTTTTGCGCCTCAGCAGCACAAGCACATCATCCTTGTCGATGGCGCCAATCACCCAGCCCAGACCGAAATAGACGAGCACGCCCACCGGCACGATGGCCACGACCATGATCAGGCGGCCCAGACTGGAATCCGGCAGAAGCGGCCCCAGACCGCGCTGAAGCGCCCAGAGCACAGCTCCCATCGCCAGCGCGGCGACCAGCTGGCGCGTTACGCGGAACGCCACACCCCCCGTCAGCCGGAAATGGCCGCGCGCGTGGAGCATGACATAGAGTGCCGCCATGTTGAGCCATGCGCTGAACGATGTGCTGAACGGTAGCGCCGCCAAACCATAAAGCGGCACAAGGATGAAGTTGAGGCTGACGCCGATGATAAGCGAGGCCACACCGATCAGCACTGGCGTCCACATCTGCTGGCGCGCGTAAAAGCCCGGCACCAGGACCTTGATCCCCACATAGGCCGGCAAGCCGGAGGCGAGAATGGAAAGCACCAGCCCGGTGTTCGCCGCATCCTCCGCCGTGAAGCGCCCACCCTGATAGAGCAAGGCTGCAATCGGATGTGCAGCCACACACAAGGCGATGGTGGCGGGCAGTGTGAGCAACATGCCAAGATCGACCGCCTGCCCCTGAATGGTGGCGGCCTCCTCTCCATTGTCGGCTGCAATCGCGCGACTGACAGCGGGCAGTATCGCGGTGCCCAACGCAGAGCCGATGATGGCCAGCGGCAATTGGTTGAGCCGGTCTGCTTGGCCCAGATAGACCAACGCACCGTCAATGCCTGTCGCAAAGCGCGCGTAGAAAAACTGGCTGATATAATAAATGCCCCCGGCGAGCGAGGCAGGCAGGATCAGGACCACGAGTTCCTTCACGGCCGCCGTCAGCCGCGGCGCCCGGAAGCGCAGCCGCACTCCGGCTTTCACCATGCTGTACCAGAGCAGTCCGATCTGCAACACGCCGCCCGCCAGCACCGCCCAGGCCATGGCGCGCGCGGTTTCCATGCCGCCGCCGTGGAACAGCAACAGCGCGCCGACCAGCGCGAAGTTGAGCAAAGCAGGCGCAAAGGCTGCCGCCGCAAAGCGGTTGAGCGAATTGACCACGCCCGACGCCAGCGAGACGAGGCAGATCATCACCATATAGGGCATGGTGATGCGTGTCAGTTCGATGGCGGCCTGGGTGCGTCCGTCACCCGCCTTCCAGCTGGCATCGGTCAAAAGGCCGACAAAGCCTTCCATCGACACCATCAGCACCAGCGTGATGAGAATCAGAACCGGCGCGAAAACCGCAAGGATTTCCTCGGCAAAGGCCTTGGCTTCCTCCATGCCGTTTTCGCCGCGCAACCGCTTTGAAAAGAGCGGCACAAACCCGCTGGAAAACGCCCCTTCGCCAAACAGGCGACGAAACAGATTGGGCATCAGAAAGGCCAGCGCGAACACTTCTGCCGCGGGCCCTGCCCCCAGCACCCGCGCTGCGACCATTTCGCGCAGAAACCCGAGGACGCGGCTGACCATGGTCAGCCCGCCAATTGTTCCCATTGCGCCAGCGAGTTTCATCGCACGCGGTTACGCGTTGCCTTGGGGTTCGCCCTGCGCGGCTTCGGCCTGTTGCAGGTAGAGCGCACGGAAATCGATGGGATCGAGCAGCAGCGGCGGGAACGAACCGTCACGGATCGCATCGGCCACCACGCGCCGCGCAAAGGGGAAGAGCAAGGCGGGCGCGTCAATCAGCATGAACGCCTGCAACTGGTCTTCAGGAATGTTGCGCGCGCCGAACAGGCCGGCAAAAGCGAGTTCCACTTGATAAGCCACCTTGTCAGCGGACGAGGCCCGGACGTTGATGTTGAGCACGACTTCGTGCACATTTTCACCGGCAACCTGCACACCAATGTTGAACTGCACGTCGATCTGCGGCTGGCCCTGCCACTGGTAAACGGCGGGCGCATTCGGATTTTCGAACGAGAGATCCTTGATATACTGCGCAATCAGGCCGATCGCGGGGCTGTTGTCTTCGCCATTGGCATCGATCTGGGCGAGCGCATCATCTGACATGAACTGACTTTCCTGCTGTGAAAAACGAACTGCCGCGCGCCTAGCAGTGCAGAAAGCGCGGGGCAATGGTGCGCTTGCGCCGGAAGCCTATTTGAAACATGGGTCGCTTCATCCTATATGACAATCTGATTATTCCCGGAGACCCGCTGTGACGGCCATCATCATTTTCGCAGCTGCCGCCCTGTTTCTCGGCCTGCGCCTTTACATGGTGCTGGGGAGCCGCACGGGCCATGAACAGAGCTTCCCGCGCCCGGAAGAGCCCAAGCCCATGCCGGCGGACCTCAAGCCGGCTGCCGAAAGTCGCGATTTCGTGCGCAACGCTGTCAATGCGGCAACGCTGGCGGAAGAAAATGCGCTGACCGGAATTCGCGCGATTGCAGCAGCAGACCGCAGTTTTCAGCTTGATGAATTCATCGACGGCGCAAAGAGCGCCTATGCGATGATCCTTGAAGCCTTCTGGAAGGGCGATCTCGACTCGGTGTCGCGCTTCGTCGCGTCCGATGTGCGTGATGCTTTTGCCGAAGCTGCGACAGAACGCGAAGCGGCAGGTGAAGTTCTGGACAACCGTCTGGTCGCCATTGAGCGCGCATCTGTGTCAGCCGCCGAACTGACCAATGGCGAGGCCCGCATCACCGTGCGCTTCGACGCGGATATTGCCGCCGTCACGCGGGACCGGGAAGGCGTTGTCGTCGCCGGATCGCTGACCGATGCCATCACCACGCATGACGAATGGACCTTCGCGCGCACGCTGCGGTCTGCCGACCCCAATTGGGTGCTGGTCGATACCGACGAAGCCTGAGCGGGTCATGCAAACCGCAAGAACCGGCCTGACGCTGATGGCAACAGCGCTGCTTGCCGCGTGCAGCGGCAGCATTGTCCCCCCCTCTGCCACCCATCCGCCCAAGGTGCAGAAGGCACCGACGCCGGGGCTTGGCCAGCCTGCCGACCCGGTGGTCCGCCCGGTTGCATCAACGCCGGTTGCTGCAGCGCCCGCCATCATCGCGGCAGGCAGCGCATCGGCATTGGCGGCGGGCGTGATTGCAGCCCCTGTCAGTGTTTCAAGCGGACTGACCGCAGGCCGCGAAACAAAAGCATTGACCGCCTTCCGCGTTTCCTGCCCATCGCTCGTTAAACGCAGCGATGCTTCGGGCCTGACACAACCCGCTGACTGGCAGGCGGCCTGCACCGCTGCGCGGACATGGCCGGATGGTGATGCCGCGCGCTACTTTGGAGAGCAGTTTGACGTGGTGCAGGTGGCGGACGGAAAGGCCTTTGCAACCGGCTATTACGAACCCGAAATTGCGGGATCGCGCACCCAAAGCGACGCTTATGCCGTGCCAGTCTATCGCCGTCCGCCCGAACTGGTGGAGATTGACCTCGGCCAGTTTTCAGAAACGCTGAAAGGCAAGAAGATCCGGGGTCAGGTGAAGGGCAACAGCTTTGTGCCCTATGCAGACCGCGCCGCGATTGATCAAGGTGCGCTTGCCGGGCGAGGACTGGAGATTGCGTGGGCCGCCGATGCTGCCGAATTCTTCTTCCTGCAAGTGCAGGGCTCAGGTCGCCTGCGCTTGCCAGACGGTTCGGTGATGCGGATCGGCTATGACGGGCAGAATGGCAGGGATTATACCGCCATCGGCAAGCTGATGCGCGAACGCGGCCTGCTCGCCCCCGGTGAAGCGACGATGCAGGGCATCATCAACTGGATCAGGACGCACCCGGCGGAAGGCACCGCTATCATGCGCGAGAATAGGAGCTGGGTCTTCTTCAAGGAACTGACCGGCGCAGGACCCTTGGGCGCGCTGGGCCTGCCGCTCACGCCTGGCGGCAGCGTGGCAGTGGACCCCGCTTATGTGCCGCTTGGTGCGCCCGTTTTGCTCTCCATGGACCGCGCCGATGCAGACGGCATCTGGATCGCGCAGGATACGGGCGGGGCCATCAAGGGCTCCAACCGGTTCGATACCTTCTGGGGTGCGGGGGCCAATGCACGCGCAACAGCGGGCGGCATGTCTGCCAAGGGTGTGGCCTTCATCCTGCTTCCCAAGGGCGCTCTGGCCCGCATTCAGGCGGCCAAGGCCAATGGCACGCCTCAGCCCTGAAGATATTGCGCTGTGGCGCAAGGTGGCGGACTCGGTGACGCCGATGAAGGGGCGGCGGCTGCCTGCGCTGCCCGCTTTGCCGATCCGCACCGACCCTGCTGAGGCGCTGCCGCTCTCTTTTGCGCCTGCCAAGCCGAACGGTGCGGGCAAGGCAAACGTCAAGCCGCCGCTCGCCCCGCCCCGCCCCCATGCCAACACGCTGGACGGCGGGTGGGACAAGCGCCTTGCCAAGGGCAGCGTCGCACCAGACCGGACGATCGACCTGCATGGCCATAATCTCCACGGGGCGCATGCCCTGCTGGATCATGCACTGGGCGAAGCGATCCGGCAGGGCGCGCGGCTGGTGCTGCTGATCACCGGGCGGCCCGCACGCGACAATCCCCGCCTGCCACCCACCACGCGTGGCGTCATCCGCGCTTCTGTGGTGGACTGGATCGCAGCCGGCCCCTGGGGTTCGCATATCGCCGCCATCCGCGCGGCCCATCCCCGCCATGGCGGTAGCGGTGCACTCTATCTGGTGGTCCGTCGCGCCAAATAGCTGGCGTCAATAGTCCTTGGTCACCCGCAGCGCGGCGCTTTGGCGGCCCACCGAGGAGATGGTGGAAAGGATTGCGAGCCAGCGCGTCACCTGGAATTCGGCGCGCGTTGCGGAATAGCCCTGCCCGTCGGTCACCACCTCGACATAGGCGCGGCGGGAGAGATATTTGCCCGCTGAGACAGACGTGCGCTGCCCTGTCACGCTATCGGCCGGCAGGATGCGCAACCGATCCAGCCCGATCGCCTTGCGCAGCGCATTGAGCGGGCTGATGCCATCCCCCCCGGTACGCAGCGAGGCGACGGCAGAGGCGAGCTGCAAGGCCTCAGGCGCGGAGAGATTGGCAATTGATGTGCCGAACAACATGCGGGAAAGGAGCTCATCCTCCGGCAGGCTGGGCACGCTGGAGAAGCGGATTTCCGGCTTCTGCCCGGTGCCCGTCACGCGGATCGACGCGGTCAAGCCCTGCGTGGCCCCTTCGGCCAATATGTCGAGAATGGGATCTGCGGGCGTTTCCCCCTGAAAGCGGATCGACCCGCGCTTCAGATCAAAGCGGCGGCCAGCAAAGTCATAGCCGCCGCGCAGCATGTCCGCCCGTCCCCGGATCGAGGGGGCATAAGGCGTGCCCTGAATGTCGAGTGTCGCCTTCCATTCGCTTTCCATGCCCATGCCCGTCACTGAAAGTCGGCCTGGCGCGCGCGCGGCCACCGCCAGTCGCCACGGCATTGCCACGGCCAGAGCGGTCGGGCGGTCTTCGGGTGCGTTGATTTCCCGCACATTCAACTTGGGCAGAGCCGAGACGGCGGTCGATTTGCCGAGCACATAGCGGCTCTTGTCGAGCAGAAGATCGCCGGAAATCAGCCCTTCCCCATTTTCGGATTTGAGCCGCAGCGGCCCCGTGACGGTCGCGGCGATTTCGTCGCGTTCAATCAGTCGCGCCTGTTTGGCGTCAATCTGGATGTCCATGGCAAAGCCACGCGCGGAGGAAAGGTCGATCTCGCCGCGCGCTGTTACGCTGCCTTCTGCCCCGGAGCGGGCGGTGAGGCTGTCCAGCACCAGCTTGGAGCCGCCGCCAAAGCGGCCACTCGCCTGAACCTGTGTCAGCACCGTGCCGGTCAGCGGGCTTTCCAGCCGGGCATTGGTGGTCCGAAGGCTGCCCTTGATCTGCGGATCATCGACCCGCCCGGTCACATCGGCGGCGACCGAGACGGGGCCGGAAATGTCTATGGCATCCACACCGGTCATCCGCCACAAAATGTCCGCCGCCCCAGCATAGCGGACCTGCGCAAACACCGGCGCGTGTGCCAGCCGGGTCGCCAGATCGGCACCGGGACCGGGCGTCAGCCGTGCCTGAGCGCGACCGATTTCACGACCCCCGCTCATCGCAATCGCGCGCAGGCCGACATTGCTTCCGGTCAGCTGCGCGACAATGCCCATATCAACGGGAGCCGAAGACAGAACCAGACCGGAGCGGGTGAGCCCCTTGATCCGCAAATCCGCTTTGCCCTCTGGCGCGGCCCCAGCTTTGAATTGGTAATCAATCGAGCCATTGGCGCTGCCGCCGAGGCCGAGGCCGGGCCAGACCAGATCGGCAATTCCGAGCGGCATCCCCGCCAGTTGCGCCTGAAACGCGCTCGATTGCGCGCCGAACAGCCCGCCGACGCGCGCGCGGCCGCCCACATATTGCAGATCCACCGGCTGGAGCCGCCAGCCGCCCGCCTCCCGCTGGAGGTTCGCAGCTTGAAGCAGGCGCACCGGCTTGCGGTCTATCGTGCCACCACCTTCGATCCGCCATGTGCCACCGCGGCCGTGCGCAACGGTCTGCAGGTCAAAGGCCCGCCCGCGCGCGCCTGCCAGCGAAGCGCGGATTTCGCCATCCTCGCCCGTCATCCGCAAATTGGCGGCGAGCCGCGCCAGCGTCCAGTTGCCCCGAGACAGGCCCTCGCCGGTCAGTGTGCCATCCACCTTCATGCCCGCCGGATCGAGCAGAATGCTGCCATCAAAGCGTGCGCGGCGTGCGGCAAGGGCTGGCGGCCCTTCAAAGCGGGCATTGCGCGCGTTCACCTTGGCATCAATCCGCTGGAGGCCATGGTCCGGACGCAGCACAAGCTGCCCGTCCACACCGCCGCCGCTCAACGCCAATGTCCCGTCCAGCGCGCCACCCACCGGGGCCATGCGCCCGCGCGCCACCATGCCGGAAGCCTGCAAGCGGGCAATATCGATAACCGCTTGTCCGCCCGGCGGCAGCAAAATCGCCCCTTCCCCGGCGAACGGTCCGAGCATCAACTGGCCCTGCGCCGTCCAGCCATAGCCCGCGGCACCCGGATCAAGATGCAACCGCACATTGGCGAGACCCAGTCCATCGGCAGGCCGTGCCAGCACCACGTCCAGCGTCGGGCGCTCGATCCGCCCCTCCAGCTTGAGGGATAGCTGGCCATAACGCCCTTGCCGCCCGCTGCCTTCAAAATGGAAGCTGCCATCGCGCCGCCGCAGGCCATTGCCCGACAGCGTCAGCGCCGGTGCGCGCAGCGAGAGGCCGGTGAGCACCAGCACGCCGTCCGGCCCGCGCGTAAGCCCTGTATCAAGAACCGGCAATCCACCCGCCAGGCCCGCCAGAAAGCTATTCTCCCACTGCCGCACCCAGGCTTGCCCGCGCCCGGCCACGCGACTGCCCTTGCCTGCCCCGGCGGGGATGACTTTCAGTTCGGTCTTCACATCGACAATGCCGAGGCCGGGAATCCGGTATCGCATCAACTGACCGGACAGGCCCAGATCATAGACGCCTGTCGCCAGATCGATGAACAGGCTGATCCGGCCGTTGAGCTTGTCGGAACGGACAAGAATGCCATCCCCCGTGATCGCCTTGCCGGAAATGAGCAACATCCCCTGCGCTGACAAATTGTTGAGCAGCCCGCCCGCCACATCACCCACGCCCGTCACGCGCCGCGCTGTCATCGTTACCGGCAACTGGAAGGGCACGCTGCCCCACTGCCCCCGGCCCGTCGCGCGGACATCTTCAAAGCCGGTCTGGTCGAAGGTCATGCGTTGGGTGGTGAGCAGATATTCATACTGCGCGGTCTTGAACGGGCCGGTCAAGCGGGCCTTCAGGTCCAGCCCGGTGCCGCCCATATTGGGGAAGAGCGCGGTGGGCTTCACCAGCCGCGCGCCAATCTCCACCCCGGCAAAGCTGCTCGTTGCCAGATCGAGCGTGCCACGCGCATCGGCATTGATCGCTTCGGACTTGGCCGACACCTGCCCGGTCAGCTTGCGATCCGCCAGCCGCGCTTCACCTGCCACACGCACCATCGGGGCGGTCAGGCGCTGCACTTTGCCCTTGGTCAGCGTCTCCGCCATCACCCGGCCATCGAGCGCAAACTGCCCCGCTTTTGCCGACAGCGCGAGGTCTGCAACGCGCGCACCAGACATGTCCACATGCGCCTGACCCGCCCATGCCTTCCAGTCCCCATCGCCCGCCACCATCAGCGCAAAGGGCCGGGCAGTCCCCGCCATCCGCCCGAACAGGCCGCCCGCGGGCGCGTTGACCCGGCTTTCCAGATCGAAGCGGTTGCGGTCCGGCTCTGCATCCAGCGTCAGCGCCAGCTGGTCTCCCGCGCCTGCATCCGCGCTCAGGTCCACCAGCGCGCGCCCGGCATGGATGCTCGCTTTGCCCGACACGCGCCCTTCGCGGCGCGGGCCTGCCACGCCGGGATCGATCACCAGCCGGTCTATGCGCAGCGCGCCCAGCTCCAGATCGAAAGCGGGCAAAATCGGCGCATCCTTGCGCCCCGGATTGAGTTTGGGCAGGCGGATCAGCCGGGCGTCAGGCGCGGTAATGTGGCGAATGTCGAGAAGATTGCCGAACCAGGCGAGCGGTCGCCAGTCCAGATCGACGCGTTTGGCCTCGAAGAACCGGCCCTTGGGGTCAGACAGGGTGAGATCGACCAGCCGCGCCTTGCCATAGATGGAGCCATCAATCCGGCCGATGCCGATCACAAGACCCGAGCGCGGCAGCCTTTCCCCGATCTGGCGAGCGATCTGGCGATGCCCCCAGTCGCTGTCTGCCACCAGCGCGACCACGCCCAGCATGATGACGGCTGCGGCGAGTGCCATGCCTGCCCAGCGAAGCCAGCGCATCAGAAGGCCTGCCCCAAAGACACAAAGACCGTGACTGGCGTATCCCCCTTGCGCGGGTTGATCGGCGTGCCCACATCCACCCGGATCGGGCCGAAGCTGCTGTGATACCGCACGCCCAGCCCCGCCCCATAGCGGAAACCGGAGAGGCGCGGCGTCTGGCCGCTATAGATGTTTCCGCCATCGACAAAGGGCACGATGCCAAATTCGCGCCAGCGCACCCGGGCTTCCAGCGAAAATTCCGCCAGACTGCGCCCGCCGACCGGATCATTGGCGGCATCGCGCGGGCCGATCTGCTGATAGCCATAGCCGCGCACCGAACTGCCCCCACCGGCATAGAAGCGCCGTGACGGAGCAAGATCAAGCACCGACGCCCCGGCAATCGAGCCAAAGCGGACGCGCCCGGCAACCACCACCTTGCTGCTGGCGGGCAGATAGGCACTGCCATCCAGCTGGAGCCGGACATAGCCCGTTGTTCCTTTGCGCAATGACAATTCTGGGGAAACGCGCAGACCGAGGCGGAAGCCGCGTGTGGGATCGAGCAGGTCGTTCGACCGGTCATAGCCCAAGGTGGCAGGGGCCGCTGCGATCAGATAGGTGCGGCGGGCGGTGGCCAAGAGCCCCGCCGTCATATCGCGTTCGTCGGTAGCGACCAGTTCGGCGCCGCCGCTCCATGTCCAGCGTTTGTGCCAGATGATGTTGGACTGCCGCTCCAGCCCGAAACCCAGTTCCACCGTGCGCGCGTCATAAGCGGAGCGGTTGATATTGGACGCGCCCAGCCGCGCGTTGAGCACGACGTCCCGCTTGTGGAAATTGGGCTTGTGCAGCACGGCATAGGCCTGTTGTTCGCGCGTGCCTGCCACGCCGCGCAGCGTGACTGCGCCCTCGGGGCCGATCAGATTGCGGTGCGTCCAGCTCGCTTCCGCGCGCACGCCTTCCCCCGTGCCATAGCCGAGTTCACCCGCGATTGAACGCAGCGGCGCCGGTTCCATCACCACGCGCACATCGGCCAAGGCGGGATCGGACGCAGGCACCGGATCAACGCTGACGGTACCCACCACGCCGGTAGCAATCAGCGCGCGGCGCAAATCATCAAGTCTTGTCTGGTTGTACGGCTCACCGGTGCGAAAGCGCGCAATGTCCTCCACATGATCGGCGCCAAAAGGCGGCTTTTCGCCAGCCACCATGATCGCCCCGAAGTTCCGCTTGCCACCGGGATCAATATCAAGAGCGAGTGCGGCATTGCGCGTTTCATGATCGAGCAGAATGTCGGGCTCGCCCACCTTGGCAAAGGGATAGCCGCTCTGTCGCATCGTGCGTTCCAGCGCAGTCGCTCCTCCGGTCACGTCATCAGCATCCACCGCGTCCTGCGCTTCGATCCCCAGGATCGCGCCGAATGCCTCCTTCTGGTCGCCTGCCTTGTCCAGCCCGGAAATCTGGACGTTCTCAAATCTGTAAAGTGGCCCCGCCGTGACCACCATCCGCACGGTCAATGTGCCGTCCGCTGCATTCTCCACTTCGGAATCGATCTGCGCATCATAATGGCCGGAGGCGCGCAGGACCGTGTCGAGCAACGCACTGTCCTGCCGGATGCGGCGCTGGATCTGCGCGCTGTTGGCCGCCGATTTCTCTCCTGCTTTCAGGGTGGACAGTGTTTCGAAGCGCTCCCGCACCGGTGTGGCGGCAAGCGCCTCAACGCCTTCCAGAACAACCTTGTATCGCCGTTCGGCGAGTTCTGCGGGCTGGGCGGCGGCGCTTTCTTCTCCTGCAACAGGCGCCGCCATGTCGGGCCAGGCAACGCCAATATCCGGCATCGCATCCAGCGGGGCCTCTGCATCAAGCTGGCCGGGGTCTGCCGATGCGGGGGGCGTGTCGCTTTGCTGCGCAGCCGCCCAAACAACAGGACTGCACATGCAATTCAGGGCCAGCGCCACAAACGACGCCGGTAGGAACGCGACCCGGGCCATGATCCCGCCATAGCGGCAGGATCACGCCCGATCCAGCAGCCATTCACCCTGTTCTCAGTGGATCGTGCGGCCTTCGTGACCAACCGAAAGGAAACGGATCAGACGCGCCGCTTCCCGCCAGCGGCAAAAGTGGATGACATTGCCGCGATCCCGGCTGACGCGCGCCCGCGCCCGTGCTTCATCCGCCGCGTTCGGCCCGAATAGGGCCAGCATTTCCGCCGCGAGTTGAGCTGTTTCGCGATGGACGGCGACATGCGGCATGAAGTTCCCCTGAATCTGATTGGTGCGAGAGCCAGTCTTCTGCCCGAAATTCCATAATATTGAGAGGCTTATGAGGGTTAAACCGGGCTTTACCGCATTTTCCGCCCGGCCCAGACCACACGACCGACAATTTCCACCAGCGCCGGATCACAATCGGTCCAGTCCGGCCAGGCCGGATTGTCGCTGCGGATGCGATAGCTGCGCGTCGCCGGGTTGACCGCGAGCCGCTTCACGATCAGCGCATCTTCGACACGCATCACATAAATGCCGTCGCGCATCCGCTCTGCGCCATCGGTGCGGTCCACCAGAATGTCGTCACCGTCATTGAGGGTGGGAGCCATCGATTCGCCCTGCACCGCAATCATCGAAAGGCCGCGCGGATTGGCCCCCAGGCGACGGACCCAGCGCGCATCAAAGCCGATGCGGCCCGTTTCTTCCTCACCATCAGAATGCGCGCCCGGCCCGGCAGAGGCCCCGACCGCAAGCCTTGGGATCACGACCATTGCGGCATCCGACGCTGAAGCGCTGTTGCGGACGGCCGCCCCACCCTCGCTCCGGCCACCCAGCCGGGCTTCATCGACGCCGAGGTAACGCGCGAGCGTCCGCCGGTCATCCTCATCCAGCTTGCGCGGCACGCCACGCCGGATGAACTGCTGGATATAGGCCGCGTTGCGCCCCAGAAGCCGCGAGAGCGAGGCATAATCCTCACCCTGCTCCCTTATAATTTGTTCCAATTCGGCACGAACGTCGATCATTATTTTCCTATACCCTAGGCATTTTCGCTCGACAAGTAGGAGTTTGCCTTTCATCTAGGAAAAAACCTATTCCTGAGTCGAAGGGAGAATCCGACAATGAAATTGCACCGAAGAGTTGATCATTTCCTGCGGATTTCCGGGCTGAGTCCGACACGCTTCGGGCTGCTGATTGCGCACGATCCCAATCTGGTCCGCGATCTGCGCGCCGGGCGGATGCCGCGCCCTGCCTTGCTCCGGCGTATAGAAGCCATTCTGGCGGGAGGTGACGCATGAGCCGACCCGCAGACCCGCACCGCGCGCTCCGCCGCGCCCTCTCGCAGCATCTGGGACAAGACGGCACACGCTTCGGCCCAAGCTGCACCCGCCCTTGGGCCAGCGTGACATTTTCGGGCGCGCGCCACGAGTTCGATCTTTATCTGGAAAGCGGCCCTGCAATGGCGCGGGCCATGGTCCTGCACGACAATGCCCGGCACGCCGAATTCGACCTGCCGGGACATATTGTCGCTGATTTCAACGTCAGCCTGTCAACCACTGCCTATGGGCAGTTGCTTCATATCGAGGCTCTGACAGTCGAAACAGCCTGAGCCCTGTCGCCCATCAGAAGGCGGTACGCCCGGTTCCAAAGCTGACCTTCATTCCGGTCAGCGACGGCCCCTGATCAGCAGCGGCCTTCGCCTTGGCTCCCATTGCGGAATTGAGCCGCGCCATCAGTCCGCCCACGCTGTTGTCTGGCGAGGATGGGGCCTGGGCTGCAACCGGAGTTGGAGCCATAGCCGCAGCAGGCGCGACAAAGGTCGGCTCTGGCGCTTGCACGGCTTCGAACGGCACAGGCACTGCCACCGGAGCGGGTTCAGGGGCCGGAGCCGGAGCTTCGGTGGGGAAAAGAGACACACGCATCGGATCGGAAGACTGACGCGCAAAAACATCGAGATGAACGGCCGGTTCTGGCTGCTCAGCCATTTCAACCGGCTCCGCAAACGCCACCAGTTCCGGCTCCGATACAACCGGCGGGAACAGGCTGACTGACAGCGGATCGGTGCGCGGGGCCGGCACATCCATGCCAGCGGCCGGCGCAGGTTTGCCGCGCGGCGGAAGCGAGGCCTCCCATTCGGCAACCAGCGCTTCTTCATCGATCGGAGACGCAATGCTGCTGTAAATGCTGGGCGTTTCGGTTTCAAAGGAAACGGGTGCTGAGGGCATTTCCTCGGCATGCGCCGCCGGGTAGATTTCGGGATAACCCGGCTGGAAGGGTGACGGGTCTGCTGCAACCGGCTCCGGGGCTTCGAATTCGGGCGCAGGCTCCGGTTCGCTGTCCATTTGCAGCGGAATGCTGATCTGGAATTGCGAACCCGCAACGGTTTGGGCCGCTGGCGCAAACGCCTCGGGCGTCACGCGCGCTTCGGTCGGCTCCCATTGAGCATAATCGAGTCGTGACGACGCGACGACAGGGTCCGGCTCCAGCTCAAGCGGTTCCATTGCCAGCGGCGCGACATCTTCAAGCATCGGCGTAGCATATCCCGGCGCAGCGAGCGGGGCAGGCATGTCAAGCGGAGCATCAAGGACCAGTTCCTCGCCTGCCACCAGCGCCTCATCAGACATGAGCGGCGCACCGAGCTCGTTATCGGCAAAGATCGGCGCGCGGGCACCACCGGGCAAGCCCACTTCGTGCGGTACAGTCAGGTGAGAGACAACGCTGTTGTCCATCGAATCGGGAATCACAATGCCACGCGCCCGGACATGGACTTCAGGCTTTTTCCGCATCTTGCGGACAATCGACTGGGCCATCGCCAAGGCGGGCCAAAGCGCCAGCGCTACTGCAAACACCGAGGCTCCTGCGCACAGCAGCCGCGCCTTTTCACCCAAGGGCGGGGTCGCCGCCGGAATGAACTGGGCAATGCCGGACATGTCGACCGCATGTTCAAACAGCCATTGCGGGGTGGAATAAACGAGGAAACCCGAAACGATGCCGTAAAGCCCGGCCACGATGGGCGGGAATGGCAGGTCGGGAACCCCTTTAAGCCGCTTTTGCACTCTGCTGCTCCTGTTGCGACCTTTCGGCCAAGCTATAGTAAACCGGCTCATAACGCGAAATGTTTGACGACCAGTTACGATCCTGTTCAACATATTTGCGTGCGGTTTTGCGGCGCTCGTCCCAGATCGACGGTTGCGCGAGCAATCCGGCCACCTGTTTGGCAAGATCATCCGGGTTGCCGGGCTTGAACAAGGTGCCGGTCACGCCGTCTTCAATCAGTTCACGATGGCCACCCACATCCGAAGCCGCCACCAGCCGCATCTGCGCCATCGCCTCCAGCGGCTTGAGAGGCGTCACCAGATCGGTCAGCCGCATCATCTTGCGCGGATAGGCGAGCACATCGACCAGACTGTAATAGCGTTCCACCTGCTCGTGCGGCACGCGCCCGACAAAGCGGATATGGTCGGCAGCGGGCGAGCGCGCGGCCTGCGCCTTGAGCGCATCCTCCATCGGCCCGCCGCCCACGATCAGAGCATGAAGCTTCGGGCGCAGCGCCACCAAGGCAGGCATGGCTGCGATCAGGTCATCCAGCCCTTCATAATCATAGAAGCTGCCGATGAAGCCCACCACTTCTGCACCATCCAGCCCCAGTTCGGCGGACAAGGCCGTGTCGCGCGGCGGGGGATCACCAAACAGGCCGAGATCGACGCCATTGGGGGAAACCATGATCTTGGCCGGAGCAATGCCCCGCGCAATCAGATCGCGCCGCAACCCTTCGCAGATCACCGCCACGGCATCGGCATTGCGCACCGCGCGGGTCTCCAGCGCTTTGGTCAGGCGGTATTTCCAGCTGCCTTCCTGACCCGTGCCATTGCCCACGGCGGCATCCTCCCAAAAGGCGCGGATTTCATAGAGCAGGGGCAGATTGTGCCGTCGCGCCACCCGCTCTGCGGCAAGCGCTGTCAGCACCGGCGAATGCGCGTGCAGCACGTCCGGCCGGAACTGGTGCACCAATTCCTCCACCCGCGTGGCCAGCGCGCCAATCTCTCGCCATTCGCCAATCGGAGAAGGTGCGGGATCTATGGGGGCGGTGCGATAAAAATCCAGCCCGTCAACCTGCTCGAACGGATCGCCGGGTGCCGAATGGCGCACGCTGGTGACGCAAGCCACATCCCACCCCAGCGCCTGCTGTGCCTTCAGGATCGCGCGCGTGCGAAAGGTATAGCCGCTGTGCAGCGGCAGGCTGTGATCAAGAACATGCAGGATACGCACGGCCATATTTCCCCTTTTTGAGGCAAATTCAACTGGCCTGCTTATGCCGTCCAACCCTTAACGTCGCGTCAACCGACCCGCGCTAAGAGGGTTCACGACCGTCACGGACCGGAACCATGATCGACAATTTCGCCCTTGGGCTGACCCACTTCCTGATGATGCTCGCAGCATTGCGGCTGCTGATGCGGCGTGACCTCGACAAGGAGGCCGCCCCGCGCCACATCGACAATGCGCCCAAGTCTTTCCTGGGCAAGCGCCATGCGTGATCTGGCCTTTGTCGGCTTTCTGGGATTGATGTTCCTGTTCGGCTTCAAAAGGCCGTTCCTGTTCGTACTCACATACGCCTATATCGACATTGTCGCCCCGCAGCGGCTGACCTATCTGCTGCTGAATTCGGTGCCGATTTCGCTGATCGCGGTGGCGCTCGCCGTGCTCGGCTGGCTGGTGGCCGATGACAAGGGTGATACCCGCTTTGCACCAAGACAGGCACTGATCTTCCTGTTGCTGCTCTATTGCGGAATCACCACCACCACGGCGGATTTCGAAGTGAACGCGCTTGAAAAATGGTCATGGGTCTGGAAGTCGCTTGCCTTTGCAATCTTCCTGCCACTCACGTTGCGCACGCGGCTGCGGATCGAGGCGCTGGCGTTGTTCATGGTGCTGTCTGCCGCCACGATCATCATCGTCGGCGGCATCAAGACGCTGGCCTCTGGCGGCGGCTATGGCGTGCTCAACCTGATGGTGACGAACAATACTGGCCTGTACGAATCGAGCATTATCTCGACGGTCGCCATCGCCATCATTCCGCTCATCCTCTTCCTGCGAAAGCACGGGACGATTTACCCGACCGACTGGCGGGTTTCGATCTTCTGCTACGCCCTGATCTTTGCAAGCCTGCTGATGCCCATCGGCACCGAGGCGCGCACCGGACTGGTCTGCATAGCCGTGCTGGCAGTGCTGATGCTGCGCAGCGCCAAGCGGCGCTTCACCTATCTGTTCCTCGCACTGGCACTGGGTGCCATCGCCATCCCCTTCCTGCCGCAAAGCTTCACCGCGCGGATGGACACGATCAAGAACCATAAGGCAGACCAGTCCGCCGGAACCCGCCTCGCGGTCTGGGCATGGACCTGGGACTATGCCAAGGATCACCCCTTTGGCGGCGGCTTCGATGCCTATCGCGGCAACAAGCTCAAGATCGAAAAGACCAGCGTGGAGGAATCCGGCGGCACCGAAACGGTTGAAAAGCAGGTCGTGCAAGATCAGTCGCGCGCTTATCACAGCTCCTATTTCGAAATGCTGGGCGAACAGGGTTATCCCGGCCTTGTGCTCTGGCTGCTCATCCACGGCATCGGCATTGTCCGCATGGAATTTGTCCGCCGCGCCTGGCGCACGCGCGATCCCGATGACGGGCAGTGGATTGGTGCACTGGCCGAAGCCTTGCAGCATGGCCACATCATCTACATGGTGGGTGCCGCCTTTGTAGGCATTGCCTTCCAGCCCTTCGTCTACATGCTGGTGGGGCTTCAGATCGGGCTGGACACCTATGCCCGCCGCCGGGATGCGGAGGCGCGCTGGAGCCCGCTCGTGCAAAAGCAGCAGGAACCACAGGCGCAGCCTGGCCGCCCGGCATGGACATGAGCGGCCGGACGCGTTAGCCGGACCGCATGGCTGCCGATCCTCCCATTGCTGTCCAGATCGCTTCAGGCTGGGGTGACCTGACCCACTGGTTTGCCAATCACGGATCACGCATAGCGGTGGCCGCGCTGATGGCGGCGGGACTGCTGGCCGCGCTCACCATCGTGCGCTGGCTCGGCAATCGCTGGGCCAACGCCCCCAAGGCACGGGAAAGCTGGCGCGGCGTGATCGGTCGGGCGATCGGCGCAATGCGCATCTGGTTCATGGCGATCCTGGCCGTGCGAATCGTCACCGGCGTGGCCATTGCCCCGCCCGAACTGGCCGCACCGGTGGCCAAGATTTTCCTCGTTGCCGCCGTGCTTCAGGCCGCGCTGATCCTGCGCAAGCTGGTGCTGGGCGCGGTGGAGCTCAAGGCGGTGGAGGCCGATCCGGCGGGCAGCCTGGGCAGCGCGATGAGCCTGATCCGGGTGCTGCTGAGCGCAGGCATCGCCGCGGTTGCCGTTATCCTCATCCTCGCCAATCTGGGCGTGGACGTGACCAGCCTGATCGCAGGCCTCGGCATTGGCGGCATCGCCATCGGCCTTGCCGCACAGGGCATTTTTTCAGACCTGTTTGCCGCCCTCACCATCCTGTTCGACAAGCCATTCCGCAAGGGCGATGTCATCAAATGGGATCAGAATGCGGGCAGTGTCGAGCGGATCGGCCTGAAATCCACGCGCATCCGCAGCCTGACGGGCGAGGAGATCATCATCTCCAACGCAAATCTGCTCAATAAGGAACTGCGCAATTTCACCCGTCTTGAAACGCGCCGCATCGTTCAGCCGCTCAGTCTGGTTTACAGCACGCCGCCTGCACTGCTCGCGCGGCTCCCACAGATTCTGGAGGCCGCGATCAATGGCGCGCCAGAATGCAGCTTCGTCCGCGCCGGAGTGGACAGCTTTGGTGCATCAGGCCTTGATGTGCAGCTGGTCTATGATGTCCGCGCGGAGGAGCAAGGCGAGATCCTGAAGCTCAAAGATGCGGCCAACCGCGCGATCCTCGCCTGTTTTGCAGAAAACGGGCTGGCCTTCGCCTATCCGACGCAGACGACTTATACCGCCGCCCCGGACGGGACGCTGGTCATGCCATGGGTCGATCCGGCGCGGGCCACGCCAAAGGGCTGAGCCACGCCTGCCTGCGCAGATTGACATTGTCCGGCCCATCCTCTTTTGTGGCGGAGGACGCCCAGAAAGGCGCAACCAGTTCACCGCGACCGGACCGCATTTTGCGCGCCGCGCCGCAAGACGGGAGAGAATGCCATGCCAGCTGTTTCAAAAGAAGAGTTTCTGTCCATGGTCGGCAAGGAAGTCGGCGTGTCCGACTGGCTGCTGATCGATCAGGATATGGTCAACAAGTTCGCCGAGGCGACCGGCGATCACCAGTGGATCCATGTCGATGAGGAAAAGGCCAAGCTGACGCCGTTTGGCGGCACCATTGCGCACGGCTTCCTCTCACTCTCGCTGCTGCCGGTCCTGTCTGCCAAGGCTGATCTGCCGCGCCTCGATGGCGTGAAGATGGGCGTGAACTATGGTGGCAACAAGACCCGCTTCCTCTCGCCCGTCCGCGTGGGCAGCCGTGTGCGCGGTCGCTTCAAGATGCTGGAGCTGGAAGAAAAGCGCCCCGGCCAGTGGCAGCAGACGCTGGAATATACGCTGGAAATCGAAGGTGCTGAAAAGCCCGCGCTGATCGCGGAATGGATCACCCAGATGTTTGTCTGATCCGGTCCATCACCAAAGACACAAAAAAGGGGAGCGGAAACGCTCCCCTTTTCCGTTTGGATATGCCGTTCGGCCTAAGGGCTGGACGGGCCGTTGCTGGACAGCGCCACGCCGGCACCGATGGCGGCGACAGCAGCGATCAGACCCAGCGCACCGACGCCCATGCCACCCGTCTTCAGCGGCGCTGCCGGAGGGGCAGGCGGAGCGGGCGTTGCAACAGGGGGAGCCGGAGGAGCGGGCGTGAATACTGGCTCCACCGGAGCCGGAGGAGCGGGCATGGGTTCCGGTGCGAAAACCACCGGTTCCGGAGCGGGAGCCACCGGCTGCTGAACGCGCGGGCGCGCGACGGCACGGCGCTTCTTCTGAACAGCCTTGGCCTTCGGCTTGGCTTTCTGGACCCAGGGTGCCGACGCATCGGCCATCACAAGCGCCGGAACCGACACCAGAGAAACTGCGGCAATGAGTGCGACGAGCGGCTTTGCCCCGACCGCTTTCTTGAATGATTGCACTGAAAAAACTCCCGTCTTACTAACACGACGGCGGGATTTGCGCGAATTTCCCGGCGGAATGCAAGCAAATTCGAGAGCGGGAAAAGCCTCAAAACCTCTATCCGTTTCAAGTTACTCCGAATTAACCCTGTTTCCGCGCGCCGCCGCGCCTTGATCAGCCCGACTTGGTCTGGACGGGACGGCGAATTCGCCCATCCAGTTGCCCGGTGGCGCGTAACGGCAGACCAGAAAGTCCGATTCGGCGTTGCTGGCAAGCGCGCAGCCGACCTCTTTCGTGCTGTGCCAGATCAACTGGGTATAATGCCCCACATCGCTCCACACGCCATTGGTGGAGACATCTGGAAATCGGCGCGGTTGATAGAGGCTTTTTTCGTCGATCCACAACCGGACCATTTCCTGAGGGGAATAGGCCCCCTGCGTCCCCATCCAGAGATTCTCGCCCTGCGCCTTCTTGCCTTCCGGGGCGTGTTCGAAGCGATTTGTTCTGGCGAGCGTCTTGGCCCAGATCGCGGCATCACGGGCCAACATATCTGACCAGACAAGAGGACCGGACCCTGCCCGCGCACGTTCCGCGTTATGTTCGACAAGCAAGACCTGTTCGATACCGGACCGTGCGACAGGGGGTGTCTCTGCGGCGGGTGGCAGTGGCACAAGCGCCGCAGGGAGTATCAACGCCAATCCCAACACCCGGCAAACCCCTTTCACAAACTCACAACGATGCTAACGCAACACCCATGACCCGCACACCGGATACGCCAATAGCCCTCTACATCCACTGGCCATTTTGCGTTTCCAAATGTCCCTATTGCGATTTTAACAGCCATGTGCGCGATGCGATAGACCAAGCGGGCTGGCGCTCGGCACTGCTGGCCGATCTCGCTCATGAAGCGGAACGCCTGCCCGGCCGCAGTCTTGGCTCCATCTTTTTCGGCGGGGGCACACCATCCCTGATGCCGCCTGGCACGGTTGCAGACCTGATCGCAGCGGCGACCCGCCATTGGACACCCGCTGCCGATCTGGAAATCACATTGGAGGCCAATCCCTCATCGGTGGAGGCGGCGCGCTTTGCCGATCTGGCGCGTGCGGGCGTCAATCGGCTGTCGCTCGGGATGCAGGCATTTGACGACGCGGCATTGCGCTTTCTGGGCCGCGCACATGATGCCCGGGAGGGGCTGGCCGCGCTTGATGTGGCCATGGCCCGGTTCGCGCGGGTGAGCTTCGATCTGATCTATGCCCGCCCCTACCAGAGCATGGCGGACTGGGAGGCGGAACTCGCGCGCGCGCTTTCTTTCGGAACCGGTCACCTGTCGCTCTACCAGCTGACAATCGAACCCGGCACGCGCTTCGAAACGCTGGTGCGCACCGGAGAGCTCATTCCAGCGGATGCGGATCATGCCGCCACTCTGTTCGAGCTGACGCAGGCCATGACGGACGCTGCAGGCATCCCCGCCTATGAAGTCTCCAACCATGCCCGGCGCGGCGAAGAGAGCCGCCACAACCTGACTTATTGGCGGTATGGCGATTATGCCGGGATCGGCCCTGGCGCGCATGGCCGCAGGCAGGGCCTGGCCACAGTGCGGCACCGCAAGCCCGAAAACTGGCTGGCCGCCGTGGCGCGACGCGGAGACGGCCTGCAATCAGAGGACGCACTCTCTCCTGCCGAACAGGCCCGCGAGGCGCTGCTGATGGGCCTGCGTCTGGCCGAAGGAATCGTGCCGGATGCGCTGGCCGCGCGCTTCGGCCTGCCGGTCGAAGCCTTGCTCGATGCCCGGCAGGTGCGACTGCTGACGACCGCTGGGCTGATGGAAGGGCGCGACGCAAGACTGCGCGTCACGCCGCAGGGTATGCTCCTGCTCGATTCCATTCTGGCTGCGATTGTCGAGGTTTAGTCCGCAAAACTGCGCGGTGCCGGAGAAACGATGCCGAAGCTGCCTGCCCCAACCTGCTGCACTTCCAGAGCGCGCTCTGCAATGCCGCTGTTGGAAAAGCGGAACGCCCCGTCAATCCCGCTGAACCCGCCCGGATCGACCAGCGACGTGATCGGGAAGACCGTGCCGGGGCGCCAGTTGCGCGCCACCTTGTTGATCAGCAACACCGAATCATAGCCAAGGCTGGCCAGCCGGTAAGGCGATTTGCCGTAACGGGTCCGGTATTTCGAGGCGAGCTGCGTATAAAGCGAATCAGACACGCTGGCGAACAGGGCACCGCGCATCGCCGGGTTCTGGGCTATGAAATTTTCAGTGTTCCAAAGCTCTGTCCCCAGAATCTGGGTCGCCGCGCCTCCATCCTTGCGGACCAGCGGCACGACCTGAATGGCAACACGGCCTGAATCGGCAATCAACAGCGCCTGATAGCCGCTCGACGGGCCTAGCTTGCGCAACGCCAGCGTAATGGCTCCGGCAGACCGGTTGAACGACTGGATGCCCACCAGTTCGCCGCCATTCGCGTCCACCGCGCGCATCATTGCGGCCGAAGAGCGTTCGCCATAGAGGCTGTCCGGAACCAGCGCCGCAAAGCGCGTAATCCCTTTGGATTTGGCATGGGCCACAATCCGCTCGATCGCCTGAGTGGGGACAAAACCCATCAGATAGGTGCCCTGCCCCGCTACACTGACATCGTTGGAAAAGCTGACCAGCGGCACTTTGGCGGCGCGCGCGATCGGCGCCACAGCGCGGACATCTTCGGCCAGCAGCGGCCCGAGGATCAGCTTGGCCCCATCGGCCAGCGCGGCCTGCGCGGCAGCAGCCGGACCGGTAGCCGTGTCATAAGTGGTCACGCGCAACGTCTGCCCACCCGTATCCAGCACCGCCATGGTGGCAGCATTGGCAATCGATTCGCCAACGCCAGCATTGGGACCGGTCATCGGAACCAGCAAAGCAATGCGGTGGCGCTGCTGATCAGAAGGCAAGGTGCTGGGGCCGGTCGGCTGGACCACAGGCGGTGGTGCAGTGACGGGTTTCGGCGGTTTCCGCCCTCCACCCGCGCACGCCGCCAGCAAGGTTGCCGCTGCCAGCGCCAGCCAATTCTTCCAACCTGCTTGCCGAAGCACCCCTGCCTCTGCCATCGTGCAACCCTTCCATGAACGCAAACCTAGAACCCGGCCTTTACATCGTTGCCACACCAATCGGCAATCTTTCCGATTTATCACCCCGCGCAGCTGCCACTCTGGCGGGTGCGGATGTGATTGCGGTGGAGGATAGCCGCGTCACCGGAAAGCTGCTCAACCATATCGGCGTGAAGCGCCCGATGACCCCCTATCATGATCACAATGCCGATGCGGTGCGCCCGCGCCTGATCGAACGGATGGCCTCCGAAGCGGTGGCGCTGGTGAGCGATGCGGGCACACCGCTCATTTCCGATCCCGGCTTCAAGCTGGTGCGCGATGCCCGCGCGGCGGGCCGCAATATCGTGACAATTCCCGGTCCGTCCGCCGTCGTGGCCGGGCTGACGCTGGCTGGCCTGCCCACCGACCGCTTCCTGTTCATGGGCTTTCTGCCTGCCAAACAGGGCCAGAAGGAAGCGACAATATCGGAAGTGGGTGCGGTGCGCGCGACGTTGGTCTTTTATGAATCCGGCCCCCGGCTGGGCGCGACGCTGGCTACGCTGGCGCGGCTGCTTGGCCCGCGCGAGGCGGCGGTGGCCCGCGAACTCACCAAGACCTTCGAGGAGTGCGTGACAGGCAGTCTGCCCGATCTTGCCGCCCGCTACGCTGATGCGCCGCCCAAAGGCGAAATCGTTCTGATGGTGGGGCCGCCGGGCGAACCCGAACCTGCGAGCGACGCGGAGGGAGAGGCCGCGCTGATCGAAGCGCTGACCCGCCTGCCCCCGGCCAAGGCAGCCGGCGAAGTCGCGCGCGCGCTCGGGCTGGATCGCAAGGCACTCTATGCCCGCGCCATGGCACTCAAGACCGAAGGGTGAGCCGCAAGGACGCCGAAGCGCGGGGGCGTCGCGGCGAAACGCTGGCGGCCTGGTGGCTGCGGCTGCGCGGATGGCGCATTCTCGCGCGGCGTGTGCGCGTTCATGCCGGAGAGGTGGATCTGGTCGCCCGGCGCGGACGCATCGTTGCCATGGTGGAGGTGAAGACCCGCCAGAAGGCCGGCGATCTGGCAACCGCCATAGACGCCCATCGCCTGCGCCGGGTGGCGGCGGCCGCGGCCGTCATCGCGCCCCGCTATCTCCGCGCGGGCGATGATGTCCGCATTGATGTGATTTTGGTAACAGGGGGCTGGCGCATCACGCACCTGCCGCATGTCTGGCAGCCATAGGCTATCCGCTCAGGCCGCGCTGCGTTTTACGCCTGCAATGCGGGGACGCTGCCCTGATGCGGCCTGCGCCCGGTGCTCTGCCTTGACCACATAAAGCGCCCGATCCGCCGTGGCGAGCACCTCACGGATCGATTGTCCATCGTCCGGAGCCTGCGCCAGCCCCATGCTGGCCCCCAGCCGGATCGACACCCCTTCATAAGTGAACGGAATTGCAAAAGTCGCCATGATATCCGCGCACCGGTTGTTCACGTCGGTGGTTTGGTCTGCTGCGAAAATCACGGCAAACTCGTCTCCACCCATTCGGATGGACACCGCACCCGGCCCTGCGGCCAGTTCGATACGCCGGGCCACCTGCACCAGAACCGCGTCTCCCGCTGCATGGCCGTGGCGATCATTCACGGGTTTGAAGCCATCCAGATCGATCAGAGCCACGCTGGGGCCTTCGCCCGTGCTGATCGTCTGCAAGGCATTGCCCAGCGTTTCTGCCATCGCCAGCCGGTTGCCAAGCCCGGTCAAAGGATCGGTTCGTGCTGCAAGGCGGGTCGCGCGATGCAACATCAGATTTGCCAGCATCTCCTGATAGCGCCCCACGATCAGTCGGGTCTGGAGCAGCGAAATCATCAGCACGGCCATCGCCACGGCAGTGGTGTGAATATCCACCTGCGCGACCAGCACCAACACCAGCGGCAGGTTACACAGGAGCAGCGGAATCATCGCAGTCCGCGGATGCGAGGCGTAACAACTGGCTGTACCCAGCGCACCCAGCACAAGGATCACCGGCGCAAAGACATTCTCATGCGAAAACCGGACTTCCATTTCAGCCAGCGTCCAGATGGTGGCACCAGCGCAGAACATCAGCATGATCAGGAAGGAAGACCCCAATTGCTTCCGGGCTTCTTCAGGCGTGACTCTGCCCGGTTCCGATCGTCTCCAGAAATAGGACCGGATGGCAACCGCCAGCAGCAGCAACACGCCCAATGCGACCTCGCCAAAGGCCCGCGGTTCGCTGTTGTCCGCCAGAAATCCGGCCACCACCAGCACGCCAATGGCAACGTGCAGCCAAGGAATCTGGCCCTTTATCCGCTGATATTGCGCCACCGCCAGTTCATCGGCAATTTCGGCAGGAACGGCAAACGCCTCTTCATCCAGCAGGTGGTTTCCTGCGCCTTCAGAAAGGAATTGCCGATACGCCATGATGCACTCATTGTCTGTTACTCTACGCAAAGGACTATGCACGACATCGGTAAAGACAGCGTAAAGCACGCTAAGCCGGGCGATTGCGCAAGGCGTGACAAAGCCGCACGGGACGGATAAGGCCAGCCTCATGACCTTGCGCGCCGCCTTCCAGATGGACCCGATGGAGAGCCTCTCCATTGCCGGAGATTCCAGCTTCGCCCTGATGCTGTCTGCCCAATCAAGGGGTTACACCATCTATCACTACACTGCCGACGCGCTGAATTATGCCGATGGCCGCGTCTGGGCGAAAGCGCATCCCGTCACGATGGTGCAGCGCGTACCCGGCCAGCATTTTGCATTCGGCGATCCCGTTCAGCTCGATCTGGGCGACGATGTGGACGTGATTCTGATGCGGCAAGATCCGCCCTTCGATCTGGGATACATCACCGCCACCCATATGCTCGAACGCGTGATGGACCGGACATTGGTGGTCAATGATCCCGTCAGCGTCCGCAACGCGCCGGAAAAGGTGATGGTGCTGGATTATGCCCGCTTCATGCCGCCAACGCTCGTCACCCGCTCGCTGGTGGAGGCGCGCGCCTTCCTTGAAACGCATGGCGAAGTGGTGGTGAAGCCGCTACACGGCAACGCCGGCTCCGCCGTGTTCCACATCCAGCAGGGCGGCAAGAACCTTGCCTCGCTGGTCGAACTTTTCGGGCAGGTCTGGCGTGAGCCGTTCATGGTGCAGGCCTTCCTCAAGGAAGTAACCGGCGGGGACAAGCGCATCGTGCTGATCGACGGCGAAGTGGCGGGAGCCATCAACCGCATCCCGGGCAAGGGCGAAATCCGCTCCAACTTGGCCGCAGGCGGCCATGCGGAGCCGACCGCACTGACCGAAACCGAGCTTGAAATCTGCGCAGCCCTTGGCCCTGAACTCAAACGGCGCGGCCTGCTGTTCGTCGGGATCGACGTGATCGGCGGCAAATGGCTGACCGAAATCAACGTCACCTCCCCCACCGGCATCGTCGCCGTTGATGGCTTCAACGGCACAGACACGCCGGGTCGCATCTGGGATGCCATCCTGGCGCGGCTGGACACGCGCCGGGCATGAACGACTGGATCATCCGCCTGATCGAACAAAGCGGTTATCTGGGCGTCGGCTTTCTGATGTTCCTGGAGACTGTGTTTCCGCCGATCCCGTCCGAAGTCATCATGTCGGTTGCCGGTCTGGCGGCGGCCAAGGGCAATATGCACATCGGCGCGGTCATCACCGCCGGGACGACGGGGGCGATGCTCGGCAATCTGTTCTGGTATCTGCTCGCCCGCGCGATTGGCGTGGAGCGGTTCAAGCCGATCATCGTCCGCTGGGGCCGCTTCCTGACGCTCGACTGGGCAGAGATTGAGCGTGCGGAAAAACTGTTCGGAGACAGCGGCTGGGCGATTGTCATGTTCGGGCGGATGCTGCCCACGCTGCGCTCGCTCATCTCCATTCCTGCCGGGCTGCTCCATATGCGACTGAGCAGCTTCCTGCTCTGGTCCACCATCGGCACAGCGGGCTGGACGGCGCTGATCGCGCTCGCCGGGTGGAAACTGGGCAAGGAGTTCGGCGATGTGGAAGCCTATGTCGGCCCACTTTCAACCGCCGTCATTGTGGTGATCATCGCCGCCTATGTGTGGCGGCTGGTGGCCTGGAAGCCGAAGGGGTAGGCAATCCACTCTGCCGTCCTGAGCTTGCCGAAGGACTGCTTTTCCTTTCGAACCGACTTCGGGAAAGTACGGTCCTTCGACAAGCTCAGAACGGCGGGTGAGAGTGCAATTACCGCCGCCCGAACAGCGTCAGCCCCGACGCCAGCGCATTGTTGGCGATCTTGAGCGGTTCGCGCGTCCAGTCTGCCACGAAGGTGCTGTTGCGATCCACACCTGCAGCGAACGACGCCTTGTTGCCGGAAATTACAAGCCCCGCAGAAGGGTGCAGCCGGTCTTCGGCACCTACGGCGATGAACGCGGAGTAATTTTCCTTGTTCTTGCCCTGCACGAATTCATTGCCGGTGATGCTGCCTACCGATCCGGCGGGCAGGTCGATCATGTAATTGGTCTCGGTGCCGCGCGTATCGTCAAAGCTGTTGTCCGAAATTTCGACACGGGCAGAGCGGCTCTTTACATAATGCCCCCCCGTGCCACGTTCGAACCGGCAGGAGCGCACAGTGAGGCTGCCAATGTCACCGATATAGATGGAGTGCGAGCACATCCCGTCCGGACAGCCGCCCAGCCCGGCAAAGGTCACGCGCTCAACAACCACCGATCCGCTCGGGTCGGTCGCCGTCAGGATACCCTGTTCGGAATTGCGGAAGATGGCATTGTCGACGCGCAGATTGCCCTTTTCCAGACGGATGCCGGAACCATTGCGGTCAGAAACCTTGAAATTCTGGAAGATGATGCCTTCCACATTGGCCCCGCGTCCGCGCAGCACCAGCCCTGCCTTGCCCTCACACGAGAAGCCGTCAAACACGACCGAGCCTGGCTTGGCCGCGATATAGCTGACTTCACCTTCGGTCTGGACGGCACAATCTTCATAGCTGCCCGGCGCAATCACGATGGTGCCGCGACCGCCACCAACGGCCTTCACCGCATCCTGCAAGCGCCAATAGCCTTGCCCGGTTTCCTGCACCGTGAACGAGGGGGTGTCGCTCTGCGCCATCAGCGGCGCAGCGAGAAGAACTCCCAAAATGGCAAACGAAGCACGCATTTCAACCAGACTCCTTTAATTCACACCTCTCATAATTCAGTCATCATGCCTGTCGAGATTGATAGACGGTTAATCGAAACAAGTTGTTAACCATAAGATCATGCCAACTCGTCAACCGTTAAACTTTAGAACTGGCGCTGTCCCAGCCCGGAACACATCAGATTGCCGGGCAGACAAGAGCGCTTGTGTTGGTCTAAGCCACAATGAGACGCGCGATTCGGTGTGGCTGATCAAGGGTATGGACTATAATGGCTGGCAAGGGTCTGTCTCCGAAAGACGCGATGCCGCAAGGGTGGGTCCGTCGGATTGTCATGGCCTATCTGGCCGTCATCCTCACCTCATGCGTACCGACCGGCCATAATTATCGCGTCATTCCGGGTTTGCAGGGGCCAGAGATTTCGATGGACATTGATGCCATCGCCCCCGGCAGCCGCGCGCCGCTTCTGTCTGAAATGCCGTTGGCCCCGCTCGACACCGTCCCGGTGAAGTTCGATCTGGCCAGCCTGCCCGCGCTTGATGCCGTCACCAATCCCGGCGTGCTGCTTGATCCGGAACTGCCATTGCCGCCGCCCGATCCCAGCCTGATCGCGCCGCCTTCCGGTCGCCTTGTCCAGTTCGACAATGGCCCCTCGGCGCGCCCCTATGCGTTCAAGGGCCTGACTTCGACCGACGCCATGCGCGCGCAGCTCTGCCTGACGACGGCCATTTATTATGAGGCGGCGAACGAGCCGGACGAGGGCCAGCGCGCCGTGGCGCAGGTCATCCTCAACCGCGTCCGCCATCCGGCCTATCCCAACACCGTGTGCGATGTGATCTATCAGGGCACCGAACGCGGAGACCGGTTGTGCCAGTTCAGCTATGCCTGTGATGGCTCCATGGCGCGTGTGCCCGCCCGGGCGGCCTGGGCGCGCGCCAGCCGTGTCGCGCGCGATGCACTGGCCGGTTATGTCTATGCGCCAGTGGGCACCGCCACGCATTATCACACACTGGCGGTCAACCCGATCTGGAACCGCAGCCTGACGCGAGTCGCCATCGTCGGCGCACACATCTTCTTCCGCTGGGCGGGAACGGCCGGGACGCCTCAGGCCTTTTACGCCAGCTATTCAGGCCGTGAGCCCAATCCCGGCCCGCGTCCGCACCCGATCCGGCCGTTCGTGCCGCTCGCGCCGAATACCGTGATCGCAGGCGGCAAGCTGCTGCCCGCGCCCGGCCCCGATGCGAGCTATTCCGCACTTGAGGCGACGCTCTCCAAACAGCGCGCGGCAATTGATGCTCAGGCGCAGCAGCGCGCGATGGAACAGGCCGCCCGCCAGACCGATTTTTCCGCCCGCGCGCTGACCCCGGTCCGCCCGGTCAAGGCCGACACACGCTATGTGGCGGGCGCTCTGCCAGAGAGCGACATCCGACCTGAATTTGAGGGTTCTGGCGAGTGGATCAAGCGTCCCTGAGGCGGCGCGGGTCGAATTGTCAGCGGCCCCGAATTCCGTTCGAGTCGAACGCACTGTGCAGCGCCGGAAGAGTATCGACCTCGCTCGACTGGAACGGGTATTGGGTCACTTCCACCATGAAACCCCCTCACCCCCCCAGCGCATAGCCCGCTGACCGCACGGTCCGGATCAGGTCCGTAGTGCCGGGAAGGTTGATCGCCTTGCGCAGGCGGCGGATATGGACATCCACGGTGCGCAGCTCGATGTCGCTGTCCATACCCCAGACAGCATCGAGCAGTTGCTCGCGCGATTGAACGCGGCCGGGGCGCTCCAGAAAATGTACCAGCATCCGGAATTCTGTGGGGCCGAGCGGAATGGCAACGCCGCCGCGCGTCACGCGGTGTGCCACCGGGTCCAGCTCCAGATCGCCCGCAACCAGCGTCTGCCCGCCGGTCACAGGGCGGGAGCGACGCAGCACCGCTTCGACCCGCGCCAGCAATTCGCGGGGAGAGAAAGGCTTGGTCATATAATCATCGGCGCCGGTCTTGAGGCCGCGAATCCGGTCCTCCTCCTCACCCCGCGCGGTGAGCATGATGACAGGCACATGTGCGGTCGCCTTGTCCCGTCGCAATTGGCGCAGCACCTCGATGCCGGGGACATGTTTGATCATCCAGTCAAGAATGATCGCATCGGGCATCTGCTCCGCCACCATCAGCAGGGCTTCTTCGCCATCCGCCGTCTGGCGCACGACATAGCCTTCCGCCTCGCAATGCCAGACGATCAGTTCAGCCAGCGCCAGATCATCCTCGACGATCAGCAGGGACGGCTTCACGGCCATGATCAGGCGGATTTCTGCCCGGCGAGCCGATCCTGAAGATAGTCGCCCGTTGCGGCATAGTGCACCATTTCCGCCACATTGGTGGCATGATCGCCGATACGTTCCAGATTGCGCGCCACGAACAGCAAATTGGCCGCGCTGGAGATGGTCGCCGGATTTTCCATCATGTGCGCCACAAGGTTGCGGAAGATGCTGTCATAGAAATTGTCCACCTGATCATCCCGGCGGATCACTTCGATGGCGAGTTCCTTGTCACGCGCGGCATAGGCATCCAGCACATCATGCACCATCGAGCGGGCGATGTCCGCCATGGCCGGCACAAGGATCAGCGGCTCGATCTTGCCGCGAAACTCCATGCCATCGACACGGCGGGCGATGTTCTTGGCATAATCGCCGATGCGTTCGATCACCCCTGCAATCTTGAGCGCGGCAATCACGTCTCGCAGGTCATCGGCCATCGGGGCCCGCAGCGCGATGATGCGCACCGCCAGCCGGTCCACATCTGCCTCCAGCGCGTCGATGCGGGCATCTCCAGCCACCACCGCGCGCGCCAGATCAAGATCATGCTGCATCAGCGAGGCGATGGACTTCTGGATCGCGTCTTCAGCGAGGCCGCCCATTTCAGAAATCAGCCCGCGCAGGCGGCCAATGTCCGAATCGACGGCGGTGACGGTGTGATTGGCCATGATGTTCCCCTTGATACGCCGTTCAGCCCTGCACGGTGGGCAGCATGATGGACGCGGTTGTCCCCTCCCCCACCCGGCTGGAAATGTCAAAAAAGCCGCGATGCCGCTCGATGATATGCTTTACGATGGAAAGGCCCAGACCCGTCCCGCCCACCGCGCGGCTGCGGCTGGCATCGGCGCGATAAAAACGTTCCGTGAGGCGTGGCAGATGTTCGGGCGCAATGCCCTCTCCCTCATCATGCACCGAGACGCTGGCCCAGCCGGTATCGGGCGTCGCTTCAAGGATGACGGAAACGGGTTTCGTCGGATCGCCATATTTCACGGCATTGTCGATCAGGTTGCGCAGCACCTGCGCGATCTGGCCGCGATCACCCTGCACCGCTACATTCGGGGCAGCTGTCTTCATTTCCAGCGTGATTGAGGCCTGCGTTTCCCCAGCGGCCTCGCGCACCAATGCGGCCAGATCGATGACGGTTTCAGGCCGGTCATGCTTGACCGCTTCAATGCGCGAAAGCGACATCAGATCTTCGACGAGAGACTGCATCCGCTGCGCCTCTCGCCTTATGATGCCCAGAAAACGTGCGCGGGTGGCGGGATCATCGCCTGCCTTCGCGTCTTCCAGCGTTTCGACATAACCCAATATCGCCGCCAGAGGTGTACGCAGCTCATGGCTGGCATTGGCGACGAAATCTGCGTGCGCGCGCGCCACGCTCGCCTGGATGGAGAGATCCTGCAACAGCACCAGCCGCCGCCCTCCGGAGAGGACGTGACACGCCATGTCCCACAGGCTGCCGGACACCGAAATGCCCTTCACCTTGGCATGGCCGCCATCGCGCGCGTTGATCAGCGCCATCGCATCCGGCTGACGCAGCGCGAGCCGCACATCCTGCCCGACAATGTGTGCACCCAGCAGGGCCGTCGCCGCGCGATTGGCAAACACCACCTTGTCTGCCTCGATCAGCAGAGACGGCATGTCCAGCAGCGCAACCAGCGCGGTTTCTTCGATTGTGGTCATACCAGCCAGCATAGCCGCCGCTTTGGCTTTTGTCAGCGAAAGAGAGTGTCACAAAACTGTCATGGACCTGTCATAAGAGCGTCACGCAAGCGCTGCGGCGGGTGAGTCGTGGCGCTGTGTCATTGGTGGGAAGTCCGGTCGGTTCCGGGACTTGTTCAGGGGGAAAGACGCAATGTTCGCCTGGTTTCAGAAGCTGCTGCCGCAATCCGGCAATTTTTTCGAACAGTTTGAAGCGCATGGCGTGACCATCGCCAAGAGCGCGGAAGCGCTGGCCAAGATGGTCCGCGGCGGCGCAGACATTGCCGTCCATATCAAGCAGATCGAAGATGTCGAGCATGAGGCCGACGCCATCACCCGCACCGTTCTTCAGGACGTGCGCCGCACCTTTCTGACGCCCTTTGATCGCGGCGCCATCACCGCGCTGATCAGCGTCATGGATGACGCAGTGGACCAGATGTACAAAACGGCCGGCGCTGCGGAACTCTATGACGTGACGCGCTTCACGCCTGAGATGGTGGAAATGGCAGACATCATCGTCAAAGCCTCCGCCGTCATCACCCAGACCCTGCCGCTGCTGCGCGACGTGAACGGCAACGCCGAAAAGCTGCACGAGCTGACATCGCAGCTGGTGCGGATGGAAGGCGAGGCCGACGCCGTCAATGCACGCGGGCTCAAAGCCGCGTTCAAGGAACTGGGGGCCTCCAACCCTACGGCTTTCGTTGTGACCAATGAAATTTATCGCCACCTCGAAAAGGTGTGTGACAAGTTTGAAGACGTCGCCAACCAGATTGACGGCATCGTCATCGATCACGCCTGATCAGGCCGTAAAGGGGTCCCCGCATGGACACGACTCTCGCCTTTCCGCTGCTGGTCGGGCTGGTCCTTCTCGCACTGGCGTTCGATTTTCTGAACGGCCTGCATGATGCTGCCAACTCGATTGCCACCGTTGTCTCCACCAAGCTGATGAAGCCGGTGCAGGCGGTGGCCTTTGCCGCCTTCTTCAATTTTGCAGCCTATTTCCTCACGCTCTGGTTCCCCAGCCTGCACAAGGTGGCGGAAACCATCGGCAAGGGGATTATCGACAAGGATCTGGTGACACCCGCCGTGGTGTTCGGGGCCTTGTGCGGGGCCATGTTCTGGAACGTGCTGACCTGGGTGAAGGGCATCCCCTCTTCCTCGTCCCATGCGCTGGTGGGCGGCATTGTTGGCGCGGGTCTGGCCCATGCCGGGCTGGAAGGCATTCAGTGGGCGGGTCTCAACAAGACGCTGATCGCCATCGTTCTCTCACCGACGCTGGGGATGCTCATTTCGATGCTGATCGTGCTGATCAGTTCGTGGATGCTGCGCAACACGATGGCGAGCCGCGCCGAACGCGGCATGAAGACGCTGCACATCGTCTCATCCGCCGCCTATTCGCTGAGCCACGGCCTGAACGACGCGCAAAAGACGATGGGCATCATCACTGTGCTGCTTTACTCCACCGGCTATCTCCATGGCGATTTCCATGTGCCGCACTGGGTGGCGATCAGCTGCTATATCGCGATCGGCCTCGGCACGCTGTCGGGCGGCTGGAAGATCATCCAGACGATGGGCACCAAGATCACCAAGCTTTCGCACCATGGCGGCTTCTCGGCGTCCTTAGGCGGCTCGATCATGCTGTTCACCGCCTCCTGGCTGGGCATTCCGGTTTCGACCACGCACACCATTACCGGCTGCATCATCGGCGTCGGCGCAGCGCGGCGCGAATCCGCAGTGCGCTGGGGCGTGGCGAACAATCTTCTGGTCGCCTGGGTGTTGACGGTGCCAGCCTCTGCCGCAGTGGGCGCTGCCTTCTACATGCTGACCCGCCTGTTCTGATTCAGACATTTTCAGCCGGGGCGGGGGCTTTTCCTCGCCCCCGTTTTGGCGCATCAGGCGAGGCATGAAAACGCTCTATCTTTTCCGCCATGGCAAATCCGGCTGGGACAGCGCGGTCTCGCGCGATTTTGACAGGCCGATCAACGAACGCGGCATATTGGGTTCTCGCCTGATGGGTCGGCATTGCGCAGAGCTGGGGCTCGAATTCTCCACTGTCCTGTCCTCGCCCGCCATCCGCTGTGTCGAGACGCTGGACGCTTTCTGGGAAGGCTATGGTCGCATTCTCCACCCCGTCTGGGATCGCAAGGTCTACCTCGCCTCCGGCGATACACTGCTCGACGTGATCAACGCTCATGCCGAAGATGGAGACACGATGCTGGTGTGCGGCCATAATCCGGGGCTGGAAGATCTGGTGCTTGATCTGGTACCGCCGGTGAAGGGCGATGCGTTGCGCGACGAGCTGGAGGAGAAATTCCCCACCGCTGCCATTGCGGAACTCCATTTCGATGTTGCGCATTGGGCAGATATTTCCAGCAAGAGCGGGACATTGGCCCGCTTCATCCGCCCCCGCGATCTGGACCCGGAACTCGGCCCGCAAATGGATTGAAGGCTAGGCTGCTGAACGCGCAGGTGGCACATGGTCCCGCATCTCGCGCTTGGCTGCATAAAGTGCCCGATCCGCGACAATCAGCAGGCCTCTGGCGGTTTCGGCATGAGCCGGCGCTGATGCATGGCCAAGGCTGGCCTGTACCGGCAAGGCCAGCCCATCCAGATCACACATTCCGCGCAAGCCCATCAGATGGCGCGCAGCGCAGCGGCATCCTCCGGACCGTCCAGATTGCGAAACAGGACGATAAACTCGTCCCCCCCAAGGCGCCCCGGCATGTCATCCGGGTGACAGCTTTCGATCAAGCGATCCGCAACGGTTTGCAGCATGGCATCGCCCGCATGGTGTCCATGATCGTCATTGACCGCCTTGAACCCGTCCAGATCGATCAGCGCCACGCCGAACGCCTGCCCACCCCGCAAATAGTCAGCTTCGGCATCCTCCAGCGCGGCCATGATGGCGCGGCGGTTGGCCAGGCCGGTCAACGGGTCGGTATGGGCCATCGCATGATTTTCCGCCTCCAGCTGCAAGGCTGTGATCATGTTGCGATATTGTTCGAAATTGATGCGCAGTTGAAGCACGCCCACCACAATCAGGATGAGGCCCAGCGCATGATAGTGAAAATTGCCCGTCATCATCATGGCCAGCGCCATGGGAAACACGGTCAGTGCCATGCCGCCAATCGAGGCCCCCCTGAGCGAAACCAGACTGTGCGTGACGCAGATACCACCGAACATCATTGACATGGGAACAACCAGCGGATGCGAATAGAGCCCGATATGGAGGGTGACCGTGCCCCATGCTGCAAACAGGGCGAGCAGGATGTTGGTCGTCCGCGCCGCGCTGTTGAGCATTCTGGCACGCTGCGCCTGATCCGGCCCTGCTTGGCTCAGCGCCCGCCAGCGCGCCATGCGCACCAGGCTGTAAACGATCAGAATCGGCATCCAGGCATATGCCGCGCGCGGGAGGCCATCGGCCATGCTGACTGCCATCACGATCAGCACGTTGAGCATGGCAATGGAATGCAGCAACGGCACCTGTCGGTCGATCGACCGATATTGCGTCTGATGCAGCGCGTCGCTCAGGCCTTCGGGCGCAGGCGGAAACACCGCGACAAATGCGCGCTTCACAGGATCTGGTATGAAACCTGAAAATTCCCCCATGCAACCCTTGCCCGAACTCCTGTTGAGTGCCGGGCATAGCGTTGCAAGGTAAAAGGCGCGTTAAGTCTTGCGGTGTTCGCCCTTCACCCAGCGGACCGTGCCGGAAGAGGCGCGCATCACGACCGATTCGGTCGTCATCCGGCCGCCGGGCAAGCGCTTCACACCATCGAGCAACGAGCCATCGGTCACACCGGTTGCAGCAAAGATGCAATCGCCCTTTGCCAGTTCCTTCAGATCATAGACATAGTCGAGATCGGTGATGCCCCATTTGCGCGCACGACCACGCTCGTCATCGTTACGGAACAGCAGGCGGCCCTTGAACTGGCCACCCACGCAGCGCAGCGCCGCCGCCGCCAGCACGCCTTCGGGCGCGCCGCCAGAGCCCATATACATGTCGATGGTGGTTTCCGGGTTGGTGACCGCAATCACGCCCGCCACATCGCCATCGGGGATCAGTGCAACGCCGCAGCCAATGCCGCGCAGTTCCGCGATCAGCTTTTCATGGCGCGGGCGATCCAGCACGCAGACGATGATTTCCGCCGGCGTGACGCCTTTGACCTTGGCCACGGCTTCCACATTTTCGGTGGGCGTCTTGTTGAGGTCGATGATGCCATCGGGATAGCCGGGGCCAACCGCCAGCTTGTCCATATACACATCCGGCGCGTTGAGCAGATTGCCTTCTTCCGCCACGGCCAGCACGGCGAGCGCGTTTGGCCCGGCCTTGGCGGTGATGGTGGTGCCTTCCAGCGGATCAAGCGCAATGTCGATCTTCGGGCCGGTGCCAATGGCAGAGCCGACCTTTTCACCGATATAGAGCATCGGCGCTTCGTCGCGCTCGCCCTCGCCGATCACGACGGTGCCATCCATCGCCAATTCGTTGAGCGCCGCGCGCATGGCTTCCACAGCCGCTGCATCTGCTGCCTTTTCATCACCGCGCCCGACAAGCGTGGAGGCTGAAATCGCCGCCGCTTCGGTGACGCGCACCATTTCCATCACCAGAACGCGATCGAGTACCTTGCTTGCCATGACCATCGGACTGAACATCCCTTGTTGCTGCATCGGATCAGTTGCGCGCCGCGTTAGGCCAGAGAGGGGAGATTGTCGAGAGGCCCGGCATCATGCTAGAGGGCGTGCGCGCCAGAGGGCCGGGCGACCGCCGGTGCATCCTTCACGGGATGCGCGGGAGGAAAGTCCGGGCTCCAGCGAGGAACGGTGCCGGGTAACACCCGGCGGCAACGGCTTTCAGCCCGCGTCAGGGACAGTGCAACAGAAAGCAGGTCGCGAAGACTTCGGTCCCGTGACAGTGAAAGGGTGCGGCAAGAGCGCACCGCGCGCCTGGCAACAGGGGCGGCATGGCAAACCCCACCGGGAGCAAGATCGAATAGGGGCGGCGCATGGCATTCCTCCTGCCAGTCGCCCGGGTTGATTGCTTGAGCGTGCGGGCAACCGTACGCCTAGAGGAATGGTCGCCCAGTTCCCGCAAGGGGATGGACAGAACCCGGCTTACAGGCCCTCTGGCGCTTCCTTTTCCACAGTTAAGTGCGTTCGCGCCTTGCACCGCCCCCATGCGGAGCGCAAAGGGCGAGCATGGCCTTCGAAGACGATTTCAACCCGCCCCCGCCGGGCGGCAGCACACCCATAGACACGATTTCCGATTGGTTTCACGCCCAGAACTGGCCGCATGAACGGATCGGGGAGGAAGAAGTGGTGGCCGCAGCACAAGGCGCATGGGGCCAATATGAGTTGCGCGGCATCTGGCGCGAGGATGATCGCGTCCTCCAGTTCCTCGCCTTTCCGGACATCACCGTCCAGCAAACCAGCTATGCCGTGCTCTATGAGACCATTGGCCTGATCAACGAGCAATTGTGGATCGGCCATTTCGAGATGTGGTCCGGCAATGGCTCCATCGTCTTCCGGCACGCAACGCTGCTCGAAAGTCAGGAACGGCCCCAGCTCGACATGGAAATGGCCGATGCGCTGATCGATTCCGCAATCGGAGAGCTCGACCGCTATTATCCCGTGTTCCAGTTCGTGATGTGGGGCGGCAAGACTCCGTCCGAGGCGCTGTCCGCCGCGATGGTCGAAACGGCAGGTGAAGCATGAGCTGGCCGATTGAAGGCGCGGTCTGGTTTGCCGGATGCGGCAATATGGGCAGCGCGATCCTGTCACGCTGGCTGGAGTGCGGGCTGAATCCCGCGCGCGTGACCGTGATTGATCCCGCTCCGGCTTCCCTCCCCGGTGTGCGCTGGGTGGCCGCCCCGCCGCAGGGAGAGGCGGCCCCTGCCCTGTTCGTGCTGGGCATCAAGCCCCAGATGCTGGATGACGCATTGCCAGCTTATGCCGGCGCGGTGAGCGAGCAGACCATATTGCTTTCGATGCTCGCCGGGGTTGAGCTCGGCCAGTTGCGCAAACGCTTTCCGCAAGCCGGAGCCATTGTCCGCGCCATGCCCAATCTCGCCGCACGGCTGGGCAAAGGCGTGACCGGGCTGATGATGGATGGCGGCCATGACGCCGCTCACGCCGCCGTGGATGCCGCCATGCACCAGCTTGGTCTCGCTGAATGGCTGACGGAGGAAGATCAGTTCCACGCCCTCACCGCTGTCTCCGGCTCTGGCCCGGCCTTTCTTTACCGCTTCGTTGCTGCGCTTGCGAAGAGCGGGACCGCGCTGGGCCTGCCTGAAGATCAGGCGATGCGGCTGGCCAAGGGCATGGCCGAAGGGGCCGCCGCGCTCGTTGCGCAAAGTCCGGACCATCCCGATGATCTGGCTGCGCGCGTGACGAGCAAAGGCGGCACGACGGCCGAAGGCCTCGCCGTGCTCGACCATGATAGCGCGATGGACGCGCTGATCGCCGCCACGCTGGAGGCCACCGCGCGCCGCAGCCGCGAATTGGCAGATGCAGCCAAGGGGTAAGCGCCACGCAATTCCCCCTTTCCCCCCGGCGCTCTCCGCCCTAGGAGCGTTGGGTTATGGCTGAACAATCCCCCCTTGAATCCTTCAAGCAGGTGCTGACCGGAACGGCTCGCGCCATTGCCCGTGAGCCGGAAATCGAACTGGCTTTCACGGCGGACGCGCCGACACAGGTGGGGAAGAATTTCCGCGTGCCCATGCCGGGCCGCTCACTGCCGCCCGAACAGGTGGCCGAAGCGCGCGGCTTTGCAGACAGCATGGCGCTGCGGCTGCGCCACCATAATGACACGCTCCACATGGCCAACCGCCCGCGCGAAGCGATGGCGGGCGCGGTGTTTGATGCCGTGGAAACCGCGCGCGTGGAGGCCATTGGCTCGCGCGCGATGGCGGGCGTGCGCGCCAATCTGGGCCATGCGCTTGACATGCGGATGCGGTCTGATCCCATCGCGCGGGCTCAGGCCGCCGATGAAGTGCCGCTGCCGACCGCGATCAGCCTGCTGGTGCGCGAGCGGTTGACAGGGGAAGCCGCGCCCGCCGCCGCAATACCCGGCCTTGCGATGGTACGCGACTGGATTGAGGACAAAGGTGGCGCTGATCTTGATGCGCTGGTGAATGCACTCGACGACCAGAAAGCCTTTGCCGATCTCGCACAGAAATTGCTGCGCGATCTTGATCTCACCCGCCCTGCCGACGAACCCGAACCCACAGATGAGGGTGAGGACGAATCGAGCGACGAGGAGGATGGCGCAGACCAATCCCAGCAGGATGGCGACGAAGGCGATTCGCAGCAGCAGATGGATGCGCGCGCCGAGCAACCCGATGGCGAAGGCGAGGATGGCGAAGAGCAGGAGATCGATTCCGAATCGGACATGGATGGCGACGCCGAACCCGGCGATGAGGGCGAGGAAGGCATGTTGCCCGTTCGCCCCAACCGGCCGATGGGGGATTTGCCGCCCAGCTTCGACTATAAGATGTGGACGACGGCCTATGACGAGGAAATCGCCGCCACCGAATTGTGCGACGAGGATGAGCTGACACGCCTGCGCGCCTATCTGGATCAGCAGCTGACGCATTTGCAGGGGGCTGTCACCAAGCTCGCCAACCGCCTTCAGCGCCGCCTGATGGCGCAGCAGAACCGCAGCTGGGATTTCGATCAGGAAGAAGGGATGCTCGACGCGGCCCGGCTGGCGCGCATCGTCGTCTCGCCGGGCAGTTCGCTGTCCTACAAGGTGGAGCGCGACACCGAGTTCAAGGATACGGTCGTCACGCTCCTCATCGATAATTCGGGATCGATGCGCGGGCGGCCCATCTCCATCGCGGCGATCAGCGCGGACATTCTGGCGCGCACGCTCGAACGCTGCGGCGTGAAGACCGAAATTCTGGGCTTCACCACCCGCGCATGGAAGGGAGGGCAGAGCCGCGAGAATTGGCTCGCCGCCGGGCGGCCCGCTGGCCCCGGCCGTCTCAACGATCTGCGCCACATCCTCTACAAGGCGGCGGACGAGCCGTGGCGGCGCGCGAAAAAGTCGCTCGGCCTGATGATGCGTGAAGGCTTGCTGAAAGAGAATATCGACGGTGAGGCTCTGCTCTGGGCGCATAACCGCCTGATCGGACGGCCCGAAGACCGCAAGATATTGATGGTGATTTCAGACGGCGCGCCGGTGGATGATTCCACGCTGAGCGTGAACAATGGCGCCTATCTGGAGCGCCATCTGCGCCAGATGATCAACTGGATCGAAACCCGTTCCCCCGTCGAACTCTGCGCCATCGGCATCGGCCATGATGTGACGCGCTATTACCAGAGGGCTGTGACGATCATGGATGCAGAGCAGCTGGGCGGCACGATGATCGAGCAGCTGGCAGGGCTGTTCGACACGGAATAGGCTCAGGCCTCTGTCTTGCCCTTGAAGCCGGTGGCGACGACATACCATTCGGACGAGCCTTTGCGGCTGGCGGGCGGCTTGGCGTGGCGCACCTGCGCGAAATGACGCTTCAGGAAAGTCACCAGATCCCCGTCTCCGCCGCCTGCGAGCGATTTGGCGACAAAGCTGCCACCTTTTCGCAAAATGTCACAGGCAAACCAGGCACCCGCTTCCACCAGCGCCATGGTGCGCAGGTGATCGGTCTGCTGATGGCCCACGGTGTTGGCCGCCATGTCCGACAGGACGATATCCGCCTGCCCGCCCAGCGCATCCATCAGCCATTGCGGGGCATCATCATCCATGAAATCCTTCTGTGCGATGATGACGCCGTCAATCGGGTCCACCGGCAACAGATCAATGCCCACCACTGCCGCTTTAGGGCAGCGCTTGCGCACCACCTGGCTCCAACCGCCCGGCGCAATGCCCAGATCAACGACACGCTCCACGCCTCTCAGGAAGTGGAAGCGGTCATCCAGTTCGATCAGCTTGAACGCCGCGCGGGATCGCCAGCCCTCCGCCTTGGCGCGTTTGACATAGGGATCGTTGAGCTGACGCGAGAGCCAGCGGTTCGAACTGGTCGAGCGCCCCCGTGCTGTTTTGACGCGTGTATGTCCGCCCCCGTTGCGCATCAGCGTTTTCCATCCATCTGCACCAGCTGGCGCAATATGCCTTCACGAATGCCCCGATCAGCCACACCCACACGATCAGCAGGCCAGATGTCGAGGATGGCATCCAATATGGCACATCCCGCCACCACCAGATCAGCGCGTTCAGAGCCGATGCAGGGCAATTTTGCGCGGTCTGCCATGCTCATGCCCGCAATATTGGCACTGATCTCCCGAAACGACGCGCTGGGCACATGCAGGCCATCTACCATCTTGCGATCATAAGAGGGCAGGCCGAGATGCACGCTGGCGAGCGTGGTCACGGTGCCGCTGGTGCCCAGCAACCGCCGATCCCGAGCTTTGGCGGGCAGGCGCGCGGCAAAGTCTGCAAAGCTCTCTGCCACCTGCGCCATCATCCGGTCATAGGCAGCGGCCCGCTCAACCGGGTCCGTATCATCATGCCGCACCGATTCGGACAGCGACACCACGCCCCAGGGCACGCTCAACCAATCGAGGATGCGCGGCTGCCCGCCAGGCGTTTCGATCAGGATCAGCTCCGTCGAGCCCCCGCCAATGTCGAACACCAAAGCCGGGCCGGCTCCGGGCTCGATCAGGCGATGACAGCCCATTACCGCCAGCCGGGCTTCCTCTTCGGCAGAGATCACATCCATCACCAGACCAGTTTCACACTTGATGCGATCAATGAAGGCTGCGCCGTTATTGGCCCGGCGGCACGCTTCGGTGGCCACGGAACGGGACAGATGAACATTGCGCCGCGCCAGCTTGGCCGCGCAGATTGCGAGAGCGGACAAGGCGCGGTCCATCGCGGCATCGCTCAGCGTGCCGGTGGCGGCCAGCCCCTCACCCAAACGGACGATGCGGGAAAAGGCGTCGATGATCATGAAGCCATCGCCTTCGGGACGCGCGATCAGCATACGGCAATTGTTGGTGCCCAGATCCAGCGCCGCATAGGAGCGGCGGTGCGGAAAGCGTCCGGCACCTCTGGCGGGCGATTGGGAGCCCCCCTCCCCGCGCGGCGACCGGGGCAGCCCGGCAGCCGCATGAGCCGGGAAATTCGCCATTGTTCAACTAACCATTCTGTTCTCCGGCTCGGAACCTATCCGCCGGTGCTTGCCGCTTTTTTACGACGCGATCGTGATTTCTGCAAGTTTCTCGCAAAATTGGTCACAAAGCGTCTGCGCAGGAGAATTGACATCGCGCCGGGGCCGCCCTATCTGGCCGCCTCAACTGGCAGTTGCCCCGTCGTCTAACGGTAAGACTACGGACTCTGACTCCGTCAATCGAGGTTCGAATCCTCGCGGGGCATCCAGCCAGCTTTTTCTGCGGCCCGCAGCATTTGATCAGGGCGCGCTTTCCCGCTAAGGCGCGGGCCAACCTTTCCAGCATCCGGGTCTGCCATGCTTTTCAAATTTCTGCTCGTCGTTCACGCCGTCATCGCCACAGCCTTGGTGGGCGTCATCCTGATGCAGCGGTCTGAAGGCGGCGGCCTCGCAGGGGGTGGCAATCCGGCCGGGCTCGTCTCCGCACGCGGAGCGGCCGACCTGCTGACCCGGACCACGGCGATCCTCGCCTCGCTGTTCATCCTCCTGTCCATCGGCATGGCTGCGATGGCGACATTCAACCGCGCGCCCAAGGATCTGGATACGTCGCTCGCCACCCCGGCAAGCGCACCGGCCCCAGTGCCCGCCCAGCCGGTCTCTTCCATTCCCATGGCTGATCCTGCGGCAACGCCAGCGGCGGGCGCACCGGCCACCAAGCCTCAGGCAGAAGCGCCCAAGGTCGTCGCTGACAAGCCCGCGCCCAAGCCGGTTGCTGTCAAGACCGCACCCAAGGTTGAACAGGCTCCGGTCAAGAAGGTGGAAGTGTCCAAAGCGGCGGCACCGGCGGCGACCCCGGCAGAGCCTGCGCCCGCCAAGTCGGAATAATCCTGCGCGGAGTATTTGGCTCAGGCCTTGTCGGCCCGATCCCATGGCACGAAATCGATCGCATCCACGCCGATCCAGCCATTCACATAATTGGCGTAATAGAGTCCGAACAGGATGACGGCGAGCATAGTCGCCCGCAGCAGGACGCGCTTGGGATTGAAGTTGGACGGCGCGCTTTCCACCTGACCCGGGACCAGCGCTTCCCCTGTTTCATCCGGCGTCTGCACCCCGAAAGGGAGCGAAAGCAGCGCAGACAGCACCCAGAACAGCAGAAAAATGGCTATGATGGAGGTGAGCTTCATGGGTTCCCCCTATGCAATCTGCAACAGCATGACTTCCACAATGGGCTTTTTTCCCGTCCATTCGGTCGCAGTGCGGCGGACAGCCAGGCGGACAGCCTCTCGGATCTTCTCCTTCTCGCCGCCGCGCGTGAGCGCTTCGCGCACGGCATCCACGGCGTCGTCCACCCATTCCTCGCGGTCTTCCAGATCGACCGGCACGCCCTGCATGCGGAATTCGACATCCAGCAGCTTGCCTGCCTTGTCGAGCGCCACAGCGGCCGAAATCACGCCATTGAGTGAGAGCTTGCGCCGTTCATTCATTGCGCCGCCATCGGCGGGAATGATCCGGTCTCCATCCAGCACCAGCCGCCCGGTGCGCTGACGATCAATGATCTCCGGCCCGTTGGGCGCGATCCGCACGACATCTCCATTGGACTGAACAAGCGTGCGCGGCACACCCTGCGCGATGGCAAAGCGGGCCTGCTCCGCCATGTGACGCCGTTCGCCATGCACTGGGATCAGCATCTGCGGCTTGATCCACTTGTACATCGCGGCCAGTTCCGGTTGCGCCGGGTGGCCTGAGACGTGGATATGGACCTGCTTTTCGGTGACAGTCCGCACATTGCGCCGCGCCAGATTGTTCATCACCCGGCCAATCGCCAGCTCATTGCCGGGGATCTGGCGCGAGGAGAAGATCACCGTGTCACCTTCATCCAGCTTGATCGGGTGCGTGCCTTCCGCGATCCGGGCGAGCGCCGCGCGCGCTTCTCCCTGCCCGCCGGTCGCGACGATCATCAGCTTGTTGCGCGGCACCGAATCCACATCCATCATGTCGATCAGCGGCGGCAAATTCTTGAGGATGCCGGACGCCTGCCCGACTTCGACGATCCGCTGCAATGAGCGTCCGGCGAGGCACAGCCTGCGCCCTGCGGCCTTCGCCACATCCGCCAATGTCTGGATGCGGGCGGCGTTGGAGGCGAAGCTTGTCACCACCACCCGGCCCTTGGCCGCCACCACCGACTTGAGCAAATCCGCCCGAACGCTGCCTTCTGAGCCGGAAGCCTGCGCATTGAACGCATTGGTCGAATCGCACACCATGGCGAGCACGCCAGATTTCCCGATCTTTTCCAGGTCCGCCGCCGCAGTGGGCGTGCCGATCACGGGATCGTCATCCAGCTTCCAGTCTCCGGTGTGGAAGACCTTGCCATAGGGCGTGTCGATCAGCACCGCGCTCATTTCCGGGATGGAGTGGGCGAGCGTCACGAACTTGAACTTGAACACACCCAGCGCAAACTCCGCCTCCATCGGCAGGATATTGAGCTCGACCTTGTCCTCGATCCCCTCTTCCTCCAGCTTGCGCCGGATCATTTCCGCGGTGAAGCGCGTGGCGTAGAGCGGCACGCCCAGCTCTGCCGCGAAATAGGGCACCGCGCCGATATGATCCTCATGCGCATGGGTCAGGATGATGCCGAGCAGATCCTTCTTGCGATCCTCGATAAACTCCAGATCGGGGAAGACCAGATCGATGCCGGGATAATCGCTGTTGCCGAACGTCACCCCCAGATCGACCATGATCCATTTGCCCTGGCAGCCATAGAGATTGGCGTTCATGCCGATCTCGTCAGAGCCGCCAAGCGCAAGAAACAGCAATTCGTTGCCGGGAGTGGTCATGAAAAAGGGATGTCCTGAATTTAAGGGGCCGCGCGGAATAGGGCGGCCAGATTGCGTCCTATTGCGAATGCTTGTGCAGCAACGCAAGGCCTTTCAGCGTCAGATCGGGCTCAATCGCATCAAACAGATGGGCATTCTGCTGGAAAACCGCAGCCAGACCGCCGGTGGCGATCACCTTGGCCGGGCGGGCAATCTCGGCCTTCATCCGCCCGATCAGCCCTTCCATCATCGAAACATAGCCCCAATAGATGCCGATCTGCATCTGGCTTTCGGTATCGCGCCCGATGACGGATGGATCTGACAGCGCCTCGATGGCGATGCGCGGCAGCTTGGCCGCGGCAGAGACCAGAGCCTCCAGCGAGAGATTGAGCCCCGGAGCAATCAGCCCGCCCTTATAGGCCCCGGTGAAATCGACATGATCGACCGTGGTGGCGGTGCCGAAGCTGATCATGATCTTGTCGCCGGAATGGAGCGCGTGCGCGGCGATCGAGTTGACTGCCCGGTCCGCCCCCAGCGAGGCCGGGTTGGCGACATCAAGGTGCATCGGCCAAGTCGCGCGACCCTTGCCCGCAATCACCGGTTCCACCCCGAAATATTTGGTGGCCAGCATCTCCAGATTGTGGAGCGCACGCGGCACGACCGTGGAGATGATCACCGCGTTCACATCGGTACGGGTATAGCCTTCCAGCTCGATCAGCTGGAACAGCCACACGGCATATTGATCCGCCGTGCGGCGCGCATCGGTGTGGATGCGCCAGCGGGTGCGGATGTCTCCATCCTTCACCAGCGCGAACTTCACATTGGTGTTGCCGACATCAATGGCAAGCAGCATCACAATCCCTCAAACCAGAAACACATCGCCCGCGTGAATGGCACGGATACGGCCATCCGCCAAGCGCAAGCAGAGCGCACCATCCGCAGAAAGCCCGTCAAAGGCCCCATCCAGTTGTGTGCCATCGGGCAACGAGACGCTGAGCGGTGTTGCACGCGGATGCGCCAGCGCCTCCCAGCGGCGGATGACGGCCGCCATGCCATCTGTCCGCCACACGCCCAGCCAGTGCGCGAAATGCGGCGCAAGATCGCCCAGAAATGCGGCCGGAGACAAAGGCGTTACACCCTGCGCGGCAAGGCACGTCACGGCACGCGGCATGGCTTCGGGATGATGCGCCAGATTGACGCCAATGCCGATCACCACGGCATCCTCCGTCCGCTCCAGCAGGATGCCGCACATCTTGGCCGGGCCAATCAGAATGTCATTGGGCCATTTGATCATGAACGGCACCAAAGGGGCCTGCGCCATCAGCACTTCGCACAGTGCGACCGCCGCCACGAAGGCGAGCGAAGGAGCCGGAGGATCAGCCGGTCTCAATCGGACAAGATGGCTGCCATAGAAATTGCCTGCGGGGGATTCCCACGCCCGGCCCATGCGCCCCTTTCCGCCCGATTGCCGATCCGCGCGCAGCCACACGCCATCGGGAGCCCCGGCGCGCGCTGCATCGAGCAAGTCCGCGTTTGTCGATCCGGTTTGGGGGACCGTGCGGATCTGCCCGTTCAGAACAGCGCACCTGCAGCCGCCGCACTGGCCGCACTCAAAACCGGGATCAGCAGATAGCCGCCGACGAGCAGAACCGCACTGACCGCCACGACGCCCGCTTCCACATAGGATTGGGCAGGTGCATAGGCAGGGGCGGGCTCATCAAAATACATCGTCTTGATGATCTTGAGGTAATAATAGGCCCCCACGACCGAACCCAGCGCGGCGATAACGGCCAGCGGGAACAGGCCCGCCTTGGTGGCGGCAAAGAACACCAGCAGCTTCGGCCAGAAGCCCAGCAGCGGCGGAATACCGGCCAAGCTGAACATCAGGATCGCGAAGCCCGCTGCCAGCGCCTTGTTGTTGCGTGACAGGCCGGACAAGCTGGCAATATCTTCAACATAATGGCCGTCCGCGTCGCGCATGTGGAGCACGCAGGCAAAGCTGCCCAGCGTCATCACGACATAAACCGCCATGTACGTCATCGTGGCAGAGACACCATCGGGCGTGCCAGATGCCAAGCCAACCAGCGCGAAGCCGACATTGTTGATGGACGAATAGGCGAGCAGCCGCTTGATGTTCGTCTGCCCCATCGCGCCCACGGCACCCAGAATGACAGAGGCCAGCGCCATGAAGATCAGGATCTGCTGCCACTGCGCCGCAGCCGGGCCAAGCGCCACGGTGGTCATCCGCGCCAGCATCGCCATGCCTGCCACCTTGGGGGCGGAGGCGAAGAAGGTCGTCACCGGGGTTGGTGCGCCTTCATAGACGTCGGGCGTCCACATGTGGAACGGCACGGCGGAAATCTTGAAGGCCAGGCCCGCCATCACGAACACCAGCCCGAACAACTCGCCCGTGTTCACGCCATCGGCCATAGCCTTGGCAAGGCCTGCATAATGGGTGGTGCCGGAAAAGCCGTAAAGCAAGGACATGCCGTAGAGCAGGATGCCGGAGGCGAGCGCCCCCAGCACGAAATATTTCAGGCCTGCTTCCGCGGCGCGTTCATCCTTGCGGATAAAGCTGGCCAGCACATAGGCCGACAGACTGTTGAGCTCGATGCCAACATAGAGCGTGAGCAGATCAACCGCAGAGACCATCATCCCCATGCCAACGGTCGCCAGCAGGATCAGCACCGGATATTCGGCGCGGGGCCGGTCTTCATGGCTGAAAAAGCGCGGAGACAGCATCAGCGATACCGCCGCCGCCACATAGATGAGCAGCTTGGCATAAAGACTGAAATCATCGGCGCGATACAGGCCGTCAAACGCTTCACCGGCGTGATGGAAGGACGCCATCCCGGCGGCGGCGAGCAGCGCAATGGCGACCCAGCGGCACAGTCCTTCCGCTTTGTCTCCGGCAAAGGCGGCGACCATCATCAGCGCAATCGCGCCTGCCGAAAGGATGACTTCCGGCAGCGTCAGCACGAAGGAGGACATGAAGGACATTAGTGGTGCGCTCCCTTCGCGGCTTCAGCGGGGTGACCGCCGTGCGCGTCTTTTTTGATCTGCGGTTTGCCCGCCGTCAGTTGCGCGTCTCCCGCAGGAGCCGCCTTTTCGATCCGCGCGAGCAGCACGCCCACATCCTTGCGCATCGGGGCCATGAAGCTTTCCGGATAGACACCCATCCAGATCGTCGCGAGCGCGATGGGAGCCAAGGTCAGCCATTCACGGACGTTGAGGTCGGGCATCGCGGCTGCATCTGCATTCCTGCTCTCGCCAAAGGCGACGCGGCGATAGAGGAGGAGCATATAAGCTGCGCCAAGGATGATGCCGGTCGTGGCTACGGCCGCCACCCAGCTGTTCGCCTTGTACGCGCCGACCAGTGCGAGGAATTCACCGACAAAGTTGGCGAGGCCGGGCAGGCCCACACTGGCCATGGTGAAGAGCATGAAGAACAGCGCATAATAGGGCATGTTGTTGGCGAGGCCGCCATACCGGTCGATCTCGCGCGTGTGGAGGCGATCATAGATGATGCCCACGCACAGGAAGAGGGCTGCGGCCACCAGACCGTGCGCCAGCATCACAACCAGTGCGCCTTCAATGCCCTGACGGTTGAAGGTGAACAGGCCGATCGTGACAAACGCCATGTGTGCAACCGAGGAGTAAGCGATCAGCTTCTTCATGTCGCTCTGCACCAGCGCGACCAGCGAGGTATAGACCACCGCGACCATCGAGAGGCCGAACACGATCCACACCAGATCAGCAGACGCCTGCGGGAACATGGGGAGCGAGAAGCGGACGAAGCCATAGCCGCCCATCTTCAGCAGCACGCCCGCCAGAATGACCGAGCCTGCTGTGGGGGCTTGCACGTGCGCATCGGGCAGCCAGGTGTGAACCGGCCACATCGGCATCTTCACCGCGAACGAGGCGAAGAAGGCCAGCCACAGCCAATGCTGCGCTTCCACCGGGAAATCGGTGTTCATCAGCGTCGGGATGTCGGTTGTGCCGGCTTGGTTCACCATCCACAACATCGCGATCAGCATCAGCACCGATCCGGCCAGCGTGTAGAGGAAGAATTTGTATGAGGCGTAGATGCGGTCCACCCCGCCCCAGATGCCGATGATGAGATACATCGGGATCAGCCCGGCTTCGAAGAAGATGTAGAACAGCAGCAGATCCTGCGCAGAAAACACGCCGATCATCAGCGATTCCATCAGCAGGAAGGCTGCCATATATTCGGGCACGCGCTTTTCGATCGCATCCCAGCTCGCCAGGATGCAGATCGGCATGAGGAAGACCGAAAGCACGATCAGCATCAGCGCGATGCCGTCAATGCCCAGCGCCCAGCTGAACGCCCCGAACACGGGGGCTTTTTCAACGAACTGCCACTGCGCGCCGTTCATCTGGTAGCCAAGCCAAAGCGCGATACCCATGGCGAACAAGACAAGCGTGGTGCCCAGCGCGAGCCAGCGCGCAGCCTTGTCGTTCAGGAAAACGGCCACCACCGCCGCGAGCAGCGGCAACAGCACCATGGTGGAAAGGATGGGAAAACCGCTCATCGTGTCATCGCCCAGGTTGCGATCCCGGCAAGGCCCAAAAGCATCACCAGCGCGTAGCTATACAAATATCCGGTCTGGAGCCGGGCGGCCATGCGGCTGCCCAGTTGCGCGACGGCGGCCGCGCCATTGGGGCCAAACCGGTCAATCGTGCCCAGATCACCACCCTTCCAAAGGATGCGGCCCAACCAGAGGGAGGGCTTTACGAACAGCATGTCGTAGAGCTCATCCCAATACCATTTGTTGAGCAGGAAGAGATACAGCCCCCGGAAGGTCGCGGTGAAACGCGCCGGAATGGTGGTGTCCTTGATATAGGCCAGCCACGCCATGAACAGGCCGAGCAGCATCACCACCGTGGCGGAAAGCTTCACCCACTGCGGAACGCCGTGCATTTCGTGCATCAGATGCGTGTCGAACGCCAGGCTGCCCTTCCAGAATTCAGCGCCATGCTCAGGCCCGATAAAGCTGTGGTGGAAGCCGATCCCGGCAAACACTGCGCCCAGCGTCAGCACGCCGAGCGGCACAAGCATGGGTAGCGGGCTTTCGTGCGGATGATAGCCGAGCGTGGGATCATCATGGCTGTGGCCGTGTGCGTGATGATCATCATGCCCATGGTCGCCATGCGCATCATGTGCGGCGTGCTGGATATGCTCGCTCATGCTCCAGCGCGGGGTGCCGAAGAAGGTGAGGAAGATCAGACGCCACGAATAGAAGCTGGTCAGCAGCGCGGCAAACACCGCGACACCGAACGCGAACTGGCCAGACTGGGTGCCGCTCGCAAACGCCGCTTCGATGATCGCGTCCTTTGAATAGAAGCCCGCAAAGCCGAACAGGCCTGCCACGCCCACGCCGGTAATGGCCAGCGTGCCCGCCATCATCGCCCAGAAGGTCAGCGGGATGTGCTTCCGCAGGCCGCCATAATAGCGCATATCCTGTTCATGGTGCATGGCATGGATCACCGAGCCTGCGCCGAGGAACAGCAACGCCTTGAAGAAGGCGTGCGTGAAGAGGTGGAACATCGCCGCGCCATACGCGCCCGTGCCCGCTGCAAAGAACATGTAGCCCAGCTGCGAACAGGTGGAATAAGCGATGACGCGCTTGATGTCGGTCTGCGTCGTGCCCACCGTTGCGGCGAACAGCGCGGTGGCCGCCCCCACATAGGTCACAACCGTTGTGGCCGTTTCAGAGAGTTCGAACAGCGGCGAGAGGCGGCACACCATGAACACGCCCGCCGTCACCATCGTGGCGGCGTGGATCAGCGCGGAAACCGGCGTCGGCCCTTCCATCGCATCGGGAAGCCAGGTGTGGAGGCCCAGCTGCGCGGATTTGCCGCACGCGCCGATGAACAACAGGATGCAGATCAGCGTGATCGTATCGACGCGATAGCCGAGGAAGCCGATGGTCGAACCTGCATGGCTCGGGGCGGCCGCCAGAATTTCCGGGATCGAGACGGTGCCGAACACCAGAAACACTGCGAAAATGCCCAGCGAGAAGCCGAAATCGCCGACGCGGTTGACGACGAACGCCTTCATTGCCGCCGCATTGGCAGAGGGTTTGTGATACCAGAAACCGATCAGCAGATAAGAGGCAAGGCCCACGCCTTCCCAGCCGAAAAACATCTGTACCAGACTGTCTGCCGTGACGAGCATGAGCATGGCGAAGGTGAAGAGCGACAGATAGGCGAAGAAACGCGGCTGGCTGTCATCCTCGCTCATATAGCCCCAGCTATAAAGGTGAACGAGGCTGGAGACCGTGGTCACCACCACCAGCATCACCGCCGTCAGCGTATCGACGCGCAGCGCCCAGGCCACATCCAGCCCGTCGGACTTGATGAAATCCAGCACCGGCACAACAAATTGCGCAGCAGCGGAATCATGCGCGCCAATCTCGCCCAGATTGAGGAAATAGAGGAAGATCGGCCAGCTGAGCGCGCACGAGATGAACAGCGCGCCGGTTGTCACCAGCTTTGCGCCGGTATTGCCAAGCTTCCGGTTGCCCAGCCCCGCGATGATCGCGGCCAGCAGCGGCAGGAAGACGATGAGCTTGATGGATTCCATGGCTAAAAGCTCACCCCCCAATAAACAGGGACAGTCCCTATTTTTTCAAATGCCGTTGCCAGAAGTTTCAAATCCGCAGCTCGCAATAAATAGGGACTGTCCCTATTTATTGGCGCGGGGATGACGTGATTGTTCATCATGACCATCACCCCTTCATCCGGTTGATGTCATCCACCGCGATGGTGCCCCGGCTGCGGAAATAGATGACGAGAATGGCGAGCCCGATGGCCGCTTCACCCGCCGCAACGGTCAGCACGAACATGGCGAAGACCTGCCCCACCAGATCGCCCAGATAGGCGCTGAACGCGACCAGGTTGATGTTCACCGCCAGCAGGATGAGTTCGACCGACATCAGGATGACGATCACATTCTTGCGGTTGATGAAGATGCCCAGCACGCCCAGCACGAACAGGATCGCGCTGACCGTGAGGTAATGTTGCAATCCAATCACAGTTGCACCCCCTGCCCCGAAGGTTGGTTGACCATGCGCACCGCATCCTCCGGACGCCGCTTCACCTGATCGCTGATGTTCTGCGGACGCGTGCCGCCACGTTCGCGGTGCGTGAGCACGATGGCCCCGATCATGGCGACCAGCAGCACCAGCCCCGATGCTTCGAAGATATAGAGATATTTGCTATAGAGCAGCGCGCCCATCGCTTCGATGTTGGTGCGGTCTCCGCTCACGGCGGCAATCCGCCCGGCCAGATCAATCTTGCCCGCGCTCCAGGCGCCTTCGGCCACGATGATTTCCGCCGCCAGCACAGCCGCAAGGAGAAAACCAAACACGCCGTATCGCGCCAGCCCGCTGCGCAGCTCCGCAAAGTCGATGTCGAGCATCATCACGACGAACAGGAACAGCACCGCAACCGCGCCGACATAAACAATGACGAGCAACATCGCGATGAATTCAGCGCCGATCAGCAGCATCAGCCCCGCCGCGTTGAAGAACGCGACGATCAGCCACAGCACGGCATGGACCGGGTTGCGAGACAGGATGACAAGCCCGCCCGCTGTCAGCAGCAGCAGCGCGAACATGTAAAAGGCGAAGGTCTGGATCATGCGGCGCGCCCCTTACCGGTACGGCGCGTCAGCGGCAATATTGGCCGCAATCGCGCGTTCCCATTTGTCTCCGTTCGCCAGCAGCTTTTCCTTGTCGTAGAGCAACTCTTCACGGGTTTCGGTCGAATATTCGAAGTTCGGGCCTTCCACGATGGCATCCACCGGGCACGCTTCCTGACAGAAGCCGCAATAGATGCACTTCGTCATGTCGATGTCGTAGCGCGTGGTGCGGCGGCTGCCATCCTCGCGCGGTTCGGCCTCGATGGTGATCGCCTGTGCCGGACAGATCGCCTCGCACAGCTTGCACGCGATGCAGCGTTCCTCGCCATTGGGATAACGGCGCAGCGCATGCTCCCCCCGGAACCGCGGCGAAATCGGGTTCTTTTCATAGGGGTAGTTGATCGTCACCTTGGGCTTGAAGAAATACTTCAAAGTGAGGGCATGCGCCTTCACGAATTCCCACAGGGTGAAGGTTTTGATCCAATGCGCGATCATGCGCCGTACCTCGTATACATGAGCCAGCCCGAAATCAGGAAAACGAACAGCAGCGAGATCGGCAGAAACACTTTCCAGCCCAGCCGCATCAGCTGGTCATAGCGGTAGCGCGGCACCGTGGCCTTGATCCAGCTGAAGATGAAGAAGAAGACCAGAATCTTCCCGAACAGCCAGATCATCCCCGGCACGGCGTAAAGCGGTGCCCAGTCGAACGGCGGGAGATAGCCGCCCCAGAACAGCACGGCGTTGAGCGCGCACATCAGGATGACATTGGCATATTCGCCGAGCCAATAGAGCGCGAACGCCATCGAGCTATATTCGGTCTGATAGCCTGCCACCAGCTCGCTCTCCGCCTCGGTGAGGTCGAACGGCGGACGGGCGGTTTCAGCGAGGGCCGAGATCAGGAACATCACCGCCAGCGGGAAGAGCAACGGATTGAAGCCGAAGCCGTTGAGGAAGGGCAGCACGCCCGCGCCCTTCTGCGCCTCCACAATGGTCGACAGGTTGAAGCTGTCAGCCCACAGCACCACGCCGATGATGATGAAGCCGATCGAGACTTCATAAGACACCATCTGCGCCGCCGCGCGGAGTGCGGAATAGAAGGGATATTTGGAGTTGGAGGCCCAGCCCGCAATGATCACGCCATAGACGCCCAGCGAAGACGCCGCGAGAATGTAGAGCAGGCCGACATTGATATCCGCCAGCACCTGCTGGCTGCCAAACGGGATCACCGCCCATACGATCTGCGCCACCGTGAAGGTGATGATCGGCGCGAGCAGGAACAGGCCCCGGTTTGCAGCAGAGGGGATGATCGTTTCCTGCAACATGACCTTCAGGCCATCCGCAAAGGATTGGAGCAGGCCCAGCGGCCCGACGACGTTCGGCCCACGCCGGAGCGCCATCGCCGCCCAGATCTTGCGGTCTGCATAGATGATCATGGCCACCGCCAGCATCAGCGGCAGCGCGATGAGCAGGATCAGCGTCACATGGCTGATGAACCAGCCGAGATTCTCGCCGGCCCAGGACTGGAACCACTGGGTATAGGTCATTGGTTCGCCCCCTGCCCGCCGAAGGCAAAAGAAGTTGTTTCACGCAGAGACGCGGAGGAAATGGAGGCCGCAGAGAAAAATCCCTCTGCGTTCTCTGCTTTCTCTGCGTCTCTGCGTGAAACAAAAGATATTTTCATGCACGCTAGCGTGCGGAAATGAATGCTCATTCCGCTGCCTCCAGATACTGCGCCCCATGGACCAGCTCATCCGAGCAACGCTGCATCGTGGGCGATGCGCGGCAGATGGCGTTGGTCAGGTAGAAATCCTTGATCGGATAGTCGGCGATCACACCGTCCGGCTTGGCATCGAGCGCGGGCGGGTTCCATGCGTAACCAGCCAGCCCTTCTACGCCCAGCGCAGGAACGGCTTCGGCCATCTTGGCCCGCAGCGCATCAAAGCTGTCAAACGGCAGCGTCTTGCCCATCACCTGAGACAAAGCACGGAAAATCGCCCAATCCTCTCGCGCGTCACCCGGCGGGAAGACGGCGCGTTCGCCGCGCTGGACCCGGCCTTCATTGTTGACGTAGGTACCCGCCTTTTCGGTATAGGCCGCACCGGGCAGGATCACGTCCGCATGGTGCGCGCCCGCGTCACCATGATGGCCGACATAGACTTTGAAGCTCTTGGCGAAGAGGCTGTAATCCACTTCATCCGCGCCAAGGAAGAAGGCCAGCTTGGGCTTCTTCTCGGCCAGCGCCTTGATGCCGCCGTCATGTGCATAGCCGAGCATCAGCCCGCCCATGCGCGCCGCCGCGAAGTGGGTGACGTTGAAGCCGTTCCAGCCATCCTTGACGATCTTGTGCTTCTTCGCAAACGTCAGTGCCGCGCCATGGGCTCCTGCATAGCGCAGCGCACCGCCGCCGAGGATGATCACCGGGCGTTCGGCGCTCTTCAGCGCATCGGTCAGCGCCTTGGGGCTGCGGGTGAGCAGGTTCAGCGCGTCGCCCAGCCATTGCGTCTTGTAGGTCAGATCGACTTCCGGCCCGATGGCAAACACCTTGGCGTTCTTCTTGCGCACGGCCTTCTGGACGCGCGTGTTGATGAGCGGAGCTTCGTGACGCAGGTCGCTGCCAACCAGCAGGATCACGTCCGCATTTTCGATCTGCGCAATCGGCGTGTTGAACGCAACGGCCGCGAGGCTCGACACGTCATAGGCGAGGCCGGTCTGGCGGCCTTCGAGCAGCGAACCACCGAGCGCCGTCACCAGTTCGCGCGCGGCGAATAAGGTTTCGCAATCGACTTGATCGCCAGCAATCGCTGCGACCGAACCACCATGCTTCACAGCAGCAATCGCGGCAAACGCCTCTTCCCAACTCGCCGCGGCCAGCTTGCCATCCTTGCGGACAAAAGGCTGATCAAGCCGACGGTGGAGCAGGCCATCAACCGCCCAGCGGGTCTTGTCGTGCGCCCATTCCTCGTTCACATCTTCATTGATCCGGGGCACAGCGCGCAGCACGCCGCGTCCGCGCGCGTCGATACGGATGTTGGTGCCCACGGCATCCATCACGTCGATTGCGGGGGTCTTCTTCAGCTCCCACGGCCGCGCTTCAAAGGCATAGGGCCGCGCGGTCAGCGCGCCCACCGGGCAGAGATCGACGACATTGCCCGAAAGCTCGCTCGTCACCGCGCGTTCAAGGTAAGAGGTGATCTGCATATTCTCGCCACGGAACACCGCGCCGATTTCCTCCACGCCCGCCACTTCTTCCGCAAAGCGGACGCAGCGCGTGCACTGGATGCAGCGGGTCATCGTGGTTTTCACGATCGGCCCCATATATTTCTCGGTGACGGCGCGCTTATTCTCGGTGTAGCGGCTGCTGCCCTTGCCATAGGCCACCGACTGATCCTGCAAATCGCATTCGCCACCCTGATCGCAAATCGGGCAATCGAGCGGGTGGTTGATGAGGAGGAACTCCATCACCCCTTCGCGCGCCTTCTTCACCATCGGCGAATTGGTCTTGATCACCTGGCCTTCGGAAGCGGGCAAAGCGCAAGACGCCTGCGGCTTTGGCGGGCCGGGCGAAACCTCGACCAGACACATGCGGCAATTGCCCGCAATGCTCAGCCGCTCATGATAGCAAAAGCGCGGAATTTCCTTCCCCGAAAGCTCGCACGCCTGCAGGACAGTGGCGCCTGCGGGGACTTCGATTTCGAGGCCGTCTACGGTGACTTTAGGCATTAGTCCGCCGCCTTTCGCGGATGACGAACACCCATAGCCATAGCGCCGGGGATGTTCGGATTTTCAGGATTGGGGATCAATATCTGACGCCGTGGGTCAATCAGGACATCCATCGACTCCATCGGGATCGCGCCCAATAAAACCGTATCCCCCATGACCATCGCACCGGTGAAAGCTTTCCGGCCAAAGACCTCGACCATGATCGGGCCGACATAATCAACAATTTGTTTATTGCCGTCGGCGGTCGTCACTTCGCGTTGTTCCAGTGTTTGCAGATTCAACTGATTCACGACATGTTTCGGGATGCACAAGTCGATGGCACCTGAGTCAACCAATGCCTTCGCCTCAACTTCCTCAAGTTCAGGCCGCGCAGCATTGTAAATGCGGATCTTCTGATAGACCAAGCCCATCTTACTCCGCAGCCTCCAGCATCTCGCCGCCATTGCGCTCCGCAATCCGGCGTTCCACCTCAGGGCGGAAATGCCGCATCAGCCCCTGGATCGGCCACGCCGCCGCGTCGCCGAGCGCGCAGATGGTGTGGCCTTCGACCTGCTTGGTGACTTCGAGCAGCGTATCGATTTCGCTCACATCGGCTTCGCCCGTGCGCAGGCGTTCCATCACGCGCCACATCCAACCGGTGCCTTCGCGGCAGGGGGTGCATTGCCCGCAGGACTCATGCTTGTAGAAGTATGACAGCCGCGAGATGGCGCGGACGATGTCGGTGCTTTTGTCCATCACGATCACCGCCGCCGTGCCGAGGCCTGAGCCAAGCGCCTTGAGCCCATCAAAATCCATCGGCGCGTCCATGATCTGCGCGGCAGGAACCAGCGGGACAGAGGAGCCGCCGGGGATGACCGCGAGCAGATTGTCCCACCCGCCGCGAATGCCGCCAGCGTGCTTTTCGATCAGCTCCTTGAAGGGGATGCTCATCGATTCTTCGACAGTGCACGGCGTGTTCACATGGCCCGAAATCTGGAACAACTTGGTGCCCGCATTGCCTTCGCGGCCAAAGCTTTTGAACCATTCCGGCCCGCGCCGCAGGATCGTTGGGGAGACCGAAATGCTCTCCACATTGTTCACCGTGGTCGGGCAGCCATAAAGCCCCGCGCCCGCCGGGAATGGCGGCTTGAGGCGCGGCTGGCCCTTCTTGCCTTCCAGGCTTTCGATCATCGCGGTCTCTTCGCCGCAGATGTAAGCGCCAGCGCCGCGATGGACGAACACATCGAAATCATAGCCGGACTTGCAGGCATTCTTGCCAACCAGTCCCGCTGCATAGGCTTCCGCCACCGCCGCTTCGAGCACCTTGGCTTCGTAGATGAATTCGCCGCGAATATAGATGTAGGCCGCCCGCGCGCGCATCGCAAAGCCCGCAACCAGCGCGCCTTCGATCAGCAGATGCGGATCATGGCGGATGATCTCGCGATCCTTGCAGGAACCGGGTTCGGATTCGTCCGCATTGATGACAAGGAAATTGGGGCGTTCGGGCGTAGGATTCTTCGGCATGAAGCTCCACTTCATTCCCGTCGGGAAGCCCGCGCCGCCGCGCCCGCGCAGGCCCGATGCCTTGATCCGCTCGATGATTTCATCCGCGCCGAGCTCGAGCAGCTTCTTGGTGCCGTCCCACGCGCCGCGCTTCTTCGCGTCCGCAAGGTTCCATGGCTGGAAGCCGTAAAGGTTGGTGAAGATGCGGTCCTTGTCAGCGAGCATTGCCGTCATCCTTTGACTTTCGCTTCGCCGCGCCAAGCGCCACGAAAACCACGCCCAGCGGCAGGAAGGTCGCGCCAACAGCCGTTTTGCCCCCAGGATCAGAAGGCACCAGAAAAACAGCAACGACGCACCGGCCATGATCGATCAGCGAATGGCTGTTCATTTCGCGCCCTTCCGGTAGTCATGGTTGGCCGAAACCATTTCCTTCAGCGTCGTCGGTCCGCCTTCGGGGCAGCTCGTCTGGCGATCAATCTGCGGGCCGATCTTCACCGGCTTGTCCGTCGCCAGCGCCTCCAGCAGTGCATCCATGCTGTCATAGGTCAGGTCTTCGAAATTATCATCGTTGATCTGGACCATCGGCGCGTTGGTGCAGGCCCCAAGGCATTCCACTTCGGTCAGCGTGAACAGCCCGTCGGGCGTGGTCGCACCCTTGACGAGGCCGCGATTCTTGCAGGCGGAGAGCACATCGTCAGACCCGCGCAACATGCACGGCGTCGTGCCGCACACCTGCACATGATAGCGCCCCACAGGCGCCAGATTGTACATGGTGTAGAAGGTCGCGACTTCATAGGCGCGCATGGTGGGCATATCGAGATAGGCCGCGACATATTCGATCACGGGGACCGGCAGCCAGCCCTGTGTTTTCGTCTCCGCGCCCACCTGACGCTGTGCGAGATCGAGCAGCGCCATCACCGCCGAGCGCTGACGCCCCTCGGGGTAGCGCCCGACATACATGGCCGCCGTCTTGGCGTTCTCTTTCGTCCATTTGAAGTCGCCCCACTTGGCGCGGACTTCGGCTTCGGACGGGATATTGGGTGCGTCAGCCATTATCGCTCCCCGTCATGCTGAACTTGTTTCAGCATCCAGTCTGCCTGCAAACTCGATAGTGCACAACAATAACAAGTTCAGGTGACGGAAGTCGTTGACCTCTCACCCGCAACTCCACGCGCTAACCTTGTCGCCTTCAAAGGAATAGATTGCAATCACATCGAACGGTGCGGGAATTGCCGACCCATCAGGAGTGCCTCGAGAAACTCGCTCCTTGAGAACCACATGCACCCCACTGGTCTCGACGATGTGACGCGGTTCTCCGGAAACTCCGCGAACATGGCCTTCAGGCCCGCGCGCGTCCCTTCCTTGCCTTCCCGCACTACCGCGCCACGATAGTTCGCTTCGCAGGCATCCTCGGTCATGAACTCGACATACGCATCCGCGTTCTGCGCATTGTATGCCGCGATCATTGCTTCAGCCGTCAACAACTGGCTCACCGGTCACACTCCCCGAACACAATGTCCATCGCGCCCAGAATGGCGGTAGTATCCGCGAGCATATGGCCGCGCGACATCATGTCCATCGCCTGCAAGTGCGAGAAGGCCGTGGGGCGGATCTTGCAGCGATAGGGTTTGTTGGTGCCGTCGCTCACCAGATACACCCCGAATTCGCCCTTGGGGCTTTCGGTCGCCACATAGACGCTGCCTGCGGGGACGTGGAAGCCTTCGGTGTAGAGCTTGAAGTGATGGATCAGCGATTCCATGTCCGTCTTCATCTCGGCGCGCTTGGGCGGCACGACCTTGCGGTCTTCGCTCGCCACCGGGCCTTCGGGCATGTCACGCAGGCACTGCTTGATGATGCGCGCAGACTGATAGACTTCCGCCACGCGGACCATGAAGCGGTCATAGCAATCGCCCTTGGTGCCCACCGGAATGTCGAACTCGACGCGGTCATACACGTCATAAGGCTGGCTCTTGCGGATGTCCCACGGGATGCCCGCCGCGCGGATCATCGGGCCGGAAAAGCCCCATTTCAGCGCATCTTCCTTGCTCACCACGGCGATGTCGACATTGCGTTGCTTAAAGATGCGGTTATCCGCCACCAGGCTGATCGCGTCTGCAAACAGTTCGGGCAGGCGGCCATCCACCCAGTCGCCAATGTCGGTCAAGAGCTTGAGCGGCACATCCTGATGGACACCGCCGACGCGGAACCATGCACTGTGCATCCGCGCGCCAGAAGCCCGTTCGAAGAAGTTGAGGCAATCCTCACGCAGTTCGAACATCCACAGGTTCGGCGTCATCGCGCCCACATCCATCACATGCGAACCCAGATTGAGCATGTGGTTGCAGATGCGCGTCAGTTCCGCGAACAGCACGCGCAGATATTGGCCACGCAACGGCACTTCGAGGTTGAGCAGCTTCTCGCACGCCAGCACATAGCTATATTCCATGCCGAGCGGCGAGCAATAATCCAGCCGGTCGAAATAGGGCAGAGCCTGCGCATAGGTCTTATATTCGATCAGCTTTTCGGTGCCGCGATGCAGCAGGCCGACATGCGGATCGAGCCGCTCCACGATTTCACCGTCCAGTTCCATCACCAGACGCAGCACGCCGTGCGCGGCCGGGTGCTGCGGGCCGAAGTTGATCGTGTAGTTCTGGATCGTTTCGTCGCCCGTGGTGGGCGACAGTTCAGGAGTCATGCTCATTTCGCCTCTCCCTTGTCCGCTTCAGGCAGGACATAGTCCGCGCCTTCCCACGGGCTCATGAAGTCGAAATTGCGGAAATCCTGCGTCAGCGTGACCGGCTGATACATGACACGCTTATGCTCTTCGGAATAACGCAGCTCGACATGGCCGGAGAGCGGGAAATCCTTGCGCTGCGGATGCCCCTGAAAGCCATAATCGGTCAGGATGCGGCGCAGATCGGCATTGCCTTCAAACAGCACGCCATACATGTCGAACACTTCGCGTTCGAGCCAGCCAGCAACCGGCCAGATGCCCGTGACGCTGGGGACCGGCTGATCCTCATTGGTCGCCACATGCACGCGGATGCGGTGGTTCTTCGTCACCGAAAGCAGGCAGTAGACGACTTCGAAGCGCGGATCACGATCCGGCCAGTCCACACCGGCGATTTCCATCAGCTGCTGATATTCGCAGCTGTCTCGCAGCGCGACCATGCAGCCGAGCAGATCCTTGCCTGCCACATGCACGGCGAGTTCGCCATGCGCATCGATCAGTTCAATCAGGTCTGCGCCCAGCGCCTTGCGGATTGCTTCGGCGGGGGCGGCATTGTCAGCGACTTTGGGAGCGGAATGCGCCATCGATCAACGCTCCACCGTGCCGACGCGGCGGATTTTCCGCTGCAATTGCATGATGCCATAAAGCAGAGCCTCGGCAGTCGGCGGGCAACCGGGGACGTAAATGTCGACCGGGACGATCCGGTCACAGCCGCGCACCACCGAATAGCTGTAATGATAATAGCCGCCGCCATTGGCGCAGCTGCCCATCGAGATGACGTATTTCGGCTCGCTCATCTGGTCATAGACCTTGCGCAGCGCCGGGGCCATCTTGTTGCAGAGCGTGCCCGCCACGATCATCACGTCTGACTGGCGCGGAGAGGCGCGCGGGGCGGCGCCGAACCGCTCCATGTCATAACGCGGCATGTTCACATGGATCATTTCCACAGCGCAGCAGGCGAGTCCGAAGGTCATCCACCAGAGCGAGCCGGTGCGTGCCCATTGAAACAGCTCTTCGGTGCTCGTCACAAGGAAGCCCTTGTTCGACAGCTCGTCATTCAGGCCGTTGAAAAAGCTCGCATCGGCGGGCGTGCCCGGCGGCGGTGCTGTGATGAGTTCTACTCCCATTCCAGAGCCCCCTTCTTCCAGGCATAGACAAGGCCGAGCACAAGCTCTCCCAGGAACACCATCATGCCGATCCAGCCGGTCCAGCCGGTATCATCCAGGCTGACCGCCCATGGAAAGAGGAAGGCCGCTTCCAGATCGAAGATGATGAAAAGAATGGCGACAAGATAAAAGCGCACGTCGAACTGGGCGCGGCTGCCTTCAAATGCGGGAAAGCCGCATTCATATTCGGTCAGCTTTTCGGGCGTCGGGTTATGCGTGCCGGTGAGACGAGACACCAGCATCGGCAGGAAAACAAACGCGCTGGACAGGATCAGCGCGATCCCCATGAACAGCAGGATCGGCAGATAGCCCGCTGCCACTCCGAAATCGATCGAACTCATGCGATCAAGCTCCCTTGCCCGCACGAAAGGCGGGATTCGTGCCGCGCTTTAGGCCCGCTTTAACCCAACGGCAACCCTTGGAATGGCCTTTTCTCCGCTTGCAAATCACTCTCACTCCACCCAAACCGGAGCTTATGCTGCGCCAGTTCCAACTCGTCGAAAAAGTCAAAGGTTATGATCCGGATGCGGATGAGGACATGCTCAACCGCGCCTATGTCTATTCCGTTCAGAAACATGGCACGCAGACGCGCGCCAGCGGCGATCCCTATTACAGTCATCCGATTGAAGTGGCGGGCATCCTGACCGATCTTCATCTGGATGATGAGACCATTGTCACCGCGATCCTGCACGATACCATAGAAGATACGCTGACCACGCTGGAGGACATAGAGGCGCGCTTTGGTGCCAATGTCGCGCGCATGGTCGATGGCGTCACCAAGCTCTCCAAGATCGAGGCGATGACCGAGAGCGAGCGCGCGGCGGAAAACCTGCGCAAGTTCCTGCTCGCCACATCTGATGATTTGCGCGTCCTGCTCGTCAAGCTGGCAGACCGGCTGCACAATATGCGCAAGCTTCATTACATCAAGAATGAAGAGAAGCGCCGCCGCATCGCCAAGGAGACGATGGACATCTATGCCCCGCTGGCAGAGCGGATCGGCATGTATGAGTTCATGAAGGAGATGCAGACGCTCGCCTTCCGCGAGCTGGAGCCGGAAGCGTGGGAATCGATCACCAAGCGGATCGAGCAACTCAACGAAGGCGGCGGAGACAGGATTGCCCGCATCAGCTCCGGCGTCAAACTGCTGCTGACCCGCGCCGGGATAGACGCTGAAGTGTCCGGCCGCGAAAAACATCCCTACTCGATCTGGCGCAAGATGCAGGAACGCCACATCAGCTTTGAGCAATTGTCCGACATCATGGCGTTCCGTGCGGTCGTGCCCACGGTGGAGGATTGCTATCGCGGGCTGGGCATCATACATCGCCGCTGGCCGATGGTACCGGGGCGGTTCAAGGACTATATCTCCACGCCCAAGCGCAACGGCTACCGCTCGCTCCACACATCGGTGATCCACAGCGAAAACCGCCGCATCGAAATCCAGCTGCGCAGTCAGGACATGCACGCGCAGGCCGAACATGGCTATGCCGCGCACTGGATGTACAAGCAGTCGGTGCAGGTGCCCGACGGGCAGGGCCTGATGAAGGATCTGGTCGAGATTCTGGAACATGCCGATACGGCGGAGGAGGTGCTGGAGCACACCCGCATGGCGATGTATCAGGATCGCATCTTTGCCTTCACCCCCAAGGGCGAACTCATCCAGCTGCCCAAGGGCGCAACGCCCATCGACTTCGCCTATGCCGTGCACACCAGGCTGGGGGATCAGGCGGTGGGAGCGAAGGTGAATGGCCGCGTCGTGCCACTCCGCACACAGATCGAAAATGGCGATCAGGTCGCCATCCTCCAGTCCCGCGCGCAGGAGCCGCAACCGGTCTGGCTCAATTTCGCAACAACGGGCAAGGCCCGCGCCGCCATCCGCCGCTTTGTCCGCCACAAGGAACGGGACGAGCTGATCGCGCTGGGCCGCAAGATTTACGAAGACATCACCCGGCGCATTCCCGCCAAGCTGGGCAAAAATGCTCTGGTTGAAGCGATGAAGCGGCTGAAGCAGGCCGATGAAGCGAGCCTGATGCAGGCCATCGCCCGCCGCGCCGTCACCGACGAGCAGGTGATGGAGGCGCTGATGCCCGGCTCTTCGGGCGGGGCCAAGGCCGCCGTTCCCGAACAGCGGGAAGCGATTTCGATCAAGGGCCTTACTGCCGGTGTCGCCTATGACATGGCACCCTGTTGCCACCCCGTGCCGGGAGACCGCATCGTCGGCCTGCGCCGCGCGGATGAGCCGATCGTGATCCACACCATCGATTGCAACAGCCTGATCGACGGGCATGATGCCGACTGGATGGACGTGGCCTGGGGCGACGGATCTGACGGCGGCACCGCACGCATTTCCGTGGTCGTCCAGAACGAGCCCGGCGCGCTGGCGGCGATGGCAGGCATCTTTGCCAGCCACAATGCCAATATCGTCAATCTGAAGCTGGAAGCGCGGGATACCGCCTTTCATACGTTCGTGGCAGACATTGAGGTGCATGATCGCAGCCATGTGATGCGCATTCTGGCGGCGTTGCGCGCAGCAGATGCTGTCGTTCAGGCCGAGCGGAGTTGAGGCGGACGCTCTATCTGACGGGCGGCCTCGTCGCGGTCGCGCTGGGCGCGGTCGGGGCTTTTCTTCCGCTCCTCCCGACTGTCCCCTTCCTCATCCTCGCCGCATTCTGCTTTGCCCGCAGCAACCCGGCATGGGAGGCCAGACTGCTCAACCATCCCCGTTATGGCGCGACACTGCGGCAATGGCGGGAAAAGGGTGTGGTCAGCCGCACGGCCAAGCTCGCGGCTTCGGGCGCGTTCGCGATGAGCATTGTTCTGGGGTTTCTGATGCTCGCATGGCCGCTGTCGCTGATCCCGCTGGGCGTCGCACTGGTGTGTGGCAGCTGGCTGTGGATGCGGCCTGAAGGCTGAGCACAGGAGGGGCATTGCCCCCTCCCCCGCCCGCCGCTATCCCGCCTTCATGGACGCATCCGTTCCCCAGCCCGATTTTTCCCGCCAGCTGCGCAACCCGCAACTGATGGAGGCCGCGCTGGCGCTGGCTGAAGACCGCCTGCACGATGCAGAACCGCTGCTCAAGACGCATCTCAAGCGTGACCCCTTTGATGTGGCGGCCATCAGGATGCTGGCCGAGCTGGCAGGGCGGATCGGGCGTTTCGCCGATGCCGAAAAGCTGCTGACGCGTGCTGTGGAGCTTGCCCCCAACTGGGTGCCTGCACGCTCCAACCTCGCCATTCTGCAATATCGCCAGAATCGGCCGGTCGAGGCGCTGGCCACGCTGGATGCGCTGGCGGAGCTTGATCCAGATGGCGGCGGCAGTGCCAATCTGCGCGCGGCGGCTTTGGGCCGGATCGGCGACTATCACGAGGCGCTGGCGCTGTATGAGCAAGTGCTGGCGCGCAACGCGGCGCAGCCCAAGGTGTGGATGTCTTACGGGCACATCCTCAAGACCGTGGGAAAGCAGGCAGACAGCGTCGCCGCCTATCGCCAGGCGCTCGATCTTGCACCGGGCTTTGGCGAAGTCTGGTGGAGCCTTGCCAATCTCAAGACGGTGCGGTTCAGCGACGCTGATCTGGCGGTGATGGATGCGGCCCTTGCCCGCGACGATCTCTCGCATGAAGACCGGTTCCATTTGCATTTTGCACTCGGCAAGGCGCGCGATGAGCGCAGCGAACATGATGCGGCTTTCGCCCATTATGAGACGGGAAACCGCATGCGCGGCGAAGAGCTGGGCTATGATCCTGCTGACACGACCCGCATGGTCGAGACCGCATCAACGTTGTTCACGCCCCAGTTCTTCGCCGCGCGGCAGGACTGGGGCTGCGACGCACCCGATCCGGTCTTCATCCTTGGAATGCCGCGCGCGGGCTCCACGCTGATCGAGCAGATCCTTTCCAGCCACTCTCAGGTAGAAGGCACGATGGAACTGCCGGACCTGCCCGCTCTGTTCAAGACAATGGGCGGCCCCGGCCAATGGGCGGAGCGCGTGGCTGCGCTGACCGCAGACGAAACGCGGGCGCTGGGCGAGGCGTATCTCCAGCGCACGCGCGTCCAGCGCAAGACGGACAAGCCCTTCTTCATCGACAAATTGCCCAACAACTGGCTGCACGCCGGTTTCATCCGGCTGATTCTGCCCAAGGCGCGGATCATTGATGCACGGCGGCATCCGCTCGATTGCTGTTTTTCCAACTTCCGCCAGCACTTCGCGCGCGGGCAGGCGTTCAGCTATGCGCTGGACTGGATGGGGGCCTATTACCGCGACTATGTCCGCCTGATGGCCCATATGGACAGTGCGCAGCCTGGCACAGTGGTGCGAGTCATCCATGAGGATCTGCTCGACGATCCCGAAGGCGGCATCCGCGCGCTGCTCAATGCGCTGGGCTTGCCCTTCGAAGAGGCCTGCCTGCGCTTCCACGAAAATGAGCGCGCGGTGCGCACAGCCAGTTCAGAACAGGTCCGCCGCCCGATCAACCGCGACGGGGCGGGTGCGTGGAAGCCGTATGAACGCTGGCTGGGAGCGTTGAAAGATGCGCTGGGGGAGGCTTTGGCGTATCGGTGACGCGCTCAAGCCCCTCACATATCCAGAATTGGCATCAGCATCGGCGCGCCGACCATGAAGGCGGCACCATCCAGCGCCTTGAGCGCCGCTGTGACCTGCCGTTCGGGGCAGGCATGTGTGGTCATCACCAGCAGCACACCGCCATCGGGGGCTTCGCCGCGCTGGATGAGGCTTTCGATCGAGACGTTGGCATCGCGCATCGCTGCCGTGATTTCCGCCAGAACGCCGGGGCGGTCTGCCACGGTGAAGCGCAGATAAAAGGCTCCCACGCGGGCACCGGCGTCTGCATGACCGGGGTCTGCGAGGGCTGAAACCGGCATGGCGAAGGCCGGTCCGAGCTCGCCGCGCGCAATGTCGATGAGGTCGGCGACCACGGCGGAGGCGGTCGGGCCTTCACCGGCCCCACGGCCTTCAAAGAAGAGGCGACCGACGAAATTGCCCTCTGCCACCACCGCGTTCATCGCGCCCGCGACATGCGCCAGCGGGTGCGTGACGGGGACGAGGCAGGGCTGGACCGACTGGAGCAGCCCTCCTTCGCCATTTTCCGCCCGGCCCACCAGCCGCACACGATAGCCCAGCGCCTTGGCCTGTGCGATGTCTCCGGCCAGCACCTGCCTTATGCCGGTCGTGACCACCGCACCAAAATCGATCCGCGTGCCGAACGAGAGCGAGGCGAGGATGGAAAGCTTGTGCGCGGCGTCGATGCCGTCCACATCAAAGCTGGGATCGGCCTCCGCATAGCCCAGCGCCTGCGCGTCAGCCAACACATCGTCAAAGCTGCGGCCTTCGGCTTCCATCGTCGTCAGGATGTAATTGCAGGTGCCGTTGAGGATGCCGTAGACGCGCTCGATCGCGTTCGCCGCCGCGCCTTCGCGCAGGCCCTTGATCACCGGAATGCCGCCTGCCACAGCCGCTTCATATTTCAACGCAACGCCTTTGGCTTCGGCCGTCTGCGCGAGCGCGAGGCCATGGTGTGCGATCATGGCCTTGTTGGCGGTCACGAACGCCTTGCCATTCGCCATCGCCCGTTCAGCGAGCGTCAGCGCGGTGCCTTCGCTGCCGCCGATCAGTTCCACGATCACGTCCGCATCCACGTCGGCCAGATCAACGGTGTTCTCCACCCACTGAAAGCGGGAGAGGTCCACACCGCGATCCCGGTTGCGATCCCGCGCGGAGACGGCGACCACCTGAACTGCGCGACCGGCGCGGCGCGCTATCAGATCACGGTTGGCGTCGATCAGCTTGATCACGCCTGCGCCAACGGTGCCCAATCCGGCAATCGCGATCTTCAGCGGTGCGGCCATGGTCTGCTTCCTGTCGATATGAAAAGTCTGGCCGCGCCCATAATCGCCGCGCGCGCGCTTGCATAGGGTGTGAGGCGGATCATTCCATTCCGGCGATGCAATTCCTATATTGGCCGGAACAAGAATGATGAGGAGACTGGCAATGGCAGACGGGATGCATCTTTCCCGCCGCATGGCATTGGGTGGATTGGCCGTGGCGGGCCTTGGCGGCTGGGCTTTGGCGCGCAATTCTGCCAAGCCGCAAGCTGCGTTCCCCTTCACGCTGACCGACGCCCAGTGGCGCGCGCGCCTCTCCCCCGCAGCCTATTCCACGTTGCGCCACGAGGCGACTGAGCGCCCCTTCACCAGTCCGCTCGACAAAGAAAAGCGCAAAGGCACATTCGCCTGTGCAGGCTGCGGGCAAGCGCTGTTTTCTTCCGCCACCAAGTTTGACAGTCGCACCGGCTGGCCCAGCTTCTGGCGGCCTTTGCCCAAGGCAATCGGATCGAGCACCGATCATCTGCTCGGCTATGCCCGCACCGAAGTGCATTGCAGCAACTGCGGCGGGCATCAGGGGCATGTCTTTGATGATGGGCCGCCGCCCACCGGCAAGCGCTATTGCATCAACGGCGTCGCTTTGAAGTTCAGTGCGGCATGAAATGGCTCCTCCCCGCGCTGGCGCTGGCCGCCATGCCCGCCTGTGCATCTGCCGAACACGCCGTGCGTCTGCCTGCCCCCACTTTTGACGTGATTGATACCGCCAAGAGTCGCGTCGCCGTGTTTGCGGGCGGCTGCTTCTGGGGGGTGGAAGGCGTGTTCGAGGCCGTGAAGGGCGTGAAGAGCGTCACCTCCGGCTATGCGGGCGGCACCGCCACAACGGCCAATTATGCCGACGTCTCCAGCGAACGCACGCGCCATGCAGAGGCGGTGCGCATTGTCTATGATCCGCGCATCATCAGCTATGGCACATTGTTGCAAATCCATTTTGGCGCGGCGCATGACCCGACCCAGCTCAACCGGCAGGGGCCGGATACAGGGCCAAGTTATCGCTCCGCCATTTTCCCGCAGAGCCCGGCGCAACGCCAGATTGCCGCCGCCTATCTCGCACAACTGGGCAAGGCAAAGTCCTTTGGCGCGCCCATCGTGACGCGACTGGAAACCGGTGCCTTCTTCCCGGCGGAAGAGCATCATCAGGATTTCATGCGCCGCAACCCCAATAACGGCTATATCCTGCGCTGGGACAAGCCAAAGCTCGCTGCCTTCCGCGCAACCTATCCCGCGCTCGCGCGCTGAACCGCCGCCACAAACGCCCGGCCACTATCGGGCGCGGCGTGGAGGAAAAGGAAAGGCTCGATCAATTCCAGCTCCATCAGCCGGAAGCCCGCGCCATCGCGCACTACGTCCACCCGCGCATAAGTAAGTGGGCCGGGGGCTGCGGCCAGCGCCGCCTCTGCCAAAGCCAGTGCGGCGGGTTCCGCCACCGCCTCAACCGAGCTGCCGCCAAATTGCGGCTGCACGCGAAACTCTCCACTGACGCAGGATTTCAGGATGGCATGGCTGAAAACCCCGTCGAAATAGAAGAGCGAAAATTCACCTTCGGCTGAAATGGCAGGCATTTCCGGCTGGATCATCATGCGCTGGCCCCACGCCGTTTCCGGAGCCTCTGCCCCATCGCGCAGCAAATGCGTGCCCGCAGATCCGGCCGAAACCGGCGGCTTGATGACAAGGCTGTCCGTCCCGAACGCCGCCCGCGCCTCTGCCAGATCGGCGGGCGTCAGCGCATCCGTCAACTGCGTCGGCACCACCGCAACGCCTTTGGCCTGCAAATCCATCAGATAGGCTTTGTCGGTATTCCAGCGCAAAACCGGCACCGGATTGGCAAAACGCAGGCCGTCCCACCGCTCCAGCGCGGCCTGCCACTGATCGGGAATCAGATGATAGCCCCATGTGACGAGCGGCACGATCAGATCATATCGCTCCAGCGGCGCGGCATCGGTCCAGCTCTGCACGTCAAACTCCAACCCCAGGCCACGCAACAGGATCAGTTGCTCTTCAATATCTTCGGGGTGGGTGGACCAGCTTGCATCTGGCCCCAGGATCATGATGGTAGACATAAGCCTGTCCTGACCAAGGCCGCCGCGCTTGTCCAGAGGCGCTTCGCCTGCCAAAGGGGCGGCGATGACGCGGATCGACCCATCCCGGCCCTTTGTGCTGCTTGATGACGCGCGCGACCGCGATGCCTCGCCCGCGCGCCTATACGCCGATCCGGTCGAGATCATCCAAACGCGAGACCCCGCTGCGGTTCCCGCTCTATTGGAACGGTTGAGCGGCGGGCATTGGGCGGGTTTCATTTCCTATGAGGCAGGCCATGCACTGGAACCCCGGCTGGGCACGCCACGCCTGCCTGCCGAGCCTTTGCTGTGGTTCGGGCGGTTTGAAGGCTATGCAGAGCTTGCCGCTGAGGATGTGCCTGCCCTGCTCCCCGATCCGGCCAGCGGTTGGCTGGGCCGTCCTCGCCCGGACATCAGCTTTGGGGATTATGCCCATGTGCTGGGCCAGGTTCAGGAGTGGATCAGCGCAGGCGACATTTATCAGGCCAATCTCACGCTGCGTGCCTCTGTCTCCACCACAGGGCATCCGCTGGCGCTCTATGCCGGAATGCGCGGGCGCGCCAAGGCCGGCTATGGCGGCGTGATCTGGACGGGCGAAGACTGGTTCCTCTCACTCTCCCCCGAACTCTTCTTTGCGTTGCACGATGGACATCTCACCACCAAGCCGATGAAGGGCACCACGCGCCGCAAGCTCGATCCGGCAGAGGATGAAGCAGCGAAAGCGGAATTGCGCGCGCACCCCAAGCAGCGCGCCGAAAATCTGATGATCGTCGATCTGCTCCGCAACGATCTCTCCCGCGTCGCGCAGGCGGGCAGTGTGCGTGTGCCGAAACTGTTCGAGGTGGAGACCTATCCCACCATTCACACCATGATTTCAGTGGTGACGGGGGAGCTCCAGCCTGGCCTTGCCGTGCCCGATGTGCTGAAAGCGATCTTCCCGTGTGGATCGGTGACCGGGGCTCCCAAAATCCGCGCGATGGAGATTATCGACGCGGTGGAAGCAGCCCCGCGTGGTCTTTACACCGGCTCGATCGGTCGCATCGACCCCAATGGCGATGCCGCCTTCAATGTGGCGATCCGCACGCTCCATTTGCGTGACGGAGACAATCGCGCCAGACTGGGTTTGGGGGGCGGCATTGTTGCCGACAGCCAATTGGGGGATGAATGGGACGAATGCCGCGCCAAGGGACGCTTTGTGGCTGATCCACGCCACTTTGACCTGATCGAGACAATGCGGTTTGATCCGCATCAGGGCATCGCGCTGCTCGAACGCCATTTGCTGCGGATGAAGGAGAGCGCGCGCGCCTTCGATTTCGAATTTGACCGGCACGCCGCGCGCAACGAGCTTCAGGCCGCAACCTTCCGGCTGGATGCCGCGCACCGCATCCGGCTGATGCTGTCCCGCTCCGGCCAGATCGCCATCGAGATCGGAGGCCTGCCGCCAGCACCAGCGGAACCGGTGCGCGTCGCGCTGGCCCCGCTCCCGGTTGATGCCGCAGATTTCAGGCTACGCCACAAGACCAGTGACCGCGCCTTCTACGATGCAGCTCGCGCGGCGAGCGGCGCGTTCGAGGTGGCCTTTACCGATGCAGACGGAGGGCTGACCGAAGGCAGCTTCACCTCCATATTTGTGGAGCGGGAGGGGCGGTTGCTGACGCCGCCCGTTTCGCGCGGCCTCCTGCCCGGAGTGCTGCGGGCGGAGTTGATCGAGAGCGGGAAGGCTGAGGAACAGGATTTGCGCGCGGAGGATCTCAAGCAAGGGTTCTTCATCGGCAATGCCTTGCGCGGGCTGATCAGGGCGCGGCTGGTTTAGGCCAGCTATTCTCGGTGGCGTAAATGCAGAATCCGGTCGCGCCGAACGGGATTCATAGGGTTCCGCATGGCGATGATGGATTCGATGATGCTTTTTCGCTTGGCAAGCGCCGAAAAGCTGCTAACCCGCCCCGCGAGAGGCGCGCAGGCTCTTCGCTGCATGGGGCAGCGGCCAGCGCCGATCCCCTTCAAATTGCTGGCCGCCACTCAACTGCGCGCGGCTACGCAGCTTGCCGGGATAGCAGGCTCCTGCGCTGGCTGATTCAGCCGAAGCGGACAGAAACGGACCCAGGCTTGAACTTGAGGATTAACTCCATTGCTCAATAACCGTCAGAACGGTCGCCGTCGTGGCCGTGGTCGCGGCCCCAACCCCGGTGGCCCGCGCGGAAATGAATCGCGGATTGACAGCAGGGCGCGTGGCAATGCCCCGCAACTGCTTGAAAAATACAAGAATATGGCCCGCGATGCGCAGCTTTCCGGCGATCGCGTGATGACGGAATATTATCTGCAATTCGCAGATCATTATTTCCGCATCGTCGCCGAAAGCCGCGCGCGCTTTGAAGAACAGCAGCAGCGTCGCCCGCGCGATGACTGGCGCGAAGAAGGCTATGAAGGTGAAGACGGCGACGATCAGCCCCGTGGTTCCGAAGATGGCGGCGACGAGGACGTGGACGACGCGCAGGCCCAGCCCCGCAACGGCAACCGTCAGCGCGGTGACCGCAATGAGCGGAGCGATAGAAACGAGCGCAATGATCGCAATGACTCGCGCCGCCGTGATTCGCGCCGCGAAGCCCGCCCGCGCGATCAGCGGGACGAAGGCTCGGACGATGCAGGCTATGCGCCAGTGCCCGAAGGCGTGGCTGACGGTGTTGAAGCGGTAGAGACAGGCTCCGGCATCGATGTCGCCGTGCTGCCGCCTGCTCTGGGGGTGACGGCGGACCCGATCCCCGATCTTGACGATGAACCCGCCCCCACGCCGCGCAAGCGCGGTCGCCCGCGCAAGGTGGTGGCCGAAGAGGCGTCAGCCGAAAGCTGACGCCCCCTCAACGGCGTGTGATCAACGCGGGGCCATGCGGATGGCCCCGTCCAGACGGATGGTCTGGCCGTTGAAATAGGTGTTGCGCGCAAGACCAGGCTGCCAAATTCCTCCGGCTTGCCGAGACGCTTGGGGAACGGCACCGATGCGGCAAGGCTGTCGAGCACATTTTGCGGCGCGCCGAGCATCAATGGCGTTGCGAAAATGCCGGGCATGATCGAATTGCAGCGAATGCCCAAATCCATCAGATCACGCGCCAGCGGCAGCACAAGGCCGTTCACGCCCGCTTTGGCCGAGCCATAAATGACCTGCCCGATCTGCGCATCCTGCGCCGCGACCGAAGCCGTCAGCACCAGCAGACCGCGCTCGCCATCTTCCATCGGCTCGAGCGAGGCCATGCCCAGCGCGGACAGTGAAGCCATGCGGTAGGACGCGACCAGAATGCCCTGCACGCCGAATTCATAATCTTCGGTCGAGGTGCGCTTGAAGCCGCCCGACGCCTTGTCAAATGCCAGTGTCTTGCCGCGCCGCGCGGTCATCGCGCAATGCACCATGATGCGTTCCTGCCCATGCGCGGCGCGCGCCTTTTCAAAGCCGGCGACCACGCTCTCTTCGCTCATGATGTTGACGTTGCAGAAAATGCCACCAATTTCCTTGGCAACCGCTTCGCCCTGTTCTTCATTGATGTCGAAAATTGCCACTTTGGCCCCGGCCGCGGCCAGAGCTTGCGCGCTCGCCTTGCCCAGACCGGATGCGCCGCCAGTCACCACGGCGGAAATGTTGCTGTCTACCTTCATTCAAGTCTCTCCTGTGCCAAAAATTCCGTGCTGTCCCGATGGACGCCTCACCCGGCGGGATCAAGCCCCAGTTCGCGGCGGATTTCCTCACCATGCTCGCCCAGTTTCGGTGCAAAGCCCAAAATGCGGTCCGGATCGGAAGAATAGCGCACCGGCGGGGCCATTTCGCGGAACAGCCCCGCATCCGGATGTTCGCGCATCCTGAAGAAATTGGTCGCCTTGAAGCGGATCATCCACCACCTCGGACAGATCCTTGGCGGGAATGGCGGGCATCCCTTCGCGGGCAAAGATTTCCATCCACTCTGCCGTGGTCTTTGCGGGGTCTGGCGCGCGATTTCAGTGTAGATCTGGGTCATGCCAAGGAACCGCTTGAGCGGCGTGTTGAACGCATCCTGCTTCAGAAAATCGCTTGCGCCCATCAGCGCGAACAGCTGAATGATCTTGGGATCGGTATAAGGGACGATGGAGATATAACCGTCCTTGGTCGGGAAGGGCTGGCGTTCGGGATCGAGCTGGCGGGGATAGCCGATGGGGCCGATGGGCGGTTCGAACGTGGCATCGCGCAGATGCTCGGTCAGCATGAAATTGGCGAACGCTTCGAACATCGGGACTTCGACATGCTGCCCCTCCCCAGTCCGCAATTTGTGAACGAGCGCGGCCAGCATCGCCTGCGCGCCATAGGTGCCTGCCACCTTGTCTGCGATCAGCGAAGGGAAATAGCGTTGCCGGGGATTGCCATCGACGCGCGGCAAAATCGAAGCCGTGCCGGTTGCCGCCTGAATGACGTCATCATAGGCCTGCAAATCCTTGTACGGCCCGTCCTGTCCGAAGCCGGTGCCGTGGACATAGATGATGTCGGGCTTGAGCGCCTTGGCTGCTTCATAGCCGAAGCCCAGCCGGTTGATGGCTTCCGCCCGGACATTGTGGATGAAGATGTCCGCGCTCGCGATCAGGCGGCGCATCGCTTCGGCGTCATCCTCCTTTTTCAGGTCGAGCACGATCGAGCGTTTGCCGCGATTGACGGTCAAATGGGTGGAGCCCATGTCCGGCGTGGTGCGCGCCATGCCCAGCAAGCGGGATACATCGCCTTCGGGCGCTTCCACCTTGATCACATCCGCCCCCAGATCAGCCAGCATCTGCGTGGCATAGGGGCCGAAGATCACGGTCGTCATGTCGATGATGCGGATGCCGTCCAGCATGGGCACGGGGTCATTCTCCTCTTGATCGGGGGCGGTCGATCACACCCCGCTTGATCTCCCTATGGGCGAGGCGGGGCCGCCGGATCAAGCTTCGTGAACCATGTGGCGCCTCTCGCAACAAAAGCCGAAATCGATGCAATCGCACATTTTGGGTTCGCTACTTTCACGAACGTCAGCTATTCACTCCTGACAAACACACAAGGGCGATTAAGGGGGATTCATGTTCGGCGACGACTTGTTGAAAGACGAAAACGGCGAATATGATCCGGATGCCCTGATCTCGGAACTGCGGGCAATGGCATGCCATGAGCCCAATCACGCCAGTTTGCTGGCGCGGGCCTGCACTGTATTGGCCGAGCAGCATCGGCTGTCGCATATGGATCGGATCATTGGACTGGCGCGGGCGCGGATCGGCGCCTGCGAAGACCAGATTCGCGAAGCGGAGGACCGGCTTTCCGAAGCGCTGGAGTTTCTGCGCAAAATGGACGGCGCGGTGGACCCGCTCAATGCGCCGAGCCGCAATCACGACGCCCGGTAAACCGGCGGGACTGACCCGGCGTCAGCCCCGCAATTCCGGCATCACCCCGCCAGCTTGGCGGCATCGCACCAGTTGCCGTGCAGGCCAGAGCGCAGGCGGATCGGCAGCTTGGCCCGCGCCACCGGCCCTTCTTCCAGCCTGAGCGCATCAAGCACGACCAGATCGGTGTAGTTGGTGGTTATGTTGTCCACCAGTGCAATGATCCAGCCATCGCCTTCCGGGCTGTCTGGCGAACGCGGCACGAAACAGGGTTCCTGCACCATCGAATCCGGGCCGCACCACCATGTGTCCTGCTTGCCCGTTGCATGATCGATATGGCCGATGCGGTTCATCTTGAAGCCTGAGGCCCGCGCGCCGGGGAACTCATAGGGCATTTCGGTATCCATGATGAGCATCCAGCCGTGGCGATAGGGCTGGCCGACATAGCGCTCATCAAGGCGCGGAAACTCGTCGATCCAGTTGGAGAGCTTCTCGACGCTGGTGAATTCTTCCGAGTTGGAGCCCATATCCACCGTCCAGCGGTGCAGGAAAGGCTGCGCTGCGACCGGATCGAACGGCGCGCCGTGAATGTCCGGGAAGAAGGGGAAGCTGTTATTTTCCGCCTGCGGAATGTCCATGTGGATCTTGGTGCCATCCTGAAACGCATTCATCACATGGCTGGCGAACACCGTCTTGGGTGCCTTGAACCAGCGCATATCCTTCGCCGTTGCGCCCGCTGCACGGGGCAGGATGCCAAGATATACCGGCAGCGTGGTATCAAAGCCGAAATGCGGCAGGCCGGCTTTCAACCGGTCCCAGTTGGAAGTGCTCGGCACAATGTGGAATACCGCATAATCCTGCGTCAGCCCATAATCGTGCATCATGCAATAATAAGGGACTTCGAATTCGGTTTCGAACAGCAGTTCACCGGTCGGGCTGATTTCATAATAGCTGCAATCGCGCGTCAGCAGCCCCTTGGCCGCATAGCCGAAAGTGCAGAGATTGCCGGAAACGGGATCAATCTTGGCGTGTGCGTTGAACGTCTGGTTCTTCAGCTTTCCGCCAAAATCATGATAGCCGTGCGTTTCCAGCGTCAGCGGGTCCATCAGCAGAACGGGGCTGTCTTCCTTCATGGCATAGAGCTTGCCCGCATGGACCATGACATTGGTGTTGGCGGTGCCGCGTATCTGGCCCTTCACAGCCTCGTCATCGGTCAGCGGGTTGCGATACGCGCCGAACAGCGATTTGCCCGCGTCACGCTCCAGCTTCCATTTGTCGGTCTGGGCGTAGCGTTGCCGGAAATCGACCTTGCCATCGTGAAAATGGAACAGGCTGATCATGCCGTCGCCGTTGAAGAACTGATCGCTCTCGAACTTGGGCGGGAATTGGGCATCGGGGTGGACGCGGTGGAAGGTGCCGTTCATGCCGGCGGGGATTTCACCCTCCACTTCCATATCAAGAATGTCACCCTCCAGCCGGATCGGGCGGAGGACGCCGGTAAAGCCGGGGGTTTCCGGATAATGCGCCATGGTTTCACCTCTCCCTAATTCTAACAAATGTTAGAGCTAGGGAGAATGTGCCGTCAGCGCGTTGATTCAGATCAAGCGGGCAGCGCGCCCGTTTTCTGCCCCGCCTGCTTGAAGCGTTCGAGGATCGTCGTCACCTGTTCGTCGGTATGCTCGGCCGACAGCGAACACCGCAGCAGATACATGCCCACCGGTGTTGCGGGCGGGCGGGCAACGTTCACATAGACACCGAGTTCCAGCAGCGCCTGCCATGTGGCGACGGCCTGATCCTGATCGTCGAGCAGCACCGCAATGATCGCGGACTGGGCGTGATCGGTGGCCAGATTATAGCCCATCTCGCGCAGGCCCTGATGGACGCGGCGTGTGTTGGTCCACAGCCGGTCGCGCTTGTTCTGCGCGGTCATCAACTTGCGGATCGAACATGCAGCAGTGGCCACCACGCTCGGCGGAAGCGAGGCCGTGAAAATATAGGGACGGCAGGCAAATCGAACGATTTCGAACTTGGGATGGTTGGAAACAACGAAGCCGCCGACCGTGCCCACGCTCTTGGAGAAGGTGCCGACCACGAAGTCGACCATGTCTTCAAGGCCCTGCTCTTCATAGACGCCGCGGCCATTCTCACCGAAAAAGCCCATCGAATGCGCTTCATCGACCAGCACCAGCGCGCCGTGATCCTTGGCGATGGTCACCATTTCCTTGAGCGGGGCGATGTCGCCCAGCATCGAATAGACGCCTTCGAGCACGACGAGCTTGCCCGCATCCTTGGGCAGCTTTTCAAGGCGGGAGCGCAGATGCTCGACATTATTGTGGCGGAACCGGACCAGATTGGCCCCGCTCATCCCCATGCCCATGAAGCAGCCATCATAGATGGAGGCGTGACTGTCCAGATCGATGACGACATATTCGTCTTTGCCGACCAGTGCGGAGACAATGCCGAGATTGGCTTGATAACCGGTCGAGAACACCATGGCGTGATCGGTGCCGTAAAATTCCTTGAGCGCGTCTTCGGCATCGACATGGTCGGCAAAGGTGCCGTTGAGCATGCGGCTGCCATTGGTGCCGGTACCATATTCGCGCATCGCGCGGACGCCCTCTTCAATCACGTCCTGATCGAAGGTCATGCCCATATAATTATAGGTGCCGACGAGGATGGTTTGCTTGCCCTTGATGATGGCTTCGGTAGGACCAAGCACCTTGTCCATCACGATTGCGAACGGATGACGCTCCGTGCTGTGGAGCAAGGCCTCATGCTCCGCAATCAGCGGCGCAAACTTGTCAAACAGATCACCCATTCCTGATCCCGTATCCTCTGGAAGCTTACCCGAACGGCGGCTTTTGCACGTTACCGGCCCGGAACGCAATCGAACCCCCTTAACGGTTTATGCGTTCTTGCCAAGCGATTGCGGCGGGAACGGGGCAAGCCTGCGCAATCCCTTCTGCCCGGCCAATGTGACCATCATCACAAAAGACATGCAAATCCGGCGCTAATATCGCACGATGATCCGGCACACACCGGATGAAGGGGATGAGTGATGGACGCCAAGGGTCTGGCCGAACTGCTGCCTGCCACATCATTATTTGCGGCCTGCCGCGCCGACGAGCTGGACGACCTGCTGTCTCTGGCCTCTCAGCAAAGCATGAAAAAGGGCCAGACGCTGCTGCTTCAGGGCGATCCGGGCGATCATCTGATCATCCTGCTCGAAGGCCATGCCAAAATCACCATGGTCGCTTCCAACGGGCGCGAAATCACGCTGGATTTTGCCGATCCCGGCACCGTGTTGGGTGAGATCGCCGTGCTCGATGGCGGAGAACGGACCGCCTCTGTCATCGCCATCGAGGCAGGCCGATACCTGCGCCTGTCGCGCGCCGCATTCGAAGCCTTTGTGGAACGCCAGCCCGGCATGGCATGGCGACTGATGCGCGAGCTGGCCCGCCGCTTGCGCCAGACCAACTCGATGATCGAGAGCGACCGGGCGTTTGCGTCTGGTCCGCGCCTCGCCCGCTATCTTCAGCGGCTGACCTTTGCCGGAAGCAAGGAAGGCCGCCTGAAGCTGGATTTGAACCAGAGCGAACTCGGCAATTTCGCAGGCATGAGTCGTGAGCATATCAATCGGCAGCTCTCTTCTTGGGCCGATGTCGGCATTATCGCGCTGGAGCATGGCCGGATCCGCATATTGGATAGCACCTTTCTGTCCGAAGTCGCCGCGTCCTGCGAATGACGCTTGCGTCAGCAGTCCCGCCCTTGTGACACGCGACCCGAGGGGCAGGGCTTTCGACAGGACGATAACAGCGCGGTTGGACAGAAGGATGCTGGCAGCCGGACCCTCCCCCGGTCCGGCTGCCGAACCCATGCCGGTGAACCGCGTTGTTGCTCCCATGGCTTGAAGATGATAGGCGCGCCACCCAGATAGGGCCTTCCCGCCCCGCCACTCCCTCTGGTCATAGAGTAACGCGATGTTTTTCACACCCGCATACGCCCAAGCCGCCGGTTCAGCCTCTTCCGGGGGCAGTGCAGCCCTGCTGGCCAACGTCGTTCCGCTGATCCTGATCTTCGTGATCTTCTGGTTCTTCCTGATCCGGCCGCAGCAGAAGCAGATGAAGACCCATCGCGCCAAGATCGAGGCCGTGAAGAAGGGTGATCAGGTCGTCACCGGCGGCGGTCTTTATGGCAAGGTGACCAAGGTGGAAGCCGATGCGATTGAAATCGAAATCGCGCCCGGCATCAAGGTCAAGTCCGTCAAGTCGATGCTGACCGACGTGCTGACCGCAACCCCTGCCAAGCCCGCGAACGACTGATCGCCCGATGCTCGACTTTCCCACCTGGAAAATCCGCCTCGTCATTGTGACGACGCTGATCGGGATTCTGGCCGCATTTCCGACCATCCTTCCTGAAAATGCGCGCGCTTATCTGCCCAAGCGCGTGGCGGACGCGCACATCAATCTGGGCCTTGATCTGGCAGGCGGCTCCGAACTTCTGCTCGAAGCGGCAACGCCCGAAGTGGCAAAGGCACAGATGGCGCAGATGGATGAAGATGTCCGCACCGCAATGCGCCGGGCAGATCCGCGCATCGAAATCGGCGAGATTTCGACAGCAGACGGCATTTTGTCCTTCATGCCGCGCAACACGGCCGATGTGGATCGCGCCCGCGAGTTGGCTTACAACCTCACCAATGGCGTGGGCGTAACCGGCAAGCGCGACTGGGTGGTTGAAATCCGCGATTCGACGCGGATCGTGATGACGCCGACGCCGGAAGGCCTTCAGGACAAGATCAAACAATCGATGGAAGCCGCGCGGGGCGTCGTCTCCCGCCGGATCGATCCGGACGGGACGAAGGAAGTCTCGGTCACGCTGCAAGGCGCCAACCGCATTCAGGTGCAGGTGCCGGGCCTCAAAGACCCTGAGCGTCTCAAATCCTTGCTGGGCAAGACCGCCAAGCTTGAATTCAAGCTGGTAGATCCGGACCAGTCCGGCGCGACCACCGGCATTGCCGGTCCGGGCAGCGAAATCCTCCCCTTCATGGACTCGCGTGCACAGGGCGCGAAGATCGTCGTCCAGCGCCGCGTGATGGTGTCTGGCGAAGATCTGATTGCGGCCAAGCAGGCCTATGATCAGGATGGCCGCACCCCGGTTGTGGATATTCGCTTCAACAACAAGGGCGGCAAGAAGTTCGCGCAGGTTTCCACCGCGAATGTCGGCAAGGAATTTGCCATCATTCTGGACGGCAAGGTGATTTCCGCCCCCGTGTTCAAGGATGCCATCCTGACCGGGCAGGCGCAGATCAGCGGCAGCTTTACGGTGGACAGCGCCAACGAACTGGCCGTCTCGTTGCAATCCGGCAAACTCCCGGTCGCGCTCACGGTGGTGGATGAACGCTCGGTCGGCCCTGATCTGGGCCGCGATTCGATTCAGAAGGGTGTGCTGGCGGGGCTGGTGGCAACCGTTGCGCTGATCTTCTTCATGGTGCTCACTTACGCCCGGTTCGGCGTTTACACGACGATCGCGCTCGTGGTGAACGCCTTCCTGATTCTCGGGCTGATGTCGATCTTCGGCGCAACCCTGACGCTGCCCGGCATTGCCGGTTTTGTGCTGACCATCGGTGCAGCCGTCGACGCCAACGTGCTGATCAACGAGCGCATCCGCGAAGAAATTGCCCGGGGCCGCCAGACCATTCAGGCGGTCGAGTTCGGCTATAAGGAAGCGAGCCGCGCGATTTTTGATGCGAACGTCACCAACGTGATTTCCGCCATCATCATGTTCTGGTTCGGCTCCGGCCCGATCCGCGGCTTTGCCGTGGTGCTGGCGCTCGGCATCGTCACCTCGGTCTTTACCGGCGTGACGCTGACCCGCCTGCTGGTGGCTGATTATCTGAAGCGCAACCGTCCGCAAGAACTCGTGATCTGAGGAAAAGTCCATGCGTCCCCTGAAACTGGTTCCGGACAATACGAACATCGATTTTCTGCGCTGGCGCTGGGTGGCGTTGGCGCTGTCTGTCGGGCTGATCATCGCCTCGGTCGCACTGGTTTCGGTGCGCGGACTCAACTGGGGCGTCGATTTCTCCGGCGGGCAGATGATGCGCGTCTCCTTCGCACAAACTGCCGACGTTCCCGCGCTTCGCGAGCGGCTGCAAGGTCTTGGTGTCGAGAATGCGACCATCCAGCAGACCGGCAGCGCGAAGGAAGTGGCGATCCGCATTCCGCTGGAAGGCAGTTCCAACCCGTTCCTGCAATGGCTGCAAGGCACATCTGCCGCCGCCAGCGAAAAGGATGTGGGCGCGGCCAACAAGGTGGCAAGCGCGGTGCGCACATCCATTCAACAGGATTTCCCTGATGCAAAATTCGGGGCAGTCGAATCGGTCTCCGGCAAGGTCTCTACCGAGTTGTTCCGCACCGGAAGCATCGCCCTGTCGCTCGCCATGGTGGGCATTGCGCTGTACATCTGGCTGAGCTTCGAATGGCAGTTCGGCGTGGGCGCGCTGTTCGCACTCTTCCACGACGTGATCCTGACGTTCGGATTCTTTGCTTTGACCCAGCTGGAGTTCGACCTGAACATCGTCGCAGCGGTGCTGACCATCATCGGCTACTCGCTGAACGACACCATCGTCACTTATGACCGGATGCGCGAAAATTTCCGCAAATGGCGCAAGATGGAAATTCAGGCGCTGCTCAACCAGTCGGTCAATGAAACGCTGTCCCGCACCATCGTGACTTCGCTGTCGCTGATCATCACGCTGGGCATTTTGCTGTTCCTCGGGCCGGACGTGATTTTCGGGTTCACCGCGGCGATGTTCCTTGGCATCGTCGTCGGCACCTTCTCGTCCGTCTACATTGCAGCGCCGATCCTGATCTGGCTCAATGTGAAGTCAGACAGCTTCGTCCCCAAGGATGAAAACGGCAAGAAGAGCGCGCTGCCCGCCGAAGGCTTTATCGACTGACAAGCCCGGACAGGTGCGCATAAAGCGCATCGCGATTCGCTTCCCATGTGAAGCGCATTGCCGCCGCGCGCACAGCATCCGGCGCGGGCGGGCTTTGGATCAGCGCGCGGATCGCCTCTGCAATGGCGGGCGATTCGGGTGCGACCAGTTGCCCCGCCTCGGGCCGGTCGACCAGCTCGCGCGCGCCGCCCACATCGGTGATGACAACCGGCGTGCCACAGGCCAACGCCTCCACCCAGGCATTGGCCAGCCCTTCCGATGCGGAAGGCAGGCACATCACGTCTGACGCGGCCAGCCAGCGTGCAATCTCGTCTTGCGGAATGGCCCCGGTGAAGCGCATTCGGTCTGCCAAGCCCAGTGCAGCGGCTTGCGCCCGCAACGCGGCTTCATCCTCGCCCTTGCCGATCAGAACCAGCGTGACGCCGGGCAGAGAGGCCAGCGCCTCGACAATCAGCCCCTGACGTTTGCGCGGAATCAGCGCCCCCACGCAGCTCACAAGCGGGCCGGATATGCCCAGATCCGCCTTCAGCGCCGCCTTGTCACCCGGCTTGAAGCGGGACAGGTCCACACCGGTATAATGCACACGGATGCGCTCTTCCGGCATCCCCAGCACCGCCATGTCGGCCTTGAGCGATTGCGCGACGGCGAGCAGACCCGCCGCCTTCCGTCCCGCGTCGATCACTTGCGCGCCGGTACCCGGCTGCGTGCCCCAATAATGGATATCTGCGCCGCGTGCCTTGATGGACACGGGAACGCCCAGCGCTTCGCCCAGCCGGATTGCCGCCGGACCATCGGGGAAGAAGAATTCGGCATCGATCACATCGAACGCGAAACCTTGCCGGATGCGGCGCAGCAGCGGCAGCACCGCCCGCGCCATCGCACCCGCATCAAACCGCCCGCCGGTTCCCGGCCAATGGATGAAGCGTGGACGGTGAACGGTCACGCCCTTCCACGCCTCTTGCGCTGGCTGCGCTGCCAATGCCCGGTAATGGGGATGAAGCGACAGCGGAAAGGGCGGCAGACCGCGCGGCGAGACCACCACCAGTTCCACATCCGGATGTCCGGCCAGCCCCAACGTCTGCCGTTCCACGAACGGGCCGAGCGTGGGCCGCGCCGCATCTGGAAACAGGCTGGCGAGGGTCAACACCTTGAGCATCCGTGCATCCCTAGCGCCAAAGCGTTACCAAAGCGCATCTCATGGCTTGGCGCGGGGCAAAAGCGCGGCTAGAACGCGGGCCATGTTGAAATCCATGTCTCGTCCGATCCTGCTGCTGGCCCTGGCTTCGGTCACGCTGGCGCTGCCCGCCTGTTCGCGCAACCGCGTGAAAAAGGACACGCAATGTGTCGCGCGGGATGTGAACACGCTCTACGCCACAGCCAAGGAACGGCTGGATCGCGGCGAGTTCAAGCTGGCTGCCGCCCTGTTCGACGAGGTGGAACGCCAACACCCCTATTCGGTCTGGGCGCGCCGTGCGCAGCTGATGAGCGCCTTCAGCTATTATATGGGCCGCGATTATACCGAATCGACCAATTCGGCGCAGCGCTTCCTCTCCATCCATCCGGGCAACCGCGATGCGCCCTATGCGCATTATCTGATCGCGCTCAATTATTATGAGCAGATCAGCGATGTCACGCGTGATCAGCGCATCACCCAGTCCGCTCTTGATTCGTTCGGAGAGCTCATCCGCAGTTACCCCAATTCGCGTTATTCCGCCGATGCCCGCCTGAAGGTCGATCTGGTCAATGACCATTTGGCCGGCAAGGAAATGGAAATCGGACGCTTTTATCAGCGGCGCGGCAACTGGCTGGCCAGTGTCGTTCGTTTCCGCAAGGTAGTCGATACCTATCAGACCACCAGCCACGCGCCCGAAGCCCTGATGCGCCTGACCGAATCCTATCTGGCGCTGGGCATTCCGGCAGAAGCGCAGAAGGCAGCGGCAGTTCTGGGAGCCAACTATCCCGGCTCCAAATGGTATGAACATGCCTATGCGCTGGTGCAGAAGCACATTCCCGCATCCTGATTGACGCCCCATGCTGACCAGCCTGTCGATCCGCGATGTCGTGCTGATCGAGGCGCTCGACCTTGAGTTTGAGGCAGGTCTGGGCGTGCTCACTGGCGAGACCGGCGCGGGCAAATCCATTCTACTTGATGCGCTGGGCCTTGTGCTGGGGGATCGGGCCGATAGCGGGCTTGTCCGCCATGGCTGCGCGCAGGCCGGCGTTACGGCGAGTTTTGACGCAACTGCGCCAGCACGCGCGCTTCTGGCAGATAATGATCTGTCCCATGACAGCGGAGAGCCGATCATCCTGCGCCGCACCGTGAAGGCCGATGGTGGCAGCCGTGCCTGGGTGAATGACCAGCCTGTTTCCGCCACGCTGCTGCGCGAGCTGGGCGGAAGCCTTGTCGAAATCCATGGTCAGCATGATGATCGCGGGCTGATCAACCCCAAGGGCCATCGCGACCTGCTGGATGCATTTGCGCGGTCAGACACGGCGGGCGTGGCCACTGCATGGGCGGCGTGGCGCACGGTGCAAGCTACGCTCGCATCGCTGCGTGAAACGCTGGACAAGGCCGCGTCTGACCGGGAATGGCTGGATCATGCCGTGGCCGAACTCCGCAGTTTTGCCCCGGAACCCGGCGAAGAGGCCGAACTGGCGGAGCGGCGGCAGACAATGCTCAAGGGTGTGAAACTGGCTGACGAGTTGAAAGCCGTGCGCGATCTGGTTGAGCCGGGCGAGGCGGGCCTCTCCAAATTGAGGCAGGCCGCGCGCATCCTTCAGCGGATCGCGCATGAAGCGCCCGCGCTCACCGATGCGCTCGCCGCGCTCGACCGGGCGGTGATCGAAGGGTCGCTCGCCGAGGATCATCTGGCCGCCGCCGCCCGCGCGTTCGACATCCGCCCGGAAGATTTCGAGAAGGACGAAGCCCGCTTGTTCGATCTGCGTGCGCTGGCCCGCAAATATCGCGTCCAGCCCGATGAACTGGCGACCCATGCGGCAGAGCTGGCGCGGCAATTGGAAGACATCGAAACGGGAAGCGACCGGCTGGCCCAGTTAGAAGCCGAAGCGCAGGCCGCGCGCGATGCCTATGCAAAGGCTGCCAAGGCGCTCTCTGCCACCCGCGCCGAAGCCGCCATTCGGCTGGATGCGGCGGTGGAGGGAGAACTCGTCCCGCTCAAGCTCGATTCCGCGCGATTCCGCACGCTGGTCGAGCCGCTGCCCGAATCCCAATGGGGCCCGCGCGGGGCCGACCGGGTGGAATTCATGGTCGCAACGAACCCCGGCGCGCCCTTCGGCCCGCTGATCAAGATTGCTTCGGGCGGCGAAACGTCACGCTTCATCCTCGCGCTGAAAGTGGCGCTGGCCGAAGAAGGCGCGGCGGCCACGATGATCTTCGACGAAATTGATCGCGGCGTTGGCGGTGCTGTCGCCTCTGCCATTGGCGAACGGCTGGCGCGGCTGGCGCGACGCACGCAATTGCTCGTCGTCACCCACTCCCCACAGGTCGCGGCGCGCGGGGCCGTGCATTTCTTCATCGCCAAAAGCTCGGACGGCACCGTGACCCGCACCGGCGTTCGCGCGCTGGATGCAGACGAACGCCGCGAGGAAATCGCCCGGATGCTGTCCGGTGCGGAAGTGACCGCAGAAGCGCGCGCGCAGGCGGGGCGCTTGCTGGAGGGGGTGTGAAATCCCTCCTCCTCCCGCTCATCGCCCTCGCCCTCTCCGGAAGCGCTGCCGCCCGCCAGCCCCGCTTCGGGCCTAGCGTTGAAGAATTCACAGCCGCCATGGAGCAGTTTCTCCCCGCCTCACTCGAAGGGCAGGCCGCCGGTTGGCACTGCACGCAGGCGAAACGGCTGCAATGCCGTCCCGCCAAAAATGGCAACGCCCAATGCACCTTCCGCGATCTGCGCGGAAACAAGGTCAAGATGGCAACGCTCAGGCAAGAGCCCAGCGGACATTGGACAGTCTTGGGCGGCGATCATCCCATATGCCATGTCACGATCTGGTGAGAACCGGGCTGGCTTGTTCTTTTGTTCCATCCCGCTATTCATCTCTCCTACAACAGGTCGGAGGATAGTCATGCGTTTTGTCACCCTTTTCCGTAAGAACTGCGCCGTGGTGCTGGCCGCGCTGGCGGCCATGCTGCTGGCGACAGCCCCTGCACAGGCCGCCAAATGGTACATCGACAATGCGTTGGGCGATGTGAAGGCGGAAGAGAAGGTGACACCGGCCACGCCTGCCCCGGTGCAGATTCTCTATGAGTTTCAGCGCGATGGCACCCCCCACCCCAAAGCCACCAAGCAGACCAAACAATGGGTGCTGGATGCACTGAAGGCGACTGGCGATTTCAGCGAAATCGTGGAAACGCCCGTGGCCAACGGCGCGGTGCTCAGCATCAAATTCAACAATGTCGTGAAGAAGGAAGATCTGGATCAAGCGAAAAAGGACGGCTTCAAGGCCGGGCTCGGCTTTGGCCTGTTCGGCGGCGTGGTCGCGACCGATCATTATTTCGTGAATTTCGAATATCTCGCCGCCAACGGCGCGGCGCCGATCAAGACCGAAGTGCACCATGCGCTGCACATGAAGTTCGGGAAGAAGGAGGTCGAGATTCCCGGTACCGAAGTGAAGAATGTCACAGCGGCGGTGCAGGGCGTGGTGAATCAGGCGATTGCGCGCGGCACAAACACCATCGTTTCCGATCCCGCATTCCCCAAGTAAGCAGCGGTGAAGCGTCTGCTCCTTGCGTTCATGCTGCTTGGGCTGCTGCCTGCCTGCATGCACACGCGCGTGGATGAAACGCCGCCTTCGATCGAGACTTTGAAGCTGATGCGCGCGGCAGACATACCCCCGGTCGCATTGGGACCATTTACCGACGCGGGCGGCAAGCGCCCGCTTGCGCGCACGGTGGTCATAAGGGGCTCCACCATGAAGCCGCCCAAGGGCAGCAACTTTGCGGAGTTTCTGAAGCTCAGCTTTGAGAGCGAGTTGAAGGCGGCGGGAAAGCTGGACCCGGCGGCGGGGATCGTCGTCACAGGCCGCCTCACCGAGAGCCGTGCGAGCGAGAATCTGTCCAAAGGCGGTGCAGCATTGGCGGCCGAGATCAGCGTGCAGCGCAATGGCGTGCCGGTGTTCACCCGGCCCTATCGCATCGACACGCTTTGGAAGTCGGAGTTTATTGGCGCACTGGCCATTCCGGAGGCGTTCCGGCAATATAACACGCTCTACCCGCTGCTGGTGCGGCAGGTGTTTGCCGACCCCGATTTTCAGAAAGCCCTCAAACAGCCGTGACCACCGAAGCCGAAGCCGCCAACCGCCTGATGCGTCTCGCGAAGGAGATCGCCAAGCATAACCGGCTGTATCACACGCTCGACACGCCCGAAATTTCGGACGGCGATTATGATGCGCTGGTGCGGGAGAATAATGCGCTGGAGGCGGCTTTTCCACATCTGGTGCGGGATAACAGCCCCAACAAGGCAGTGGGCGCGGCGCCCGCCGGGCATCTTTCCAAAGTCACCCATGCCAAGCCGATGCTCAGCCTCGACAATGCCTTTGCGGACGAGGATGTGGCCGATTTCGTCGCGCGGGTAAGGCGATTTCTCAACCTGCCCGAAGATGAACCGGTGGTCCTGACGGCGGAGCCCAAGATTGACGGCCTCTCCTGCTCTCTCCGCTATGAAAACGGCGTGCTGGTGCAGGCCGCCACGCGCGGTGACGGGCAGGTGGGCGAGGATGTGACGGCCAATGTGCGAACGGTGGGGGATATTCCAGTCACATTGTCCCCCTCCCGCCTGCGGGAGGGGCTAGGGGTGGGCATGTCCGCAGGCGGGAGGGGAGAAATTCCTGCCGTTTTCGAAATCCGCGGCGAGATCTACATGGCCAAGGCCGATTTCGAAGCGCTCAACGCCGCACAAGAAGCGAAGGGCGAAAAACTCTTTGCCAATCCGCGCAATGCTGCCGCCGGATCGCTGCGCCAGAAGGATGCCAGCATCACCGCCGCACGGCCCTTGCGCTTTCTGGCGCATGGCTGGGGTGAAGTGTCCGCGCTGCCGGGCGAGACCCAGTTTGACGTGATCAAGGCCATCGAAAGCTGGGGCCTGCCGGTTGATCCGCGCTTTATCCGCACCGCGTCTGTGGAAGAGACGCTGGCCCATTATCGCATGATAGAGGCGCTGCGTGCCGATTTGCCGTTCGATATTGATGGCGTGGTGTACAAGGTGGACCGGCTCGACTGGCAGGCCCGTCTGGGCTTTGTCGCCAAGGCGCCGCGCTGGGCGATTGCGCATAAATTCCCCGCCGAACGCGCCGAAACCACGCTGGAAGCCATCGACATTCAAGTGGGTCGCACTGGTAAGCTGACGCCGGTCGGGCGGCTGAAACCTGTCACCGTCGGCGGTGTCGTCGTCTCCAATGTGACGCTCCACAATCGCGATGAAATCGCGCGGCTGGGCGTGAGCGTGGGGGACCGGGTGGTGGTGCAGCGCGCCGGCGATGTCATCCCGCAGATCGTGGAAAACCTCTCGCGCGATGAAGCGCGCGCGCCCTTTGCCTTCCCCGATCATTGCCCCGAATGCGGCAGCGAAGCGCAGGCGGAAGAAGGCGAAGTGGATGTGCGCTGCACCGGCGGCCTCGTCTGCCCCGCGCAGCGCGTCGAGCGGCTGAAGCATTTTGTGAGCCGCGCGGCGCTGGATATCGAAGGGCTGGGCGAGAAGACGATTCAGGAGTTCTTCGATCTTGGCTGGCTGCACTCGCCCGCTGACATCTTCCGCCTCAAGGCCCGCCGTGCAGAGATTCTGGCGCGGGATGGATGGCAGGAAAAGTCTGTGGATAATCTGTTGGCGGCGATTGAGGGCAAGCGCACGCCCGATGCGGCACGCCTGCTGTTTGCACTCGGCATCCGCCATGTCGGGGCCGTGACCGCGCGGGATCTGCTCAAGGGCTTTGTGACGATGCCAAGGCTTTGCGACGTGGCCACCTCTGAAACCGGCGCAGACGAACTGATTGCCATAGACGGCATCGGCCCCGCCGTGGTGGAAGCACTGGCAGACTTCTTCCACGAACCGCACAATGTGGCTGTGTGGGACGATCTCCTCTCTGAAGTTTCACCGCCCGATTATATCGTGGAAACCCGCGCCTCCTCCGTCTCCGGCAAGACCATCGTCTTCACGGGCAGCCTCGAAACCATGAGCCGTGATGAAGCCAAGGCGCAAGCGGAAGCCCTGGGTGCCAAGGCGGCAGGCTCTGTTTCTGCCAAAACCGATCTGGTGGTGGCGGGTCCGGGCGCGAGCTCCAAGCTGAAGAAGGCCGCAGAGCTGGGCATCGCGGTGATCGACGAAGCGGCCTGGGCAGAAATTGTGAAGGCGGCGGGCTAAGCCAAACTCCCCCTCGACACGCCCCCATGAGAACGGGTAAGGAACATCCATGATCGCCCGCCTCACCGGAACCTTGGCCGAAAGCGCCGCAGACCATGCCGTGATTGATGTGGGTGGCGTCGGCTATCTGGTGCAGGCGAGCGCGCGGACGCTCAGCGCGCTTGGCCCCGTAGGCGGCGATGTGCGGGTCTTCACCGAAATGCAGGTGCGCGAGGATGCGATGACGCTGTTCGCGTTCGGCAGTGCGGGGGAGCGGGACTGGTTCCGGCTTTTGACGGGCGTGCAGGGCGTGGGCGGCAAGGTCGCGCTCGCCATCCTCTCCGTGCTGGACAGCGACGAACTCCACCGCGCGATTGCCGGGCAGGACAAGGCGATGGTCGCACGCGCCAACGGGGTGGGGCCAAAGCTCGCCGAACGCATCGTGCGCGAATTGAAGGACAAGGTGGGCGGCGTTGCGCCGGGCCTGTCGGTCGGCGGCGCGCCGGTGGCGGCGGGGAGCTTGGCCGCCGATGCCCTCTCCGCGCTGACCGGGCTAGGCTTCAAGCCGAATGAGGCGCAAGCGGCGGTGGCGGCGGCAGATGCGGAGCTGGGGCCGGGTGCCACGCTGGATGCGCTGGTGCGGCTGGCGTTGAAGAGGGCGGCGCGGTGACCACCTCCCCCCTCCTCACCCCCCAGCGTCGCCCGGAAGATGTGGACGCGGCTCTGCGTCCCAAGAGCCTCGATGAATTCGTCGGGCAGAAGGCCGCGCGCGAGAATCTGCGCGTGTTCATCGAAGCCGCCAAGCAGCGCGGCGATGCTCTCGATCATACGCTGTTTTTCGGACCGCCGGGTCTGGGCAAGACCACGCTCGCGCAGATCGTGGCGAAGGAAATGGGCGTGGGCTTCCGCGCCACGTCCGGCCCGGTCATCGCCAAATCGGGCGATCTGGCGGCACTCCTCACCAACCTCGAAGATGGTGATGTACTGTTCATCGACGAGATTCACCGGCTCGCGCCTGCGGTGGAGGAAATCCTCTATCCGGCGATGGAGGATCGCGCGCTCGACATCATGATTGGCGAAGGGCCGTCGGCGCGCTCGGTGCGGATTGATCTGCCCAAGTTCACGCTGGTCGGCGCGACCACGCGGCAGGGGCTGCTCACCACGCCGCTACGCGACCGGTTCGGCATTCCCGTCCGCTTGCAATTTTACACGCATGGCGAGCTGGAGCAGGTCATCACGCGCGCGGCGGGGCTGCTCGATCTGGCGATTGCCCCCGATGGTGCGCATGAAATTGCCAAGCGTTCGCGCGGCACGCCCCGCATCGCAGGCCGCCTGCTCCGCCGCGTGCGCGATTTCGCCAATGTCGCGGGCGAGCCGGTGGTGACGGCCAAGATTGCTGATGCCTCGCTCACCCGGCTGGAGGTAGACAGGCTGGGCCTCGACGCGATGGACCGGCGCTACCTCACCATGATCGCGGATATTTATCGCGGCGGCCCGGTGGGCGTTGAGGCATTGGCCGCCGGGCTTTCCGAACCGCGCGATACAATCGAGGATGTGGTGGAGCCCTATCTGCTCCAGCTCGGCCTGATCGCACGCACCGCACGGGGGCGGCAGCTCAACCCGCCGGGGTGGAAGCATCTGGGCCTCAACCCGCCCGAAGGCAGCCAATCGGGCCTATTCGACGAGGGCAAATAGCCGCTCGACCGGAGCCTCCAGTTCGCGCGCCAGCTTGAGCGCCAGCACGGTGGAGGGCACGAACACGCCATTTTCCACCGTGTTGATTGTCTTGCGGCTCACCGCCACGCGCTCGGCCAACTCGGCTTGCGTCCAGCCCTTGGCCTCACGCGCGGCGCGCAGCGCGTTGCTCAGTTCCGCGCTCATCCGGCCAGAGACTTTCGCTCCAGTGCGCCAAAGCGGATCATCGCTCCGCCCAGCGCAGTCGTGATGATCACGCGGGCAGCCTGTCTGGCGTCGATAGGCTCGTAAAATGTGGCGATATAGGCCACCAGCGCGGTGGCCAGCGCGATCCAGAAGCCCGCAGCAATCGCATGCAACCGGTTGGCGCGCGTGGTCTCATCGTTCATCAAGGCCCGCACCTGTGCAGAACGGATCAGCCCGCCCCCGGTGGCGAGCAGCATGATGAAGGCCATCGTCCACACAACCCAGGCGGCAGCGCCAATCAGTTCCGGGCGCGACAGGGCGGCGTCGGTTTCCAGGCTGGCGGTCTGCGTCGCCACGAACACAATCCCCAACACGGTTGCCATGCGGGCGCGACGGGTTGTCAGCTTTTCGGCACGGGCAAAATCGGTTTCAGCCATGATGCAATCTCCTCCATGTCACCTTAGGGTTACATTTGTAACCTGTGGGTTACACGGCGTCAAGCCCATATGATCCATCTCTGCGCCCGCCGGGGATTCCCTTGTGAATCCGCCGCCGCTATGGTCTGACGCCATGACGGCACATTCCGACCTTCCCACCGCAGGCCGCTTTGAAGGCAAGGCGCATGTCCTGCCGCTGCGTGTCTATTTTGAAGACACGGATTTTTCGGGGCTGGTCTATCATGCCAATTATCTGCGCTGGTTCGAGCGCGCGCGCAGCGACATGTTGCGCGTGGCGGGGATAGACCAGAAAACGGTCTATGATGCGGGTGAAGGCGTCTATGCTGTTGCGGAACTGACGATCAGATACCGCACGCCCGCACGTTATGATGATGCGCTGACCATCGTCAGCACGGTGCGCCAGGTGCGGGCAGCGAGCGTGCTGATTCATCAGCGAGTCATGCGCGATGCGCAACTGCTGGCAGAGGCAGATGTCATTGCTGCTTTCCTTGCGCCGTCAGGCAGGCCAAAGCGACAACCAGCGGCATGGATTGCCGCATTCGAACATTTGATTGGGGAATAAGCGTGGATCAGTTCCTGTCCTGGTTTCAACTGCCGACCGAAGGCGTCAGCATGTCGCCGCTCGCTCTGTTCCTTCAGGCGGATATTGTCGTGAAGGCCGTGATGATCGGTCTTCTGGCGGCCAGCATCTGGACCTGGACGATCATCTACAGCCAGTGGCAGCGCACGCGCAGCGCCATGAAGGAATCAGACCGGTTCGAGCGCGAATTCTGGAAAGCCGAGGATGCAGACGGCTTTTACAAGGAGAATAAGGACGCAGACCTGCCTGCTGCCCGTGTCTTTTCCGCCGGCATGTATGAATGGCGGCGCTCCACCGCGCGCGAACCGGTGGATCGGGATGGCACGCGCGAGCGGCTGGCGACCACGATGGGCGCAGCCGTTGCCACCGAAATTGACCGGCTGGGGGACAGGCTGAACATTCTCGCGACTGTAGGCAGTGTCGCACCGTTCGTGGGGCTGTTCGGCACCGTCTGGGGCATCATGCGCGCCTTCACCGCCATTTCGGCTGAGCAGAACACCTCGCTTGCGGTCGTGGCCCCGGGCATTGCAGAGGCGCTGTTTGCAACCGCGCTGGGGCTGTTTGCGGCCATTCCCGCCGTCATCGCCTATAACCGCTTCGGCCATGGCCTGAACCGGCTGGAGGCGCGGCTCAACCGCTTTGCCGACGGGCTGCACGCGACGTTCAGCAGAGAGTTGGAGTCGGAGCGTTAAGCGATGGCCATGAACCTCCCCTCCTCCCGCTCGCGCAACCGGCGCGCGCCCATGGCGGAGATCAACGTCACGCCTATGGTGGACGTGATGCTGGTGTTGCTGATCATCTTCATGGTCACAGCGCCGCTGCTGGTGGCAGGCGTGCCGGTGAATCTGCCGGACAGCCGCGCCAAAGGCCTTGAACAGACCAAGGAACCGATCCAGATCTCGCTCGATGCCGCAGGCCTGCCCTATATCGGCGATGAACTGGTGCCGCTTGATGCGCTACCCGCCCGACTGGACGAAATTGCCGCCAAGGCCGGTGAAGGTGACCAGCCGCAAATCTATCTGCGCGCCGATACAGCGCTGGCTTACGGGGCGGTGATGAAGGTGATGGGCGAGTTGAACCGCGCGGGACTCAACAAGGTGGCGCTTGTCACCACCCAGGGCGGCGAGGCGCAATAACGCCATGACCCGCGGCGAGCGGACAGGTTTGAGCCTTGCGCTCATGGGCCATGTAGCGCTGCTGGCCATGCTGTCGCTCAAATTTCTGATCGATACGCCTATGCCCGACATTGTGCAGGAACCAATGGGCGTGGAACTGGTGGATGAGGCGGATCTGGGCAGCGGCCTGCCATCCCCCGCGCCGCTCGCCGGGGCGGTGCCGGACAATCAACCCGCCCCGGTGCCCGATGCCGTGCCGATGCCCACGGGCCCCACACCTGCCGAACTGGCGGCAGAGGCTGCGCGCAAACGCGCCGATGCACAGGCGGCGGAAGCGCGGCAGAAAGCAGCAGACGAAGCCAAGGCCGCGCAGGAAGCCGCAGCGAAAGTCGCCGCTGCCGAACGGGCTGCGAAACAATCGCGGGATGCCGCCGCCGCCAAGGCTGCGCTGTTGAAGGCGCAGGCTGAGGCCAGAATTGCCAAGCAAAAGGCGGACGCCGCCAAGAAGGCCGCCGAAGCCCGCGATGCTGCCATGAAAGCGGCACAGGCCAAGGCGGCTCAGGAAAAGGCAGCGCGCGACAAAGCCGCGAAGGACGCCGCTGCGCGCGCCGCTCAAGCCGCCCGGGACAAGGCGGCGAAAGATGCCGCCGCGCGGACGGCGCAGGCTGCAAAAGACAAGGCTGCGAAGGATGCCGCAGCCAGAGCAGCGGCAGCAAAGGCTGCAGCCGCCAAAGCTGCTGCCGAAAAGGCAAAGCAGCAGGGCAAGGGCGGCACCGGTTTGAAAGACATCAAGCTGGACGGGAAGGACAGTTCCGCCGGGAGCACGCCAGACAAGGCCGGGATGAGCGCAGGCGAGGCAACCAAGTCGATCACGATCAGTCTGGCCAATGCGGTCGCGCCGCGCTTCCAGCGATGTGCGCCATCGGGCTTTGACACGAACCTCATCATCACGCCCATCACGCTGCGCATCAACAAGGATGGGTCGCTGGCGGGCGTCGATGTGGGCGCGCAAACCGGGATCAACGACAATAACAGGACGCAGGCCGGGCCGCTCAAGGCGTGCGCCATCAAGGCCGCTCAGGCAGCGGCCCCCTTCACAAACCTGCCCAAGGATCATTACAGTCAATGGGCAAACTGGCGGATGAGGTTGAAGACCAAATGACGAATTTGCGCCACGGCCTGCTGGCCCTTTCGCTCCTCTTCTCTGGGCCATGCGCCTTGGCGCAGACGCCACCCGCTGCGCCAAAACCGGCCCCGACGGTTGTCGCTCCGCCCAATCCGGACGGCGAACTGGTGGAAGTCGAAGTGGAGAAGGACAAGATCATCGCCGTGCCGCCGATGCCCACCAATGCCGATGTGGCGACCCCTGCGGGCAGCACTGCCACACTGGGCCGCGCCATTGCGCAAGTGGTGGCAGACGATCTCGAACGCTCCGGCATCTTCAAGCCCAAGGGACCTGCAGGCGTGAAATCCATCAGCCGCGCCGAAGTGACCGCGCCTGATTTTGCGCATTGGTCATCGGGCGGCGCAGAAGCGCTGGTGCAGGGTTTTGTCGAACTCAACAATCCTGAAGAAATTACCGTGGGCTGTTACCTGTTCGATGTCGACCTGAAGACCGAAACCTTCCGGCGCGGCATTGCGGTCGCCCCGCGCGACTGGCGGCGGGCAGCGCACAAATGCGCGGACTCGATCTACTCCAAACTGTCTGGCGAGAGCCCCTTCTTTGACAGCCGCATCGCCTATATCGCAGAAACCGGCCCCAAGGAACGGCGCGTCAAGCGGCTGGCGATGATGGATTCGGACGGCGGAAACCACATTTTCCTGACCAACGGGCAGGCTATGGCGCTCACGCCGCGCTTTTCGCCCGATTATTCGAAAATTCTCTACCTGTCTTACGATGCGAAGCGCCCGCGCATCTATGTGATGGATGTCCTGACAAAGCGGGCAACTCTCGTCATCGAGAACAGCAACCCCACGTTCAGCCCGCGCTGGTCTCCTGATGGGAAGACCGTGCTGTTTTCCATGGCGATGGCAGGCAATACTGACATTTATGCAGTGCCTGCGACCGGCGGCACGCCCAAGCGACTGACCAACACACCCGGGATCAATATCGGCGGAAGCTTTTCACCTGATGGCAAGAAGATCGTGTTCGAAAGCGATCGCTCCGGCGGGCAGCAGATTTATGTGATGAATGCGGACGGCAGCGACCAGCAGCGCATCAGCTTCGGCAATGGCCGCCACGCCACACCCGAATGGAGCCCGCGCGGAGACCTGATTGCGTTTACCAAGATTGCCGGAAATTTCCGCATTGGCGTCATGACACCCTCGGGCGGGTCTGAACGGCTTTTGACCGACAGCTGGCAGGATGAGGCGCCAACATGGTCTCCAAATGGCCGCGTCATCCAGTTTTTCCGCACGCAACAAGTGTCCGGAAATGCGACAGTCTGGCAAGTGGATTTGACGGGCGTTAACGAAAGGCGCATTCCTACGCCCGCGAATGGATCAGACCCGGCTTGGGGTCCGATTCTTCCCTGAGATGTGATTGAAGGAGCGTTTGATGGCCAGAACAATGATGATCGCAGTCACGGTGGCCGCGCTTGCGCTGACCGGCTGCGCCAGCAAGCCCAAGCGCCTGCCCCCGGTGGCGGATGGCACGCCCGGCGGCTATGGCAACGGGACAGACCCCAATGGCGGCATCGTGCCCGGCAGCCAGCAGGATTTTATCCGCTCGGTCATGTCTGATCGGGTGTTCTTCGACACTGATCGCTACAATATCGATTCAGACGACATGGCAGCGCTGCAAAGCCAGGCACAATGGCTGGCGCGCTACCCCAATGTGCGTGCCACAATCGAAGGCCATTGCGACGAGCGCGGGACGCGGGACTATAACCTTGCGCTTGGCGAGCGCCGCGCCAACGCAGCCAAGAATGCGCTGGTCAGCATGGGCGTGCATCCCTCCCGGGTCAGCACCGTCAGCTATGGCAAGGAACGTCCCGACGCGCTGGGCAGCGATCAGGAAAGCTGGGCGCGCAACCGCCGTGCGGTGACGGTCACCATCCGCTGACACGAAAAAGGGCGGCCCTTCACGCGCCGCCCTTCTTTCTTTCTGCTCAATAGGATTTGGCGAGCGCCAGCTTTTCGTCAAACACTGCCGCCACATGACGGGCATAGGGCAGTGCATCGTCTGAAATGGCGATTTCGCCTTCCGCCATATTGACCAGACCCATTTGCTGATAGTCTGACAGCGCCTGCTGAACCTGTTTGGGCCAGCCCTGCCCAATGCTCGCGCGCCCGCTGCACAGCAGATTCTCGATGATCTTGGCGCGCTGCTGATCGCCCTTGCAGCGATGGATGCCGCGATTTCCGGACAAGCGGGACTGGCTGCACTGATCGCGATAGACCCCTGCATTCTTCTCATTCTGGATGATGAGATGCGGGAACATGCTGATGGCGCTTGCGCCCATGCCGATCACAGTTTCTGCCGGATCATCGGTAAAGCCCTGGAAATTCCGCCGGACCAATCCCTTGTCTGCCGCAATCGCCATGGGATCATCGGGCAAGGCGAAATGATCAAAGCCGATGGGGCGATAGCCTTCGGCCACCAGCCGCTCATAGCCGTGCGCGGCTTGTTCAAACCGCGCCCTGTTGTCCGGCAGGGCCGCCGTATCAATCCGGCGCTGACGCGGGAACATGGAGGGCAGATGTGCATAGCCGAACAGCGCAATACGATTCGGCCGCAACCGCACCACATCGTCCAGCGTCGAATCGAGGCTGGCAATGGTCTGGGTCGGCAGGCCGTACATCAGGTCGAAATTGATCCCGCGAACGCCGCGTGCGCGCAGCGCATTCATGCAGGTTTCGATCATGTCCACCGGCTGGATGCGCCCGATGGCGGCCTGAATGCCCGGATCGAAGCTCTGCACACCGAAAGACACGCGAGACACTTGCGCGACCGCGAGCGTCATCGCCCATTCGAGGGTGAAGGCACGCGGATCAATCTCGACAGAGATTTCAGGCGCACCCGCCGAAAACATTGTGGTCATCCGGTCTACCAGCCGGACAAAGGCGAGCGGATCAATGGCGTTGGGGCTGCCGCCGCCAAAGGCGATGCGCGAAATCTTGGCGCGCCCGCCCAGAATTTTGGCGACTAGCGTAATTTCGTGCTCCAGCGCTTCCAGATAGCTGGTCAGCCGGTGCGCCTTGCTCGCCGCACCCGTATTGCATCCGCAATACCAGCAGATCGACCGGCAATAAGGGATATGCGCGTAAAGCGAGACATGATCACCGGAACGCACGGCATTCAGGGCCTCCAGCTGATCGCGTTCCCCGACTGAATCCGAAAAGGCCGTGGCCGGCGGATAGCTGGTATAGCGCGGCACCGGGCGAGACATGAGTTCTGGGAGGTATGGCCACATCCGCCCTCAATATCGCGCCGCCACGCAAACTTTGTTGATCAGGATCAAGCCATTTCTTGCGTCGGGTCAATGATGCACCTGCGAGAAGGGTCGATCAGGCTTGCCGAAACCACCACGGAAGGCGAGTCCTTTGAAATCGGTACTGCTGCATATTGACGAAGATTCCGCGCTTGAATCCCGGCTTCAGGTCGCTCTGGACCTGTGTCGTAATCAGGATGCGCATCTGACATGTCTGCAAGCGACTCCCTACTCTGCCTATGTCGCATTTGATCCGCTTGGCGCTGCGTTCACGCAGCAGGGCTTGGTTGCAGATGTGCGCGCCCGTGAACTGGCGCTGCGCGAAAAAATCGAAGCCCGGCTCGGCCAGGAAGATGTGCGCTGGGATTGGGCCGCCGCCGATGGTGATGTGGTTCGCCTGCTTGCAGCTTGGTCTGCCGTGTCAGACGTGGTTGTGGTCAGCCAGGCGAAGCCCAGCAAGGATTTGATGCGCCCGCAGGCCGTTGCCAGCGATCTGGTGTTTGAATCGCAATGCCCGGTTCTTGTGGTGCCGGACAGCATGGAAGCGCTCAACCTCAAAGGGCCAGTTGTCGTGGGCTGGAACGCCTCGCCGGAAGCTGCGCGCGCAATCCGGCTCTCCATTCCGCTGCTCAAGGATGCGTCTGCCGTGCATATCGTCACCATTGGAGAAGATGACGCAGACATGCCGCAAATGGCCGCCAGCACATATTTGTCGCGCCATGGTGTGTCGTCCGATCTGCACACCGTTCCGGCAGGCAACGGAAAGCCTCAGGAGGTTTTGCTGAAATTTGCACATGAAGTGGGTGCCCGCATGGTGGTGATGGGGGCCTTTGGCCGCTCCCGCCTGCGCGAAACCCTTTTGGGCGGTGTTACCAAGGCACTGCTTGGCCATTCGGATGTGGCGCTGCTGATGGCCCATTGACGTTTACGGGATGCGCCTCGGGTTCGCGAAAATGGAGAACGCATCCCACCCACCAGAGGACGGATCAAATAGCTGGCCGGACCTCAACCCACCAAGCTCACAGGGAGACTAACATGAGCAAGACACTGTATTTCGCATCCGCCGCGGCACTCGCCATGGCCACTTTGACAGGCACGGCCAATGCCGCCGCAGGTGACACGCTGATTCGCGTCCGCGCCATCATGGTTTCGCCGACTGAAAAGTCCGGCCCGATCCTGCCCGCCTTCCCGGCCAATGGTGTCAAGGTGAACGACGCCTTCACGCCGGAAGTCGACATCACCAAGATGATCACCGACAATATCGGTGTTGAACTGATCGCGGCCACGACCAAGCACAGCGCGTCGGGCAACTCCGGCGTTCCGGGTACGATTGGCAAGCTGGCCAGCACCTGGGTGCTGCCGCCGACCCTGACCGTCCAGTATCACCTGGCCCCGACCGCGAAGATCCGCCCCTATGTTGGCGTTGGTGCCAACCTGACGCTCTTCTATTCGGAAAATGCCTCCAAGGGTCTTGAAGCTGCGGTCGGCAAGACCAAGGTGCAGATGAAGACCAGCGCGGGCTGGGCCGCTCAGGCCGGTCTCGACATCGACCTGAACGAGAAGATGTTCCTCAACATCGACGTCAAATATATCGACATCGACACGAGGGCCAAGCTCAGCACGACCGCTGCTGGCGTGCAGAATGTCAAGATCAGCCTGGATCCGATCGTGGTGGGCGTTGGTGTCGGGTTCCGTTTCTAACCGAACCTGATTCCTTGATCCAGGTGAGCGGGGCAGTCCGGAAGGGCTGCCCCGTTTCATTTGGAGCCCATGTTTTTGCATTTTGTTCTTGACATGTTCTGTTTGTTTCGCTAGCCGCCTGCCCCATGTCCGGCTTTGCGTGAACTTGTGCCGGGCGGGCCGTTCTGGCGGCGTCCTGACGGGTTGGGTTCATGAACCAATCTTGCTCATGGGGCACAGGCCATCGCCGTCACAGAACCGGACCTTGATCTGCACACAGCCCCTGCCGGGCCGCCAGCCCCGGCGGCAGGGGTGCAGAGCGAGGCCCGCAAGACTTCAACCGGGGCGAGCGTGGTTCAAAGGCACCTGATGACGGGGCCGCGCTCCCAATGGGCAGGGAAGATCATCGGGGAGCCCGAAGGATTTGAGCCAGACGGCCCGTCCGAACAAATTAAATAGGGACTGTCCCTATTTATTGAAGGCGAAGCGCACGCGCGGGGGCAGAGATGCCGGAACCCGCTTTTTGTGTGGCTTTTCAAATCGATGCAGGACCGTCATTGCGAGCGAAGCGCGGCAATCCGGCCGTTTCCGGATGAAGCTGGATTGCCGCGTCACTGCGTTCCTCGCAATGACGATTGCAAAACCATCAGCCTCCAATATCGTGGCATCAAAGTCCGTTTCATGTCCCCCAAAGGCGCCGTCGGCCCGCACTTGACGCGGGGCGACGAGGAGCGAAAATATGATGCGAACTTCAGTTCCGGGTGACTAACAGCAGCTGTCGCTCAGCGTGCCATTCTTCTTGCGCCGGTCAGACCCGGCATGGCAGCCTTTGCGGCAGCAATCATGGTCCTCTCCACCCGGCACGGGCGCGCCGCCAGAGGGAAGATCGATCCGCACCGTGCCACCCGCGCAGGTGGCCACTTCCAGGCTGGTGCTGACTTGTGCTGCGGGCAGCGGCACACTGATCACCAGCCCCGCGATCACACCGATCAATGGGTTGCGCCACGCGTTCATGATATCGGCCCCGCTTCGTCATCGTCGAGCAGGATGCGCAGCGATGCGCCATCCAGATCATCGAACTGACCGTTACCCAGCGACCAGAAAAAGGCCGCCAGTCCAAGCAGGCCAAGGCCAAGCGCAATGGGGATGAGGAGCGCGATGCCCGTCATTGTGCGGATCCTTTCAGCCGCAGCGCGTTGGCCACGACAATCAGAGAAGAGCCGGACATGGCCAAAGCCGCAATCAGCGGCGTGACCAGACCGAGAATGGCCAGCGGCACGGCAATCACATTGTAGCCGATGGCCATGATGAAATTCTGGCGGACGATCCGCTGCGTCGCACGCGCCACGCGCACGGCGGTCGGCACCGGATCGAGACTGTCGCCGAGGAAGATGGCATCTGCAGCATTCTGCCCGGCATCGCTGGCCGAAGCCGGGGCGAGCGAGGCATGACCTGCCGCAAGCGCCGGACCATCGTTCAGCCCGTCACCCACCATCAGCACCTTGTGCCCGGCGGCATCCAGCGCAGCGATGGCTGCCAGCTTGTCTTCGGGCAACATGCCGGTTTGCGCCGAAAGACCAAGTTGGGCCGCTACGGGCCGTACGGCGGACTCGCGATCTCCCGAAACGATCGCGCTTTCGATACCCATGGCCGCAAGGCCTGACAGCGATTCGCGCACATCGGGGCGCAGCGCATCTTCGAACAGGATCGTCACCGGCTCCGCGTCGCCCACGGACAGCGCACAAGCCAGCCGACCATCCTCCACTTGCGCTTCGGGCCGACCCAGCCGGATGCGCTGGCCATTCATCATGGCCTCCACGCCTGCGCCCGGCGTTTCCGCAGCGCCGTCCACGGCAGCGGCCTTGATAGCTTCCGATTCCAGTGCCCGCCGCAGCGCCTGGCTGAGCGGATGGCGGCTGACGCGCGCCAGCGCGAGCGCGATGGACTTTCCGGACGCATCCAGCATGTCGAGGTTGACGGGATCGGGACGACCCAGCGTCAGCGTCCCCGTCTTGTCGAACAGCGCGCGATCCACTTCGGCGAGACGCTCCAGCGCGGACCCGTCTTTCACCAGCACGCCGCGCTTCATCAGGGCTCCTGCCGCCACAATCTGCGCGGCCGGAACCGCCAGCCCCAATGCGCATGGGCAGGTGATGATCAGCACCGCCACCGCAATCAAAAGCGCATGATGCCACCCGGCACCTGCGATCATCCAGCCGATAAAGCTGGTCAGCGCCAGCGTGTGAACGGCGGGCGCATACCAGCGTGCCGCCCGATCCGCGATGCGGACGTAGCGGCTCTTGGATTGTCCGGCCTCTTCCATCAGGCGGGCAATGTCTGCCACGGCGGTTTCGGCGCCAGCGGCCGTAATCTCCACCTCCAGCGGCCCATCCAGATTGAGCGTGCCGGCGTGAATGCGGTCTCCCGGTCCCAGCGGCACAGGCGCCGATTCACCGGTCAGCAGCGATGCGTCCAGCCGGGATTGCCCCTTCGCCACAACACCATCTGCCGCCAGCCGCTCACCGGCGGCCACCAGCATGGTCATGCCCTGCCGCAATTCGCCTGCCGCAATCCATCGGGACTGGCCGCCATTTTCCAGCACCAGCGCGCCCGGGGCGGTGTTCTTGAGCAGCGCCGACACGCCGTCGCGCGCACGATCCCGCATCACGCTGTCCAGCCAGCGCCCGCACAGCAGGAAGAACAGCAGCATCACCGCGCCGTCAAAATAGGCATGGGCGCCGTGCATCAATGTTTCAAACAGGCTGAGCGCAGTGGCCAGCGTGACGCCGATTGAAATCGGCACATCCATATTGGTGTGGCCGTGTTTCAACGCACCCCATGCGGACTTGAAGAAGGGCCTGCCCGCATAGATTACGGTGGGAACGGCAATCGCACCCGACAGCCAGTGGAACAGGTCGCGCGTGCCGCCTGCCGCTCCGGACCAGACCGAGACGGAGAGCAGCATGATGTTCATCGCGGCGAATCCCGCAACCGCGAGGGCCTTCAGCAGTTCGCGGCTTTCCTGATCACCCGTCGCCGTCAGCGGATCAAGCAGCGGTTGGGCATCAAAGCCCAGCTGCGCGATGGCTGAAACCAGTTCGGGCAATGTCGTTTCCGGCAAATGGCTGATCGTCACCCGCTTGGCCGTAAAATTGACGCGGGCAGCAGCGATGCCCGGCGCGTGCGCCAGCCCGTTCTCCAGCTTTGAAATGCATCCGGCACAGCGCATTCCCGGCACGGAAAACAGGGTTTCCGGCAGTGCGGCAAGCGCAGTAGCGGGTGCCGGTGCGTTCATTGCACGGACATGATCTGGCGGAAGGACTGGCCGTTGCGCGTGACCGTGAGCCGAACCTGCCAGCGCCCGGCGGGAAGCGCCTGAACCGATTCAAGCCGCCCATCCTTGCCCGCCACAAAGCTCAGCGGGTGTTCGGGCAGGCGGCCCAGGGGATGATGCGCGACGGCGGTGGCGGCAAATCCCGTTGCCACACCTTGGGCATCCTTTGCTGAAACCAGCAGTTTGCGGTCGGCGCCCGTCGATCCGTTGATGGTCCAGCCGAGCTGCTGCTGCGCCCGGGCGGCTTTTCCCCAATCGTCAAACTTCTGGCCGGCCACATAGGAGTTATCGACCACGGTTCCGCCAAACGTCCCGATCGCGGCACGCGCCATAAAGACGTTGACGATAATGACCACGAGGAAAAAGCTGACCAAAATGATCGCCATGTGCCAGCCGGTAAAGGTGCGCGACTTGGCCATCATTGTTCTCCGGAGGGACGTTCGAACACGACTTCATCCGTGTCGCCCTTTTCCTGCTCGTTTGCGGCATGCGCGGAGATGGTGAAATCGTCCCGCTCTTCGCCTTCAGCCGGAGCTGCGACGAACAGGCGGACTTTCAGCACCGAATCCGCTGCCACCGGCACAGTCACAGTCTGGGTTGCGCCATCGCGTTCCGCCTCACCGGCCCAGGCTACCCCGCCCTTCAGGCCTTCGATCCGCAACGTCACGTCGCGCGGACGCCCTTCCATGTTGCGGACCTTCACGGTGTAGTTGTTGCGGATCGATCCGTCAGACAAGGCGACATAAACCGGGTTACGGTCATGCTGGACATTCAGGTCCAGGCGCGTGCGCTGCCCCAGCGTGAACACCATCGCCGCGCCAATGCTCGTCCAGATACCCAGATAGATAAGCGTGCGCGGATGGCGCAGCGTTTCGAGAATGGGCTTGGCAGTGCCGCCCTTCTTTTCGATCTCGGCATCATCGATGGTGCAATAGTCGATCAGGCCGCGCGGTCGACCGACCTGTTCCATCATCTTGTCGCACGCGTCGATGCACAGCGCGCAGGTGATGCAGCCGATCTGCGCTCCGTCGCGAATGTCGATGCCAGTCGGACAGACCTGAACGCACTGGTTGCAATCAATGCAGTCGCCAGCGGGCAGGCCGTCATCGGTCACCTGCTTCTTGCCGCGTGAGCGGGGCTCGCCGCGCCAATCCTTATAGGTGACGATCAGCGACCGCTCATCGAGCATGGCCGTCTGGATGCGAGGCCATGGGCACATGTAAATGCACACCTGCTCGCGCATAAAGCCGCCGAAAATGAAGGTGGTCACCGTCAGCACGAATATGGTGGAATATGCGACGCCCGCGGCCGTTCCGGAGAAAAGCTGACCGGCCAGCGTCGGCGCATCCGAGAAATAGAAAATCCAGGCCCCGCCGGTCGACGCCGCAATCACCAGCCAGATGGCCCATTTGAGCAAGCGGCGCGCGATCTTGGAGGGGCTCCAAGGTGCGTTGTGCAGCCGGATCTGGGCGTTGCGGTCTCCGTCAATCAGCCGGTCCACATGCTGGAACAGATCGGTCCACACGGTCTGTGGGCAGGCATAACCGCACCAGGCGCGACCGACCGCCGATGTCACCAGAAACAGGCCGATGCCGGCCATGACCAGCATTCCGGCGACATAATAAAATTCGTGCGGCCAGATTTCGATCTGGAAGAAATAGAAGCGGCGGTGCGCCATGTCGACCAGAACGGCCTGATCGGGCGCATAAGGCCCACGATCCCAGCGGATCCATGGCGTCAGATAATAGACAGCCAGCGTCACCGCCATCACCAGCCATTTGAAGCGGCGGAAATTGCCGCTGACAATCTTGGGAAATACGCCCCGACGTTTCTGGTAGACTCCCAGTGGGGAGTCTACCAGCAGATCGTTGTTACTTGACATTGCTGGCCGGAGCCTCCGCAGCAGGGGTTGCAGCGGGGACGGCGGCAGCAGCAGCGACACCAGCTTTGGCCGCCGCTTCACCGCCACCCAGCGAGTGGACATAAGCAGCCAGCATCTTGATGGTCGTCGCGTCAAGCTTCTGGTTCCAGTTCGGCATCACGCCGTACCGGCTTTTGGTGATGGTCTGGCGGATGGCCGCTTCGTCACCGCCATAAAGCCAGATCTTGTCGGTCAGGTTCGGGCCGCCCATGGCGCGCACGCCCTTGCCGTCCGGACCGTGGCACTGAACGCAATTGGCCGCGAACAGCGGAGCACCAGCTGCCGACACGGCGTCAGCCGGACGGCTGCCAGACAGCGACTGGACATAAGCCACCACGCTGCTGAGTTCGGCAGGCTTGAACATCCCGCCAAAGGCCGGCATCTGGCTCATCCGTGTTTCGGCATGTTCCGGCGCGCGGATGCCGTGCGTGATGGTCTGGTGGATGGTCGCCATGTCACCGCCCCAGATCCAGTCATCGTCGTTCAGGTTGGGATAGCCCTTGGACCCGGCGGCACCGGAGCCATGGCACTGCACACAATGCACCTTGAATGCGGCCCGACCGCCTTCAACAGCCGTTGCGTAGAGCTTTTCATCGCCCGGAATCTGTTCGACCGGCTTGGCGGAAATCGCCGCAAGAATCGGAGCGCGACGTTCCGTTTCCGCTTTCATTTCCTTGGCCAGATCGCCCCGGCTGGACCAGCCGGTCATCCCCGCCGTGGCAGAACTGATCATGGGCCAGGCCGGATACATGACCGTGTAAGCCAGTCCCCAGATGACACAGGCATAGAAGGTGAGCAGCCACCACCGCGGCAGCGGCGTGTTCAGCTCTTCGATGCCATCCCATTCATGGCCAACCGTGCTTGTGCCGGTGGCCTCGTCAATGCGTTGTTTTTCAGACATTATCGTCTTCCCTGAAGATCATGTTGGCCGCATCCTCGTGGAGCGGGCGCGCCTTGGGGCGGAACGTCCAGACCGCCAGACCAATGAAGGTCAGCGTCATGAACAACAGCCCCCACGAGTCTGCGAAGTGGCGGAGTGCCTGATAGCTCACTTCGCCTGCTCCTGCGCTTCAACGGCCTTGAAGTCGACCAGCGTGCCCAGCATTTGCAGATAGGCAACGAGCGCATCCAGTTCGGTCACCTTGGCCGGATCACCGTCATAGTCGCGCGCCTGCGCCTTGGGGTAACGCTTCACCAGCTCGGTCGCGTCCGCATTCGGATCGGCCTGCGCCTTGAGGTCGTCATTGGCCGCATCAATCGCCGCCTTGCTATAGGGAACTCCCAATGCAGCCAGCGTGCCCAAATCCTTGGTCATGTCACCTGCATTCAGTTCCTTTTCGGCAAGGAACGGATAGGCAGGCATCACCGATTCAGGAACCACCGCGCGGGGATCCCGCATATGGTCACGATGCCATTCATCCGAATAGCGACCGCCCACACGCGCCAGATCCGGTCCGGTGCGCTTGGAACCCCATTGGAAGGGTCGATCATACATGGACTCGGCGGCCAGGCTGTAGTGACCATAACGTTCCACTTCATCGCGGAACGGTCGGATCATCTGGCTGTGGCAGACATAGCAGCCTTCGCGCTGGTAGATCTTGCGACCGGCCAGTTCGAGCGGAGTGTAGGGGCGGACGCCGTCCACCTTTTCGATCGTCGAGTCGAGCCAGAACAGCGGCGCGATTTCCACGATACCCCCGACAAGGACCGCCAGCAGGGCGCACACGCCCAGCAGGCTGACGTTGCGTTCGAGTTTCTTGTGGTCAAGACCAATTGCCATTTTCATGGTCTCCTTATTCAGCAGGCTGGATGGCAGCGGGCGTACCGACGATCGGACGGTCAGCCTCTGCATCATAGGGCGTTTCGGTCATCGGGCGTTCTTCCCGAATCTTGCCCGCAATCGTCATCCAGACGTTCACGACCATGACCAGTGCCCCCGAAAGGAACAGCAGGCCGCCAAAGGCACGGATCAGATACATCGGGAACATGGCCATCACGGTTTCGCTGAACGAGTAGACGAGATAACCGTCTGCCCCGTATTCGCGCCACATCAGCCCCTGCATGATGCCGGAAACCCACATCGCGGAGGCGTAGAACACGATCCCCGCGCTCGCCAGCCAGAAGTGCCAGTTCACCATGCGCAGCGAATAGAGGCGTTCACGGCCCCACAGACGCGGCACAAGGTAATAGAGCGTGGCGAAGGTCACCATGCCGTTCCAGCCAAGCGCACCCGAATGAACGTGACCGATGGTCCAGTCCGTATAGTGCGACAGGCTGTTGACGGCCTTGATCGACATCATCGGGCCTTCAAAGGTCGACATGCCGTAAAAGGCGAGGCTCATCACGAACATGCGGATGATCGGATCGGTGCGGATCTTGTCCCATGCGCCGTTCAGCGTCATCAGACCGTTGATCATGCCGCCCCAGCTCGGCATCCACAGCATGACCGAGAAGACCATGCCCAGCGTCTGCGCCCAATCGGGCAGCGCCGTGTAGTGAAGGTGGTGCGGACCCGCCCAGATGTAGAGGAAGATCAGCGACCAGAAGTGGATGATCGACAGGCGATAGCTGTAGATCGGCCGTTCGGCCTGCTTCGGCACGAAATAATACATCATGGCGAGGAAGCCGGCGGTGAGGAAAAATCCGACCGCGTTATGCCCATACCACCATTGCGTCAGCGCGTCCTGCACACCGGCCCATGCAGAATAGCTTGCCGTTCCGGTCCAGCTGACGGGCAGCGAGATGTTATTCACCAGGTGCAGCATCGCAACCGTGATGATGAACGACAGATAGAACCAGTTGGCCACATAGATGTGCGGCTCGTTGCGCTTCACGATCGTGCCCACGAACACGATGAGATAGGCAACCCAGACCACTGTCAGCCACAGATCGACATACCATTCAGGTTCGGCATATTCCTTGCCTTGCGTAATGCCGAGCACATAGCCGGTGGCCGCAAGGACGATGAAGAGCTGGTAGCCCCAATAGACGAATCGCGCGAGGCCCGGGAAAGCGAGTCGCGCCCGGCAGGTGCGCTGGACGACGTAGAAGCTCGTCGTAATCAGTGCGGTGCCGCCAAAGGCGAAAATCACTGCCGATGTGTGCAGCGGGCGAAGCCTGCCGAACGTGGTCCATTCCAGACCCAGATTGAGCACCGGAAAGGCCAGCTGAAGGGCAATGACGAGCCCGACCAGAAAGCCCACAACGCCCCAGAAGAGCGTCATGATGGCCCCGATCCGGATCAGATCGTCATCATAGCGGGAGGCCACATCCGGCGTAAGTGCCGGAAAACGCCCCTTGGCAAAATTGAACCCACGCGAAGACGCGAATGCCGCCAGAAGACCGGCAGCACACATGATCGACATATGGATCGCAAAGCCCGTGTCAGTCGCACTCGCGGCGGCAACAAAGGCAATCAGGGCAGCGAGGAACCATCCCCCGCCGCGCATCAATAGTTCGTCCATTTTACTTTCCCCGAACCACCGCGTTCATGCGGCTTTTCCTAACAGATTGCCGATGGAACCAAGGGGATCAAGGGTCATTGACCTAGGTCAAGGCCTATGCTGCAAGCGCTAAATCCTGCAACCGGTGGCGATCCTTGATCACCACGCTCCGTCGGTCAGGCAGCGAAATCATGTTCGCTTCCTTAAGCTTGGTGAGCTGGCGGCTGACAGTTTCGATCGTCAGGCCCAGCACATCTCCCATCTGCTGCCTGTCAAGCGGCAGCTCGAATTCATCCAGAAACGGCAGAATCTGTGTGCAGCTGGTGCTGCCCATGCGGTTCGAAATTTCCAGCAGCAGCGTGGCGACACGTTCGCTCGCCGTCTTGCGACCCAGCAGCATCATCCATTGCCGCGCGCGATCCAGCTCATCGAGCGTCCGCTGGAGCAGTTTATGCTGAAGATCAGGATGTTCCTTGGCAAAACCATCAAACGCCGCGCGCGTGAAGATGCAGACATGCGCATCGGTCAGCGCGGTCACGCTGTAGCTGCTTTCCTTGCCAAAGGGCCGTCCGATAAAGTCCGACGGGAAGACCACGCCGACAATCTGTTCGCGCCCGTCCGCCGTGGAGACCGAAAGCTTGAGCACGCCGCTGATGACATTGGCCACCACCAGCGCTTCATCGCCTTCCCAAACCAGCGTCTGACCGCGCGAAACATGCTGTTTCCGGCCCAATTTGCTCAATATAGCGAGTTCATCCGGCAGCAGGGCTGAACAGATGGCGCGGTTTCTGACCACACAGGCTTCGCAATCGGACATAGCATTTCCGCTAAACGCTCTGCCCGGAGTGTGCAATCGCAAAAAGAAGCCCCGCCCGCATTTAGCGGACAGGGCCAGTTGGAGGAGAAGGTAAGAAGGGTCAGGCCATCAGTTCCTGAACCCCGCAATAAGAGGTCGCCTGAACCGGTGTCGGCAGGATGCTTTGCGCGTCATGTCCTGAACCTCCTGTTCCGTCGGAAGCCCCCGAAACCCGGATGCCGCCGATCAGCGTTACAGGAAGCTTAATCCGCCAACCGCGCCGCGATTCATTTGACGCAGATCAAAATCGGCAGAATTTTGCGCTTTTTGCGACAGAGTATCAGAAGCGCCTGCTATTTGAGCGCGATCAGCACCAGCAGGACCAGCACAGCCGCCATCCATCCGCCAACCAGAAGGTCACGGCTGAACAGCGCACCACCGCTCAGTTTGACGAGATCGACCGGCGCGGCTTCGGGTGCGTTGATGAGGCGCGGCGCGGGTGCTGCGGCAACCTCCGCCGGGGCTGAGGCGGCGGGCGCGGCCATTGGCGTGGAAACGGGTGCCGCGGGTGCCAACGCCTTCAGATTCGCGACAAATTGGTCCACGAGCCGCGCAGACACATCCTGCATCACGCCCTTGCCCAGTTGCGCCACCTTGCCGGTGATTTGCAGCTCGGTGCCCAGCGTCACACGGCTGCCCGCCCCTTCCGGCGTCACCAGCATTTCCAGATCAGCCCCCGCGGTCCCCTGCCCGCGCACATCCTGCCCCTTGCCGGTCAGCGTCAGGCGGCGGGCGGCGGCATCACGCGCGGTGATTGTGGCCTTGCCCTTATATTCTGCGGTGATCGGCCCGATCTTCACCTTCACCTTGCCGCCATAGGTATCGCCGGCGACATCGGTCAGCTGCGCACCGGGCACGCACGGAGCAATCCGCTCCACATCGTTGAGCAGCACCCAGGCCTCATCCGGGGTCATGTCGAGAAAGAAGCTGTTATCCAGACGGATTGCCATGAAAAGTCCTCCGCATCCTGCGCTCTGAGTGGTGGCGCGTTGTTGCATTGCCCCGCGCGGCATGATTGCTTGACCTTTGCCGCCGGTCACGCGATCAGTCTTAAAGAAGGGATGTCATGCGGCGCAAGCGGCATCTCTCAACAAGACGCACAAGCAGGAGGACGCCATGAAGCCGCCGCCATTCGACTATGTGGCTCCAGAGACGCTGGAGGAGGCGCTGTCGGTCCTCGCCGAACATGGCGACGAAGCGCAGCCGCTCGCGGGCGGGCAGAGCCTTGTCCCCATGCTGTCGCTGCGCATTGCCCGGCCGTCGGTCATCCTCGATCTCAACCGCGTCGCGGCGCTCAAGGGCATTGCGGCAGAAGGCAGCGCATTGCGGCTCGGCGCGATGACGCGGCAGGCCGAAGTGCTGGCCAACGCCACCGTGCGCCAGACGCTCCCCGGCCTTCAGGAGGCGGTCAATTTTGTCGGCCATTTCCAGACGCGCAATCGCGGCACCATCGGCGGATCGATCTCACTGGGTGAACCAGCCGCGGAAAACCCTGCCTTTGCCGTGGCGCTGGACGCCGATCTGGAATTGCAATCCTCTGCCGGCAGCCGGACGGTCCGCGCGAGTGATTTCTACTCCGGCCCCTACACCACCGCGCGGACCGACACTGAATTGCTGACCGCCATCACCTATCGCCCGCCCGCCAACGCGCGCATCGGCACGCTGGAGATTTCGCAGCGGCGCGGTGATTTCGCGCTGGCGGGGCTGGTGGCCTGCCTGCCCGTTTCTGGCGGCACTATATCGGATGCGCGGCTATGCTGGTTCGGCATGGGTTCGCAGCCCTTGCGTGCCCGCTCTGCCGAGGCCGCGCTGGAAGGTGCCTCGATCGCCTCGCTCGATCTTGCCGCTCTGGCAGACCTTGCCTTGCACGACACCGATCCCAATGACGATACCCACGCCACCGCCGCCTATCGGCACGAGGCCGGACGCACCGTCTTCACCCGCCTGATGACCCGCCTGCTGGGCGAAGGAGCCGCGCAATGAGCGATCATGACATCAACCTGACCGTCAATGGCCGCAAGGTTGCGCGCCGCGTGCCCGCGCGCCGCACTCTGCTCGACTTCCTCCGCGCTGATCTGGGCCTCACCGGCACCCATGCGGGGTGCGAACATGGCGTGTGCGGGGCCTGCACCGTGATGATAGACGGCGTCGCCATGCGCTCCTGCCTCACCTTTGCCGTGCAGATGGACGGCCATGCCGTCACCACGGTAGAGGGCGTGGCCCATGAGGATGGCAGCTTCCACCCCGTCCAGCAGGCGCTGCATGACAATCACGGCCTGCAATGCGGCTTTTGCACACCGGGCATCGTGATGAGCCTGCTTTCGATGACCGAGGGCGAGCAAAAGGCATCTCGGGCCGAAATTCTGGATGCCATGTCCGGCCATATCTGCCGCTGCACCGGCTATCAGGGGCTGCACAAGGCGATTGCCCAACTGACGGAGGCCAACCATGACTGAACCTCTCGGCGCGGCCCCGCGCTTCGTTGGCCAGTCGGTCGGGCGCAAGGAGAATAAGCGCTTCCTGACCGGGCGTGGCCGCTATGTCGATGATTTCATGGAAGCCGGGATGCTCCATGCGGCCATCCTGCGCAGTCCGCTCGCCCGCGCGAACATCACTGTGGACGCCAGCGCCGCGCGCGAACTGCCCGGCGTCTGGGCGGTTTATACCGCAGCCGACATCAACGACATGTTCGAGCCATTGGTCTCCGTATTCGGCGATGCCGGGCCGTTCGGCGTCCGCACAGTGCTCGCCGAAACGCAGGTCAGCTATGTCGGTGATCCCATCGCGATTGCCATCGCCGATGACCGCTATATCGCCGAAGACGCGCTCGAACTGATCGACGTGGATTATGATCCGCTCGACGCCGTGGCGAGCATTTCTGCCGCAAAATCCTCGCCCTCCTGTATTCCGGGGCGCGATACCAATCTGGCGTTTGAAATGTCGCTCGCCCTGCCCGGATCGAAGGAAGCGTTTGAGAGTGCGGCACAAGTGGTGACGGCGCGCATCGCGCAGGGCCGCATCTCCCCCTCCCCCATGGAAGGGCGCGGCATCATTTCCAACCCGATCATGGACGGCAAGCTGGAGGTGCGCCTCTCCTCGCAAAACCCGCACGCCGCCAAGTCGTTCATCGCCCGCTCGCTTCGCTTGCAGGAAAATCATGTCCGCGTCATGTCTCCGGATATTGGCGGGGCGTTCGGGCAGAAGTTCGGCGTGAACCGCGATTTTCTGGCGACCATTGCGGCATCGCTCAAGCTGCGCCGCCCGGTCAAGTGGATCGAGGACAAGCCCGAAGCCTTGCAGGCGGGCGGCCATGGCCGCGCGGAAGAGCTGGAACTCTCCATCGCGCTCGACGCATCGGGCCAAATGCTCGCCACCCATTTCAAGGTGGAGGATAATGGCGGGGCCGATCCGGTTTCGCCCCCCGGCGGCCTTACCCAGTTGATGGCGATGATCCACACGGGTGCCTACAACATCCCGACGATGATGGCGGACTGCAAGGCATGGTTCACCAACACTTGCGGCAGCACCGCCTATCGCGGGCCATGGGCGGGCGAGACACTGATCCGCGAAATCACGGTGGACAAGGCCGCGCGCGCCATGGGCATGGACCCGGTCGAATTCCGCCGCCGCAATGTCGTCACGCAATGGCCGCACAAGCTGCCGATGGGGCTGATCATCGACGATGTGTCTCCGCTCGAAACGCTGGACCGCGCGGTGGAGAAGATCGGCTATGCGGCGTTCCGCGCCGAACAGGCCAAGGCGCGCGCAGAAGGCCGCTATCTTGGCATCGGCATCGGCCTGTGCATCGAACCCACGGCCATCTCCCCCGGCGGCGGGACGGACACAGCGGAAGTGCGCATTGAAACCACGGGCAAGATCACTGCCGTCCTCACCTGCCATTCGCAGGGGCACAGCGTGGAAACCACCATGGCGCAGATCATCGCCGATGAAATGGGCGTGGGCGTGGATGATGTGACGATTGCCTTTGGCGATACCGACTCGATTACGAGCGGCTCCGGTGCAGGTGGCAGCCGTCAGGCCGTCGTCGCAGGCGGTGCGGCGCACATTGCCTCCGGCCTGTTGCGAGACAAGGTGTTCAAGCTCGCGGCCCACTTCCTCCAGACCGAGCCCGAAGGCCTGAAGCTCGAAGGCGGCAGCGTGGTCGGCTCTGGCCCTTCCGCGCCGTCGATCACGCTCGCCGCGCTGGGCAAGGCGGCCAATGTCGCCACGCTGACGCTGCCCGAAGGCATGGAGGCGGGGCTGACCGCGCGCTATTGCTACACACCGCCGCCCTTTACCTTCGCCAATGCCTGCCATGCGGCCATTGTGGAGGCAGACCCCGGCACCGGCCTTGTGAAGGTGCTGCGTTATGTGGTGGCGGAAGATTGCGGCGTGATGCTCAATCCGGCGGTGGTCGAAGGCCAGATTGCGGGCGGCGTCATTCAGGGCATCGGTAATGCGCTGTGGGAAGAACAGCATTATGATGAGGCGGGCAACCCGTCTGCTGGCACCTATAAGGATTATATCCTGCCCGTTTCCACCGACGCGCCGGCCATCGAATATGTCCATGTCTGCACCCCCTCCAAAACGCCGACGGGGGCCAAGGGCGTGGGCGAAGGCGGCGCAATTGTGGGTGCGCCAACCATCTTCAACGCAGTGATGGACGCGCTCGCGCCGTTCGATCCGGAGTTTGAGCAACTGCCGCTCACGCCGTCGCGCATTCTGGCGGGATTGCGGGCCAAGGGCTGATCCATGCGGCGCTTGCGGACGAAGACGGTGGAAAAGCCATGGGGCCGCACCGATGTGCCCGCCCCCTTTGGCACCGGAGACGGCGCGCGGATCGGCGAGGTCTGGTTTGAGGATGCGGCGGCCCAGCCGCTGCTCCTCAAATATATCTTCACCAGCGAACGGCTTTCGATCCAGGTCCACCCCGATGATGCGCAGGCGCGAGCTGAAGGCTATCCCCATGGCAAGGAAGAATGCTGGTATGTGCTCGACGCCAAACCCGGCGCGACCATCGGCATCGGCACAAAGCGCCCGCTGACCGGAGACGAACTGCGCGCGGCGGCACTCGACGGATCGCTGGAGCATCTGGTGGACTGGAAGCCTGTGCGCGCGGGCGATTTCTTCCACATCCCCACCGGCACCGTTCACGCCATTGGCGCAGGCATCACGCTCGCGGAAATTCAGCAGAATGTGGACCTGACCTACCGGCTCTACGATTATGGCCGCCCGCGCGAACTGCATCTGGAAAGCGGCGTTGCGGCGAGCCGGGCGGAACCTTACGCGCTGCCCGCCTTCAACGCCGCGCCGGGCAAGGCATGTGTATTTCCTGTGCCGGAGGGCGCGCCGTTCCGCGTGGCCATGATCCGCTGGGAGGCGGGCGATCAGATCTCGCTTGATGCGGGATGGTTCCTGCCGCTGGCAGGCTCCGGCGCGGGCTGGCAGGCGGGGGAATGCTGGCGGAGCGATGCCGGAGAGACGGTGCGCGCCGATGTGGCGGGCTATGCGCTGCTGGCGCAATCCGACCCCCGTTTGCCCTGAGTAGAGACTGAGCGAACGCGAAGGCTCATATCGAAGGGTCAGCGTGGTTCGATACGGGTCTTCGCATTCGCTCAGCCCCTACTCACCACAAACGGTGAACTATGAAACAGGATAAATAGGGACAGTCCCTATTTATTGAGGATCGCCACCTTATCCTTCCCCGCGCCCATCATCAGCGCCCAGACCAGCTTGGGCAGGCCGTGGTCGTTCGCCTGATGATAGGCTGAATCAGAAGGCAGCGCCGCCGTCAGCCGCCGATGGGCCTCACCCAGCGCATGATAGGGCAGGCCCGGCAGCAGATGATGGATCGCGTGATAACGCAGCCCCACCGGTGCCCAGAGCGCAGGGATGATACCCGGCGGCGGCACGTTCACGCTATCCAGAAACTGCGCCGTAGTGCTGATCACTGCGCCGTCATTTTCCCAGCGGTGCGCCACCAATGTGCGGATCTGGTTGAGCATGATCAGCCCTGCCGCAATCGCGCAAATGATCAGGAAGGGGCGCAGCGGGATGATGCCGAACCACAGCCCGGCCAGCACCAGCATCGCCCAGAGCGTCGCCGCAATCTCTTGCGAGAGCCAGATGCGGCGGAACTCGCCTTCGGGCGCGCGGCGGCGGAATTCGGGGTTGATCACCAGCCCCGAATATCTGGCCACCAGAAAGCGACGCAGCGGCGGAATCGCAAAGGACAGCGGCCCCAAAATGCCGAAGCGCAGCAGCAGCGCAAAGGGCGCGACGACAGAGACCACCACAAAGGCAGGAATCGTCCATGGCTTCATCAGTGCCAGCGGCAGATATTCCGGGTCTTCCACCGTGCCATAGCGGGTACGGGCATGGTGCAGGCTGTGCAGCCCTTCATACAGGAAGGATGGCGCGAGCAGCGGAATGCCGATGACGCCGTTCCACACAAAGCGGAACCAAGGCAGCGCGGCGTGGCGGATATGCGTCAGTTCATGAATGAACAGCCCGGCGCGATACATGCCCAGGATGGAGACGAGGCCCAGCAGCACCGCCAGCCAAACCGGCTGGACCATGATCGCGCCTGCCATCGCGCCATAGCCGATGAGTGCGGAAGCGAAAAAATCCGGCCAGTAGATCATGGGATTGGGGGCCACCAGATCGCGCGTCAGCTCTGCCGCTGCACGCAGCATCGGCATGTCATCCTCAAAGCGGGTGCGGGCCGTGGCGGCGGCGGGCTGGATACCGTCCAGGCCTTCGGGTTCGGTTGCAGCGACCATAAAGAGCATCCTATGCAGCCATCGTGGCAGGATCATGGCATGCGCCTGCTACCAACTTGACAGGCATTGCAAAAGCCAGAACAGACGCTCCCATCAGCCGGTCAGCGCAAAGGACAGTCCATTGGCCCCATCCACCCTGAACATCCGGCCCGTCGAAACCGGCGCGGATCGGAAGGCCTTCGTCAACCTGCCCTTCCGCCTTTATGCCAGGAATCCCAACTGGGTGCCGCCGCTCAAGATGGACGTGCTGGAGCTGATCAACGAGAAGAAGAACCCGTGGTTCGGCCATGGAGAGGCGCAGCTGTTTCTGGCAGAACGGGGCGGCACTGTGGTGGGCCGCATCTCGGCCCATATCGATCATCTGGCGCTCAAGCAGCCGCCGGAGCAGGGCTTTGGCCCCGGCGTCGGCTTCTGGGGCTTTTTCGAGGCTGAAGATGAAGAAACCGGCAAGGCCCTGCTCGCCCGCGCCGAAGAGTGGCTGCGCGCCAAGGGCATGGGTCGCGCCATCGGCCCGGTCAGCTTTTGCATGTGGGATGAAACCGGCCTGCTGGTGGACGGCTTTGAAGAGCCGTCTGTCGTCATGATGGGATATAATGCGCGTGACTATGCCGGATGGATCGAAAAGGCAGCCTATGCACAAGTGCAGGACATGTACACCTATGCCTGCCCGGTGGTCGATGGCTTTCCGGAAATCGTCAACCGCGTGGTGGCCATGGGTGAGAAGAACAGCCGCATCCGCATCCGCCGCGTCGACAAGAGCCGCTTTGATGAAGAGGTTCAGCTCGTGCTCGACATCCTCAACGATGCGTGGAGCGACAATTGGGGCTTCGTGCCCTTTACCGACGCTGAAAAGGCCTATGCGGGCAAGAAATTGAAGCCGCTGGTGTTCGAGGATCTGATCCGCATCGCCGAGGTGGATGGAGAGCCGATGGCCTTCATGATGGTGGTGCCCAACATCAATGAAAAGCTGATCGATTTCGGCGGCTCGCTCTTTCCGTTCAACATCGTCAAGCTGCTCTGGTGGCTGCGCGCGCCCAAGGTCCGCATCATGCGCGTGCCCTTGATGGGGGTTCGCAAGAAGTTGCAGGCCAGCCGCATGGCCAGCCAGCTCGCCATGATGCTGATCGAATTCATCCGCCGCGATGCCGTCTCCAAAATGGGTGCGCGGCAGGGTGATTTCGGCTGGGTGCTCGCCTCCAACGGCCCGATGCGCAGCGTGGGGGAAGCCGTGGGCGGCAAGGTGGACAAGATCTACCGGCTGTATCAACGGGTGATTTGAAGTTCAGCGTCCCCGTCGTGCTGAGCCTGTCGAAGCACCGTTCTTTCTTGGTCCCGCTGGTGAAACGACAAAACCGTCCTTCGACAGGCTCAGGACGGCGGAGGGTGGACTTGGATCAAGACGCCCGCAAAGTCCGCGAAAAAAACGCGCCCACCCTTGCCCGATATTCCTGCGTGGCCGCATCAGACATGCCCGCATGGCCCAGCCCCGGCACGATCCACAGCTCCTTGGCACCGCCGGCCGCCTCAAACAGCGCGCGGGTTTCGGTTTCGGGCGTGTACACATCCTCGGCCCCGCCAATCACCAGCACAGGGGCCTTGGCCTTGGACATCGCGGAAATCGGAGCCATGCGCTCCGGCCCCACGCCCTGCCGCAGCCAGGATTGATAGCTGAGCAACGGCTCACCCAGTGCCGCCAGCGCACCGCCCAGCCGCTCGGCCAGCCGGTTGCGGATGGCGCTGCGAATGTCGGGGTAAACCGCCTGCAGTACCATCGCATCGGCAGGCAATGGCCCTTCATCGCCCAGCAAGGCCGCTGCTCCCCCCAGCGAAATGCCGATCACGCCGATGCGCGCGCCGCCCTGATATTTTCTCAGCCACTCGAACGCCGCCTTGGCATCACGCGCTTCAAACAGGCCGAAGCTATGGTCTGCGGCATCTGATTCGCCATGTCCGCGAAAATCAATGGTAAGCGTGGCAAAGCCCTGCTCCGCCAGCCACGCCGCATTGGCATCGGTTGCGGCACGCGAAGCGCCGTTGCCGTGGAGGAGGAGAATGCCCGGCGCGCTCAGGCTGTTGCCGGGGCGATATGTGCCTGCAATATCCAGCCCGTCCGCGGTCTTGATCCACACATCGCGCGCGGGAAGCTTTGCATCGGCAACACTGGCGGGCGTGGAGCGGGAGAGAGCGGAGCCTATCAACCAGACTCCGAGCAGGCCCAGAACAAGCGCCGCGAGTGTGACCCAGCCCAGTTTCCCTCGCACGCGCTCACCCTTTCTTCAAATGCCGCCGCCCTAGCAGTTCGGCGATCTGCACGGCATTCAGCGCCGCGCCCTTCCTCAGATTGTCGGACACGCACCACAGGTTGATGCCGTTATCCACCGTCGAATCCTCACGCACGCGGCTGATGAAGGTGGCGTAATCGCCGACGCATTCGATGGGGGTGATGTATCCGCCGTCCTCGCGCTTGTCGACCAGCATGATGCCGGGGGCTTCGCGCAGGATCGACTGGGCCTTTTTGGCGCTGAGTTCATTTTCGAATTCGATGTTGATCGATTCCGAATGGCCCACGAACACCGGCACACGCACACAGGTGGCCGTGATCTTGATCTTGGGATCGAGGATCTTCTTGGTTTCCACCACCATCTTCCACTCTTCCTTGGTGGAGCCATCATCCAGAAAGCTGTCGATGTGCGGGATCACGTTGAAGGCGATCTGCTTGGTGAATTTTTTGGCTTCTGCACTGTCGCCCACAAAGATGTTGCGGCTCTGCTCGAAAAGCTCGTCCATCCCTTCCTTGCCCGCGCCGGAAACCGACTGATAGGTGGAGACGACAACGCGCAAGATCTTTGCTGCGTCATGCAGCGGCTTCAGCGCGACCACCATCTGCGCGGTGGAGCAATTGGGGTTGGCGATGATGTTGCGCTTCTTATAGCCGTCAATCGCATGCGGGTTCACTTCGGGCACGATCAGCGGCACGTCCGGGTCCATCCGGTAGAGCGACGAATTGTCGATCACCACGCATCCGGCGGCAGCTGCGATGGGCGCATATTTCTTCGTCGCTTCGGAGCCGATGGCGAACAGGGCGATGTCCCAGCCGGTCCAATCGAAATGCTCGATATTCTGGACCTTGAGCGTTTTCTCGGTCTCGCCGAAATCAATCACATCGCCCTGACTGCGCGCAGATGCCAGCGCCACGATCTCGTCAATCGGGAATTCCCGTTCGGCCAGGATGTTGAGCATTTCCCGCCCGACATTGCCCGTCGCTCCGGCGACGACGACACGATAACCCATGAATTTGCGTCCTTGGTTCAATAAATAGGGACAGTCCCTATTTAATGTTAATTCGATAAATAGGGACAGTCCCTATTTATCGCGCCCTGTTCTTCACAGTCCGATCCAGAAAATTCAAAATCGTCGTCCAAAGATGGACGCTCACCTTTGGCCCGCCCACGCCATGGCCCTGCCCCGGATAGAGCATGGTTTCAAATGGCACGGCAGCGCCTTGCAGCTTGGCCATCAGCGCGGTCGAATGGTCAAGCACGACATTGTCATCCGCCATACCATGAATGAGCAGCAGCGGGTCTGCGATCTTCGCCGCATCGCCAATTGCATTCGCCAACTCATAGGCATCGGGCGTCATCGAATCGCCGGGCTTGCCCATATAGCGTTCGGTATAATGCGTGTCGTAGAGTTCCCATTTGGTCACGGGAGCCCCGGACACGCCCGCTGCAAAGGTGCCCGGCGCGGCCTCCAGCAGCTTCAACGTCATATATCCGCCATAGGACCAGCCATAGACAGCGATCCGCTTGGGATCGACGAAATCCTGCTGCTTGAGCCAGTCCACGCCCGCCAGCTGATCGGCGACCTCCACTGTCCCCATCGCCCGGTAAAGCTGGCTTTCAAACGCCACGCCGCGATCGGGCGAGCCGCGTCCATCGACCGAGAACACTGCCCAGCCCTGCTGCGCGAGATATTGCTGGATCAGACTGCCCCATTGCTGCGTCACCTGCCGCCCTGCGCCGGGGCCGTTATAGACCCAGACGAGCACGGGGAGCTTTTGCCCCGGCTTGGCATCACGCGGACGGATGAGCTTGGCATGGAGGATCGACTGATCGCTCGCCATCAGCGTGATGGGCTGCGGAATGGCGTAGCTGCCGAAATGCGGCGCGAGCGGATGACCTGCCTTGACGGCATTCTCCTCGATCCACGCCAACCGCGTCCCTTCCGCATCGGCCAGCCAGACGCGCGGCGGGGTGATCAGATCGCTATGACTGATGATCGCACGGCTCGCCTTGCCATCCATCGTCGCATTGAACCAGCCGAGCGGATCACCGCTGATCATCGGCTTGATGGCACCGCCGCCTAGAGGCACCGAATAGACGCGCTGGCCTCTCGCCCCATCCTTGTTGGCGGTGAAGAAGACGCGGCCTTTGGCCTCATCCAGCCCCACCACGGCGCGCACCATCCATTCGCCTTTGGTGAGTTGCGTCCACTTGCCCGCCTTGAAGCGATAGAGATGCGCAAAGCCGTCGCGTTCGGATTGCCACAGGATGCTGCCATCCTTGAGTGCGCGGAAACTGTCATGCAGGTTGAGCCAGCTTTCGCTCGTCTCGCTGAACAGTATGGAGGCCGCACCCGTGGCCGGATCAACCTTGAGCAGATCAAGCCGCTTCTGATCGCGCGACTGGCGCTGGACATAGAGCGTCTTCGCGTCTGGCGCCCAGTTGACGCGGCCGAGGTAAATGTCCGCGTCTGGACCCAGATCCGCCTTCACCCGGCCCTTGCCGCCTGCGTCCATGATCCAGAGTTCCACCAGCGCATTCGCTGTACCCGCCAGCGGGTAGCGCTGGTTATACACCCTGGTGCCATCTGCCCCGATTGCCGCGCGGCTGACGACGGCCACACCGCCTTCATCCGCGCGTTCCACCGCGATCAACCGGTCATCGGGAGACCACCAATGGCCCTTGGTGCGGTGCATTTCCTCCTGCGCGACAAATTCGGCCAGGCCCCAGCTGATCGTGCCACCGCCATCGCTGGAGAGCGGCGTTTCCTTGGCGGTCTTGCGATCCAGAACCACCAGATTCTGGTCGCGCACGAAGGATACAAAACCGCCCTTGGGGCTGACCGTCGCGTCCAGTTCGCTCGTCTCGCTCTGCGTCAGTCGCAGCACACCGCCCTTCAGGTCGGCCAGAAACAGGTCCCCATCCACCGGCACCATGATCGACTGGCTGTCGGGCGACCAGTCATAGGCGACGATCCCCTTCGTGCCCGCAATCCGCGCGCGTTCGCGCTGCATCTTTTCCGCTTCGGAGAGCTCGCCCGATGTGCCCAGCTTGGCCGAATCGACCAGCATCCGCCACTCGCCACCATGGGTTGGCATGGCCCACAGGTCGAACCGCTCGCGATCATCGGCGCGCGGGCGCAGGCTCGTCACCCATTGCCCATCAGGGGAAAGCTTCACGGCACGCGGCGTCGGGCCAGACAGTGCGGGCGAGGCAAAGACACGCTCCAGCGTCAGCGGTTCTGTGCCAACACCCTCAGCCATTGCCGGGGAGGCTCCGGCAAGCGCAACCAGACTTGCGGCAAACACCCATGCTTTCATGCTCCCTCACTCCACAACGAAAAGGCCGGAACCCCGTTACAGGATTCCGGCCTTTTGCAATACGCTTGTCGCGCGGATCGTATCTTACGATGCGTCCGTCGGGCGATTGTCGCGACGTTCCGCGATACGCGCAGATTTGCCGCGACGGCCACGCAGATAATAGAGCTTTGCACGACGCACCGCACCCTTGCGGACAACGGTGATCGATTCGACATTGGGCGAATAGAGCGGGAAAACGCGCTCGACACCTTCGCCGAACGAAATCTTGCGCACGGTGAAGTTGGAGCCGATGCCCTTGTTGGCGCGGGCGATGCACACGCCTTCATAATTCTGAACGCGGGTGCGTTCGCCTTCGATCACCTTCACGCCGACCTTCAATGTGTCGCCGGGACGGAAATCAGGGATGGTCTTCCCTTCGGTCATTTTGGCGATCTGTTCCGCCTCGATTTGCTGGATGAGGTTCATGCCCCATGTGGTCCTTATCTTTTGTCGCGCACCATAGGCAGGTCAGTCCCGAACCCCGTTGTGGCGTTCCCATAGGTCTGGCCTGCGTAGCCGTGTATCGATCTCGGACTGGCTTTTCCGCCACGCCGCGATCTTTGCATGATCCCCCGATCGCAACACTTCAGGGATCGTGCGCCCCTCCCACTCTTGTGGTCGGGTATAGTGCGGATATTCGAGAAGCCCGGATTCGAACGACTCTTCATCCCCACTGGAAGGCGCGCCCATTACGCCGGGAAGCAGCCGAATGCAAGCATCGAGCAGCATCAGCGCCCCCATCTCTCCGCCAGAGAGGATGATGTCGCCCATGCTGACCTGTTCAATCTGCGGGCCGGGCCTCGAAAATCCGCTCGTCAAAGCCTTCGAAACGACCGCACAAGATGGTGACGCCGGGGCCTTGGGAGAGTTCCCGAATGCGGGCCTGGGTGATCGGTTTGCCGCGCGGCGTCATCGCGAGGATGGGGCGAACTTGAAGCCCCTCCCCTTCACGAGTTGACCAGCTGGACCGTCCCCCAGACGGTCCTCTGGGGGCAACTGGGTTGGGGTGGGGATTGTGAGCCAAGCTGGAAGCCGTTTGAGCACGCGGACAGTCCCCACCCCCAGCCCCTCCCCTGAAGGGGAGGGGAGCAAGGGCAAAATCCACTGCCCGCGCCAGCACATCGGCCTTGAGTACCATCCCCGCGCCGCCACCCGCAGGCGTATCATCCACCGTCCGGTGCTTGTCAGTCGCAAAGTCGCGCAGCTGGATGGGATTGCACGCCCACTTCCCCTCGCTCAGCGCGCGCCCCGCCAGCGACACGCCAAGCGGGCCCGGAAACATCTCTGGATAGAGGGTGATGATCTGGGCTTGGAAGGTCATGGCTCGAACCATTCGCCCTTTTCGATCACGGCGGCAACATGTCCGAGTTCGAGGCGTTCATAGGGAGAGGGGTAACTAAACGAACCCCGGAACGGCCATGTCAGCAACTGCCAAGTCAGCATGAATGGGAATAGCGGGGACAGACCTTCATCCAGACAGGAAAAGCGCTGCCAAGGCCACTGCCATACGCCTTCGCCAAATTCCTTTGCAAGAGCCTCGGCAAATTCCTCGACATCACCGCCCGAGATGCGAATATCCTGATCAACGGCACTACCGGCATGGAGATTCTTGGCGCCCGATTGATATTCGGCAATCTCTATAACTCGCGCGAGCGTGCCCTCACACATCACACCGTCCAATTCTCAACCACCAACCCCGGCACATCGGCGAAGTCGGCCTCGTTGTTGGTCACAATCACCGCGCCAACGCTCAGCGCATGGGCGGCCAATAGTCTGTCAAACCGCGCGCGTTTGAAAGGGAGCGTCGCATAGGCTCGCGCCGCCGCTTCATCAAAGGCCTGAAGCGGAACTTCTGCAATGAAGGCGTTCAATATCTCTATGGGCGGCGGATTGCCGCGCACAGAGCCCATGGCCAGTTCGGCGAAGGTGATCGATGATACCATCACCGAACCGGCAGATTGTTCAAGAAACCGGCGCGTCAGCTTCTTGGGGAATCCGCAAACAGATAAATGCAGATGTCCGTATCGAGAAAGATCATGTGTCGAGCACATCCCAGGCGCGGGGCCGATCATCGAAATCCTCGCGTGGCCAGGGTTTGAGGTCCGGGCATTTGCCGATGAATTTTCGTCCGTTGATGGTGCGCTTTGGCGCGTCAATGGCTTCCACTCGAAATGTCATGGGTGCCTCCCTGATCATACGGACCTCGGTGCCTTCGGGCAGGCCAAATGCTTTGGGCAGCCGCAACGCGGCGGAATTACCCGATTTGAACACCTTACCCTTATATTCGTCGTCCATCACGACCTCCGTATATACAATCAGTATATACTACACAGCAAATGCCGCGTCAATCACGATGCGGTCTGCATCCCATTCCGGCACGGCGCGCGCATTCATCGGCACCATGAAGCGTTTACCATCGGGCCGTTCGATCTCGATCACGTCGCCCGCGCCGAAATTCTCCACCGCGACGCACACCCCTAGCGCTTCGCCTTCGGTCGAGACCGCAGGCAGGCCGATCAGATCGAAATGATAATATTCGCCCGGCTCCAGCTGCGGCAGGGCGGAGCGCGGCACGGTGAGTTCTGTCCCGCGTGCGCGCTCGGCAGCGGTGCGGTCCGCAATTTCGGCAAAGCGCGCAATGATGCTGTTGCCTGGTCGGAGCGACTTGAGCGTCAGCGTGCCACCGGAAAAGCTCTTATGCGCCTTCAGGCTCTCCACATCGTCTGTGAACAGCTTCAGGCGCACTTCGCCACCCACACCATGCGCGCCAATGATGACGGCAAGGGGGATAGGGCGGTCTATTGTGCTGGTCATAAAATACTCCGTTCGCGCTGAGCCTGTCGAAGCGCCGTCCTTCCCTCCCAGCGTCGAGCCGAAAAGAAAGACAGTCCTTCGACAAGCTCAGGACGAGCGGTGCAGAAGGGATTAACCTTCAGCCGCTTCCTCTGCGGGCGCTTCGGCGGCAGGCTCTTCAGCAGCAGGCGCTTCCTCAGCCGGGGCAGCAGCCGCTTCAGCAGCGGCGGCTTCGGCGGCGGCAGCGGCTTCGGCAGCTTCAGCAGCCTTCTTTTCCTGCTCTTCGATACGCTCCAGAGCCTTTTCGCCCGGCTTGCCCTTGTTCGGGTTATTGCGGGCGGCGCGTTCACGCAGGCCAGCAGCATCGAGGAAACGGGCAACGCGATCGGTCGGCTGCGCGCCCACGCCCAGCCAATGCTGGATGCGGTCGGCCTTCAGCGTGACGCGGTTGGCATCATCCTTGGCGAGCAGCGGGTTATAGGTGCCCACTTTCTCGATGAAATTGCCATCACGAGGAGAGCGGCTGTCTGCCACCACGATGCGGTAATAGGGACGCTTCTTGGAACCGCCGCGCGACAAACGAATAGAAACTGCCATTTTACGTCTTCCTTTTCTTCAAACCATTATTTCTTCATGAACTTGTCAAACCCCGGCGGGAGGCCGGGAAGGCCGCCACCCGGCAGGCCCGGCATTCCGCCGCCGCCACCCATCATGCCGCCCAGACCACCTGCCTTGCCGAGCAGGGCCCCCAGCCCCTTCATGCCGCCCATCTTCTTGATACGCTTCATGGCGGAGGCCATTTCCTGATGCATTTTCAACAGCTTGTTGACATCCTGCACCGTGGTGCCGGAACCGTTGGCGATGCGGATCTTGCGCTTGGCATTGATCAGTTCGGGCTTGCTGCGCTCCTTGCCCGTCATCGAGGTGATGATGGCATCCATGCGCAGCAGCACGCGGTCATCCATGCCCGATTGCGCCATCGCGGTCTGCGCCTTCTTCAGGCCGGGGATCATGCCCGCAATCGCGCCCAGCCCGCCCATGCGCTTCATCTGGTTCAGCTGGGCGCGCAGATCGTTCATGTCGAACTGACCCTTGGCCATCTTCGCGGCCATCGCCTCGGCCTCTTCGGCCTGGATCGTTTCGGCAGCGCGTTCGACAAGGCTGACAACGTCGCCCATGCCCAAGATGCGGCTGGCGACGCGACCGGGGTGGAACTGGTCCAGCCCGTCCAGCTTTTCGCCGGTGCCAACAAACTTGATCGGCTTGCCCGTCACCGCGCGCATGGAAAGTGCCGCACCACCGCGCGCATCGCCGTCCATACGGGTCAGCACCACGCCGGTCAGCGCCACCTGTTCGCCAAAGCTCTTGGCGACATTGACGGCGTCCTGCCCGGTCAGGCTATCGACCACCAGAAGCGTTTCAGCAGGCGTGGCGACATCGGCCACGGCCTTCATCTCGTCCATCAACGCCTGATCGACATGGAGGCGGCCCGCCGTGTCGAGCAGCAGCACGTCAAAGCCTTGCAACTTGGCAGACTGCATTGCGCGCCGCGCAATTTCCACCGGCTGCTGGCCCGCCACGATGGGCAGCGTGGCCACATCGATCTGCGTGCCGAGCACCGCCAGCTGTTCCTGCGCCGCCGGACGATTGACGTCGAGCGACGCCATCATCACCTTCTTGCGCTCTTTTTCTTTCAGGCGCTTGGCGATCTTGGCCGTGGTCGTCGTCTTGCCAGAGCCTTGCAGACCGACCATCATGATGATGGCGGGCGGCGTGGTGGCAAGTTCAAGATCGCTGGTTTCAGAGCCGAGGATCTCGGTCAGCGCGTCATTGACGATCTTGACGACCTGCTGGCCCGGTGTGATCGATTTGAGAACCGATTGTCCAACCGCCTTGGCCGTGACGCTATCCACAAAGGACCGCACCACCGGCAGTGCCACATCGGCTTCGAGCAGCGCGATACGGACTTCACGCATCGCTTCACGCACATCATTCTCGTTGAGCGCGCCGCGACCGCGCAGCCGGTCAAAGACCCCGCTCAGCCTTTCGCTCAAACTTTCGAACATGCGCTCGCTCCGGTTCAAATGCCCCAAAACGCAAAGCGCCGGCGGGCGAAACCTCGTCGGCCAGCGTGCGCCCGTGGGCGGACAATGTGCTGCTTTCCATGAAAAGCGAGGTCGCCCCTACTGCACGGAGCACGATTCGTCAATTGCGTGCGCTTTGGTCGTGCGCGGCAGTGTGGCTCGCACGATGAGGCCGCTCCACCCAGCCTGCGATTTCTCCAGCTTAAGCCAAAATTCACTCCTCTATGCGATTTGATCGCAAACCATTGTGGGGCAATGTAGATGACCAAGGGTAACGCGCCGGATACACGGGCTGGTTTCATCGTCCGGCTCATCGGCCTGGACATCATCCTCGCCGCTGTGATCATGGCAGGCACCATCCTGCTCGTGAAAAACGCCGGACGGATGCTGGGATACGCCTTTGGCGCGATTGACGGGCTCCAATTTGCACGGGGCAACTCGTTCCTGATCGCAGTCTCGCTCAATCTGGCGCTGCTGCTGATCGGATACCGCCGCTACCGTGATCTCAGCCGCGAAGTGCAGGAACGCAAGGCCGCCGAAGAGCGCGCATTGCTGCTGTCGTCGCGCGACCCGCTGACCGGGCTGCTCAACCGTCGCTCGCTGTGCGAGAATGGCGCCGAAATGCTCGGCCGCGCGCAATCCAGCGGCAAAGCCGTTGCCGTCATCCTGATCGACCTCGACCATTTCAAGAATGTCAACGACGTCCATGGCCATGGCGTGGGCGATTCGCTGCTGCGCACTGCCTCTGCAATCATCGTCGACAAACTGCCCGTCGGGGCCTTGATCGCCCGCTTGGGTGGAGACGAATTTGCCTGTGCGCTGACCTATGACGAAGGTCAGGACAATTCGGTGACCTATATGGTGGACCAGATTGTCCAGAACTTCACCCAGCCGCTGGTGGCAGACCGGATCGTGGTTCATGCCGGAGCCTCGATCGGCGTCGCGCGCAGCACCGCAGACGCTGACATTGACGGACTGATCCGCCGCGCCGACATTGCCATGTACGCCGCCAAACATGCGGGCCGCAACCGCATGGCCTGGTTCGACGAGTCGATGGAGCAGGATCTCCAGTGCCGCAACGAAACCGAAAACGCGATGCGCAGCGGCATCGCCAAGTCCGAGTTCGTTCCCTATTTCGAGCAGCAGATTGATCTGGCTTCGAAGCGCATCACCGGCTTTGAAGTTCTGGCGCGCTGGGAGCACCCGTTGCGCGGGCTGGTGCCGCCGGATGACTTCATCCCGATTGCCGAGGAAACCGGCATGATCGGCGACATTTCCGAAATGGTGATCCGCAAGGCTTTGGCCGTCGCCAAGGATTGGGATCACGCCATCACGATCTCGGTCAACATCTCTCCGGTTCAGTTGCGCGATCCCTGGTTGGCCCAGAAGATCGTCAAAATCCTGATCGAGACCGGCTTCCCGGCCAGCCGACTTGAAATCGAAATCACCGAATCGGCGCTGTTCGACAATCTGGCGCTGGCGCAGTCGATCATCACCTCGCTCAAGAATCAGGGTATCCGCATCGCACTGGATGATTTCGGCACGGGATACAGCTCGCTGGCCCATCTGCGCGCCCTGCCGTTTGACCGGATCAAGATTGACAAGAGCTTCGTCATGTCGATCCTCGACAATAACGAAAGCGCGGCCATTGTGAACGCCATCTCCAGCCTGGGTGACAGTCTGAACCTGACTGTAACCGCTGAGGGCATTGAAGATTCCGACATTGCCGACCGGCTGACCCCGATGGGCATCAGCAAGGGCCAGGGCTGGCATTACGGCCTGCCCATGGACGGTGAAGCCGCCGCCGGGATGCTGGCCCTACAGACCGCAGGTGAGACCCTCGTCCCTGCGAATGTCAGCGTAAAGCGCATCCGCGCTGCCGCCTGACAGGTTGGACTTGGCGGCCCTGCGCCGCTAAGGGCACAGCATGGCAGACCGGTTCCACAAGATGCACGGGCTGGGCAATGATTTTGTCCTGATCGACGCGCGCGAAACCCCCGTTGTGATGACGGCAGAGCGCGCGCGTGCCCTTGCGGACCGGCGCACCGGCATCGGCTTTGATCAGCTGATCCTGATCGAACCCTCCACCGCGGCAGACGCCCGGCTGCGCTTTTTCAACGCCGATGGCAGCGAAGTCGGTGCGTGCGGCAATGGCACCCGCGCCGCTGCGCTGTTTCTGGGCGATGACACGACACTGGAAACCGAAGCTGGCCTGCTGTCCGCCCGCGCCCGGGATGGCATGGCAAGCGTTGACATGGGCCAGCCCCGTTTTGGCTGGGATGCCATTCCGCTGGCCTATGCCATGGACACGCGCGCCTTGCCGCTGGCCTGGGGTGAATTGTCTGGCCCAGCTGCAGTCAATGTCGGCAATCCGCACGCCATCTTCTTCGTGCCCGATGCGGACGCCGTGCCGCTCGACGAACTGGGCATCGGGATCGAGCATGATCCGGTCTTCCCCGAACGCGTGAACGTGAACGTGGCCAGCATCGCATCCCCGTCTCACATCCGCCTGCGCGTGTGGGAACGCGGCGTCGGCCTGACCCGCGCGTGCGGCACCGGGGCCTGCGCCACCGCCGTCGCCGCGATCCGCGCCAAGCTGGTTCAGTCGCCCGTGACCGTGAGCCAGCCCGGTGGCGAACTGACCGTTGCGTGGGAAGAAGGCGGCTCCATCACCATGACCGGCCCGGCCACCTATCTCTACGCCGGGGAGACCGACTGGAGCCGTTTCGGGTGAGCGGAGCGGACATTGTCAGCTTCGGCTGCCGCCTCAACATCGCCGAAGGGGAAGCCATCCGCAGGGCCGCGGGCGATGCGGACAATCTCATCATCTTCAACACCTGCGCTGTCACAGCCGAAGCCGAACGGCAGGCGCGGCAAGCGATCCGCAAGGCCGCCCGCACCCATCCCCACAAGCGCATCATCGTGACCGGCTGCGGCGCGGAAATCTCGCGCGCGCTTTATGAGGCGATGCCGGAGGTGGCAGGGGTTGTGAGGAATTTGGAGAAGGGGGATCCGTCTCATTTCACGTCATTCCCGCGAAGGCGGGAATCGGGTGGGATGGAGAGCGGCTCCCGCCTTCGCGGGGGCGCCATTAGTCCCGCCCTCTCCGGCCCCGACCACAGCCGTGCCTTTGTCGAAGTCCAGAATGGCTGCGACCATGATTGCACCTTCTGCGTCACCACCCTTGCGCGCGGACCCAGTCGCTCCGTCCCCGCAGGCGGCGTGATTGATGCCATCAAGGCGGTGGTCGCGCGCGGCCAGCAGGAGGCCGTGCTGACCGCCGTCGATCTCACCAGCTATGGGGCGGACCTGCCGGGGCAGCCCAGCCTCGGCCTGCTGGTGGAGCGTATCCTGAAGGCGGTGCCGAATCTGCCGCGCCTCCGCCTCTCCTCGCTCGACTGTATCGAGATTGATGACCGGCTGTTCGATCTGATCGCCCATGAGCCGCGCCTGATGCCGCATTTGCACCTCTCGCTGCAATCAGGCGATGACATGATCCTGAAACGGATGAAGCGCCGCCACAGCCGCAGCGATGCCGTGACGCTCATCCGGCGTCTCAAGGCCGTCCGCCCTGAACTGACCATCGGTGCAGACCTGATTGCGGGCTTCCCGACAGAGGATGAAGCGATGTTCGCCAACACGATGGCGCTGCTGGATGATGGAGACATCGTGCTCACCCATATCTTCCCTTACTCCCCCCGCCCCGGCACGGCGGCGGCACGGATGCCGCAGCTGGCCAAGGCCGTGGCCAAGGATCGCGCCACACGGCTGCGTGCCAGAGCGGCGGAGCGCAAGGCGCGCTGGCTGGCTTCCATGATCGGCAGCGTGCAGCCGGTTCTGGTCGAGCGGGACGGCAGCGGCCACGCCCCGAATTTTGCGACGGTGCGACTGCAAGCACCGCACCCCCTTGCAGCGGCGGGCCTCATTCTCCCGCTCCGCATCACTGGCAGTGACGGCCAGACCCTGCTAGGCGCGCCAGCATGAGTGACACCTCCTGGCACAAGCGCCTGATTGGCGGCTTCAAGAAAACGTCCGAGCGGCTGACCGAGAACCTGACCGGGCTCGTCACCAAATCGAAGCTGGATGCCGCTGCGCTCGACGATATTGAAGAAGCACTGATCGTCTCCGACCTTGGCCCCGCCATGGCCGCCCGCATCCGCGACCGGCTGGGCGACGCGCGCTACGAACGCGGGATCGATGAAGACGGCATCCGTGCCGTTCTGGCGGACGAGATTGAAAACGCACTCGGCCCCGTAGCCAAACCCTTGGAGGTGGAAGCCTTTCCGCGCCCGCAAGTGATCCTTGTGGTGGGCGTCAATGGCTCAGGCAAGACCACCACCATCGCCAAACTCGCCAACCTGTTTCTGGAGCAGGATTATGGCGTGATGCTGGCAGCGGGCGATACATTCCGCGCCGCCGCCATCGGCCAGTTGAAGGTCTGGGCAGAGCGGCTGGGCGTACCCATCGTCTCCGGCCCCGAAGGCGGTGATGCAGCAGGCATCGTGTTCGATGCCGTGAAAGAGGCGACCGCCAAGGGCATTGACGTGCTGATCGTGGATACCGCCGGGCGGTTGCAGAACAAGTCCGAACTGATGGACGAATTGGCCAAGATCCGCCGCGTGCTCGGTCGTATCAATCCCGCCAGTCCGCATGATGTGGTGCTGGTGCTCGATGCAACCACCGGCCAGAATGCGCTCTCTCAGATCGAAGTGTTCAAGGAAGTGGCGGGCGTCACCGGCCTTGTGATGACCAAGCTGGATGGCACCGCGCGTGGCGGCGTGCTGGTGGCGGCGGCAGACAGGTTCGGCCTGCCGGTCCATGCGATTGGGGTGGGCGAAAAGATCGAAGATTTGCGTCCGTTCGACGCAAAGGAACTGGCGCAGATCATAGCGGGGAACGCGGCATGATGCGCCCCACGCGCCACCGTGCCGAGCGTGTCGAAGCACCGTTTTGTCTGCGCGCCGGAGGCCAAGAACGGTCCTTCGACACGCTCAGGACAGCGGCCTCCATTATCCGGATCCCATCATGACTGAAGCACCCCAATCCCCCCCCAAACCCGCAGGCTGGCTGCCCTTTGCGATTGATTTCGGGCCGCTGCTGATCTTTTTCCTGACCTTCAAGTTCGGGCAGAGGATGCAGGCGGAGCAACTGTTGCAGCAATCAAAGCCACCGGCATTTTCATGGTCGCCATTCTCATTTCGCTTGCTGTTTCACAGTGGAAACTCAAGAAAATTTCGCCAATGTAGTGGCTTTCTGCCGCGCTTGTGCTTGGCTTTGGTGCGCTGACCATCTATTTTGAAATTTTGGCTTCATCCAGATAAACCTACTGCAATCTACCTACTGCTCGGCGGGCTTCTGATCTGGACGTGCTTTTCAATCGTCCCTACCTCAAGTACGTTTTAGAGCACGGATATGAAGGCCTAGCCAGAAGGGCTGGACACCTTGCAGACCAACTGGGCTTCTATTTCTTGGGCCTAGCGCTCGCTAACGAAGTGGTCCGCTGCCAGTTTGATGTCGACAGTTGGCTCAACTTCAAGGTGTGGGGCGTGACCATCATCTCCTTCCTGTTTGCCGCTGCCAACATCCCCATGCTGATGAAGCATGGGCTCGGCGCCGATCTGGAAGAAGAGGCCTGATCCCATGACCTCCCCCGCCTCCCGCCTCGCCGCCGCAAAATGGTTCATGAGCCTGAACGACTGCAACAATGTGGAGGATTTCCGCGAACTGGCCCGCCGCCGCCTGCCCTACCCCGTGTTCAACTATATCGACGGCGCGGCAGATGACGAGATCACCAAGGACCGCAACACCGCCGCGTTCGACGACTGCGATCTGGTGCCCGACGTGCTGGCAGGCGTGGACAGCATCGACATGTCCACCACGGTCATGGGCCGCAAGATTGCGATGCCGCTCTTCCTCTCCCCCACCGCCTTGCAGCGCATCTTCCACTGGCATGGAGAACGCGGCGTGGCGCGCGCGGCGGAAAAATTCGGCACCTATTTCGGCATTTCCAGCCTCTCGACGGTCAGCATCGAAGAAATCGGCCGCATGGTCTCCAGCCCCAAGCTGTTCCAGCTCTACATCCACAAGGATAAGGGCCTGAACCACGCGCTGGTCGAGGCGTGCAAGGCGGCAAAGTTCGATGCTATTGCGCTAACAGTCGACACCATCGTGTCTGGCAACCGCGAACGCTGCAAGCAGACCGGCTTCACCACGCCGCCCAAGATCACCCCCGCCTCCTTCGTGGCCTATGCCACCAAACCGGCCTGGGCGTTGAACTTCCTGTTTCGCGAACGGTTCAGCCTGCCCAATCTGGAAAGCCATGTTTCGGCGGGCTCCAGCGAGCCGATTTCGATCCAGAATTATTTCAACTCCCAGCTGGACCCCGCGATGGACTGGAAGACCGCAGAGCAGGTCCGCAGCCATTGGGGCGGCGAATTCTGCCTGAAGGGCATCATGAGCGTGGCAGACGCCAAGCGCGCGGTGGACATCGGCGCGACCGCGATCATGGTCTCCAACCATGGTGGCCGCCAGCTTGATGGCAGCCGCGCACCGTTCGACCAGCTTGCCGAGATTTGCGACGCGGTGGGCGACAAGCTCGACGTGATCTGTGATGGCGGCGTGCGGCGCGGCAGCCATGTCCTGAAAGCACTCAGCGTGGGGGCGAAGGCCGTCTCCGGTGGTCGGCTCTATCTCTACGCACTGGCAGCCGCGGGCCAGCCCGGCGTGGAACGCACGCTGGGCAATCTGCGCGACGAAATCGAACGTGGCATGAAGCTGATGGGCGTGAAGAGCGTGAGCGCGCTCAACCGGGATCGGCTGCGCTGGAGGTAGGGGAAGGGAGGGGTTAGTCTTCGCGTGACGCCAAAGTTATTCAGGTCGTCGATACAGCAATTGATCGGCAGCATTTATCTCGTCACCCTTGACGAGCTTATAGTGTTTTTCCCGGATGATCGAAACGTCGTCGCCGTCGAAAGCAAGTTCAAACAGAGCGATGACCTCGTTCGGCATAAACTGCGCGGAAACCGTTCGCGCCAGACAGCCTGAATAACGAGGATGGGTCTGGCAAAAAATTGTGTCTTGAATTGTCTGTATAACCCCCAATTTGTCGCTCCCACCTTTCGCTTGGACAGGAACAACATATTGCGCCCCTTGGCTGTCAACTCCGACATACAGTTCGTCGATCTCAATTTGGCCATAGTTCGGGATTTTGGTCCGAAGATGATTTTGCAGGCTATAGGCCGTGATGCCCAAAAATAAGTCAACAAGTCGGTTGTAGCGCACTTTGGCAAGCAGGGCCTGCTCGTCGCCCAACGCATAGTTCAAAATGATCTGGGGCGTCGAATCAGGAATCTTGCGTACAAGCAATCCGGGAGTTGGCACAATTTCCGCAAGGCGGCTCAGCCGGAATCGGTAGAGTGCATCGCCCGCTCCCAATATCAGCCAATGGTAGCCTTGCGGTTGCGTCCTGATCACAGACTCGGGAAGAGCTTTACGATATCGGTATGTGTAAATCACGTCCCCGGCATTTTTGGGCATGGCAACTCCGGTCTGCGCCGCCGAAGCCGCGATTTCCTCTCGCCCAAAGGTGAATTCGGTGGCTCCATTTTTATAGAAGCGCGCAAAGATATCGCTGATGATAGCGTCGTATGCGGCCAACCCCTTAGCCATGCTGTGCAATCTTGACAGCGCCGCGAGCGACCTCAAACAGGTCGTGTTCTATATCAATTTGTTTGCGCTTCTTTGTCCCGCTCTTGCGGTCACGACGCCCATTCAGGGCATCCGCATTAAAATGCCTCGATGCCGAAGACATGTCCATATGCAAAAGCTCTTCGTTGCCAAGCGAGAGCAATCCTGCTGGTTGATGCGGTATTTTGCCGACTGCCGCGCAGATTGATCGAGCTATCTCTCGTGCAAGCGGTGGAGGCACTGCATTGCCAATCTGGCGTGCACCATGCCATTTTGTAACATTGAAGCGGAACCAGTCAGGAAACCCGTGCAACCTTGCCATCTCTCGCACGGTTATGCATCGGTCATGGCGATAGTGAATTGGTCTGGGGCTGGTAAAAGCCCCCCTTGCGCCGTCTGTTCCAGCACGCAAAGTATTCGCCACGCCATCGGCGGGCAATTTAAAAAAACGGCTGATCGGTTCGACTGCGCCTTCTGCCGTGCGCGCAAATCGTTGACGAGAAATGTCGCTATGCTGCGTTCGCGCACTCGACGTAAGCAATGTTGGATTCCAACTGCGGACATAACCTAAATGCCAAGCATTATTTGTCAGGCACCGCATTTCAGCAGCATAGACAGAGGGCTTGACTCCCTTGTTCACATGAACGTGATCATTCTCTATCAATTCGCTGAAGCGCTCAGCATCGGGCAAATCGTCCAGCGCGTCCCGACAGGTCGGCCCGACTGGTAAAAGGTCGGAAATCTTAGCCCGTCCAGCGATAGACGTCTGAATTGGCGGATACTCAGGCAGTGGCTGGTCGTGGCGCGAGCCGAAAAGGATAAGTCGCTCGCGGCTCTGCGGCGTCCCATAATGTGCTGCGTTCAAAACCTTCCACGGCAAGCGCACCTGATAACCGCCTCGCTGAAATGCCTCGACAAGCTCGTCGAGAAAACCCTTTTGCTTTCCGACCGTAAGCCCCTTCACATTCTCAAAGACAAAAGTCTTGGGATTCAACTCAACCACCAGCCGAACAAATTCGAGTACCAGCTGGTTGCGGCTATCATCAAGAGCGCGCTGCCCGATCATCGAGAAACCCTGACAAGGGGGGCCGCCGAAGACACAATCAACTGTACGATCCCCGATGCCTGCAGCGAGCCTGATGGCAGCGCCGGTCAGGCCTACGACTGAACGGGGAATAACAGCGGTGTGAGGGAAGTTGAATTTGTGGACAGCGCAATGAACTGGGTCAATTTCAACAGCAGCAGCGACGTCGAAGCCTGCCTGTTCAAAACCAAGCGACATACCGCCAGCGCCAGCGAAAAGATCGATTCCTATAGGTCGGATTTGCATTTCGGAACTTTAGCGGAACAATCTGCCGACGCAATAGCCAAGAAAAACCCCGCCCGGATCGCTCCGGACGGGGTTTTCTTTAACCTTGCGATGAAGGATCAGCTTACACAGCGCCGTGCGCCAGAGCTGCGAGAAGCAGCAGCGCGACGATGTTCGTGATCTTGATCATCGGGTTGACGGCGGGGCCAGCGGTGTCCTTGTAGGGATCGCCAACCGTGTCACCGGTCACGGCAGCCTTATGAGCGTCAGAGCCCTTGCCGCCATGGTTGCCGTCTTCGATATACTTCTTGGCATTGTCCCAAGCGCCGCCGCCCGAGGTCATCGAGATGGCAACGAAGAGGCCGCCCACGATCACGCCCAGCAGGAGAGCGCCAAGGGCCGCAAAGCCTTCAGCCTGACCGGCAATGGCGGTGATCACGAAATAGACCACGATGGGAGCGAGCACCGGCAGCAGCGACGGGATGATCATTTCCTTGATCGCCGCCTTGGTGACCAGATCGACCGTGCGGGCATAGTCCGGCTTGGTTTCATAGGTCATGATGCCGGGGTTGGCCTTGAACTGCTCACGCACGTCCTTCACCACTTCGCCAGCCGCGCGGCCCACCGCCGTCATGCCCATCGCACCGAACAGGTACGGCAGGAGCGCGCCGAGCAACAGCCCGACGATGACATAGGGGTTTTCCAGGCTGAAGCTGATCTCACCATTGTCGGCGACACCATCGGTCAGCGCCGGGAAGAAGGCGCGAAGGTCGGTCGTGTAGGCAGCAAACAGCACCAGCGCGGCCAAGCCGGCGGAACCGATGGCGTAGCCCTTGGTGACGGCCTTGGTGGTGTTGCCCACCGCGTCGAGCGCGTCGGTCTTTTCACGGACCGAATCGTCAAGACCAGCCATTTCGGCAATGCCGCCGGCATTGTCAGTCACCGGGCCGTAGGCGTCGAGTGCCACGACCATGCCTGCCAGCGCCAACATTGCGGTTGCAGCGAAAGCGATGCCGATCAGGCCCGCCAGCTGGAATGCAATGATGATGCCGCCGCAGATCACCAGCGTGGGCAGCGCGGTCGATTCAAGGCTGATCGCCAGACCCTGAATGACGTTGGTGCCGTGGCCGGTTTCCGACGACTTGGCGATGGACCGAACCGGACGGTAGTTGGTGCCGGTGTAATATTCGGTGATCCAGATGATCAGTGCGGTCACGACCAGACCCAGCAGCGAGCAATAGAAGAGCTTGCGGCCCGTGAATTCAAATTCCGAACCCAGCGCGCCATAGCTCATGGCAGTTTCCATATCACCCAGCGCAAAGCCGATCGCCCACCAGATGGCGGGGATGGACAGCACGGCAGTGACGAGGAAGCCCTTGTACATCGCGCCCATGATGTTGTTGCTCGAACCGAGCTTGACGAAATAGGTGCCGATGATCGACGTCAGCACGCACACGCCACCGATGAGCAGCGGGAGGCTGATCAGGTTGAGCAGCAGTTGCTGATCGGCAATGCTCTTCACCAGCAGCGCGATCAGCACCATGGTGGCACCAACGGTCACGACATAGGTTTCGAACAAGTCAGCCGCCATGCCGGCGCAGTCGCCCACATTGTCGCCAACGTTATCGGCGATGACAGCCGGGTTGCGGGGATCATCTTCCGGAATGCCTGCTTCGACCTTGCCGACGAGATCCGCACCGACGTCTGCCGCCTTGGTGAAGATGCCGCCGCCGAGACGCGCAAAGATGGAGATGAGTGATGCACCGAAGGCCAGCGCGACAAGAGCGTCCACCACTTCACGGCTGTTCGGAGCATGTCCGCCCGGGCCGATCAGATACCAGAAGAAGCACGCAATCGCGAGCAGAGCGAGACCCGCCACGAGCATACCCGTGATGGCACCCGCGCGGAACGCCAGTGTGAGACCCGCCTGAAGGCCGGTCTGCGCAGCGGCCGCCGTGCGGACGTTGGAGCGCACCGAGATGTTCATCCCGATATAGCCCGCCACGCCAGACAGCACGGCCCCGATCAGGAAGCCGACTGCGGAAGTCGCCCCCAGAAAATAGGCGACCAGCACCGCCACAACCACGCCCACCATGGCGATGGTGCGATACTGACGACCCAGATAGGCTTGTGCGCCTTCCTGAATCGCGGCTGCGATTTCCTGCATTTTCTCATTGCCAGCGGATGCCGCCAGCACTTGTCGGCTTGTTACAAAGCCGTAAACGACGGCCAGAAGGCCGAACGCAATAGCAATTTCAACCATCATCAGGGCTATCCCTTCCCCCCTAAAGTGAACATGTCCAAGACCTGCGGAATCAAATTCCGCAGGGCATAACGCCGCGCGCTATGCGGTAAGCAAAGTCTTAATGCAAGGCTTTGCGGCCATCCTCAGGCATCCCGCAAACGCCCGACAGAGCCGAGCCGCGGCGCGTCGTCCAGATCGGCATCCTGCTTGATCCGCCGCCGCAACACATCGCGCACTTCATGCACGGAAGCGATCACCGGCCCCACTGCCACGCCGAGATCCACCAGCACCGATTCAGACAATTGCAGCGAGCTTTCCAGCGTATCGGGCACCGCATCGCTCGCTCCGGCCCGGTAAAGCTCTGCGGCATGATCCACATCGCGCGCGCGCGCCACAATGGTGAGATCAGGATAACGTTCGCGCAGCCAGCGGGTCAGCTTCACATTCTGTACCGGATCATCCATCGTCAGCACCACGGCGGCTGCGCGTTCGGGATGCAGCGCTTCGATGGTCCGCACCCGGCTGGCATCGCCAAAGCGCACCGGGTGGCCTGCCTTCACGCCCTGATCCGCCTGATCGACATCGGCTTCCAGCACCAGATAGGGCTGGTTGTGCGTCTCCAGCATGTCCGCCACCATCTGCCCCACCCGGCCATAGCCGATCAGGATGGCATGACGTTCCTGCGGCTCGACCGGGGATGCCGATTGACGGCATCCTTCAGGTCCAGCCGCCGGGCAATGGCATGGCCAATGCGGGCGAGCAGCGGCGTGATCGTCATGCCAATGGCGGTTACCACCTGCCAGAAATTGGCCGCATTCTGGTTGATGAGCCCACCTGCTGCTGCCGCCCCCAGCACGATCAGCGTGGTTTCCGAAGGGCTGGCCATCAGCACGGATGTTTCTGCCGCCAGGCCGCGCTGCACCCGCCCGGCGCGCAGCAGCGCCATCGTCACCACCGATTTGATGAACACCACCGTGCCCGTGGCAAGCAGCATCTTGAACCAGTTGGCCGCCAGCAGATCGAGATTGAGCGACATGCCGACGGTGATCAGAAACACCCCCAGAGCAAGGCCTTTGAACGGCAATGTGACTGCCTCCACCTCTTCAGCATAGGGGGTTTCGGCAATCATCAGCCCCGCCAGCAATGCACCGACAATGGGCGAAAGCCCCACCGCCATCGTGGCAAGGCTGGAGACAATCGCAATCAGCAGGCTGGCCGAGAGGAACAGCTCCGGGCTCTTGGTCCGCGCGGCCTGCGCAAACACGCTCGGCAAAAGGAACCAGCCCAGCGCCATCATCACCGCGATAAGCACGGCCCCCTGCCCCAACACCGTGCCGAGATGGACAAACCCGTCTGCGCCAGCCGGGGCCGCAAGCGCGCCGAGCAGGAAGATGATCGGCACCAGTGCAATGTCTTCAAACAACAGCATGGCGAGCGCGAGCTTGCCCACGGGCGTGCCCGGCCCGGCAATCGGCAGCACGAGCGCGGTTGAAGACAGCGCGAGCGCCAGCCCCAGCCCCAGTGCGGCGTTGAAACTGTTGCCCGCCATGAACAGGGCGAAGGCAATGATCGCGGCAGAGCCCAGCATTTCCGCCCCGCCAAACCCCAGCAGCCGCTTGCGCATCCGCCACAGACGGCCAAAACTCAATTCCAGCCCGATGGAAAAGAGCAGCAGGATCACGCCCAGCTCTGCAATCGGGGCAATCGCGGCGGGATCAGCTATGGAGAGATATCTGATCCACGGCCATTCGCCTGCAAAGCGCGCCAGTCCATATGGCCCCACCAAAATGCCGACCAGAATGAAGCCGATAATGGGCGTGATGCGGAACCGCGCAAAGGTGGGGATCACGATGCCCGCCGCCGCCAGAATCACCAGCGCGTCAGAATAATGGCCGGGATCGATATGCTCATTCATCCACTCACCCTAGCGGCAGAGTGCGGCAGTGTCACCGTAACCGCGCATTTGTGGGTAAATATGGACGTGTCGCCGTAATTGCTGCTAATCTGTCGATTGACGCGGTTGCTTTTGCAATGCTTCGCGGCGAGCAGGAGATTGCGCATCAGATCGCGCTTCGAAATTGCAAAGGCAACGAATTATAATCACAGGATGTTCTTGTTGAAGTCCAACGTTTTCTCGGAAAAATCACCGAGTGATCAAATATTGTATTGGCAATATCAAATCTTAAGTGCGACAATCCGCACCGAAATTACGATAACGAGTGCATAATTTTCTAAATTTTTAACACATATTCTAATTCTTTATAGCTCATCATCATGAAATACGGCAACAGTTTACTTAATTATCAATTGCAGTCAAACGCCGATCTGGGCCCGTCATACGCTGTGTCAGCTTCACCAAAGTTCGCATAGGCCGCGAACTTTGGTGGCCTTTGGGCCGTGAACTGCGCGCCGCATGCCACCGCCACCGCAAGGCCATTCACCCCGGCGACGGAATGTGTCAGTCTCTCCCCATGGAACCGGATGTTCTGATTCTGGGGGGTGGCCCGGCGGGCATGATGGCCGGGCTGCTATTCGCGCGGGCGGGCGTGCCCACGCTCGTGCTGGAAAAGCATGCGGATTTCCTGCGCGATTTCCGGGGGGATACGGTGCACCCCTCCACCATGGAAATTCTCCACCAATTGGGGATGCTGGAGCGCTTCCTGAAGCGCCCGCACAGCCGCATTGCGCAGGCGCGCATCACCATGGCCGGGCAGACGCTCACCGTGGGTGATCTCAGCCACCTTGATACGCCCGCGCCCTTCATTGCCATGATGCCGCAATGGGAATTTCTGGACTTTCTCCATCAGGAAGCACGCGCCTTCCCCGCCTTTGCTCTGGAGATGGAGGCAGAGGCCGTCTCGCTTCTTGAAGAGAAGGGGCGGATCAGCGGGGCCGTGCTGGCCGACGGGCGGACGATCCGCGCGCGCAAACTGGTGATCGCGGCAGACGGGCGCGGCTCGATCATCCGGCGGCAGCGCCTTCTGCCGGTCACGACGCTCGGCGCGCCGATGGATGTTTTCTGGTTTGCGTTGCCCAAGGCGGATGCGGGTGAAGACGCGTTACGCGGGGTTTTCGATGCCGGGCGCATCTTCGTGCTGATTGATCGGGACAGTTACTGGCAATGCGCGATGATCATCCCCAAAGGCGGGGGAGACGCGCTGCTGGCCCAAGGCATGCCTGCCATCCGCGCACGGATCGAAGCCGCCCTGCCCGATCTTGGCCCGCTCGATGCGGTGCTGATCGATGCGGCTCAACTCCATCTGCTGTCGGTCGCGCTCGACCGGCTGGACCGCTGGCATCGCCCCGGCCTGCTTGCGATTGGTGACGCGGCTCATGCCATGTCGCCCATTGGCGGCATTGGCATCAACCTGGCGATTCAGGATGCAGTGGCCGCCGCCAATATTCTGGCAAGCCCGCTGCGGCTCGATGCTGATCCCGATCCGCTGCTCGGGCGTGTGCAGGCGAAGCGGCTCTGGCCGACACGCATTATTCAGGCCGGTCAGAAGCTGGCGCAGGACCGGGTGATCGGACCTTTGCTGGCCCAGCCCGAACCGCTGCTCCGTCCGCCATGGCCCTTGCGCCTGCTCAATCGCTTTCCGCGTCTCCGCCGCATACCGGGCCGGATCATCGGCCTTGGCATCATGCGGGAGACGGTGCGCGCACCTCAGGCCTTGGGCTGATCGACCACGCGGATGCTGAGTTCGCGCAACTGCTTGGCTTCGGCGGCAGACGGTGCGCCCATCAGCAAATCTTCCGCGCGCTGGTTCATCGGGAAGAGCGTGATTTCGCGCAGATTCTGCACCCCGCACAGCAGCATCACCATCCGGTCGACACCCGCGGCCATGCCCCCGTGCGGCGGCGCGCCATACTGGAAAGCGCGATACATGCCGCCGAAACGCGCTTCGACATCGGCCTGGGAAAGGCCGGTGAGTTCGAACGCTTTCACCATCAGATCGGGATGCTGGTTGCGGATCGAGCCCGAAGCGAGCTCATAGCCGTTGCAGACCATATCATACTGATAGGCCTTGATCGTCAGCGGATCTTGAGTTTGCAGCGCTTCCATTCCGCCCTGCGGCATCGAGAAGGGATTGTGCGCGAAATCGACCTTCTTTTCCTCCTCGCTCCATTCGTAAAAGGGGAAGTCTATGATCCAGCAGAAGCGGAACGCATCCTTTTCGATCAGATCGAGGCTTTCGCCCACGCGCGTGCGGGCAGCGCCTGCCAGCTTGGCGGCCTGTTCAGCCTTGCCGGCCGCAAAGAAACAGCCATCATCGGGGCCAAGGCCCATCGCATCATAGAGCGCGATCATGCCCTCTTCACCGTGGTTCTTGGCAATCGGCCCGCCAAACTCGCCGCCCTTGCGTGTCACATAGCCCAGCCCTGCATGGCCTTCGCTGCGCGCCCAGTCGTTCATTTCATCGAAGAATTTGCGGCTCTTTTCCGCCGTCTTCGGTGCCGGGATCGCACGAACAGTGCCGCCGCTGCCGACAATCTTCTCGAACAGACCAAAGCCTGACGTGCGGAAATGCTCGGTCACGTCCTTGATGAGGATCGGGTTGCGCAGATCGGGCTTGTCGGTGCCATAATCGAGCATCGCCTGCGCATAGGGGATGCGCGGAAAGGTGCCTGCGGGCGTCACGGCCTTGCCATCGGCAAAGGCTTCAAACACGCCCGCCATCACCGGCTCCATCGTGTCCCACACTTCTTCCTGCGTGACGAAGCTCATTTCCAGATCAAGCTGGTAGAACTCGCCCGGAAGCCGGTCCGCGCGCGGGTCTTCATCGCGGAAGCAGGGGGCAATCTGGAAATAGCGGTCGAACCCTGCGACCATCAGCAGCTGCTTATACTGCTGCGGCGCCTGCGGCAGCGCGAAGAACTTGCCGGGATGGATGCGGCTCGGCACCAGAAAGTCGCGCGCGCCTTCCGGGCTAGAGGCGGTCAGGATCGGCGTCGAATATTCGGTGAACCCGATATCTTCCATACGCCTGCGCGTTTCGCGGATGATCTGGGTGCGCTTGACGATGTTGGCGTGCAATGTATCGCGCCGCAGATCGAGAAAGCGATATTTGAGGCGGATTTCCTCCGGATACTCCTGCTCGCCCGCCACTGGCAGCGGCAGTTCTTCGGCACGGCTCAGCACGGTTGCCGCGCGGGCGAAGACTTCGATCTCGCCCGTGGGCAGGTTGGCGTTGACGGTGCCGGCAGAGCGCGCCTTCACTTCGCCGTCGATCGTCACCACGCTTTCGACACGCAGACCTTCCAAAATGGCAAGCGCGGGGCTGTCGCTGTCCGCGACAATCTGCGTGATGCCATAATGATCGCGCAGATCGACAAACAACACGCCGCCATGATCGCGTTTGCGGTGAACCCAGCCGGACAGGCGGATTGTCTGGCCGACATCGGCAGCGCGCAACTGGGCGCAAGTGTGGGTGCGGTATGCGTGCATGATCAAAATCTCGCGGAAAAATCCAAGCCGCGCCTAACAACCGCTCCATGCCCCTTTGTCAAGCCGCGCGCGTCCGCTATGGGCTATAACCCATGAAGATACATCCCCTGATCGAGGATAGCGAAACGCTCGCCGCCCTCTGCGCACGCCTCTCCTCGGCGGACTTTGTCACGGTTGACACCGAATTCATGCGAGAGAGCACGTTCTGGCCGGAACTCTGCCTGATCCAGATTGCGGATGACAAGGAAGCCGCTGCAATTGATCCGATGGCGGACGGCATAGATCTGACACCCTTGCTGGAGTTGATGACCAACAATGAGGATGTACTGAAGGTCTTCCACGCAGGCGGGCAGGATGTGGAAATCATCTATAATCTGACAGGCAAGACGCCGCATCCGATTTTCGACACGCAGATTGCCGCCATGGCGCTGGGGCAGGGCGAACAGATTGGCTATGCCAGCCTCGTCGAAAGCTGGGTGGGCGTCTCGCTGGATAAGGGCGCGCGCTTTACCGACTGGGCCCGCCGCCCGCTCGACAAGCGCCAGATCGATTATGCCATCGGCGATGTGACCTACCTGTCCGACATTTTCCCCAAGATGCTCAAGCAACTGATGAAGAATGGCCGCGGCGTCTGGCTGAATGACGAAATGGAGCGGCTGGCTGATCCCGTCAGCTATCAGAACGACCCCGAAACCGCGTGGAAACGGGTAAAGGTTTCCGGCCGCAAGCCCGAGCTGCTGGGCCGCATCAAGGCGCTGGCCGCGTGGCGCGAGCGCGAGGCGCAGGGCAAGAATCTGCCGCGCGGGCGCATCTGCAAGGATGAGACGCTGGCAGACATTGCCGCGCATCCCCCGCGCCAGCAGGCCGATCTCGCCAAGGTGCGCGGCCTCTCCGCGACATGGGCCTCCAACGATATTGGCGCACGGATGATGGTGGCTCTGGCGGCGGCCGTGCCGATGGCTGCCGAAGACATGCCGCCGCGTCAGGACCGCAAGCCCGGCCTGACCAAGGATGGCGCGCTGGTAGCGGACTTGCTCAAGCTTCTGCTCAAGATTCGCTCCAAGGAAATCGGCGTCGCCGCGCGGCTGCTTGCCCGCTCCGACGAACTGGAAGCGCTCGCTGCAGGACAGCGCGAAGGGCTTTCGCTGCTAAAGGGTTGGCGCTTCAAGGAATTTGGTTGCGACGCGCTGGAATTGGTGGAAGGAAGGCTCGCCTTCGCCGTAGAGAATGGCAAACTGCACATGGCGCGGACAGCGCCGGAAAGCGAGTCGCCCGATGATCCGAATCATGCTGCCGATGCTTCTGATGGCAACGGCGTGCACTCCGACTGAGCCTCTGCCCGCTGAACATGGTGCAGGCCTTTGCGATGCCGATGCCGCAAAGGCGCTGATCGGGCGCAAAATGAGCGATGAGGCAGGGCAGAAGGCGCGCGCACTGGCGGGTGCCGGTATGGTCCGCTGGGTGCGCCCCGGTCAGGCCGTCACGCTGGACTATCGCACAGACCGGCTCAACATCATGCTGGATGACAAGGACAGGATTGCCAGCCTGTCCTGCGGGTAGGGCACCGCACCGCTTGCGCCGCGATGCCCCGAACCCGGATTACTGATTCAGCGCCACCCGACCGTCTTCAAGATAGACCGAGTCGACTGCGCCATAGCGCACCGAACAGGTGAAATTGCGGCGTTCGGTCGCGCGATCCCGCCAGCCTTCGCGGCTTTCGACCACGCCTTCCACGTCCCAGCCATCGCTGCTTTTGCGGACCTGGTTGATGTCGCGCACGCTGGCAGCACGCCCGGCCTTGTCCTCGGCGGCCTGCGCACAGGCATCGACGGCCTGATCCTCGCTGGCAATGTCACCACGCCGGGTCTGGCTGCGGTCATCCGAACGGCGATCCTCGGGATAATCGACCGTCGGCGCGCGTTCACGCTGCTTCTTCGCCTTGGAGGAGAGCACGGCCCCGGTCAGGATCGCGCCGATCAGCACACCCGCCAGCACTTCGCCGGTATCATTGTCATGGCCGCGATGGCGGCGTCCCCAGCCGCGCCCGCCGCCCCAACTGGAGCCGACGCTGCCCCAGCTATTGCCCCAACCCGTGCCGAAACCGACACTGCCAAAACCGCCTGCCATGGCCGGAGTCACTGATGTGGAAAGCATGGCCAAGCCCAAAGTGCCTGCCAGAAACTTGCGAGAGAAGCCCATAACCCGCCTCAATCCGATACTGGGACTCGCCATTCGAGTCCGGAGAAGGATGATTTACAGGGGTAAAGCTGTCGCGTCGATGAACTGAATCAAGGCGCACATGCTGGACAGGCAGGCGACAGGCCTTTATCCGCCCGCCATGTCCATTCAACCTTCCGACTCCATCCTGATCGTCGATTTCGGCAGCCAGGTGACGCAACTCATCGCGCGCCGCGTGCGTGAAGCGGGCGTCTATTCCGAAATTGCCCCGTTCAACAGCGCTGAGGCCGCGTTTGAGCGGATGAAGCCCAAGGGGATCATCCTCTCCGGCTCGCCCGCCAGCGTCCCCGCAGATGGCTCGCCGCGCGCACCGCAATGCCTGTTTGACTCAGGCCTGCCGATCCTTGGCATCTGTTATGGCCAGCAGGTGATGAGCCATCAACTGGGCGGCACGGTGCAACCCGGGGACAGCGGCGAATTCGGCCGCGCGTTCATTGAAGTCTCTGATGGCTGCCTGTTGTTCGACGGGTTGTGGGAAAAGGGCTCGAAGCATCAGGTGTGGATGAGCCATGGCGACAAGGTGACGGCCTTTGCACCGGGATTCCGCGTGGTCGCCACCACCGAAGGCGCGCCGTTCGCGATGATCGCGGATGATGACCGCCGCTATTATGGCACGCAGTTCCATCCCGAAGTCGTCCACACCCCAGATGGCGCGAAGCTGATCGCCAACTTCGTCCACAAGGTCTGCGGCCTTGCCGGCGACTGGACGATGGCCGAATTTCGCGCCACCAAGATTGCCGAAATCCGCGAACAGGTCGGCGACGGCCGCGTGATTTGCGGGCTTTCGGGCGGGGTAGACAGCTCCGTCGCCGCGATCCTGATCCATGAAGCGATTGGCGACCAGCTCACCTGCGTGTTCGTGGACCACGGCCTGTTGCGGCTCGATGAGCGCGGACAGGTGGAGCGCATGTTCCGCGACCATTATCACATCCCCCTCGTCGTGGTGGATGCGGAGGCCCGCTTCATGGCGGGGCTGGCGGGCGTCACCGACCCGGAAAAGAAGCGCAAGTTCATCGGGGCTGAATTCATCACCGTGTTCGAGGAAGAAGCGAAGAAGATTGGCGGCGCAGACTTTCTGGCGCAGGGTACGCTCTATCCGGACGTCATCGAAAGCGTCTCCTTCACCGGGGGGCCTAGCGTCACGATCAAGAGCCACCATAATGTCGGCGGCCTGCCCGAGCGCATGAACATGAAGCTGGTCGAGCCATTGCGCGAACTCTTCAAGGATGAAGTGCGCGTTCTGGGGCGCGAATTGGGCCTGCCAGACATGTTCGTGGGCCGCCACCCCTTCCCCGGTCCCGGTTTGGCCATCCGCATTCCCGGCGAAGTGACCAAGGAACGCTGCGACATCTTGCGCGCGGCAGACGCCGTCTATCTCGACGAAATTCGCAATGCGGGGCTGTATGATGCGATCTGGCAGGCGTTCGCCGTGCTGCTCCCCGTGCGCACCGTGGGCGTGATGGGCGATGGCCGCACCTATGACAATGTCTGCGCGCTCCGCGCCGTCACCTCCACCGATGGCATGACTGCCGACATCTACCCCTTTGACGCCTCCTTCCTCAGCCGCACCGCGACGCGCATCATCAACGAAGTGAAGGGCATCAACCGGGTGGTCTATGACTACGAGCAAGCCGCCGGGCACGATCGAGTGGGAGTGACCCTATCTCCTGCTGCCCCCCGGCCGTGAAATTTTACCTTTTGACATATCGCCTTTGTGAATACCGATCCCTTGCTAGATCTCGCCTGTCATGCCATCGCATCGACCCATTGGCATGTTCAGAAATTTCAATCAGTTCGCGAACCGCATCTGCGTGATCGACCCGCAAGGGCGGCACTTTAGCTATACCGAGATCATGGCGTCCGGGCGGGCCGCACTTGCGGATCTGGCCCCGGCAAAGCAGTTGCTGTTCATTGAGGGGCGCAACACACCCGGCTTCGTTTCGGCCTATTGCGCGGCGCTTGACGCAGGGCATCTGGTCCATGTCTTCGATCCGGATCGTGCGCAGTCCATCCAGCCGCTGATCGAAAGTTACAGCCCCGACGCATTGGTTCTGACGGACGGCGAGGTCGCGCGCCTCGCGCCCGTTCCCCGTAACCCCGAACCGCTTTTGATCGAAGACGATCTGGCGCTGCTGCTGGCCACGTCCGGGACCACAGGGTCACGCAAGTTGGTGAAGATCACCGAGGGCAACATTGCCGCCAATACCGCCGCCATCATTTCCTATCTCGGCATGACCGGTGAAGATCGCGGAATAACAACGCTGAAGCCCTACTATTCGTATGGATTGACGGTCATCAACACCCATCTGACCGCCGGAGCTTCGCTCGTTCTGAGCAACGCATCGGTGCAGGACTCGATCTTCTGGGCGCAGGCGACCCAGCACGGAATCACGAATTTCGCGGGTGTTCCGCATAGCTACGAGCTGCTCAAGCGCATGGACTCGCGGCTGGCCGCGCTTGACCGCCTGCGGTTCGCAACCCAGGCAGGCGGGCGGCTCGCTCCGGATCTCGTTCGTCACTTTGCGCGACTGGCGAGACAGGGCGGCTGGCGGTTCTTTGTCATGTACGGGCAGACAGAGGCGTCACCCCGCATCAGCTATCTGCCACCCGAACAGGCCGAGCAATTTCCTGATGCCATTGGCTTGCCTATCCCCGGAGGCCGGATGTGGCTGACCGATGATATGGGGCATGTCATCACGGACGATGGCGTAGAAGGCGAGCTCAACTATGCCGGACCGAATGTGATGGCAGGCTATTGCCAATCCGCCATCGACCTGGGATCGGGCGACCGGCCAGCCTCATTGCGGACCGGCGACATGGCACGGCGGCTGCCCAATGGTCTGTATGTGCTTGCAGGGCGCAAGTCGCGGTTCGTCAAACCTTTTGGGCGGCGGCTGAACCTCGACGACATTGAGGCCATGCTGGCAAGCGAGGGCATTGAGGCGGCGGCGATGGCATCCGGCGAGACACTCATGCTGTTCGTTGCGGGCGATGGAGCGACAGAGATCGCCCTCGCCGAACGGCTGGCGCAGCACACCCGCCTTCCTGCCTCTGTCTTTGATGTGAGGCCGATCGAGCGCATTCCCAGACTTGGCAACGACAAGATCGACCGGATGGCTTTGCAGCGCGCGATTGAAGCCGTGCACGGCACGCCGCCTGCCGCCGCACAGTCGCCAAGTGCAGTCCTGCGCGCCGTATGGCGTGAATTCTCCGCGATCATGATGGGCCATTCAGGCATGGCGACCAGTGTCGCCGACATATTCCGCGCCACGTTCCGCCATGCCGAGGTCAACAAAACACAAAGTTTCGTCTCCTTGGGCGGGGACTCGATGAGCGCTGTCACGGTGCATTTGCAGCTGGAAGATCTAATCGGAACATTGCCGCCCGACTGGCACGAGCGCAGTATCGCCGAGCTCGAATTGATGAAGGGTAGCGCCCTTGGCTGAGCGCAGGTCTCGCGAGGTTGAAACGGTCATTCTGGCCCGCGCTGTTTCAATGGTCCTGATGGTTGCCAGCCATGCCCGGCTGTCTCAGGCGCTGTTCGAGGGCAAGTATTTTTACGGCGGGCTCGACGCCCTGCTGGCGCTGTCGGGCATGACGATGGCCACCTTTTCCTTCACGGGCACCACGTCAGATACTCTGCGCAGCTTTCTGCGGTACGGGCTGCGGCTGTTGGTGCCGTGCTGGACGATCATGGTCATCTGGGACACGATTGTTCTGGCGCTCGGCGCGAAAAACGTAACGCTGACGCTGTACTTCACCGAGCTTGCGCTCATCAGCAACTGGTTCACGCACCATCGGCTGGTGCTCTTTCACGTCTGGTATCCGCAGGCGATGGCGCAGATGCTGCTGTTTCTGGCGCTGATATTCCGCCTTGGAAACCTGACACCCATGATCCGGTGCCACCCTGTCGCCGCGACCGCGACCGCCCTTGCCGTGGCGCTGGCCATGGCTGTCGTCTCCCACGCGCTCTGGAACACGCTCTATCTGGCCGACAAATTGCCCCATCTCGTCCTGTGGAACTTCATGCTGGGCTGGTTTCTTTGGGCAATGATGCGGAACGGAGAGGATGGCATTGCCCGCAAGCTGCTGCTGAGTGCCGTCATCATCGGCTGCGCGGTCATCGCCTATCTGCCAACCGGGGCGGAATTCGGGCCGGTGCGAGCTGTCTGGTTCGTGGTGATCGTGCTGCCCGTCATCTGGTTCAGAACGGTGCGATTGCCGACCTTTTTGGCGCAACCGGCGGTTCTCGTCGCGCAGGCCAGCTTCTGGATCTTTCTGGCACATATTTTTCTGTTCGATCTGATCGAGGTCATGGTCAAGCCGCTTGGGATTAGCAGAGGGCTGCCCCTCTCGTTGCTGGAACTGGCCGTCGGTCTCGCCGTACCGATCCTGGGCTGGGCCTGGACCACTGCCTCGATCCGGGTCTGGTACAGTAACGGTCAGCGCGGCCTTTTCCCGCTTGCTTTCAGGCGCTGGACACGATGGAGCCCGCAAACTAGTCCGAGGCGACCGGGCAGAAAGAAGGCATGGGATGACACCGTCACCTGACAGAAATCGCTGGAAGTTCAGCGATGCACTGAAAGCCAGAGAGGTTGATGAATTCGTAGATCGATGGATTCACCGTCCTCTGGCTTTTCTGGTGATCCTGCCTCTGGAAAATCGCGGTGCCTTCATCACGCCGCTGACCATCACCATCGCCGCCATGGTGACAGGCGTGATGGCCGGGGGAGCGTTTGCTTTGGCCGGACCGGACCGGACGCACTGGTATCTGGTCGGCGGGCTCCTGGTTCTCCTCTCGGTCGTGCTTGATTGCGCAGATGGCATGCTCGCCCGCTTGCGCAACGCAACGTCAAGGTTGGGGCAGGTGCTGGATGGGTATAGCGATGCCGTGGCAGGGCTGGCGATCTGGGCTGGGCTGTGTTTCGCCGCTTCGAAGGGGATCAATCCCTGGATTGCATGGCCGCTCAATGGGCTCGCACTCCTGACGATCCTTTTTCATGTCAGCATTTACGACAAGTTCCGTGAAAATTTCGTGCGGGTGACTGCGGGCCTGAAACCCGAGCCCGAACCTGAATTGCCAGAACGCGCGCGCTGGCTCTGGACCGCGCTCGCCAACTCTTACGACACGGGCTACGCGCGCGCGTTCCGGCTGGCGGGAGGGATTTCCAGGGAAGCTCTGGCGCTCAGCCCCGAACGGTTTCGCGCCGCCTTTGCCGGTCCTATGCAGCTGCTATCCTGCATCGGGTTGGGATCTCATCTGGCACAAATCTATGTGCTGGCAATTGTTGCGGTGGCCATCCCGAACCATTTTTATGCGATTGCCCAATGCGTGATCATCGGGGCCTCCAATCTGGTGATGATTGCGGCGCTTGTCTGGTGGCGCAAGCGGGAACGGGCTGTGCGCGCTGCCGCACCAGCTGGCTAGCAAGCAGCGCGGAACCGCTGGATCAGCCAATCACGCAGCGCAGTGGCCCGGTGGTCCCAGCTGGCATGTGCTGCGGTTTCGGCCGCACCGCGCGCCAGCCGCATGGCAAGCTCAGGATCGGACAGCAGCCGGTCGAGCGCGCCAGCCGCGTCGTCAAGCGCATCGGGCCGAACCAGCCACGCATTCTCTCCATGGCGGAGCACTTCGCACAAATCAGGTGTAGCAGGTGCCAGGATCGGTCGCCCGGCACCCAGATAGAGAAAGGTCTTCATCGGCAGCAGCGTGCGGCGATAAAGCCTTTGCGGCTCGTCTGTTGGCGGGATCACCAGCACGTCGGCGGCACGCAGGTGAAGCGCCACGCGATCCGGCGGCTGGCGACCGGGCAGCACCAGATTGGAAAGCTGGAGCGTGCGGGCCAGCGTCGCGATCCGCGAAAGGCTGTCAGGATTACCGCCAATGATGGAGAACAGAATGTTCGGGCGCATTTGCGCCAGCTGCAACAACGTCTCTACCCCCTTTCCCTTCTGTACATTCCCGGCATAGGTCACAATCTGCCGATCTTGCGGCAGGCCGGCCTTTTCACGAGCCTCTGCGCGTGAGGTTGGCGGATCGAACACGCTGGCCTGAAATCCGTTGTGGAAGACCTTGAGTTTTTCAGCGGCGATCCCGCCTTCCAGCAAAGACTCGCGGGCCTGATGCGAATGGCAGGTTATGCCCAGCAGGCTGCGTGAGCCTGCCAAGAGGCGCAGCACCCGGAAGAACAGGGGATTGGTGATGGGCAGCATGCGATAGGTCTCGAAGCCTGCCCTTTGCCCCAACAGGATGGCGAGGATCACAGTGCCGCGGCTGCGCGTCTGAATAATGTCATAGCGGCCCTTCCATCGGAAAACCGCGAACAGAGCATGGAACAGCCGCTCAGCCTCTCCCGGCAGCGCACCAATGCCGCGATAAAAGCGGATCGAAAGGCCTTGCTCCGTCTGGTAAAAGGCCTTGATCGCCTGCTGTGCGGTGCGTTCAGGGCGCGTTCGCGGGGCAACCAGTTCGCAGCGCGGATCAACACGGTGCATCGCCTCGAATGAACGGATGGTCTGCTCGGTGTCGGTTTCGCCCGAAGGCATGGTGAGCGTGGTGACATAAGCAATGACAGGCGCGCCGGAGGCCGGGGGCTGCGTCATCGCGTACGGCTCACCAGTCTGACAGCCTGTGCGCCAAGGATGATGACCTCCCCGAACGCAATCGGGACCAAGGCCAAATGGACAGCACCGAACAGAGCGGCCAGCAGCAGCATCGCAATCATGAAGTCGCGGCGGAACAAGGTTGTCCCCAAAGCCTGAAGACGGGCGAAGAGCCCGGTATTGGCAGCGGGCGAAGGGTCGAACCAATCCACTGACAGGATGTCGCCGCGCCCCGCGCGCGCGATCCAGACATAATAGATGATGGCAACCAGCATCATGACACCCGCTGTGCCGAGCGCCAGCGCGGTCCATTCATCCACCATGCCGCTGCGCCATCGCGCGATTCCGATTGCGAGAACAAAGGCGATGTTCACAACATCATCCGCGACAGTATCGAACCACTCACCCAGTACGCTGAACTGAACCCGGACACGGGCCAGTTCACCATCCACGCCATCGAGAATTGATGCGATTTGCAGCAGCACCGCCCCCAGCAGGGCCATGGCATAGCCCCCGGCCATCACGCAGGCCGCTCCGGCCAGCCCGATTGCAGCAGAAAACAGCGTTATCTGATTGGGTGTGACGGGCAGAGACACGATGGTGCGACTGATCGCCAGACTCAAAGGGCGATTGACGTAGCGCGATATGATGCCGTCAATCGGCTTGCGGCAGCTGTTCCACAACAGCCGCTGGATGGTACCAAGATCGGCTCGCGATGCCAGCCAGCCAGCGGGCAGCGGGATCGCGCCGGAGGATGGCCAATGCGGCGTTTCTTCCTCCAGCAGCGCCTGGATCGCGGGCTGGGCCTGATCTTTGGGGCCGAACCAGATCAGCGTCGCATCATCCGGCGAAAGATAAGTGCGCGGGGCCGCGAAACATTTGTGATCAAGAACATGATGCGCGGGCAGGATCAGCAGGGTCTGTGCCAGATCGCCGGGCAGAGCCTCATTCGGGTGTTGCTGGGAATGGAGACTGATTTCCACATTTTGCGGGCACCAGCGGCTGGCCAGCGCCGGCCCCAGAGCTTCGCGATCAGCCGGGCGATGCACCACCACCAGCCTTCGGGCACCGCTGCGGGCAAGCAGCCGCAACTGCCGCGTGATGGCAGGCATCCCGCCCAGATTTCCAGCCAGCACCGCCTCACCGCCGGACCCTCCCGGGACAACCAGAACAGCATCGAAAGCGAAATTCACCATGTCACCTTGTTTAATATCAATGCCCTGTCCACGTCTAAGACCTATATTCTGATAGTCCTGATCATAAGGGGCAGGCTTGGCAGTCTGTGTCACTCGTCAGGCATATTGGCAAGGCAGCTGGATTTCACAATGAACACCCCCCCGGACCCGATAGCGGCAGCCGTGATCCTGGCAGCAGGGATGGGCAGTCGGCTGCATTCGTTGACGGCAGACCGTCCGAAGACACTGGTCGCAGTGGGCCGCGAAGGCGAAACGATCCTCGATCTGCTTCTCGACCGGATCGCCGATTGCGGCATTGCCTCCACCTATATCGTCACAGGCTATCGGCACGACATGATCGCGCACCATCTCGAAGGCCGGGCGGATAGTGACGGGATTCACCTCGTCTTCAATCCCGACTTTGCCGGGATGAACAATGGCCGCTCTCTGCTCGCGGTGCGCGAGGCGCTGGAAGGGAAGAGCTTCCTCAAGATGGATGGCGATCTTGTTCTTGATCCGGGGCTGATGCCGCTTCTGACCGGCGGCGATGGTGGGACGGCTGCGCTGGTCGATGATGTGAGGCCGCTGGTTGAGGAGGACATGAAGGTTCTGGTCGATCCGGAAACCGGATTGATCAGCGCGTTCGGCAAGCATTTGCCCGCAAGTTCCCATGGCGTTTCGATAGGGCTGGAACGGATCGCCGCAGCAGATGGCCCGCTCGTTTTCGACGCGATTGACCGGATGATCTACACACTAGGCAAGGGCGATGGCTATTATGAAGATGCCTACCAGCTTGTGCTCGGCGAAGGGCTGGCCGTGAAGGCGATTTCCACGCGCGGCCTGGGGTGGCAGGAAATCGACAATCTGGCCGATCTGGACGCGGCGCGCGCCATGCTGCGCCAATGCTGAACATGGCCGACCGCACCGCTATGGGCCGCGCTTTCAATTTTGACGGTCGGCACTTGCCCGGTGTCATCCAATCAGGATTCGGACAACGGTCTTTTGCATGCCGTTGTTCGCAATGGGGTGGTTTTTCAACGGGATCAGGCGAAGAAGGCAGGAGATGAACGCTTCTCGTACCAGACACGACGAATCATGCCGACTGCTTGGCGGCGGACCGGTGAATGTGCCCGGCTATGTTGCCGAAGCCGTTGCCAGTTGCGCGATGGGCCATCGTGATCCTTCTTGCCGCTCCCTCATCCGCGATGTGTCCGACCGGCTGCGCGCTATCGCGGGCGTCAGCGCGGATGATTTCGCCGTGATTCCCATTGCCGGTTCGGGCACCGCTGCCAATGAAATGGTGCTGTCCAGCACCGTCAGGCCGGGCGATTGCGTTCTGGTGCTTGGCAATGGCGAGTTCGGATATCGCCTTCAGGGGTTAAGCACTTACTATAACCGCACCGAGCTGCTTGATTTCGGCTGGGGCGGTACGATTGATCTTCTGCAGGTAGAGGAAGCGATCACCCGGCTTCGGCCAAGCCTGGTTGCCGTGGTTCAGCATGAAACCTCCACCGGGCTGCTCAATCCCGTCGTTGAAATTGGCCAGATTTGCGCCAGCCATGGCAGCAGGCTGTTCGTTGATACCGTATCCAGCATGGGTGCCGATCCGATCAATCTTGCCATATGCAATGCGACATTCGCCACGACCAGCTCGGGCAAGTCCCTTGGCGCCATGCCGGGCGTTGCACTTGTTTTGGCGCGGCGCAGCGCCATGAGTGACGTTGTCCGGATTCCCCGGCGGGGGCACTATCTTAATCTGTCCATCGCCTATGAGTCGATCGAGGCGACCGGGCTGACATCAAACACTCCAGCGGTCCAGCTGCTCGCCGGGCTTGATGCGGCGTTGCGCGGGATTGAGGCCGAAGGGCTGGACAACAGGGTTCAGGCGATCCGTCTGCGCACGGACTACCTTCGCGAAACCTTGCTGGCCAAAGGGTGGGAGCTCTATTTTCCAGACGCAGTGCGATCTTATGCGGGCACCTGCGCAAAGCTGCCAGAAGGGATGAGCTTCGCCGATTTCGGCGCCGCGCTGTTGCGCCATCGTTTCACCGTCCATGCCGGCAAGGGACCATTTGCTGACCGCATGTTTCAGGTCTGTTGCACGGTAGGCGTGGACATGGCGCTGATCGACGAATTCTGCGAAACCGTCACGCGGATTCGCGAAGAGGCCAGTCCGGGCGGTCAGGCGGATGCCATCGCCGCTGTTTGAGCATGATGAAAATGCCGATCACCGGCCAGCCCTTGTCTGGCAAAAGGCACCAGGAGATGCGACGATGAACATATCCAGGTTCGCGCTGCTGACACTAGCCTTGACGGCAACAGGAGCGCCATCACCGACTATAGCAAAGGTGCGTGTCCTGGCGGACGAGACGGAGTGCGCTGGAACGCCAAGTCAGATGCGTCTCTACATCTCTGTGACCAACGTCCGCGAGGCCAAGGGGCGAATTGCCATCACCATCTATGGTGACAACAGCAAGAAATTTCTGGTCAAGGATGGCTCGCTTCAACTCGCGCGGATTGTGGCCAAGCGCCCCATCACGCGCGCCTGCCTCTATGTTCCGGCATCGGGCCATTACGCGGTGGCGATCTACCATGACGAGAATGCCAATAGCCGCATGGATCGCAAGCCGATCGGATTCCCGGCTGAAGGATTTGGCTTTTCCAACAATAGCTCGACCGTGTTGGGGCCGCCATCGTTCAAGGCTGCCAGATTTCCCGTGCAGCGCGATGGTGATCGAATCACGATCAAGATGAAGTATCTATAGGCCAAGCTGTGCGCGACATTTGCGCGTTCCAGGCAATAAGGCTTGTGTGCGCCTATCCGCCGACCTCGGGCGTTGCCACGCCTTCGCAACACTGGGCCACGAACGCCCGGAAGTGTCCCTCCGGATCGTCCGCCCATAGTCCGGCCAAAGCCGCGTCATCCGGCTGCCAACCGGCATCTTGCCGCAATTGCCGGACAAGATCATCCGCCGAACTGACAGCCCGGGCAAGGCCCCGCCTGATCGCGGGCTGCATGGCCTCATGCCCGGCAATCGGGGCAACATAAGTGCCCAGACCAAAGCCCATACCTTCGAACAGCGCAGTGGAATAGACGCCAACCTGAACGTCGCTTTCACGAAACAGATCGTAAATCGGCGTTTCAGCCCCGACCACCCGGATGCGCCCGTCCGCCAGCCAGGGATAAGCCTGCCGCCAGTTGGAGGGCTCTCCGCCATGCAGCTTGTAGATCACCGAAAACTGCCCGTCGCGATCATGCCGCGCGAACTCCGCAGCGAAGCGGCTCAAGGACGCGCCGATGCTCCCTTGGGAAACAAACAGGATGACGCGCTTATCCTGTGCTTTTCTGGCCTTGGCACCGCCCGCGCGCCGGTTGCGATTGAACCATGCAGCCCCGATGGCAGGCGCGCTGGAGTCCGGCCATGGGAAGTCGGCATATTCCCTCCAGGCCTTGCCGAACAGCAGCACATGGCTCGGCAAGGTTAGGGGCAAGGGGCGGCGGCGCATCGCATAAGCGAGGTGCGTCTGGCCAATCCATCCATGTTGGAGTTCCGCCACAGGCAGGCCGCGCGCGCGCGCCAGATGCGACATGACGAGGTTTCGCGGCACATAATGCACGACCTGCAGGACCAGCCGGGGTTGCACGCAATCCAGCAGGCGGTTGTGCGTTTCATAATAAGCGAGCGCACGCCGGGCGGTGCCTTTCGCGAAACGGACGACCCTGTCTGCATCGGGCGGCTTCAATGCGGCTGCCGCTGCCAGGCTCCGGCTCCATGCGACGGCAGCCGCAGCCAGCGTGTTGACAAGCCGTGCCGTGCCAACACTCAGAAAACCGCGCAAGAGCCGGGGCCGCGAAAGCCATTCGAGATAGCGGACGTCGCATGTTGCGTTGGGATGATAATGTTGCCCCGCAAACGGCGTTTCGATGACTTGCCGACTATGGTCCACCTCATCAAGCAGGAAGCCGCTATAAGGGCAGATCCAGCCCCCATGCTGTGCGCTGAAGATATGGCGCGGATGGTTGAACACGAGCAGATCGCTGCGCTGCAATCGGGCAAACGGCCCATGACGCAGCGTCGCCGCCAAGCGGGCGGGCGAAGGCGGGAGCCAGTCCGAAAGCGGCCTTGCCCGCCAGCCGCCGTGGCGATTGCCCTGCACGCCATTGGCGTCCAGTATCAGAGCCAAAAGTTCGTAACGCAGGAAATGCCAGAACGGCATTCCGCGCATATTCTCTTCCCAGATCGCAGGGTCTTTCTCGAATTCGAGGATGGCCTCGATAATGTCCCGGACCGGCGTTTCCATTCAGGCTATTGCCTTTCCGGCCTGGAAGGCCTGCCACATCCGCCAGCAGAGAAACAGCGCAATGGCCAGCTTCGCAATCAGCAGCCAAGCGGGGTTTCCGGCCTGCGATTCCACCCACGGCACCAGCAACGCAACTGCACCCAGCAGAAGCTGATGCCCCAGAAGCGAGCGGGCGGACACGACCTGTTCCCCCAGCAGGAACCGGGCAATGCCATATTCGGTTGCGGTCAGCAGGATATAGGAGAACCAGGTTGTCCAGGCCGCCGCTGCATAGCCATAAAGCGGCACCAGCCAGATATTGAGCGCAACATTGATCACAGCAGCCGACATTGTCGCCAGCGAAATCAGCCCGGTCCGTTTGCGGTAAAAAGTGTAGTTCGCATAGAGCGTCGCCAGAAAGAGCGCCGCCTGCCCCATGATGACCACTGGAATGACTGGCAATGCCACTCGAAAACTCTCACCCCCGAGCAGGAACATGAGTTCCCGTGCCATCAGCAGGGCCAGACAGCATATGGACGTGAAGCTGATGGAGAGCGTGCGCGACAGCACGGCAATCTGCGTTGTGTTGCCTGCCTTGCGCAGATCCAGAAATTGCGGCAGCCACGCCTGATTCAGCGCCATGGCAGCCGTGCCCGTGATCGCGCCCACGTCATAGGCAAGGGCATAAAGCCCAGTATCGGCATAACCGGCGAAATGGCTGACAACGACCCGATCCGACAGGCTGAGCAGGAAGGTGGAAAGGGCATGTGGCATCAGCGGGATGCCGAACAGCAGGGCATATTTCAGGTGTCGCGCATTCCATTTGCCACCGCGCGCAGTGCGCACAAGGATTGCCAAGGTCAGCGCGCCCATCAGCCCGCCTACGGCGAGGAGTGCATAGATCTGGCCCATGTAGCGATCACTGGAGAGGAGATAGACCCAGGCCGCGCCCGCAACGGACGTCAGCAGCGACCGGATGCTGAGGCGGACGCTGTAAGCGCGAGAGGATTCCATCGCCACATCCTGTTTCCACGCCAAATTCCACGGAATGCGCAGAGCGCCGCAGATCAGGGCCAGAAAGAAGAGATGCCCATCAAGCCCCAGCAACGCCCCCCAACTGTTCCGGAAGACCCATCCGAAGGCGAGAAACACCATGACGAAACCGGCACAGCCCAGCAGGATCGAATGCAGGAAATCCGGGTAATCGCCGTCGGCTTCGGACCAGTACCGGTTCACTGCACCGCGAAAATTCAGCTCCAGAATGATCGAGGACACAGCAACAACCGAAACGAAGAGCGACAATATGCCATACTCGGCCGGGGTCAGTAGACGCGTCAGAATGGCGAGCGACAGGGCTGACATGATCCCGCTGACGGTTTCGCCCCCGATATAGTTGCCGGCATGGAAGGAAAGCCGTCCGGCCCTCTTGCGCGCAGACGCTTCAAGACTGGGAAGGCGGCTTGTCATCAGCCCCTTATAGTCCCTGCAAGGCCGCGCAAAGCAAGGCAAAATGTGCCCCGGTCCAACCGGCCTCGTGGCTTGCAAAAGGACGATGCGAATTCCGTCATGCTCTATGTCAAAGACAAGGGCTCATTTCACTGGCATGACTACGTTGTGCTCGCAATAACGCCATGGGTTCCGATCATAGGGATGTGGCCTATGATGATCCAGAAGGAGGTGCGCCAGCCATGAATGCTGCGGTTGTCGTCGCTGAAATCGGGTGCAACCATCAGGGCAGCATGGACAAGGCGCGCGAGCTGATCCGCACGGCCGCCCAGTTCGCGCAGGCGCCGGTGGTCAAGTTCCAGAAGCGCAACCCCGGCGAACTTCTTTCGCCCGAAGAATTTGCGAAACCCCATCCGGTGGCGCGCAATGCCTTTGGCGAGACCTATGGCGAACACCGCGCATATCTCGAACTGTCTGTCGAACAGCATCGGGAGTTGCAGGGCTGGTGCCGCGACTATGGGACGGGCTATGCCTGCTCTGTATGGGACATCACCTCGGCGCGAGAGATTATGTCCATCGAGCCCGAATGGATCAAAATTCCCTCTGCCTGCAATCTCAACCGCCCGCTGCTGGAATTGCTGGCCCGCGAATTTGCCGGGCCGATCCACATTTCGCTGGGGATGACGACGCGGGACGAGGTGCAGCAGATCGTTGCGCTGATGGACGATCTGGGGCGGGCGAAGGACATTGTGCTCTACGTCTGCACATCAGGCTATCCGGTCGCGTTCGAGGATGTTTGCCTGGGCGAGTTGCCCCGCCTGCGTCAGGATTTCGGCGACACCGTTTCAGCCATCGGCTTTTCGGGGCACCATCTCGGGATCGCGGTCGACATTGCCGCCCTTGCTCTGGGTGCTCAGTTCATTGAACGCCATTATACGCTGGATCGGACGATGAAGGGCACAGACCATGCCGCCAGCCTGGAGCCCGATGGCCTGCGCCGCCTTGTGCGCGACGTCAGGAATGTGGGTCTCGCGCTGGGCGAAAAGCGCTCGGACATGCTGCCAGTGGAAGAGGAGCAGCGGGTGAAGCTGAAGTCTGGCCAGATCCGATGGCGCTGAACGCAAGCGCTGTTCCGTCTCGCGTGGTGGCCTTCATTCCGGTGCGCGGCGGATCGAAGAGCATTCCCGGCAAGAATATCCGTCTCCTCGCGGGGCAGCCGCTGCTGCACTGGACCTGCCGGGCCGCCCTGGCCGCGCGCACAGTCAGCCAGACCTTTGTCTGCACCGACAGTGACGACATTGCGGCGGTGGCACGGCAGATCGTGGACGCAAAGCTTGCGGTGATCGGGCGCAGCCCGGAAACCGCAACCGACACGGCGACCACCGAATCCGCTCTGCTCGAATTCGCCCGTGCCACTGCGTTTGACGTGGTGGTGCTGGTGCAGGCGACAAGCCCGCTGCTGCGCAGTGACGATCTGGACGGGGCCTTGGAGAAGATGGAGCGCGAAGGGTGGGACAGCATCCTGTCCGTTACGCGCGAGCATCGCTTCCGCTGGGAACAGGATACGGACGGAGCGGCCCGCCCTGCAAATTATGATCCGGCCTCCCGCCCCCGCCGTCAGGACTGGGATGGCGAGATGTTTGAAAACGGGGCCTTTTACATCACCCGTCGCAGCGCCTTGCTGGACAGCGGGTGCAGAGTGTCAGGGCGGATCGGGACGTGGGAGATGCCCCCCGAAACCCGACTGGAGCTGGACGAGCCGCAGGACTGGCTTGTGGCCGACGCCCTGTTGCGGCGGAGAGCGCCTGCTGGCGATCTCGCAGCACGATGCAGGGCGGTGAAGCTGGTTCTCACCGACGTCGATGGCGTGCTCACTGATTCGGGCATGTATTATGACAATTCGGGTGACTGCCTGCGCAAGTTCAACACCCGAGACGGCAAGGCGGTAGAGCTTCTGCGCGGAGCCGGGATCATGACGGGCCTGCTCTCCAGCGAGGAGAGCGAAGCGGTGCGCAAGCGGGCCGCCAAGCTGCGCATGGATGTGATCCGGCTGGGGGTATCGGACAAGTGCACGGCGATCACCGCGTTGATGGCAGAGCTTGGCCTGTCTCGTGAGGAAATCGCGTTCATCGGGGATGACGTGAATGATACGCGCGCGCTTGCCATGGTGGGCCTGTCCGCTTGCCCCGCCGACGCCCATGCGGACAATCTGGGCCTCGTTCACTATCGCAGCCCCTTGCGCGGTGGCGAGGGGTGTCTGCGCGATTTTGCCGAGCTGATCCTGAACGCTCGCGCGGCGTGATGCCTTTCGGGTGCGGGTTACCTTGCGCGGCTTACGATCAGGGACGCGTTAATCCCGCCGAACGCGAACGAGTTTGATATGGCCGCCGAAATAGGGGCCGGAACCGCATCCCCGGTTGCGAGATTGAGCGGGCATTTGGGGTCGGGAGCTGTGAGGTTCAAATGCGGCGGTACAATCTGTTCCATCAGCGCGCGCACCGTGATGATGAGCTCCAGCGCCCCGCCTGCGCCAAGAGCGTGGCCGATGATCGGTTTGCTCGATGAAACGGGAATCGCGTCGAGCTTGTCGCCAAAGACGGCGCGCAACGCCGCAGCTTCGGTGATGTCGTTGAGCACCGTCCCGGTGCCATGGGCGTTGATATAATCGATGTCCGCCGGAGACAGTCCGGCATCAGCCAGCGCGGCAGTAATGGCTTTCGCCGCCCCCTCGGCATCGGGTTGCAGCATGTCTTTGGCATCACTTGATGTGCCATAGCCCGCCAGAATGGCCAGCGGCGTGGCACTGCGTGCAACGGCGGCATCCTCTGCTTCCAGCACCATCATGCCCGCACCCTCGCCGAGCACCATTCCGTCACGTCCGGCAGAAAAGGGACGGCAGGCCCCAGGCGTCAGCACACGCAGCATCTCCCAAGCGCGCATGGTGGAGGGATTGATGCAGGTCTCTGCACCGCCGCAGATGGCACGATCAATCACGCCCGCTCGGATCAGGCTCGCGGCGATGCCAATCGCCTGACTGCCCGAGGCGCACGCGCCGGAAACCACGAAAGTCGGCCCCGTCACGCCCAGAACGATGCTGACGTGCGAGGCGACCGAACTGGTCATCACGCGGGGAACGGAAAAAAGATCGATCCGTTCGCCCCGATAGAAATGGAAACAGCCTTCATCAAGCGTGCCGATGCCGCCGACGCCGGAACCGATGATGGCGGCGGTGCGATCCCCCCCAAATGTTGCGCGGTCCAGCCCGGCGGCTTTGACCGCTTCCACCGCAGCGCAAATGCCGAATTGCGTGTAGAGGTCGCTGGTCCGCAACAGAACCGGATCGATGCGACCTTCGGGATTGAAATCCGGCACACGCGCGGCCTGACGGATGCGCAATCCTTCGCCACGATCGAGCGACAATTCGCGAATGCCGCTACGCCCGTCACGGGCTGCCTGCCACAAGGCCTCGACCCCGTCCCCCGCCGCGCTCACCGCACCCATGCCGGTTATGAAGACCCGCCGTGTCACGCTTGTGATGCTCCCGTGTCGGGGGCGCTGTCCTTGCTCTGCATCTTGGCAGTCAGAACCTGGATCAGATCATGCAGGTAGACGGTATCGGCAAGCTCTTCTCCCATCGGCAGATAAGCGTTGAAGGCCTCCTCGATCTCGATGAGGATCATCACCATATCGAAGGACGGAATCTGGAGACTTTCCATGGTGGCACCCGGCACCAGCAGAGCGCGGTCGATATTCGCCTCTTTCTCGACGATGTCGAGGATGCGCTCGATCATGCCCTCTTGCGGCATGGGCGGCCATTGCGTGGGCGGGGTGGCGGAGAGATGGTCGTTCATATGCTCTCGTTTCTTTGTGTTAAGCGGTGGTGTCAGGCGGGCAGTGTGCGCCCAAAAAGACGAAATGTCTTTGATCTGAGGAAACCGAATTTCTCCAGAATTGTGTTGAGCGCTGTGTTGTCCTCCAAAACCCAGCCAGCCTCTACCCAATGGCTGCGATGATGCGATTGGCTGCGGACAAGCTCTTCCACCAGCAGCACGGTCACTGCTGCACCCAGCGGCGTGTGCCGCAAGCGCCGGGAAACACCCATGAGCATGATGCGGTGGCTGTGGAACCGGTGAGTGAGCGCACGCCATCCCAATCTGGCCCAGCCCGTGATGCCGGGGCGCGGCGCAATCCCTTCGGTCAGTTCGAAGAGATTGGGGATGGCCAGCATGGTTCCGATGGCAATGCCGTCCAGCTCCACGGTGCGGAACACCAGCTTTCCGAGAAACCCGAACATGAACGCCTCCAGACCCGTCAGATCCCCGGGTGCGAGCGGCATGAATCCCCAATTGTCGGACCAGCTGTCATTATAGACCTCGCACATGAGCACGAGATCCCGCCGGATTGTCCGCCGGGTCGGCGCGCGGAAGACGAGGCCGGGAAGACGGGCCATCAGGCGCCTCGCCTTGTCGAACTCATCGACAGGGGCACCGCCCAGATCAAGACGCCAATTGTGGAGATCGTGCAGCTTTTCATAACCCAGCGCTTCGATATGCCGCTGAAGATATGGCGGGTGCCAAGGGCACATATAGATCGGCTCGCCCTCGGCGCCGGCGATGAGCAGGCCGGGCTGCTCGTTCATGTCGAGCATACAGGGGCCAAAAACCGTGACGCATCCCTGCGCCCGCAACCAGCTTTCTGCCGCATCGACCAGCGCCGCCACCACAAGGGGGTCATCAACCGCGTCGAGACAGCCGAACATGCCCGCGCCCTGTGGTATGCCGACCGGCTGGTTGACATCGACCTGCGCAGAAATCCGCCCCACCGGCCTGCCGTCTTGCCGCGCCAGAAAATAGCAGGCCTTGCCGCGCTTCCAGAACGGGCTTTCCTTGGGGGACAGCAGCATCCGGCTGTCCATGTCCAGCACCGGGTGGAAGCCCGGCAAGGCCTGATAAAGGACCGAAGGGAGCCCGACAAACGCATCCAGCGCCGGTCCGGAAGAGACAGGTTCGATCACGATGGAGTGTGTAACGCTGCTCATGAGTCCCTCTTACACCGCTCTCGAAGCGATGATATTGATTGAAAGCAACAGGCCACGCGCCCGTCGGGGTTCTGGCGCAAACGCTCTGGCACGATCAGCTCTTGCCCTCCCCCGCGTGATCCAGCTCGTCGGCGATACTATCTGCGGCTGACCGGATCTCATCCTCCGTGTGCGTGCTGCTCAGGAAGAGGCGCAGCCGCGCCTTGTTTTCGGGCACGGCGGGAAAGCCGATCGGCAAGGCCAAGATGCCCCTCCTGACAAGCGCGTGCGACAGCCGGGCCGCCTTGTTGGAATCGCCGACCATGATCGGAACAACTGCCGCAGCCGGGTTGGCCGGACCCAGATCAAGGCCGCGTGCGCCTGCCAGCGCGTGGAATTGCGCAGTCCGCGCATTCAGCTGCGCAACGCGCTCGGGCTCGGCCTCCAGCACCTGAAGCGCGGCATAGGCCGCAGCCGCCAATGGCGGCGACATCCCGACACTGAAGACGAATCCGGGGGAGGTGTGGCGAAGATAGCTGACGATCTCCTGGCTTCCCGCGATATAGCCACCGCAACTGGCAAAGGACTTGGACAGCGTTCCCATCCACAGATCAATGTCACCTGCGGCAACACCGGCATATTCGGACAGCCCCCTGCCAGTGGCACCAAGCACGCCCATCGAATGCGCTTCGTCCACCATGACCAGCGCGTTGTGGCGGCGCTTGATGTCGAGCAGGGCCGGAAGGTCGGGGATGTCGCCGTCCATGCTGTAGACGCCTTCGACCACGATCAGAACCTGACGGGCCTGACCGCGCCTGCGCTTCAGGATGGTATCCAGAGCGTCGAAATTATTGTGCGGAAAGGGCAATGTTGTCGCCCCCGACAGGCGGGCACCCTGCTGCACGCTGGCATGGATGAGCGAATCATAAATGATGAGATCGCCCTCGCTCATGAGGTGGCCGATGACGTCCTCATTGGTGGAAAACCCGCCCACGAAAGAAATCGCCGCTTCGGTTCCGATCCACCGCGCAAGCGCCATTTCCAGCGCGCCGTGCAGCGGACGCTCTCCCGAAACAAGGCGCGAGGCCGAAACAGATGTACCATATGTATCGATGGCGTCCTTTGCGGCGTCCGAAACGCGGCGGTCCCCCGACAGGCCAAGATAGTTGTAGCTACAGAAATTGATAAACTCGACGCCGCCCATGACTGCGCGATGGGCGTTGATGCCGTCGAAATTCCGATAGAAGATGTCCGCAAGCCCCTCCTCCCCCGAAGTCTCCAGACGCGCGCGAAAGCTGGCATATTCCGGCGGGAGAGCAAAGCCTTGGCGCTGGCGCGGAGTTGGCCCCGCCTCCGCCAGCATCTTCTTGAGCAGCGCGCGTTTCTGATCGCCATTAAGACCTGCAAACCGGTCCAAATTCTCGGTCATGGTTTCATTCTCCGGAGGACAGTTCTTGCAGAAGCGCTTCCACTTCCGCGTCGCTCAAAGCCTCCACATCGACAGCGCGGGGCGCATCAGGTGCAGGAGGCGACACCGGTGCCGCCTTGACCGCAAGCCCCGGTTCCGGGTTCTGCTCCTGAACGGTTGCAATCAGATCGCCGGTCGTCAGGTCTGCGCGCAGCAAAGACATGCGGCTAAAGCCTTGGCCGGTCGCAAGCTCGAGAGCGACGCTCAGTTCCACCGCCATCAGCGAATCGAAGCCGAGTTCGGACAAGGGCTTGTCGGCAAGGACAGCCTCTGGTGCCAAGCCCAGAATCGTTGCGACTTCGTGCACAATGCGCGCCGCGACATCCTGAGCGCCGCTGTCTCCGGACATGTCCTGCCCATCGACACCTTGCCCGTTCCCGCCGCCGCCTGCACCCGATGGCGCAACCAGACTGAAACGCGGCGTGTTGGCGATGACCCGGGCAAATTTGCCCAGCTTGCGCCAGTCAACCATGATCGCGGCCACAAAGGCCAGTCGGTTACGCAGCGCGGTGGTGATGGTTGCCCAGGCCTTTTCAAGCGGCACACCATAGACACCCTGACGCAGGAAGACGTCGATCTGTTCCTGATTGCCAGCGACTGTGCCGGTTTCACCGATCATGCCCCAGCCGATGGCCAAACCCGGCAGGCCCTGGCTGCGCCGATAGTCCATCAGGGTTTCAAGATACATGTTGGCGGCTGCGTAATTGGCCTGATCGCGGTTGCCCACAAGGTTCGAAAACGATGAGTGACAGATGAAGAAATCAAGAGGCTGGTCCAATGTGAGCTGGTGAAGATACCAGGCGCCATCCGCCTTTGGTCTCAAGACAGAAGCAATATCGTCATGCGACATGTCGCGCAGCGGACCATCCCGCAAGACCATCGCCCCATGCACGATACCGCGCAGGCACGGCAGATCGCGGCCAAAGCGGCTGGCAAGCGCTGCAATCTGTGCCCTGTCGCCAACGTCGCAGGCTATGGCGTGGACCGCGATGCCCGCCGTCTTCAGCGCAGCCAGCACAGGGGCCGCCTCAACTGTTGCCGCGCCGCGTCGTCCGATCAGGACCAGATGGCGCGCACCGCAGCGCGCGAACCACTGAGCCATGGTAAGACCGATGCCGCTGAGGCCGCCGGTGATCAGGTAACAGCCGTCATCAGCCAGTTCGAGCTGGCTGGACGCGGGCACCAGATGTAACTGTGAATCGGCATGGCTGATGATGAGCTTGCCGATATGCCCGGCAGAGCGGACACTGTGCAGCGTATCGGACAGGCGTTCGATTGACACCGGGCGGAAAGGCAGGGGCCGAAGCGCGCCCGATGCGAACAGACCGGCCAGCTCGGCCAGCAGATCGTGCAGGTAACCGACGTCATCATGCGCAAGGACAATGAGATCGAAAGCGGTCACCGTCAGGCCCCGGACCAGATTGCTGTAAGCAAGTCGGCTTTCGTTATGGACATTGGCCAGATCGATCAGGCAGCCCGTCCGGGGCTTGAGGAGCGCGAAATTATGTTCGTTGAGCACGGCGGACAATGTGTTGAGCACGACATCGACGCCGACACCGTCGGTATGGGCCATCACCTCGCTCGCAAACTGGGGCGTTCTTGAGTCACCGACATAGTCGATGCCCAGCGCGTCCAGATAGGCGCGCTTTTCCGGCGTGCCTGCCGTGGCGAGAATCTTGGCGCCCAATGCCCGCGCGACCGCGATGGCGGCAAGGCCGAGTCCGCTGGCCGCCGTGTGGATCAGAACAGTCTGGCCGGCGCGCAATCCCGCCTGCTGCTTGAGCGCGTGATAGGCCGACAGGAAGGCAACCGGAATTCCAGCCGCTTCCTCAAATGTGATAGAGTCCGGCTTGTGGACAAGGCCCTTGGCGGAAACGTTGATCACGCCGTTCATGCCGTCTTGAACGAGGCCGAACACTGCGTCGCCGGGCGCGAAATCGGTCACCCCCGGCCCGATCGAAAGCACGGTACCCGATGCCTCGAGCCCCAGACTGCCAGCCTCGGCAGAGACCAGCCCGCTGAGCAAGGCAAAATCCTTGAAATTGATGCCTGAAGCCCGGATTCGCAGCTGCACCTCATTTACGCCCGGAGGCGGCACCACGGCTTCGTGGAAAACAAGATCGTCTGGACGCGGATTGGGCGACCGCCGCAGTTCGTAGACGGTTTGCGCATCATCCGTTGAGCGCGGCCTCGTCCAGCGATGGACACGGCTGACATAGCGGCGGCTCTGGCGAAGAGCGATTTCGGGGTCTCGGGTGTCAGACAGGATTTCGCGGGCCAGTGCCGCAATCTCGTCTGGTTGCGGTTCTGTGCTGAGATCGGCCAGACGCGTTTCGACATCGCCCACCTCGTTGAAGGCGGTGCGAGCGAAGCCCCACAGCGCAGCCGCCGCAAGGTCGGGCATACCCGTGGCCTCGCCCACGCGCTGTGCACCGCGCGTCACCATCCACAGCGTGTGCCGTCCTTGATTCCGCAGGTCTGTCAGCGCTTCCAGATTGCTCTGCAAGTCCACGCACCGCCGCATCGCATCGACGGAAGGAACCGCCTCTTTATCCCGGTCATCAGCGGTCGTCCGGTCCAGGTTGCACAGATCGACGATCACCGGCGTTTCCCGCAGAACGCCATGACCCAAGGCGACCGACCCATTCAGCAAAGCATCCTGCAAGGCATCGGCATCGCCGGGGATGATCCGCACATTTGCGCCAAGGCGCGACAGATGGGATGAAAGCGGCTTGGCCAAACCCGCCTCATCACCCATCACGATCACCGGTCGGGATGCGCCCGGCGCGTGCGGCGCAGGGATGCCCGGTGCGCAAACCGCGCTGGCATCGGGGGCAAGCGGTTTGGTCGCCAGCAAAACGCTGTGCGGCGCGGCCAGATCGCCAAATTTGTCGGCAATCGCCTGACCCTGCCCGAAACCGGCCTCTGCAAAGGCATCCATCCAGCCTTCGACCGGCAGGGTCGCATGGTCTTTCCGGCGGTCCCTGTCGGCAAAGGCCCACCAGCCGGGCAGCAAGCCGAAGACCAGATCGTGCCATGCACACGGTGCGGTAAGTTCGACAAGAGCAACCGCCCCCCCCGGCTTCAGCAGGGTGCGAAGGCGGGTCAGACTGGCGAGGATGTCCGAGGTGGCGTGGAGAACGTCACTGGCAAGCACAAGATCGAAGCTGTCGGCGGCGAAACCCTGTTCTTCGGGATCCGCCTCCAGATCGAATTTCTCGTAGCGAACGAACGCGCGATTGCTGAAGCGCTGGCGGGCCTGGCCAAGAAAATGCTCCGACAATTCGGTAAAGACATAATCCGTGCGCTCCGGCGGCAAAAGCGGCAGCAGGTGAGCGGCCAAGCTTCCGGTCCCCGCTCCGACTTCCAGGATGCGCAACGTGCTGCATTCGGGCAGCTGCGCTACAACCTCCCGAACAAGATCCGCGACGATCCGGTTATAGGGTTTGAGTGTCGGCCCATCGGTATAGAGATGCTCCGCGATCGGGCAGCCTTTGGGAAACAGGGCGAAGTGAACATCATCCTCATCGCGAAGAAAGCGGGCAAGCGCGGTACCGCAGCGCTGCATCAGAACGAGTTCGGCATGGCCATGGGGATATGCGCTGACCAGTTCGCGCCACCGCTTCGCCGCCGATCCGCTCTCTGGCACGATTTCAACGCGCCATGCGCCCTGTTCGGCGTTCAGGCGCCCCGATCTGGCGAGAAGCCCGATCATGCGGGCCACATAGCTTTGGTGGCGATGCACGATGCCCAGCGTGGCCATGAGTTCGCGAACAGCCAAGGTCTGGCCGACGTGCCAGCTCCAGCCCAATTCGGTCAGGGCTTCAGCAAAATAGTCGAGCGCCAGTGCATCCAGTTCGGGCCAGAACTCTCTGACCGTCCGTTGGTAGACCCCTTCGGCATCGCGCGCCAAGTGCCGCGCCTTCAAGCGCCCGGACAGTCCATCAAGATCCGGAAGACTCGCTGCATCATGCTGATGAGGGCTTGTTTGAAGCGGAGCCTCAACCCAGCTGTTCGCGAACAGGAAATCGTCCTGGGCCGCCACTGCGGCGCGGTCTTGGCTCTCGAACAGCTGGCAGGCGAGCCCTTCGATCATGCAGATCATCCCGCCGCTCTCGTCGGCCACCGCGATGTTGGCCTCGATGCGCGATTTCGTTTTCGCGGTGAGTTGGACATAGGCCCAAGCGAGCGTCTCTCCTGGGCGGTATACGGTGATCCGGCTGATCCCGACCGGAAGGAATGTGCCCTTCTCCGGCAGACCCGCCAGCAGCTGGAATGCCGAATCCAGCATCGCAGGATGAACAATGAAGGTGTCACCCGCCTGTTCGAGCCTGGGCGCGGTGTGAAGACGCCCCAGAATCGTATCCTTGCCGATCCAGACCTGGTCGACATTCTGGAAACTGGGGCCGTAATCCAGCCGAAGATCGTCAAACCTTGCGTAGAATGATGTGCCATTCTCCGTTTGAGGCAGGCTGGCCTGAAGCGCCGCTATGTCAAGCGGCGGCGGTGTTTTCGTGTCCTGCACCGGGGCTGTGATGCCTGTGACATGGCGGGACCAGCGCTGGTCTTCAGAACGTCCGGTGACGCTGTGGATTTCAAATGTGCGCCCGTCACCAAAGCTCGTTTGCAGATAGGTTTGCGCGGATTCGCCCAAAACCAGTGGTGCCTCGATCCGGATTGTGTCCAGCACGAGCGGGCCGCTGCCGCCTGTCTCTTCGCGGCAGGCGGCAAGCGCCGCCTCTACAAAGCCGGCGCCGGGAAAGACCACCGAATCCTGAACCTTGTGATCCTTGAGAAATGCCGGTTGCCCAGGCCCTATGCCAGCCCGCCATGTAGGCTTTGGCGCAACCTGCCGGTCGCCCAGAAGGGGATGCGATTTGGGCCGGTCTTCTGCGGGTCTCCCCGTCCGGTCCAGACTCGATTCCACGGATTCGAGCCAGTAGGACGCACGCTGCCACGGATAGGTGGGCAAGGCGATCCGCATGCCGGTTCGCCGGTAAATCCGGTCGAAGGGAATGTCTGTCCCCCGGCAGAAGATCTGACCAAAGGCGGACCAGAAGGTGAGGCTGTCGTCCTGTTTGCGACGCTGCGACGCGATCACCACACCGTTCGCACGATCGGCTGCGAGGCATTCGCTGATCGACGTCGCCAGAACCGGGTGGGCTCCCAGTTCCACGAAGACGGTGCAGCCCGAATGGGTCAAGCTCTGCATGGCTTTGCGGAAAAACACGGGCTCTCGAACGTTGCGGACCCAGTAATCGCCGTCAAGCGATGTGCCATCGATGATCGTGCCGGTTACGGTCGAGACAAGCGGAATCCGTGTCGGGATCGGCAATATCCCCTGTAACGCGTCCCGGATTTCGTCCGTGATCCTGTCCATGGCGGGCGAGTGATAGGGAACCTCCACATTGAGCATCCGCGCAAAAATCTGGCGGCTCTCGAACTGCGCCTGCAAGCGCTGCAATGCACCGGCGTCACCGGCGAGGGTGATGCTCCCCGGACTATTGACCGCCGCCAGCGATACGGCATCCTCGATGCCTTCGAGATAGGGCCTGACATCGCCCTCGGACAGGCCGACTGCCAGCATCCCGCCACAGCCCGCCAGCCGGGCCTGAAGGCGGCTGCGATGGAAACTGATCGTCACCGCATCTTCCAGCGAAAGCGCGCCGGCAATGTACGCGGCGGCCACTTCGCCAACGCTGTGGCCGACGACGAAATCAGGGCGAATACCCACCGACTCCCAAAGCGCTGCAAGGCCTGCCTGGACGGCGAAGATCGCGCGCTGTGCACATTGCGTCCGGTCGATCTGCGACGCTTGTTCGTCCGCTGCGAAGAGTTCTGCAAGCGTGTGCTCATTGCCCAACCGGGAGAAGAGCGCGTCAATCTCTGCAACCTTGGCCGCAAAAACCGGTTCGGAGGCGAGCAGGCTGCGGCCCATGCCCCACCATTGCTGCCCCATGCCCGAACACAGGAACGCCATGGGCTGCGTGCCGTTCACCGCCGTTCCCTGAACGACACCGACAGCACGGTTGCCCGCCCGGAAGGCTGCAAGAAGGTCTGCGCCAGTCGCATGGTTGTGCGTGGCAATCAGCAGCCGCTCGTCAAGATGAGACCGCCCCAAGGCCAGTGCCGCTGCGATTTCGCCTAGCTCCAGCTGTGCGGCTTCGGGGGATCGCAGGAAGGTTTCAAGGTTCGCAGCTCCGTCCTGCAATGCCGATTGGCTGCGCGCGGACAGGGTTAGAATGTGCGTTTCGCGCGGGCGGGCAACGGACTCTTCCTCCGCCACAGGCTCAGGCGCGCGGGCGATGATGACATGCGCATTGGTGCCCCCGAAGCCGAACGAGTTGATCCCCGCGAACCGGCGACCATCCGCCGCAACCGGCCAGTCCTCTGTTGCGACCGGTACTCTCAGCCGCAAATCCTGAAAGGGGATGTCGGGATTGGGCGTCTCGAAATGCAGGTTGGCGGGAATCCGGCCATGGTGCTGCATCAGCGCGACCTTGATGAGCCCGGCAACGCCGGCTGCGGATTCAGCATGGCCGAAATTGCTCTTGATCGATCCGATTACGCACGGGCTACGGTCCGGCGCATCGGCGCTGAGAACGGACCCAAGGGCGCGCGCTTCGATCGGATCGCCCACCGGCGTGCCCGTGCCGTGCGCCTCTACATAGGTGACCGCGCCACCGCTTATGCCTGCCGCAGCCAGTGCCTCGCGCATGACGATCTGCTGAGCCTCGCCGTTCGGAACCGAAATGCCCGGCGTGTGCCCATCCTGATTCACAGCGCTGCCCGCGATGACGGCATAGACCGGATCGCCATCACGCTGCGCGTTGGCCAGTGGCTTGAGCACGACGGTGGCAACGCCATCCGCGCGTGCATAGCCGTTCGCCCGCGCGTCGAAACTCATGCTGCGCCCGTCGGGCGACAGCATCGAGGCATTGCTCAATGCCATCGTCATTTCGGGCGAAAGCTGAAGATTGACGCCGCCTGCAACGGCGATCTCCGCTTCTCCCGATTGCAGCGCGCGGGCGGCAAGGTGCACGGCCACCAGCGATGAAGAGCACGCCGTGTCAATGATCATGGACGGTCCCATGAAATCAAAGGCGAAGGAAATCCGGTTGGCCGAAATCGTGGTGGACATGCCAGTCGCGGAATGAGGCGACTGGAGGTGCCGTTCGCTCGTCCGCATATGCAGATTTTCATAGTCGTGGGTAAACAGCCCGACGAAAACGCCAACCTTCTTGCGAGCCAGTGCGGCGGCGGGAATGCCCGCATCCTCGAACGCTTCCCACGTCGTCTCCAGCAAGAGCCGCTGCTGAGGGTCCATGGAGGCCGCCTCACGCGGGGAAATGCCAAAGAATTGCGGATCGAACCCCTTTACGTCACGGATAAACCCGCCCCGCCGGGTATAGAGCTTGCCGGGCTTGCCGCGTTCAGCATCATAGTGTCGCTCAAGGCTCCAGCGGGAGTCCGGAACTTCGCTGGTGCCGTCTTCGCCGCGCAGCAGAAACTCCCAGAATGTTGCGGGAGATATGATGCCGCCCGGGAAACGGCATCCGATCCCCACGATTGCGATCTGTTCGTATGTCGTGCCGGTCTGATTGTCCCGCTCCATGCGCTTTCGCCTGCCTCCTGTCGGGTGATTTCACTTTGTATTTGCAGACTTACGCCGTTTCCGCCTGACTTTCCTTGATTTCGATCCAATCGCCCGACGAACGGTCGCCATGTGCGCCCGAAAGGCCGGAGCGAGAGACTGTCCGCCAACAAAAAAACCCCGCCAGACCTCAGTCTGACGGGGCCTTTTGCAATCAGTTCAACAACGATCAGGCGGGCAGGCCGCTGATCGCCTTGATTTCCATAAAGTCCTTCAGGCCGAACAGCCCGGCTTCGCGACCGTTGCCCGACTGCTTGTAGCCGCCGAACGGCGCGCCCGGCGTCGGACCCCAATTGTTGATGGCAACTGTGCCCGCGCGCAGCTTGGGCGCGACTTCTGCCGCTGCTGCCGGATCCCCCGAAATCGCGGCCGACAGACCATATTCGGTGTCGTTCGCAATCTCGATGGCTTCATCCAGATCCTTGTAGGTGATGATCGACGCCACCGGTCCGAAGATTTCTTCCTGCGCAATGCGCATGTCGGTCGTCACGCCGGAGAAGACGGTGGGCTTCACATAATAGCCACGGTTGACGTTGGACGGCAGGCCCGTGCCGCCGGTTTCCAGCTTCGCACCCTGATCGATGCCGGACTGGATCAGCCCCTGAATCTTCTCATATTGCGCCTTGTTGACGACGGGGCCGATATGGCCGCCTTCGGCCAGCGGATCACCCACGGGCATGGCTTCCATGATGCCCTTCACAACGGCGATGGCTTCGGCTTCCTGATCCTTGTGGACGAGGATGCGCGCCGGGCTGATGCAGCTTTGGCCCGAATTGATCCACACGCCAGAGACGGTGGCAGGCAGAACGGCAGGCAGATCAGCGCCCGGCAGAACGAGGTTGGGCGATTTGCCGCCAAGTTCCTGATGCACGCGCTTGACCGTATCCGCAGCGGCCTTGGCCACCAGAATGCCCGCGCGGGTTGATCCGGTGAAGCTCACCATATCAATGCCAGGGTGGGCGGAAATGGCTTCACCCACCGTCGGGCCATCGCCCTGCACCAGATTGAACACACCCGCCGGAACGCCTGCGGCATGCAGGATTTCAGCGAAAATCGCCGCGTTGCCGGGGCATTCTTCCGAAGGCTTGAGCACCATCGTGTTGCCCGCCGCAAGGCAGGGCGCAACCTTCAGCGCGATCTGGTTCAGCGGCCAGTTCCACGGCGTGATCAGGCCGACGACGCCCATGGGTTCATACACAACCTTGTAGGCGCCCTTGGATTCGGAGAAGTCGAAATCCTGCAGCGCCTGCATCGTGCCCATGAAGCCGCCCATGCCGGCACCCACCTGTGCGGTGGAGGCAAAGCTGACCGGAGCACCCATTTCATTGGCCATCGACAGCGCCAGATCGCCTGCGCGCTTCTTATACTCTTCAAGAATGCGGCCCATCAGCGCCAGACGCTCTTCGCGCGTGGTTTTGCTGAACGTCTTGAAGGCTTCCTTCGCGGCAGCCACGGCGGCATCAACATCGGCCTTGGTGCCCAGCACGATTTCGGTGCAGGCTTCTTCGGTCGAAGGGCTGATGACCTGATGGCGGGTGCCACCGATCGAATCGACCCACTGGCCGTTGATGTAGTTCTTGAGATAGCTGTCCATGATGATCCTCTCTCCGGGTTTGGAATGGCATCACCGGGCCGATTCGGGCCGATGCTGAGTTGGTGATGTGGGGGTTTTCCCGCGAAGGTCAAGCACGGGTTTGTCAGACGTGACTGATTCCGTGCGGACGCGCCAGATGCGGAATGGCGTCGCTCCCGCCAGCGCGACCGGCTCCAGCCAGTCCGGGGCATGCCCCGCAGCCAGCTGGGCATAAAAACCGTGCGGCGCATCGCGCGTGTAGAGCGTCGATTCCGGGCTGCCGGGGCAAATCAGCACATAGTCTGCATGGTGCCGGTCCACCACCAGCGCTCGCGCAGCATCGGGCGTGGCGCGGAAGGCGCGATGGACATCCAGAATGAGATTGCCATTGCGATGGTACGGCCCGGTGATCGAATTGTGGTGCGTGATCGTGATCAGGCGTGGCGCAAGATCGACAAAGGTGAAGACCTTCGCCGCTGGCAGGCGGTTGAGCGGCGCATGAGCCGGGATCGTCGAGCAGCGCCGGGCCATCCGCGCGGGATCCGGCGTTTTGGCTCTGCCCGGCTTCGCCTTGGCCGAAGCGTTGGCGGGCAACCAGCGCACGCCCCATTGCCCGCCCGCGCCGCCAAAGCCCATGATCAGCACTGCCAGCGCCCCCATGGCTACCGGAGCGGCCAGTCGCGCGAACAAGACCTCCCCGGCCCCCACCGCCAGCGCCGCGATGCCCGGCAATGAAAGCAATTGTGCCACCGGCCCGGCGCGCCCCTGCCACATCAGCATCAGCGCCGCCGCAAGCGCCATCAGCGCCACGCCTGCGGCAGCCGCCAGCCGGTCATCGCGCCTGCACCGCCACAGCAGCAAGCCATGGCCCGCCAGCCCGATGCCCACGCTGATCAGCAGCGGGATTTTGGATTTGGGCGCCTGAAGGAAGACCGGGCGGACCTCCCGGATATTGTTGAACCACAACCGCTTCACTTCGGGCGAAATGCCTTCCAGATTGGAGAGGCATTGCGGCGCGAGCCACGCAAAGCCCGCCGCCAGCAGCGCGCCGCCCAGCGCTGCCGCGCCCAGCCGGCCCCCGCGCCCGTCCAGCCGGAGCGATGCCAGCACCGCCGCGAGCACGCCAGCCGCCACCATCGCCCCGCCCCAGACCGGAGTTAGCGCGTCGCAGCGCGCGGCCCAATTGGCATGGGATGCAAACAGAAGAAAACCCAGCGCCGTGCCGATGGAGAGAGACTGGCCATAGGCCTTGAGGCGCGGGGCCGCATCCGTGCCCATCCACACCCAGCGCAGCGCAATCGTGGCCCCGGCCAGCCCCAGATAGGGAAACATCTCCATGCCGATGCTGAGCGAGGCTGCGCTTGCCAGCCCCGCTGTCGATCCTCCACGCCGCCCATCCGGATCAGCGAGCCCCGCCATCACCAGCCCCACCATCGCCAACTGCCAGTTGTGATGGTCGATCCGCAACGGCTGCACCATCGTCATCAGCATCGCGGAAAAGATCAGCGCCACGAACGCAGGCAGCGGCGCGAGCGGATGGACAAGGCGGCGGCACGCCAGTGCCACGCCCAGCATGATCACCAACAACGGGATGAGCGGCGCGAGCGCTGCCGCCCAGCGATCCGCATCGAACGGGCTCATGAACAGACGGAAGACCAGCATTAGCGCGGCAATGGGCAGATCAACCAGGCGCGACCAGTGGATGTTGGCGCCCTCTGGCGCGTTCAGCCGATATTGGCGCAGATCATACCAGCCTTGCCCCGCCAGCCAGTCGCGCACCTGCACCATGCGCAGATTATCGTCCGTATCACCCAGCGCAAACCAGTGAATGCCCGCCCAGCGCTGCCACACCAGCCAGACGCAGATGGCCAGCCACGCAGCCAGAACCGCGCGCAGCCAGTGGCGCTCCAGATCGTGGGCCAGGTCTTTGAGCAACATGCGGTGGCTTTCCCTTTGGACCAAGCGGCATTAAGGGCTGTGGCCGAAAGGGCAAGATTGGTGGAACGCATTCCCGCGCTGTTGGGCATCACATTGGACGAGCACAAGCTTGCCCTGTTCGGCCAGATTGTCCGCTTCGGCATTTCGGGCGGACTGCTGACACTGGGGGTAGCCGGGGCCTATTGGGCCGTGGCGGAATTCCTGCATGTGGACCCGATGGTCTCCATGACGTTGGTCTATCTGTTTTTCACGGGGATCGGCTATCTCCTCCATTCGCGCTGGAGCTTCAGGGATCATGGCAGCCGCGATCAGGCGCATATCCGCACCGTGCGCTTCTTCACCGTCAACACGCTGGGTTTTGTGACAAACCAGCTGTTCGTCTGGTGGCTGGTCAAGCTGCTGGGCGGACCGACCTGGTGGCCGGTCATCCCGATCATCGTGGTGACGCCTTTGCTCACCTTCACGCTCAACCGGATATGGGTCTTCAAATAGATGGAACGCATTGTTTATGACCGCATGGCCGAACTGGACACGCGCCACTGGTGGTATCGCGCCCGCCGCGATGTTCTCGCCAGCTTGATCGAACGCCGGATTGCGCCCCCTGCCGGTGGACGCATTCTGGAAGTGGGCTGCGGCACCGGGCATAATCTGCCGATGCTGAGCGGCTTCGGAACGGTGGACGCGGTCGAGCTGGACCCGGTGGCGCGTGAGAAGGCTACCCAGCGGCTTGGAAAGCCGGTGATGGACGCGCGGCTGCCCGAACTGGCCGGAATCGAGACTGGAGCCTATGATCTGGTCGCCTCGCTCGACGTGGTGGAGCATGTGGAAGATGATGTCGCGGCGCTCACCGCGCTCGCCCGCTGCCTGAAACCGGGTGGCAGGCTGCTCGTCACCGTGCCCGCTTTCCCCTTTCTGTGGAGCGCGCATGATGTGACCAATCACCACCACCGCCGCTATACGCGCGCCACGCTGCAGGCCGCCATAGACGGCGCGGGACTCAGGACCGAATTCATGGGCTGGTTCAATTCGCTGCTCTTCCCGCTGGCCGTGGCAGACCGGATGTGGGGGAAGGTCACAGGCCGGGAGGGCAGCGATGACGCGCTGCCGCCCGCCCCGCTCAACGCGCTGTTTGAAACCGTGTTCGGGCTGGAGCGTTACGCGCTGGGCGCGCTGCCGCTGCCGCCGGGCGTCTCGCTGGCGGCGGTGATTTCAGCCTGAGCGGCAACATGGCCCAGCCGGTGCGGCGGGCGCGCAGAGCCTGCAATATCCGCCACGATGTAGAGCGGGCGGCGCTTTGATTCCATGTACAGCCGCCCCAGATATTCGCCGATCATTCCCAGCACGAACATTTGCGCTGCGCCCAGCACGACTACGATCAGCATCGTGGAAGTCCAGCCCGCCACCGCGCGCCCGCTGAACCAGCCAAACAGGATATAGGCCAGCATCACCAGCGACACGCCGACCAGCGCCATTCCGGCATGGCTGGCAAAGCGCAGCGGCGCGGTGGAAAAGCCGGTGACGGCATCGAGCGCAAACTTGATCATCTTGGACAGCGGATATTTGCTCTCGCCGTCAAACCGCTCTGCCCGGTCATAAAGGAAGGGCCGCTGCGTAAAGCCGATCCACGCCACCATACCACGCACGAAACGCGCCTGTTCGGGCAGCGCCAGCAGCGCATCGAGCGCTCGCCTGCTCATCAGGCGGAAATCCCCGGCGTCGAGCGGAATATCAATATCGGTCAAGCGCGAGAGCAGACGGTAAAATCCCGCTGCCGTGACCTTCTTGAACAGAGTTTCGCCAGCGCGCTTGCGGCGCACGCCATAGACCACGTCCGCGCCTTCGGCCTTCATGGCCTCCAGCATCGGACCGAGCAATTCGGGCGGATCCTGCAAATCCGCATCGATGATCAGGATATTGTCACCGCCGCACAAGTCCAGCCCGGCGGTCAGCGCCAGCTGGTGACCATGGTTGCGTGAAAGATTGATGCAGACGAGCAGCGGATCGGTGGCGGCCAGCGCCTTCATCACCTCCCACGTCCGGTCGCGCGAGCCATCATTGACCAATATGATCTCATGATCCGCGCCCACCACCGCATGGGCGGCGGCAGAGACGCGCTTGTGCAATTCGGGAAGACAGGCTTCCTCATTGAAGCAGGGGATGACGACGGACAAAGCGGGGCGATGGATCATGCGGGCTTTTGGCCCGGTTTGGCGTGATGATCAATACGATACAGCACGTCGCGCCCATTGCTCCAGATACGCGTCATGCCCTGCACCAATGCCAGATCATAAGCGGGTGGATCAATCAGCCAGAGATAGTCAAAAGCGTCGCGCGGAAATTTGGCGAGCGAAGTGGACAAGGGCCGCCACGGCTCGCGGTAGCAGCGGCGGGTGGAAACAAGCTGCGAGGCATCCCGATCAAATCCGGGCGCGTCCGCTTTCTTGATGGCCAGCAACTGCCCACCGGGCATGTTCCACTGGTCATTGGTGAAGGCGTGGCGGCGAACCGTGGCCATGGCGGGCAGATGCTCCATGCGGCTGGTATCCCATGGCAAACCGCATTCGCGCCGAACAAAGCTGATCATCCGCGCCCCGCGCGGCACATGATCCAGTGCCGCCAGCGCCTGATTGGCGCGCGCGCCATGCTCTGCAAAGCTGATCGTGGTCGCGCCGATGCGGACGCCGAAGAACAGCAGGGACGCGATGATCACCGGCAGAAACGCGCGGCTGCCTTCGCCCGGCTTTGGCCGGATGGCGATCAGCGCGAAGGCCAGCATATAAGGCGTCAGCCGCATATCCGCATAAGCCGAGCCGAACACCACGCGCGGGAGCAGCACATAAGTGACGCACAGAAAGGCCGTTGTGAGCATCAGCATCCGCGAAAATTGCAGAATGCGGGCAACAGCCGCCCAGAGCAGCACGACAACGAGCATCGCCACACTCGCTTTGTCAAAATCCATCCAGCGGTCGCGCAGGATCATGGTCAGCCAGCGCCATTTGATGTCCCACTTGAACCAGTCGCCGGTCTCGCCTCCGCCCTGATCGCTGCGCCATGCCAGCATGAGCAGCATTGGCGGCGCAAGCGACAGACACTGGATCGCGGCATGGACGAAGGGCAGATACCAGCCGCCTTCCTCGTCATGATCGCGCACCAGCTCGGCGGAGAAAGCGAGCACGCACAGCGTGGCCCAGCCAAAGGTGTGGCACAGCCAGAGCAGCAGCCCGATCGGCACGAACAATTGCGCGCGCAGCTTTAACCGCCCCAGCCGCCCCAGCCTCAGCCACAGTGCAAAGGCATTGAGCGCGAGCGCCATCGCCAGCGCGAAATTCACGAAGCCGAAATGGAAGGGGTGGCCGTAAGCAAGCGGCAGAGCGAAGAACAAGGTCGGCGGAATCTGGCCATGGACTTCGCGCGCGATCCAGATCATGCCCGATGCGGTCAGCACCGGAATGGCGATCACGATCAGCTTGACCGCCAGTTCGAGCCCGAAAATGCGCTCCAGCGGAATGACCAGCAGGTCTATCCCCAGATTGCCGATCAACCGCCACTGGAAGCTGAAAAAATCCTGCAAGGGCGGAGAGGACGCAATGTCGAGCGACACGCGATAGCGCGCCATATGGCCCGGCAGGTCCACCAGCGGCGGCAGTTGCGGCAGCAAAAGGGGAATCGCCATGATGATGACGACAAGCAGCAGGAACCGCTTGTCATCCCACCAATGGCGCGGGCCGCCTTCCCGGTTCAAAGGTCAGAGCCCGCGACGGCCCAGCAGCCGCAGCCGCAGCGCATTGAGTTTGATGAAGCCCTGCGCGTCGCGCTGGTCATAGGCACCCTGATCATCCTCGAACGTCACCATCCGCTCCGAATAGAGCGAGTTGGGCGACTTGCGGCCAATCACATGACAGGCACCCTTGTAGAGCTTCATGCGGACAGTTCCAGAGACATGCGTCTGACTGTGATCGATTGCGGCTTGCAGCATCTCACGTTCGGGCGAGAACCAGAAGCCGTTATAGATCAGCTCCGCATATTCGGGCATCAGCTTGTCTTTGAGGTGCGCAGCCCCCCGGTCCAGCGTGATCTGCTCGACCCCGCGATGCGCCAGATGCAGGATGGTTCCGCCCGGCGTTTCATACATGCCGCGCGATTTCATGCCGACGAAGCGGTTTTCCACCAGATCGAGTCGCCCGATGCCATGGCGCTTGCCCATTTCGTTGAGCTTGGCGAGCAAGGTCGCAGGAGACATGCCCTCGCCATTGATCGCCACCGCGTCGCCGCGTTCAAAATCAACGGTGATGATCTCCGGCTCGTTGGGCGCATCATCGGGATTGTCGGTACGTGAATAGACATATTCGGGCACTTCTTCCCACGGATCCTCCAGGACCTTGCCTTCGGACGAGGTGTGCAGCAGGTTCGCGTCGGTGGAAAAAGGGCTTTCGCCGCGCTTGTCCTTGGGCACCAGAATCTGGTGCTTTTCGGCAAAGTCGATGAGCGCGGCGCGGCTGTTCAGATCCCATTCGCGCCATGGCGCAATCACCTTGATGTCCGGGTTGAGCGCATAATAGCCCAGCTCGAACCGCACCTGATCATTGCCCTTGCCGGTTGCACCGTGCGAGACGGCGTCTGCCCCAACCTTCTTTGCAATCTCGATCTGCTTCTTGGCGATCAGCGGGCGAGCGATGGACGTACCGAGCAGGTACAGGCCTTCATAAAGCGCGTTGGCGCGCATCATCGGGAAGATATAGTCGCGGCAGAATTCCTCGCGCACATCCTCGATGAAGATATGCTCTTCCTTGACGCCGGACAGGCGGGCCTTCTGGCGCGCGGGCTCAATCTCTTCGCCCTGCCCCAGATCGGCGGTGAAGGTCACGACTTCGCAATTATAGGTCTGCTGGAGCCACTTCATGATGACGCTGGTATCAAGCCCGCCCGAATAGGCGAGGACGACGCGATTGATGGAATCCGACATGGCACCCTTCACATGATTCAATGCTTCGCCGCCGCGCCTATGCGCTAACGCTGCGATTATCAACCGCGAGTTGGCCTATCGCGGCTCTGAACGCAGCAGGGACGGGGGTCAGCCGCCCAGCGCACGCTCCCGATGGGCTTCGGTGAAGAATTCGGCCGGCAGCGCCTCCGGGCCTGCGAGCACGGCCGCGGCATGGGCACCCACTTCGGGATTGGCGGCCGCCTGCGTGTAATGGCGCAGCCGCCGCGCCTTGGCCTCTTCGCCAAATTCCATATCGAGCGTGGCCTGAATCTGCCCGACGAAGCGCACGCGGCGCATCCGCTCCGCCCGCTCTTCGGCATAGGGGCGGAAGTCCGGGCGCTGGCCGGGGGCCGTGTCCTTCAATATGTCTGAAACCAGCCGCACATCGCGATAGGTGACAGACAGGCCCAGCCCGTTGATGGGATCATTCCAGCCCGCTGCATCGCCCACAATCACGCCGCCTTCCACAAACGGTTCATCGCTCCATGTGTCATTATTGTGGAAGGACAGGATCGGCCCGGCGGGCGTGCCATTGGCTATGGCATCATTGTTCGGGCAGGATTTCATGCGGAATGCCTCCAGAAAGGCGCGACCGCCATCCGCTCCGGCAAAGCGCCGCGTCTGGCTGAGCGGATAGCCGCCATAGACGCGCACCCGCTCTCCGCCCTGCGGGAAGGCCAGAAAGCCGAATTCATTCTCTGTCCCGATGGCCTGCGTATGCTCGTCCCAACCCTTCACATCATCGACCAGAAGCCCGGCAAACCAATGGTGCGGCTTGTCCTGATGGAGGTGGATGCCTGCCGTCTTGCGGACAATCGAGGTGCGCCCGTCGGCCCCGATGATCAGCGGGGCAGTCGCCTCCGTCTCCACGCCCTCATGCACATAGCGGACCTTGGGGTTCGCCCCCAACTCGACAGACAGAATCTGGACCGGGCGCAGCATCGTGGCCCCCGCCGCAATCGCAGCATCAAACAAGGTCTGGCAATGTTCGGGATGGCGGATGCAGAGCGGCCCCGGCACGTCGGGCGCAAACATCCCCAGATCGATCGCAGCGGCCTCTGCCAGCTCGGGCGGCAGGCTTTCATCATATGTGATGTGGCGCGTCAGGTGATGCGTGTCTGCAGTGCGCAGCGTGTCATAAAGGCCCAAGCGCCTGGTCTCGGTCACGCCCCAAGGCGCGATCCATTCGCCGCGCACACGATCAGTGAAACTGTCGGTCGCTTCGAGCACGAGCACATTGCGGCCCGCGCGTGCCATGACGGTGGCCATCGCCCCGCCTGCAATGCCGCCGCCGATGATGATCAGATCATGGGTCATGGGGGTTCTCCTCTTATTCCGTCAACTGCCATGCCCACCCCGCTGCGACTGGCAGCCTTTCAGGCTGGCAAGTCTCGCTCCCCTCCCGCTTGCGGGAGGGGTTGGGGGTGGGCCTGATCCAAACTCACCCAAACCGCACCCGCAGCGCCTTCTTGTCGGGCTTGCCAACGGCCGTTTGCGGAATCGCATCCACGAAATGGACATGTTTGGGGGCCTGCACCGAACCCTTGTGCGCCTTGACCAGCGCGGAAAGCTCTTCGCCCGCCACAGACGCACCGGGGCGCAGCACAATTGCCGCCGTCACCGCTTCGCCCCATTTCTCGTCGGGCGTGCCGAACACAGCGACCTGCGCCACCGCCGGGTGGGTCGCGATCACATTCTCCACTTCGCTGGGGAAGACGTTGAAGCCACCGGTCACGATCATGTCCTTTTTGCGGTCCACGATGCGCAGGAAGCCGTCCGGATCTTTCACCGCCACGTCCCCCGTATGGAGCCAGCCGCCTGCAAACGTCTCCTGATTGAGCTGGTCGCGGTTGAGGTATCCCTCCATCACCAGCGGCCCGCGCACGCAGATCTCACCGGCCTCGCCATCGGGCACTTCTTCATTCTGGTCATCAAGCAAAGCAACATCAAGCCACGGCACGGGCCGTCCGCAAGAAGCCAGCCGGTCCGGATTGTTGGGGTCATGTTCGGACCGGCGCATGATGGTGACGGTCATCGGCGCTTCGGCCTGACCATAGAATTGGAAGAAGACCGGCCCAATCCGTTCCAGCCCTTCCTTCAGCCGCGCGGGCGACATCAGCGACGCGCCGTAAAAGATCGTTTCCAGACTGGAAAGGTCGTACTTGTCGAAATCGGGATGATCGAGCAGCGCGTAGATCATCGTCGGCACCAGCATGGTGCAGCTGATCTTGTAATCCTGAATGACGCGCAGCACCTCGCCTGGATCAAAGGCAGTCATCACCACCATCGTGCCATTCTTGATGATCGTCGGGCCGAACAGGCTGCCGCCGGCATGGCTCAGCGGCACGACGGCGAGCACGCGCGGTTCGACCGGCCATTCCCAATCGCTCAGCATGATAGAAAGCGCCATCGCGCCGACGCGCGGCGAGCCGGGGATCGCCTTGGGCGTACCGGTCGTCCCGCCGGAGTAAGAGAGCCGCGTCACCGCATCGGGCGGCAGGATCGGCGCGACCAGCGGGGCCTCCTGAAAACTGTCAGCCGCCGCCAGCAGATCGGTGCCCAGCTCTGCCGCGCCCAAGGACAGGATGTTGGTCAGCCGGTTTGTGCGCTTGGCCAGCTCCGCCGCCCGCGCGCTGAACTTGCCCGGATCATAGATAAGGACGGTCACTTCCCCATCTTCGATGGCGAAGAGATGATCGTCCGCCGATCCCATCGGGTGCATCGCGACCAGACAGCCGCCCGCAAAGCCCAGCGCATTGTGGAGCAAGAGCACATCGACCGAATTGCCCGCGAGCAAGGCCACCCGTGCCCCGCCCGAAACCCCGTTCGCCTGCAAGGCCTGCGTCAGCTGGCTGATCCGGCGGAGCAGATCGCCCCCGGTCCAGGGCTTTTCGCCGACAATCTCGACAACGGGCTTGTTCCTGTCCCGCTTCAGCGCATTCATGATCGGCGAAGAAAGATAGGTGGAGGGGTGGCGGGCGGCGTCGCTCATCTGGGTTTCGTCCTCAATTGGCAGGCGCGGGATCGGCAAAGCCGAGGGCGCGGGTGATGACACTATGGTGGATTTCGGTCGAGCCTTCGGCCACCATCTTGGCGCGGGCATCGCGGAAGTAGCGGTTCATGCCCGTCGAATTCATGATGCCGCTGCCGCCCCACATCTGGAGCAACTGGCTGCAACATTCAAACGCGGTATCGCCGATATAGGCCTTGCACGCACTGCCGAGCGGCATGGTGAGCGTGCCTTCATCAATCTGGCGCGCCGCATTGTAGAGCATGGCGCGGCAGGCCTCTATCTTGGTGTAGATCTGGCCGATCCGGTCCGTAATGGGCGAAAGCTTCCACATCGGCTCGCCATAAAGCTGGCGTTCCTTGATGTGCGCCACGGTGTGATCGAACAGGCCGATCATGCAGCCCAATGAGGTGACGGCATGCCCCAGAAAGCTCGCCTGATTGGCAGCGGCATGATCGGCATTGCCGGTCAACAAATCACCCAGCACATCATCTGCCGCGATGAACACATTGTTGAACGCAATCGGCCCGGTATTGGTGCCGCGCCAGCCGAGCTTTTCCTCATATTTCTGCACCTGAAAGCCTTCATCTTCGGCCTCCACGATCACGCAGCCATAGCCCTCCACACCATCGCGCTGCGTGCGCGGCATGACGAGATAGGTCTTGGCCTCGCCCTGCGTGCAGAACAGCTTGTGCCCGTCCAGCCGATAGCCGTTTCCTTCTGGCCGCAGCTTGGTCTGGTGGAAGGGGATATTGCCCACGCCCGCCGGTTCGGTCTGCGAATAGGCCATCACACGTTCGCCGCGTGCGGAGGGCGGCAACAGCCGCTGCTTCTGTTCGGGCGTGCCGAGAATGGAAACGGTTTCCGGGCAAAGGATCATCTGCACCGAAAGCAGCCCGGCAAAGGCAGGGCTCGCCTTGGCAATCTCTTCCAGCACGACGCAGGCCGTGACCAGCCCGGCATCCATCCCGCCATATTCTTCCGCGATGTAAAGCCCGTAAAAGCCCAGTTCGGCACAGCGCTTGGCCACCCATTCGGGCGTGCTTTCGGTGCGGTCAATCTCATTGGCGATGGGGAGCAATTCGTTGCGGGCAAACTTTGCCGCAACGTCGCGCATCATCTGCTGCTCTTCATTGAGGAAGTGGGACATGGCATCTCTCCTGATTGTGAGGACCGCTCAGGCGGTTGGCATGGCTTCGATAGCGGCCATGAAGGCGTCGTTGATCGCCGGATAGGCATTGACGCCGGTCGCGCGGCCCGTGCCGATTGCGGTTGCGACCGCGCGATTATCGGGATCATCAAAGGCAGGCAGAACGTAAAGCTCGCCCTGCTCGATCGCACTGAACACTTGCGTGGCCAGTGCGGCGGCCGACAACCCGCCCGCAACGCCCGCCTGCATCATCAGTTCCAGCCCCTTGAGCACCGGATTGTCCATGCGTGTCGCGACTTCGCCTTGCAGATCCCGCGGCGTTGTCTTTTCCGGGTTCATGATGCCGGACTGTGTCATCCCCGGCATGGCGATGGTCACGCCGATGCTGCTGATTTTCTGCGTGCGCAGGTCCAGCCACAGCGCCTCGCTTAACGCCAGCACGGCGTGTTTGGTCATCGAATAGCTGGCAAACCCAGGATTGACCGTAATGCCCGCGCCCGATGAAATGGTGAGCACATGGCACTCGTCGCCTTGCGCGATCATGCGCGGGACGAAACTGCGGATGCCATTCACCACCGAACGCTGATTGACGCCGATCACCCAGTCAAACTCTTCTGCGCTGGTTTCCCAAGCAAGGCCCGACGCGAACACACCGGCATTGTTGACGAGCAGATTGACCTTGCCGAACCGCGCGACAGCGGCCTCTGCCAGCGCCTCAATCTCTGCCGCTTTCGAAACATCGGTAAGGACACCGAGCACCTCGCCCTTTGCCGAGAGTTCAGCCACGGCGCTATCCAGCGCATCCTGCCTGATGTCGGCAATCACCAGATAGCAGCCCCGCGCTTGTGCTTCTCGCGCCATTGCGAGGCCAAGCCCGCTTGCTCCACCGGTGATGACGGCGACCGCGCCTTTGAAATTCTTCATGGGTTTTCTCTCCTGCCCTCAACACCTATCCCGTTCATGCAGAGGAGGGGCTGAGCTTGTCGAAGGCCCGTCTCGAAGCACCATGCACCGGTCTTTCGAGACGCCGTTTCGACGAGCTCAACGGCTCCTCAGGATGAGCGGATCAAAGCTGGCTACACCTTCTCCAAGATATGGATCGCACACGCCGTGCCCATGCCGGGGCCACCGCCCACGACATGCGTCATGCCGATCCGCGCGCCTTCCACCTGCCGCGCCCCGGCCTTGCCGCGCAGATGCGTGGCCACTTCATAGATGTTGGCAATGCCCGTCGCACCCAGCGGATGCCCCTTGGAGAGCAACCCGCCCGAGACGTTGACCGGAACGCGTCCACCGAGCGCGGTCGTGCCGTCATCGATCAGGCGACCCGCTTCACCATCGGCGCACAGCCCCAGATTTTCGTAGTGGACGAGTTCGGCGGTCGCGAAGCAATCGTGCAGTTCGACAAGGTTGATATCCTCCGCACCCAGCCCTGCCTGTTCATAAACGCGCTTCGCCGCCACGCGCGTCGCGCCGCTGAAATCCGGCATGGCGGCCTGCCGCTCCTCATAAGGATTGCTCGACATTTCAGAGGCGCGGATGCGCACCGCGCGGTCCATCAGGCCGAGTTGCTTGACTTTCTTTTCGCTCATCAGCACCGCCGCCGCCGAGCCATCTACATTCACCGAGCACATCAGCTTGGTGTTGGGATAGGCGATCATTTCCGATCCCATCACTTCCTCCAGCGGCGTTTCCTTGCGGTACATCGACTTGGGGTTGAGCGTGCTATGGTGGTGATTCTTGACCGACACTTGCGCGAACTGCGCGAAGGTCGTGCCATATTTCTGGCTGTGCTCCATGCCGATATGCGCGAACATCGCGGGCATGGTGTAGGAGCCGACCAGCCCTTCGGGAGACACGCCCCCGCCGCCGCCCAGCAGGCCCTTGCCCATCTGCTCGACGCCAACTGCCAGAACCGTGTCATAGACGCCCGCCTTGATGGACATCCACGCACCCCGGAACGCAGTGGCTCCGGTCGCGCAGGCATTGGCGACGTTCGTCACCGGAATGGCCGTCTGCCCGATTTCGGCAAGCATCCGCTGGCCGACCATGCCGCTCGCCTGCCCCAGATTGCCGCAATAGAGCGCCTGCATGTCCTTGAGGGTGAGGCCCGCATCATCCAGCGCCATCAGCGCGGCTTCAGCGGCCAGACTGGGCACGGTGCGATCCGGATATCGGCCGAAACGGATCATGTCGATCCCGACAACATAGACGTGGCTCATGCGGCTTCTCCTTCCTGAGGCACAAAGACATAGGTGAGGTAGGGCTTGTCCGCGCCCACCGGCACGGCTTCACGCCATGCGATCTTCACCTTCATGCCGAAGCGGATCGTGTCCGGGTTCGGATCAACACCCATCAGCGTGCCTTTGAGATGCGCGCCGTCGTCCAGATCGACAACCGCATCAATGAACGGCACCGCCACGCCGGGGAAGCTGCGCTCCACCACGGTATAGGCATAGAGCGAGCCTGTCTCTGCCAGCCTGATCGCCGCCATCTGGCCGCGCGCGGTGCATTTGGCGCACACGTCCCGCTCGCCCACGAAGATCTGCCCGCACGCGCCGCAGCGCGACCCGGCCAGATAGTGCGTTTCACCCTCCGACTTGATGATGGGAAGAATGGGATCGGTCATGCGGCACCTCCTTCGGGGTCTGGAGCAATGGCGGCCAGCGCCTCGTGAATGGGGAGACCGGCATTTTCATCCCAGGCAATGCGCTGGCCAGTGCGGATGCCGCCATCCACCAATTGATGCGCACCGGTGACAAAGCCCGATTCATCGCTGGCGAAATAGAGCACCGCATTGGCGATGTCGCGCGGAGCCCCTGCCCGGCGGATCGGCTGCGTCCGCCCGGCGGCCTCCACCAGGGCTCCCGCCGTCTGGTCCGCCACTGCCCGGTCGAGCCCGACCGACATGCCGAAAATCGGCGTGACGATCACGCCGGGGCAGACGGCGTTAACGCGGATATTGTGCTGCGCCAGATCGGGGGCGGATTGTTGCGAAAGCGAAAGAACCGCCGCTTTGGCAACGCCATAGGCCATGCCCCAGCCTGCTTCGAACGCCGCGATCGACGCGATGTTGATGATCGAGCCTCCACCACGCTCCACCATCAGCGGAGCGGCATATTTCATGCCCAGCATCGGTCCGCGCAACAGCAGCGCCATGGTGGCGTCCCAACCGGCCACATCCATATCGATGATGCCTGTGGCCGGGCCACCCGCACCCGCATTGTTGACGAGAATATCAAGCCCGCCAAATTCGCTCTTGGCCGCAGCCACGGCCGCGATGATCTGGTCTTCGTCGGTCACGTCACAGCGCCGATATGCGACGCTGCCGGGGTAAGTGCGCTCCAGATTGGCGCCCTTTTCATCCTGCATGTCTACGGCGAGAACCCTTGCGCCCTCCTCGACGAACCGTTCAACCGTAGCGAGGCCGATACCCGAACACCCGCCCGTGACGAGTGCGATTTTTCCTTGAAGTCGTCCGCTCATTTCACAGTCCTTGAGAGATAGGCCGCCTCATGAATGGCATTGCCATAAGACCGCACCTCACGGGCATCGCCCACCACATGGAGCGCAACCGGGCTGGCTGCGAGCGCCTGCGCCAGATCATTGAGCGGCTGCCGTCCGGAGGCGATCACCAGCGTGTCCGCCTTGACCGTCACCGCGCCGTCCGCGCCCTTGAACACCGCTTCGCCCGCGCCGACGCTGTCCAGCGTCAGGCCGGTTTCGGCAGAAACGCCCGCAAAGGCCATCATCCCCATGATCGCCCACACGCGCGAGCCGACATAGTTGGCAGGCGCATAGGCTGGGCCTGCGTCGATCAGCCGCACGTCGTGACCGCGCAGTTTGAGGTCGAGCGCGAGTTCCGCACCCTCTGCCGCGCCATAGATGGTCACGCTCTTGCCGACCGCCTTGGGGTTGTCGCGCGCCATCACCTCGTCAATCCGCACGGCAAGACCTGATGCGCGCGCTTCGACGAGGCCTGCCACATCGAGCTCAACCGGTGCCGCGCCCGTCGCGATCACCACCACGTCGGGCTTTTCAGCCATGATGGTGGCAACATCTGCGGCCACGCCCAGCCGCACATCGACATTGCTCTTGGCAATCATCGTTCGATGATATTGGGGTTGGTAGCGGAGCATTTCCATATTGGGCAGGCCGGGATAATTGCCCGCCCAGTCCATCGCGCCGCCCAGCGTGGCCGACTTTTCAAACAGCACGACATTGTGGCCGATTTCATCCGCTGTCAGCGCATATTCCATGCCGCCTGAACCGCCGCCGACGACGACGATGGTCTTGGGCTTGCGTGTCGGGATGATGCGATATTCATCGTCGCGCCCGAACACCGGGTTCTGCGCGGAACCTGCCCAGCCCTTGCCGAAGATATTGCCCTGAAGCAGCGACGCGCCGGTGTGGGTGGAGAGACGGATTTCATCCTCGCGCCCCGTGCGCATCTTTTCGGGGAAATCGGGATCATCGAGCGAGAGGCGGCACACGCCGGCAAAATCCGCGCCCGCTTCACCCACCATCGTTTCGAGATGCCCTGGCGTGATGAGGTTGGCAGAGCCGATCAGCGGCATATCAATCCCGCGCTTCTGCAAGGCAGCGCGCAGCGTCTGGATGTTGTCCTTGTTGACCACCTTGGGGGTGTAGAAGGACGGGCCGATGAACTCGGTCGAGTGAATATCCGGGCGGCGGCTCGGCGCACCCAGCATGGAGCCGAAGGTGCAATCAAGCGCGGCAATGCCCAGCGCGTACAGCCGCGGGGCATAATGCTCCGCGAAATATTCGATATCATACCCGCCTTCGAGATTCTCGTCGCAGCACAGGCGCGGGATGATCGGGAAATCCTTGCCGCACAGTTCCTGCGTGCGCTTGAGGATATTCTCGCAGAACAGGAATCGGTCCGCATATTTGTCCGTCCGGTCCACGTTGGAAAGCAGCGAGAGGTTCACATGCGGCAGCGAGCCATGGCAGAAGTGGAAGGAGAGGAAATCAAACCCCGCTTCCTTCGCCCGCCGCCCCGCCTGCGCAAAGTTTTCCACCAGATCGTCATAGACTTCGGTGGGGACGATCCCGCTTTCGGGATTGCCGATCACATATTTGTTGGACGGCCCCCACGCGACCGTGCCCGGAATCCAGCCCTTGCCCGGCGCGAGCGGAACAGTGGTGCCCAGCCCCGGGATCAGCCCGCCATAGAAAAGCTGGATGCCCGCCAGCGAGCCATTATTCTTGATTTCTGCGACCGTGTCGCGGAACTCGATGACATAATCCTCATCATAGAGGCCGAGCATCCGTTCGTTGATGAGGCCATCGCGCCGCACGCAGGTGGCCCCCACGATCACGGCGGAATAGCCGCCCTTCGCCAGCGCGCCATAGGCGGCCGCCAGCCGCCGCGTGGCATAACCCTGCGGGTCAGACATGTTCAAAGTGGTGGGAACGTGGATGATGCGGTTCTTGAAACGGAGTCCCCCCGCTTCGAACGGCTCGAACAGCTTGCTCACGATGTGCCTCTCCTAGATCCGGTCGGGGACTCGCCCGCCGGGATTAAGTCGTTTGACCTAACGCGGAGACTGACTTACTTCCCGTGCCTGTGCAAGAGCAATCAGAACCCCTGACCGCAAATAATGACAGCGAAACGCGCCGCGCGCTCAAGCGGGTGGCGCGGCGGCTGTTTGCAGAGCGGGGAATCCGTCCTGTCTCGGTGCGGGAGATTGCGCGCGAAGCAGGACAGCGCAATCAGGGCGCGGTCGCCTACCATTTCGGGACCAAGGAAGCGCTGGTTGTCGAGTTGCTGACCGAAGGGGCAGAACGCATCGAAACGCGCCGCCGGGCCATGCTTGAGGCGATGGAAGCACAAGGCGGTCCGGCAACGCTGGAAGAGGCCGTGGCGGCCATCGTCATGCCCTCTGCCAGCTTTTCGGATGAGGATGCGGAATATGGATCGCACTTCAATCGCTTCCTGCTTCAACTTGACGCCGCCGATTCGCGTTTTGTCGACCGGCATCTGGAGGGCCGCTGGAGCGAAGCCTATCAGCATTGTCTGGACCATCTGCGCCGGCTGATGCCGGGCTTGGCCCGCACAGACCAGAACCGGCGCTTGCTGTTTCTGGGGGCCTATGTCTCCGGCCTGCTCGCCAAGCGCGAGGAGATGATGGCGGATGCCGCGCAAGCCCACCCCACCTGGCGCGCACCTGCCACACTGGCGGACATCATCCGCACTGCATCGGCCTTGCTGCAAGCCTGATCAGCGCAAAAAATGTCCCGGACCTTGCGATCCGGGACACAGCCTGCCTTTCGGGAGGGGGTGAAAGGCAGGGAAGACGGGCGGGACGCGTTGCCGCATCCCGCTTGCCCTTGATCAGAAGCGGCCGCGCAGCGTCACGCCATAGGTCCGGGGCTGGCCCAGATAGGCGTTGCGGTCATCACCCTGAAGCGGGGTGTTGAAATGCGCCGTTGTATATTCCTTGTCGAACACGTTGTTCATGAACGCTTCGATCTGCCAGTTGCTGTCGATCTGCTTCAGACCCAGGTTCATGTTGACCAGAGCATAGCCGTTCTGCGTCAGATCATTCACCGGGTTGTCGAACACCTTGCTGGTGTAGAGCGTCTGCACGCGGGCCGTCAGCGCCATGCTGTCGTTGATCGGCTGTTCCATGCTGAGCGTCAGATTGCCCGCAAATTTCGGCGCGGTCGAGAAGCGACGCTTGGACAGGTTGAGCAGAACCGGGGCCGCGCCAAAATTGGCTTCCGGCAGCCAGGTCACGCCGCCATTCAGCGTCAGCGCGTCAGACAGCTTGAAAGTCTGTTCGATTTCAAAGCCATAGACCTTTGCCGTGGGGGCATTGATGATCTGGAACTGGAGACCCAGGAACTGGGCGACCTGCAAGTTCTTGATGCTGTTGTAGAAAACCGCCGCGTTGGTGCGCGCACGACCACCCATCCAGTCAACCTTGGCACCCAATTCATAACCGTTGATCGTTTCGGGCTTGTAGACCGGGGACTGGATGATGCCCGCCGAACCGAAAACCACGCTGCCGGGGATGCCGCCTGCGTTCACGTCCAGATTGACGCCGCCCGCTTTGAAGCCACGGTTGAACGTCGCATAGATGTTCACATCTTCGTTGGGCTTGTACTGGAGACCCAGCGTGCCGCTCAGCGAGTTGTTGGTGGTCTTCAGGTTATAGGGGATGCCGGGCATCACGCCCGCCAGAGCCAGCGGATCGAACAGCGCATCGCGGAAATTCTGCGTGAACTGATATCCGGTCTTGCGCTCGTTGGTGTAACGCGCGCCGACAATGGCGGACAGCTTGTCGCTGAGTTCGACATTCCAGTGCGTGAAGAAGGCCAGCGACTTGACCTTGCCGCCCATCTTCTCGTTGGAGAACAGGCCCGGCTTGGCATTGGCCGTACCGGCCGGCACACCCGAACCACCGAACACGATGTCCCAATAGGTCTGGGCCTGCGTGTCCCAGCGCAGGTTGCGGCTCATCGTCAGCTTTTCAGCCGAGTAAAAGGCACCAAACACATAGTCCGCATTCAGGCCGCCTTCGATCTTGCCGCCATAGGTGAGTTCCTGCGAACGGAAACGCGAATCGAAATTCTCGTCCAGATCGAGGATCGTCGCACCCGAAAAGTCTGCGTCCTGAAGCTGATACAGCGTGTAGCCGCGAATGGCGGAGACAGATGTCAGCGTGCCGTTGCCGATGTCGAACTCGGCACGCAGCGTGGCACCATAGTCCTTCGAGCGGTTGATCGTCAGCGGGTTCACCACGGCTTCGCGGGCACCACGAACCTTGGAGGGCAGCTTCAGGCCGTTGGCCAGCGTGAAGGCGTCGATCAGGCCCTGCGTCGCGCCGGGGACCGAATCCCATGTAGCATAGCAGCAATCGCCCTTGGAACGGGCATAGTCACCGATCAGCAGCACGCGGATTGAATCGGTCGGCTCCACGAGGAACTGGCCCTTCACACCCCAATCATCATTGCCATTCAAATGGCCGCCATTCGGGTTGGTGAAGTTGCCGCCCGTGCCCTGGAACACCGCGGCCAGACGCAGCGCCGCCATTTCGCCGACCGGCAGGTTCACGGCACCGCGCGTCAGATAGGTGTCGTAATTGCCATAGCTGGCTTCGATGTTGCCATTGACCGCGCCGATTTCCGGACGGGTGGAGCTGATCAGCACCGCACCAGCCGACGTGTTCTTGCCGAACAATGTGCCCTGTGCGCCGCGCAGGATCTGGAGACCCGACACGTCGAGGAAGTTGGAGAGCGCCTGGCCCGAACGGGTGCGATACACACCGTCGATGAACACGCCCACTGCGCCTTCAAAGGTGCGGGCGTTGCCGACGGTGCCGATGCCGCGAATCTGGATGTTCGACGTGCTCGACGCAATGTTGGTCGAGCGGAACGAGATGGACGGCGAGAGATTGTTGAGGTTCGTCACATTGGTGATACCGGCTGCGGCCAGCGATTCGGCGTTGGCGGCCGTCACGGACACCGGAACGTCCTGAATATTTTCATCGCGACGCTGGGCGGTGACAACAATGTCTTCCAGACCGCCCGTATCTTCGCTGGCTGCATCCTGCGCTGCCGCGACACCGGGCTGGAACGACGCAAATGCACCGACAACAAGCGCCAGCATCGATGGTGCCGACATATTTTTGATGGAACGCATTTTCATCTCCCTGAATTTATTGGTCGTGGGCGACTAGTTGCGCACTGCAGGAACGTCAAGGGCGGTGAAGTGCAGTTTTGATTGAGCAAAAGGTTGACGTTACGGAAGTTCGCGCCAAACTGTGCCTGATGGACGCCGACACGCATTTCCTTTTGGACGCCCGCCCCCGTCGGTTGACCCGCCGCGGCGCTGAAACCCGCGACCGCATCCTTGATGCCATGGTCACCTGCACCGTGCGATCAGGCTTTGCGGTGACTACGGTCGAACATGTCATGCAGGAGGCCGGGCTCAGCCGGGGATCGGTGCTGCATCAGTTTCCTACGCGTGTGGCGCTGGCAGCCGAAACCGCCAAGCGCTGCATGTTCAGCATTATCGAGGCATCCAAGGCGCTGGCGAGCGCGATCGATGATCCCTTCGAACGCTTTGCCGATTATCCCCGTGTGATGTGGGAAACCCAGTCCAGCCCGGAAGGGCTCGCCTTCACAGATATTTTGCTGACCATGCGCTGGGACCGGGAACTGGCGAGCGCTCTGCAAGACGTATCCATGCAGATTGAGCAGGACATCCATGACGCTTTCGTCCGCATGGCGGCGGAAGCGGGCATTTCTGATACGGAAGCGGTTGTGCCGCATGGCTGGTTGCTGCTGGCCAATGTGCGGGGGCTGCTGATGGAACATGCGCTCAATCCGCATCGCCCGATGATTCTGGAGGCCATCAATCTGATGAAATCCAACCACCGGGCCTTTTGCAATGAAATGCGCGCATCAAGCAGTTGCAACTAGGCCGCGTTGACAAAAGACTTCAGCCAGAGGCGTGAGGCAGCGAGGTTGAGGAAGCTCTCGAAGGACAGGACAGTCTTGTCGTAGCGTGTGGCGATGCGTCGTTGCTGTTTGAGCTTGCCGAACATGCGCTCGACGCGGTTGCGATCCTTGTAGCGCCGATAATCAGGATGGACCGGCACTTTCCGGTTCGAGCGCGGCGGGATGATCGGCAGAATGCCGCGCATGAGCAGGTTTTCCCGGAACCTGTCGCCATCATATCCCTTGTCGGCCAGCAGCGCTTTGGGCTTGGGCAAAGGCAGGGCCATCAGGTTGTCAGCGGCCGTATAATCCGATGCCTCGCCGCCGGTCAGGATGAAGCCGATAGGCAGTCCCTGATTGTCGCAGCGGGCGTGGACTTTGCTCGTAAAGCCACTCGGCTTTGGGAAGTGCCCCCGGCACTTCCGCCGCCTGCGTCGTGATCGACCAAAAGCCTGCGCACAAGCCCCCCTTTTCCGCCCGCTGCCGAGACATGGCCGCGAACCGTGGTGCTGTCGATCATGTGCTGCCAGTCGTCGGTGAGTCCCAGATCGACCAGCGTTTGCAGCAACGCATCCCATACGCCTTGCCCGGCCCAGCGCCGGAACCGAACATAGACCGAGTTCCACTTGCCGTAGCGCTCGTGCATGTCCCGCCAAGGACAACCGACCCGCAAGACATGCAGCATACCGTTGAGGAACCGCCGATTGTCGCCCGCTGGCCGCGCCCAACGCCCACGCTCAGACGGCAACAGAGGTCCGATCAGTTCCCATTCCGCATCCGACAAGTCCCCACGGCCCATGACTGCTCCCCAAAGAGCAGCCTTGAATCAGAACTCACCCCGTTTGGGAATCCCTTTTGTCAACACGGCCTAGTCACAGCTGACATTTTCGCTTTGCATTCGCGGCGCGGCGCTTACACATCTTTACGCGGCTGACCGATCCACAGACAAGGCTCGGCATGCTGCAAGAGGATGCACCCGGCGCGCAGTCGGCCTTGAACACCGCACAAGCGGGTCTCGATGGTGGAGGATGGACATGACCAATCACAATTTCGGCGATGTTGCGGACGCGGTTGAGGCCGCCATCGATCCCCAGGCTTTGGCCTATGCCCATGGCGACCGCATCATCCGCTGGGGAGAAGCGGCGCAGCGCAGCAACCGGCTGGCGCGGGCTTTCCTCAACGCCGCCAGCACCGGAGACAAGGTCGCGCACTATATGCGCAATCACCACGCCTACATGGAAACCGCCTTTGCCAGCTTCAAGGCACGGCAAGCGCATGTGAACATCAATTATCGCTATCGCCCCGCCGAAGTGGCTTACATCATCGAGAATTCGGATGCTGCAATTGTCGTTTACGGAGCGGAATTCCGCGATGTTGTGGCGGAAATTCGCGATCAGCTTCCGCTCGTCAAGCTGTGGGTGGAAGTGGCGGACGGCGCACCCGTCGCAGATTTTGCGCAGGATTTCGAGACGCTGGCCAGCGAAGGTGATGGCAGCCCGCTGGACATCTCTCGCTCACCCGATGACCTGTTCCTGCTCTACACCGGCGGCACGACCGGGATGCCGAAGGGCGTGATGTGGCCGCAAGGCCAGTTGCGCGAAGTCCAGCTGATCGGCGCGCGCGCCGAGGGGTTGGTGCGCGAAACGCTGGAGGATGTGCAGGCCGCCATCCGCACCAACGGCCCCGGCCCGGCCTTTCTGCCCGCCTGCCCATTGATGCACGGCACCGGATTCTTCACCGCCATTTCCGCCATTCTGGGCGGCGGCGCGATCATCACTTTGCCCGGGCACAGTTTCGATCCGCACGAACTGTGGAAGACCGCCGCTGCCTATAAAGCGGGCATCATCGCCATCGTGGGCGATACCTTTGCCAAGCCGATGCTGCGCGCGCTCGATGAAAGGCCCGGCGCTTATGACCTGTCTTCGCTCGTCATCATCATCTCTTCGGGCGTGATGTGGAGCCGGGAGGTCAAGCACGCCATGCTGGAGCATATTCCGCAAGTGGCGCTGACAGACGGTTTCGGCTCATCCGAAGCCGTGGGCTTCGGCACCTCGATCACCACGCGGGACAGCGAAACCCAGACCGCCCGTTTCGTCATCGGCCCACGCTGCAAGGTGTTTGACGAGAATGACGAGGAAGTGATCCCCGGTAGCGGAAAATCCGGCATTATCGGCATCGGGGAGCCCATCCCGCTCGGCTATTACAAGGACCCTGAAAAGACTGAAAAGACGTTCCGCACGATCCGGGGCATCCGCTATTCCATGCCCGGCGATCATTGCATCGTGGAGGCGGATGGCGCGCTGACACTGCTCGGGCGCGGCAGCGCGACGATCAACACCGGAGGCGAGAAGGTCTTCCCCGAAGAGGTGGAAGAAGTGCTCAAGCTCCATCCGCAGGTGGAAGACACGCTGGTGGTGGGCGTGCCCGATGAACGCTGGGGACAAGCCGTCATTGCCATTGTGGTGACATCAGACGGGATCGAGCCGGACGAAGCCGCGATCCGCGATCATGTCCGCGTCACGCTGGCCCCCTATAAGGTGCCCAAACATGTCTGGTCTGCCGGTGCCACCGCCCTGCGCGCGCCCAATGGCAAAGCGGATTACAAGGCGGCAGCCGCTGTCGCGCTGGAGAGACTGGCCAGTCTCAGCTAATCCGGATCTGCGCGCCGTCGAGCCCCAATGCCGTCGCCAGTGCATCGGCCCGGCGCTGGAGCCCGGCATCCGCCAGCGCCTCTTGTTCAGCGGGCAGAGCGATCTGCAAAGCGCCATCGCGCACATCCGCCCGGCTTTGGTTCAACACCGAAGGCGCTCCGCCCGCCAGACGTCCGGCAAAGCGGATCGCGAGCCCCCAGCGGCGGGCGCGCAGCAGATCCGTTTCGTCCACCGTCCAGCCCGAAGGCAGGGCGGCGCCACCGCTATCACCGGTTGCGGCCCGAACCGCAAGCGCCACCATCGCACGTTCCCGCGCAGAGATACCGATCCATTTGCCATGCAGCGCCAGATTCGCCCCGTCTTCGGCGCGGCTATCCGGGCTGACAAGCCAGCCTTGCCCGGCGATCAGACACGCCGCGTGGCGCAAACGAGACACGGCAGGCGGTTCATCCGTGAAGATGCAGTCCAGCCAGGCCATGATCGCATCAGCTTGCCCGGCTATGGGCTGGAGGGGAGTCGTGGCAAAGCGCACGCCTTCCAGCAAAGGATCACGCGCCTGCGTTTCAGCATCGAGCGCCTGATAGAGCAGGCCTTCGCGCAAGCCGAACGCACAGGTCACCAGGTCAGACGGAGCCAGCACTGCAACCAGCGCCGCCAGCAACGCACATGCATCATCCGCCATGGCCACCCGGCCCGAAGGCATTCCGGCAATGGCGCGCAGCCCGGCCTTGTCACTGCGGGCGATCATCTGTGCCAGCCCCGGCACCTCTTCGGGATCAAAACCATATTGATCCAGCGGCAGCGACAACCGGCCGGCATGATGGCGATGGATGCGCGCCAGCGAGCGCCATGAGCCCCCCACCAGATGAAGCGGCAGTCCCCGGCCTTCTTCCACCCAGCCATGCGGGCGGACCAGCAGCGCCAATTGCTTGCGCAGCGCATCCTTGCCTTCGGCCCTGATCGCAGCAACATTGAGAATGCCGATGGGCAGCGAGGTTCGTTGCAGCACGGCCCCGCCCCTGATCCTGACCAGTTCGAGGCTGCCTCCGCCCAGATCGGCTGCAATCCCGTCCGCCTGCGGGTTGGCAGAAATCACGCCCATGCCGGAGGCCACGGCCTCCTCTTCGCCGGAAAGAACACGGGCTGGCAGGCCGAGCGCCTGAACAGCGCGCACGAATACATCCCCATTCGTGGCGTTGCGCACCGCCGCTGTGGCAACAATATCGGTCGCGTCCGCGTCCATCGCCTTGAGCGTCAGGGCAAATCGCCTGAGTCCTTCCAGCGCCACGGCGCGAGATGCGCGAGACAGGCGTCCGTCTGCAATCACGCCGCGCCCCAGCCCGGCCACCACCTTTTCATTGTGCAGGATGACAGGCGAACGCGCCGATCCGCCAAAAATGACAAGGCGCACCGAGTTTGAACCGATGTCGATGATGGCGCGGCGTTGGGATGGTTTCACGCGACTCATGTAGAGGGGCGCGCTGCGGTTCGCCACAAAAACCGCAGCAATGCAGACCGGCACCAAGCGGGATTTTATCCAATCCCGCCAGATGACATGATCGTACAGGATGTAGACCCGCCCAACATCCGATCGTGATGGAGCACCAATCCATGCACCTGTTTGCCCGCCTGATCCGCCAGCCCCTGATCTGGATCGCCATGGCGCTGCCCGCCCCGGCCCATGCCGATGCGCTTGTTGTCGCAGGCTATTTTTCTGCCCCAAGGCCCGAAACCATGGCGCTGCGCTCCCTCGCCATCGACCGGATCGAAGGCAGTGAGGGGAGTTCCATGGCACTCACGCTGGAAGAGGCGCTGGGCGATATCAGCGTCAACAATCAGCCCTGGTTCCGCATCCTGTCCCGCCGGGCAGGCGGGCAGCCGGACGGATTGATCAGCGGACGCGCACACGCAGCCGTGGACGAACGCGCCATCAGCCAGCAACGCGCCGTCTGCGTGGAGGAAAGCCAGAGCGGCCAGTGCTTGCGCAAGGAAGAACAGGCCGTCAGCTGCACGCGCCGCATCCTCAATGTGACCATCACGCTGCGCATCGCCGACACGCGCGATGGCCGCCTGGTCTACAGCCACTCCAAGCCAAAGCGCGAAGAAGTGACGCTCTGCCCCGAAGACGAAGCCCGGGACACGGAGGAGGAGATCGTCTTTCGCATGATCAAGGCCGCAGCAGACGCGGTGCGGCAGGATCTGTCCCCCATTTATGCGCGCCAGAAGATCAAGCTGCCCGAAAAGCGCCTTGTGCTGCCGCCGGAGCAGGACGGGCGCTATCGGACTGCGCTCAAAATGGCGAAATCCAGCCCGCATCTGGCCTGCCAGCAATTCCGCATCCTCAATGCAGAGGCTCCGTCCGAGGCGGCCTTTCTCTATGCGGTCGGCCTGTGCGCGGAGCAGGAGGGCAACCTCAATGCTGCGTTGAACCTCTATCAATCGTCGCAACTGTTGACGCACCCTGATCTCATCCGCGCCGCTCTGTCGCGCGTGCAAGGCCGGATTGCGATGCAAGAGGCGATGGACGCGCGGCAGCGATAAGCCGTCGCCCTTGCGCTGCCCTCGCTCTGATCCCATGTGCAGGGGTGAGGAGCACCGCGATGTGGGCATTCGACAACAGCTATTACCGCCACATGGACGGGTTTCATGTGCCCACCCGGCCCGATGTGCCGCCAGAGCCCCGGCTGATCCGCATCAACCGCCCGCTGGCCAGCGAAATGGGGCTGTCGCTCGACGGGTTGGATAACGGACAGCTCGCCGCCCTGTTTTCCGGCGAGATGATTCCCGAAGGGGCTGAACCGCTGGCGCAAGCCTATGCGGGGCACCAGTTCGGCACCTTCGTCCCTCAACTCGGCGATGGGCGCGCGGTGATGCTGGGCGAAATCATCACGCCCGATGGCCGCCGCTTCGACATGCAGTTGAAGGGCGCAGGGCGCACCCCATTCTCACGAGGAGGCGATGGCAAGGCCGCGCTGGGCCCGGTGCTGCGCGAATATCTGGTTTCAGAAGCGATGGCTGCGCTGGGTGTGCCGACCACGCGCGCGCTGGCGGCGACGTTGACGGGTGAGACGATACTGCGCGACCGGCCTTTGACCGGTGCCGTGCTCTGCCGCATCGCGGCCAGTCATATCCGCGTGGGCACTTTCCAATATTTCATCGCGCGCGGCGATACTGATCGACTGCGGCAACTCTCCGATCATGTCATCGCCCGGCACTATCCGGCGCTGGTGGAGACCGCGGCACCCTATGAGGCGCTGCTTGAAGCGGTTGTAGAGGCGCAGGCCGCACTGGTTGCGCGCTGGATGGGGCTGGGCTTCGTTCATGGCGTCATGAACACCGACAACATGACCGTTTCGGGTGAGACCATCGACTATGGCCCGTGCGCGTTTCTTGATGCCTATGCGGGCCAAGCCAAATTCAGTTCGATTGACCAGAACGGGCGCTATGCGTTCGGGGCACAGCCGCACATGGCCTTGTGGAATCTGACGCGGCTGGCCGAATGCCTGTTGCCGCTGATCGATGCCGATGAAGAGGCGGCGATTGCGCGCGTGACCGCAATCCTGAACCGCTTTCCCGAGCGGTTCAACTGGCACTGGCTCGCCGTGATGCGCGCCAAGACCGGGCTGTTCGAAGAGCGCGAAGGCGATCTCGCCCTGATGCAGGGCCTGTTCGCGGTGATGGAGGGGCAGGGCGTGGACTTTACCTGCTTCTTCCGCACGCTCGCCAGCGATCTGGCGGGGGAAGAGCAAGCGCGCGATCAGTTCATGGACCCCACTGCCTTCGATCCGTGGCGCGTGCAATGGGCCGCACGAATGGCGACAGAAGAGGGGCGCGTGGCCGAACGCATCACGCTGATGAACGCCACCAACCCCCGCATTATCCCGCGCAACCACAATGTCGAAGCCGCGCTGGAGGCGGCCTATGCAGGTGATTTCACGCCTTTCGAAGCGCTGCTGGAGGCGGTGACGCATCCGTTCGACACGCGCCCGGAGTGGGAGAATTATGCGACGCCGCCGGATGATGGCGGCGCGGGTTATGTGACCTTCTGCGGGACGTGAGGCGTAATCACCCCTCCACCGCCCGCTCTTCCGCCTGCCGGGCCCACATCGCGGCATAAAGCCCCTTTTGCGCCAGCAACCCGGCGTGCGTGCCGCGTTCCGCCACCTGCCCTGCGTCCAGCACGATAATCTCATCCGCGTGGGTGATGGTGGAGAGGCGGTGCGCGATGATGATCGTGGTGCGCTTCGCTGCCACCATGTCGAGCGTGGACTGGATCGCGGCTTCGGTCCGGCTGTCGAGCGCGGAGGTGGCTTCGTCCAGCACCAATATCTGCGGGTCTTTCAGGAGCGTGCGCGCAATCGCCACGCGCTGCTTTTCCCCGCCAGACAATTTCAGTCCGCGTTCGCCCACTTGCGTGCCATAGCCTTTGGTCTGCGCGGCGATGAAATCATGGATGGCCGCGCCCTTTGCGGCCGCTTCGATCTCGCTCTGGCTCGCCCCTTCGCGGCCATAGCCGACATTGTAACCGATGCTCTCGTTGAACAGCACCGTATCCTGCGGGACGATGCCGATCTGCGCACGCACGCTGGATTGGGTCACGTCGCGAATGTCCTGCCCGTCGATCAGGATACGCCCGCCATTCACATCGTAAAAGCGGAACAGCAGCCGCGCGATGGTGGATTTACCCGCGCCCGATGGCCCCACCACCGCAAGCGTGCCGCCGGAAGGGATGGTGAAGGACACGCCGTTCAGGATGGTGCGATCCTTTTCATAGCCGAACACCACTGCGTCAAACGTCAGCGCCCCGCCCGTCACCGCCAGCGGCATCGCCCCCGCTTTGTCCTGAACTTCCTCTTCCCGATCGAGCAGGCGGAACATGGCCGCCATATCGATCAGCCCCTGCCGCACCAGCCTGTAGACCATGCCCAGCATGTCGAGCGGGCGGAACAATTGCGCCAGAAACGTGTTGACCAGCACCACATCACCCGTGGTGAAACGCCCCTGCCCCCAGCCCCACACCGAATAGGCCATGGCACCCGCCATCATCAAATTGGTGATGAAGGCCTGCCCGATATTGAGCGCGGCGAGCGAGTTTTCAGACTTGATCGCAGCTTCGGCATATTTGCCCGCCACCCGTGCATAATGATCGGTCTCGCGCTCTTCGGCGTTGAAAAATTTCACCGTTTCGTAATTGAGCAGACTGTCGACCGAGCGCGAGACCGTCGCGGTATCGAGGTCGTTCATCTCCTTGCGCAACGCGTTGCGCCATTCGGTCACGGTGCGCGTGAAGGCGATATAGACGACGACCATCACCAAAGTCGCAATCGCCAGTCCGCCGCCGAACTTGCTCCAGAAAATCAGCGTGACAGCCGTCAGCTCGATCACCGTGGGGGCGATGTTGAACAGGATGAAATAGAGCATGGAATCGATGCTTTTCGTCCCCCGCTCGATCACCTTGGTCACTTCGCCGGTGCGCCGCTCCAGATGGAAGCGCAGCGAAAGCCGATGGAGATGCGCAAAGACATTGATCGCCAGCCGCCGCGTCGCATCCTGCCCCACGCGCTCGAACACGGTGTTGCGCAGATTGTCGAACAGCACCCCGCCAAAGCGCGCGCCCGCATAGGCCGCGACCAGCGCCATGGCGATACCCACCGCGCTTTCATTGCCCGGCGCCATCCGGTCCACCACACCCTTATAGGCAAAGGGCATGATCATCGTCGTGCCCTTTGCCAGCAGCACCAACAGCAGCGAAAACATCACCCGCACGCGCAGGCCGGGATCATCCTTGGGCCAAAGATAGGGAATAAACCGCTTCAGCGTGCCCCAGCCGTCATCAAGCGGCTCATCAGTGACGTGCATGGGGGGCATAAGGCGGGTTCCAATGGGGAAGTGGGAGTGCGGCGCTTACCAAGGCAGGGCCGGATGCGCCAGTGGGGGGCGCGTCCCTAATCTGCCGCCTTCCACCCCGTAACCCCGCGCCCGGCGTCCAGCTCGATCACGAGATCGGCCCGGCTTGGCATTTCGCTCAGGATATGTTCGGTCATCCGCTGATAATGCGCGATGAAGCGGGCGACTTGCGCGTCGCTCATGGCGGCAGGCGCTCCCGCTGGCCCGGCTTTGGCGATGAGTTCATGCTCTTGCTGGCAGCGCCAATCATAGACGACGTTGAACCCCGGGGGGCGGAGCTGGATCAGCCGGTCGAGCCCGGCGAACAGCGCACCGGTGGGGCCTTCGAGATGATCGTTCCAGTATCGCCGCCACACGCCGTCCGGGTCTTCGCTGCGTTCGAGATCATTGACGGGTTCAGCGAGCGTGGCATCGGGGAGGGGCGCGGCGCCGGTGCACCAGCCTTCGAACAGCATCACGTCGCACGGGCCTTCGAACAATGGCCATTCGGCTTCAGGAAACGGCTCGTCATGCCCCTTGGAAAAGCGGGGGAGGGCGAGCGACTCTCCGGCGCGCAGGCGGGCGATGACCTCTTCGCCCAGCTTGATATCATGGGTGCCGGGCGGGCCGCGCGTGATGAAGAGCGGGTGGATGCGCGCGGCCAGTTCCGCCCGCGCGGCGCGGCCCAGATAAAGATCGTCGAGCGACAGCTCCGCCACGCGCAACCCTTCGCCGCGCAACACGTCCGCCACATGGCGGCAGGCAGTGGTCTTGCCAGAGGCTTGCGGGCCGCACACACCCACGATCAGCGCCTGGCCGGGCGTGCGCCAGCGGCGGACATGTTCGGCGATGAGGCGTTCCTGCGGGGTCATGTCCCGAACGCCGCGTCCCATTCGGGCAGTTTGAACCCCACCAGCAGGCCGCCTTGATACTCAACAACGGGCCGTTTGATCATGGCGGGCTGCGCCAGCATCAGCGCGATGGCTTTCGCTTCATCCAGCCCGGTGCGGTCTGCTTCGAGCAGCTTCTTGAACGTCGTCCCCGCGCGGTTGAGGATCGTTTCCCAGCCCTTGGCGGCACACCATGCGGCCAGCCTGTCCGCATCGACCCCGGCCTTCTTGTAATCATGGAAGGTGAAAGCGATCCCGCGCGTATCCAGCCATGTGCGGGCCTTCTTCACCGTGTCGCAATTGGGGATGCCGTACAGGGTGATGCTCATGCGGGCCTCTTTTTCGCTGTGACTTCGATTTCGATCTTCATGCCCGGTTTGATCAGGCCGCACACGATGCAGGTGGCGGCGGGGCGAATGTCTCCGAACACGTCGCCCAGTGGCCCGCCAATGGCATCCCAATAGGCCCGCATCGGTGATGTAATAGGTCGCGCGCACCACGTCTTCAAAGCCAAACCCGCCTTCGGCGAGCGCGGCCTTGATGATGGCGAGCGCATTGCGCGTCTGCGTGACGATATTTTCGGGATAGAAGCCATCTGAATCCGGCCCGGTCGTGCCCGCGACGAAGCACCAGTCTCCATCCACGACGGCGCGCGAATAGCCGACCTGACGTTCGAATGGGGAGCCTGAGGAAATGAGTTGGCGGGTCATTCAAAGCCTTTCGCACACGGTCAGAGAGAGGGTCTTTCCAGCATCAGCCAGATAATGGCAAGCATCGCGGCGAAGGCGGGAATGCCACACGCGAACCAGAGCCGGTAGAGGCGAAAATAGGCAGGCGGGAGCGGCACGGCGCTTTCTGCCGCCGCGCGTGCCAGATCGCGCATCCGCATCTGCATCCGGACGACTGGCAGCCAGAAACAGCCGATAAATATGTACAGCCCGACCGACCAGAGAATCCATGGGGTGGCAAGCGGCCATCCGATCTGGTGTGCCAGCCATAATCCGGTGAGCGGTTGCACGATCACCGCACTTGCCGTGAACAGGACATCCGCCACAACCACTGTCTGCGCCACATGCGCGATGAGCGCCGCGTCCTTTGTGCGATGCGCCATCAGCATGAAGAAGGCGATGCCGCTGCCCGTGCCGAGCAGCACCGTTGCTCCGATGACGTGCATCCAGCGGGCGAGGATCAGCGTGTCGATCATCGTTCATCCGCCATGGCGCGCACCATCAGCGCAAGGACCAGTGCCGGAACCGCCTTCAGCATGGGGGCGAGCGGATCGACCCAAAGGTCGGGGCGGACCAGCGCTGATCCCGCCAGATAGGCGAGCGTGAGTGCCACGGCACTCCAAAGCGCAGGCTTGAGCGTCGGACGAAAGACCAGGCCGAGTGCTATTGCCAAGTCAGCCACTGAGCCACCCAGCACGGCCAGACCCGCGGGGCCTTCGCTCATGCCGCCATCGATCAGCAATGCCATCGCGGCCTCCGGATGTGCCAGCCCCACCAGCCCCGAAACCAGCCACAAGGCGATCAGCGCGATCAGGGCCAGCGGGAAGAGCAGCGCAAGCCGGGCGTGCCAGCGGTCTGCCTTGCCAGCGGCACCCATGCCCGCGAGCACATCAGTCAGCGCCGTGCACGGGCGGCCCAGCAGCATGAGCGCCTCCCCTGCGTCTCCCGACACACCTTCCATGAGCGACAGGACTGCCGTCGAACGCAGCGGAGACCGCCAGCCCAGCCAGCCCAGCGCGTCTGCCACTGCCGAGAGCGGGCGGATCAGCCAGAGCGGAAACAAGGGGCTGAACCGGGCAGGCGCGAAGCCCAGCCAGCGACGGTGCAGCGCGATGATTTCGCCCAGATCATGGCCGTCCGGTTCGACCAGATCGCAGGCGAGCGCGACCGGGCCGGGCTGCTCCAGCGCAGCCAGCGTGGCGGCCACCACTTCAGACAACCCCACGCACTGAATGGGCTTCAGGCCAGAGAGGCGCGGAGCCAGCATGGGCAGCCCGGCCAGCATCCGCACCAGTTCCGTCCCGCCAAAGCCGTTGCGCCCGATGACAAGGCCCGGGCGCAGGATGACATGATCGAGCCCCGACGCCACCAGCGCGGCATCGGCCTGGGCCTTGCTCGCCATGAAATCGGTGGGGGCCGCATCGGTGACGCCGGCGGCAGAGATCTGGATGAAGCGCGAGACGCCTGCAGCCTTGGCTGCGTCGATCAGCGCAGTGATCGCAACCTGCTGCACGGCAGAGACCGAATCGCGCAGCCCGGTCTGGAGTGCGCCGCTGGCGTTGATGACGGCGTCCTGCCCCGCCACCAGCCCGGCCCAATCCGCCGCATGCGTCAGCTGGCGCAGATCGCCCTTGATCCATGGGATGCCGGGAACCAGTCGCGCGCCTTCTGCCGGATCGCGCGCAACGCCGGTGACATCATGACCATTCAGATAAAGCGCGCGGGCAATCTCGCTGCCGATGAACCCTGTGGCTCCCAGCAGCAGGATGCGCACCGCCCGATCCTCAATCGAACAGCGAGGAGACCGAGCTTTCGTCTGCGATGCGCTTGATCGCTTCACCCAGCAGCGGGGCAATGGTGAGCTGGCGGACCTTCTTGGCGTCCTTCGCGGTTTCGGGCGCGATGATCGAATCGGTGACGACCAGCTTGCGCAGTTCAGACGCTTCGACACGGGCAATCGCCCCGCCGGAAAGGACGCCATGCGTGCAATAGGCGACGACATCCGACGCACCGGACGCCTTGAGCGCGGCTGCCGCGTTGCACAAAGTGCCTGCCGAATCGACAATGTCATCAATCAGGATGCAGAAGCGGCCTTCGACATCACCGATGATGTTCATCACTTCGGATTCGCCCGCGCGTTCGCGGCGCTTGTCGACAATGGCGAGCGGGGCGTTATCGAGCCGTTTGGCGAGCGCGCGCGCGCGGACCACGCCGCCCACGTCTGGCGAGACGACCATGATATTCTTGTCTCCGTGACGCGCGATAATATCCGCCGCCATCACCGGAGCGCCATAGAGATTGTCGGTGGGAATATCGAAAAAGCCCTGAATCTGACCGGCGTGGAGATCAACCGAGAGCACGCGGTTCGCGCCCGCCGTGGTGATCAGATTGGCCACCAGCTTGGCGGAAATCGGCGTGCGCGGGCCGGGTTTGCGATCTTGCCGGGCATAGCCGAAATAGGGCACCACCGCCGTGATGCGCCGGGCCGAGGAGCGGCGCAGCGCATCGATGATGATCAGCAATTCCATCAGATTGTCATTGGCGGGAAAGCTGGTGGACTGGATGACGAACACATCCTCGCCGCGCACATTTTCCTGAATTTCCACGAACACTTCTTCATCCGCAAAGCGACGGACGCTGGCGGCAGTCAGCGGCATTTCCAGATAATCGGCAATCGCTTTTGCCAGAGGTCCGTTAGAATTGCCGGTGATGAGTTTCATGATGTGCCCGCGCCCCGTGCTGAATGGAAACGCGGGCTCCTTAACCGGCTGGTGCGGCAAGGGGAAGGGGATTCAGGCGGTCGCGATGCGGTTCACCGGCGGCACCATGCCGACGATGCCATCCGGAGCCAGCGCCACGATCCGCGCGCGGATGTTGTGCCAGAAGACGGAGAGCAGCAACAGGCTGCCGCCAATGATCAGCGCCGTGATCGCGACGTTGAGGCTGATTGCGCCCAATTCCTTGAACAACCCGCCAATGGCCGCCAGCACATAAGCCAGCGAAGAGACCATGATCGCGCGCCGGTCCACCAGCAACGCAACCGCTGCGAGCACGACATAGATGGCCAGCACCAGCAAGCCTTTGCCCACTGCATCGTCGCCGGTTGCATCACCCAGCAGCATGAAGGCGGGGTGGACGATCAGCGGCGCGGCCAGCAGATGCAGCCAGAAGGCGACATCCGAACGCCGCGTCTTGCGATCCCGGTCCGACATGTCCCAGCGCATGGCAAGCACGAACACACCCAGCCCCGCAACGAAGATTAGCGGGTTGAGATGATCTTCCAGCGCGGGGACAGCCGCCAGCACCAGCGAAAAGGCCATGCCGACCAATGCCCCCGCTCCCGCCGCGACGGTGACCGGAACCTTGAAGCGCCGCCAATGGAGCAGCGCGGCCGCCCCGGCAAAGGCAGCGCCACCGGCAAAGATCAGCGCCTTGGTGTTGTCTGCCGCGTTAGACATTGCTGCTTCGCCAACCCCTGTCAAAAACAGCGCAAAGGAACTGCCGACAAAGGCCAGCAGAAACAGGATGGAGGGGAGCGCCATGCGCCGCTGCCGTGTGAAATATTCGGCCATGCCCCATGCCGCCGCGGCTACCAGCGCCGCGCCGACGAACGGAGAGACGCTGCCGCCCGACCAGCCCAGCCCGACCTTCACCAGGATTCCGGCGATGGAGACAAAAATATCATTGAAGCCGGTGATCAGCCGGAAATGCTCTTCATCCACGGCGGGTGCGGACCGAAGCCCGGCGACGTGCGCGCGCAAGGCGTCTGCCGCTTCGGCGGTCAGCGCCCCGGACGCAATGGCGGATTCCAGATCGGCTTCACTGTACATGGCGGTTTCTCCTCCAACTGGGTGGAGACTGCCACAACTGTATTATATATGCAATACAGCAATCAGGCCGACACGCCCTGTTCAAACGCGCGGAACGCATCCAGCGCTTCGGGATCGCCAAAGGGCAGCAATTGCATCAGCATGATCGCCGCCCGACCGCGCGCCAGATCGATGAAATAATGGCAATTGGCAATGCCCGCCCAGGCGAGACTGCCCGCCGACCGGCCATAGGGGCCGACCTCCTTGTTGATCAGGAACGCCATGCTCCAGCCGCAATCCATGCCGGGGAAGGGATCATAGGGGTGCGCCATCATCGGCATGATGGAACCCATGGCTCCGGCACGCAAACTGCCGATCTGATTGCTGGTGAGCAGGCGCATCGTCTCTTCGGACAGCAACCGCTCTCCCTTGTGCACGCCCTGATTGAGGATGAGCTGGAGAAAGCGGAAATAGTCCTCCGCGCTGCTCCACAGGCCAGCACCGCCGGGTTCGAATTCGGCATTCCTGCCGCCGCCGAAATCAAGCGGCATCGGCATCAGCGCACCCGCTTCATCGCGGGCATAAAGCGAGGCCCCCCGCGCGCGCTGTGCGTCGGTCGGCTGAAAGGTCGTATCGACCATGCCAAGCGGGCCAGTGACCAGTTCTGCGACGACCGCCCCCAGCGTCTGGCCAGTAGCGGCTTCGACCGCGCGGCCAGCCCAATCGGTGCTGATGCCATATTCCCATTGCGTGCCGGGTTCGAACAGCAAAGGCGTGTTGAGCGAAGCCAGCGTGCCGGGTGCCCCGCGATCATCACCCAGCGCCGTGTTCAATTCCGCGCTCATGAATTCATAGCCGAAACCCGCCGTGTGGGTGAGCAGATGGGCCAGTGTCACGGGCGTGCTGGCGGGCGCGAACATGGGCTTTCCATCATCGCCAAAGCCGGAGAGAACGCGAAGTTCCGCCAGTTCGGGCAGAACGTCACGGATCGGGTCGTGGAGCGAAAGCTTGCCCGCTTCGACCAACCGGAGCGCCGCGACACTGGTGATGGCCTTGGTCATGGACGCGATCTGGAACAAGGCATCGGGGGCCATCGCCGTGCCGTTCTCGATGTTGGACAGGCCGCTGGCCTCCAGCGTCTTCACGCCATCCGCTGTGCCGGACAGTTTTACGATACCGGGCAATGACATTGTCTCTCTCCTTGGTTTGGTTCTCTTTTTTGCCTGAACACCGCCGTCCTGAGCTTGTCGCAGGACTGTTTTTAGAACGCGTGCCAAAGTGAAGAACGGTCCTTCGACAAGCTCGGGACGGCGGAGTCCATCTTCACCCGATCGACCCGTTCAGCCGCTCAACCGCCTCCGCATAATCCTCCATGAAGCTCTGCACCACGGAACGGGCCGAGGTGACGGCTTCCACCATCCCCACACCCTGACCGACGAAATAGGTGACGAGCGGGCGCGCGGCGGCATTGCCGCCTTCGGCTGATTTGGTGGCCTGACGGATGGCCGGCTCTGCAATCAGCGATTGCATCGGCATCGGCAGCGCGCCGGGGCCTTCAGGATTTTCCCACGCGTCTGTCCATGCCGATTTGAGCTGACGCGAATATTTGCCGGTGCGGCCCTTGGAGCGCACAGTATCGCGGCTGCGCGCTTCCACCATCTTCTCGCGGAAGATCGGGCTGGTTTCGCTTTCGGTGGTGGCAAGCCAGACCGAACCGGTCCATGCGCCTGCCGCACCCATCGCCATGCACGCGGCCATTTGCTCACCGGTCATGATGCCGCCTGCGGCCAGAACCGGTATATCATAGCCCGCCTTCTTGAGCGCGCGGACAACTTCGGGGATCAGCACGATGGTGGCGACTTCGCCGCAATGGCCGCCCGCTTCGCCGCCTTGCGCCACGATCACGTCGCAGCCCGCTTCGGCGAGACGGATGGCGTGTTCCTTGGCTCCCGCAAGTGCGCCGACTGGCACGCCATGTTCGCGTCCCATCGCCACCATTTCCGGCGGCGGCGCACCCAGCGCGTTGACGATCATCTTGACCGGGTGGTTGAAGGCCACGCGCAGCAGCTCCATCGCCTCTTCGGGCCAGAAGGGCGGCGGCGCGTCCTCATCATCCTCACGCGCATGGGTTCCGGCAGCGGCCACGCCATGCTTCGCCAGCAGGTCGTTCACATAGTCCTTGTGCGCCTGCGGAATGCGCTCGGCGAGCTTCTTGGACGTGAGATCCTTCTCATGCTTGACCGAGAGATTCTCCGGAATCAGCACGTCCACGCCATAGGGCTTGCCATCGACATGCGCGTCGATCCAGGCGAGTTCCTGTTCGAGCTGTTCAGGGTTGAAGGCGGTTGCCCCCAACACCCCAAAGCCCCCCGCCTTGCTGACCGCCGCCACCACGTCACGACAGTGAGAGAAAGCAAAAAGGGGAAATTCAATCCCCAGGCGATCACAAAGCGGGTTGGCCATGGCTCAGTTCCCTGACAGGCGGGCGTAAGCCGCCATGGATTGTTCGGAGCCCGACTGCGGCACAGTCTCCCCGGTGCGGTCGCTGATCGCGGCGAAGTTGGCTGCCACGCCTTCCGGCGTACGGTCATCGCCATGCAGCGCCACACCACGCGTCATCGTGACGTTGGCGGTGTGGAAGAAGCCGCCGCCTGCGCCCATGATGACGTTGGCAGGGGCATCTTCGGAAACGAGGAACAACGCGGCAGGCACCACATTGACCGGATCGAACGCCTTGAAGGCTTCTTCGGGCATGATGTCAGACGTCATGCGCGTGCCGGCGAGCGGAGCCAGCGTGTTCACCTTGATGTTGTTCTTGGCGCCTTCCAGATAAAGCGACTTGGTAAAGCCGGCGAGACCGAGCTTGGCCGCGCCATAGTTGGTCTGGCCGAAATTGCCGTACAGGCCAGTGGAGGAGGCCGTCATCAGGATGCGGCCATAATTCTGTTCGCGCATCGTGTCCCACACCGCCTTGGAACAATTCGCCGAGCCCATCAGGTGCACCTGGAGAACCAGGTTGAAATCGGCAATGTCCATCTTGGCGAAGCTCTTGTCCCGCAGGATGCCCGCATTGTTGATCAGAACATGGACGCCGCCCCAGGCTTCCTTGGCCTTGGCCACCATTTCCACCATCTGCTCATATTCGGTGACGCTGCCGCCGTTGGACATGGCCTCACCGCCTGCCGCCTTGATTTCTTCAACCACCTTGAGTGCGGCATCCGAATGGCCCGTTCCATCGCGCGAGCCGCCCAGATCGTTGACGACGACCTTCGCGCCGCGCCGCGCCAGTTCCAGCGCATATTCGCGACCCAGACCGCCGCCAGCGCCCGTAACGATAGCGACCTTGCCTTCAAAGCTGATTGTCATATAACATTCCCTTCAACAGGTTTTCATTTGAAACAGATGTCGCTCGATAGCGGTGCGATTTGGCGGTTGCCAGTGCAAAATGCACCCACAGGCCGCCTTGCGATCAGGCAGAGGATTCAACGGTTCGCCGGGCATGAACGGCGGATGAACTTTTGATGCTTCAATCGGCGCGATTCCTCATTATAGGGGCCGCTCGAATCATCTTATGATGCTTGAAGTGTGACTGTTTGAAGGAAAAGTGCGCGAAATGGGCTATCCGCAGAATCAAGGCCTCTACGATTCCCGCAACGAGCATGACGCCTGTGGCGTCGGCTTTGTTGCCAATATTCGCGGGGCGAAGTCGCACGAAACCGTCAAACGCGGCCTGCAAATCCTTTTGAATCTGGACCATCGCGGTGCTGTGGGTGCAGACCCGCTGCTGGGTGACGGTGCCGGCATCCTCATCCAGATGCCCGACGCGCTATTCCGCGATTGGGCCAAGGGCGCGGGCGTCTCGCTGCCCAAAGAAGGCGATTACGCCGTCGCCATGTGCTTCCTCCCGCAGGACGAGGCCGCGCGCGACTTTGCTGTGAAACATTTCGAGGACTTCATCGACAAGGAAGGCCAGATCGTGCTCGGCTGGCGCGACGTGCCGACCACGCTGGAAGGCCTTGGCAAGACGGTGATCGAGCAGATGCCCGTCATCCGCCAACTCTTCATCGGGCGCGGTGAAAGCTGTGCGGATCAGGACGCGTTCGAACGCAAGCTGCTCGCCATCCGCAAGCAGGCACAGAACCCGCTGGCCGCGCTTGCCGAAAAGCATGGCCTGCCGGGGCTGGCAGAATTATACCTGCCGTCGCTCTCTACGCGCACCATTGTGTATAAGGGTCTGCTGCTCGCAGGTCAGGTCGGCAGCTTTTATGATGATCTGCGCAACCCGCTGTGCGTGTCTGCGCTGGCGCTGGTTCACCAGCGTTTCTCCACCAACACCTTCCCCAGCTGGAAGCTGGCGCACCCCTATCGCTTCATCGCGCATAACGGGGAAATCAACACGGTGCGCGGCAACGTCAACTGGATGAACGCGCGCCGTCGCACGATGGAATCGGACCTTCTGGGGCCGGATCTCGACAAGATGTGGCCGATCATCCCGCACGGCCAATCAGACACAGCCTGCCTTGATAACGCACTCGAACTGCTGGTGGCGGGCGGTTACTCGCTGTCGCACGCCGTCATGATGCTGATTCCGGAAGCCTGGGCCGGCAACCCGATGATGGATCAGGACCGCCGCGCCTTTTACGAATATCATGCCGCACTGATGGAACCGTGGGACGGCCCTGCCGCCGTGGCTTTCACCGATGGTCGCCAGATCGGCGCGACGCTGGACCGCAACGGCCTGCGCCCCGCGCGCTTCTGCGTCACCGATGATGATCATGTCATCATGGCGTCGGAAAGCGGCGTGCTGCCGGTCAAGGAAGATAATATCGTCCGCAAATGGAGGCTCCAGCCGGGCAAGATGCTGCTCATCGACATGGAGCAGGGCCGCATCATCGAGGATGAGGAAATCAAGGCCGAACTGGCCAAGGCGCATCCTTACGCCGAATGGCTCGATTCCGCGCAGTATAAGCTGAAGGATCTGGACGAAGTGGAAGTGGCCGAAGCGCCGCTCGCCAATGATCGCGCCGCCCTGCTCGATCGCCAGCAGGCGTTCGGCTATACGCAGGAAGATATCTCGCGCTTTCTGGAGCCGATGGCCGCGAACGGAGACGATCCGCTGGGCTCGATGGGCACCGACACGCCGATTGCCGTGCTCTCCTCCAAGTCGCGGCTTTTGTACGATTATTTCAAGCAGAAATTCGCCCAGGTCACCAACCCGCCGATTGACCCGATCCGCGAGGAACTGGTCATGAGCCTTGTCTCCATGATCGGCCCGCGCCCGAACCTGCTGGGCCGCGAAGCCGGATCGCACAAGCGTCTGGAAGTGGATCAGCCGGTGCTGACCAATGCCGATCTTGCCAAGATCCGCTCGGTCGAAACCGCGCTCGACGGCGCATTCCGCACCGGCACCATCGACATCACCTGGGATGCTGCGCCTGGCGCGGCAGGCCTTGAACAGGCGATCAAGGAAATGTGCTGGGCCGCCACCGAAGCGGTGCTGGCGGACAAGAACATCCTGATCCTGTCCGACCGCGCACAGGGGCCGGATCGCATCGCCATGCCGGCCCTGCTCGCCACGGCGGCTGTCCATCACCACCTCGTCCGTCAGGGCCTGCGGATGCAGACCGGGCTTGTCGTGGAAACCGGCGAAGCGCGCGAAGTGCATCATTTCTGTGCACTGGCTGGCTATGGTGCGGAAGCGGTCAACCCCTATGTCGCGTTCGAAACGCTGGAAGACATTCGCGTCCGCCAGAATCTGCCGCTGACTGCCTATGAAGTTCAGAAGAACTATATCAAGGCGGTGGGCAAGGGCGTGCTGAAGGTGATGTCCAAGATGGGCATTTCCACCTATCAATCCTATTGCGGCGCGCAGATTTTTGACGCGGTCGGCCTGTCTTCCGCATTCGTGAACGCCTATTTCACGGGCACCGCAACCACCATCGAAGGCGTTGGCCTGCGGCAGGTGGCGGAAGAAACGGTGCGTCGTCACGCTGCTGCCTATGGCGACAACCCGATCTACAAGAACATGCTCGATGTCGGTGGCATCTATGGCTATCGCGTCCGGGGCGAAGACCATGCCTGGACGCCCGCCAATATCGCGTCACTCCAGCATGCGGTGCGCGGCAATGCGCCCGAAAAATACAAGGAATTCGCACAGACGATCAACGATCAAGCCAGCCGGATGCTCACCATCCGCGGGCTGATGGAGCTGAAAAAGGCGGACAAGCCGATCGACATCTCCGAAGTCGAACCCGCAAGCGAGATCGTCAAGCGGTTCGCCACCGGCGCGATGAGCTATGGCTCGATCAGTTGGGAAGCGCACACCACGCTGGCGGTGGCGATGAACCGCATCGGCGGCAAGTCCAACACTGGCGAAGGCGGAGAAGACCCCAAGCGCTTCACGCCGATGGCCAATGGCGACTCGATGCGTTCGGCCATCAAGCAGGTCGCCTCGGGCCGCTTCGGCGTGACGGCGGAATATCTGGTCAATGCGGACGATGTGCAGATCAAGATGGCGCAGGGTGCCAAGCCCGGCGAAGGCGGACAGCTGCCCGGTGACAAGGTGGACAAGACCATCGGTGCCACGCGGCATTCCACGCCCGGCGTCGGCCTCATCTCCCCGCCGCCGCACCATGACATTTATTCGATCGAGGATCTGGCACAGCTGATCCACGATCTGAAGAACGTCAACACCGGCGCGCGCATCTCTGTGAAGCTGGTGTCCGAAGTCGGCGTCGGCACGGTAGCCGCTGGCGTCTCCAAGGCGCGGGCGGACCATGTGACCATCTCCGGCTATGAAGGCGGCACCGGCGCATCTCCGCTCACCTCGCTGACACATGCGGGCAGCCCTTGGGAAATCGGTCTCGCCGAAACCCAGCAGACTTTGCTGCTCAACAATCTGCGGTCACGCATCGTTGTGCAGGTCGATGGCGGGCTGCGCACGGGCCGAGACGTTGCCATCGGCGCGCTGCTGGGGGCTGACGAGTTCGGCTTTGCCACTGCGCCGCTGATTGCGGCAGGCTGCATCATGATGCGCAAATGCCACCTCAACACCTGCCCTGTGGGGGTTGCCACGCAAGACCCGGTGCTGCGCAAGCGCTTCACCGGCCAGCCCGAGCATGTGATCAACTATTTCTTCTTCGTGGCCGAAGAACTGCGCGCCATCATGGCCGAAATGGGCTTCCGCACGCTGAGCGAAATGACCGGTCGCGTCGATCGGCTCGACATGCGCGGGGCGATTCACCACTGGAAGGCGCAAGGCATCGACCTGTCCAAGCTGCTCCACGCGGTCGATACCAAGGGCGCGCCGCTGCACCAGACCGAAACGCAGGATCATGGTCTGGACAAGGCGCTCGATCAAAAGCTGATCGCCGCCGCTGCCCCCGCTCTTGAACGGGGCGAAGCAGTCCGCATCGAAAGCGAGATCAAGAGCCTCAACCGCACGGCGGGCGCCATGCTCTCTGGCGAAGTGGCCAGGAAATATGGCCATGCCGGTCTGCCGGAAAACACCATCCAGATCGCCTTCACCGGCGTGGCGGGGCAGAGCTTTGGCGCGTTCCTGGCGCATGGCGTGACGGTGGAGCTGACCGGCGACGCCAACGACTATGTCGGCAAGGGCCTGTCTGGTGGACGCATCATCGTGAAGCAGCCGGGCCATGTCACGCGCGAGCCGACGGAGAATATCATCGTTGGCAACACCGTGCTTTATGGTGCCATTGCCGGTGAAGCCTATTTCAACGGCGTGGCCGGCGAACGCTTTGCCGTCCGCAACTCCGGCGCGATTGCCGTTGTTGAAGGCACGGGCGATCATGGCTGCGAGTATATGACGGGCGGCACGGTGGTTGTGCTGGGCAAGACCGGGCGCAACTTTGCAGCCGGCATGTCGGGCGGCGTGGCCTATGTCTATGACGAGGATGGCCGCTTCCGCGAACGCTGCAACATGGCAATGGTCGATGTCGAAGCGGTCGAGGCCGATGGCGCGGAAGCTGAAAACAGCACCGGCGCCCCGGCACAACGTGCATCCAACGTGCATGATTTCGGCATGGGCGACATGCTCTATCACTCGCAGGACCGCCTGCGCATCCTGCTGGAGCGTCACGCGCTCCACACCGGCAGCAAGCGCGCCCGCGCCCTGCTGGATGACTGGCAGGCTGCGCTCGGCAAGTTCGTGAAGGTGATGCCGAAGGATTACCGCAGGGCATTGAAGCAGCTGGAAGCCGAACGGCTGGCAGCGGCGGACGTGGCGGCGGAGTAGGGATTCCGCACTTTGGCCGTCATTCCCGCGAAGGCGGGACTCCATGATCAGCATGGCGACGGGCAAGGTGCAGGGTCTGATAAAGTGATGTTCCCGGATTCCCGCCTTTGCGGGAATGACGAAGAAAGACTGAGAGAAGTAACCCATGGGCAAGGCAACAGGATTTCTTGAAATCGACCGCAAGGACCGGACCTATACCGATCCCAAGGAGCGGCTGACGCATTACAAGGAATTCATCGTTCCCCACAGTGCAGATGCGCTGAAAGATCAGGCGAGCCGCTGCATGAATTGCGGCATTCCCTATTGCCATAATGGCTGCCCGGTGAACAACATCATCCCGGACTGGAACCATCTGGTTTATGAGGGCGACTGGCAGAATGCGCTGGAAGTGCTGCATTCCACCAACAACTTCCCAGAATTTACCGGCCGTATCTGCCCCGCTCCGTGCGAAGCGGCGTGCACGCTGAACATCGAGGATTCGCCCGTCACCATCAAGTCGATCGAATGCGCGATTGTGGACAAGGGCTGGGAACAGGGCTGGATCACGCCGCTGCTCCCCTCCCGCAAAACTGGCAAGTCGGTTGCGGTCGTGGGTGCTGGCCCGGCCGGCATGGCCTGCGCACAGCAGCTGGCGCGCGCGGGCCATTCGGTGACTTTGTTCGAGAAGAATGACCGGATGGGCGGCCTGCTGCGTTATGGCATTCCCGATTTCAAGATGGAAAAGCAGCTGATCAACCGCCGCCTCCAGCAGATGGAAGCCGAAGGCGTTGTGCTGAAGACCGGCACGGAAATCGGCGTGCACGTCTCCTTCGATTCGCTGCGTGAGAATTTTGACGCGGTGGTAATGTCTGGCGGGGCGGAAGAGCCGCGTCGGCTCGACATTCCCGGCTCCGAAATGGCGGGCGTGCGCGCCGCGATGGAATTCCTCACCCAGCAGAACAAGCGCAATGCGGGCGATGACGAGATGCGCGCTGCCCCGCGTGGCACTTTGTCTGCCAAGGGCAAGCATGTCATCGTCATCGGCGGCGGCGATACCGGTTCCGACTGTGTCGGCACGTCCAACCGTCAGGGTGCGGCCTCCGTTACCCAGATCGAGATCATGCCCAAGCCTCCGGTGAAGGAAGACAAGGCGATGGTCTGGCCGGATTGGCCGCTGAAGCTGCGCACCTCGTCCAGCCACGAAGAAGGCTGCGAGCGCGACTGGGCGGTCAACGCCAAGCGCGTCATCGGCGAAAACGGTCAGGTGACCGGTCTGGAATGCGTGCGGCTCGATTGGTCGAACGGGCGCATGGAAGAAATTCCGGGCAGCGAGTTCGTGCTCAAGGCAGACCTGATCTTCCTCGCCATGGGCTTTCTTGGCCCGCGCAAGGCCGGGATGGTGGAACAGGCTGAAGTCGCGCTCGATCCGCGCGGCAATGTTGCTGCCAATGTGGACGACTATACGACCAGCCAGGAGATGGTCTTCTCTTGCGGCGACATGCGGCGCGGTCAGAGCCTGGTCGTCTGGGCGATCCGCGAAGGCCGCCAGTGCGCACGCGCTGTCGATCTCGCGCTGATGGGCGAATCGACGCTGCCGCGCTGAGACGCGCTCGCCGGGGTTCGAACCATAGACCAGCCCCGCCGTCCTGAGCGTGTCGAAGGACGGTATTTTTCTTTCGGGTGTCGTTCCCGGAAAGAGCGGCCTTTCGACAAGTTCAGGACGGCGGTTCGGCAGGCTCCACGCGCTTCCCCTGCGCGGGATGGCGCGACGTCAATCCGCCGACTTACTGTCCTGCGTCAGATCATGCAGCGACACGAACAGCAGCGTCGCCATGAAGAACGCCATCGCCCCGATGACCAGCATCACGATGGGATCGCGCAAAGGATCCGTCATTTCAGTCCCCCTCTCTATCTGGAACATGTTGAAATGTGGCGGGTCTGGAGGGATGGTCCTTGATATGAATCAAATGAACCGTCAGGCGTGAGGCTTGGCCAACGGCAAGCGAAGCAACCCATGTTCGAACATCATCCTGCCACAACCGACCGGGCCGCACTTCGCGTGGAGCTGCTGGCCGCCGCTAACGCGCTGACCCGCGACGAGCCCGATGCCATGGCGAACATGGCCAACATGGCCGCGCTGCTGATGTTGTATCTGCCAGACCTTAACTGGGCTGGCTTTTACCGTGTGGTGGGCGGAGATCTGGTGCTGGGGCCATTTCAGGGCCGCCCTGCCTGCGTGCGCATTGGCTATGGCAAAGGCGTGTGCGGCACAGCCTGGGCGCGCGGGCAGACGCAGCTTGTGCCCGATGTCCACGCATTTACCGGCCACATCGCCTGCGATGCGGCCTCCCGCTCCGAATTGGTGGTTCCCCTGTTCCGCGAAGATGCCGTGATTGCCGTGATTGATCTCGACAGTCCTGTGCCTGACCGATTCGACTCGGATGATGCAGCCTGCCTTGAATCGCTCGCCCGGATGCTTGAATCGCGAATCTGACCAGAATCGGGACAATCTTAACCAATTCAAACCGTGGCAGACTGGTTACTGCTCTGTTAATATCTGTTCTGAAATTGGTGGACTCATCAATTGCACACAGTGTTTTGTGGGAGTGAACAGAGATGAAAGCCCTGAAGTTTTCCGCGCTTGCGATCCTGATGGCGGGTATGCCCGTGGCGGCGCAGGCTGGTGGTGGTTCGCATTCCGGCGGCATGCGCAGCGGCAGCCATATGAGTGCCGGTATGCCCCGCATGGGTGGTCAGCACATGGGTGGCGTCCGCAACTGGGGTGGCAAGCATCAGGGCCGCTGGGTTGGCGGCTGGCGCGCTCCGGGCGGCTGGGGCGCTTATCGCCGCCCCTATGTCGGCTATGTGCTCCCGCGCTACTGGATCAATCCGACTTATTATATCGGCAATTATGGCAGCTACGGCTTTGCCCAGCCTTCCTATGGCTATGGCTGGTCGCGTTACTATGACGATGCCGTGATGACCGACCGCTACGGCCGCGTTCAGGACTATGTTCAGGGCGTGCAGTGGGGCGACGAAGACTATGGCTATGATCAGGGCTATGATGCCGGTCAGGGTGGCTATGGCTATCAGGGTGCCTATCAGGGCGGTTATGATGACCGTTATGCCCGTCCGAAGGATCGCGATGGCGGCATGGGCGGCGCGCTGATCGGCGGAGCCGTGGGCGCATTGGGCGGCGGCCTGATCGCCAAGCGCGGCGACAATACCGAAGGTGCCATCATCGGCGGCGTCGTGGGCGCCATTGCCGGCGCCGCCATCGACGCCGGAGACAATACCGGCCGTGGCTACAAAACGCGCAAGCGCTATTCCGGCCGCGACATGGATTATGGCCGTGGCGATTATGGCCGTGGTCCCGCACCGATGGGCTATGATTATGGCTATGGCGGCTCAGCTGACGGCGTGACCTATAACGGCCATTGGGCCGGCACCTGGACGGGCAGCTTTGACGGTGGCCCGACCCGCACATGGTCTGGCACGTTCAATGGTGACTATCGTGGCCAGCGCGCCGCGCCGGTGGCAGTCGCTCCGCAGGCCCCGCAGGGCGGCCATTGGGGTGGCGGCCATCATGGCGGCACCATGATGCAGCATCAGGGCATGTGGCAGGGCGGCTATGGCGGCGGTGAAACCACCGTGACCGTGCACAGCCAGCCAGTGGTGACGACCACGACCGAGATCATCGAGGAAACGGTCTATGTGTCCCGCCCGGTCGTGCGCAAGCGCTATGCGCCGAAGCGTATCGTGCGCGCCAAGCCGAAGCCGCGCTGCGTGTGCAAGGTGGTCTATCGCTGATCACCCGGCATTGACGGACAGACAGAGGCCCCCGCATCCGTGCGGGGGTCTTTTTTTGTGCGAAGCCTTTGCAATTGGCGGATCACCCCCCTAACGCGTTCGCCCATGCCGCAGCATCAGACCATCAGCCCCGGGCACGCGCCCGGCAAGGGGGAGTTCATCCTGCTGATCGCGCTCATCATGATGAGCACGGCGTTTGCGATCGATTCCATGCTGCCCGTCTTGCCAGAGATTGGCCGCTCCACCGGGGCCATCAATGAGAAGGACTGGCCGCTGGTCATTTCCGCCTTTCTGGCCGGATTTGGCGTGGCGCAGCTCTTCGTGGGCGTACTGGCAGATCGTTATGGCAGGCGGCCCGTGGCCCTGATCTCGCTGGTGGGCTTTGCGCTTGCCAATATGGCGTCGATGCGCGCCTCCGGTTTTGACACGCTGCTGCTGATGCGCGCTGTGCAGGGTCTGTTTGCCGCAGGCGCGCGTGTCGTCGTCACATCCATCGTGCGCGACCGCTATGAGGGCCGCGAAATGGCGCAGGTGATGAGCATCGCCGCGATGCTGTTCATGGCGGCCCCCATTCTGGCTCCGGCGCTGGGGGCGGGCATCGTCCGCTTCGGGCCGTGGCAGTGGATTTTTGGCGGGCTGGCGCTGCTCGCCGCCACCCTGTTCCTGTGGATCGCGCTGCGTCTGCCCGAATCGCTGACGCCCGAAAACCGCACGCCGATTGAGGCAGCCGCGCTCAAGGCGAGCGCCCGCGCCGTGCTGACCGACCGCATGTCACTGGGCTATACGCTGGCGCAGGCGGCGGTGGGATGCGGGCTGTTCGGTTTCCTCAATTCGGTGCAGCCGATCTTCGACCACGCCTTTCACCGCGCCGATTTCCTGCCGACCGGCTTTGCGCTGATGGCGGCGGGCATGGCCGTCGCCTCGCTGCTCAACGCCTCGATCGTGCGGCGATACGGGATGCGGCGCATCGGCCATATCGCGCTGTTCTGGTTCACCGGCGTGGCGGGCCTCCACATGGCGTGGGGCATGGCGGGGCGCGAGACGCTCGCCAGCTTCATCCTTCTGCAAACGCTGATGATGCTGGGCTTTGCACTGATGGCGGGCAATTTCAACGCGATGGCGATGGAGAAAATGGGGCATGTCGCGGGCATGGCCAGTTCGTTGCAGGGCTCGCTGTCCAACATGATCAGCTCCGCGTTCGGCATCCTGATCGGCCGCGCCTTTGATGGCACCACGGTTCCGCTTTATACGGGCTTTTTCCTGTCCGGTCTGGTGGCGATCCTGATCGTCTACATCACCGAACAGGGCCGCTTCTTCACCGCGCGCCACCCTGTCAACGCGCCGGTCAATCTGGAGTAGACGCATGGCCCATTGGCTGATGAAATCCGAACCCTTCAAATATAGCTGGGATGATCTGGTGCGCGATGGCCGCACCTTCTGGAACGGCGTGCGCAACAATCAGGCCGCGCTTTACCTGAAGGCGATGGCAGTGGGCGATGAAGTGATCTTCTACCACAGCAATGAAGGGCTGGCGGCCATCGGCATCATGCAGGTGGTGCAAACCGCCTATCCCGACCCCAGCGACGAGAAAGGCCGCTTCGTGATGGTCGACGTCGCTCCGCTGCGCCCGCTTGCCCGGCCCGTGACGCTGGCCGAGATGAAGGCGGAGCCGCGTCTGGAAGGCATGAAGATGTTCCAGCAATTCCGCCTTTCGGTGGTGCCGCTGACGGATGCGGAATGGGACGTGATCCTGGAGATGGGGGAAGGGTGAGCGGGGGCTCGTGCATGGTGGGAATTGGGGGGAGACCAGCCGGAAGTTCACTAAAGGTCACTGACGTTCACAAAGTCTCACGCGCGGCGCACACAGGCGCGCGGCTGCGCCCCTTGGGCGCGCGGTGTGGGGGTTCGACGGTTGAAAGAACGATTGGAACATTAGCGGAACATCGAGGCGAAGTCAAGCCTCAAGATGGGGTGCATCCTTGGTGTGGGAGTTTTGAGGGGGTGTTGCGCGTGCGACCGGAATTTCGCGATTTGCCGTGGGGAAGTGTCGGCTTTGTTGGGGGGAGCGGACTGTCCCCTATTGGTATAAGATCGGAGAAAGCAGACGCTACGCAACACTGGAGGCATTTCAGTTCTGAGGTTGCAACCCGCAAAAAGTAAGTTGCAAACCATCGCTATTTGGCCAATCGTGGTACGTGTGCGGCAGCTAGAATCGCTCGCATTGCATGGAGCGGGAGGGGGGGATGAAGTTAATTGAAGGGCGCCTCGCTGCTTTAGCATTAGCTTTTTTGTCTCTGATACTCGGCGTGATCTTCGAAGGGCCACTGTCCGATTTCGTTCGTGATCTTGGCTTCGATAGTTCGAACCTTAATCCATCCACGCGTACGGCAATCAGCGGGGTTGTGTGTTTTGTTCTGGGCATTGCGTTTGCTCTCGGTGTATTGCGGAATTCTGCAGTGGAGGCTTGGTTCACCGCACGCCGGCTTCGCAAATTGCAAGACTTGGAAGACCATTACGGCAAGCCCATGGCTGGATGGCTGCCATTCGCCGATGATCCAATTCTCGAATTGAGTGACCCGAAAAGCGAAATCTACGAAGCGATGTCGAGCATCCATGATCGCGTGATGAATGATTTTGGCGTTCAGCCACCACGAGAGATTCTTGTGACGAGTGGTATTCCGGCAGAGGGAAAATCCACCTTCGCGTTCGGCTTGGCGAAAATGCTCGCTGGACGCGGTCGTAGGGTGCTTCTGATTGACGCGGACCTGCGGGCACCTTCCCAGCATTATTTCCTCGGCCAAGCAAACGAATTTGGACTCTCAAACCTAGCTGCGGGCGAGCAAGATGTTGGAAAAGCGATCGTCCAGACAAGTGCTCTCGGCCTCTCTGCGATATATTCAGGACCGCAGCCGCCAAACGCAGGCGTACTCTTATCTAGTTCGCTCATCGCTGGAGTCATAAAGCAATTTCAGGAACAGTTTGATGTGGTTGTCATTGACTCACCGCCTGTTCTTGGCCTGGCTGACACTCCTGCTCTCGCCCGCATTTGCGATTGCATCCTCTACGTCGTCCGGTATGGCTTTACTAATAGCAAGCTTGCGGCGGATACTTTCAAGCGAATCTCGTCGAGCGCACGCGCGCCGATCATCTTGGCTGGGACCGCTCTACCGTCAAATGTGATGGGTTTTGGCTATAGCTATAGCTATAGTTATGGGCGGGTGCGCTTCTTAACTGACGCAGTTTCAAATTCAACAACTCTCAGAAATTGGTTAACTAGTTATTTCTGGCGGGGTGCGGCGCTCGCAGTCTCCGCTTTGGCAGCGTACGCGATTTTTAGTAATTGGAATCCGGATCGCCTCGATAGGGTGGGCAGTGGCGTGACCTCCGCACACGTGGTTCGTGACTGGCTTGTGGTAGAAACTTGGCACGGCGAATATAGAGATATCAAGCACGCGCTACTGTCTAGCGGCGAGGCCGTCGAGCGGCTCTCAATGGGAATCAAGAGCGAGTTACCGCCGCTTCGACCTGACACGAAAAGAGTCCTAGTCCGCTTCTCTTTCAGCAAAGACGACCGGCTGGGCAATTCTGTGCGCGTGCCAATGTTAATTCTAGTATTCTCACGTAACGATCTTGCCCGGGCAAACCTGAAAAGCCTCAACGGGCTGCGGCTGCTTGCTTTGGGACAATCAGTCTATGTTTGGCAAACTGGTTGGGGAAGTGACATCAAGGCTTTCTGCCGCAAGCCGCCAAGCCAAACGGGTTTCCAGGAGCTATGCGCCGAGTTAAATTCGGCGCTACTGCGCCGCAGTCGCGTTCAAAAGCAATCGGCCTACATTCAATTTCAAAGTCAAAATTGAACGAATGTCTGCTTTCAAGCATGTTGGACTGCTGAACAAACGACTGAAAACTTATCGCATCCCGCCCTTTCCATCCTCGTCGCCCCGTGCTGGACACGGGGCTTGGCTGTCCTTCCGCACCGTTGATCAAGAAGCAGCCCAGCCCCGGATCAAGTCCGGGGTGACGACAATGGGGAGCAATGGCGGCGTTTGCGAGGTGGTATCCCGGTTTCCAATGTTCGAAACCATGGCGCCATCAGGCGTCTTCAAACCCGTTGCAGGCATGAGGCAGAGGCGGAATCTGCGTCGAACGCAGATCCTGCTCCCCTTTGTCTGCAAGCGCCAACCGCCGCCCCCAACACCCGCCCTTCAAACCGCCGTCCAAATCGGCTAGGGTCGCGCCATGGCGATACCCGGCCTCGGCTCACAACCTTTTTTTGACGACAAGAACCGTGCGTTCTGGACGCTCCAGACCGGTGGCTGGACCTTTTATCTGCTGCTGCGCATGGCGAGTGCGGTGGGCAACGGGATGAGCGTTTCGTTTGTGATCCCGCTGATCGTGTCGGTCGCGTCGGGCTATTCGATCACGCTGGTGCTCAGCGCGCTGTATCGGTGGCTGATGACGCGCAAGCCGCTGATCACATGGGGCGGGGCGCTGGCCGCGTTTTTCATGGCGGTCATGGCCTATTCGCTGATCGACGCCTGGGTTTACAACATGATGGATCGCGGCGGCGGGCGGTTTGACGGATCGCTGTTCCTTGGCTCCTTCACCATCAATTCGCTGCTGATCGGCGGCTGGACCGCGCTGTATTTCGGCATCAATTTCTACATCATTCTGGAACAGCGCGAAGATGAGATGTTGCGGCTGGAGGGGGCGGCGTCGAGCGCGCAGCTGGCCATGCTGCGCTATCAGCTCAACCCGCATTTCCTGTTCAACACGCTCAATTCCATTTCCACGCTGGTGCTGCTCAAACAGACAGAGCGGGCCAATGCCATGCTGTCGCGCCTGTCCTCCTTCCTGCGCTATACTTTGGTGTATGAACCGACCGCGCTGGTGACGGTGGCGCAGGAGGTGGAGACGCTGAAACTCTATCTCGATATTGAAAAGATGCGCTTCGAAGAGCGGTTGCGCGCCCATTTCGAGATTGATTCCGCCGTTTCCGAAGCGCGGCTGCCTTCGCTGCTGCTGCAACCCTTGGTGGAAAATGCCATCAAATATGCGGTCACGCCGCTGGAAGACGGGGCCGATATTTCGGTTGAGGCTCGCTTGGTCGGAGACAGGGTGCGGATCACCGTATCCGATACCGGCCAAGGGGAGTCATCGGGCTATGGAGACCCTACATCCTCTACAGGTGTTGGCCTGGCCAACATCCGTGACCGTTTGCAGCAGGCCTTTGGCGAAGCGCAGAGCTTCATCTATGGCACCAATGCGGCGGGCGGGTTTACGGTAACGATTGAAATGCCCCTGCGGGCAGGAGAAACGGCATGAGCATCAGGGCCATTCTGGTTGATGACGAGAAGCTGGCCATTCAGGGCCTGCAACTGCGACTGGAGGCGCATCCCGATGTCGAAATCATCGACACCTGCCTGAACGGACGCGAGGCGATCCGCTCGATCAAGACCAACAAGCCCGATCTGGTGTTCCTCGACATCCAGATGCCCGGCTTTGACGGCTTCTCGGTGGTGCAGGGCCTGATGGAGGTGGAGCCGCCGCTGGTGGTGTTCGTGACGGCTTATACCGATCATGCCATCCGCGCGTTCGAGGCGCAGGCCACCGATTATCTGATGAAGCCGGTCGAGCCCGAGCGTCTGGCCGATTGTCTGGATCGCGTGCGCCAGCGGCTCGCTGAAAAGCGCGGCGTGGAAGAGGCGGAGCGCCTGAAGGAAGTGCTCGCCGAACATGCGCCGGATGCGCATGACGAACTGGGCGAGCCGGGCGCCGATGTCGTATCTGCCAACCGCTTTGAAAAGATGATCAACGTCAAGGATCAGGGTCAGATTTTCCGCGTTGATGTCGATACGATCGAGCGGATCGACGCGGCGGGCGACTATATGTGCATCTATACCGGCGGCGAGACGCTGATCCTGCGCGAAACGATGAAGGATCTGGAAAAGCGGCTCGATCCGCGCCGCTTCCAGCGCGTCCACCGCTCTACCATCGTCAATCTCGATCTGGTGCGACAGGTGAAGCCGCACACCAATGGCGAATGTTTTCTGGTGCTGGAATCGGGCGCGCAGGTGAAGGTCTCGCGCTCCTATCGTGATGTGGTGGCGCGGTTTGTCCATTGAGGTTCGACCGGTCCGCCGGATCACACCCGACGGCGCGTCTGAACCCGCCACCCGCACCCTCGCCGCCGAAACGCCCGTCGCCATAGAATTTAACGGCATCGGCTATGCCGTGATGATGATGACGCCCGCCGATCTGGACGATTTTGCCACCGGCTTCGCGCACGCCGAACGGTTGCTGGACGCGGGTCAGGTGCTGGATGGCGTTGATACGCATGCCACCGAAAAGGGCCTGATCCTGCGCGCCAATCTGCCGCCGGAATGCGCCGCGCGCGTGGCAGAGCGGGTGCGGCATCGCGTGGCCGAATCGAGCTGCGGGCTGTGCGGGCTGGAGAATCTGGAGCAGGCGCTGCGCCCGCTGCCACGCGTGACGGCCACGAGCAGCGCCACGCCACAGGCCATTTTTGCGGCGCTCTCTGCCCTGCCCGCGCACCAACCCCTCAGCCAGAAGACGGGCGCCGTCCACGCCGCGGCCCTGTGCGCGTCAGACGGGTCGATCCGGCTGGTGCGCGAAGATGTGGGCCGCCACAACGCGTTCGACAAGCTGGCGGGCGCGATGGCGCGCGCCGGGCTGGACTGGGAGGACGGCTTTGCCATCATCACCGCACGCGCATCCTATGAGCTGGTGGAGAAGGCCGCGCTCTCCAATTGCCCGCTGCTGGTGGCCATCAGCGCGCCCACCAGCCTTGCCGCTGCGCGCGCGCAGGATGCCGGGCTGCGCCTGATCGTGCTGGCCCGCAGCGATTCGATGCTGGAGATGGAGTGAGGCTTGCCCCTTATTCGTCGCCGTAGATCGCCACCCGCTCACGCCCGGTGGAATCCTTGCCACCGCGATACATGCCCGGTGTGTTGAAGCTCCAGCCCATCTGGCCGTCGGGCGTCAGCACGATGACACCCCCCTCTCCGCCCAGCGCCTTGGTTTCGTCCAGTACCGCGCGGGCCGCAGGCACGATCTTCTCTCCGGACAGACGGACACGCGCGCAGATTTCGTGCGCCACGCCGACGCGGATGAAATATTCGCCATCGCCCGTGGCCGAAACCGCACAGCTGCGATCATCGGCGTAAGTCCCAGCGCCGATCAGCGGCGAATCGCCCACACGGCCCCATTTCTTGCCGGTGAGCCCGCCAGTCGAGGTGCCTGCCGCCACATGCCCCTCCATATCGCGCGCGACCGCACCGACCGTGCCGAACTTGCGCTCCACATCGACGCCGCTGAACTGTTCCTTGCGCCATTCTTCCCATTTGCGGAGACGCTCGGGCGTTTCGAACCAGCCTTTCTGGTCAGCGGTTTCCAGCCCCTTTTCCTTCACGAAATCATCCGCGCCCATGCCGGTCAGCAGCACATGCGGACTGTCTGTCATCACCCGGTGCGCGGCACGGATCGGGTTCTTGGCAATATGTACACCGGCCACCGCCCCGGCCTTGCGGTCACTGCCGTCCATGATCGCCGCATCCAGCGCAATCGAACCGTCTGCCGCCAGAACCGCACCACGCCCGGCGTTGAAATGGGGATCATCCTCCAGAATGACGATGGCCGCCTCCACTGCATCGGTGGCGCTGCCGCCGCTGGCCAGCACCTTGCCGCCCGCATCCAGCGCCGCCTTGAGCGCGGCGCGGATGGCGGCATCCTTTTCGGGCGTCATCTTGTCCTTTTCGAGCACGCCCGCGCCACCATGAATCACAAGCCCCCAGCGCTTGGGCGGATCGATGTCGATCTGGAGCGGCACTTGCGCGGGGGGTTCCGGCGCCGTCACAGGCGGCTCCACAAGACGTGTGCTTTCGGGGGTCAACTCAGGGGCTGCCGCATCAAGCGGCGGGTCCGCCACCACCTGCGCAAAGGCGGGCAGCGCGGTGAAGAAGAGCGAGAAGGCGAGAAGGCGTAAGGTCATGCCCTTCTCTTCCTTCGCTGGCACGGCTGAGTCAACCGCTTGCCCTTCGGTCCGGAATGCCTATGCGGGAGATATGACTGACTTGCCTATCCTGTTCGAAGATGCCGAAGCTCTGGTGATCGACAAGCCTGCCGGGCTGGACGTGACCACGCCCCGGCGCGGCGGCCCCTGTGTGGAGGCGATGCTGGGTACACTCAGGCTCGGCTTTGCGCGTGCGCCCACCATCCTCCACCGGCTGGACAAGGACACATCGGGCTGTCTGCTGCTCGCCCGCAGCGACCGCGCCCACAAGCGGCTGCAACAGGCGTTTGAAGGCGGGCTGGTGAAGAAGACCTATCACGCGATTGTGGAGGGCGTCATCAATGAGGATGCAGGTCTGATCGACCTTGCGCTTTCCAAGGTCAGCAGCCGGGAGGCGGGCTGGCGGATTGTGCCCGATCCCAAGGGCAAGGCCGCACGGACGCATTGGCGCGTGCTGGACCGCCAAGGCGGGCGCACGATGATTGAATTCACGCCCGAAACGGGACGGACGCACCAGTTGCGCGTTCATGCGCTGGCCGGACTGGGACTGCCGATCTGGGGTGATCCGGTCTATGGCCAACCCTCTGCCTTGGGGATGCTGCTCCACGCCGTCCGGCTGGAGGTGCCAAGGCCGGGCAAAGAGGCGATCCGCGCCGAAGCGCCGTGGCCAGAACGTTTCACCCGCGCAGGCTTTGCCCCGTGAGCACGCTCTACACCTTGCCCGATGAGGCACTGGAAGAGCGTTTCCTCGCTGGCACTGGCCCCGGCGGACAGAATGTCAACAAGGTCGCCACCGCCTGCCAGCTGCGCGTGGATGTGGCAGCGTTGGGCCTGCCCGCAGACGCCGAACGCCGCCTCAAGGCACTGGCCGGCAGCCGGTTGACGCTGGATGGTGCAATCATCCTCCTGGCCCGCAACTACCGCACGCGCGAGGCCAATCGCGAAGACGCCCGCACGCGCCTGCTCGACATGATCGAGGCCGCGCTGAAACGCCCCGTCTATCGCGTCAAGACCAAGCCCAGCCGCGCCGCCCAGGCCCGCCGCGCCGACAGCAAGACGCAGCGCGGCACAGTCAAGAAAATGCGAGGGAAAGTCCGGCTGGACTAAGCGCCTTCGCGCTTATTCCGCTGCCTGCAACAAGGGCTCCCCGTAATTGGCATCATTCTCGTTGCACAGCCGGTTGGTGTCCGCCCAGAGATTGTCAGCCGGAATCGGCGTGATCCCCAATTCCTTGCGGATGTCGTCCATCTGCCAGTCCACCATCGCCCGCCAATCGGCCAGCATGATCGGATAGGCCCAATTATGCGCCTGACTGGCCCCGATAAATTCCGCCTCGACATTGAGCGCCATCGCTTCGGGATAGTGGAGCGTATCCTTCATGATCGTCTTGGCCTTGAGATAGCCCTGGATACGATTGAAAAAGCCCGCCAGCTCGGGATGGAAATAGCGCACCCGGCTGTACATATTGCCGTTGAGCAGCGCGATTTCGCCGCCATGATTGGGGCCGAAGCCCGTCACCAGATGCTCGATGTCATGGTTGAGCGCGGCCTGACGCAGATAGAAGGTGAGATCATTGACCACCTGAATCTCGCGATAGAACAGATCCAGTTCATAGCCACTGGTCGTCATCCAGACATAGAGCGCATGGCCCAGCGTGCCGGGCTTGCAATCCTTGACCTCTTCCTTCTTGAAGTCTGACAGCGAGCGATTGTCGCACCATGCCTTGAACAGCGGCAGCCGTGCCTTTTCCATCTCGAACAATTCCATGATGCGCGGAAAATCCTCCAGCATCATCAGAATTTGCGCGACTTCGGGGATATAGGCTGTGTTGGGCAGATCCGGCCCGTTGCGGCGCAGCATCTCCTGCGCGATCAGGTGGCGCAGTTCCTGATGGTTGAGATAGCGCGACGAGCTGATCAGCACCGAGCTTTCGGTGGTGACGGTCTTGATCGAGCCGTTGAAATAATCGCGCTCGCCCTGTCCAACTTTGACTTCCATTGTCTCTCTCCTGTCAGAGCCTTCCCGCGTCCGGGAAGGCTCAAAGATCGTCCGAACTATTCCGCTGCAACCGATGCTGCAGCATCATCATTGGCAGCGGGGGCAAGGAAAAGGCCCGGCCTGTTTCCTGTGAATTCGCCATTTTCAAAGGTCGGCTCGCCATTCACAAGCGTCAGGCGCGGCGGCATGGGCTGGCGGGTGAAGCGCCAGGTGTTGCCACCCTTGCCATCGGGCACGTCATGCGCCTTTTCCATCGCCCGGCGTTCAATCTCCGCCATGTTGAACACGACAATATCTGCCCGCTTGCCCACCGCAATCACGCCGCGATCATTCAGGAAGAAATGCTCGGCCAGCTTGCCGGTCATCACATGCACAGCCTGTTCCAGCGTCATCTTCTTTTCATCGCGGACATATTGCGTGAGAAGCAACGCGTTTTCACCGCTGCCGCACAGCATTTGCAGATGGGCACCCGCATCAGAGATGTTGCCCACCGATTTGGGGTCCAGCATCAGGTCCATCGTCAACCCCTCATCCTTGGGGAAGGGTGCCATATGGACGGTCGAGCGCGTGCCGTTGGCCAGAATCCAGTCTGCCATCGCGTCAGACCGGTGCAGGCCGCGGCTTTCCGCATAATCCTTGAGCGTCAGGTTGAGCGGGCCGGTGCCATTTTCCGAATCGAGCAGCAGCAACTCCTGCGGATTTCTGAGCGGCGAATGCTCCCAAGCCTGCGTGTCCCAGCTTTCACGCGCCCGCGCCCGCCAGTCCGGATCGGCCAGAAGCCGCGCCTTTTCGGCATGGTCGTCCGCCGTCACCACTTCATGCCAGACATAATCATTGGACTGGGCAAAGATCAGCGATTTGACGATGCTCAGCACATTGGTGGGGGATACATGGGCAAAGCCCGGCCACACATCCACACCGGCATCGCGCATCGATTGCACACTGGCCTGCATGGCGGGCAGGATCGGCTTCTGGAATTCCAGCGTGGGGATGGCCCCGGCAATCTGGACACGGATCTTGCGGCCCTTGAGCAGCTTCTCCAGCCGTTCGAGATTGGCCGGGCCGGTCATCCGCATGAAGGTATCGACAATCACCTGATAGCAGGTGGCGGGATAGCGATCCATCACGTCGAACAGCGCGAGGAACTCCTCATCGGTTGCCAGCATCGAGGGAACGGGGCGGTTGTCACCATCATGATCGTGGAGATTGTCTGACAGACCCAGAGCGCCCGCTGCCAGCGCATCATCGAGCAAAGCAGCCATCTTGGCGATTTCCTCCGGCGTGGCAGCGCGCTCCCACGCCGCCATGCCCATCGCGGCAAGCCGGATCGCGATATGGCCGACATAAGCGGCATAGTTGAGCGGCACCTTCACATTGCGCTCCACAGACGCCTTATACTCGGACCATTTCAGCCAGTCCCAGGGCAGATTCTCGTGGAACGGACCAGCGGGAATATCCTCGAAGAAGGAAAAGATGCCGATCATCTCGGCCTGAGCTTCCTTGGTTTCGTGCAGCGGTGCCGGGGAAAAGCCGCAATTGCCGAGGATCATCGTCGTCGCGCCATAAGCCGGCAGCGGATCCAGATCGGGCTGCCACCACATGGTGCCATCATAATGGGTGTGGCTTTCAATGAAGCCGGGCGCAACATGGCAGCCTGCCGCATCCACCACCCGCTCTCCGCGTGCTTCCAGGTTGGAGCCCACCTCTACGATGGTATCCCCCGCAATGCGCACATCAGCCGCAAAGGCCGGTGCGCCGGTGCCGTCCACAACGGTGCCGTTTCTGATCAAAATGTCAGCCATGTCTCTCTCCAGATGGTTTTCTTGTTGCAGCGCACCTGCGACTCACGATCAAAAGATCGTGGCACAGCGCGCCGGACTGGAGGCAGGATAGCCAGAACCACCCCGACTGCGAAACGCGCGCTTGCATTTCGGATCAATATTGATAGATTTTTCGGATCATGAAACGATCCTCTTCGGCATCGGCCGCGCTCATAGCAATCTTGCGCCGCCAGTTGCGGCGTCAGGGCTGGACGGCGGTGCGCATCGCCACGACGCTGGGCATCGGCGAAGCGACCGCCAAGCGATGGCTGGCAGGCCGCGGGCTTTCGCTCGACCGGCTGGAGCAGCTGGCCGACCTTGCCGGGATGAGCTTTGCCGAACTGGCACGGGCCGCTGAGCAGGATCGCCCGGCGCTCGCGCGCGAACTGACGCTGGCGCAGGAACGGGCGCTGTCTGGTGACACCTTCCTCTCCTTCCTGTTCATGACGATTCTGGGCGGGACCGGACCGGACGAGATTGCACAGGATTTCGGCGTGCCGATGACCGTGCTTGAACCCGCATTGCTGCGGCTGGAACGGCTCGCGCTGATCGACCGGCTGCGCGGCGGTCGCGTCCGCCCGCTGGTGGATCGCAGCCTGGCCTTTCGCAAAACCCCGCTCCGCGCCACGTTCGAGCATCAGATGAAGCCCCAGTTCATGGCCATGGATTTTGCCGCCCCGGACGCGATCTACGCCTCCGAAGTGATCAAATTGTCAGACATGGGCGCGGCCCAGCTGGCCGAACTCATCGAGCGGCACCGGCGCGATGTGCAGGCGCTGGCCGAACAGGATCGGGAACGGACGCTGCTGCAACGCCAATGGTATGGCATGCTCTGTGCCCTGCGCCCGCTCGACACGTCTGGGCTGCAGGCTTCAGCCCCTGGCGATTCGGGCTGAAATTTACGCACCCTCACTTCCAACCTTCCATTTATGCGCGAAATGCGTAACAACGCTGGCGAAAGCGATGCTTTCCCACAAAGATGATGTCCGGAGTGATGCTGATGACCTCGAACCGTTTCCCGCATTTGCTCTCTCCCGGCAAGATCGGCCCGATGACGCTGAAAAACCGCATTGCAGTGACGGCGATGGGCATGAGTCTTTCAGAGGAAGACGGCATGGTGGGTGAGCGGCTGGCCGCCTATCATGAGGAACAGGCCAAGGGCGGTTCGGGCCTGATCGTGCTGGGCGTGACCGGCGTGGCGTGGCCGGTGGGCTGCGTGGCGCGCAACCAGACGGCGATTTCGGATGACAAGTTCATCCCCGGCCTCAAGGCATTGGCGGACCGCGTTCACGCCCATGGCGCGAAGGTCGCGGCGCAGTTGCACCATGGCGGGCTGGTGGCGGGCTATTCCGCCCGCTGGGATCTTCCCCTTTGGGCACCGGCCATTCCGCCCGCGGCCAAGGGCCAGTTCATGGACTATTTCCTGATGGAAGAGTTCGCCAATTTCGCCGGGGCCAAAATGCCCGAAATCAAAGTGCTGGAGCAGGCCGATATTGATCTGGTGGTGAAGCAGTTTGGCGAGGCCGCCCGGCGCGCGCGCGAAGCCGGGTTTGACGGTATCGAAATCCATTCGGGCCATGGCTATCTCCTCTCCTCCTTCATTTCGCCCGTCACCAACACCCGCACCGATGAATATGGCGGCAGCCTGGAAAACCGGATGCGCCTGCCGCTCGCGGTGCTGCGCGCGGTGATCGAGAATGCCGGGCCGGAGATGGCGGTGTGGATCAAGCTTGATTCACAGGAAATCGGCAAGGCAGGCGGCATCACAGTGGACGACGCCAAGGCTGCGGCCAAGATGGTCGAAGCAGCAGGCGCACACGCTGTCACCGTCACCGCCTATCACGACACATCGGTGGGCAAGCTCCATTCGGAATCGAACATTCCGCACATCGAAGGATCAAACCTGCCTGCCACCGCTGCCATCAAGAGCGTGCTGGGCATTCCCGTGATCGGGCTCGGCCGCGTGGAAGTGGACGTGGCGGACAAGGGCATCGGCAAGGGCGATTTCGATTTCGTCGCGATGGGCCGCAAGCTGCTGGCCGATCCGCATCTGCCGCGCAAGCTGACCGAGGGCGTGGCCGAAACGGTGCGGCCTTGCATCTATTGCTACACCTGCGTCAGCGCGATCTACACCAGCGATACGGGGCGTTGCGCGGTCAATCCTGATCTGGCGTTCGAATATCTGGGGCAGCCCGAAGCCGGCCCCGCCATGCATGTTGCCGTCATCGGCGGCGGCCCCGGCGGCATGGAGGCCGCGCGACGCTTGCGGATGCTGGGGCACACAGTGACCCTGCTGGAGAAGTCCAACCGGCTGGGCGGCACGTTGCGCTTTGCCAGCCTGGCCTATGAACCCAATGAGCGGCTGCTCAACTGGCTTCAGGCTGAAGTGGCGGAAGCGGGCGTGGACGTGCGCCTCTCCACCGCAGCCACACCCGAACTTTTACGATCTCTGGGTGTGGATCAGGTTATCGTCGCCAGCGGCGCGGTGCGCGGGATGCCCGCCATTCCCGGCCATGAGCGGGACAATGTCTATTCGGGCGACGATATGCGCCGGATGATGCTGGGCGAGGAATCCGAAGAGCTGAAGCGCAAGACCGGCCTGATGACGCGCATCGCCACCAAGGTCGGCGCGGCGACCGGCATGACCGCCAATCTGGATTTCGTGCGCAAGGCGACAAAGCAATGGATGCCGCTGGGTGACCATGTCGTCATCATCGGCGGTGAACTGGTCGGCATCGAACTCGCCGAATTCCTGTGCGAACGCGGGCGGACGGTGACTGTGGTCGATGATGTGCCGCGCTTCGGCAAGGGGCTGACGCTGGTGCGCCGGATGCGCATCCTCACCGAGCTGGAAGAGCATGGCGTCGCGCTGCACAAGGGCGCGCAAGATCTGGCGATTGGCGACAAGCTGGTCACCTTCACCGCCAGCGACGGGACGGCCCATTCGGTGCGTGCCGATCATGTCATCGTGGCCAAGGGCGCGGATGGGGATCTGTCCCTCGCGGACAGCCTGACCGCCGCCGGGTTCAACGTCCACCCGGTGGGCGATGCAACCGGTGTGGGCTATATCGAAGGCGCGATCCGGGGCGCTGCGGCTGCCGTGCGCGCGGTGGTGGAAGGGCGCGGGTAAGGCCGCTTAACCCCTCCACCCCGTCACCCCCGCCTGCGCGGGGGCGGCGGACGGTTTAAATTTCACCTCAATCGAAATTCGCCTGCCCGCCATCGAGCGGAATGGTCGCCCCCGTCAGATAGGTCAGATCGCTGCCGCACAGCGCGACGACAGCGCGGCCAATATCCTCTTCCAGTCGCCCGATCCGGCCGAGCGGGATCGTCTTGAAAAATGCAGCGGCTTCTTCGGGGTTATTCTCCAGCCACCATTTGAGACCGGGGGATTCGGCGTGCGGGGCAAGCGTCAGCACGCGAATGCCGTCTCGCCCCCATTCCGCTGCGCCCGCACGGGTCAGGTTGCGGATCGCCTGTTTGACGGCCCCATAGGCCCCATAGCCCGCCATGTCCCAGCGGATGCCCGCTGACGAGGCCAGGTTGAAGATCGTGCCGCCGCCGCGCGCCACCATGTGCGGGCGCGCCAGCTTCATCAGGCGCAACGTGGCGAGCGGTCCGGATTCAAAGCCGCCGATAAAGGCTTCGTCGCTCACATCCTCCAACTTGCCCAGCGGCACTTCCTGCGCATTGTTGACGAGAATATCGAGCCCGCCAAAATGGCTGGCGGCCAGATCGACCGCCGCTGACAGATCGGCGGCCTGCCGCACATTGCATGCCACCGCCACGGCCTCTCCGCCGCGTGCGCGCACTTGCTCTGCCGCCGCCTCCACCTTCTCGAGCGTCCGCCCGGCGAGCACAACGCGCACGCCCTCCGAAGAGAGCGCCATTGCAATGCCCAGACCGACGCCCTGCCCCGCGCCCGTGATGAGCGCCACCTTGCCTGCCAATTCTGCCATCAGTTTCTCTTTCTTCGTTATCCGAGCAAAGCCCGTGTTTCATCTGTCATCGACGGATCAGCCTGCGCACGCAGGAATGCGATCCGGCCTTCGATCATCTGCGCCGTCATTTCCGGGTGCGTCGAAACCCAGAAGCGCCCTTCGGCAACCTGTTCGAGAATGCGGCGGCAGGCTTCGTCCAGGTCCATGCCATAGGCCGCCATCATCTCGCGCATCGTCTTGCGATAGCGTGCGCCCTCATCCGGTTCGCCCGCACCGGCCGCCACGCTGAAAATGCCCGTCTTCACTGTCCCTGGGATGATCGAGCTGACATGGATTGGCGCACCCTTCACCTGCATTTCCAGAAACAGGCTTTCGCTGAACGACTGCACGGCATGTTTGGTGAGCATATAGGCGGATTGCGTCGGCATCATCCCGAACGCACCGACCGATGCCAGATTGGCGAGCCAGCATTCCGCGCCGGATGCCAGCATATGCGGCACAAAGGCGCGCACGCCATGGATGACGCCATGGAGGTTGACGTTGAGCGTCGTCTCCCAGCGCGCGGCCGGAATCTCCCACGCAAAGCCCAGCGTTTCGATGCCCGCATTATTGACCAGCAGACGCACGCTGCCGTGCCGGTCAAACACCATGTCCGCCAGCCGGTCCAGCGCATCGGGACGGGACACATCCACGCAGATTGCTTCCGCAGCGCCTCCCGCTGAAACGATCTCCGCCGCCACAGCCTCTGCCGCCGCCAGATTGATGTCCGCCAGCACCACCGTCATCCCCAGCGCACCGGCACGCCGCGCCAGCCCCGCGCCGATGCCAGATCCGGACCCGGTGATGACAGCAACACCGCCCGCCAGTTTCGCTTCATGAGCGGTCATGTCATTGGTCCTGTGTGACGAAGCGGGCGCGGTAGGTGGCGAAGGCTTCAAGAATTTCACTTTCTGTCAGGCCGAAGCGCTCGGGCGCATAAACATGCGCCGGACGCTGTTCGCGGCGATTGCCTGCCAGAAACTCGGTGAGCGCCGCCTCCAGCCGGTCGTCGCGCACAAGGCCCATGCGTGTCAGTACCCGCTCTGCCTGCGCCAATGGCTCACGCGCCACCGCGCGATAATCAATGTCGATGAACCGATCCTCGCCAATCCGCGCGCGCGCCGCCTCGAACCGCTTCATCCAGCCTGCCAGCCGCTGGAACCAGAAGCGCCCGACCTCCGCATCGGGCACGGTTGCGCTCAATTTGTAGAGCGCGGCTTCCATGCTGACATAGGAAGGCACCACCTCCAGCGGATCGCGATGCGTCATCACCAGCACAGCATCGGGAAAAGCCTTCGCCGCCGCTTCGGCATAGGGCAGATGCGAGGGGCTCTTCAAAATCCATTTGCAGCCCTGCCGCGCCGGGTCTTGCCATTGCAGATAGCGCAGGATGGTCTTCAGATCTTCATGCCCGCGCGACTGATCATAGTCGTCAAGCCAGCGCGTGAAGGAGGGCACAAAGCTCATCCCCTCCACCATGGTGGAGACGAACATCTGGCCCAGGATGATGATTTCCTCATCGGGCGAATCCGGATCAAGCGGGTGGATGGAGGCCAGTTCGGGCGAGAGCTGGAGCCAGCCGTCGATCATCGCCTGCGCATAGGCCTTGCGCGCGCCCGCTTCCCCGCGCCCCTCGCCGGGGAAGGGCGCATAATTCTGCGCCTCATACCAGCGGATTGCGGTCATCCCCGGCGCGCTGGCCAGGAGACGGTGAAAGATGGTGCTGCCCGTGCGCGGCAGCCCCAGGATGATGCCCGCCACCTCCACCTGTTCGTCCATGATTTCAGGATGGCGCCTGATGTCTTCCACCATGCGCAAGCGGCTGGCGAGCCCCTTCACGATCACTTCGGTTTGTGCGGCAAATCCGGCGGGCGTCAGTCGCGCTTCGGCATGGGCGGATTCGATGTAGCGGTCCATCGGTTCGAAGAACCAGGTGTCGCCAAAGTCTGACAGGCCGGTGCGCTGCCGCGCCGCATCGAGCAACATGTCCCGATCAAATCCCTGCACCGCGCCTGACGTTTCCGTGCTTTGGCCTGACATGCCACTCTCTCCTGCTGCGAAACGGAACGCCTTCAATACAACGCAAATTGCGCCTCAAGGCCCGATCGCTTTGCGCAAGGCGTAACAGATGCGCCCCAAGGGCTTCAATCGCAAAATGCCCCTGCGTGCATCAAGCTTGAGTTGCCTCGCGCGCACGGTTACGCTTTCGTCAGGGCGAAGGAGTGCTGCGATGCAGGGACGGCTGACAGGAAAACGGATTATCGTCATCGGCTCTGCCACGGGCATCGGGGCGGCGACGGTGACGCGATTGGCGCGCGAAGGCGCACGGGTGTGCGCAGCGGACATCAACATCCAGGGTGCCAGCGGACTGGCAGAAGCTCTCACCGCATCGGGTACGGACGTGTTTGCGACCCCCATCGACGTCGCAGACGAAGCCTCTGTGCAGGCGGCCTTTGCAGATGCGCTGACGCGCCTTGGCGGGCTGGACGGCGCGCATGTCAACGCGGCAGACCTCAAGACCATCTTTGCTGACAGCAATGCAGTGGATGAAGATCTGGCAGTGTTTGACCGCACGCTGACGGTCAATCTCCGCGGCGCTCTGCTGTGCGCCCGCGCTGCGCTGCCCGCGCTGCTGGAGGCTGGAGGCGGCGCGATTCTGTTCACCAGTTCGGGAGCTGCCGATTCGGCAGAACCGGAACGTCCCGCCTATGCGGCATCCAAAAGCGGTCTCAACGCGCTGATGCGCCACATTGCCAGCCGCTGGGGGCGCAAGGGCATCACCGCCAACTGCATCGCTCCGGGCTTTGTCATGACACCAGAGATGATCGCAGGCGGGCAGGTGCCACCAAGCCTGCTGGACGCATTCCTCAGGTCCACACCCAGCACCCGCGTTGGCGCGGTTGATGATATTGCCGCCATGGCCGCCATGCTGTTGTCCGATGATGCCCGCTGGATCAACGGACAGGTCATCCACGTCAATGGCGGCGGGCTGATGCGCTAAACCTCCAGTCCTGCGGGGGCGGCCCTTCTTTATGGAGCGCGGTGCGCGCGGAACAGCGGCAGGCGGGCGAAGCAGGGGTCGTCTGCCCCGGCGCAGCCCTTTGCCACGCCGTCATCCGGGCCACTGGCTTCCGTCACGGCGCGCTCTTCCATCCAGTCGAGCACCAGCGACCGCCGCCAGAATTTCCAAGCGCCATCGCGCCGCTGATAGCGGTCGAGATAACGGCCATGGGCGATGATGTCGCGCGTGCCATCCACCGTGCGGTGCCAGGCGTCGGTCACCAGCTCGCCCTCTGCCGCGTCGCCATCCAGCAGGAACAGCATGTTGGTCAGGCTGTGCCGCGTCGCCTGCCAATGGGCCATCATGCCGGGCAGCCACGCAACATAATCATCGGGCGAACCGCAGAACATCGCGCCATGATCATCAATCGCATCGTCATGGTAGAGGCTGCGCAACAGGCCATAATCGCGCCGGTCCACGGCATGGCAATAGAGGGTGACAAGATGCTGGAGCGCGCCGCGATCCTCTGCCTCAGACACCGAAACCGCCCGAAACCGAAATGGTTTGTCCGGTCACATAATTGGCGCGGTTGGAGGCAAAGAAGACCGCCGCCTGCCCGATGTCGGACGGCTTGCCCCAGCGTTTCAAGGCCAGCAGCTTGTGCGTTTCATCCACCCAATGCTGATCAAGCTGGCCCTGCTTGGTGAGTTCGAGGAACATGCCGGCTTCGATGACACCCACCAGCACCGTGTTGGCGCGGATATTATGGATGCCCTCTTCCTTGGCGATACCCTTGATCAGCGCTTCGTTGGACGCCTTGGGCACCACCGACAGCCCGTCCAGTTTCGGGAACCAGTCATGCCCGGCAGAGCCGAGATGGGTGAAGGAGCCGCCGCCCTGCGCGCGGAAATGCGGGATGAGTTCGCGCGCGGCATTGTAGAATCCGAAGGCTTCCACCTCCATCGCGGTGCGGAATTGCGCGGCGCTCCACTCCGCAATCGGCTTCTGATCCACCAGCGGCCCCGCGCCCCACACCATCGAATGGATACGGCCATGGACTGCGATGGCGGCCTCGACGGCGGCCTTGACCTGATCGGGCGCACAGACATCGGCCTGATGGATGGAAGCTGTCATGCCCTCCGCCTCGATCTCCCGCGCCACGCGCTCTGCCACATCCTTCTTGCTGCGATAGACGATCGCGACCGGTGTGCCTGCACGCGCAAATTCGAGCGCGACGCCCTGCCCAATGCCGCCGCTGCCGCCAAAGATGATGGCCGCGCCTTCCGGAAAATCCTGCGTCATGATCTGCTCCTCTCCTTTGAATCCACTGCATAGCGCGGCAGAAAGGATTCGCAAATGGATGCAGATGGGCGCGCAGAGGGCCTATTGGCGGACGAATGGATGCACTATTCTACGCATTCATCAATGAACGAGAGCGCTCAGCCCAGCCCTTTCAGGAACGCCACAACCTCCGCCTCGCTCACCACGTCGGCATATTTGGCGTTCATGTCGAACAGATTGGCCTCATGCGGCGCGGCGTGCCGATCCCCGCAGGCCTCCGCCACCACCGCCGTGCGAAACCCATGCGACATGGCATCGACGCATGTGGCGCGGACGCAGCCGCTTGTCGTCAGCCCCGTCAGGATCACGCTGTCCCGCCCCATCGCGGTAAGCGTCGAGGCCAGAGAGGTGCCGAAAAAGGCGCTGGGATATTGTTTGGAAACCACCAGTTCATCCTCGAACGGCTCCAGCCCGGTGGCGAATGCGCCCATCGGGCTGCCTTTCAGGAAGTTTTTGAGCGGGGCCGCCTTCTCGTAAAAGCGCCCGCCATCCAGTGCTTGCGGGTGATAGACGACGTTGGTGAGAATGACCGGAACCCCCGCCGCCCGCGCCGCAGCCCGCACGCGCAGGGCAGAGGCAAGCGCGTCCTCCACGTCCGCGTGAAGAACATTGCCCGGCTCGAAATAGGCCTGGCAAAAATCGATCAGGATCAGCGCTGGCTTAGTGCCAAAGCCCACGCGCGTGCCATAGGCGCGTTGGTAATTCGCCAGCAGATCATCGCTGTCCAAGGCGGCGCGCTCCCCGTTCACTCAGCCGCTACGGCGTAATGCCATTGGGGTTGGATGGGGGCAGGGAGGCCGGTTTCGGCGAGGCAGTTGGCGCGCAGTGTTTCGATATCGGGTCCGAAGTCGAACGTCTGGATGGTGCCGCGTGCGGTGCGCATCTGGGTGCGCAGCGCTTCGGTTGCGGCTGTGTCGACGATGCCATCGACCAGCACGACGCCATAACGGCGCGCGCCTTCTGCGGTGACGAGGCCTTGCGTCAGTTCCTTGGCGAGCAGAGCGGGGTCACGCTCCAGCGGATCGCCCCAGCCGCCGCCACCCCAGGTGACGAAGTGCAGCTTGTCACCGGCGGCCACCTTGTAATCCTCGCACTTGTTGGGGAGGATGATTTCGGTGCCATCGGCCTTCACCAGCAGCTTGCGCGCCCGTGCGCCCGGTTTGCCGCCATTCACGCCCCAGGGTGGCACGAACCAGCGGTCATCATGGATGGCGATCACGCCCGGTTCCATGAAGCGATAGACCATGTCGATGCCGTTGCCGCCGCGATGCAGTCCCGCGCCGCCGGAATCGGGCACGGTCTCATAACGTTCGATGGTGAGCGGAAAGTAGCGCTCGATAAACTCGTTGGGCACGTTGGTGAAGCCCGGCCACAGCGAGTGGCCGTCCGGCCCGTCGCCCAGGGGCCGCCCCGGAATGCCGCCAAAGCCGATCTGGAACAGCTGGAAATATTTCCCGTTCCGGTCCGTCCCCGCATAGAAAAGGTGCGGCGAGGAGGAGAAGCCCGCGGCATTGAGGAACTCGGGCGTGCCCTGCCCCAGCAGCCCGCCCAGAATGTCGAACAACCGCCCCAGCGCGTGGGTGCGGCCCGACAAGGCAGCCGGGAAGCGCGGCTTCAGCAGCGATCCTTCGGGAATGCGCACTTCGATCAGATCATAATAGCCATCGTTGAACAGGATCTGCGGATCGAACACCATGATCATGTAGATGCCGAAAAACATCTTCATCATATTCTCGTTCAACAGGAAGTTGATCGACGCTTCGGACTGCGGATCGGTCCCGTCAAAGTCGAGAATGACCTTGCCCTTCTCGCGCCACATGGTGCACTTCATCTTGTACGGGCCATAGCCCATGCCATCATCGCAGATATAATCCTGGAAGCTGACCGGGGTTTCGGGAACCGAGCTTTCGATGAGCTGTTTCATCGCCCGGTAATTGCGCTCCAGCAGCTGGTCGGTCGCGGACGCAAACATATCGTCGCCAAAGCGTTCGCACATCTCGATCACGCGGCGCGCCGCCACCCGGCAGCTCGCGATCAGCGCGTTCAGGTCGGCCTTGCACCAGTCCGGCGTGCGGACCTGATGCAGCACCAGCTTGACCAGTTCTTCATTATACTCGCCCTTCTTCCAGATCTTCACCGGCGGGATGCGCACGCCTTCCTGGAAGATGTTGGTGGCATCGATCGGCATCGATCCGGGCACCTTGCCGCCAATGTCGCTCTGATGGCCGAACATCGACGTATAGGCGACCAGCCGCCCATCCTTGAACACCGGCAGCAGCACCAGCCAGTCATTGCTGTGGCTGATCGCCCCGCCCACCGAATAGGGATCGGACAGGAAGATCATGTCGCCATCTTCCAGCGTCCCGTCAAAGCTCTCGAGGAACGGCCCGATATAGCTGCCGAACTGGCCGACGATCATCTTGCCCTTGGCGTCGGCGATCAGCGGGAAGGCATCGCCCTGTTCGCGGATGCCCGGCGACATGGCGGTGCGCACCAAGGTCGCGTCCATTTCGATACGGGCATTGCGCAGCGCGTTTTCGATGATGTCCAGCGTCACCGTATCCACAGGAACGGTCTTGAACGGGGTTTCGTTGGTCTGGATGATCCGTGCGGGCATGGGTCTGCTCCTCAGCGCGGGTTGATCAGGAGGTTGCCAACAGCATCGATCGTGCCGTCGCAATCGCCTTCGATAAGCGTTGTGGAGTCCATCTCCACAACAATGGCGGGGCCGGGAATCACATCTCCGGCGAGCAGCCTGGCGCGATCATAGATCACGGCCGGTCGCATCGCGCCATCGAACCAGAGTTCATGGTCGCGGATTTTGGCAGCAGACGGATCGCCATTGCCCTGCTGAAGCTTGGGCGCTTCCAGATCAAGCGACGGCCCCAAGGCTACCGCGCGCAGGTTCACCAGCTCATGCGCGCTGTCCATGTTGAAGGTGAAGAGGCGGGCATGTTCCTCGTCAAAGCGCGCCTGCACGCTCGCCAGCCCTTCGGCGCGCAGCGTGGCCGGATCTACCGAGAGCGGCACTTCAAACGCCTGACCTTCATAGCGCACATCGAGTTCGAACAAAGACGTGATGTCCGCCTCGGCAATGCCTTCCGCCGTCAGTTCGGCGCGGGTCTGGCGGGCCATGTCTTCCAGCTGGGCGAGCACGTCTGCCTCATCCGTCTCGTTGATGCGGCGCGAATAGGAGCGTGCGGTTTCGGTGCGCATCCGCGTCGTCGCATCGCCCAGCGCACACAGCACGCCGGGGGATACCGGCGATATGGCGGGCCAGCTGCCCATCAGCCGCGCCACCGCATTGACATGGAGCGGACCCGCTCCGCCAAAACCCATCAGCGCGAAGTGGCGCGGATCATAGCCTTGCTGGACCGAGATCATCCGCAAGGCCCCGAACATGTTCTCATTCACAATGTCGATGATCCCGCGCGCCGCCGCCATCAGATCGATGCCCAGTGCATCGGCAATCGTCTGCACCGCCTTCTTGGCGCCTTCCCGGTCGAGCTTGAAGCTGCCGCCGAGCAGATTCTCCGGCAGATAGCCCAGCACCACATTGGCATCGGTCACCGTCGGCAGTTCGCCGCCTTTCCCATAGGCCACCGGCCCCGGCACCGCCCCCGCCGATTGCGGGCCGACACGCAGCGCGCCGGTCAGTTCGGGCACATAGGCAATCGAGCCGCCGCCCGCGCCCACCGTCTTCACATCGAGCGAGGAGGCCCGCACCGACAAATGCCCCACTTCGGTCGTCCGCACGCGGCGCGGCTCCAGATTTTCGATGAGCGCCACATCGGTCGAAGTGCCGCCGACATCAAGCGTCAGGATATTCCTGATCCCCGCATTCTTGCCTACCCACAGCGCACCGGTCACGCCACCCGCCGGGCCGGACATGAGCAGCGACACCGGATGCTCTTCGGACTTTTCCGAAGACATCAGCCCGCCATCCGAACGCAGCAAGGATAGCGAGCCCGCCATGCCCGATGCGCGCAGATTTTCGCGCAGGTTGCGAACATATTTGCTGACCACCGGGCGCACCGAGGCATTGGCGACCGTCGTCAGCGTCCGCTCATATTCCTGCATCTCCGGTAGCACGATGTGGCTCAGCGACACCGGCACGCCCGGCATGATCTCCGCCGCCAGTTCGGCCACGCGCAATTCGTGCTTGCCATTCAGATAGCCGTTCACCAGCGCGACCGTCAGCGCTTCCACGCCCTGACTCTTCAGCGTCTCCAGTGCAGCGCGGATATCCGCATCGTCGCATGGCGCTGTCTCGCGCCCCTGCGCATCCATCCGGCCCTTGATCTCCACCGTATCCTCAAGCGCCGCCAGCGGCTGCGGCTTGGGCCACACGATCCAGCCCGCCAGCCCGCCCGGCACGAACGAACGCGCAATCTGCATCACCTGCCGATAGCCATCCGTCGTCACCAGCCCCACACGCGCCCCCTTGCCTTCCAGCATCGCATTGGTCGCCACCGTGGTGCCGTGCAGGAAAAACTCCACATCCGCCGGAACAATCCCAGCCTCGGCACAGATCGCCGCCACCCCGTTGAGCACCCCCACCGAACTGTCATGCGGCGTCGACGGCGTCTTGTGCCGCCAGAAACCGCCGCTCGCCTGATCAAAAAGAAGAAGGTCGGTAAATGTGCCGCCCACATCAACACCCAGTCTGTAGGTCATGTCATCCCCAAGTGAAATCGAGCCGGGCTGGCCCCGGTGCACCACCATGGGGGAGCATATGGCGTTCCCGCAACCCTGTTTTAAGGACGTGCGCCGCTGCCGGGCATTTGCCCGTGGCGATCACACCCCGCAAACTGCCCGAAAACCGCGCGCGGTAACCCGATCTTCACCATATCAGGCCATGGAAAGAACGGGAGTATGCGGGGTGTGCCCGCAACGCGTCACCGGGTTTAAGGGTTTGGGATGTCGGCACCAGCCATCAGCGTCGCGATGAGCGTGTATAACTGCGAGCGTTTCCTTGCGCCCGCCATCGAAAGCATCCTTGCACAAAGCTATGGCGACTTTGAGTTTCTCATTCTCAACGATGGCTCCACCGACCAGTCCGCTGCCATCATCGATGCCTTCGCCGCGCAGGATAGCCGCATCCGTCCCATCCATCGCACCAACAAGGGGCTGATCGTCAGCCTCAACCAATTGCTCGCCGAATCGCGCGCGCCGCTGATCGCCCGCATGGACGGTGATGATATTTCCAAGCCCGAGCGGTTTGCGCAGCAGATCGCCTTCATGAAGGCCCATCCCGATCATGGCGTGCTCGGCACATGGACCGAGGATATGGATGAGGACGGCGCGCCATACCACATGACCGGCTCTGACCATCCCGTCACCAATGAGGAATTCCAGCGCGTCGTGGGCGACCGCTCGCCCCTGTGCCACCCCTCCGTCATGATGCGGCGCGAACTGGCGCTGGAGGCGGGTGGCTATCACGCCGCTTTCCGCCATTGCGAGGATTATGACCTGTGGCTGCGGCTCGCCAGCCGCACCAAAATCTGTTCCATCCCCGAACGGCTGCTGCGCTATCGCCATTCGCCGGGGCAAGTGAGCACCAAACATGTTGTCGAACAGCAATATGGCGTTGCCGTCTCCCGGCTCGCCTGGCAGGCGCGGCAGGCCGGGCGGCCCGACCCCACCGAGCATCTGGACCAGTTGCCGCCGTTCGAAGGGCTGGACGCGCTGTTCGGTCAGGCGGGCCATTCTGAACAGGCACGCGGCATGGTGGCGGAAGCGCTGCTCTATTCGCCCGTGGCGCTCAAGGGCAACGGCTTCGGCATCATCGTCGATCACGTCCATGACAGCGCGAAGACACGCAGCCGGATCACCGGGCTGCCCCGCACCGTCTTGCGGCTGATGCGGCTGGGCGAACCGGCGCGCGCGGCCTCGCTCGCCGCCGCGCTGATGCTGGGCTGAACGCCCATGTCCGTCCGCATCGCGGCCCTCTGGTCCATGGGCGCTCAATATCTGAGCTTCATCATCCAGTTTGCCGTCAGCGTCCTGATTTCGCGCTTCTTCCTCACCCCGGCGGAAGTCGGCCTCTTCTCGATTGCGCTCGCCGCCGCCCAATTGCTGGCGGTGCTTCAGGAATTCGGGCTGACCCGCTATATTTCGGGCACAGCCGATCTGGGGCGGGATGAACTGCGCACCTGCGCGTCTGTTGCGCTGCTCTTTGCCTGGGGTGTTGCGGCCATCATCGCGCTGCTGGCCGCGCCCATTGCCCATTTTTATGACGATGCGCGGCTGATGCCGCTGATGCTGATCGTCGCCGCCTCCTATCTGTTCGTACCCTTTCGGTCATTCCCTCCGCACTGCTTTCCAAGGCGATGGATTTCCGCGCGCTCTTCTTCGTCAATGCGGGATCGACAGCGATCAATGCAGCACTGGCACTCTCGCTGGCGGCAGCGGGCTGGTCTGCGGCGGCATTGGCCTGGGCGATGATCGGGCAGGCCGCTGCCCGCGCCGTCATTGCGCAGATCATGCGGCCCGCGCCTTTGCCTTTCCCGCTGCGGCTGACCGGGGCGATGCCCATCGTCCGCTTCGGATCAGCCGCGTCTGCGCTCTATGTCTCCGGGGCCATTGGCACGCGCACACCGGACCTGATTGTCGGCAAGCTGATCACGCTCCACGCAGTCGGCCTGTTCAGCCGCGCGACCGCGCTGGCCGGGCAGATCGTCACGCTGGTTTCCGGCGCGATCGGGGCCGTCTTCTACCCCGCGTTCGCCCGGCTGCGCGATGCGGGTGAGCCGCTCGCTCCGGCCTATTATCGCGTCGTCGCCAGCTATACCGCGCTCATCTGGGCCACGATGGCGGGCCTGGCGCTTGGGGCTGAACCGCTCGTCCGGGCCGTCTATGGCGAGACATGGATCGAGGTCGCCCCGCTGCTCAGCTGGATTGCCATCAGCGAATTCCTGTTCGTCATGCTGCCGCTGCATGTGGATATTCCGATGCTGCTGGGCCGCACCGGTACGTTGATCCGGCTCAATCTGCTGGATACGGGCGCGGCGCTGGCCTTTCTGGCCTTTGCCTCGGCGCATGGCGTTGAGGCCGCCGCGCAATCGCGCATTGCCTATGGCGCGGCGTGGGTGCTGGTCTATGCCCGCTTCCTGCACACGCTGATCGGGTTCGAATGGCGGGTGATGTTCAAAATCTATGCCTCCAGCGCCGCTGCCGCGCTGGCCGCCGTCATCCCGATGCTGCTCGCCTACCGCTTCTGGGTGGGGCCGGAGGCGATGGCCTTCTGGCAGCTTGCCGTGGTGAGTGCGGCAGGCGGGCTCTGCTGGCTGGGCGCACTGGCGCTGTTGCGACACCCGTCATGGAGCGAGATCATGGCGATTGCCACGCCGCTGCTGGCGCGCTTGGGCAAACCGCGCCCGGCCTGATCAGCTGGCGATATAGTCCCGCATGGCGGCGGCTTCGGCCTCGATCCGGTCAATCCGGAATTTCACCAGATCACCGATGGAAACAAAGCCCACCATCGCCTCCCCATCCAGCACCGGCAGATGCCGCACGCGCCGCCGCGTCATCATGGACAGCGCGGTCAGCACCGGCGTGTCGGGCGTGACGGTGATGACCGGCTTGATCATCACGTCAGAGACCGGCTTCAATAGAAAAGCGTCACGTTCTCCGGCGAGGCCGTGGATCACGTCACGTTCCGAGAAAATCCCTACCACCTTGCCACCAGCAAGCACCGGCATGGCGCCGATCCGCTTGGCCGCGAGCGAGGCGATGGCATCCGCCACCGACGTATCAGCGGCCAGCGCGTGCACTGCACCATCACGCCCCTGAAGAATTGCCTTGATGGACATGGATCGGCCTCCTCTTCTGTTTCGGTCCGCATCTTGCGTCAAAGGCGGGCAAAGGTCAAAAGCGGATCATGAAACATTTTTCCGCACTCGATGATCCCGAATATGCTGCCTTCGCCTGGGCGCGATACCGGCGATTGATGTTTGGCATGGTGGGCTTTTCAACCATCGCCGTCCTGCTGATCATCACCTATCTCTATTTGACGGTGCCCTATATCCCGAAGCTCATTCTGGTGATGATTTTCATCGGGCTGATGTTCACATTGCTGTTGATGGCCGCGCTGATGGGGCTGGTGTTCCTGTCCTCCGGCAGCGGACATGATGAGGCCGTGATCGACTTTGACAAGGACGAGGCATGAGCCTTCCGCGCGACCCCACCCTGCGCGTGGTGCCAGAACCGCAGGACATCAACACCAATGGCCATATTTTCGGCGGCTGGGTGATGTCCATGATGGACCGGGCGGGCGGCATCTTTGCCTCACGTCTGTCGGGCACGCGCTGCGCGACCGTCGCAGTCGAAGCGATGACCTTTCATGCCCCCATCCTGATGGGAGACCTGATTTCCATTTATGCCAGCGTGGAACGGCGCGGGCGCACCTCGCTTGCTGTCCGGCTCGACGTGATGGCCGAGCGTGGCCAGACGCGCGGCGAGGAAGTGCAAGTGACAACCGGCGTGTTCACCTTTGTTGCGCTGGGCGAGGATCTGCGCCCCACGCCCCTCCCGCCAGAAGGCTGAGCGCGCGGCTCAGCGATCCGGCTGATGCCATTCCTCGTCGACCGCGCCAACACGCAGGCGCCGCAGGATGAGGCCAACCGCGACCCCGGTGCCGATCGCGATGGTGAGATCGGTGAATACGGTCAGCACCAGCGTCAACAGCAACAACAGCCTGTCGGGCAAAGGCTGGGCCGCATATTCGCGCCATTTGTGCGGCTCGGTCATGTTATAGGCCGTCATTAGCAGCAGGGCCGCAAGCGCCGGCATGGCCAACTGCCCCACCAGCCCGCCCACGAACATCATCATCAGCAAAACAGCAATGGCGTGAACGACGCCCGCCACCGGCGTCTTGCCCCCTGCGCGGACATTGGTTGCGGTGCGCGCAATCGCCCCGGTGGCCGGCAGGCCGCCAAACAGCGCAGAGCCGACATTGGCCACGCCCTGTGCCAGAAGCTCCGCATCGGGCCGATGCTTGCTGCCGATCATCCGGTCCGCCACCATTGCAGAGAGCAGTGATTCAATCCCCGCCAGAAAGGCGATGATGAACGCAGAGGGCAGCAGGTTGATCATGATCGGGACTGAAAGCGTCGGCAATTGCGGCATCGGCAGTTGCGTGGGCAATGCGCCATAGCGCGAGAAGATCGTATCAACCGGAAGCCCCGCCAGTGCCACAATCGCCGAACCGATGGCCACGGCCACAATCAGCCCCGGCCAGCGCGGCGCCCATTTGCGAAACAGCGGGATCAGGATCAGCGTCATCAGCCCGATCATCACCGCAGACACATTGAGCGTATCACGCGCCGCCCAGAGCGTTTCCAGCTTGGGCACGAAGTCCGCTGGCACAGGCCCGGTCTTCAGGCCCAGCACATCCTTCAGCTGAGACGTGCCAATGATGACCCCGATGCCAATCGTGAAGCCGTTGATCACGGCCTCCGGCACATGCGCCACCAGACGCCCGGCCCGGAATGCGCCCGCGATGAGCAGTATCACCCCCGCCATGAGGGTTGCCGTGACAAGACCCTGATAGCCGTGCTGGGCGATAACGCCATAGACAACCACGATGAACGCGCCGGTCGGTCCGCCAATCTGGACGCGACTGCCCCCCAGCAACGAAATAAAGAAGCCCGCAACAACGGCCGTCACCAGACCCACGGCAGGTGTGGCCCCCGATGCAATGGCAATGGCGATGCTGAGCGGCACCGCAACAAGCGCCACTGTCACCCCTGCGAGAATATCACCCTTGAAGGTGACACGGTCATACTCTTCAAGCGTCGTCAGCAATTTGGGTTTCATGTCTGTCCTGTCAGTCGAGCGTGCCGAAGACGGTTTTCCCGTCCTTGATGGTTGCCACCACCTTGATGGCATAAAGCGTATCCGGCGCAGTCTTGAGCGGATTGGCATCCAGCACCACCAGATCTGCGCGCTTGCCGGTGGCGAGGCTGCCCTTGTCTGCATCCTCATGGATCTGCCACGCCGCGTTGATCGTGACCTGCTGGAGCGCGCGATAGGGGGAAACCCGCTCCAGCGGCCCCAATATGTCGCCCGATTGCGTCCGCCGGTTCACCGAAGACCAGATCAGCCGCATCATGTCTGGCGGGACAACGGGCGAATCATTATGCGCTGTCGGGCGCAGGCCGATGCTCCACGCCGTGGCTTGCGGCGAAATGAAATCGGCGCGCCTGGCCCCCAGCGCCACGTCCCGGTGCCAGTCCCCCCAGAAATAGGTATGGTTGGCAAAGAAACTCGGCTGAATGTCGAGCGCCTTCTGCTCGTCCAGCTGCTCGCGCCGCACGACCTGATTATGGACGGCGATGGTGCGCTTGCCCGCCAGACCTTGGGAGCGGACACCGTCGATCAGCGTCTGGGCCGCCTCATCGCCATTGACGTGCACGAACACCTGCCAGTCATTCTTTGCTGCATCCGCCAGCTTGGCGTTGAACAGCGCGATGTCGATAGCCGGATAGCCGCGATAATCCGCGCCTTTGCCTGCGGGCGGAACCGGCACCGGATCATGCAGCCACGCCGTGCGGCCCTGTGGCGATCCGTCGATGGTCAGCTTGATGCCGCCGATGCGCAGCCGCCCGGCATATGGCTTGCCGATCTGCGCGCGCACTTCGGGAGACCAGTCGCGTTCGAACGAGACCAGCGCCACCGTATCAATCGGCAGCACACCGCGCTTCGCCGCTTCGGCCAGCGCGGGCCAGGCCTCAGGCATCACCCGCCCGTCCTGCGCGGTGGTGATGCCGTTTGCCGCATAGATTTTGAGCCCCGCCAGAAAGGGTGCGATCCCCGCTTCCGCCGACGTGGGCATGAGCGGCTTCATTGCAGTGAAAAAGGCTGTTTCCTCCAACACGCCATCGGGCGTCTTGCCATCGGCCTCGCGCCGGATCACCCCGCCAGGCGGGTTGGGGCTGTCTGCGGTGACGCCCAGCAGTTTGAGCATCGCCGTGTTGGCCGCAGCCAGATGGCCGCTGGCATGGACCACCAGCACCGGTCTGTCCGCAATCGCCGCATCCAGATCATGCCGCGTCGGGTGGCGCTTTTCGGCGAGCGCGCTGTCATCATAACCATTGCCCATCACAATCGGCATCCCGGGCGGCGGCGTGTAAGCGCGCAGCGCGGCTTGAAGTGCGGCAATCGAATCGACCTTGCCCACCGGCGGCGGGGCGAGCTGCGCGAGCCCGGCGGTCTGCCCTACGCTGGAGACATGACCATGTGCATCGATGAAGCCGGGCAGCAGCGTGCGCCCCTTCAAATCAATCCGCACCGCCTTGCGCCCTGCTGCGCGCGCCACTTGCGCCAGCGGGCCGACCGCGATGATGCGGCCATCCTGCACGGCCAGCGCTTCTGCCGTTTCAGGCGTGACACCCGCCAGCGTGATGATGTCTCCACCGGTATAGAGCGTCACTGCCCGGTCCGCGCCCTTGGCGCTGGCCAGCACAGGCACAAGCGCCAGCCCCCACAGCAATATCCGCATCTTCATCCGATCATCTCCTTTGCGCCGCGCCTATCAGGTCTCCAGCATCGCCTGCAAGACATTGAGCGGCATCGCCCCCTGCCGCAGCACGGCGGCGTGAAATCCTTTAAGGTCTCGCCCCTTGCGCGCCAGCCATGCCTTGCGCATCGCCAGCAGCCGCATCTGGCCCAGCTTGTAACCCAGCGCTTGGCCCGGCCAAGCCATATAGCGTTCCACCTCAGCTGAAGCGCGGATTTCGGTTATGCCCGTCATGTCGCGCATCGTGCGGATCGCCTGTTCGCGCGTCCAGCGCTTGTGGTGCAGCCCGGTATCGATCACCAGCCGGATCGCCCGGAACAGCTCGTCCTGCAACCGGCCGAGATTGCCCAGCGGATCATCGGCATAGGCCCCACGCTCTGCCATCAGCCCTTCGGCATAGAGCGCCCAGCCTTCCTGATAGGCGTTGAATGCGGCAATCCGCACCAGCAGTGGTGCTTCTCCGCGTGCCAGCGCAATGGCGCTTTGGGTGTGATGGCCGGGCACGCCTTCATGATGACTGAGTGTTGGCAGGCGGAATTTGGGAACGCTCGCCATGTCGCGCAGGTTGATCCAGTAAACGCCCGGTCGTGTGCCGTCCAGCGACGGCCCGTCATAAACGCCACCGGCGGCAGAGGTCTGCGTTTCGACCGGAATGCGACGGACCGTCAGCGGCTGATGCGGCACCAGATCGGCGGGCAGCCAGTCGGCATAGCTGGCCTCTGCCCCCGCCACCCGCTCGCGGACATAGGCAAGCAACGCCTCGCGCCCGGCATCACTGTCCGCAAACTGATTGGCCGGATCTCTGGCAAGCGCGGCCATGCGGTCGCCAATCGGCCCCTGCGTCAGGCCTTGATCGGCAAGCAGGCGGTTCATATCGGCGGCGATGCGCGTGACTTCATCCAGCCCGATGCGGTGAATCTCGTCGGGGCCAAGCGCGGCATCGCCCAGCGCGGTCACATTGGCGGCATAGAGATCCGCCCCCATCGGCTGCGCCCACACGCCCGCTTCGGACCGCCCCACCGGGAGCATCGCGGCCATCTCTTGCCGGAGCGCCAGAATGGCGGGGCGGACGCGCTTCTGGATGATTCCGACCGCGCGGCGCAGCGCCACTTGCCGGGTGCGGCGCGACAAACCCGCTTCCGCCATGCGCAGCGCCAGCGACACAGCCAGCGGCTGGCGGTCTGCCGGGCCAGCGAGCACGGCATCCAGCACGGGCAACGTCCGTTCGATCAGAATGCGCGGCGGGACGCAGCCCAATCCCCGATCCGCGCGGATTTTTTCCACCACATTGGCAAAGCCGCCGGGAAAGCTGTCCAGCTTGGTAAGCCAGGCATCGATCGCGCGGGTGGTGGAAAGCGACTGGCGTTCCATCAGAATCGACAGCGAATCGATGTGCGGGCCAGAGACCGGATTGACGAGATAGGGGACATGGCCGGAAAGCGTCAGCGGATTGATACGGCCATAAGGGATGCCTGCCGAACGCGTGCCATTATCCAGCACGGCTGAAATCGTGGCCAGATGGGTGGCGAGGACAGTGCCGCCCTTGATCCGCATCCGCGCCAGATCATCCCGGCCAGACTGGAATGCGGCGCGCGACGCGGCTTCCCCGGCGGGCGAATAATCATCCAGCCGTTGCGACAGCGGCCCGCCATCCAGCGACCCGGCGGTGCCGTTATAGGTCGCGGTTTCGGGCATCGCCTCCAATATCGCGGCGGCGATGGCATCGAGCGGCGCGCTGCTGGGTGCTGGCGGCGGCGCTTTCTTGCGCGCCATGGCGGGACCGACGGCCAATGCCGCCAACCCTGCCAGACTTGCCCTCCGTGTCATACGCGCCATACCCTACCGTGACATTCGCAGCCATTCGCGGCAACAGGGAATGATGACCGATCTGACCGAAGTTCTGAACGCCGATGCCCCAAGCCCGATCCTGCTGGTGGCAGACCATGCCTCTGCCCATGTGCCGGACGGGGTTGATCTGGGCATCAGCCCTGCGCTGCTGGCCACGCATATCGCGCTGGATATCGGCGTTGCCCCGCTGGGCCGCGCGCTGTGCGCCGCGCTTTCCTGCCCCGGCGTGCTGGGGGGTGTGTCTCGACTGGTGGTGGATCTCAACCGCGAGGAAGGCGCCCCGCACATCATCCCCACCGCCAGCGACGGCCATGCCCTGCCCGGCAACGCCATTGATCATGAGGCGCGGCTCGCCCGGATTGCGCGCTACTGGCAGCCCTATCATGCGCGCTTGGCCGGCCAGATTGCGTGCCAGACGCCCCGCCTGCTGGTTTCGCTCCACAGCTTCACACCCGGTCTCGCCACCGCGCCGGACGAAGCGCGCCCGTGGCAGATCGGCATCCTCTACAATCAGGATGACCGCGCCGCACGCATCGCCATTCCCTTGCTCGAAGCTGCGGGCCTGTGCGTGGGAGACCAGCAACCCTATTCGGGCAAGCTGCTCAACGCCACGATGAACCGGCATGGCGAAGGCAATGACATTGCCTATCTGGGGCTGGAAGTCCGGCAGGACCAGATTGGCGACGCTGCAGGCGTGGCGCGCTGGGCCACGCTTCTGGAACCGGTGATCTGCGCCTGCGCGGATGCCTTGCGCTGAAGGCAGGATTGCGCAAGAGGCTCTCCCCATGACTGACACCGCAGCCCCTGCCTTCATTTCCGATCCCGATCCGGACAATCCCGGCTGGCTGCTCTGGCGCCTGTCGGACGAGCGGCGCTTCAACGGCCAGATCATGGGCAAGATGATCGTGCGCATGGATGCGGACGGCAAGGCCCGCACGCGCATGTTCCCCGAAATGCGCCACACCAATTTGATGGACAATCTCCATGGCGGGATCATCCTGTCGCTGATCGATGTCGGCATTTTCTCCGGCGCGCGCATGTTTGGCCTGATCGAAGCGGGCACGGCGGTAACGCTCGATCTGTCGGTCCAGTTTCTGGCGGGCGGCAAGGCGGATCGGCCCGTGGATGCCGTGGCCGAATTGCTCCGCGAAACGCGCCGCCTGCTGTTCCTGCGCGGCACGGTGGAACAGGATGGCGCGATGATTGCCGCTTATTCCGCCACCATCCGGAAGCCCTCCCGGTGACAGGCGTTGTCGCCCGCTACCATGCGCTGGTGAAGGCTGGCGAATTGCGGCCTGACCCTGAACAGGCCGCCGCCGCCGCACTGCTGGGCCGTCTGCAAACCGCGCTTGAAGAGGCAGCAAAGCCGGTCGGTCTGCTGTCCCGCCTCACGGGACGCAAGGCCCCGGCCCCGCGCGGCATCTATTTGTGGGGTGGCGTGGGGCGCGGCAAATCCATGCTGATGGATCTGTTCCATGAATGCCTGAACCATCCCGCCAAGCGCCGCGTCCATTTCCATGAATTCATGCTGGATGTTCATGCCCGGCTGCGTCTGGCCCGTGCCGAAGAGCGCGGTGACCCCATCCCCATCATCGTGCAGGCCTTGGCAAGCGAAGCGCGCGTGCTCGCTTTTGACGAGATGGTGGTCAATAATTCCGCCGATGCGATGATCATGTCGCGCCTGTTCACCGGGCTGATCGAGGCGGGCGTGACCATCGTCACCACCTCCAATCGCGCACCGTCAGAGCTTTACAAGGACGGGCTCAACCGCGAACATTTCCTGCCCTTCATCGCCCTCATTGAACGCACGCTCGATGTGCGGACCTTGAATGGCCCGGTCGATTACCGGCTGGAGCGGTTGCAGGGCATTGACGTGTGGCACAGCCCGCTGGGCGATCAGGCGACAGCGGATTGCCGTGAGGCGTTTTTCCGCCTGACCGACTATTCGCCAGACGATGCCGAGCATGTCCCGTCCGAAGAACTGGACGTGGGCGGCGGGCGCATCCTGCATGTGCCCAAAAGCCTGAAGGGGGTGGCGGTCTTTTCTTTCAAGCGGCTGTGCGCAGAGGCGCGCGGCGCATCCGACTATCTGACGGTCGCGCGGCATTTCCACAGCGTCATCATTGTCGGAATCCCGAAGCTCGGGCCGGACAAGCGCAACGAGGCCGCGCGCTTCGTCACGCTGATCGACGCGCTGTACGAGCATAAGGTGAAGCTGATCGTGGCCGCCGACGCCGAACCGATGGACCTGTACGCTTCAGGCGATGGCCGGTTCGAGTTTGACCGGACCATCTCTCGCCTGATGGAAATGCAAAGCCGCGACTATCTGGCAGCCGGGCACGGCGAAGCCTGAATTCAGGCCGCGTTGCGGCGCGTCACGCTTTCATGAACCAGCTTATGGGCCTCTGCGGCTGGCATGGGTCGGCCAAACAGCCAGCCCTGGATCTTCTTGCAGCCCATCTGCGTGATCAGACGGCATTCATCCTCATTCTCCACGCCCTCTGCGGTTGTGGACATGCCAAGCGAGTCGGCCATAGCCACCACGGCGCGGATGATCGCGATACATTCGGGGACATTCTTGGCGGCCCCCTGCACAAAGCTGCGGTCTACCTTGATGGTGCTGAACTTGGTCTTGGAAAGATAACCAAGCGAGGAATAGCCCGTGCCGAAATCGTCCAGCGCCAGCCTTACGCCGAGCGCAAGGATGCGTTCCAAGATAGCGATGGCCGTCGTGCCATCCTTCATGAACATCGATTCGGTCACTTCCAGCTCCAGCCGGTGCGGCGGAAGGTTCGCCTGGCTGAGCGCAGAGACGACCGTGGTCACGAAATTGGCATCAAGCAGCTGTTCGGCAGACACATTGACCGCGACCCGGATGGTCGAGGGCCAGCGCGCCGCTTCGATGCAGGCGGTGCGCAGCGCCCATTCGCCGATCGGACGGATCAGCCGCGCCTCTTCCGCAATCGGGATGAACTTGGCCGGGGAGATTGAGCCCAGCTCCGGGTTCGTCCAGCGCAGCAAAGCTTCGAAGCTCTCGATCATGTGCGACTGGGAATTGACCACCGGCTGATAATGCAGCTGCAATTCGTTGCGTTCGAGCGCGCGGCGGAGCGCAATTTCCAGCACACGGCGTTCTTCGGCATGGGCGTGCAACTGCGTTTCATAGGCGTGGTAGGTGCTGCCGCCCTGATCCTTGGACCGATAGAGCGCCAGATCAGCCGAACGGATCAGCGTTTCAACCGACCGTCCATCGCGCGGGCCAATGGCCGAACCGACGCTGGCGCCGATATAGAGGGTGTGATGATCCACCTCATAAGGCTGTGACAGATCTTCGATGATCTTGTGCGCAATGGTCACCAGTTGCGCGTCGTTCTTCGCGTCCTTGATCACCACCGCAAACTCGTCTCCGCCGATGCGGCCACACAGCTCGTTGCTGGTCATGATCGATTTGAGGCGGTTCGAGACCTGCGTCAGCAGCCGGTCTCCCACCGGGTGGCCCAGCGTATCGTTGATCGCCTTGAACCGGTCGAGATCGATCATCATGAAGGCACAGCGCCCGCGCCAGCGTTCGGCATCGGCCATCGCTTCACCCAGCGCTTCGGTGATCTGAAGCCGGTTCGGAAGGCCCGTCAGCGTGTCAAAGCGCGCCATGCGGTTGATCTTGTCCGCACTGCGCCGCGCATCGGTGACATCGGAGCTGACGCCGCGGAAGCCCTGGAAATTGCCATTCTCGTCATAACGCGGCGAGGCGGACAATTCCCACCAATGCTGATCATCGCCAATCTTGATGGGGATGACGAGATCGCTGAAGCTGTCGCGGTTGATCATCCGCTCTGCCAGTTCGTGCAGGCCCTGGTGGAAGCTCCCCGATTCCCATGCTTCACCCGCCAGAATCTGGATGATCGGCTTGGTTTCGATCTCGTTGGGGTCAAGATGGAGCGCTTCGGCAAAGCGCGGCGTCACATGGGTGAGGCACCGCTGCGTATCGGTCTGCCACATCCAGTCCCCGCCCGAATCTTCATATTCGCGCAGCAACAGGCTGACGACTTCATTCTTTTCCTTGAGTGCGCGCTCTGCATAGCTGCGCAGGATATATTCGCGCGCCGAAGCCAATGCGGCGGCAATCAGCACGCCCGAATAAAAGGCGGCCAGCGCGCCCACCAGCGGCAGGCCATTCTGCCACATCAGCCATGAAAGTCCGCCACCGGTCAGCCCGATGAACATGGCGGCACCCAGCGGAATCGTTGCCTGGCCAAACGCCACCGTTCCCATCAGCCCGGTCAGCACCGCCCAGATGACAAGCAGTTGATAGGGATTGCTGCTGGTGCCGACGATCAGCGAAAGCGCCATCCACATCGCACCCGAAACGATCAGGCCGCCGGTTTCGAAATGCAGGTCCAATAGCGTGGCAGAACGGTGCGGGAAGATGCGCTGGCGCAATTGCGGCACGGCAATGAAGCCGGACATCGCCACCGTCAGCCCGAACCAGGACAGGATCTCGCGACTCGAATCGAGCCCGTTGAGACTGACCAGAATCGCAATCGCCGCAAAGGCGCTGAGAAACAGCCGCACAAGCGCAAGGCTGCGGATCGCCGTAATCTGGTCCGCGCGGACGCGGCCCCATTCCGGATTTTCGCCCTTTATGATGCCGAGGATGGTGCCCCATCCGGCTTCAAGATCGGCGTTCGACTGAGAGATTTTCTTTGCCACGCTGCATGTGTAGCGCGGAGAAGTTAGCGAAGCGTAACCGGCGGGCTGCGCTTCGCCGCAAAATCAGTCTTCGTCTGCAATGCGGATGCGCAGGCCGTCCAGCGCGTCGCTGAAATGGACCTGACAGGACAGGCGCGATTCGGCATTGCGATGCGAAGAGCTGTCGAGCAGGTCGTTTTCGTCTTCGCTCATCGGCTCGATCTTGTCGGCAAAGGCCGCATCGACATGGACGTGGCATGTGGCGCAGGAGCAGCATCCGCCGCACAGCGCCAGCATTTCGTCAAAGCCGGCATCGCGGATGATTTCCATCACCGAAAGGCCGTTCTGCCCCTCGATTTCGGTTTCGGTTCCGTCACGCTTCACAATCGTCAGTTTGGCCATTCCGCTTTCCTCTTGTATCACAAAGCCAGCTTCGCCAGCGTCGCTAAAGGGCAACGCCGCCAAAGGCAAGGGAGAGGCCGTTTTGGGACTGACATCGGACCAATTGAAAACCGCGCTGGACGCAGTGGCCGCCATCGAACCGCTTTATGGCAAGGCGCTGGTGGAAGCAGGCTATCCTGAACCGCGAATCCGCCCGCGCGGCTATGAAACGCTGTTACGCACCATTGTCGGCCAGCAGGTCAGCTTCAAGGCGGCGGCCTCGATCTGGGGAAAGCTGGAGGCAGGACTGGGCGATCTGACCGATCCCGCCACCATCCTGCGCTCGAACGAGGAAGAGCTGCGCAGCTTCGGCCTGTCCCGCCAGAAGCAAAGCTATGCGCTGAGTCTTGCCGGGCTGATCGATTCGGGCACGCTCGATCTCACAGCCCTGCCCGCCGACGACGAAGAGGCCATCACCCTGCTCACCCGCGCCAAAGGCATTGGCCGCTGGTCTGCCGAAATCTATCTGCTCTTTGCCGAAGGCCGCGCCGACATCTGGCCGGCCGGCGATCTGGCTGTCCAGATCGATGTGGGGCAGGTGATGGGCTGGGCCGAGCGCCCGAGCGAAAAACAGGTGCGCGCAGTGGCCGATGCGTGGCGACCGCATCGGGGCGCGGTCGCCATCTTTGCCTGGCACCATTATAAAACGGGTGTCGTCTAGACCTCCGCGAACCAGTTCCGCTTGAACCAGAGCGCGAGATTGACGAGCGCGATCAGCACCGGCACTTCCACCAGCGGGCCGATCACCGCCGCGAACGCCACCGGAGAGGCAAGGCCGAACGCCGCAATCGCCACTGCAATCGCCAGCTCGAAATTGTTCGACGCCGCCGTGAAAGAGAGCGCCGCCGTACGCGGATAATCCGCCCCGATGGCCCGGCCCAGCGCAAAGGCCAGCACGAACATCACCACGAAGAACAGGATCAGCGGCAGGCCGATCCGCAGCGCATCCAGCGGCAGCGCGAGAATCTCCCCGCCCTTCAGGCTGAACATCGCCACGATAGTGAACAGCAAGGCGACCAGCGTGACCGGGCTGATCGCGGGCAGGAAATGCCCTTCATACCAGTCTGCCCCGCGCGTTTTGATCAGTGTCCGCCGCACAAGGAATCCGGCAAGGAACGGCACGCCCAGATAGGTCAGAACCGCTTTGGCAATCGTCCCGAAATCAATCGCGACCACCTGCGCCTCGAACCCGAACAGCGGCGGCAGCACGGTGAGGTAGAACCATGCATAAGGCACATAAAAGACGATCTGGAACAGCGAGTTGAACGCCACCAGCCCCGTCACATATTCCGCACTGCCCTTTGCCAGCTGGTTCCACACCAGCACCATGGCGATGCAGGGCGCGATGCCGATCAGGATCAGGCCGGTGAAATAGTCGGGCTTGTCCGCCAGCAGCAGCGCCGCCAGCCCGAACATGAAGGCGGGCGCGATGATCCAGCACAGCAGGAAAGACAGCGCCAGCACCTTGCCATCGCGGAACACCCGCCCCAATTCCTCATAACGCACCTTGGCGAGCGGCGGGAACATCATCAGGATCAGGCCGATGGCAATCGGCACGCTCGTTGACCCGACCGACATGGCGCCGAGCGCGGCAGGCACAGCCGGGGCCAGAGACCCGAGCGCGATCCCCAGCGCCATCGCGGCAAAAATCCACAGCGTCAGATATCGATCAAGGAAGGACAGGCGCGGCGATGCCGCTTCAGCGTTGGTCATTGTTCAATCGCCTTTGCGGTTGCGCCTTCTTCGGCCCCGATTGTCCTGAGCTTCGCCGTCAGGGTCATTTCGTCCAGCGCGCTGTATGGCAGCGCCAGCAGCAGTTCGATGCGTCGCCGCATATAGCGCAGCGCCTGCAAAAAGGCATCGCGCTGGCCGGGGCCGTCCACAGCGGCGGGATCTGCAATGCCCCAGTGCGCCGTCATCGGATGGCCGGGCCAGATCGGGCAGGTTTCGCCCGCCGCGCTGTCGCAAACGGTGATGATGATGTCGATCACGGGCGCGCCGGGGGCTGCAAATTCATCCCAGCTTTTGGAGCGGAACCCCTCATGCGGAAAGCCAAAGCTGCGCAGCACCTCCAGCGCCATGGGGTGCGGCTCATCCTTGGGCTGGCTGCCTGCGCTGAACGCGTTGAAGTGGCCCGCACCGTCTTTGGCCAGCACGGCCTCAGCCAGAATCGAGCGGGCGGAATTGCCCGTGCACAAGAAGAGCACATTGATCGGACGGTCGGTCATGGCAGGCCTTAGCAGCAGGAGGACGCAGGGGAAGCGCGGGCGGGTGCCTCGATCTGCGGGGCGCAACAGGCAGTCGCGGCGGCATTGCCAGAAGCGAGCCCGGCAAAATCCGGATTTTTGCCATAATCCGTGCTGTCCCCCACCGTCAGGAACGCTTCCCACACCACACCGTCCGGATCAGCGATCCAGCTCTTTTCGGACTGGGCATAGCAGCAGGTGGTGGCCCCTTCTTCCATCACCGGCGCGTTCGCGGCCTGAAGACGGCCATAAACCTCTGCCAGTTCGGCGGCATCCTCCACCTGCACACCCAGATGCTCGACACCCTTGGTGGCTCCGCATTTCTGCGAAATCGCAAAGTTGATGCGCGGATCATCCAGCATCCATTTGGCATAATCGGGCTTGGTGACACTGGGGGCCGCGCCAAACAGGCCGGAATAAAAGGCCACCGAGGCGTCAAGATCGGCCACCCCGACATGGACATGGAAGCGTTTCATGCAACATCCTTTGCTTGGAGTAGAGGGGAACTGCACGCGACATCCGGGCCGCATTCGGCCCCGCCGCAACAATTTTCGGTCATGTACGCCATCAGCGCGGACATGGCGGCATAGTCTGCCGCATAGATGATCGAGCGGCTCTGCCGACGCGCCAGCACCAGCCCGGCATTGGCCAGCTGCGCCAGATGAAAGCTCATCGAAGACGCCGGAACCCCCAGCCCCTGCGCCACCGCTCCCGCCGCCAGCCCCTCAGGCCCGGCCTGCACCAGCAACCGATACGCCGCCAGCCGATGCTCCTGCGCAAGAGCCCCCAAGGCCCGAATGACAGCATCTGCATTCATTGCGATATTCCCATGATTCGATGATTATGGAAATATCAAAATGAGAAGAGGAGTCAAGGGTGGATGCGCAAGCCGGGGAGAACGCCGCAAAGGGAGCGGCGCGATGCAGGGGCGGTGCCTGTCTTGTCCTACACCCGCCCTTTCCTGCCGCGCTGTGGCCTTTCCCGGAAATCCGCCATTTCTGACGATCAAAACACCGAAACGTCAGTGACCTTTAGTGACTTTTGGAGACATCGCGCGAGCCGTTCAGTGAGGCGAATCGCCCGATGGGGGCTTCACCATCCCCATGCACAGGCGCAATTCCTCGCCATTGCGGGTCACGCGTTCGCTGTCATCCGGACGGGTGGTGGCCACGGCTTCGCGTTCAAGGCCAAGGGCGGCGTCGCTTTCCGGGCCGGTCTTGCCCGCTGCGCGCAGCTCCTTGCGCGCCTCGCTGTCCAGCACGGCGGACAGCATGGCCATGGCGGTGGTGGCATCGCTCTGCCCGCTCTGCGCGCGCAGATCCTGATGCGCCACGGCGGCGAGAGCTGCGCAGCGCAGCATGGTGGGTTCGGCGGGCGGCGGATCAATCCGGTCCGCCATGGCCAGACAATCGCGGACAAGCCCGTGCGTCAGCGCTTGCGGGTCCGCTGCCTTCACCGCCGCTTCCTGCAACTGGCCGATCTGTTGGCGCACGGCGGCCTTGATCGCCGCATCAGCCTGCCCGCTCGCCTTGGCCAGCCGCGCGCGCACCGTGTCTGAAAAATGCGCACCCCGCACCGTCAGGTCCGGCAGACCTTCCCAGCCCGGCGCACCGCGCTGCTGATCATAAGCGACCAGCGCGAAGGCGGCCACGCAGCGCAGCTCCTGCGTTTCGGCGGGCGTGAAATCCCGCGCGGCGGCAGCGGGTCCGGGAATGGTGCAGAGCAGCAGCGGCAACAGCGTCCGTTTCATGCCCGCTTTGTCTCCCACCCGCGCCGCTTTGGCAAGCCGCCTTGGTGCAGCGCGCCAGAGCGCCTATAGCGCCCATCATGAAGCGTCGTCTCCTGTCTGTCTTTGCCGCCGGGCTGCTCTCTGCCGCCGGGTTTGAACCGCTCAATCTGTGGCCGGTGGCGCTGGCCGCGCTGGCCGTGATGATCCATGCTCTGGCACAGGCAGAAACGCGCAAGGCCGCTTTGCTGACCGGCTATGTCTTCGGGCTGGGGCATTTCATTGCAGGCAATAGCTGGATTGCCGGGGCCTTCCGCTATCAGGAAGAAATGCCCGTCTGGCTCGGTTGGATCGCGGTGGTGGCGCTGGCCTTTTACATCGCCATTTACCCCGCACTCGCCACCGGGCTGGCGTGGAAGCTTTCGGGAGAGCGCCGCAAAGGGGCAGGCTTTGTGCTGCTGCTGGCAGCGGCGTGGATCATCACCGAATGGCTGCGCGCGCGCGTCTTCACCGGTTATGCGTGGAACCCGCTGGCGGTGATCGCGGTGGAGGCCGCGCCCGCCACGCGCTGGGTGGGCAGCTATGGCCTGTCCGGGCTGATCCTGCTGGTGGCGGGCGGGCTGTGGCTGGCGGCGCACCGGCAATGGAAGCGCGCTCTGCCGCTGATCCTCGTGCCGCTCGCGCTCACCGGGGCCGGTTATGCAGCACAAATCAATGCCGATATGAAGCGCCTGAATGTCAGTGAGCGCAAGGCCTATACGTCCGGCATTCTGGCCCGCATCGTCCAGCCCAATATCGCCCAGCAGGACAAATACCGGCCCGATTATGAGCGCGAGAATTTCCTGAAGCTTGCCACACTCTCCGGCAATGCCGGGCCGCAGCCGCGCCTTTTGCTCTGGCCCGAAGCCGCCGTGCCCGATTTCATTGGCGAGCCGGACGAAGAAGCCGCGCGCGCGCGACGCCGCATCGCCACATTGCTGGGGCCGGATGACATCGTGCTGACCGGCGCGGACACGCTCTTTTCGGAGAGCAAGCAAGTTGGCCCGGTCATCGAAAAGCGCTGGATCGGCGCGGCCAACAGCGTGTTCGCGCTGGATGCCAAGGGCGCGATTCTGGGGCGTTATGACAAGGCGCATCTGGTGCCTTATGGCGAATATCTGCCGATGCGGCCCTTCCTCTCGCTCATCGGCCTCTCCCGCCTTGTGCCGGGCGATCTGGATTTCTGGCCGGGGCCGGGACCGCGCACGCTCGATCTGGGCAAGGATCGCCATGGCAGGAGCCGCCCGCGCGTGGGCCTGCAAATCTGCTATGAAATCATCTTTTCAGGCGAAGTGGTGGACCCGGACCAACGTCCCGATTTCATCTTCAACCCCTCCAATGACGCGTGGTTTGGCAGTTGGGGGCCACCGCAACATCTGGCGCAGGCCCGGCTGCGCGCGATCGAGGAGGGGCTGCCCGTGATCCGCTCCACCCCCACCGGCATCTCTGCCATCATCGATGCGGACGGGCGGGTGCTGAAGCGGCTGCCCTACAGACAGCCGGGCTATCTCGAATCCATGGTCCCCGCCGCCATGGCTCCCACCCTGTTCAGCCGATTCGGAAACTTTCTCTCGCTGGGACTGGCCTTTTTCTTGGGGCTGGCGGGAATTGCACTCAATCGCCGTCTGCGCTAAGGGCGCAACCGCACATAAAGATTTCTTTATACGCAGAAACAGCTCAAAGGACTGGCTCAACCATGCGTTCCAATTATCTCTTCACCTCCGAATCCGTTTCCGAAGGCCATCCCGACAAGGTGTCGGACCAGATTTCCGACGCCATCGTCGATCTCTTCCTCTCCAAAGATCCAGAAGCGCGCATCGCCTGCGAAACGCTGACGACCACCCAGCTGGTTGTTCTGGCGGGCGAAATCCGTTGCAAGGGCGTCTATGAAAATGGCGCCTGGGCCCCGGGCGCGCAGGAAGAAATCGAAGCCACCGTGCGCCGCACCGTCAAGGAAATCGGCTACGAACAGGACGGTTTCCACTGGGAAAAGCTTGAGTTCATCAACCGTCTGCATGGCCAGTCCGCGCACATCGCGCAGGGCGTGGATGCAGGCGCTGACGGCAGCAACAAGGATGAAGGCGCTGGCGATCAGGGCATCATGTTCGGCTTTGCCTGCGATGAAACCGAAAGCCTGATGCCCGCCACGCTGGATTACAGCCACAAGATTCTGGAACAGATGGCGGCAGACCGTCATTCGGGTGCCGCCCCCTTCCTGGAGCCGGACACCAAGAGCCAGGTGACGCTGCGTTTCGACGGCGGAAAGCCTGTCGCAGCGACGGCCATCGTCGTCTCCACCCAGCACGCGCCGGGCTATGACGCAGGCGAGAAGGAAGCCGAACTCCACGCCTATGTGAAGCAAGTCATCGCAGGCGTGATCCCGGCGGCGCTCCTGTCTGACGAGACCGTCTATCACATCAACCCCACCGGCAGCTTCGAAATCGGCGGGCCGGATGGCGACGCGGGCCTGACGGGCCGCAAGATCATCGTGGACACCTATGGCGGTGCCGCGCCGCACGGCGGCGGTGCCTTCTCCGGCAAGGACCCGACCAAGGTCGACCGGTCTGCGGCGTATATCACCCGCTATCTGGCGAAGAACATCGTGGCAGCAGGCCTTGCCAAGCGCTGCACGATCCAGCTCGCTTACGCCATCGGCGTCTCCAAGCCGCTCTCGCTCTATGTCGATACGCACGGCACGGGCACAGTGGGTGACGACAAGATCGAAGCCGCGATCCAGTCGATTGCCAAGCTGGGCGGCATGACTCCGCGCGGCATCCGCACCCATCTGGGCCTCAACAAGCCGATCTATCGCAAGACTGCGGCTTACGGCCATTTCGGTCGCACCCCGGAAGGCGATTTCTTCCCGTGGGAACGCACCGATCTGGTTGACGATCTGAAAGCCGCGCTCGCCTGAGCACAGGCCTCTGGCCCGTTGGCATGAACTGAAAAAGCCCCGCCGGTCCTTCGACCAGCGGGGCTTTTTCCTCTTTTGCATATCCGGGCATTCGCGGCTTGAGCATCAACCGACGGGCCACGCGCCCGCCGGCTCGCACCCGCATCCGATCTGGTGTTCCAGCTCCAGGATGCCGGTGGAGACCGTACAACCGGCAGGAATGCCAGATCGCCCGGATGTCTGACATTCCGAACGGGAAGGGCTGACGCCTATTGCAGCAGTGCCTTGCCCGGCCCGAAGCGTTCGCACAGCGTGTCGATCAGCATTTCCACATTGCTGTCTGCCAGCTTGTAATAAATGGTCGTGCCGTCGCGCCGCGTGTTGACGATGCCGCTCAGCCGAAGCTTGGCGAGATGCTGAGACACACTCGATTGCGAGAGCGCGCAGACCTCGATCAGCTCGCTGACCGAACATTCCCCCTGCGTCAGGCGGCAGAGCAGCAGCAGGCGCTGTTCATTGGCCAGCATCTTGAGCATCTCGGCCACCTCAGCCGCGCGCGCAGACAGCACCTCAAGTGGCAAGTTCTGGTCGATCATGGTGTAACGGCCCCTTCATCGTCGCGCAGGACGACATAAATTGCGGGAATAACGAGCACGGTCAGCAGTGTCGAGGAGGCGAGACCAAACAAAAGCGAGATCGCCAACCCCTGAAAGATCGGATCGCTGAGGATGGTGGCCGCACCGATCATCGCCGCAGCGGCCGTCAGCACGATGGGCTTGAAGCGGATCGTGCCGGCTTCGACCAGCACTTCGCGCAAGGATTTGCCCGGTGCACGGGCATGGCGGATGAAGTCCACGAGCAGGATCGAATTGCGCACGATGATTCCGGCAAGCGCGATAAAGCCGATCATCGAGGTGGCGGTAAAGGGCGCGCTGAACAGCATATGGCCCAGCACGATCCCCACCAGAGTCAGCGGCACCGGCGTGAGGATGACGAGCGGCAGCTTGAAGCTCCTGAACTGCGCCACCACCAGAACATAGATTCCAAGCAAGGCGACCATGAACGCCGCGCCCATATCGCGGAAGGTCACCCATGTGATTTCCCATTCGCCATCCCACAGCAAAGTGGGCACGCTCTCATCGGCAGGCTGGCCGTTGAGGCTCACCACTGGCTTGACCAGCCCCTTGGCCGCCCAATCGACCTCATCAATCGCGCGATTGACGGCGAGCATGCCGTAGATCGGCGCTTCATAATCGCCCGCCAGTTCGGCCATCACCATGTCTGCTGCACGACCATCGCGCCGGAAGATGGAGGGACTGCCCATCTCGTTCGTCGCCGTAACGACCGCTCCCAGTTCGACCAGCGCACCAGAAGGCGATTGCGCGACGGGTGTGGAGGCCAATGTCTGGCTCCAGCTGCGCGCCGATTGCGGCAGGCTGATCGTGATCGGCAGCGGATTGCGGCCGTCTCCGCGCGGGGCATAGCCCACCGTCTGGCTGCCCAGCAGCGCGCCAATGCTGTCATTGATGGTGCGTTCGGACAGTCCGTAATAATCGATCCGGTCACGCTCTGGCACCAGCCGCAATTTGGGCCGCGGCTGCCCGAAACTGTTGTCGGTATCGACGATATAGGGGACGGAGCGGAAAACTCGTTCCACCTCTGCCGCCGTCTTCTGGCGCGTTGCGGCGTCTGGCCCATAGATCTCCGCAAGCAAGGTCGCCATCACCGGCGGGCCGGGCGGGGTTTCGACAACCTTCACAGCGCCAGCGGGCAGCTTGAGCGCTTTCAGCTTCTCACGCAGATCGAGCGCGACTTGATGGCTGGAACGCTCGCGCTCATCCTTGTGCGCGAGCGTCACCATCACATCGCCCATTTCCGGCTTGGCACGCAGAAAGTAATGCCGCACCAGCCCGTTGAAGTTGAATGGGGCCGATGTGCCTGCATAGGCCTCCATCGCCACCGTTTCGGGCAGCGCGCGGACGACGCCAGCAACTTCATCGAGCGCGCGGGCGGTCATTTCCAGGCTCGTGCCCTCGGGCATGTCGAGCACGACCTGCACTTCGGACTTGTTGTCGAACGGCAGCAGCTTCACCGTGACGGCCTTGAAGTAGAACATCGAGCAGGCGACAAGCGTGGCCACGCCCACCCAGATCAGGAACATCTTGGCCGAACGCCGCGTGTCGATGATCCGGTGCGCGACCTTGGCATAGGCGCGCCCCATCACCCCGCCGCTGTCATCATGCGCGTGTCCGCCTTCGAGCGACGTGCGCGCAAAGCGGATCATCAGCCACGGCGCGATGATCACCGCGACGAAGAAGGAAAAGACCATTGCCGCAGACGCGTTGACCGGGATCGGGGCCATATACGGCCCCATCAGGCCGGAGACGAACAGCATGGGCAGCAGCGCGACGACGACCGTCATCGTCGCCACAATCGTCGGGTTGCCGACTTCGGCGACGGCATCGACCGCCGCGTCGATCCGGCTGCGATCATCGGCCATGCCCCAGTGGCGCGCGATATTCTCGATCATCACGATCGCGTCATCGACCAAGATGCCGATGGAGAAAATCAGCGCGAACAGGCTGACGCGGTTGATGGTGAAGCCCATCAGATTGGAGGCGAACATGGTCAAGAGGATCGTCGTCGGGATCACAACCGCGGTCACCCCCGCCTCGCGCCAGCCAATCGCAAAGCCGATCAGGATGACGATGGACACCGTCGCCAGCCCGAGATGGTAGAGCAGCTCATTGGCCTTTTCGTTCGCCGTCTCGCCGTAATTGCGCGTGACCGCCACATCGACGCCGTTCGGGATCAGGCTGCCTTTGAGCAGTTCAAGCCGTTCGAGCACGGTTTCGGACAAGACGACCGCATTCGCGCCGTTGCGCTTGGCGATGGCAAGGCTGACGGCGGGCGCGCTCGCCCATGTGCCGTCCCGCTTCGCCCAGCGCCACGCGCGGCTCTGATCCTCGCGCGGGCCTTGGGACACAGCGGCGACATCGCGCAGATAGACGGGTGAGCCCTTGGCCGAGCGCACTGTCAGCATCCCCACATCCTGCGCTGAGGCGAGCGTGCGCCCGGCGGCAACCGAGACGGCCTGCCCGCCTTCGCGGATCGTGCCCACGGGGAAGCTGCGATTGGCCTGCCCCGCCGCTTCGATCACGCTGCCCAGCGGCACGCCAAACAGGCTGAGCTTGGCCGGATCGGGCTGGATGCGGATTTCGTCCGCGCGCCCGCCGGTGATGAAGGTCAGGCCGACATCATTGACCTTGGCCATTTCGGTGCGAAGCTTCCCGGCCAGTTCGTAAAGCGCAGAATCGCTCCACTGACCCGCTGCGCCCGCCTTGGGGGAGAGCGTGAGCACGATGATCGGCACATCATTGATGCCGCGCACCGTGACCTTGGGATTGGGAATGCCGACCGGAATCCGGTCCCAATTGGCCTGCAATTTCTCTGAAATGCGCGTGGCGGCGTCTTCAGGGTCAGAGCCCACGAGAAACCGCGCCGTCACCATCACGCCATCATCTTCAGCCTGGGTGTAGACATGCTCCACCCCGTCCACACTCTTGACGATGGTTTCGAGTGGAATGCCGACCAGTTCGACCGCATCGGGCGCGGCAAGACCGGGGGCCATCACCTGAATATCGACCATCGGCACGCTGATCTGCGGCTCTTCTTCGCGCGGAATGGCGATCAGCGCGAGAATGCCGACGATGATTGCCGCCATCAGAAACAGCGGCGTCAGCGGAGACTGGATCGAGGCGCGCGTCAACCGCCCGGAAATGCCGAGGTTCATTTGCGCGCGCTCGCTGCAAAAACAGTGTCCCCCGCGGCAATGCCGCTCAGGATTTCCACCATGGCGGTGTCCGCTGTCGGCGCGATCTGGACGGGGACACTGGAGAGAGCCTTGTCCTTGGTGACCACATCGACATAATCCATGCCGTAGCGCGTCGAGACGAACTTGCGCGGGATGACGAGCGCATTGCGCTGCCCCACCTCCACATTGGCACTGACGCGCCTGCCCACTGATGTTGCAGCGAGGCCGGACACGGTGGCATCCACACGCACCCGGCCTCCAGTTATCGCAGGATAAACCTGCGTCACCTGCCCCTGGAGCGACCCGGAGGGCATATCTGATTCAACAATGGTGATCCGCGCGCCAAGACGGACCTTGCCAGCGAGCGATTCCGGCAGCTCTAGCCGCACGACCGGCGGCCCGGAGGTGATGGTCGCCACCGACATGCCTGCGGATACCGCTGACCCTTGCGGCACATCGGCGCGAAGTACCTGCCCCGAAGAGGGCGCAAGGATCGCGCCTTGGCCCGCCACGCTCACCACGGCACCCTGCTGCGCGCGCGCGGCGGCAACCTGCGCATTGGCAGACCGGGCGGCAGCGACCGCCTGATCGAGCCGGGCCTTGGCATAAACATTTTTTTCATAGAGGAAGCGGATGCGGGCCAGTTCGGCTGACGCCCGCGATGCTTCTGCCTGAGCGGCGGCAATCTGCGCGCCGAACGCCGCCGATTCATAGCCGAGCCGGTTATCAACCACCATGCCGATGCGCTGGCCTTTTGCCACGCTGTCACCCTCGCGCACGGTCAACACTGTCAGAATGCCAGGAATGCGCGCCAGCGCTTCGGCCTGATCCTGCGTCGTGATTTCAGCGCTCACCGCCTTCATATCGGTGATCGTCGCAGCTTCGACGCGCAGCGTCTCGCCAGCCGGAAGCTCCGTTCTCGCCGGGGCCTTCTCAGACTCACCACCGCACGCCGCCAGGGCCAGCAGCAGTCCCAGCCCCAAACTCTGTTGCAATGTCGTGCGCGTCGCCATGATCAACCCCGTTCCTGTCAATTCAGCCGCGCGTAACCGGCAGACCAGCGGCTTTCCAAGCGCCAATGCCGCCTTCAAGATGCGTGTCGATCACGGCCTGTGCGGCTGCGCACTTGTCGAGCGCCATGCCCGAGCGTTTGCCCCCCGCGCATTGCAGGATCACCTGCTTGCCCCCGGCATCGGGCAGTTGCGAAGGCTGAAAGGCAGAGAGCGGCATGTTGACTGCGCCGGCAATATGCTCAGCGGCAAACTCGTCGACTTCGCGCACGTCCACCAGCAATGCCTGTCCGTTCGCGAGCAGCGTTTGCAACTCAGCCGCGCTCACTTCCTTGTGCTTTTTTCCACCCAGTCCAAACATGGCGACACTCCTGAATTAATTTGCATATTGCGTATATTGTTTAATTATCATATTCGTCAAGTGTCATATTTGAAAAGAGCATCGCAGGAGGATCTATGGGAAGGCCAAAAATCGTGGTTCTGGGCGCAGGACTCGGCGGCACGATTGCCGCCTACGAGATTCGCGGTGCCGTGAAAGACAAAGCTGAGATCATGACGATTTCCGATTCGGATACTTACTCTTTCGTGCCCTCCAACCCCTGGGTGGCGGTGCGCTGGCGTGAGCCCGAGGCGATCAAGATCCATCTGCCTCCCATCTTCAAGAAGAAGAAAATCGGCTTCACCGACGTCGGAGCCAAGCGCATCCATCCGGATCAGAAGCGTGTGGAACTGAATGACGGCACTAGCCTCGACTATGACTATCTTGTCATCGCCACCGGGCCGGACCTGGCCTTTGACGAGATTGAAGGCTTCGGCCCCCATGGCGGCCACACGGTTTCGGTGTGCCACACCGATCATGCATCAGCCGCAGCAGACGCCTTTGATCGCTTCGTCGAAAATCCCGGACCCATTGTCGTCGGCGCGGCGCAAGGGGCCTCCTGCTACGGCCCGGCCTATGAGTTCGCTCTGATCCTCGACACCGAACTCAAGCGCCGCAAGATCCGCGACAAGGTGCCGATGACGTTCGTCACGGCAGAGCCCTATATCGGCCATCTCGGACTCGACGGCGTGGGTGACACCAACTCGCTGCTCGAAAGCGAATTGCGGCAGCGCCACATCAAATGGATCACCAACGCGCGCGTGACGAGCTTCGAAGCAGGCATGGCGCATGTCGAGGAAGTTGCCGAGGATGGTTCGGTCAAGGCCAAGCATGATCTGCCGTTCGGCTATTCGATGCTGCTGCCCGCCTTCCGCGGCGTGCCTGCGGTGCGCGATATTGAAGGCCTCACCAATCCGCGCGGCTTCATCCTGATCGACAAGCACCAGCGCAATCCCAAATTCCCGGAGATCATGGCGCTCGGTGTCTGCGTCGCCATTCCACCGACAGGGCCGACGCCTGTGCCGGTGGGCGTCCCAAAAACGGGTTTCATGATCGAATCGATGGTGACCGCAATTGCAGAAAACCTCGCCGAAATCCTCGATGGGAAAGAACCGACGCACGAGGCGACATGGAACGCCGTGTGTCTGGCAGACTTTGGAGATGGCGGCGTGGCGTTCGTGGCCCAGCCGCAAATTCCGCCGCGCAACCTCAACTGGTCGGCCAGCGGCAAATGGGTGCACCTCGCCAAGATCGGGTTCGAAAAATACTTCCTGCGCAAGGTCCGCAAGGGCGAAAGCGAGCCCTTTTATGAAAAGCTCGCGCTGCATGTGATGGGCATCCGCAAACTCAAACTGTGAAGAAGGAGCAAGACCATGACACTTGATCGTGCCGTAATGGCTTTCGCCGGAGTGGTTGTTCTGCTGGGCATCGCCCTGTCGCTCACCGTCCACCCATACTGGATCGGGCTGACCGCCTTTGCCGGCTTGAACATGATCCAGGCGAGCTTCACCGGATTTTGTCCGGCCGCGATGGTCTTCAAGGCGATGGGCGTAGAAGCGGGATGCGCCTTCAAGTGAGACCGTCGCCCCGTCTTCTGACCGTCCTTCTGTGCGGGGTTGCCTTTGCCTGCCCGGCGCATGCGACGACGCTGGAGGAAGCCATCGCAGCGGCGATGGCGCACGCGCCGGAAATGGTCATGGCTGAAGCAGAGGCGGATGCGGCGGATGCCCGCGTCGATCAGGCCCGCTCAGGTCGCAAGCCGACGGGCACTGTGTCGGGGACGATCGGGTTCGGGCGGCTGGACCCCAAAGGCTATTTCGGGCTCTCCGCAGACGCTGTGACACCGCGCGCCGTTCAGGCCGTGATCGAACAACCGCTCTTTACCGGTGGCAAAGTCAAAGCCGGGATCGACCGCGCGCATGCTGGCGCTGATGCAGCGCTGGCGAGCAAGGATGGAGCTCGCGCACAACTGGCGGCCGATGTGGCTCAAGCCTATGGCACCGTGATTGCCGCCTCCCGCATGCAGGATCAATTCGCGCGGCTGTACGGCGAAACGCAGGAAATCGAACGGCAGGCCCGGCTGCGCTTTAACGTGGGCGAGAGCCCGCGCACCGATGTGGCACAAGCTCAGGCGCGGGTGGCAGAGGCCAAGTCTGGACTTGCCCGTGCCGAAGGGCAGCTTGTCTCGGCCAAAGCGCACTACGCTAGCCTGACCGGCCTTGAACCCGAAATGCTCGATCCTTTGCCTGCCAGCCCGGCCCTTCCGGCGACGCTGGATGAGGCCATGGTGCGGGCGGAAACGAATAATCCCGGGCTACGGCGGGCCACAGCCGGGCTGCGGGCGGCCAAAGCCGAGGCGCGAGGATCAAAGGCGGATCGTCTGCCCATGGTCAGCGCGTTCGCCGAAGGAGCGGCGGTACGCGACCAGTTCTTCCCCGGCTACACAGCCGACAGCGCCACCGTGGGCGTGCGTGCGCGCTGGCAATTCATGTCCGGCGGACTGACGTCGGGACGGATCGCGGAAAGCAATGCCAAGGTTCGCGCTGCCGAAGCGCAATTGATGCAGGCGCAACAGAATGTCCGCGAAGGCGTGATTGCGACCTATCAGGCCGTCCGAACCTCTCAATTGGTCGAAGAAGCGGCAGAGGAGCAGTCGCGCGCCGCCGAGGATGCGCTGCGCAGTGTTCGTGTCGAAGTGCATGTCGGCATGAAGCCACAACTCGACCTGCTTGATGCAGAGCGCGAAGCGATCGGCGCCGCCGCAGCACTGGAACAAGCGCGGGCCGAACGCATTGTAGCGGCGTATCGCCTGCTGGCAATTACCGGGTCCAACTGACTTTCAAGGAGACGAATAATGCACAAAGACTGGCCCACCATGGCAAGCGAACTGTCCGGAGCGATCAAGGAAGTGCGGCTGGGCACGCCAGAGGTGATGAAAGCCTTTTCGGCGATGGCGCAGGCCGCGACCAAGGGTGGCGCGGTCGATGCCAAGACCAAGGAACTGATCGCGATTGCCATTGCCGTCGCCATCCGCTGCGACGGCTGTGTGGCGTTCCACGCGCAAGCCGCCGCCAAGCTGGGCGCGACCCGTGAGGAGATCATGGAGGTGATGGGCATGGCGCTCTATATGGGAGCAGGCCCCAGCCTGATGTATGCCGCCCAGGCCGTGGAAGCCTATGGCCAGTTTGCAGGAACCGTCGCATAAGCATCCGGGCTATGCCGCAAATCGAGCAGGACGAAGGCCTGTCTGGGGACGTCTTCACTCGGGATAACGATACCGCGCGCGATGCCTCAAGCCTGTGCCAATCGCACACTCAGAATCATCCGCGCAAAAAACTGGTCGGGGAAAGAGGATTCGAACCTCCGGCCCCTGCCTCCCGAAGACAGTGCTCTACCAGGCTGAGCTATTCCCCGACCGATGCGGACACCGGCGCAAGGCCGGTTAGGCAGGCGGGCGCAATAGCGGGCGAATCGCTTCCGCGCAACCCTGAACGCCGCACAAAATGCGTTGTGCGCGCCTACTGGAAATCCCTTGCGTGATCGCCTATATCAACACTGCCGGGTTCGCCCGGATATGAGGATAAATTGCGGCGTGTAATAGATGCAGCGGACCCGGGGGCGGTACCCGGCGGCTCCACCAAAACTCCCGGTTCGCCGGGAGCCTTGACGGGGCCGAACTAGGATCGACGTGTGTTGAAAAGCGCTGTTTTCTTCCGGCCTGAATGCGCCGTAAAACCGTTCAAAACCCAATAAGTGCCAACGACAACGAAGCACTTGCTCTTGCTGCGTAACTGAAGGGCGCAAGCCTTAGGTTACCCAAAAAGAACGCGGTTCGGACTGAACCGGGCAACAGAATCAGAAACCAGCGGCCTGGGGGGGCCGGGCAACAGAACCCCCCACCTTCAAGCTCCAGAATCCGCAGAAATTTTCGCTTCAGTCAAACCCTGCCCAATTGCGAGGACATGACGTTTTGCGGGTAGCGGACGCCGGTGCGCTCTGCTATCGGCGCGTGCTTGGCACCCGTAGCTCAGCTGGATAGAGCGCTGCCCTCCGAAGGCAGGGGTCAAGACTGAAACGAACGAATTGGAGGAATTTTTTTGTAGTGAATTGAGCGGTTTATGTGGGATGGGCGTAACGGCTTCACACTGCAAATTTTTCCGCGTAAGCACTGCGTAAGCACTAGCACCCGTAGCTCAGCTGGATAGAGTGACGCCCTCCGAAGGCGTAGGCCACTGGTTCGAATCCAGTCGGGTGCACCAGCTTCCCCAAATTCCCCTCCGCTCAAAGCAATAGTGATTACGTCCAACGGCTTCGAGCAACGGCCAGACTGCCCTCTAATCTGACGTGCCGGAATTGCTTGCTAAGAGTGCCAAGGACCAATGCCTTCCTTGATCCGCCTCCCGAGGAACTCCCGATCCAGGTCTTTCTCGTGCTTTTCCATCGCGCGAGTAAGGCGGTCATAGTTGAGGCGGAAATGGCACAATTTCTTCTGCGTCAACTGGTCGCCCTCAACCGCAGGCTTCAATCGATGCATCATCCAGCAATGGGCCCGCCGATCAGCGGCATTGGAAAACAGCACCCATGCAGCATAGGCGCACTCAATCGTTTTTGCATTCCAATAGGATTCCCACCAGTGCTTCGCACAAGCCTCTCGGTGCTGCCAGCGAAGCATCTTTTGCTGCCTGGAAGTTCGAAGATCCGGCGCGACCGTGTCATCTCCTGAATCGGGGAATGGCAACTGATTGCCGGAACGGAAGCCATTCATGACCCTGGCACGTTGGCGGTGCCACAGATCGTCAGAGCTCTCGTCAGCCGTGATCGCCTTCTCCAGCCAGGCCCCCTGATCGTTAAGTTGGGCTGCAAGTGCCAAAGTGAATAACGCAGCGTCGGTGTGACATTGCGGTAGATTATATAGCTCGTCGAGCAACGCCGCCGCTTCCGGCAGCGCCGCATGCTTGAACACGACATGGATCATCTCATCGACTTTGCCATGACCGATAAATCGCGTGTGAAGCGCATTGCGCAAGGAAGTCCACAAAGACGACCCCACCCTTGGGTCATGCTCGAACATGGCATCGCAAAGCGCTATGAACGCACCCTCTGCAAGTCGGACCCGGCGCCTAAATTCGGAGCTTTCGTCTGCATAGCCTTCGATCCATTGCATAACCTTGTCGCGATGATTGACGATGAACGGTGCGAAATCTTCCGAACTAAAACTGTGAATGAACAATCTCGCACCACTGACGCGGGCGTCCCTGATCCGCTCGACAGCCGTATCGACAGCGCTTTGTCGATGGCGTGCATGTTCGTCAGGCTGCGACATGGCCCTCCAGTCGCCCAAAGGATCGTCCGGGAACATCGGCGGTGGCAAAATGGAGAAGCTGACGGGATCACTTTCTCGGCGTTCGGCGTTCACAAAAATCTCAGCACCCGCATCAGCCGGTTTCGCTGTCGACGACATCAGCAAACTCGAGAGAATCTCCGCAGCAAGCTGCGTGTCACTGCGCTCGCTACCTCGTTCTCGCACGGCATATGGCAACAGCGAAGGCGTGATGACGGACGCTATCTGCTCGAAAGGCATCGCCATCGAGGCTTCGATAACAGCATGCGATCCATAGTGGTTGACCCAATCGTTTCCGCCTGGCTTCCAACTCCATCCGCATTCCAACAATTTCTGGCCAAATCGCGTTGCCGCAACGCGGTTCAAGATCTTGCAGGCCACTCCGCAAAGCTCAAAGCCGGGGTCAAGCGCCCGGTCCAGCAGCCATTGCCAAACAGTCTCTGACAATTGGGGCTCAACCAAGGAAAGCAGCGCAACGAGATTGCTTTGCGCCTTCGATTTTCTCTGCCCAAAACGCGCTATGAGGCTATCCAACTCGCTCTGTGACGGCGCTTTCAGCACATGTTGTGGATCGTAAGAAATGTACTTCTGTCTGGCGTCCAGAAACAATTCGAATTGAGCATTGGCCCCAAGCGAGGCCACTTCAAAAAGCATGAAGTTCTCGTTGACGTAGCTTTTCTCACCAGCGTTCGCGGGCGACCGCCGACGCCGCACTTTGCCCAGCGCCGCAGCAATTTCATCGTCATTCAGGATGAAATGTTCGATGGCATGATTGGACAGCGCCTGTCGCTGACTTTCATCCAATTTTTTGGTTGGAGCCAGTTTCCGCCTTATCATGCCGACAAGGGCGCCTGGAGCAAACCGCGCCATGGGAATGACCAATTGTTCCAGATCATGGTCTTCGCGGGTATGTCCGCGGCCCACGTAAACATTCGACAGGTCGAACTGATCCGCGGCTGCTGTCAGATCTTCGGCAAATACCGGCGGGACGGATATCGCTGGATCGAACCAGAAGTGCTTCGCTCGATCAATTCGCCGGAACAGCGGCAATCCATGATTGCTCATGACTTCATCAATGTGGCGTCGTTCGAGCCGATACCAGCTGTTCGAAGGGTCCGGGAGATAGTCTTCTTCATAGCTACGCCAAGCATCGAGCTTGGGATCAACAAGGACCGCTTCGCTCTCCAGGGCCTCGTCGCCCGACATCCAAAGCAGCAAGGCGGCAACGCGCTTGTTCAGATCGGGATGGACGCCAGATTCCGGCGTCCTGGCGAGAAAATCGTCGCTGAGCGCTTTCAGCATGTCGCAGGTTGCTTCAAAATCAATCGGGTTGAGCAGAACCACCCATTTGAGTTCCTCCCAAATCCCTGATCGCATGGTCAAGGCTTCAACCAGCGCATTGTGCTCGAAGATCGATCGGGCCTGCGATAGCGGAAAGCCTTCCAGTAGGGCCGGGATTTCACCGACGCCTGGGCATCCGCCCCGTTCGACGATTTGCAACTTCAACCCCAGGATTGTCGCTACGCCATCTTCGTCCCGGCCGATTCGCTTCTTAAGATGGTCCGACCGATGCTTTTCGGATTCGTCATTTCTCCGTGAAGGCGGGTCGACGTCCCTTGAAAAGATGCTGAGCCAATTTGTCGCTCGTTCGACGATGATGGCCAAAGTCCCGTCGTCGTCTCTGGGCAGGTTGCGGATCGCTTCGAGCGCCAGCAGCCGTGCGCCATGATAGGCGCCATGGGATTCGCGTTCGAGCACGTCGAGGAGAGGGCGCAAAAGAGGTTTCGCCAAGCCAATCAGCTCAGTCCGGTGGTCTTCGGCTAGATTCTGCGTACTGAGCCAGGCCGCGACCAACTCGGTGACCACGGCATTATGGATAGAGCGGCCTTGTGCCAACATGATGCTCACTGCCGCCCGGAGAATTTCCGATCGCTCATCAAGGCCCGAAATGGGGTCGAGCCACTGAGCAAGCGCAATCTCAACCGACGTTTGGGTTGGCGACTGCACTTCCTCCAAATGGTTTAGCAGCGCCAATCCTAGTGCGTGCGCCACGGTCTGGTCGGACAGTTTGTATTTTCCGGATGGCAGTTGCTTGACGAAGTGACCATCGACAATCTCACTAAGTCGCCGGTATACGTCGCTTTCGGTCAAATCGGCCTGTGCCGCCAGTTCGCCCAGCTCACGAAACGAATATGTGGCAGCACCCGTTCGATAGCGATTGGCCAGATCAGACAGCCAGGTCTTCCACTCGCTCTCGGTAAGCGCATTACCGCCCCGAACCCCGAGCGTGTCGCGGCCATATTCCCATAGCAGCCGGTGCACCGTGACTTCAGTCGAAGTATCGAGCCTATCGCGTAGCCGTATGACAAGGTCATAGAGCCTTGGTGTGCGGGCAAATGGCAGCAGATCTGGGTGAAGATCATCGCGTGTGAGGTTGTCATGCGCGAGCCGCTGATCGAGCTCGCCGCCAGTTTCGTTGGTGAACTGGCTGACCTCGACAATCACATGGTGAGCAATCAGACTCGAAAGGCGGTTCAGTCGCTCCTCGAAATGGTGTTTTCGGGTTGTCGCGATCACCCGAATCCGTCCGGCGAAGGGATTGGCCTGAAGACATTGCAGGGCGCGAAGCCAGGGAACCCCAGGTTCCTGATTCATCCCATCCAGGCAAAGGATGAGAACAGGTCCTTCGCCGTTCGGCCTGGCGAGCAAGCGCTCCAAACGAGCCTTCCAGTGCTCCACGCCGCGCGTCTTGGCGAGTTCAAAGAGGCATTCGGCAATTATCGACTTGATCGCAGTTTCAGTCGGACTGGTTGCACTCGCAAAGCGGGATGCAGGCAACAAGAGCACAATAGGAAGTTCATGTTGTCGATCGACGAGCCAATCTACGGTGGCCCAGGTTTTGCCGTATCCTTCCATCCCGCAAACGACCGCTGGCGCTGGACTGTCCAGACCGGATTGCCACCAGTGCGATAGCCTAGCAAAGCTGGAAACCCGCCGGATGGTTGAATTGCGCGCTCCGCCGGCGACGTCTTGCCCCAAAGATGCCACCGCCGATGCCGGGGTGTTCCAGACCTCATCAAGTTTGGCCTGTGCTAACAATCGCAGACCCTCAAAGCCCAGTGACCAGGACTGCAGCTCATGCTTCAACATCGTCAATGCGCCGGACAAGACATTGATATGCGAGCGAACGATTTGCTCCGCCTGCTCGCCGCACGTTGAACCGACAATTTCTGGAGCAACTGTGCAAAGCGCTGCAAGACCAGGGGTGGTTGCGGGTTTCCAGTCGATGACAATGACCGGGACGCCGACTTTGGCGCTCTTGTCGGCGAGGTCCATCTCAAGCTGTTCGGGTACTTCGCGGGTGGCCACCAGAAACCAGCCTTCAAGACCGCTGTCCCTGGCTATGGCATGGTCGATTTCGCCGAGCAGTTCGCGGTCGCTCAGGCTGGTGTTGTCGCCATAGCGTTTGGTTTCGATGCGAAACGATCTTTGTGCTCTGCCCGCTGACCCGGCATCGCCGCCAAATTGAAAGCCCGATTTGGCGACAGCGATTGGCACATCGAGTAGCCGTCCGATTAACGAGGCCGCCAACTGTTCAAATTGGCGCGGCTTCAATTTCTGAAGGATGGCCTTGAGCTCAAGCAGAGTATCCTTGTGCGAACCCATAGCTGCTGTTTCTAGAACCTGCTGGCGAACGCGTGCACCCGCGCAGCATCCCATTGGGGCTCATCGGCATCTTCAATCGCCCGTTCACGGGCCCGTTTCGCCATCCATTGGCGATAGCTGGGTTCGGGATGCTCCTGTTCCAGCGCCTTGATTGCAGCATAGGTATCTGCGCCCGGCTGGGATGACAGCAGGTTGAATAGCTTGTTGCGTGCATCTTGTGCGTCATCCCGAAGCGTTGGCGAGTAGACCCCGCCATTGGCTCGGTTGAGGTCATCGCTCGTTTTGATGTAGCGATGCATCAGAATGTAGAGTTCCTTGAGATGTGTTGCGGTCTTGAACGCGCCGGTCCGGTTGCCTGTGCCGTGCCTGTCGCCAAGTAACGAAACGACGAAGTGCTGGGCGAAGCCCGAACCGCCTGCCTCACCAAGGCCTTCCAGTTCTGCCGTGAGAGCCGGAATGGCCTCCTCCGGTGCGTTGTCGACCCACAGCGCATACCAGCGCGGACGCTGCTCGGCTTCGGCCCCGGCGGCGAGTTTCGCCTTCGCCAGATCACCAAGCTCGCTCGGCGACACCCCGGAACTTGACAGGATGTTGAGGCAATAACGCAGATTGTCAGCGTTGCGCATGTCGTTCGTGCGCAGCCAATCGAGGACCAGCGGCGCGACCTCTGCGTGCAGCCAAGGTGTGTGGTAGAGGATGTCATGAAGGATATGGTGGGTCGGCTGATCGGCCTTGCTATGGTCCAGCTCCCAGATCAGTTCCTTGGCGACGGCTTCAAGTCCGGCTTTCGGGTGCGCGCGGTAGAGCGGCTCGAACCAGCGCGGGAACCCGTTCAACTCCCAGGCCACGTAGCGCAGGGCATGACGGGCATCTTCGTCGCTAAGCGCGTTGAGGAAGTTTTCGGTTTCATCGAACTCGATCGCGATCCCCGCCATTGCGAATATGAGAGCATAAGGCGTCGATCCAGTATCGCCCCCTTCCGACCGCAGCACTGGGCGATACGGTCGCCAAAACGCTATGGCCGCGTCTCGATAGGCATGCGCGACCTCGTCGCCGAATTCGGGAATCAACTGCTGCCAGGTCGAACCCCAATCGCGATCACGCGAGATACCGTCGCCGCGCACACTGTGCAGCAGATGATATTGGTCATGGCTGAACTCCCCGGGCTTCAGCCCTTCCGGTGCGCGAACCCGCTCCGGCTCCGCCTTGAGCGCCCGCACCCAGTCAGCCCGATCGCGCTGCTCCCTGGCTTCCCGTGCCCTTCTTTGACGCTTCCACTTGCGCTCTTCGGCCTGGATGTCCCGCACTGCCGGTGACGGGCGGGGATCGGTCCGTTCGGCGAGCGCCGCTTCCAGTTCGGCCTGACCCGACGTGGCGTCTCGCATCTGTTCGAGCCATTCGGCCGGTCGATCCTCGCCGACAAAAAGGACAAGGCAGCGCGAAAGGGCAACCAGCCGGTCATCGAGCGCCTCCATTTCGCGCACCCAGCCTAGGCAGCGATCAAAATCGTCGGCCCCGAAGCGCCAGAAAGGGCTCATGAACGAAATCTGCCAGTCATCGACCAACCGCTCGCCTTTGGCGACGAGGTGCGTGCGACGCTCGGCAACGCTCGTCCAGTACAGGAGATCGTTCAGTTCCTGCCAGCGCGGGACATTGGCATTGAGGGCGTTCTTATAGTCTGCCCCGTCATCGCTACGCCAGAAGCGCACCGCAGGCACTTTGCGCAGGATGGCGAGAGCTCCAGCTTCCAATGCCGCTGATGCACGGCCGCTTACCAAGCGATCCACAGCATGGAGTGCGGGGCCCATCAGCCACGTAAACGCCTCGGAGACATGGCACTCGCCACGCTCGATGTAAGGCTCACGTTCGAGAAATCCGTTGAGACCTTCTACGAGTCGCGCAACGGGCTGTTCGGGCGCTGCATCGGCCATGATCGGCAAACGGTCGATGAACCGATGCATCACTTCCGATAGCCCCGTCGCTTCGAACCGCTCATAGGGCGGCAGCCGATCGATGGTTGCGAGCAACAGTTCGATGCTGCGCAATGTCGGCGTCGCCCACTCGAGAATTTCAGCCAGCAGCCTTCTGTCGAGCGGACCGGCATGGCCAGCAATGGCCGACCAAAGGCGACCCTTTTGCACTTCATCGCCCAGGCTCATGACGGCGCGGATTGAGGCGATGCGCGCATAGCGACCGCGCTGCGGATCGAGCGCGATGTGTTCGAGCGCCGAAAGACATTCGCGCATCTCGCCTTGCCAGACCAGACGCCCGATGAAGAAAACGACATCGTCATCGCTGCCAAACCGATCGAGCAATGCCAGCGTATCCGCGCCGAGGTCGGGGGCGGCAATGCGCTCAATAGCTGAATTGTCCATAATCCCTCTCACTTCGCGTCTGCGGCGATCTGCGCGACGATGCCCGCCATCATTTCCCTGACGAACCGCCAATGGCAGTTGCGACGGATCGCCGCCTTCGCTCGCAATATCGGGTTCGAGCGCCAGCGCCCGGTCGCGCGCTCCTTCGTCCAGCACGAGCAACCAGCACAGAGTGGGCCGCAGCCTCGGCACGATAACCTGCTCACCATATTGCGTTCGGAAGAACAGGGCTTCGCCCTCGGCGCGCGCTCCGGGTCGATCAAGCAGGTCTTTCGCCCATTCCGCCGTCAACAACTCGCGGATTTCGCGATGGCGAAAGCGCACGCTCGCATAGACTACATCGTCGAAGATGCCTGATCGAAGCAGCGCGTCGAGCTCCGCTTCGGGCCAATCGGGGAGGACCGCTGCCGGATCGACACGATCTTCCTTGTTCGTGTCACTGGGAAGCGAAACGATGCTTCTGCCCGTCAGCGTCACCGCCGCAGCAAGAGCCCGCGCGCCATTGCGCGCGCGGGCTTCATCGATTTTCGGTGACGCCGCAGTTGCGGACAAAGGGGCCAGTTGAAGTTCGACGAGGCGCTGCAACACCTCAAGTCGGCTGCCCAACGCGCCGTCGGCTTGCCATTTGCGGATGAGTGCCTTCAAATCGAACGGACGTTCCGCCAGCGTCATCAAATTGCCGCGCTCGATCGCTGCGACGAAGGCGTACACGTCAACCCCGTGGTGCGCGGCAAACAGCTTGATCTGGTCGATCTTCAAACCGCCAAGGCGGTAAATTTTGAGGACGCCATCGCTATCCGCTTCGTTCGAATCCTTCTGCGCGTCGTCCCGGGCTTCGATCGGCGCGCCGTGAGGAAGATATTGCTCCACCAACGTCCGATCGGACAAGGCCTGCCACGCATCTTCGCGGCTGGTGATAATGATCCGCGCACGCTCACGAGCAATCTGAATGCGTGCGCCGAAGACCCGGATGGCATCTTCGAGCGCGCGGGGTGTGCCGAGTTGCGCTTCATCGACCGAATCGAGAAAGAAGAACGCTTCTCCGTCGCCAGCCAGCCACTCCGCAAATTCAGCTGCACTCCCGACTTCAAATGCCTCGTCGAACGCCGCATCGATAGCCTCGATCCGGATGAAGAAGGCCTTGGCACCTTTCTCGCGCAATTTGGTGGCGCGGTCCTTGGCTTCGAACGTCTTGCCAGCGCCGGGATCAGCCAGCACGAGGACACGGTAGTGCTCTTCGAGTTCGCGCCATCCCTGCACGCTGCCGCTGGGTTCGGGATGCAGAAATTCCCAATCGCCGAGCAATGGCTTGGCCGGGACAAACCGGCGAATCAGTGGGACGATAATATCCTTCATGTCCGCGTTCCCGCATTGGCCGGATAAAGGTTCGGAAACCAGCGCTCGGCAACATCGGCAGGGAAAGCCAGTCGAAGCGCTGCCTTATGCGAGGTCGCGATCAGCATTCCGCGCTCAACCAACGCGGAGGTCACGTTGCGCGCGCCGCGTTCTTCATAGCCTGTGAGCATAGGAATCTTGGAGCGTTCGACCTCGCCGGCAAGTACGGCTTCGCGTAACACGGCATAGCTCCCACGTTGCAAACGTTTGGAGCGGATTTCCTCTTCGACATGGATTTCGATCCGCCGCAGCAACATGTCGGGCTCGAGCAGGCCGTTCATGAAGCGAATCTGGTCGATTGAGCGCTCCAGAAAGAAGCGGCAAAAGGCGATCAGCCCGCGCTGGGTCAGATTCCCTCGACCATCGCGGTCGCCTTCGCGCGGCCCATCAGCTTGCGCGAGCAGCTTCTTATAGAGCTCCTCCTCCCGCGCGAGACCGCGCGCCACCGACCACAGGCTGGTACCAATCCCTAGCCGCTTGAACAACGCGTGCGACATCAGTCGCGCCACGCGGCCGTTTCCATCAAGGAAGGGGTGTATCCATAGGAATCGGTGATGAACCGCGCCCACGGCCTGGATCTGCCTGAAACTATTGAGCGGAGGCGATGTATAGGCCCGGTCGAAACGGGCTAGAAAGCGCGGCAGGTCGCCATGGTCCGGGGGTAGATGTCGCCCGACCTCGACATCGCGGGTGCGACACTCGCCGGGAACCACTGGCAGTTTTTCGCCGGTTCTCGGATGCACAACCCACAACATTTCGGGAGGGAGTCGCGAACAGAATTCTTCATGCAGCCATGCCGCATAGGCAGCGGATGCGGGCCACACATCTGGATCACGCCCTTCATCGATCAGCCGTTGGACGTGGATATGGGCGATCGCTTCCTGCTGCAATTCGCGGCGCTTGGGCTCGGCGGAGAAATCATTGACCAAGGCGCGATCGATATCGCGGGGATGGGTATCATGGCCTTCGATCAAATTTGAGTAGTAGCAATTCATCGACCGAACGAGATTGCCCATGGACTCGCAGAGAACAGGATGCACGACCCAGCGAGGCGATTGGCCTCTGCAATCAGTGTTACAACCTCGTCTTCGAGATCCTTCGATGCCTCCTCGGGCACCATCGGTTCCATAGTGGCTACATCCATTGCCTTTTTATGCCGGATTATGTGCCGGTTGTAAATACTGTAAACACAGGGTTTTCTGGCCCATTTGTGAGTCATGTATGCCGCTTTATGTGCCGGATATGTTAACGTTTTCTAAGAAGGGGAAAGCCTTCCCCTGAGCGCGAGCCGCTTTGCGTCTCTCGCTACCCCTTCTGCGGGGAAGGTTCCCCGCAACGCCCCTCGATCGAATGAGCGGGGCTGATGACGCGCTCTTTCCCGCCCGCCCAGGGGTGGGCTACTTAAGGGCGCGACGATTGACGAGGAAGGCCCCGCGCGCGCACTGAATCGGCGGGCATGATGCCATGCGCAGGCGATGAAAGCCGACAGGCCCCGGCTTTCCGCCTGCTTGATCATAGCAGCGACACCCGCCCCCTTTCAGAGCGCGAGTCCTTGGCTTTGGCCATTCTCGCTGGTCGCTCGGACCGATAGCGACATGAGCGGGTTTGTTGACGGCGCTGGCACGCCGGCGTTGTTTGTGCGGCCCCGGCGAGACGGGGTGGGCGGCGCTCCCGTCTAGGCACGGCGCGGCCAGGCGCAACCGGGCAAGCCCGGTCCTCCACTCCGTTGCGGCCGTTTTTCGTCAACAGTCACAGATTCAATCGCAGTCATGCCGGTGCGCCTGTCCGCGCCGCGCCTCTCTGGTCGCCCGTCGCCGCCCCCCCCGTCCCGCCGGGTCCGTGTGCGGTTTTGGGCAGTGCTTGGAGGCAGCGATGGGACAGGACTTGAAGGTTCGGAATGGCGGCACGGGCAGCAGGCGCGCTGGACGCGCGCGAGCAGGGAGCGCGGAACCGCGCACTTTGCTCTATGACGAAGTGACCGCGCGGATTGTCGCCGAGCTTGAGGCGGGGCGCTTCCCTTGGGTTCAGCCTTGGGATTCGGCGATTGCCAGCCCCGGCTTGCCGCGCAACGCGGTGACGGGCCGGGCTTACTCTGGCGTCAATGTGCTGATCCTGTGGGGCGAGGTGATCGCCATGGGTTACGCCAACCAAGGTTGGCTTACCTTCCGACAGGCGCTGGCCGCTGGCGGATGCGTCCGCAAGGGCGAACGGGGCGTGACGGTCTGCTATGCCGACCGCTTCACCCCCGAAACCGAGAAGGAACGCGCCAAGGCAGATGGCGACGAAGCGCGGGCCGTGCCGTTCCTGAAGCGGTTTGTGGTGTTCAATGTCGCGCAGTGCGATGGACTCCCCGAGCAATATCACGCCGATGCGCCGCCGCTGCGCGAGCAGGTGCCGGTTGCCGAGAATCTGATTGCGGCGACGGGTGCGGATTTCCGCATTGGCGGCGCGCGCGCCTTCTATTGCCCGTCCGGCGATTACGTATCTGTGCCGCCGCAACCGGCGTTCCGCCAGCAGATCGACTATTACCGAACTGCTCTGCACGAACTCGGTCACTGGACCGGCCACCCCTCGCGGCTGGCACGGACCTTTGGCGGGCGGTTCGGGGATAGTGCCTATGCCCGCGAGGAACTTGCCGCCGAACTGACCTCGGCGTTCCTCTGCGCCGCCTTGGGGATTGTCCCCACCGTCCGCCATGCCGATTATCTCGGATCATGGCTTGAGGTGCTGCGCGCCGACAATCGCGCGATATTCAAAGCAGCCAGTCAGGCCAGCAAGGCCGCCAATTATCTGTTGGCGTTTACCGATGTCGGCCACGCGAGGGCGGCGGCATGAACGGGGAAGCGCCCGCCGCACCGTTCGAGGCCGAGGCCACGCAAGCCGGTGTCCAGATCTTGGTGTCAGGCGTTGCACCGATCACCGCCGCCGAGCGGCTGGCGATGCGCGCCAACGCGCCCTTGCTTCCGAGGAAGCCGCAGCGCGCCGTCGATCACGGCTTGTTCGACACCAATGCCCGCAACCAGATCGAAATGTTTTGAAGAGGCCGCGACGATGGACCTGCTAACCCCCGAACTCCGCGCCAAGCTGATCGCCAATGCCGCCGCGCACACGCAAGCGATGCAGCACGGCTTGCCCGAACCCGACCCCGCGCCGGTGGTCAAATTCTTCAATCCGTGCGGCGCAGCGACATGGCTGTTTTCGGAACTCGATGGCGAAGGCGATACGCTGTTCGGCCTCTGCGATTTGGGGTTCGGCTCTCCCGAACTCGGTTCGGCTAGCCTTGCCGAGATCGCTAGCGTCACCGTTGCGTTCGGCTTGAAGATCGAGCGCGACCTTCATTTCACCGCGACCTTACCCCTTTCGGCCTATGCCGAAGCCGCCCGCCAGCATGGCGGGATTGTCGAAAATGATGCCGCTCTCGCCGAAGCCGCCACGCGGCTGGCGCGCGAGCGCAAACCCCTTGCGCCGTCCGTTCATTCAGACGACGACAAGCGCCCGCGCACTGGAAGTCCCCGCGCGGGTGTCACCGGCCCCGCCTCCATTGCCCCCGATAATGCCGCCCCCTCGGCTTGGGATGGGGCGGGGCCATCCTCAAATATGGAGTGACTATCATGCAGATCGACCAAATTCCTCTCGACCGGCTTTCGGTTTCAAAGGCGAACATGCGGCAAGGCAAGAAACCGCCCGACGTCGCCGACATTCTCCCATCGGTGATCCGGCGCGGCGTAATTTCGCCGCTGTTCGTCCGGCCCAATTGTTCGGACGGCCATTTCGAGATCGTCGCGGGCAAGCGGCGCTATTTCGCCAGCCTTGAGGCGGCGAAACAGGGCCAGGACGATATGACCCTGCCGTGCATCGTTCTTGCAGATGGCGACGATGCCGACGCGCTCGAAGTCTCGATGATCGAGAACATGCTGCGGCAAGCCCCCGATCCGGTGACGCAATGGGAAAGCTACACACGATTGGTCAAGGAAGGCCGCAGCGTGGACGACATTGCGGCGACCTTCGCGCTCACAGAATTGCAGGTGAAGCGCATCTTGGCACTCGGCAACCTGCTGCCGCGCATCCGCGAAGCCTACCGCGCCGAGGAGATCGATGCCGAGACGATCCGCCACCTGACCCTTGCGACCAAGGCGCAGCAGAAAGCATGGCTGGCGCTGTTCGATGGCGATGATGCTTATGCGCCGCGCGGCTCGCAGTTGAAGGCATGGCTATTCGGCGGCGGCGCGATTTCGGTCAAAGCGGCGCTGTTCGACATGGCCGACTATCGCGGCCAGATCGTGACCAACCTGTTCGAAGAAGATGGCTATTTCGCCGACAGCGATGCCTTTTGGGCGGCGCAGCAAGCCGAAATCGAAAAGCGCAAAGCCCAATATCTCGAAGATGGCTGGAGCGCGGTCGAGATCGTCCCGCCGCAAAGCCATTTCTCGACTTGGGAGCATGAGAAAGCGCCCAAGCGCAAAGGCGGGCGCGTCTATATCGCGGTCAACAATCGCGGCGAAGTGACCTTCCACGAAGGCTATGTCACGCAGAGGGAAGGCCAGCGGCTCCGCAAAGCCGAGGCCGAGGGCAAGGACGTTACGGTGCTGCCCAAGATGGTGCGGCCCGAATTGACCTCGACCTTGACCAGCTATGTCGATTTGCACCGCCATGCGGCGGTGCGGGCCGAACTGGCGAGCCATCCTTCGGTCGGGCTGCGGGTCATGGTCGCCCATGCCATCGCCGGATCGCCGCTGTGGAGCATCAAGATCGCCGACCAGCACACCCGCAACGACGCGGTCAACGAAAGCATCGAGACCTGCCCCGCCGAAGTCCAATTTGATGAACGCCGCCGCGCGGTGATCGACTGTCTTGGCTTCGATCCCGAACGGGCCACGGTCGCCAATACCACCTATGCCCGCAGCAGCATCGGCCCTTTGGTCGAGCGACTGTTGGAGCTTCCCGACCTTGTGGTCATGGAAGTGGCGGCGGTGGTCATGGCCGAGACACTGGCGACGGGCAGCGAGTTGATCGAAGCACTTGGCATTCACCTGTCGGTCGATATGGCCCGCTACTGGACGGCGGACGCGGCGTTCTACGAACTGTTGCGCGACCGCGATGTGGCGACCGCCATTCTCGCCGAGGTCGGCGGCGAAGCCGTCGCCAGCGCCAACGCCACGGAAAAGGGCAAGACCATCAAGGGCGTGATCGCCGATTGCCTGACCGGCGAGAACGGGCGGCCCAAGACCGAACGCTGGGTGCCGCGCTGGATGGCCTTCCCGCCTTCGGCCTATACCGCGCGCGGCGGCGTTGCCACCGTCACGGCGGCGGAACGCGCGCGGTGGATTGCCGAGCAGGAGCGGCACGACGAACCGGACCCCGATGCTCCGGCGAGCGCCACCGCGCTCCCCGAGGATGCAGAGGGGGACGCGGTTGCGGGCCATGTTCCCGAAGCCGAGGCCGAGCGGCTTGCCGCTTGAGGCCGGAGGGGCCGGACAGCGCTGCCGTCCGGCCTTCACTCCGCGAGAAGACGTAACACATGCCGCGACTTGACTTTTATTCTAAAACGTTCATTTTAGAAAAATGTCTCGTCCCATCGAATTTGATCGCACTGAAGCGCTCTCTGCTGTGTCGGAGGCTTTCCGGCGGCATGGTTGGGCGAGTCTTTCGATCAAGCAGCTTGAGCAGGAAACCGGGCTGTCCTCTGGTAGCCTTTATAACAGCTTCGGGAACAAGGACGCTTTATTCCGCGAAGCGGTGAGCCATTATAATGAAGTCGTCGTCAAAGCGCGTATCGCCGAGCATCTGGGCGGTGACGATCCGTTTGAGGGCTTGCTCTCGATGTTCTTGACCTTGCTCGAAGAGCCTGGCGGCGGGTCGCTCGGCTGCCTTCTAACCAACAGCGCAATCGAGTTTTCGGGAAAGGGCATCGACGCCATCTCTGATGGGTTGGACCTGCTGCGCGTGGCATTTGAAGGTGCACTTTTTCGGCTCGGTCAGAAGCCCCAGGCGCGCGCCAACGCCTTGCGGCTCATGACATTCTATCAGGGGCTGCTCGTCCTCATCCGGCACGGCCACTCGAAGGACGAGCTTCGCCACATCATCGTCGATGAAATCCAGTCAGTTGCAGGAGAACATTAATGCCCCAGGAAAAATGGGATCGCTACAGCGCAAGCTGGTCGCAACCCGAAGCCGACCGCAATGCCGTGCTGGCGGAACTCGCGACCCTCGATGTGGCCTACACCGATCCAACGACTGCGCTGGAAGGACCGGGCGCTTTCTCGGCCTATATGGGCGAGTTCCAACAGCAATTCCCCGGCACGCAATTCCAGATCATCGACGTGCGCGAGCATCATGAGCAATCGCTCGCCAATTGGAAGTTAGTCGACGGCGCGGGCGAAGTGGTGATGCTGGGAACCAGCCACGCGCGCCTGACGCCTGAAGGCAAGTTCCGGTCCTTCACCGGCTTTTTCTGATGGCCAAAGCGCGGCCAGAATTGGTCGACTATTTCGCAAGCGAATTTTGCCAACTCGGCGTGGTTGAAGTGAAGCACTTCTTTGGCGGCTGGCAATTCCGCTGCGGAGGAAAGCAGTTCGCCGCCTATATTCGAGACACGCTCTATTTCCGCGTCGATGCTGAGCTACGCGCGGCGTTGGAGGCTCGTGGATCGGAGCCGTTCTGGTATGACAAGCAGGGTAAGATTGTGACCGTCACCGGCTATCAATCGGCACCAGACAGCGCGCTGGACGATGGCGATGAACTTTTACTTTGGGCAGCGCGAGCGATCGAGGTCAAGTAGCATCTCTTTGAAATGTCGGCTCTTGGCGAGATGTTAGCCAAGGAGCAGCGTCGCCCCTCTTTTTGATGAACCTTGTCCGCTTGAACCGGCGCGGCAAGATTGCCGGATCGTCAGTCGCCGTTCGAGGCACGGCCGCGCGAAACGGGACGAGGTGGCAAGTCTTGCCCACCGCCAACAGGTCGGGGCAAGATCGAGGCTGCGGAGCCCGAATCGCCAAACCTGAGCGATGGACATCATCCTCCGCAGTCCGATTGACCCAGCCCTCTCCGATCTCGTCGCGTCCAAAGATCGCAGAAATGCCGTGCGGTTGAGGGTCTGCGGTCGGTTCCGGCAACGATAAGCTGGAATCTTCGGCAAACGCCCATGATGCGATGGCCGGTAAGCAACTCGGTGGCATCGGCGAACGCGCCGAACTCGCACGATTTCCCATAGCCCGGCTCAAACTGCAACCATCACGGCCTCTCTCAATGGCGGACTGGCAGCGAACGGCGCTGACGCGCCTGCCGGTCCCAGCGATGCAACGTCAGTGGCCAACTATTTTCCGCCGCGCCGTAAACGGCGCTTTGCATCGCGAAGCAAAATAGCCGTCCCCTGCCGTCCTCCACTGCGTTGCGACCTTTCAGGTGCATCGGTCCCGGCTCGCTGCCCTGCCGTCGCCATCGAGGCCGCGATGGTCGCGGGTTCGAGAACCGAGAAGGAAATCGACATGGCAAATATCGGCACATTCACCAAGACCGCCAAGGGCTACACCGGCGAGATCGTCACGATGAGCGTCCAGCAGAAGAAGGTTCGCATCGAAACCGAAACCGACGTGCAGAACGACAAGGCGCCGACCCACCGGGTCTTCGTCGGTCGCGCCGAAATCGGGGCGGGCTGGGCCAAGCGGTCGGGCGAGGGCCGCGACTATCTCTCGCTCAAACTCGACGATCCGAGCTTCGCCGCCCCGATCTACGCCAACCTGTTCGACGACGAAGACGGCGAGACCTTCAACCTCATCTGGTCGCGCAATCGCCCAACCAACGGCGACTGACGATCCGGCAATCAGGCCCCGTCCGGTTCCACCGGGCGGGGTCCGATTGCATATTCTTCCGCTTTCAAGTCTTCGTCGAGGAGATCGACCGGGCGCACACCAAGCGCCTCGGCGAGATGATGGATGGTCAGCAGTGTCACATTCTGGCCACCGCGCTCGATCTGACTGACAAAGGCGCGATCCGCACCCATGCGCACGGCGACCGCTTCTTGGCTCAAATTGGCGGAAAGGCGGTAACGGCGAACATTGGCCCCAAGAAGTTTGCGGATATCCATCCGCAGCTTAGAAACCGTTCGCGTATTTTGGCGCTACGTATTATAATACGCGAGAAAATGAAGTGGTGCGCGTAACGCACTGTAAAATAGTGGGATAGCCTTATACCTCGCAGGGGTATAGGTTAAGCCGTGGGCGCAACACGTCGAACTACGCACCAAAATGGATCGGATCGTGATAGGCTTTAACATCGTTAACGCGAGTCGGAAGTGCCGCGCCGAACAATGACGATTGCCCCATTCGAGCTTGCCCCGCCACAATCGGACAGCATCACTGCCTACGACGAAGCCCATTTTGTCACGTATATTCGGCTACTTGACGCAAATGCGGAAGGCGCGGACTGGCGCGAAGCCGTGCACTACATCTTCGAGATCGACCCCGAGGCCGATCCGGACCGCGCCCGCCAAGTTCATGATAATCATCTGAAACGCGCCAAATGGATGACCGAGACCGGCTATCGCCTGCTCCTACAGAAAGCGCGGCAGGAAATGGATAGGCCCAAAACGCGCCAATAGTTGCAAATCGATTGCAACGACTGAACAATTGCCCGGCACATCCTTAAGCAACTTTGGCGACTTGAAGCTTTATCAGCACAATCAAACAGTTGACGCTTGGCCTGTTTGGGCGGTCGCTACGGAGAGTTTATGTCCGGCGGTTCGACTTGGCGGTCGAGATCGACCGTCGCCGACTTTGCGTCGCACGATTACGCGGATTTCGCGCAGGAGTTCCTGCGCCGCAACGAGGGCTATGGCGACGATCATGGCGCGACCGAACGCCGCATCGCCAAGCGCCCGGCGAGTGCAATTAGCGAACGGGAGGGTCTAGCCGGGCGATGGGGCCTGAGCTTTCCCTGTCCGGCCCGACGCACCGCCCGCCGCAGCCCCGGCGCACTGGTCGCCCGAGCGCCTCGCCACCACCATCCTGGTTGAGGGCAGCATACAAGGCTTCGCCGACCTGATGCCGCGAGACACCGAAACGCTCGCTACTCTCGATGACGGCGATGCCCTGCATCTGATCTTGTCGTGCCGCGATATACGCTTGCGGGTCTGCATTACTTCAGCGCTCGAACGCACCGAACTCGCCTTTGTCATCCCCGCCAATTCCATGGCCGCGCTTCGACTCGAAGCAGCCCGGCAGCTCACCGCCTTGCAGTTGGGGAACCCCAAAGCCTTCACCCGCCCACCCTTCACGCCGACGCGCTATGATCGCGCGCGGCTCTCGCGCTTGCTCGCGGTCGCCGACGCCGGCGCGACCGGTGCGAGCGCCCGCGACATCGCGTTCGAGCTGGTTTTTCCGCACTCATCGCCGCTCGGCGGAAACGACTGGAAGGATTCGAGCGAACAGCGCCAGACCCGCCGGTTGATCGCGCAGGCCGCGCGAATGATCGACGGCGGTTTCTGGCGACTGCCCTGTTTTGCCTGACGACTGGCCCCGAACATGCCGATAGGGGTGACAATCAGGCCACCCACCAATCCGTCACTCCCCGCTCGCGCTTCGCTTGCGCCATTGCCCGCCTCTGTCGGCGGGACTGCTCCTGTCGATCCTAAGCCCCTCGGAGCCTGTCGATGAATGCACACCCTACCCCTGTCACGCCCCGCTTTGTCCGCACCCCCGATGCCGCCGTGCATCTCGGACTGTCGCCGCGCACGCTCGAAAAGCATCGCTGCTATGGAACCGGCCCGGTCTTTCACAAACTTGGCGGGCGCATTGTTTACGCGATCACCGACCTCGACGATTGGGCCGAACAGGGTTTGCGCAAATCGACCAGCGATCCGGGCCAAGGCACGATCTATCCCGCCAAGCGCAAATATGCCGCGATGGTCCGGCGGTGAGTCCGATGGCCAGCATCGCTCCCGCAACTGCCGCACCAGCACCGATTGAGCCGCTTGCCGCGCCTTCGTCCGGCACAACGATGCTCACCCATGTCGAAATTCACTGGCATGAGGGTGCCCACGAAGACTGGTTCAAATTCGGCAAGCCGGTGGCTTCGCGGATTGTTGGCCGGCACATCCGCACCGAGAGCTACGCACCGGGACAGGTGTTCGCATTGGTCCGCTGGGCCGCGAACGACCACGGCACGATCCGTTCGTCGCTCGAAATCGTGCGCGCCGTGGCGCGCAGCGAAGCTTACACCACGCTGGCACAGGTCGATCCCGGCGGTGACATACTCCTCGCCGTTTCGGGCTGGCCCAAAGTCGCACAGGTGTTCCGCCTGATCGACGCCATCGAGGCATCCGGAATCGACCCCTGCGATGCCGCGCCCGATCATTGGCGGCATGTTCACAACCGGCTCGCCATTGCAGCGAAGCCCCGCGCCTACGCCCGAGCGGCACCAAGCGTGGCTCGCGCGGCAGCGGGTGCTGCCATGAAGATACGAACGGCACTGTTCGCAGGTAGCGTCGCCTTCGCCGCGCTTGCCACGCTGTTCGTGCCGGTCACGCACCACCTGGTGTGGAACGCGAGCCCAAGCATTCCGACCGGGCTTTACGCCATCCGGGGCAAGGCCAGCCTCCACGTCGGCGAACGCGTCGCCATCGAACCCCCCGCCGAACTGCGCCGTCTGATGCACGAACGCGGCTATCTGCCCGAGCGGGTGCCGCTGCTGAAACTCATTGCTGCGGTTTCCGGCCAGCGCGTCTGCCGCTTCGCACATGGCGTCACCATCGACGGCGCGCTGGTCGGCATCGCCCGCACGCGCGACCGCGCCGGACGCCCGCTCCCGGCCTGGTTCGGATGCCACAAGCTGCGTTCGGGCGAGATCTTCACGATGAATCCGGCCGCGCCCGACAGCTTCGACGGCCGCTATTTCGGCACGCTCAAAATCGACACCGTGATCGGTCGCGCCATGCCCGTGTGGACCGACGAAGCGGGTGACGGACGGCATGTCTGGTTCGCGCAGCCCCATGTCGATGAACTTTCCCACCCCAGCAAAGGAGACCTCTCATGACCCAGATCGGCCAGTTTGCCGCAACCGAAGACGGCTTTGCCGGGCGCTTGCGCACCGTCACGCTCGACATTGCGCTGACGCTTGTTCCCGCCCAATCGTCCGACACCGAGAACGCGCCCGACTATCGCGTAATGATGGGCGACGAAGCCGATCAGATCGAGGTTGGTGCAGGATGGAAGCGCGTCGGCGAGAAGGCCGGAGCCTATGTCGCGGTGCAGATCGACGATCCGGCCTTTGCTTATCCGCTGCGCGCGAACTTGTTCCAGGCTGACGCCCGCAGCCATGTGCTGCTGTGGAACCGGCCCACCAAGCGCGACAAGGAAAGCTGAGAGATGCGCCTGCGATTGGCCATTGTCTGCATCGTGATCTTGCTGGCGGGCGAGCCTGCGCTCGCACAGCAAGAACCACCGCCCGCGCAATCCGCCCGCGTCGATATTGCCGCACATGTGGCAGAAGCCTCGCAGCGGTTCGGTATGCCCGAAAACTGGATCTACGCCGTCATGCGGGTCGAGAGCGGTGGCAGGATCGGTGCGGTATCGTCCGCTGGCGCGATGGGTTTGATGCAGCTCATGCCCGGAACCTGGGCGCGCCAGCGCGCCCGGTTCGGGCTTGGCAGCGACCCTTTCGACCCGCGCGACAACATCATCGCGGGCACCTCTTACTTGCGCGAAATGTATGATCGATATGGCGCGGACGGGTTTCTCGCCGCCTACAATGCCGGTCCCGGACGCTATGAAGATTATGCGCGGCGCAGTCGCCCGCTCCCCGCCGAGACCGTCAACTATGTCGCGCGGATCGCACCGCGACTGCAATCCGGCGGCACTGTGATTGCAACATCGGCGGAACCGGCGCTGCAAGCAAGCGTGAGACCTACGGTCATCCCGTGGACCCAGGCTACGCTCTTCATAACGCGCTCCGAACGTCCGGCGAGCGAGACCGTCGCTATGGCCGAACCATCATCTGGCAGCCCCAATCCGGCGCAACACGGCGCCCAAAGCAACCTGTTCGCGCCGGTTTCCGCGCGAAATCGTCCATGATGCGCTGCGGCGCGCGATGGCGCGGACTGGCGTGTCTGGCCGTAAGTTGGTGCTGGAAACGGCAGCAGGGATCGAAGGGCAGAAGTGGATGGCAAGATAAAGGCCGGTATGGCTGGGTGGTTAGTTGGGATTGTATTTCAATGGGTTATCCTGCCAGCTACCTGCTCTGCTTGCTGGCACGGCTCTCGGGAAACTGTGGCTTTCTGCGCCTCTTGCGTATGGCAGTCTGGTTTGATCGCCGGACCTCGTGAGCAACGACGAACTCCGCGTCAGGCCTGGCAAGGTTCGCGACCGGGGGCGCATTTCGACGAAGCAGGCGCACACCCTCGTCGCCCAGATCAAGATGGTCCAGAAACGCGGTGGCAGTGTTGGGCCAGCACTCGGCGGCAGGACTTCACGGGGAACAAGCCGAAGCGGTCGGGGTCGCAGCGCCGCGTTGCGGCTGGGCGGTTCGGCTTCTAACCGGCGCGTGACCGTCAAGGCACGGATCATCCAGCATCGTTCGCTCAAATTCTCGGCAGCGCCGCTATCGCGGCATCTTGCCTATTTGCAGCGCGATGGAGTCACCCGCGACGGTCGCGACGCCGAGCTGTTCGATGCCCACAACGATGAAGCCGATGGCAACGGCTTCGCGGGACGCTGCGCCGACGACCGGCACCATTTCCGCTTCATTGTCTCGCCGGAGGATTGCAGCGAGCTGTCCGATGTCCGCGCCTTCACCCGCGACCTGGTCAGGGCGATGGAACACGATCTTGGCACCCGGCTCGAATGGGTCGCCGTCGATCACTGGAACACCGACAACCCGCACGTTCATTTGCTTGTCCGCGGCAAAGGCGATGACGGCGAGAATCTGGTCATCGACAAGTACTATATCCGCACCGGGATGCGCGCCCGTGCCGCCGAACTCGTCACTGCGGAACTCGGCCTCCGCAGCGAGCGTGACATCGATCTCTCGCTCAAACGCGAAGTCGAAGCCGAACGCTGGACGGGTCTCGATCACCGGTTGCAATCCATCGCCGACAGCAATGCCGGGCTGATCGATCTGCGACCTAAGCTAAATCACCCTGGCTCCAGCTTCGACAAGCACCTTGCGGGCCGTGCGATGAAGCTGGAACGCCTGGGGTTGGCCGACCGGATCGCGCCGGGATGCTGGGAGCTCGGGCCGGGCCTCCAGCCGGCGCTGCGCGAACTCGGTTTGCGCGGCGACATCATCAAGACCATGCACAGGGCGATGACGGCAGGCGGCGGAGAAGCCGATCCCGGCCGCTTCGCCATGCACACCGAGTCGCCAACCGATCCGGTCATCGGCAGGCTGGTCGAGCGCGGATTGCACGACGAACTGACCGGCGCGGCCTATGCGTGGTCGATGGCACCGATGGCCGGGTGCATCACCTCAAGTTCGGCGATCTCGAATGGACCGGCGATGCGCCGCGCGGTGCGATCGTCGAGCTGCGCAGCTGGGAGGGGAACGATGGCAAGATGCGGCTCTCGCTGGTCTGCCGGTCAGACCTGCCGCTCGAAAGGCAGGTCGGCGCAACGGTGCAACCTGGCTCGACCGGCAATTGCTGGCGTCCGAGGCAGCCCATTCCAGCAGCGGGTTCGGAGCCGAGATCGAGCGCGCACTGACCGAGCGCGCGCCGTTTCTTGAGCGCGAAGGACTGGCACGGCGGCAAGGCAGCCGAATCATCGTCGCCCGCAACCTGCTCGACACCTTGCGCGAACGTGAGCTCGCCGGGGCGGCGGAAAGCATCATGGCCCGCACCGGATTGCCGCGCCACCCGACCAAGGAGGGCGATTCCGTATCCGGCATCTACCGCGAGCGCGTCACGCTTGCCTCGGGCCGGTTCGCCATGATCGACGATGGCATGGGTTTCGCGCTCGTCCCCTGGCGGCCCACGCTCGACAAGCATCTGGGCGAGCATGTCATGGGCGCGGTGAAACCAGGCGGCGGGATCGATTGGAGTCTGGGCCGGAGTCGAGGCTTGGCGATATGACGTGCATCAACGCGACAAATGCGATTCATCAACAAGTAGCGTAGACAATGCGTCAACATAAACATGTCGACTTTTCGTTGCAAGGAACCCGACCAGTCAAAGCGTCGTCATGAGATTGACGACACGTTTATGCTGAGCATAATCCAATTTCGGGCAAATTGGCTCAAGCTCTAGCAATGCTTGATGGGTTGCTACTTCTTGCATCCCGTCATCGTCACGCAAAAGTGATTGTGATAGATTTAGGGCACCATCGCACACGGACCGATATGCCAGCACCGGAATGTCCGATCTTTCATCCCAAATTGTGCGGACGATGTAGATTGCAAAGATTCTGTCGATGATCTGAAGCGAATTCGGCGGTGCATCTGCTCGAATATCGCGGTCAGTCCATTCAAGAGCGTCCTCTATCGCGAATTCAATATCTTGCATTCTAACTTGGCTGCGAGAAACCAAGCTGGCTTCCCACCCCCGCTAAAGCGCTCGAATTGTTGTAGCATCCACTGGCGAGTGCGGGCTTCGCATTGATGATCGCCCGGCCATTGGACCTTGCAGTCAATAATATTAAACATGTCTTCCATCGTTCTGAAAAATAATTGGCCTTGAGATTGCTTGCTGTACAATACCCTCAATTCTGGAGGAAGTAATACATAAGCCTGACTCAATTTTTCTCTATCCTCTATCCATTTCGAACGCAGGGCGGAGGGATATGATCCACCATTGGTCAAATAATGTTGCATGTACAATAAATTCACCGCCAACCGATATGACGAAACTTCGATCAACACTTGGGCCCGATAGTGCTTTTTTTCTGGCTTCCGCTCCACCCACTCACGTGCCTCTGGCACGAACCGGCTCATTGGTAGGGCAAGGAAACTACGTGCAGCACGCCGGTCCCCGATTTCAAGTTGTTCACGAGACTCAAGTTCGCCTTCGATAAATTCAAGGAGCGCCTCCGTCCCAGACGCATCGCCCCCGCAAAGTTGGTCCTAAATTGCTCCTCCTCCTCGTCAGTACGGTCGCGAGGAGTGGAACGATCCAACCACGCTGGTGACGCCTTTTTCAACCAATTGTCAGCCGACCAATTGTTCTCATCCGCGTTAGGCCGCGCGGCGATCTCAATCAAATTGCCCGAAGCCTTCCCGTCACTGATAATGTCGGCATTTACTTCTCTCATCGCGCTTATCAATGTTGGAAACCATGGGTTTGATTCAGACCATTTACGATGCTCAGCCATCCTAATAGCTCGAACCATCTCGGATTTGAGGTGAGGCGTAAAGAAGCGTCCGTTCGCCAGCCGCCGCACTAGCAACAGCCTTATTGCAGTGGATTGAAGCAGAATGTTATCATTGGCTTGTCGGGCAGCTTCGAGTTCCAGGGTTTTGAGGATGAGATCCGTGGGAGTCTCTTTTAGTGCGTTGAAGAGCTCCATCTGGAAAATTGCCCGCCGCCAAGATTCGGACAATTCGAAGTCGCCGACCGGCGTAGAGAACAGCCCTGGCAAGCCTGCCCGAGCGGGTGTGATCAGACTGAGATTGTCATCCTTGGCATTCGGTGAGGGGACGAATCTGATTGGGTCAATGGTCTCATCAACTTCGGCACTTCGAGTGATGGTCCAACGCGGCAAATTTAGCCGTCGCCATTTGGAATCCATCGTAGGGTCGGTGCCATCGGCTAAAGCCACCTCAACACTGTTGTCGATTGAATTACCTGATTCGGACGCAGTGGTTTTCAAAAATTGCGTCTGTAAAGATGGGGCGTAGATTCGGGATACGAGGGACCATTTCCAATTCTTATCGAGGGGAATAAGTCGGACCTCGCGCCCGAAGAATTCGTAATTTTTGGCAAAGACCATATCCTTTCCGAGCTGAAGCGGTGCAGCCATCAAGTAGGTGGCGGATGCCGATCGCATCATCCAGTGGAAGTGCCCACAGGCAAACACGACAACGCTAATTACGAGAATGCAGTCACGCTTGAGGCTCTGTCCGAAACGGATCCATAGGAATATCCAAGCAGCTGCGGCGAGGATGTATACAATAACCGCTACCCATGTGACCGGCATGAACAAACCGAAAGCACCATTCCACCCCGGAAATCCGATCAATCCCAATAATATTACCACAGGAGATTTGAGAAGAGATGCGAGAGCTTCAACATTCTTCCATCTCTCTTCCGAGAGTAACTGCATCTTGTCGACAACCCATGTCTTTACTGCCGATCTGACGCCCCTATTTTTCTGCATTGCTCCCCCCTCGAACCAACGAAGCGCCTTTCGTTTGCCACGATCTTTCTGTTGTCAACCTACCGTTGCGCTCACGGCCTCAGCCTTGATGCTCACCCCCAATTGCTTCCGCACGGCACCGAAGATCGCGGCAAGGTTGTCCATGCTTGGGTTACCCTTCTCCGAAAGCATTCGGTGAAGGCTCTTGCTCGGACGGCGCGTTTCCGCGGCCAGCGTCTCGAAGCCGAGCGACGCGTTCACCAAATCGCGCAGGATCAGCCGCGCCGTATGCGGTTCGCCGTTAAGGAACAGCGTCGCCGCTTCATCGAGCAGCGCCTTGGCGAAGGCGGGATCGCGGCCCGCGCGTTCCTTGACCGTTTCCTTGAAATCGCGTGTCATCGTCATCTCGTCACCTTTTCGTCGCTGCCTTGCGCGCCCTGTATTCGTCCTGGAGCTGCCTTGCCCCCTTTATGTCCGCCTGCTGACGCCGCTTGGTGCCGCCCGCGAACAGGATGATCAGTTCCTCGCCGTCCTGCATCAGGTAGAGCCGGTAGCCCGGCCCCCAGTCGATCCGGTATTCGCCAAGTCCGCCGCCGATCCATTTGACGTTCGAGACATTGCCGAGTTCGAGCCGCAACAGCCCAGTGGTCACTTTTGCCGCAGCCTGGGGATCGAGGGAATCGAACCAGTCGCGGAACGGATTGCCGCCATCGGCGCGGATATATTCCTGAACGATCATCCAATGGCCCTCCTAGTAACATATGTGTTACCCCAAGTCAATGGAGATGACCAGATGGGTAGAACCTACGCCAGCGCCTGTCTTGCTGCGCCAGCCTGCGATCAGGGTTGAAAGAGCCTTGAATCGGCGCATCCACGCTACTCATTGACATGATTCCACCATCATGGAGTCGCGCGCATGTCGGCAAGCAAGATATTTTGGGGCCAAGTCATCGCGGTGGCCATCATCGTCCTCGCCGGGGTCTGGGGTGCCACCCAGTGGACGGCGGCGGCGCTCGCCTACCAGCCCGAACTGGGCCAACCCTGGTTCGGTCTGCTCGGGCAACCGGTCTATCGGCCCTGGGACCTGTTCTGGTGGTGGTTCAGTTTCGACGCCTATGCGCCCAAGATCTTCGACACCGCTGGACTGATCGCGGTATCGGGCGGGTTCGCCGCCATCGTTGTCGCCATCGCCATGTCCGTCTGGCGGGGCCGCGAGCGCAGCAACGCCACCACTTATGGTTCGGCGCGCTGGGCGAAGCGGCGCGAGATAAAACGGGCGGGCCTGCTCGCCGACAATGGTGTCGTGCTTGGCCGGTTCGAGCACAACTATCTCCGTCACGACGGGCCGGAGCATGTGCTATGCTTTGCGCCGACGCGATCGGGCAAGGGCGTCGGGCTTGTGATCCCAACACTGCTGACCTGGCCCGGCACTGCCATCGTCCATGACATCAAGGGCGAGAACTGGGAGCTGACGGCGGGATTCCGCTCGGGCTTCAACCGGGTCTTGCTGTTCGATCCGACCAACCCGGCTTCGTCGGCCTACAATCCCCTGCTCGAAGTGCGGCGCGGCATCTGGGAGGTGCGCGACGTCCAGAATGTCGCCGATGTGCTGGTCGATCCGGAAGGCAGTCTGGAGAAACGCAATCATTGGGAGAAAACCAGCCACGGCCTGCTGGTCGGCGCGATCCTCCATGTGCTCTATGCCGAACCCGACAAGACTCTCGCCGGGGTCGCGGCGTTCCTTTCCAATCCGAAGCAGAAAATCGAGGCGACGCTCGATGCGATGATGAAGACGCCGCACTTGGGCGAAGCGGGGCCGCATCCCGTCGTCGCCAGCGCCGCGCGCGAATTGCTCAACAAGTCGGAGAACGAGCGATCGGGGGTGCTGTCCACCGCGATGTCCTATCTCGGCCTCTACCGCGATCCCGTCGTCGCGGAGGTGACGGGGCGATCCGATTGGCGAATTTCCGATCTTGTCGATGGGGCCATCCCGGCAACGCTCTACCTTGTCATTCCGCCTTCGGACATCAGCCGGACCAAGCCGCTGATCCGCCTTATCCTCAACCAGATCGGACGGCGGTTGACCGAGGAACTGACCCCGAAGGGCGACCGGCACCGGGTGCTGATCCTGCTCGACGAGTTTCCGGCGCTCGGGCGGCTCGACTTCTTCGAGAGCGCGCTCGCCTTCATGGCGGGCTATGGCCTCAAGGCGTTCCTGATCGCGCAGTCGCTCAATCAGATCGAGAAAGCCTATGGTCAGCACAATTCGATCCTCGACAATTGCCACGTCCGCGTGACCTTTGCGACCAACGACGATCACACCGCCAAGCGCGTCTCGGAATCGCTCGGCACCACCACCGAACAGCGCGCGATGAAGAATTATGCCGGCCACCGCCTGTCGCCATGGCTCGGTCATTTGATGATCTCTCGTTCCGAAACCTCGCGTCCGTTGCTCACCCAGGGCGAAATCCTTCAACTGCCCGACACCCAAGAAATCGTGCTGATGTCTGGGATGGCACCAATCCTTGCCGAAAAGGCGCGCTACTACACCGACCCGCAATTCCGGATGCGCCTGCTTCCCGCACCCGATCCGGACACGCTGCGGCCCGATCGGCCGCCCGATGACGATTGGCATGGACCCGCGGCTCCGACCGGCCCCAAGCCAAACCCTGGTCCGCCCGCCAACGCCGATCCAGCCAATGCCGGGGTGCGGCGCGAACCCGAACTGCCGCTGCACGTCGATATCGCCCCGCCCAAGCGGGCTGCGACCAAGGAATTCGACTTCGGGGACGGTGCTGCGGCCGATGACGATGCCGTGCGCGCCGAAAAGCTGCGGACCCGGATGCAAGGCGCCGCACGGCAAGCCTCGCTCGATCCCGGCGATGGAATCGCGCTGTGAACGTCAAGCGCACCTTCCGGCTGCCCGCACAACTGGCCGACGATCTTGCCCGTCATGCCCGGCGACGTGGCGTGACGCAGGGGCTGGTTCTCGAAACCGCCCTGCAATCGATCCTGACACCCGATGACACCGAGCGGATCGAGGCAGCCTTCAGCCGCCGCATGGACAAGCTGGCGCGCCAGCTCGACAAGCTCGATTATCATGTTGAAGTGACCAACGAGGCGCTGGCGCTATTCGTCCGCTTTTGGCTCACCGCCAACCCGCCGCTGCCCGACGCTGCCCTCGCCGCCGCGAAGGCGAAGGGCAATGAGCGATATGAAGGGTTTGTCGAGGTGCTGGCGCGGAAACTGGAGGCGGGGCCGAGGTTGGCGGACGATTTGCGGCGGGATGTTGAAGGATGGACGGCTGAACCGTAATCAGTCGAGGTTATTTCCGCCGTCGCCGCCCCAGCGAACGAGGTCGAGCATATCCTCTATCTCGCGACGCCGTTGCTGATCAACTTCAGAAGGCGGCTGGACGGGCGGGCCATTTTCGGCGTGGGTCGGCGGACCTTTGGAACTGTCATCAAATGCCATTTTCGCCTCCATCAGTGGTGCCGCCGCGCGTGATGTGTGGTCTTGGGCTTCATCGAATCGCGGCCCGCTGGGCATCCTGATGAACGACTTGTTCATCATCGTCTAGTCAAAAACGTCATAATACATCAAATATGGTCGTTGTAAGGCGAAAACATCCTTGCGTGGTGCGCAGGGCGCTGTAGAACGAAAGGATGAACACTGGCGATTCTACACGCGGTCAGCGGCAGCGATTTGGTGCCTACCTGCGCATGCTGAGGGAGCAGCGCAACGCCATGACTCAAGTCGAGGCGGGCGGAAAACTGGTCGAGCTCGTGGGAGGCACTGAGGCCAGCTGGCAATCGCTCCTTGCGCGCTATGAACAAGGCAAAAGCGCGGTTAAGCCAGAGCAGTTGAGGCTGTTTTCCCTAGTCTATAACGAGCCGCTGGAGCGGGTGCTGAGCGCTTACGCCGCAGCCCATGTCTTCGACACTACTCTCCCCAGATATCTCGATGCGCCGTCCGAGAAGCGGACGGACATCGAGGCATCCCAAAACTTCTTCGTGTCGAATGCGGTCGAAATCTGGTCTCTACCCGAGATAGCCCGATGGGAAGCGAGCCTAGCGGACCGCGCTTCCGGTGCTCCGCCCGAACTCTGGATCGTCTCGCCGGAGTTCATCGACCATCGCGATAGCAGCTTTCTGCAAATCGTAGTCGATCAACTGCTGCTGCGACAGGCATCATTGACCTATTTCGTAGCAAAGCGCGATATTGGCGGCGGCGAAAAATTTGACGTATTTTTAGACCGCGTCACGTCGCGCATCACTCGCCTGGCTCGAGAGCGCGGCCAACGTTTGGCCGACATCAATATAGGGTCGATTTCAGTCTTCGGTCTAACGCCCGATGATCTCACTTGGTTCACTTCAAGCTTAGTCATCGCCAACCCCAACGACATCGAGGCAGGTGTCCCCGGTGTTCATGCGTTCATGATTGTCCCAGTCGCTGGTCAGCACACCTTGGGCATTCCAGTCGAGCCAACTCAGTTGGTGACGATCGTCAATCTAATCGCCCGCCAGATCGAATCCCGCCAATCTGACCCGGAAAATCCAGACAAGCCGTTCATCATAAATGCTCTCGGCAAGCATCCACCCTTCGTCAGGGAGTTCAAAAAATGACTAGGCATAAACTGTTGCTGCCCATCACGGCGCTGTTTGCATCCACTTTGCTGATATCGAACACACTCGACACGAAAATCTTTGCCTTGGGCGGGCTCGAACTCCCGGCTGGCATCATACTGTTTCCTCTTGCCTACGTCTTTGGCGACATTCTCACCGAAGTTTATGGCTACGCAACATCGCGCCGGACAATCTGGACGGGTTTCGCCTGTCTAATCCTCATGGTAGTCTTCTATGAGATTGCTCGCGCCTTGCCCCCTTCGCCTTCCTGGCCGGGGCAACCTGCGTTTGATTCCGTATTCAGTCATGTGCCACGGATCGTGCTTGCGTCGATCATCGCTTACCTTTGCGGCGAGTTCGTGAACTCATTTGTCGTCGCAAAATTTAAGGTCTTACAGAACGGTAAGCATATGGCTTTGCGGTTCGTGGCATCGACCATCGCTGGTCAAGCAATCGACACGACTTTGTTCGTCCTGGTCGCTTTCTGGGGCGTGCTGCCGACAAGCGTTCTACTGTCGATCATCCTGTCAGGATGGGCGGTTAAGGTTGGATGGGAGATTATTGCCTTGCCGCTGACAATTTTCGTCGTTCGCCAGATCAAGCGGATCGAACAGGAAGATGTGTACGATCGCGACATCTCGTTCTCCCCGTTCAAGCTGTAGCGTCGATGAGTATCAAATCGAATCTGACCGCGAGCAGACTTCTTCAGTTCAAAGGTCAAATCAACAACGAGAACCAGCTAATTTCGCAAGCGCTGCGGACGATCCTGCCGCCAGCCGGAAATGGCATCCTCCTAGACGTCGGTGCGGGTCTTGGTGACATCGCCGCCTCGGCATTTGCTGACCGCGAGGCAACCCTCATCGACATTCTTGATTTTCCGGATGCCGAGACTGCGCTTCACACGCGGCAAAAAATTGACTTTTTCAACCTACCGAAACCAGATCGACAAATAGACGTAATGCTGATGTCTCACGTGATACAATATCTCGACGACGATGTAGGCCGACTGGTTGATCATATTCAGTCGATGTCGCCTGAGGCGATTATTCTCGTATCGAACAAGCCGACGAAACTCCACTTTCGGATAATCGACTGGCTTGCCCGACACGACATTGCACATAATGCGGAGCAATTTTTTCCCGAGTGCCCGCTACCCGGATATCGGCTTGATCGCCGGGTAGATTTGACCAGCCGCATTCGTTGCTCAAACCGAGATGAGCTCGCGCGCCAGCTATCGTCGATGATTTACGACATCGAACTTGACCCGAATGAACTTCGGGCATTCTCCGACTGGCTGGGGAAACAGGTTGATGGCGCGAGCGTGGCTCTCCCGCAGACGGTTTCACTCTTGTGTAAGGAAGCACCCAATGCTTGATACTGGTCCTTTCGGGTTCATTCCCAATGAGGAAGTGCGCGCCGCGCTTCAGCCTTCATTTGATCGCATCAGCCGCGCCTATGGGGAGTTGTTCAGCGGCTACGCGCTTAGTGCCGAAGACGTACTCAACGAGACAGTGCGGGTTACCAACTACTCGGGCTGGGTAACGGTCGATAAGATCGCATACTACACCTTCTGCCAGCACCATTTCCTTCCATTCTTCGGAGAGGCGAGTGTGTCTTACCTGCCAGGCGAAATTGTCACCGGCCTCGGCAAGATCGTTCGGTTAGTACGCGATGTCCACGCTAGGCGGCTGCAAATCCAGGAAACGATGGCGCGAGACATATGCGAGGACATGGCGCGTGTCCTCGGTGCCAAGGGTGTTCATGTGACCTTGCGAGCGAAGCACCTTTGTATGTGTTCCCGAGGACCAGGCGATGACAACGCTGAAACTGAAGTTTCATATTCGATGGGTCAGCAGCGCTAAGATACAACTGCAATCCCGAGCGCTGTGCGCGTGATGGATAAACAGATTGCAAAGATAATATCGATTCGCCTTTTCGGCAGGAATTGAGACCAATTCCGGCAGCACCAAAAAGTCATTCCTTGCCCCGTCCCTGTCTCTCTACCCCACTCTACTACGCTGACAATTTGATGTTGCCCTGAGCCGTTATCTGGCTCTCTTGCTCTTCCTCGTTGGCCGGGCGGCACTTCGCCTGGCCCCAAAACGAGGAGTCCCGATGAGCGTTGTCCCCCTCCGAGCCGAAGCCAGATCGCGCGGCGTCCGCATGTTGCGGACGGCGTTGGGGGTCTCGGTCGCGGGCTGGCTCGACGACCCGGCGACGATCGAGGTGATGCTCAATCCCGACGGGCGGCTGTGGATCGACCGGCTCGGAGAAGAGGTTTCGGATACGGGCGAGCGGATGGCCGCCGCGGACGGCGAGCGGGTGATCCGGCTGGTCGCGCATCATGTCGGCGTCGATGTCCACGCCGATATGCCGCGCGTGTCAGCGGAGCTGCCCGAGACCGGCGAGCGGTTCGAAGGGCTGTTGCCGCCGGTGGTGGCCGCACCCAGTTTCGCGATCCGCAAGCCCGCCGTCGCGGTGTTCACGCTCGACGATTATGTCGCAGGCGGGATCATGTCGGCCGAGCAGGCCGCGATGCTGCGCCAATCGGTGGCGGCGCGGTGCAATATCCTGGTCGCTGGCGGCACCTCGACCGGCAAGACCACGCTGACCAATGCCCTGTTAGCCGAAGTCGCCGGAACGTCCGATCGCATCGTCCTGATCGAAGACACGCGCGAGCTGCAATGCGCTTCGCCCAACCTGGTAGCGCTACGCACCAAGGACGGTGTGGCGACGCTGTCCGATCTGGTCCGCTCGGCTTTGCGCCTGCGCCCGGACCGCATCCCTATCGGCGAAGTCCGGGGCGCCGAGGCGCTCGAACTCCTGAAAGCCTGGGGCACAGGTCATCCCGGCGGCATCGGCACGATCCATGCGGGGTCTGCGCTGGGCACGCTTCGGCGGATGGAACAGCTGATCCAGGAAGCCGTAGTCACCGTTCCGCGCGCGCTCATCGCCGAGACCATCGATATCATCGCGGTGCTGGTGCGCGATGGCACCGGCCGCCGGCTGGCGGAACTTGCCCGCGTCGATGGGCTCGATGCCGGCGGCGAATACCGCCTCTCACCCCTTTCCCCGCAAACACAAGGAACCTGCCAATGACCCATCCTCTGTTCCGTCTGCACGCCCGCGCCGCCACGCTCGCGCTCGGTGCGTTAGTGACCCTCGCCTTATCGACCCCGGCCCATGCGGCGGGATCGTCGATGCCGTGGGAAGCGCCGCTTCAGTCGATTCTGGAATCGATCCAGGGGCCTGTCGCCCAGATCATGGCGGTGATCATCATCATCGCCACCGGCCTGACCCTGGCGTTCGGCGACACATCTGGCGGGTTTCGGAGGCTGATCCAGATCGTATTCGGCCTGTCGATCGCCTTTGCCGCCTCTTCCTTCTTCCTGTCGTTCTTCTCGTTCGGCGGCGGAGCGCTGGTGTGATGGAGGGCGCAGCCGATCCTTCGGGCGTTCCCGGCTTCCATGTCCCGGTGCATCGCTCGCTGGCCGAGCCTATCCTGTTGGGCGGCGCACCGCGCGGGCTGGCGATTGCCAATGGCACGCTCGCAGGCGCGGTCGGGCTTGGCCTGAGGCTGTGGATCGCTGGGCTGGTGCTCTGGGCGATTGGCCATGCCTTTGCGGTCTGGGCCGCCAAACGCGACCCTCAATTCGTCGATGTCGCGCGGCGGCACCTACGCTTTCCCAACTTCATGGATGTGTGAGGCGAACCATGCTGAACCTGCGTGAATACCGGAAGACCGTTTCCAGTCTGGCCGATTTCCTGCCCTGGGCCGCCCTGGTCGCGCCCGGTGTGGTGCTGAACAAGGACGGCTCGTTCCAGCGCACCGCGCGCTTTCGGGGGCCTGACCTCGAATCAGCCACCCCCGCCGAGCTGGTCGCAACCACCGCACGCCTCAACAATGCGCTGCGGCGGCTGGGATCGGGCTGGGCGATATGGGTCGAGGCAGTTCGCCGCCCGGCGCTCGATTATCCGGCGAGCAACTTTCCCGATCCGGCTTCCGCGCTGGTCGATCTGGAACGCGCCGAGCAATTCGCCGAGGAAGGCGCGCATTTCGAGAGCGGCTATTGTCTCACCTTGCTGTGGATGCCGCCCGCCGAGGATGCGGCGCGCGCCGAAACATGGCTTTACGAAGGCCGCGCGCAGGACGGCATCGATCCCCACGAGTTGCTGGCGGGCTTCATCGACCGCACCGGGCGGCTGCTCAATCTGGTCGAAGGCATCATGCCGGAGGCCGAATGGCTCGATGACGGCGATACGCTGACTTACCTGCATTCCTGCGTTTCGACCAAGGCGCAGCGTGTCCGTGTTCCCGAAACGCCGATGCACCTCGACGCGTTGCTTGCCGACGAACCGCTCACCGGCGGCCTCGAACCGCGCCTTGGCGACCACCATTTGCGCACGCTCACCATCATCGGCTTCCCGAGCCGGACTTTTCCGGGACTGCTCGACGAGCTGAACCAGCTCGCCTTTCCCTATCGTTGGGCGACCCGCGCGGTGATGCTCGACAAGACCGACGCCACCAAATTGCTCGCCAAGATCCGGCGGCAATGGTTCGCCAAGCGCAAGTCGGTCGCCGCCATCCTCAAGGAGGTAATGACCAACGAGGCATCGATCCTGCTCGACAGCGATGCTTCGAACAAAGCCGCCGATGCCGACGAGGCGTTACAGGAACTGGGTTCCGACCATGTCAGTCAGGCCTATGTCACGGCGACGGTCACTGTGTGGGACACCGACGCAGGGCTGGCGACCGAGAAGCTGCGCCTTGTCGAAAAGATTATCCAGGGCCGCGACTTCACCGTGATCGCCGAGGGCATGAACGCAGTCGAAGCCTGGCTCGGCTCCCTGCCGGGGCATGTCTATGCCAATGTCCGCCAGCCCCCGATTTCCACCCTCAATCTCGCCCACATGATCCCCCTCTCCGCCGTGTGGGCGGGGCCGGAACGGGACGAACATTTCGGCTGCCCCCCCTTGATGTTCGGTCGCGCCCAAGGCTCGACCCCGTTCCGGTTTACCCTTCATGTCGGCGATGTCGGTCATACGCTTGTCGTCGGCCCGACCGGTGCGGGAAAGTCGGTGCTGCTCGCTTTGATGGCGATGCAGTTCCGCCGTTACGAGCAGGCCCAAGTCTTCGCTTTCGACTTCGGCGGCTCGATCCGCGCTGCGGCCTTGGCGATGGGCGGCGACTGGCAGGATTTGGGCGGAAGCCTTGGGCGTGATGGCGACGCCGGTGTGGCGCTCCAGCCCCTGGCGCACATCGACCAACCGCAAACGCGCATCTGGGCCTCGGAATGGCTGGCAGCGGTGCTGGCGAGTGAGGGCGTGGAGATCGACCCCGCCGCCAAGGATCAGCTCTGGTCTGCGCTGGGTTCGCTGTCGTCCGCGCCTGTCTCCGAACGCACGCTCACCGGTCTGTTGATGCTGCTGCAAGCACAGGAGCTCAAACAGGCCTTGGCTCCCTATTGTCTGGGCGGACCGTTCGGCCAGTTGCTTGACGCCGAAGCCGAGCGGCTTGGTACAAGCGCGGTCCAAGCCTTCGAGACCGAGGGACTCACCGGGTCGAGCGCCGCACCCGCCGTGCTGTCCTATTTGTTCCACCGCATCGAAGGCCGGCTCGACGGCTCGCCGACGCTCATCATCATCGACGAAGGCTGGCTGGTGCTCGATTCCCCGCTGTTCGCGGCGCAGCTCCGCGAATGGCTGAAAACGCTGCGCAAGAAGAATGCGAGCGTCGTTTTTGCGACGCAAAGCCTCGCCGACATCGAAACGTCCCCAATGGCCCCGGCGATTATCGAAAGTTGCCCGACGCGGATATTCCTGCCCAATGACAGGGCGCTGGAGCCGCAGATACTGGCGATCTACCGCCGGTTCGGCCTGAACGATCGTCAGATCGAGATACTGAGCCAGGCGACGCCTAAGCGCGATTATTATTGCCAGTCGGCGCGCGGCAACCGGCTGTTCGAACTGGGTCTGGGCGAGGTCGCGCTCGCCTTTACCGCCACCTCTTCGAAAGCTGACCAGCTCGCGATCTCGGAACTGGTCGAAACACACGGCGCGCAAGAGTTCGCGGCGCGTTGGCTGCGCCATCGCGGGCTCGACTGGGCCGCCGACATGCTGCGCGCCTCCCCCTTTCCCCGGCCAACAGGCCATCCCCCAGCAGTGAAGGAGTAATGCCATGAAGTCCCCAAGTTCCGCCACCTGTTCGCCGCCGGTGCCGCGATCCTGTCGCTGACCGCGACCGCGCTGGTCCCCGCACCCGCCTATGCCCAGTTTGGCGGCATCGTCCACGATCCGCGCAACTACACACAGAACATCCTGACCGCCGCGCGGACGCTGGAGCAGATCAACAACCAGATCCGACAGCTCCAGAACCAGGCAACTTCGCTGATCAATGAGGCGCGCAACCTTCAAGGCCTGCCGCTGACTGTGCTGGAGCCTTTGCAGGCGCAAATCCGCCAGACGCAGCAGCTGATCCAGCAAGCCCAGCGCATGGCTTACGATGTGCAGACGATCGAGCGCGAGTTTGGACGGCAATACAAGGATGCCGATCTTTCGGGCTCGCAGCGCACGATGGTTGCGGGCGCGGAAGGCCGCTGGCGCAACAGCGTCGCCGCCTTCGAGGATGCCTTGAAGGTTCAGGCCGGTGTGGTCGGCAATATCGATGGCGCGCGCAGCGCGATCGACCAGCTGGTGACCGCCAGCCAGTCGGCGACCGGCGCACTGCAAGCCGCGCAGGCCGGGAACCAGCTGCTCGCGCTGCAATCGCAGCAGCTCGCCGACCTGACCGCGACGATGGCCTCGCTCAGCCGCGCTCAGTCGCTCGACGCCGCGCAGCGCGCCGCTGCCCAGGCCCAGGCCCGCGAGCAGATGCGGCGCTTCCTCGCGCGCGGGACCGGCTACCAGCCCGGTTCGGCGCGGATGTTCCACGACTGAAAGGCACCCCCATGAAGACCGGCACCATCGCGCGGATCGGCGCAGCAGGCTTTGTCGTCACCGCACTGGCGCTGAGCCTCGTCCAATTGAACGAGCCAGCCAGCACAGCCACGCAAACCGTGTTCGTCGCGGACGACGGGATCGACCCGCTGCGCGCCGAACTGCGCCGGTGCCGCAGCATCGGTCAGGCAGCGGCGAGCGATACGCTCTGCCTGCGCGCCTGGGCTGAGCAGCGCAGCCGGTTCTTCATGGGAGTCCAACAGGCCACGGGTTCGGATTTCGGCGAAGGCGAATCCGCAGCCAGTGCCACAATCGACGGGGGCGCGGCGGCGAACAGCGACGCCGCTGCGCCTTCGCCCTCTCCGATGCAAGACGGGAGCAACTGACATGGGCGGCACCGGCGTTGTCGATCGGTTTCTCGATGTCTTCACCCGCTACATCGACAGCGGGTTCGGGCTGCTTTCGGGCGAGGTGGCGTTCATCGCCACCACCCTGATCGTCATCGACGTGACGCTCGCGGCGCTGTTCTGGTCGTGGGGCGAAGGCGACGACATCATCGCCCGCCTGGTCAAGAAAACACTGTTCGTCGGCGTGTTCGCCTACATCATCGGCAACTGGAACGGCCTCGCTAGAATCGTCTTCGAGAGCTTTGCCGGGCTTGGCCTCAAAGCCAGCGGCACCGGGTTCACCGCCGCCGAACTGCTCCAACCGGGACGGGTCGCGCAAGTCGGGCTAGATGCCGGGCAGCCCATCCTCGATTCGATCGCCGAGTTGATGGGGTTCGTCTCCTTCTTCGAGAATTTCATCCAGATTATCGTGCTGCTGTTTGCCTGGGCGATCGTCCTGCTCGCCTTCTTCGTACTGGCGATCCAGCTGTTCATCACGCTGATCGAGTTCAAGCTTACCACGCTGTGCGGCTTCGTGCTGATCCCGTTCGGGCTGTTCGGCAAGACCGCATTCATGGCCGAGCGGGTGCTTGGCAATGTCATTTCGTCGGGCATCAAGGTGCTGGTTCTCGCGGTGATCGTCGGCATCGGCTCGACCCTGTTCGCCGAATTCGCAACCGCGATTGGCCCGGAACCGACTATCGAAGATGCGATGGCCGTGGTGCTGGCCAGCCTGTGCCTGCTCGGCCTCGGCATTTTCGGCCCCGGCATTGCCAGCGGCATCGTCTCGGGCGGACCCCAGCTTGGCGCAGGCGCTGCTGCCGGAACCGCGCTGGCCGCGGGCGGCCTCGCCATCGGCGCGGCGGCCGGTGCGAAACTCGCAGGCGGCGCGGTCGCCAGCGCGGCGACCGCCACCGCGCATGGCGGCGCCAAAGCCGCAGGCGGGGCGACCATGGCCTATTCGCTTGGATCGGCGGGCAAGTCCGGCCCCGGAGCAGTGGCATCCGGCATCGGTGCAGTCGGCCAGGCCGCAGGTGGCGCTGCCATGTCTCCGCTGCGCAAGTCAGCCGAAGGTTTGGCAAGCAGCTTCAAGGACGGTGCGCGCAGCGCGATTGGCGCGACCGGCGGCAAGATCATTCCCGCTCCCGGCGCGCCGCCGCCTGCCGATCCTCAAACGGCATCTGGTCCGCCTGCTTGGGCCAAGGCGATGAAAGACCGTCAGGCCATTCTCCATTCCGCGCAGGTCGCCGCGCACACGCTCAAGTCGGGCGATGGCGGCGGCGCGGGAACCACCATCGACTCGCAGCCAAAGGAATAGCAGAATGTTTCGACGCCCCTCGATCCGCTACGGCGAAACACCCGAAGCCGTCACCCCCTATCAGCGCGCGGCGCAAGCCTGGGATGATCGTATCGGCTCCGCCCGCGTCCAGGCCAGAAACTGGCGGCTCGCCTTTTTCGGAACACTTGCGCTTTCGGGCGCGCTGACCGCCGGAATCATCTGGCAGGGCGCGCGCGGGAGCATCGTTCCCTGGGTCGTCGAAGTCGACAAGCTCGGCGAAGCGCAGGCCGTCGCCCCCGCCAATGCCGACTGGCAGCCGAGCGATCCCCAGATCGCCTTCCACCTTGCGCGCTTCATCGAGCAAGTCCGCAGCATTCCCGCCGACGCCATCGTCGTGCGCGAAAACTGGCTCCGGGCCTATGACTTTACCAGCCCGCAAGGCGCGCTAGCCCTGAACGACTATGCCCGCGCCAACGATCCCTTCTCGGCAGTAGGCAAGGTCCAGGTCGGCATCGATGTCGCCAGCGTGATCCGCGCGTCGAACACGAGCTTTCGCGTCGCATGGGTCGAGCGCCGCTATCAGGACGGCAGCCTTGCCGAGACCACCCGCTGGTCGGCGATCGTCACTGTGACGATCCAGACCCCCAAGACACCCGACGCACTGCGCAAGAACCCGCTCGGGCTGTTCGTCAATGCCATCAACTGGTCGAAGGAGCTTGGACAATGACCCGCAATCACAAGACACGCAAAGCCGCGACGGCGCTCGCTATTATCGGCCTCGCCGCGCAACCGGCCTTGGCGCAACAACCGGCACCCATACCGTCGGCTGCCGAGCAAGCTTCACCGGAGACCCAGGTGATCGCCATCCCCGTTCCGCTGCCGCTCCCCGGGCAACTCAAACCAGCTCCGCGGCGCCTCCCTCCCCACGCCGCGAGCCGCTCCCGCCCGACCCGGAGTCCCCCTGCTCCCGTGGTCAGGGTGGGAGCGGCGAATGAGGCCGCTCGGGTCGAGCCGCGCCGTGACGGCTTCATCAACGCCATGCAGCGGTTCGTCTGGGCCGAAGGCGCGCTTTATCAGGTCTATGCCGCGCCCGGCCAGATCACCGACATTGCCCTCCAGCCCGGCGAGCAATTGGTCGGCGCGGGACCGGTCGCGGCTGGAGATACCGTTCGCTGGATCATCGGCGACACGACCAGCGGCACCGGAAATGCAACCCGTGTCCACATCCTAGTCAAGCCGACGCGCAGCGACCTTGCCACCAACCTCATCATCAACACCGACCGGCGGACCTACCATCTCGAGCTTCGCGCCAGCACTTCGACCTACATGGCCTCGGTTTCCTGGAGCTATCCGCAGGATGAGCTGATTGCGATCCGGGGCCGCGCAAGTGCTGCCGAAGCGGCCGCGCCCGTCGCTGCCGGGATTGCACTTCCCAACCTCACATTCGGTTATCGCATCTCGGGCGACCGCCCCGACTGGCGGCCGGTGCGGGTGTTCGACGACGGAGTGCGGACCTTCATCGAGTTTCCCGAAAGCATCGCGCGCGGCGAAATGCCGCCGGTGTTTGTGATCGGTGCCAGCGGTGAGGGCGAACTGGTCAACTATCGCGTCTCCGGACATCACATTATCGTCGATCGGCTCTTTGCCGAAGCCGAACTCCGGATGGGCGACAAGCGCAGCCAGCAGAGGGTCCGCATAACCCGCTATGTCCGGGAGCGGCGGCGATGACCGAAGATCCCCAAGCCGTGCCGACCGCAGAGGCAACGTCTGCGCCAAAGGCTTCCCCGCCCGACTTGCGGCTGCGCCCGCCGCTTCCAATCGTGATGCGGCTGTCGCGCAAGACCGTCGGCATCGCCAGCGCCGTGACCCTCGCGGCACTGGGCGGAGCGTTCGGCTACGCGCTTTATGACAAGGGCCGCGAAACACCTACCGAATTGCTCGTCGCCGATGGCAAGACCGCCGCCGACGCGCTGGCGGGTGCGCCCAAGGATTATGGCGATGTGCCCAAGCTCGGTCCGCCGCTTCCCGGCGATCTCGGCAAGCCGATCCTCGATGCACAGCGGAATGGCGGGGTGGCTGCATTGCCACCTGTTGGGCCAGCCCAACCTGGACAGCCGCCCTTGTCGCCAGAGGCCAGCGCCGCCCAGCAAGCGCGCCAGCTCGCGGCGCAGGAACGCGATGCCGCACGCATCAGCCGTTTGTTTCTGGCCGGGTCGGGGGGAAGTCCCGGTTCGGCCAATGTCGACCTGGTTGGCGGTGAAGCCGCCGCCGGAATTGCGCCGATCGCGGCGGCACCAGCCGAACCAGCGGCGCGGGTTTCGCCGAAACAAGCGTTTCTGGCTACTGCAGGCGACCGCCGCACCACGGCGTCCGATCGCCTGGCGCCGCCGCCTGACCCACATATCCTGCAAGCGGGTAGCATCATCCCGGCGGCGCTGATCACCGGCATCCGCTCGGACTTGCCCGGCCAGATTACCGCGCAAGTCACGCAGAATGTCTATGACAGCCCCACGGGCCGAATCCTGCTGATCCCGCAGGGTACCCGGCTGATCGGCGACTATGACGCCGAAGTCAGCGCCGGACAGTCGCGCGTCTTGCTCGCCTGGACCCGGCTGATCCTGCCAGATGGCCGCTCGATTCAGCTCGACCGCCAACCCGGTGCCGACGGGCGCGGGTTCGCCGGCTTGCAGGATAGCGTGAACTTCCATTGGGGCAGTCTGGCCAAGGCCGCGCTGATTTCGACCGTGCTGGGTGTGGGGACCGAGCTGGGATCGGGCAGCGATGATACGCTGGTCCGCGCGCTGCGCACCGGCACCCAGGATAGCATCAATCAGGCGGGTCAGGAAATCGTGCGGCGCCAGCTCAACATTCCGCCGACGCTGACGATCCGCCCCGGATTTCCGGTGCGGGTCATTGTCACCCGCGACCTGATCCTCTCGCCCGTAGGAGCTGCACCATGACGCGCCTGAAACTCACCGACCTTGCCGACGAGAAGCCGGTCAGGCTGACGGTGGAGCTCACCGCCCGGCTGCATCGCGACCTTTCCGCTTATGCTGTTGCGATGGGCGGCGGCGAGGCCAAGGGCGCACCCGCGCCCGAGCGGCTGATCCCGGCAATGATCGAGCGGTTCATGGCGACCGACCGAAGTTTTGCCAAAGCCCGCAAAGGCCATCACTCGCCCTGAAGGACCGGGTAGCGCTCCTGGAGCATCTTGAGGAACTTGGCCAATGCCGGGTTCTGGTTGTCCGGGCGCCAGTAGAGCGCAAATTCGAGCCGGGCCGGTCCGCCATTGTCGGCGATCTCGAGAAATTTGAGGTCCGGCCAGTTCACGCCCGTCGAGGCTTCGGTGGCTATGGTGATGTAGCGCCCGATCGTCACCGTGCTGATCACGCTCTCGATGCTGGTGTCCTGCATGATGATCTTCGCGCGGTGGCCATGTGCGGTGAGTTTGGTCGCGAGCAGTTCGGAAACGACAGGGCCGACCCCCTGAGTGGGCAATACGAACACCTCATTGCGCAGGTCCGTCCAATGAACTGCATCTGCTTCGGTTAGACGATGGCCTTCCGGCACTGCCACCACAAGCCGCTCGGTCCACAAATTGCGTCTTGTGATACCGGGTTCGGCAATTGGCGCCGGCGTGATTGCTGCATCGACCATACGTGCTTGCAGGCCGGAGAACAGCTTTTCTGTCCCGCCTTCGATCCCATCGAACTGCACGTCGGGATAGCGTGCGATATAATCGCCGATGGCGAACCGCAGATTTCCGGTCATCAGCGACGAGCTGAAGCCTATGGCAAGGCGGCCTTCCTCGCCGTAGCTCACATTCTTGGCGGTGGTCAGGAGATTATCGACGTCGGTCAGAATCCGGTCAGCCACCGTCAGGAATGCCTTGCCGTTCTCGGTGGCAAAAGTTCCGCGCTTCGTGCGCTCGAAGAGTTGAACTCCGAGCATCTGTTCGAGCGCCTGAACTCGGCGACTCAGCGCCGATTGTTTGACGCTTAGCTGCTTTGCCGCCCGCGAGAAACTCTGGGTTTCCGCCGTGACAACTGCGGCTCGAAGATGGCGGATTTCGATTGGCAAAGGCGGAGCTCCATACCGATGGGGACTTTGTTCAACTAGATGCCTGTCGCCATGCTTAAATTGGACGCCCGCGGTTCGACACGTTCGTCCCCGATTGATCGGCCGTTTAACATCGACGCGGGTTCCAAAAGATCGTCCCAATCAATGGCAATCGCGCCCTGATCATTGCTGCGGAGCAGCTCGGCTAGGGCCGTCTTGCCCGACCCCGGCGCACCAAGGACGTAATTCATGGATCGCACCTTTTCATTTCTGGCCGGTGGCCCGGGGCGGCAAATGTTCCAGTTTCCAATATGCTGGACAGGGCGAATCTCAGCGCGGAATAGTGGGACAGCCCGGGCAAGATTTGGCAGCCGGCCACATTCGGTAATGCGCTCGCCAGGGTCTTTGCCATGTCGGCAGGCGCCCAATTGTCGCAATCCCCGTGCCACAAAGTCACGGGATGGCCGATCTGTTTCAGAATGTAGGACCATGAGCCGACATAGGCTGCGAGTTCGACGCGATAGTTGTGCGCGCCGTGCGTCAGGCAATGGCGCAAAATACCTGCCATCCGGTCGCGAAACTGTGCCTCTCGGCTCAGCGTGAGATCTTCGCCGCGCGCCGACGCAAACAATGCGTTTCGCAACCATCCGGGTGTGGCAGCTGCCATGCCCCCCTGAATTCGGGCAAGCGCGGCAAAGGCGCGTGGCCGATCACGCGCGAGTGTGAAGACAGCGCGCCCGGCCATCTGCTCGATGAAGGGACCTGTATCGAGTGGGGCTGCCGCTGAAACAAGATCGAGCTGCAAGGGAAAGTCGGGAAGTCGGCTTGCGGTTTCGAGCGCAACATATGCGCCGAGCGAGAATCCGACGAGGCGCACCGGCCCCTCGCGACCATGCTGGCGGACCAACTCTGCAAGCAAGTCGAAGCGTTCCGATGCGGAGGCGACTTTCGGCAACTCTCCCCGGTTGGGAGCAATCCATTTCGAAGTATCGATGCCCTCGAACAGGCGCAGCTCATCGGGTGAACCGGGCATGCCGTGAAAGTAGATCGTCCGCATGGCTGCCTATTCCTCGCTTTCGAGCATCGCGTGCGCGGCGTGCGCGACATGTTGATCCCCGTCCAGCGGCACTTCGCGATCAGGCAGATATTGCTGTACGGCGGCGAGCGGAAAGGCGATCAGCGCCAACCGGCAGGCATCGAGATCGAAGCCCCGGCGTTGAGCAAACTCCTTCAGCGCAATGCCGGTCGCCTGATTGGCTTCTTCGATCTTCAGGCGGATGGCGTGCGGGGTATCCTCGCTCATGAACTGCCGGGCGTTGCAGCAGGACAGGATCAGGGCTTGCGCGCGGTGTTCGCGGCAAAAGCGCGGCGTCACCGCAGCGATCTCGCCAACCGGTTTGTCGGGAACCGCCAGGGCTTCCACAAACTGCGGCTGAAACGACAGCAGCGCAAACGCCCATGTCTCGGCGAGCAGGCCCTCTCGCGAGCCGAACCGGTGATAGAGCGATCCGGTCGAGAGCTTGGCTGCCTCCTGGACCGCGCTGGTCGTCACTGCGCCCTGCTTTGCCATCAGCCGGCCAACCGTCTCGAACACATGAGCATCGAAAAAAGAGCCTTGCGCGCCATGATCACTCCAATTAGAGAATATTCTCTACTATGGGAATCACAAAGATGCAATCGATTTGGTTCGCCGCCGCCGCGCTAATCGCCGGAGTGACCTTTTACGTGCACACCTTCATCGGCGGGCCGCGCGTGGCGGGGCCACTCCTAGCGGATGGACATCTCCCCAAAGCGTCCAAGTGGCTCAACTATTATTGCTGGCATATCGTCACGATCCTGCTCGCGGCGATGACTCTGGCCTTCGCAAGCGTTGCTATGGGCTGGGCCAGCCACGACATCGCCTGGTTGCTCGGCGGCCTGTCGCTCTTGCTGAGCGCACTTAGCATCCTCGTTGCGGTCAAGGGCGGCATCAACCCGCTGCGTTTTCCTTCGACCAGTCTGTTTGCGTCGGTGGCGCTTATGACGCTTGCGGGCGCGCTGTCATGACCGAGGCGGCAGCTCTGGCGCGATCGACAACGCTGCGTCTGCATTACCTGACCGGCTTGATAGTACTCGTCTTCGTCGCCCAACATCTCCTGGTTCACCTCTTTGCGCTGGCAGGATCGGACGCGCACAATGCGGCACTCAAACTCGTCCAGCTTGGCTATCGCAATCCGGTGGTTGAGCCATTGCTAGTTCTGGCGCTGCTATTCCAGATCGGGCTCGGACTTCGCTTGGCCTTCCGCCGATTGCGCGAACCGGGCAAGAGTGGCTGGGCCAAGTGGCAGATTGCGAGCGGTTTCTACCTCGCGTTGTTCCTGTTCAATCATACTACGGCTGCGCTGATGACGCGCTTCGTCGGCCATCTCGACACCAATTTCTGGTGGGCATCGGGGCCGCTGCATCATCCTAAGATGCAAGCAGTATTCTATCCCTATTATGGCCTCGCGGTGATGGCAGTCGCCGTCCATATCGGCGCCTTCGCGCATTTTCGGGGGAACAAGCTATGGGCGAGGATCGCACCAGTTGCCGGTGCCCTACTCGTGCTGGCCTATTGGGCGAGCTTCGGGGGCTGGCTCTATCCCGTCGCCATGAAGCCAGAATATCGCGCCTATTATGACTGGCTGCTTGCCGGGATCGGAATGGGGTGACGCAGAGTGCAATTCCACAGTGAGGTTACCATGGCACATGATGACAACGAGCAACTCGTTCGCGATTTTGTTGCAGCTTGGTCGCGGCTAGATGCGGACGAGCTCGTCGATTTCTTCGCCGAGGACGGTATCTATCACAACATGCCGATGTTGCCGGTGAGCGGCAAAGCAAACCTGCGGACGTTCATCGCTGCTTTCCTCAAGGACTGGACCCGGACCGACTGGGAGATCCTCAACATCGCGAGCAGCGGCTCCATCGTATTTGCCGAACGCGTCGATCGCAGCATGCTAGGCGAACGCAGTGTTGACCTGCCTTGTTGCGGCGTCTTTGAGATCGAGAATGGGAAAATCAAAGTCTGGCGCGACTATTTCGACCTCGCCACATACACGCGCGCCCTGGCTGATTGAGAGGTGAGAAAGCACCCCTAGATCCAGCTATAGTGCCGGGTTGCATTGCCAAATTGGAACACGGAAATGAGGCATTTTGCCCTTATATTTGCTCCACCATTGTTGGTCGCGTGTGCGCCGCAGACTGCAAAACCCGATGAACCTGCCGTCAGCTCATCGGACAAAGGCGATGGCATGCTTGAGGTTACCGATCCTAATGACCTTCGGAGCGATATTCATGCCTGCGGCGATGACAAAGTGCGCCACCTGGCCGGCCGACCAGCCGTCGACGCCGATAAGGCACAGGTGGCGCGCCTAAGCGGTGCCAAGACCATCCGCTGGCTAACGCCGGGTATGCCGGTAACCGAGGATTACTCGCCGACACGCCTCAATGTCGAAATCGATGGACAAGGCATGCTCGTCTCGTTTCATTGCGGCTGAGAGCATAGCGCGCGTTGGTGGTCAAAGGCCGCAGAACAGCGCAGAGAGCAGCGCCACCGGCGCAAAGCTTATTCCAACCGCCAGTCGCACCCAGATCGGCCAACAACTGTTGAACGCCAAACTCGCAATTCCGATCAGCAATCCTGTTGGAATTGCGATCACCCCCGCTGCAGCGAATGCATTGTTAGCTGCGGGCCTTTCGAGAATGCCCGTTTGACCGCCTGCAATGCCAATCACAGCTACCACCAACAGCACTAGATAGGGCGCAAAAGAGAGGTAGTGGGTTGCAGTCTTCATCCTGCGCCATCTAATTGAATTCGATTCGATAGCACAGCCTTGAATTTATGCGGCAAGTCTCCGGTAAATACAGAGATAGCCCAATACCGCCTGCACGGCCTCTTCTTCCGCAACTTCGAGCTCGGATTGAGCCAGATTTGCCCAGGCATCGACAACCGAGCGAACCAGAGCGGGCAGCGTGCGCGCAGCGCGGGCAGGATCGAGGGGGCCAATCTCATCCCTGAAGCGCGAGAACAGATGCATAAGCAAAGCGCCGCCTTCGGCAAGGGTTTCGGCGATAATCGCATCGACCGGCAGCCGGGCTTCTTCATGATCGATGGCCGAAGCGAGCAGCGCATCGGCGCGATGGTGGCCCATGGCCGCCCGAACCAGCAAGCGGACCGTTGCTTCGAGATCAAGTTCTTCGCAAAGGACCAGCGCGGCGCGGACACGCTCGACATGGCCGCGCTGCTCGCGCCGGATGAGTTCAACCATCAGCGCATCGCGATTTGGGAAATACTGATAGAGGCTCCCGATGCTGACACCCGCGCGCGCAGCCACTGCGTTTGTCGTCATCGCGGCCAATCCGTTCTCGCGCAAAAGCTGAGTGGCAGCTTGGGCGATAGCCTCAACCGTCGCCACCGCGCGCGCCTGACGCGGCGCTTTTCTGGGGGTCAGCGAAGCAGATGACATGGTGGAATTGCCTGTTTGGAAAGCGAGTTGCCAAATGTGAGCGTAAACTCATATCATGGCAACCGACACAGCGAAAGACCAAACATGAGTGATGAAATTGCGCGCTTCGCCGGACTGAAAGATCCAAACGTGGCTTCCGTTCTGGGTGAGGTTCATCGCGCTTCGAAGGGTGACAAATGGGTGTTCCTGCGCGCGCTACCGAGCGGGCTTGGGGCATTGCTGACGGGAAAGCCGTTCATGGATGGCATCACACCGCATCTCGCCAATGCCTTTATCGGTGTGCCGGATGAAGTCGGCCGTCTGCTTTATCTGACTGCGCGATCCATCGATGCCCAGCAGGCAATAGAGTTCGGCACCTCGTTCGGCATTTCAGCGCTCTACCTGGCGAGCGCGATGCGCGCCAATGGCGGACACTTCATCGGCACAGAAATCGAACCGCGCAAAGTCTCGGTTGCGCGCGACTATCTGGCGCACGCCGGACTAAGCGACTGGTCAGATATCCGTGAGGGCAATGCGATGGAAACATTGTGTTCGCTCAAAGCCCCGATCGACATCGTGCTGCTCGACGGATGGAAGGACTTGTATCTGCCAGTGCTGAAACTGCTCACCCCAAAATTGCGGCCCGGGGCAGTCGTCTTTGCGGACAACATTTACACCTTCAAGAAGGCACTGGCACCCTATGTCGCCCATGTCCGCGCGGAGGGTAGTGGCTTCGAGAGCACGACGTTGCCACTGGGCTCCGGCATCGAGATGTCGGTCTATCGGCCGGATCTCCAAGCTGACGAGAAACTTGCCTGATCGCACACGCAAAGGAGTATTCCCATGGCTTCGATCTTGCCGCTCATACTCGCCATGGCAGCAGCGGACACGGCCGGGCAAGCCCATGCTGGGCTCACGCCTTTTGGCCGCTGGCAAACCCCCGACAGGGGCGGCATCGTCGAACTTTATGCCTGTGGAGCGGCGCTGTGCGGAAAAATTGTCGGCGGTGCCAATCCGGTCGAGCGCGACACAAAAAACAAGAATCCAGACCTTCGCAACAGACTGCTGATGGGGCTTGTTTTCATGACCGGGTTCAGAGGTGGACCGCGGGCATGGTCGGGCGGCAAAATCTATCGTCCCGCCGATGGTGGAACCTATAGTGGCACTATCAGGCTGGTTGGAGAAAACCGGCTGACCCTCACGGGTTGTATTGTCTGGCCGTTGTGCCGGACCCAAAACTGGCAAAGAATCATACCGCCACGCCAGTGAAGCGATAGGCTTGCGAAATGCTTAGCGCACGATCCCTGTCATCCATCCTCCAAGACCGGGGTTGGGCATGTGTCGAGAATGCTGTGCCGCTGGATTTCTGTGAGAAGCTGCTCGATGTTTTGAAGTCCGAACTGGCAGTCCCCACCGACGAACCGTCTCGTTGGGACAACTTTGGCAGTGAGATGCGCAAGCTGGTGATGGTCTGGGGGAACCAGATGCAATGAAACATTCGCCAATTGCCGGCGCTTCATCGAATTTGGACGGCTCTTTGGGGCGGCGAGCGACTATGGGTGTCTCTGGATTCCTGCCGCTTCACCACGTCATAGGCACCGACCCCTGCAACTCGCTCTGCGGAAGCAGATGCAAGACTCAGACGATGACTGAGCGAGCGATGTTAATGATCATCGCCCGAACATCGAACGACTGACCGCGCGAGCGCACTGTCCGTAGTCTTCAACAGTCAAACTGCGTTGCCTCTGGCAGAATACATGTTTCCTTAGGCCGTGTTGACAAAAGGGATTCCCATTTGGCCCGACTTCTGATTCAAGGCTGTTTTTTTGAGGAGCAGTCATGGGTCGCGGGGATTTGTCGGACGCGGAATGGGAGCCGATCGGCCGCTGCTGCCGCCTGAGCGGGGACGTTAAGCGTCCCGCCGGCGATAACCGGCGCTTTCTCAATGGTATGCTACACGTGCTGCGGGTCGGCTGGTTCGCGCGACATGCACGAGCGGTATGGTGCGGAACCGGGTCTGGTCGTCCGGTTTCCGGCGCTGGGCAGAACAGCGGGTCTGGGATGCGCTGGTTGCAAACGCTGGTCGATCTGGGCCTGACCGACGACTGGCAGCACATGATCGACAGCACCAGCGTTCGCAGCACGTCTCAGCAGCGGGCGGAAAAGGGGGCTCTTTAAGAACGCCTTTCCGGTCGATCACGACGCAGGCGGCGGAAGTGCCGGGGGCACTTCCCAGCCGAGTGGCTTTACGAGCAAAATCCATGCCCGCTGCGACACCAAGGCCTCCCTGTCGGCTTCATCCTGACTGGGCGGCGAGGCATCCGATTACACCGCCGCCGATGACCTGATGGCCCCGCCATAGCCTTAGCCCAAGGCGCTGCTCGCCGACAAAGGATATGATGGCGACAGGTTCCAGGAAACCTGTCCGTCGCAGGGCATCCTGCCGATCATCCCGCCCCGCTCGAACCGCAAGACACCCGAGCATCCTGACTATCGCCGTTACCGGATCGCAACCGCGTCGAACGCATGTTCGGCAAGCCTGCAACAGCGCCGCATCGCCACCCGGCCACGACAAGACCAGTCTCTCCTTCGAGAGCTTCCTCAACCTTGCCGCCGCCAGGCTATGGCTGAAGTCTTTTGTCAACGCAGCCTAGGGGTTCAGGGGAGCATGCGGACGGAGGGCTCGCGCGCCGGAAAGCGCCGTGCAGCGGCCTTGATGAAACTGCTATCAAGGCTGGTGATCCCTTCGTCGGGCACAACGCCCGCCTTTTCGAGCAGCGGCTGTGCGCCCTCATCATGACCAATCGCCTTGAGATGGACGAACGCATCCGACACAAAATCGACGGCGGCGGACTCCCCGCAAAGCTTTGTTGCGGCATCCTTGGTCAGCATCAGCGCAACGGCATCGAGCAGCACCGAGGGCGTGCCCGCCAACTGCCCCTCAGCGGCGAGCGTGCCGCCCTTCACCTTGATGCCACCGACCTTGGGCGCGATCAGCATGGTCGTGGCTCCAGCCTTTTCAATGGCGGACTTGAGGCTGTTGATCTCGGCCAGGTCTGACCCTTCATCGAACAATATGCCGACCTTGCGCCCTTCCAGCGTCGGCACGAACTTTTTCATGAGCGACAATTTGTCCGAGGGCTTCATGTCCTGTGGTGAAAACGCAGGCGTCTCCGCTTTGGAGAGCGGCATGGCGAGGCCGTCTGCAACGCGCTGGGCCAGATCCTCATCGACATTGCGAAGCTGCGCCAACGTGCGCGTACGAACATGGACCAGTTGGACCTTGGACAATTCGAACACCAGTGCAGCGGCGATATGCGCCTGTTCTGGCACGGTCTGTGAGCGATAGAACATGCGCGCCTGCGTGAAGTGATCAGCAAAGCTCTCGGCCCTGATCCGCAGCTTTTCGGTTGGATCATTGCGTTCGTTATTGTCTGCAAATGTGCGGAAGCCCCGATCCGGCTGCGCACGTGGCCCGCCATATTCTCCCGCTTCGTTCAGGCTGTTCGGCTCGTAATTGGCGCGGCCCTTGGGAATTGCGGTCTGCATCATGCCGTCGCGCTGGAAATTGGCCATCGGGCAGATCGGCGCATTGATCGGCAGTTGGTGGAAGTTGGTCGTGCCCAGCCGCGACTTCTGTGTGTCGAGATAGCTGAACAACCGGCCCTGGAGCAGCGGGTCATTCGAGAACTCAACGCCGGGGATGATGTTGGTCGGCAGAAACGCCGCCTGCTCTGTTTCGGCAAAGACATTGTCGGGATTCCGGTCGAGCACCATGCGGCCGATCACTTCGACCGGGATATCCTCTTCCGGGATCAGCTTGGTGGGATCAAGAACGTCATAGGGCTGCTTGGCCGCCCATGCTTCGTCAAAGGTCTGGATGCCGAAGCTCCACTCGGGGAAATCGCCTTTGGCGATCGCTTCCCACAGGTCGCGGCGATGATAGTCGGGATCGGCGCCAGAAATCTTGACCGCCTCGTCCCAGCACGTCGCCTGCGCGCCAAGCTTGGGCCGCCAGTGGAATTTGACGAAGGTCGATTTTCCTTCCGCATTGACCAGCCTGAACGTGTGGACGCCAAAACCCTCGATCATGCGCAGCGAGCGCGGCAGGGCGACGTCAGACATCGCCCACATCACCATGTGCATTGCTTCCGGCATCAGCGAGATGAAGTCCCAGAAGGTGTCATGCGCGGACGCCGCCTGCGGAAAGCCGCGGTCGGCTTCGGGCTTGACGGCGTGGATCAGGTCCGGAAACTTGATCGCATCCTGAATGAAGAAGACCGGCATATTGTTGCCGACCAGATACCAATTGCCCTCTTCGGTATAGAATTTGACGGCAAAGCCACGCACATCGCGCGGCGTATCCTTCGATCCCTTGCTACCTGCGACGGTCGAAAAGCGCACGAACACCGGGCATTGATTGCCCTTCTTCGAGAAGAGCGCCGCTTTGGTCAGGCCGGGAATGGCCTTGGTCACCTCAAAATAGCCGTGCGCGCCCGAGCCTCTGGCATGAACGATCCGCTCCGGGATGCGTTCATGGTCGAAATGGAAGATTTTCTCACGCAGCACGAAATCCTCAAGCAAAGTCGGGCCGCGTTCCCCGGCACGCAGGCTGTTCTGATTGTCTGACAGAGGCATGCCGTGATTGGTGGTGAGCACCGTATTGGCGCGCTGATGAAGTTCTCCGCCTTTGCCGACGGATGCTGACTCTTTGCTTGATTTTGACATGGTGAACCCCTCGATTTTGATTATGTGTGTGCAAGCTGGTGACCAGAGAGATCAGGCATTACGGCGGCTCAGCGATGGAGGCTGCGCATGGCAATGGAATATGATGACCAAAGCATTTGAACTTCCCGAAAGCACGCGCACGCGCATCATCCGGTCCGCGCGCCGGTGCTTTGCTGCGCAAGGTTTTGCGGGAACCTCCACCCGGCAGATCGCTGAGGAAGCCAAGGTTGCGCAAAGCCTGCTGCTCTATCATTTCAAATCGAAAGAAGGCCTTTGGCGCGAGGTCATGGCCGACAGTTTTCGCCATGCGCTGCGCGTGCTGAACGACGCCGCGATTGCCGAACCGTCGCAAAGCGCGACGGATCAGTTGCTGGCGGGCGTCCGGGCCATGGTCGATATCTGCGCCAGCGATCCTGATTTCCACAGGCTGCTGATCTTTGAAAGCCGCGAACCCAACCAGCGCTTTGTCTGGATGGTGGACAGCTATTTCCGTCAGATGGTGGACCGGGGCGCGAATTTCATCAAGGCGGCGCAAAAGGAAGGGACAGTCCGCGAAGGCGATCCCTATCTCCTGTTCTATGGCCTGCTGTCGATCATCGGGTCGCTCTTCAGCCTTGCGCCGGAGATGGAAATCGTCACCGGTCGGAAACCCCCGTCCCGCGATGAGGTGGAGCGGGTTGCGCGGCCATTTCTCTTCAGGTCTTTTTAGGCCGCGATCCTGAAAAACCATTTTGTCTTGCGCATTCATCAGAACTGCCGATCAACGCACACTGCCTCGGTGGAGTAGATTCCAGAGCGCCAAAATGATCATGCCCGCGATCCAGCCGAAAACGCCGCCGACGAATAGGAAAATCAGGATGTTCACGGTCATTCCCCCTCTGCGGCAAAGCGATTCTATCCTGATCAATTGATCAGGGTGGGGGCTAAATGTCAGAGATTGATCAATTGATCAAGCCACGCCATTGCCGTGGTGCAACTGGTCTTGCGCTGCGAGGCGAAGCGCTGGCAACTCAATTGACATGAGCGCAGGTTAAGTCCGTGTGGTGGGGAAGAAGAACATGCTGACTGAAAACTTCCTGCGTGGACGACGACGCGATCAGCCTTCTGCAATGGGCGATCAAGTCTGCTTCGGTCGCGCACATAATGTGTCGCAAATGAATGATTGCATGGACAGTTTCGCCCCACAATGCGTCGGCCTTGCCAATCCCCAAATCCGCCGCAACCCGCTCACGCGGTAACCCACTGCTCAGGGCAGCCCGCACGGCTTCCAGCTTGAACTCTTCACGATGCTTGTTCATCTCGCCGGTCTCCTTGTGCGAGATCCAAACGCTCAAGTGACCGGCACAAAAGCGTGACAAGTCCATGTGTCGGTTCGGTCTTCCATGTCCGGGAGCGCCTTCGCTATTTTGCCCTGCGCAAGGCCGAATCATTCACGCAAGCATAGGACGAAGCGGCATTGCGGTCTCCCATCCCGTCATAGCGCGCTGATTGCGGGACGGGGCAGAGCCGCCGCGTGAACTGGCCGGGCTTATCCGCCACCACGCTGCGCGGCGCTTCCCCCTTCTCCACCCAGCGGATCAGCGACCAGAGCATGTCGCGCGCGTCATCGCCGGGCGTTGCCGCCTGTGCCGATGCGCCAAACTGGTCTGCGCCGGGGCCACCCCGGCAATGATACATGCCCGGCACCATGAACAGGCGCACATGATCCTGCAGCTTTGCCAGCCCGCCATGCGCTGCCGCCAGCCGTTGATAATAGTCCAATGTCGGCCCGGCGATGACCGACGGGTCTGCCCAGCCCTGATAGATGATCGCCTTGCGGTTGGCCGCGATGAACGGCGCAATGGCTGTCTTGTCCGCGCGCAGTTCGGGCATGGCGGCATTCACCTTGGCAAGGTCCGCCGTGCGCTGGAACGTCTCTTCATCCCAATTTGCGTCATTATAGACCGCATCACCCCACATCGCGCGCAACAAGGGAGAAGGCGGGCCGGGGCGCGTGCGCACGCCGGGCAGCAGCCCGCCATCCATGGCGCGCCCCTTTTCATCCTTCATCGGCGCGATGATGATGTTGAGCATGGCGCGTTTTGGAGCGGTCAGACACCCGTCCGTCTGGCCGGGCTTGCAAAGCAGCGTCGCCGTGCGGAAGCGGCAAGCGAGCGGATTTTCCACCACGCCATCGACCACACCGTCCTTCGCATCGCACGCAGCCGTCGCCTTGGCTTCATAAAGCGCCCAGTCCGCATCGGAGAGAGCGCCCGCCGGATTGCGCTTCTGCATCAGCGAGAACCACATCATCCGCACCGAGATGAGCGGCATATACGGCCCCGGCGCACCGGAGAGGATGCCGTCATAATCGAGCGGATAGGTCTGCATCTGCTTGAGGCCCTGCCGCCCCCCGCCCGAACAGCCGGTAAAATAGCTGCGGTCCGGTCCCTTGCCATAATGGCGCGCGACCAGCCCCTTGGCAGCCAGCGCGGTGAGATGAACCGCGCGGTGTTCATAGTCGATGCGCGCCTTGGCGTCGGTCATCCAGCGCGCCTGGCTGATCTTGTGGCCGCTGTCTGTGGTAACGGTGGCAAAGCCCTCTCCCACGCGCAGGCTCATGTCGAGATAGTTGAAAATGCCCGCATCGCCACCCACGCCCGCACCGAGCAGACGGCCGTTCCATTGATCGGGCAGCCAGAGTTCAAAGCCGATCGTGCCTTCAATCGTGCCTTCCACCCGGCACAAGGGCACACGCACATCCTGCGCGCGATATCCGCGTTCGCTCCCCTCCGGTTTCCAGACGGGCGCGGGGGTGATGGCGCTCGCCCGGACGACGCGAACGCCATCCGGGTGGTTGCCCGCCAGCGCGCTGCAAAACCCCGCTGATAGGGCCGCCGCGGCTGCGAGCGCCATCACCGCCATCGTTCAGAACTTCACCGAAGCGGTGAAGGAGATCATGCGCGGTACCGGGTTGGATGCCTGCGGATCATAGCCGCGCGTCGTATCCACGAAAGGCGGATCCTGATTGAACAGGTTTCGCGCATCGACCGACAGCGTGAAACGCTCGTCAAAGGTGTAACCCAGCATCAGGTCCACCGTTTCATAGCTCTTCACATGCTGCACCGGATTGACGGTGCCATTGTCATAACCGCCGAGATGGTTGAGCGTGGCGCGGGCACGGAAGCCGTTATACTCTACGCCAATATCCGCCTGCATCCTGAACTTGTTGGAAAAGCCGAACGTGTTGAGCACATTGGTCAAGCCTGCACCGGGAACCGGTTCGAACATGTATTTCAGGATGTAGGTGCCCTGCACACCCGCATCCATCTTGGCCGAACCCCAATCCCAATTATAGCTCAGCACGCCGTCCAGACCATTCATCAGCGACTTGCCCAGATTCTGGCGACGGCCATCGACGAAAAAGGTCACCTGGCTCTGGTTGATCGCGTTGTTGACCGGCAGGCCGGAACCCACCAGCGCCGCAATCGCTGCCGCGCTGGGATTGCGCGTTACGAACGAGGCGTAGAGCGGGTTGGTGAGGATGCCTGCCGTTCCGCGCAACGCCTGGATCTGGTTGGAATAGTTGATGCGGAAATGGTTCACCGTCAGGAAGAGGCCGGGGATGGAGGGCGGTGCCGCTTCCACGCCGAACGACCATGTCTTGGCGGTTTCCGGCTTCAGATTGGGATTGCCGCCAGCAATGCCGATGCCGATGCTGTTTCCGGAAAAATCAGGCAGCGTGTCGAAATAGAGGCCTGCCCCGCCCGCAATCGTCGAGACTTCGGTGAAGGTTGGCGCGCGGAACGACGTGCCATAGGTGCTCTTCAGCGTCAGGCCGGGAAAAGGTTCCCAGGTCAGGCCGAATTTGGGGTTGGTGGTGCTGCCGAAATCGCTGTAATTCTCGTGGCGGATGGCCATGGAAAGGTTGAGCTTTTCAAAGCCGGTCGAGCGGTTTTCCGCGCCCACCAGCGGGATGAAGAGTTCGCCAAACAGCGCGTCCACATTGCGCGTGCCTGCATCATTCACACTCAGCGGGGTTGCTGCCTGCCCGGTGATGAGATCGGTGAAGGTATGTTCCTTGCGATGTTCCGCCCCCAGCGCCACGCGGACGCGACCGCCCGGCATGTCGAAAAGAGACCCGTCAATCTGGCCATTGATCACGTCCAGCTTGGTCTTGCCGGTGATGATGAACAGATTGTCGCTGATCTTGGCCAGCGTGGCGGGATTGTTTGCGCCGCCAAACACGTTGAGCGCGGTCAGCGGGTTGGTATCGGCCAGCGCGGCATTGAGCGCAGCCGTGTTGACGCCGCGCGACCGCTCCACCACTTCGTCGGCCTGACCATGCGCATAATAGAGCGTGGCGCGGAAATCGCCGAACGGCTTCACTTCGATGCCGCCCACCGCATTCCAAGATGAGGCGTGATAGGGGCTTTCGAACATGCCCAGTTCGGGGAAAAGCGAATAGGGCACAGAAACCGAAGCCGCAGCCACCGGAGAAACAAAGAAGGGATTGGCCGGGCGCACAGTGGCCGTGAACGTGCCCTGCGTCCGCACGGTGCCGGTGCGCTTCGAATAGAAGCCGTCGGCAAACAGGCGGATCGAGTCGGTCAGTTCATGGCTGGCCGCGCCGACAAAGCTGTAACGCTCCTGATTGGGGATGACGCTGTCTTCGCCATTATAGAAGCATTTGTTGGTGCTGCCCTTCACCAGAGAGCCGACATTGGCCGCCGTCACGCCCCCTGCCGGAATGGCATAAGTGCTGCCGCCTACCGAAATCTGTCCGGGATTGCAGGTGGAAACGCGCAGATCGCGGCCACCGCGATACCGGTTGTCATCCTGATAGAAGTCCAGATCCTTGCCCAGCAAGGTGGAGTTCTTGGTATATTCACCCGCCAGCGTCAGGTAACCGCCACCCCATGTCTTGCCGAACAGGGCTGCGGCCTGCGCTTCGGAATAATTGCCGTCGGCAAAGCCATAACGCGCGCGCGCTTCAATGCCGTCAAAATCCTTGCGCAGGATCATGTTGACCACACCGGCCACCGCGTCAGAGCCGTAAATGGCCGAAGCGCCATCCGCCACGACTTCAAGGCGTCCCAGCGCAATTGACGGGATGACCGAAGGATCGGTGAACTGGCCCTGCGTGCCCTGCGGCGGCAGGCGGCGGCCATCATAGAGCAGCAAGGTCGCGTTGGTCGACAGGCCGCGCAGGTTGATGCCCGCGCCGCGCGTGGCGTTGGCGGCACCATTCTGGGCGGAACCACCCGCGCGGTTTGCCCCCAGCGAGACCACTTGCGGCACGCGGCGCAAAATGTCGTTGACCGAGAGCACCGGTTCACGTTCGATCTTGGCCTGATCGACTGCGATCACCGCTGAACCCACCGGCGCGATTCCGCGAATGCGGCTGCCTGTGACGATGATTTCGGAAGCGTCAGCTTCTTCCCCATCGGGCTGCGCATCCTGCGCATAGGCAGGCGCAGCGGCCAGCAGGCCGAGCGTGAACAGCGCAGTGCTGGCAAAATAACTGGTTTTCGTGGTCTTCATGATCAGGTCTCCCTTGCAGTCTTGTCTGGTTCTGGTTTTGAAAAACGGGGGGCGAGTGACAGCAGCACGATGGCGGCAATCAGGATTGCGGCCCCGATGAATTCGGCGGTGCGCGGCATCTTCTGATCCCAGAAGAATGCGAGCAGGACGGACGCGACAATGCCCGCCACAAGGCTGGCCGCGCGCTCCAGCGGGACGCAATAGGCGTTCTCGCGCGGATCAAGCAGGATGAGAATCGCCAGCACCGAAATGATGGTCAGCGTGGCCGCCACGACCATGAGGTGGATCAGCACGGGGTCGCTCCACACCGTCACAAAGCCCCAATCCAGTTCGCTCGCCTGCCCGCCAATGCCGCTCGCCGAAATCGCACCGAGCACGGCGATGGCGATGGGCAGGGCGATGATCTTTTCCTCCACAAAGTAGCGCCGCACCATCGCCGCATCGCCATCCTTGGAGACGCGGTTCATGGCATAAAGCCTCAGGAAATAGCCGATGGTGTACAGCACGACCGTCAGGATCGCGAGCGGTGGCAGGTTGAGCCCGCCGCGATCCGCCAGCGTGATCAGCAGCGCCCCCATCACCATGAACAGGGCCACCCAGCTCCACCAATGCACTTTGCGGCCAAAGGCGAAATCCACAAGCGGCGCAATCACCAGCACATCGCCGCGCATCAAAAGCTGGATGAAGGGAATGCTCACGCCCTCGATGGTGAAGGAGAGCGGCACTGTGAACAGCACCAGCGCCGTGCCGATGCCAGACAGGAAGGTGTAGCGCGTCGGAAAGGGGATGGAAAAGCCACCCAGCGCCACGCGGTTGGCGTGTTTGTACCAGCCGGACCACCAGATGAAGGCCCAGGTCATCACCGTGTTGATGATCAGCGTGGCGGGCAGCGTTTCCAGCCCGGTCAGCGGACGCCCCAGCACCGGATGCGCGCCGCTCGTCGCCAGCTTGAGCACCATCACATTGGGCAGGTACACCAGACAATAAGCAAGAACGATCAGTTCCAGCGGAAGGGCGCGCAGCCGGTTCATGCCGTGCCCAGCTCCACCATGTCCGCGCCGGTGCGGTAGACGGCGTTGAGACCTGCTTCCCCGGTGATGGCAGTCATGTAATCCACCACGGCGGCATGTTCTGCGCTGCCGGGCTCGACGATATGCGGCACAGCATCGCGACCGATGTAGAGCGGCAGAAAACCAGCACGGAGCAGCTTGCCGCCGCCAATCTCCAGCCGCGCGATCATGGAAAGGCGGGCCGCGGCAGGGAAGTTGTACAGCCCTTCAAAATCCGGCTCCCATTTTTCGGCGAGCACGCGGATTTCGTTCCAGCTTTTCGATTTGGCATGGTCTTCATCCATCGCCAGATCGGTCGCGAAGTTGCACAGCGAGTAGAAGACCGGCTTGCCGTCGATCAGCTCGCAGCCTTTGAGGATATGCGCATGGCCGCCCAGAATCGCGTCCGCCCCCGCAGAAATGGCGGCGCGCGCCACATCGCGTTGATAGTCTGCAATCACCGCGCGCACGAAATGAATGCCCCAATGGTGCGAGACGATCACCACATCCGCCTGAGCCTTGGCCGCACGAATATCGGCCTCCATCACCGCCAGATCTTCGCGATGCGGATAGGTGTGGATGCGCGTAGGTGTACCCGGCTGATCATGCTCGATCTGCTCGTAAACCGTGTGCGCTCGCATCGGCGCGCAACCGGGGCGGCGTTCATCGGCCCAGTATGAATGCGGAAGGATGGTCGAATAGGCAAGCATCGCCACGCGTGTGCCATCGCCCAATGTGCGGATGACGGGGGTGCGGGCTGCCATGATGTTGGCGCCCGCGCCCACCACCGCCATGTTGGCGGCTTCCAGATTCGCTTTGGTCTCGAAGAATGCCTCTTGCCCCCAATCCATGCAGTGATTGCCCGCCATGGAGATGATGTCGAATCCGGCACGCCCCAGTGCAGCGGCGCCTTCGGGCCGCGCCAGCACGGCATGGCGTGCCTGCGGCAGACGGCTGCCCCGTTCCGCAAAGCTGGTTTCAAGCTGGCCGAAGGTCAGGTCTGCCGCACGCAGCACATGGGCGGTGGCAGCAAAGGACTCGTCATAATTGGCGCGGTCCGGCGCGAGATCTCCCGTCGCCAGAAACACATGCGCCATGCCCTGATTGCCTGCCATCACTCCCCCGGATTCGCGACTATTTCTGTTACGATGCTATGCGTGATAGCATTTTTTGCAAGCGCTTGCAACGCTCCTGCCTGCGTCACAGGCAGCGCGTCCCCCGGAAACAGGGCCGGAGCATCGGCGGCGCACGATACGGCACGAAAGGCGCGGCGGGCATCGGCCAGCGTCCGCTGTCCAGCCGCGCTTCAAGGTGGCGAAGCGCAGCCAGCAGTTGCGGAGCCGCAAAGCCGCAATGCCCGGCCTGATCCAGCCAAAGGCTGGCAAAACGGGCCGCCGGGGCCGCATCTGCATAAGTTTGCTGCATGGAGGGTGAGGTCGCCCCATCGCCTTTGGCCTGCACCGCCAGCAACGGCACACGCGGACGCGCGGTGGGGGCGTAATTGGCGCTCATATAGCGCACGGCAGCGGGCCGTGCGGTGATGCGCGGCGTGGCGTTGAGCCGGGCCAGATCGGCATCCAGATCCAGCCCGGCCTTATTGTAAAGCGCTTCAACCAGCGCGCGCCGCCCTGACCGCGCCATCTGTGCCTGATAGTCAATTCCGCTGTTCCATGAAAACGCGCCGCCCGCCCGCTTTTCCTGATCGTTGCGCGGCATGAACAGCCCCATCACGATGCTGGACGCCAGTTCGGCAGCCTGCGCATCCACATCATCTGCGCCCGGCTCCGGGCTTGCGCGTGTCGCCCAGCCGGGCAGGCCGCCGAGCACACCCGCCAGCGCCATGCGCGCGCGGCCTTGCGCTGTCTTCCCCGCCTCTGCCACGGCCTCTGCCGCGCGCTTGCCATTGGCGCGATCATCCTGCGCGATATTGACGAGTTCGATCCCCGCATCCGGCGCGACCAAGGTGCGAAACGCAAAGGCCCCATCCAGCCCCATGTTCAACATCCCGACCGCGCCGCCGATCGAGGCGCACATGGCAATGCCGCCATCAATGACGCGCGCACCCTTGCGCTCGGCCAGCGCGGTGGTGACGAGACCGCCCATCGAATAGCCCCAGCCGATCACGCGCCTGGGTCTGCCATAGCGCGCGGCAAAAGCCTTCACTGTGCCGATCTGTGCGGGAACCGCCTCTTCCAGCGCCCAACCGCCGCTGCCATAATCCGATCCGGCCAGCGCATAGCCTGCGGCCAGCAGCTCCGCCCGAACATTGGCGGGCGCGATTTCCGGCTCTCCTGCCTTCATCGCGTAACCGCGAGACCAGAGCAGCAGCGTGCCGTTCCAGTTGGCCGGGCGCTCAGCCTGCCAGCGCGCGCCAGAAGGCAAGGTGGCACTCTCCCTCGTCTGCTGCGCCTGCGCGCTGGACAGCACCAACCCGGCCCCTGCAAGTGTCAGCATGAAGCGCCGCATGGCTTTCCTCCTCCTTGGCTCTGGTCTAGACCATGCGAAATGAAAGCGATTACATGAAATGACAAGCCCCGATCCCTCCCTGTCGCGAATCATCGCCGATCATGTTGCGGGCCTGACGCTTGCGGCGCTGCCCGCGCCAGTCCTTCACGCCACGCGCCGGGCCTTGCTCGATGCACTGGGCGTGATGCTGGCGGCAAGCGGGCAGGCTGCTGAAGCCGCCCCCTATCACGCACTCGCGCGGGCGCAGACCGGCCCCGCCCGCCTGCTCGCCGGGGGCCAATCCACGCCCGCGCTGGCGGCGCTCGCCAATGGCGCGCTTGCCCATGCGCTCGATTATGGCGATGTGTTCGATGCCGGGCCTGCCCATCCCCATGCCGCGCTCGTCCCAGCTTTGCTCGCACTGGCCGATACACAGCCGGAAGCGACACTGGACGACATTCTGATGGCAATGGCGGCAGGCAGTGATCTGTCCTGCCGCCTGAGCCTTTCCGGCCAGCGCAGCTATGAAGAAGGTGGCTGGTATCCCCCGCCGCTGGTCGGGCTGATCGGGGCCGCCGCCGCCAGCGCCAGACTGGCGGGGCTCGATGCGGAGGGAATCGTGCAGGCCATGGGGCTGGCGATGCTCTCCGCCAGCTTTCCCGCCGAAATCAAATATGATCCCGCAAGCCCGGTGCGGGCGGTGCGGGAAGGCTTCGCCGCCCAAGCCGCCGTCACCGCCACCACATTGGCACAGGAAGGCGCGCGCGCCTTTGCTGATCCACTGGGAGGAAAGGGCGGCTTCCTTGCGGTTTATGCCAGGGGCGCAAAACGCGCGGTGCTGCTCGACCAACTGGGCCAGCGCTTCTGGGGGGCGGACGTGAGCTTCAAACCCTGGCCTGCCTGTCGCGGCACCCACGCCGCTATCGAGGCGGCCCTGCTGCTGCGCGACCGCTGCCCTGCGGATAGCATTGCCAGCATTGAAGTGGAAACCGGGCTGATTCAGGAGATGCTGATCTCTCCACCCGACGCCAAGGCCTGCCCGGACAGTGCAATTGCCGCCAAGTTCAGCATCCCCTTCTGCATCGGGCTGGCGCTGGCAGAGGGTGCGGTGGGGCTGGACAGTTTCGGCGCGGACAAACGGGCAGACCCCGCTATCCTCTCCATCGCGGCGCTGGTTTCGGCGCGGCGCAACCCGGCATGGGGCCATGCCGAAGCCTCATCGGGCAGCCTCACGATCCATCTGAAAAATGGCACGCGCCTCCACCATGACGTGCCCCGCGCGCGCGGCCATGCGGGCAATCCGCTGAGCAATGCGGACCTGATCGCGAAATTCACCGATTGTGCGGCGCGCGCGGCCACTGCGCTGGATGCTGCGCGGGCTCAGGCGCTGGCGGAGTCGATTTTGGGCGCAGACGGAAGGATGCGGTTGGCGGATCTGCTGTCTGCGCTCGCCTGATGCTGCCCTATTCAGCCACTTCGGCCACAATCTCCACCCGGCGGCGCGAGGCTTGGGGAAGATCATCGGCCAGCGCATCGGCGATCACGCCGCCATCCCCGCCATTGCGCGTCACGATCTTTGCCTTGGGAATGCCGAGCCGGTAGAGCGCTTCGGCCACATGGTCAGCGCGGATCTGGCCCATGCCCTTCTCTTCCGCCATCGCTTGCCCGGACACGTTGAACGGTGTGGTCGCGGCATAGCCGGTCACCGTCAGAGACCGCACCGGCGCGCCCCTGATCCAGGCAATCGCCATGTCCAGACTATGATCTTCGCGCTGATAGGCGATGAAATCGCTGTTCCAGTCAAAGAACAGGCGGAAGCTGCGCGTGGCAAAGGGTGGCTGCGGCTTGGCGCGCACCACCGACAGCGGATCGATATTGCGCTTGGGCAGCACATATTTGCGGCCCTTGAAGCCTTCCGCCGGGATCATGTGCCGGGTGCAGGGCTGATCCAGCAGAATGGACACACGAACAGGGTCCAGCACAGCGCCGCCACAGGGATCATCCGGAGAAGCGGCGACGCGCCCTTCCACCAGCACGGCAAAATTCCAGTCCGGCTTGGCCGCACTCTGAGTGATGTCATAGCGGATGCCGCTTGCCGGGTCTTCGCCCAGCCAGCAGCCCGATTTGCGGCCATTGTCGGTATCGCGATAGACAGGGCAGGTGATGAAATTCACCTCTGCGGCGGCCCCCGCCGATGCAGCGAGCAGCGCCATGAGTGCCACAACCCTCTTCACAGTGCCCTCATCAGATTGACCAGATCCTGCTTGTCCTGCTCGGTATAGCCGATGGAATAGCGGCGGTCGTAATAGTCGATGATGCCGCGCAAATCCTTGGCCATGCCGTTCGAGAAATAGGGCGCGCGCGCCGCCAGCCCGCGATTGGACTGGAGCGTGATCTTCCCCACATCAGCGCATTTGCCCGTTGTCAGCGCATAGCCGGGATCGTGCGTCAGGATCGTGCGGCCATAATGCGGGTGCGGCTTGCCTCGGCAGGTAATGCGGAACAGCGGCAGATCAGGCTGCGGATCGGCAAAGGGCAGCGTCGTCGTGCCCAGATCAACCTGCCCCGGTGCCACGTCATTCCCCATCTGCGTCATGTTGTGGCAGAACACGCAGCTGTTGCGCACCGGATTGCCGAAACCGACCGGCGAGTTGATGCCAGCGCTGTCAGAAATCAGGAACATCTTCTCCCGGAACACGCGTGCGCCGCGCGCCACCGACTTGCGGAAAGCGCGTTCCGCCTCGGGCAAAGCCGGATCATCCTTTTCCCAAGCGGCAAATTCGCTCCAGACCGGGCCGGAGACGCTGTTGGGTTGGTTGGAAATGCTGCCCAGCTGGCCCGGAATGCTGTCCGCCAATGTCTGCGGGCCGCCCTTTGCGCCACCGGCATTCAGCATCCCGTGCGGGCCTTTGACCTGCGCGGAATAGATGCGCATTTCGAAATCGGTGATCTGCGCGATTTGCTGCGGCGTCAGATGGCGCACCATGCGCAGATGCGTGGCCGCAGCATCCTCCATCTGAATCTTGAGCGTCAGCGCCCGCCCATCTGCCATCAGATTGCCAGAGACAGGCTGGCCGGTTTCAGGATCGAGCGGGAGCGGCATTCCAGCTTTGGGATCATAAGCAAAGCCCATCGCCAGCAGATATTTCATGTTCGCCACCGGGCGCGGGCGGCGATAGACGCTGATCTTCCCCTTCTCCGGCCCGTATTCGCCCGAATTGCAGCGGGTCGGATCGCGCACCACCTCCACGCTCATGTCGGTGCCTGCCACCGGCCATGCCCGCTCGACGCGGATCAGGCCATGATCGAGCAACAGGCTGTGAGAAGCCCGCTCGCCCTGCGGCAGGCCGGGGCAGTTGGAGCCGTCATAGGCGGCAAAAAGCGGATCGCGGCCCTTGGTGGCGATCCAGCGCTCCTGCACGCTCGCGACGGACAGACTCATTGAATCGGCGGGCTGGTGACAGGTCACGCACGCGCGCCCATCCGGGCCAAGCGGCTCGAAAAAGGGATGGCCCCTGGTCGGCATCGCCCCGCCGGTCAGCACCAGCCCCAGTTCACCATCGGCATTGGGATAGGTCAATTGCGCGGGAAAGACGCGCCCTTCGCCAGGAGACCACCACCGCTCAGGAGCCTTGGCCGCCCCGATGGCGAGCAGCGCACCGAGCGCCAGAGCAACCGCGCGCAGGGTCACGCTCCACCTCTCGGCACCAGGTTCAAAGGCACGCTCAATGCGCCGATTTCCGGCATCCGCGTCGGGATCACAGGCCCGGCAGCCGTGATAGACCCGGTGCCTGCCAGAAGCGTCTCCAGCGCGACTGTCAACTGCATCCGCGCCAGCGCCGCGCCGGGGCACATATGCGTGCCGCGCCCGAAGGCGAGCGAATCCTTCATGTTCGGGCGGTCCAGCCGGAAGCTCTCGGGATCATCGAACACCCGCTCGTCCCGATTGGCGGACGCATAGATGAGCGCCACCGCTTCCCCTTCCTTCATCGTCCGCCCGTGCAGGCAGATGTCATGCCGGGGTGTGCGCGCAAAACCGCGATAGGGCGTGTAGAGCCGCAAGAACTCCTCGACTGCCAGCGGGATCAGCGACGGATCGGCCCGCAACTGCGCCTGCACGTCGGGAAAGCGGCAGAGATGGACGGCGATGGACCCGATCATCACCGTCGGCGCGATAATGCCCACCACCAGAACTTGCCGGATGGTGCCCACAATCATGTCTTCGGGCAGCGGCTCCCCATCCACCCGCACAGCGAGCAGCGCGCTGGTCGCGTCCGCCTCACTATCCCTCGGATTCGTCTTGCGGTCCGCCAGAATTGCGCGCGCCATGTCATAGAGCAACAGGCTAGCTTCCTTGGTCTCGGCCTCTTGCGCAGACTGGACGGCGATGTTGTAACGCCGCCCGACCGCGGACAGCTCCTCGATCTGGTCCGGCTCCAGATTCATCCAGTGCGCGAACACGCGGATGGGCAGAAAGGCGCCATAGTCCGCGCAAATGTCTCCGCCCCCCTTCGCCAGCATCGGGGCCAGCAAGTCGGCACAGATCTGCCGCGCAATCGGCTCCAGCCGGGCAATCGCCCGACCCGTCATCAGCGGCGCGATGGCGCGGCGATAGGGCGTGTGTTCGGGCGGATCGAGATGCAGCGGCGGACGCCTGCCGGTAAACGCTACCTTGGGCACGACGTTCTGGACCGAGGTGATGAAGGCATCGCTGTCTGCCGCCGCCATGGCGACATCCTCATGCCGGGTGAGCGCCCAGAAACCGCCCCATGCGCTGGTGTGCGCCACCGGGCAAGTATCCCGCAAGTGGCGGAACTGGTCATGCGGGCTGTCAAAGGTTTCGGCGTGCACCGGGTTGAAATCATCCATGCACCCCCGCCTAAACCATGATGCAAGCGCTTGCAACACGCTTGCATCCCGGCTTTCTGCCGTTACGGTCTTGCCGTGCCTGTCCTCCCCTCCCCTGTTACGCTCGACGATGTTGCCGCGCTGGCCGGCGTGTCGACCGCCACCGTTTCGCGCTTTCTCAATTCGCCGGACATGGTGGCCGCCAAAACCGGAGAGCGCATCCGTGCGGCAGTGGATCAGTTGGGTTATATTCCCAATCTGCTCGCAGGCGGGCTCGCGTCCAACCGCTCCCGGCTGGTTGCCGTCCTCATCCCGCAACTCTCTGGCACCATCTTTTCAGACATTATCGAGGCGATGGTCGCAGAGCTTTCAGCCGCAGGTTATGTGGCCATGCTGGGCCTGACCGAGCTGCCGCAGGAGCAGACCGCCCATCTCGTCCACGCAGCACTCGCCCGCCGGGTGGAGGCGATCATCCTGACCAACACGGTGGACTCCGCAACGCGCGCCACGCTCCGCCGGTCTGGCACGACCGTCATCGAAATCTGGGATTTGCCCGATGAACCGGTGGATGCCGCCATCGGCTTTTCGCACCACGCCATTGGTCGCGATCTCGCCCGCTTCGTGCGCAACCGGGGTTATGTGCGGCCCTATGTCATTACCGCGCGTGGTTCCCGCGCACAGATGCGGCGCGATGCCTTTGTGGCAGAATGGATTGAAGGCGGCGGCGCGATGCCGCTTGAATCGCAAGTGCCTGTTCCCACCCGCTATGGCCAGGCACGCGGCTGCTTTGCGGAAATCCGGCGCAGCGCGGTGATGCCCGATGTGGTGATCTGCGGATCAGACCTGCTGGCGCAGGGACTGATCGTCGAGGCGATGGCAGCGGGCCTCTCCGTGCCGGACGATCTGGCGATCATCGGCTTTGGCAACACCCGGCTGGCCGAAGAGATGCGCCCCACGATCAGCTCGGTCGATATAGACGGCGCGCGCATCGCCCGCGAAGTGGTGGGCATCATGGCCCGCCGGGCCGAAGGCAGCCGCGAAACGCCGGTACGGATCGATGTCGGCTTTCGCCTGATTGCGCGCGAAAGCGCCTGACCGGTTCAGGTCTGGCGACAGGGCTCAGCGCAGATTCTTGCGGTCCACCGTCCAGCCCTTGACCGTGCACAAACGGCAATTTTCACCCAGAAACGTGCGCGCGGCTGACCGGTCTCCGCGCAATTGCCAGTCCATCCAGTCCAGCGCGGCATGGGCCACGCTGCCGCCATGGCGCTGCCAGAAGGTGCCGCCATGCCCGACCGGCATGTTGACCATGGCAATGGGCACATGATTGATGATCCGGAAATCATCGGTGCCCTGCGGGTAGGCAATGTCAGCTGCACCGCCAAGGAAATAGATGATCGGCGTATGGATTGCCTTCAGATCTTCCTTTTCGATCTGCATGCCGACAATCGGGTTGGTGTTCGGCGGAAAGGTGCCGCTGTTATGGACCATCACCGTCTTGACGCGCGGATCACTGCCTACGCGCAGCGCCTGCAAGCCGCCGCAGCTATGCCCGCCCACGGCAACGGCTTTGGTGTCGATATGACTGCGATAGCGGCTGGCCTTGCGGCTGTTTTCGCCGATGGCCCAGTCTATGCCCGCGCGGACATCGGCCGGTGTGGTGGCAACCGGCGGCATCTTTCCATCCGCGCCGATGGTGCGCTGGGTCGGCCGTTCGGTTGCCGTAGGCCCGCTCAAGATCCGCCCCGGCGCAACAACGACATAGCCCCATGAGGCGATTTCGACGAGATGATGCCGCGCCGCTGCGCCATTGTCCCGGCAGCCGCCATTGCCCCAGGCGAGGATGCCCAGCTTGCGCTTGCCCAGCCCCTCCAGATCCTTCGGGCGATATATGACATGGTTCGGCGCGGAAGGATCCGTTTCCATCAGCGCGGGATAAGGACCGGTGCCCTCGCCGGTTGACCAGGCCTCCGCTTCCTCGCGCTGCGCCTGTTCGTCCGCCGGGCGGACGGTCTGCGCTGTGGCGGGCATCACGCCTGTCATCACCATGCAAGCCAACATGCTGGCTGAGCCCATCACCTGGCCAATTGTCCAGCATTTCATCAGACGCCCCCTCGTTCCGGCCTACCCATATGGAGTTCAGCCATGATAGGATCAAAGCATCCCGTGCGGCAAGCGCTGCACCAGTTGCGGACAAAATGGCATTGCTAATGCCATAATGAGTCACTAGCCTTTTGACCCAAGGCCAGATTTGCGGAGGGGCAAGCATGTATACACTTTTTGGCGCGCTGGGTTCGCCCTATTCGCTCAAGATGCGCGCGGTGCTGCGCTATCGCCGCATCCCCCATATCTGGGCGCACGGAGCAAACACGCGCGGCGCGCTGGAGCAGGTGCGCGCGCCCGTCATTCCCGTCATGCGCTATCCCGATGGCACGCATCACAATGATTCAACGCCGCTCATCTACGATCTCGAAGCGCGCCACGCAGAGCGTTCGATCATTCCGCCCGATCCGGCGCGCGCCTTTCTGGCGCATCTGATCGAGGATTTCGCCGATGAATGGGTGACCAAGGCGATGTTCGGCTATCGCTGGCTGGAGGAGGTGGACCAGATCCAGATGAGCCGCTGGCTCGCTTTTGACACTCTGAAGGGCGGCAGCCTTGAAACCAGCCAGAGCTTTGCCGAACAGTTCCGCGCACGGCAGGTGGGGCGCATGGCCATCGTCGGCTGCACGCGCGGGAATTTTCCGCTGATTGAAGCCTCCACCCGTGCGCTGCTCTCTGCGCTGGAGGCGCATGTCGTCAACCGCCACGGCCTCTTTGGCACCCGGCCGAGCATGGCGGAATTCGGCCTCTATGGGCAACTCTCGCAACTGGGGGTGGACCCGACACCCGAAGCGATGATGCGCGCGGACTTTCCTTACTGCTTTCGCTGGCTGCTCCATATCGACGACATGTCGGGCGTGGAGGGGGAATGGGATGCAGAGGATGCAGAATATGCTCCCGCCATCCGCGCCATTCTGGGGCAGGTGGGCAGCATCTATTTGCCCTTCCTCATCGCCAATGCAGATGCCGCACAGGCAGGGGCGGAGACCTTTGCCTTCACGGCGATGGGTCTGCCCTACACACAGGGCGTGTTCAAATATCAGGTCAGATGTCTTGCCGATCTGCGCGCGCGTTTTGCCGCGCTGGATGCCGCCGCTCATGCCCGGATCGATCCGTTGCTCGATGACGCGGGCTGTCTTGCGGCTCTCAGGGGCGCATGACCATGCGCCGGATGACTCGCTTGCTGGCCGCTGCGGCATTGACGCTTCCTGTCGCAACCGGTGCCGCGCCGCCAAAGCCTGCCAGGCCCAATATTGTCATCCTGCTCGCCGATGATTGGGGGTTTTCGGATGTCGGCGCGTTCGGCGGAGAGATGGCGACGCCGCATCTCGATGCGTTGGCCGCACGAGGGGTGCGCTTTTCCAATTTCCACGTCGCGGGCAGCTGTTCGCCCACGCGTGCGATGCTCCAGACCGGAGTGATCAACCACCGCGCCGGGCTGGGCAACATGCCCGAAACGATCCCGCCCGCACATCTGGGCAAGCCTGGCTATGACTCGCATCTCAACAACCGGGTCGTCACAATTGCAGACCAGCTGCGTGCCGGGGGATACCGCACCTATCTGACCGGAAAATGGCATCTGGGCCATACGTCCGACACGCTCCCCACCGCGCGCGGTTATGACCATGCGTTTGCGCTCTCGCAGTCCGGCGCTGACAATTTCGAGAACAAGCCTAATTTGCTGCTCTATGAATTTGCGGACTGGACCGAGGACGGCAAGCCCGCGCGCGTGCCGGACGGCTTCTATTCCTCCACCTTCCTTGTCGACCGGATGATCCGCTACATTGACAGCGAGCAGACGAGCGGCAAGCCGTTCCTTGCCTCGATCAATTTTCTGGCCAACCACATTCCCATCCAGGCGCGCGATGCGGATATTGCCGCTTATGCCGGACGCTACACACAGGGGTGGACCGCCATGCGCGAAGCGCGCCGTGCATCGGCCATGGCCAAGGGCGTGATGCCCGCCGGGATGCGGATGGTGACGATGAACACGACCCGCAACTGGACAGCGCTGACTCCGGAAGAGCGCACCCAGCGGGCCGGGGCGATGGCCGCTTATGGCGCGATGGCGACAGCGATGGACCGCGACGTCGGGCGACTGATCGACCATCTTAAATCCACCGGCGCTTATGAGAACACCATCTTCGTCTTCCTGTCAGACAATGGGGCCGAGGCGACCGACCCCATGGCCGCAGGCGGCATCACCACGTTCAACACCAAATGGCTCTATGATCAGAGCGTTGCCCAGCAAGGCCGCCCCGGATCGCTGACAGCCATCGGGGCGGACTTCGCAAGCGCAGCGTCATCCCCCCTGCGCGGCTATAAATTCACGGCCAGCGAAGGCGGGCTGCGGGTACCGATGATCATGGCATGGCCCGGCAACCCGGCGGTGCGCGCAGGAGCCGTCGCGCAGGGCTTTGCACATGTGACAGACATGGCACCGACGCTGCTGGCGCTGGCGGGCGTGCCCAAACAGGCGGGCCAGTTTTCCGGGCGGGCGGTGGAGCCGATGATCGGCTCCGATCTCTCCCCCATGCTGACCGGAGCCGCGCCGTCCGCCCATTCGCCCGATGTGCCATTCGGCTATGAGCTTTCAGGCAATGCCGTGCTGTTCAAGGGTGATTACAAGCTGGTCAGGAATTTGCCGCCTTATGGCAACGGCGCGTGGCAGCTTTACAATATTGCGACCGATCCGGGTGAAGTGGAGGATTTGTCCGCAGCCCAGCCCGAACGCTTCGCGCAGATGCAGGCGGATTACGCCGACTTTGCCAAAACCAATGGCGTGCTCCCCATGCCGGAGGGGTACACAGCGCCGCAGCAGATTTTCGAGAATGCGCTGCACAATCTGCTGATCCCGCGCCTGCTGGGGCTTTGGCCCTGGGCGCTCGGCCTGGTGGCGGCTGTGGCGGCGTTGCTGGTTCTGCGCAAACGCCGCCGGGCGCGCGCCTAAAGCGCCTTGGTCCGGATGTTGAGCTGGCCCGCCAGCCCTGCATCGCGATGCTTGGTGATGGCCTGATATTCGGGAGACTGGACCATCTGAAGCATCGCCGCGCGAGAGGGATATTCGGCAATCGCCACCATGTCCCATAATTCTTCGACTTCGCCCAGCATCAGGTCTGTCACAAAGCCGGTGAAACGGCCCGAACCGCCCACAGCCGCCAGACAGGCCTGCACGCCCATGCCATAGCGGAGATAGGCATCGCGGCCTGACAGTTCGGGTTCCGACCCGTCAGCATATTCGGCCTTCTCCTTGAACTTCAGCAGATTGACCATGCACATCGGCCCGTCTTCCGCGCTGCTGAAAAAGGCCTTGGCCTGTTCGGGCGTGGGGTGGATCTGGTTGGTAACCTTCATTGCCGTGCAACCTCCAATATGGCTTGCGAAAATCCATGCGGATCATCTTCCTGAATGAAATGGCCGCCCTTCAGGCTGCGATGGGCCTGCCCCGCCGTACCCGGCACGCGCCCGATGAAGCGGCCTTCGCCACCGCGCGTGATGCTGTCCTGATCGGCAAAGCAGCACAGAAAGGGTTTGTCCCACTGATCAAAGACGGCCCAGGCGCGCTTCTGGTCAGGCAGCGCCACATTATTCTCAAAGGGCACGAAAGAGGGGAAAATGCGCGCGCCCGCTTTATAACGGCTGTTCGGGAACGGGGCATCATAGGCCGCGATTTCGGCCGCAGACAGCGCGCGCCGTGTGCCGGCATTGACGATGCGACCGATGGGAAAGACCGGGCTCCATTTGGAAAAGGCGCGCCAGATCGCAAAGGCGCGCGGGGCCGGACCCCCTTCTGGCAGGCCGCCGTTTGAAAGCACCACGCCCTTGAACCGTTCGGGCATTTCGGATGCGAGCCGCAGGCCGATCAGCGAGCCCCAATCCTGACAGGCCAGCGTGATCCGCGTCAGATCGAGCTGCTCCAGCCAGCTGCGCATCCAGCCGACATGGCGGGCATAGCTGTAATCGCTTGTGCGCACCGGCTTGTCAGACTTGCCGAAGCCGATCAGATCGGGCGCAACCACGCGAAAGCCCGCAGCCACGACCGGACCGATCATATGCCGATAGAGATAGCTCCAGCTGGGTTCGCCATGCATCATCAGCACCACGGGCGCATCGCGCGGGCCTTCATCGACATAATGGACACGCAGCTGCGTGCCGTCCGCTGCATCGGTGATGTCGGCATAATGCGGAGCGAAGGGAAAATCGTCGAGCCCGGCAAAAGCATCGTCAGGCGTGCGCAGGATTTCCAACCGACTCTCCATGGTGCATCATCTATTGGCACAAAGAGTGTCGGAATATAAGGCCGATGTCAACGCGTCTTTGTGTCAGTCTTCGGGCATCGCCGCCAGCGCATCATCCAGCAGGCGGCCCACCACCTTGCCGGCTTCCTGCACCGAATAGTCCAGATCGTGCCGCAACAGCCGCCACGTCTGGAAGCTGAGAATGACCTTGAGCCCGCGTGCGCCCGGCGCATCCGCCTTGATGGCGCGCGGCAGATGCGCGTCGATCGTTTGGGATTCCAGACGCACCATGCGCCGGTAATCCTGCATCAGATAAGGAGACTGGAACCGCTTGATACTGGCAGAGATGCGGTAGGGCAGGATCGTTTCAAAGATCGCAGCACGCCGCACGGCCATATCCACCATCTTCTCCTTCCAAGTCGCACCCGCCGGGGTCTGGAGGATGATGGGCAGCACACGCCCCTCAATCACTTCCCCCATTTCCCGGTAGAGCGCCTCCATATCCTCGAAATGGCGGAACACGGAGCGCAGGCCCACTCCGGCCACTTCGGCCACGCGCGCGGCACTGGGGTCCACATCGCCCTGACCGACCAGATCAACCATCGCCGCCACAATTTTCGTTCGGCTGGAACGGCTGCGTTCCCTGCGTCCATCTGCATGGGGCGAATCCTGAAGGCGAGCGGGGGAGACAAAAGCAGAGGCCATAACTGCAAGTCTTTGCCCCATTCCAGTGCCTGTGCAAGGCTGTTTCAGCATTGCAAATGGATTTTGACACTTTTAATGTCATATCAAAATGCGGAGGAGCGCACCATGAAGAAGGGCATCTGGCTGGGGATTGCTGCGGTGATCGGTGCGTCCGCCTTCGCGTTTCAGCAATATAAAATCTATATTCCCGGCATATTGGCACAATGGCGAGAGCCGATTGGCGACAATCATGCTGTGACATGGGCCATGGGGCCGGATGCGCCCGCCAGCGGAGAACGCCCGCCCAACATCATCCTGATCATGGCCGACGATCTCGGCATGAATGACATCAGCCTGTATGGCGGCGGTGTGGGCCAGGGCGCGGTGCCGACACCCAATATCAACGCCATCGCGCAACAGGGCGTGAGCTTTTCGAACGGCTATGCCGCCAACGCCACCTGTTCCCCCTCACGCGCGGCACTGATGACGGGGCGATATCCCACGCGGTTCGGCTTTGAATATACCGCCGTCCCTTCTGGCTTTGCAGCCAATCTGGCGAGCCATAATGGCGCGTCTCCCTATCCCGTCATCTACCGCAAGGAACTCAATCACGATCTGCCCGCCTATGAAGACATGGGCGTGCCGCATGACGAGATCATGATTCCCGAGGTGCTGAAGGCGCGCGGCTATCACGCCATCCATATCGGCAAATGGCATCTGGGCGAGGCGCAGCCGCTGCGCCCTACGTCACAGGGGTTTGACGAAAGCCTGGGCCTGCGCGCCGGCGGCGGCATGTTCATGGAGCAGGATGATCCGCAGGTCGTCAACGCCAAATTGCCCTGGGACCCCATTGACCGCTTTCTATGGGCCAATTTGCCCTGGTCTGTGCATTGGGGGGATGGCACCCGCTTCCGCCCCAAGGGCCATCTGACCGACTATTTTACAGACAATGCGCTGGCCGCCATCGATGCCAACCGCAACCGGCCCTTCTTCATGTATCTGGCCTATAACGCGCCGCACACGCCGCTTCAGGCGCTGAAATCAGACTATGACGCGCTGCCGCAGATCAAGGATCACAAGGAACGCGTTTATGGCGCGATGATCCGCCAGCTGGACCGGCGCATCGGCGATGTGCTCAAGAAGCTGAAGGATACCGGGCTGGACCAGAACACGCTTGTCATCTTCACCAGTGACAATGGCGGCGCATGGTACACGGGCATCAAGGACCATAACAAACCCTATCGCGGCTATAAGGGCACCTTCTTTGAAGGCGGCATTCATGTGCCGATGATGATGCGCTGGCCGGGCCATATTCCGGCTGGCAGCGCGCGTGCGGATGTCGCGCAACATCTGGACCTGTTCGCCACCATCGCTGCTGCAGCCGGAGGTACAATGCCCGCCGACCGCAAGATGGACAGTGTCAACTTGCTTGACCCCAAGGCGCGGCGTGACGTGACCTTCTGGCGCTCCGGCGATTATCGCGTGGTCCGCGCTGGCGACTGGAAGCTTCAGATCGCCAAGATCCCCAACAAGGCCTGGCTCTACAATCTGGCGACAGACCCGACCGAGCAGATCAATCTGGCAGACAAGGAGCCTCAGCGCGTGGCCATGCTGCGCAAGATGATCGAGGACCAGAATGCCGGTCTGCCCAAGCCGCTCTGGCCAGGCCTGATCGAAGCCGCCATCCGTATCGACGTGCCGCTCAATGCGCCCTGGACCAAGGATCAGGAGTATGTTTACTGGGCCAACTGAGCGACCGCCTCGCCTGACGGCTCGACACACAGGCTGAACCTTGGCACTGTCCCCGCCTGAACCGGGGGAGCTTATCCGTGGCGAAACGACTGACCTTCTATATCATGATCGGGCTGGTGCTGGGCATTCTCCTCGGGGCCGTGCTTCATGCGCAGCTGACCGACCCGGCGGCGCTGGAAACCGTCACCAAGACTTTGGGGCTCGTCACCGACATCTTCCTGCGGCTGATCAAGATGATCATCGCGCCGCTGATCTTTGCCACGCTGGTTTCCGGCATCGTCCATATGGGCGATACGGCGGCACTGGGGCGGGTCGGCCTGAAGACGATGACCTGGTTCATCGGCGCAACCGTCGTGTCGCTGACGCTGGGCATGGTGCTGGTCAACATCCTCCAGCCCGGCGCGGGCGGCGGCTTCACCCTGCCCCCGGCTGACGCCACAGCGGGCATCGCCAAGCCTGCGGGTGACATCTACAAGACGATTGCGGAGATGTTCCCCAAATCGGTGATCGAAGGCATGGCGAACAACACCATCCTCCAGATCGTGATCTTCTCGCTCTTCTTCGGCGTGGCGATGACCGCGGTGGGAGAGAAAGCCGCGCCCATCACCAAGGGCGTCGACGCGCTGGTGGATGTGATGCTGCAAGTCACCGATTATGTGATGCGCGTCTCCCCCTTTGCCGTGTTTGCGGCGATGACCAAAGTCATCACCATCAACGGGCTGGGGGTGCTGCTGACCTTCGCCAAGTTCATCGGCAGCTTCTATTTCGGGCTGCTGATCCTTTGGATCGTGCTGGGTCTCGCGGCCTTTGCCGTGATCGGCCTGCGCGCCGGTACGCTGATCCGGTACATTCGCGAACCTGTGCTGCTGGCCTTCTCCACGGCGTCGTCCGAAGCCGCCTATCCGCGCACGCTCGAAGCGCTGGACCGGTTTGGTGTGCCGCCCAAAATTGCCAGCTTCGTGCTGCCGCTCGGCTATTCGTTCAATCTGGATGGCTCGATGATGTACATGACCTTCGCGTCGCTGTTCATCGCGCAGCTCTACGGGATCGAACTGGGCATGGGCGAGCAGATGGCGATGCTCTTCACGCTGATGATCACATCCAAAGGCATGGCCGCCGTGCCGCGCGCCAGCCTTGTCGTCATTTCCGCCGTAATGGCCGATTTCAACATTCCCGAGGCGGGCCTGGTGCTGATCCTTGCGGTCGATCAGTTCCTCGACATGGGGCGTTCGGGCACCAATGTGGTGGGCAATGCTGTGGCTGCCGCCGTCATCGCGAAGTGGGAAGGCGAACTGGACCCGCCCGAACCGCCCGAAATCGAGCCGCCTCACGCGCCCTCCAGCGGGCACCTGCTGGGGTAAGGGTGGGAGTGTTGATCGGGAGAGCCTTCAGTCTGAACCGCTCATCCTGACGAGCCGCAGAGCCTGCCGAAGCGGCGTCTCGAAAGACATTGCCTATGTGGTTCGAGACGGGCCTTCGGCACGCTCAGCCCCTCCTCACCATCAGCGGGGTGATTGGGTATTGCGCTTCTTGCGCAAGGCGCTCCTAACCGCTCCGCCGTCCGCCGCGCCGGGGTTTCATGAACAAGGCCCCGGCGGACAGCCGGTTGTTCCGCACCACGAGCGCGATGCGGTCTCCGGCTTCGATCTCCACATCCTCTTCCGGCTGGCGCACGCTCTGGCCGCTGCTGCGGTCGATCTGGACGATGAAATAGGCGCCATTGCCCTCTGATTCCGCCATGCCCACCGTTTTGCCGACCATCGCACTGGTGGCGTTCACTTCCACCATTTCGAGTTCGAGCCCGAATTCGCGCAGATTGCGCATCATGGCCTGCAATTCGGGCGCGGCGGTCGCCAGCAGGTCGGTGGCAGGATAGAGGATCATCGAGGCGATCCGCTCCGCACCGATATGGGTGGGGAGCACGACGCGGCTCGCCCCGGCATGGAGAAGCTTGTTTTCAGTGCTGGTCGCCTCGCCGCGCGCAATAATCTCTATCTCCTGATTGAGGCTGCGCGCGCTCAGCGTGATGAACACGTTCGCAGCGTCATTGGGCAACACGGTGGCGAGCACGCGGGCACGATCGATCCCGGCCGCTTTCAGCGCGGCCTCGTCGGTCGCCTCGCCAGTCAGGCACAACATGCCTTGCGCCCGGATTTCGGCGACCTTGGCCGGGTCTTTGTCCAGAATCACGAAGGGCGTGCCCGCTTCGTGCAATTGCTGCGCCAGCTGGATGCCGATGCGGCCAAAGCCACACACGATCACATGGTTGCGCAGGCGATCAATGTCATTCTGCATCTTGTTGATCCCCAGAAGAGAGAGAAGCTGGTGGTGGGTCAGCAATTGCACCAGCGCGCCGGTCAGCAGGATCATCGCCGTGCAGCCCACGGCAATCGTCAGATTGGTGACGATCCGCAAATAGCTGGTGTCGATCGGATGGACCTCACCATAACCCACCGAAAAGATGGTGAGCGTCACCATGTAGAGTGCATCGCCCAAGGACCAGCCCGCCAGCCGGTAGGCAAAGGTCGCCGTCACGATCACCGTCAGCACGAGCAGCAGCGCGCGCCGCAGATTGTCCGCCGGGGCCGCCAGCGCACGGTTCACCTGCGTTTCAAATGTGCGCCGCCGCAGCCAGGGCTTGCGCGCGCCCAAAGGCTTAACGCCCCTTCCAGTCCGGCGCGCGTTTTTCGGCAAAAGCGCGCGGGCCTTCCAGCGCGTCCGCACTCGTCCGCCACGCGATGAATTCGGGATAGTCGGGCTGGTTGGCCATGGCAGCCTCCACGCCCGTCTCTTCCAGTCCCCGATTGACCACCGCCTTGGACGCGCGAACCGACATGGGGGAGGCGCGCAAAATGTCTGCCACCCAGCGCGCCGTCTCCGCCTTGAGATCGGCGGCGGGCACCACCGCGTTGACAAAGCCCATGCGCAGCCCCTCGTCCGCGCTCACCCGGCGCGCCGTCAGGATCATGCCCATCGCCTGTTTGAGCGGGATTTGCCGCGCCAGCCGGTGCAGCCCGCCGCCCAAGGCGACTGCCCCCACCAGCGGTTCGGGCAGCGCGAACACGGCATGGTCCGCCGCGATGATGATGTCGCACGCCAGCGCCACTTCAAACCCGCCGCCCATCGCCAGTCCGTTGACTGCCGCAATGATCGGCTTGGGGCAATCAAACCGCTCGATCAGACCCGCATAACCCTTTTCCGGATACCCGCCCTTGCCGCCCGCAGCGGCCTCTTTCAGATCCGACCCCGCACAGAATGCGCGTTCGCCTGCCCCTGTAACGACGCAGACAAATTGTTCCGGATCGGAGGCGAAATCATCGAAAGCGGCCTGCAACTCTTCGTGCATCCGCGTGTTGATGGCGTTCATCAGCTCCGGACGGTTGAGCGTGACGGTCGTCACCCGCTCTGCGCGTTCGACGGTGATGAAATCCATGATCGTTCCTTTCAGTGTGCGGCCTGCTGCTCTGCCAGTGTTTTCGCATAGGCCTCGGTCATCGTCGCTGTGAAGCGGCCCAGTTCGCCGGGATCAACAAAGGCATTGGCATCACCCGCCAGCTGCCTGGCGCGCTTTTCGTGCAGGTCGAAGAAATTCTCGTGATTGGCGAGGAAGATGTCCGCCTTGAGCGTTTTGGCGCGCGCCAGACTCTGCCGGAAATTGGCGACGATGCCCGGATAGGCTTCGGGATCGAGCGATTGCCCCGCAACGGTGGCGCTGCAATGGAAGAAGATTGAACGCTCGACACCATCCGCGCCCTTGGCACGCATCGTCCAGCTGGTGCAGCCGGGCGAATGACCGGGCAGCATGACAGCGGTCAGCGTGGTCGCACCCACGCGCACCACATCGCCATCCTGCACGATCCGGTCCACGCGGATCGGCGGGAATTTCGCCCCCGCACTGGGGCCATGGCCAATGTCTCCCGCCTCTAGGAAGGGCTTGTCCGCCGCACTCGCCAGCATGATCGCGCCGGTCGCGCGTTGCAGACCGGCCAGCCCGCCCGCATGGTCGATATGGGCATGGCTGTTGAGCAGATATTTCACGGCGCGCGGATCAAAACCCAGCGCCTTGATGTTGCCAATGATCTGCGGCGCGGATTGCGGCACCACGCCGTCGATCAGGATATGGCCTTTGGGATCGGTGATCAGCCACGCGCTGACCGTCTTGGTGCCGACATAATGGACATTGCCGATCACCGTGAACGGAGCCATCGGCTCATTCCAGCCATTTTCCTTGACGAACCCATCCTCCGGCGCCTGCTCTGCGGCATCGATCACCGCATCGCTCGACAGCCGCACCGGCGGCGGGACGGCCGAACAGCCAGCCAGAGCCAGCGCCGGGAGGAGGGCCAGCCTCACCCCTTCACCTTGGCCCAATATTGGTCACGCAACAGGCGCTTGTAGAGCTTGCCCGTGTCATGACGCGGCAACTGCTCCAGAAAATCGATGCGGCGCGGCATCTTGACGCCAGAGAGCTTTTCACGCGCGAAGGACAGGATTTCGTCACGGAAGGCATCGGTCGCATCGGCCATGTCGACCGGCTGGATGACGGCGATCACTTCCTCGCCCATTTCCTCGTGCGGGCCGCCGATCACCGCCACGTCCTGCACTCTGGGGTGGGTGACGAGATGGTTTTCGATTTCCTGCGGGTAGATGTTCACGCCACCCGAAATGATCATGAAGCTCTTGCGATCGGTGAGGAACAGGAAGCCTTCGGGATCGAGATAGCCGACATCGCCCAGCGTGCTCCAGCCCTTGGAATTGCGGCTGGATTGGGTCTTTTCCGGATCGTCATGATATTCGAAATTGCTGTCCGGATTTTCAAAGAAAATGGCGCCTTCGCTGCCCTGCGGCAATTCGGTTTCGCCATCATCCGCCATGATGTGGACAATGCCGGTGACCGCGCGGCCCACCGAGCCCTTGTGCGTCAGCCAGTCGGCAGAGTTGATCATCGTCATGCCATTGCCTTCGGACCCGGCATAATATTCCTCGATGATCGGCCCCCACCACGCGATCATCGCTTCCTTAACCGGAACCGGGCACGGCGCTGCGGCATGGATGGCGCAATCGTTGGACGACAGGTCATATCTGGAGCGCACATCTTCGGGCAGCTTGAGCATCCGGATGAAGTGCGTCGGCACATATTGGCCGCACGTCACCTTGTATTTCTCGATATGCTGGAGCACGCCTTCGGCATCGAACTTCTTCATGATGACAACAGTGCCGCCCAGCTTGTGCACGGTCATCGACCAGCGCAGCGGCGCTGCATGATAAAGCGGGGCCGGGCTGAGATAGACGCTGTCCGCCGAGAAGCGATACAGCGCCTGCGCCACCATCACCAATGAGTTGGTGACGTCGATGGCAGGATCTTCCGGCAGCGGCACGCGCACACCCTTGGGGCGACCGGTGGTGCCGGACGAATAGAGCATGTCCACGCCCGCGCGTTCGTCTGCGATCCGGCTGGTCGGCATGGCGGCGACAGTTTCTTCCCAGCAGCCATAGCCCGGCAGTTCTCCGCCATGGGCATAGCGTTCGACCTGCGTGGCCAGCTGCGACGTCGTGCCCGAGAGGCTGGCAGACACGATGAACAGCTTCGCACCCGAATTTTCGAGGATGTAATCGGTCTCATCCGCCGTGAGGCGCGAGGAGATGCAGACATAGCGCAGGCCCGCGCGCTGCGCGCCCCAGGTCAGTTTGTAATAATCGAGATGGTTTTCCATCATGATCGCAATCACCGAATCAACGCCCAGCCCGCGCGAGCGGAAAAATTGCGCGGCCTGATTGGAGCCCTCGTCCAGTTGGGCGTAGGTCAGCACTGCGCCAGTTTCCGCTACGATCACGGCGGGTTTGTCCGGGTTTGCACCAGCGTGGACATATGGATGCATGGTTCAGCTTTCCTCTCTAAAAACTGGCGCGATTTCCGCGCTTTTCCAGTGTCCCATGCAGGCAGATGCGCGGCCTGTCCAGATGCCAGTTGGCGCAAATCCACTCAGCCGGTTGCATTCCGCCACAGGCCGTCTTAGCCACCAAAGCATGACCGCCACACCCATAGCCGACACCTTCGATCCCGTTGCCTTCATCGCCATGGCCACGCGAAGCGGACACAACCGCACCATCGGCTCGCGGTATCATGCGCACGGCAAATATCCGGATGGCAAGGGATGGTGCGAACTCGCGCTGGATTATCGTGAGGATCTGGTGAGCGACCCGGAAACGGGCATTCTCGCATCCGGCCCGATCCTGACGGTGATGGACATGGTCACATCCATCTCGATCTGGCTGACCACCGGCATATTCCAGCCGCAGGCCACGCTGGATTTGCGCATCGATTATCTCCGGCCCGCCACCCCTGGCCAGACAGTCATCGGGCGCGGCGAATGCTACCACATCACCCGCTCGGTCGCGTTCGTGCGCGGCATCGCGCATGATGGCGATCCGGCCAAGCCCATCGCCCATGTCGCGGGCACCTATTTCTTTACGGCATCCTGACCATGGCCATCACGCTGTCTCCCTATGCCCGCACCATGGGCTTCGAAACCTCCCGCGATGCAGAGGGGCATTTGCTGATGACCATGCCCTACAGCATTGCGATGCGGGGACGCCCCGGCTTTGTCCATGGCGGTGCGCTGGCAGGCCTGCTGGAGACTGTGGCTTATGCCACGCTGTCCGAAGCTTTGGGGTCCGACGACAAAGCGGTGGTGAAACCCATCAACGTCACCGTGTCATTCATGCGCGGAGCGACCGAACAACTGACCTATGCGCGCGCAACCATCGAGCGGCTGGGCCGTCGCGTCGCCAATGTGGAAGCGATTGCGTGGCAGGATGATCCCGAAAAGCCCGTTGCCGTCGCGCAGATGAATGTGATGCTGTCGCGCTGAGCGCGGCTCAAAAGGACAGGGTGACTGTCGCCATCAGACGCCCGCGGGCAACCTTGTCCGGATCGAGCGCGCGGGCCACATTGCTGTCCTTGTAGGATACCGAAACGGTCATCGGGCCGCGAACATAGTCTGCCGTCAGCCCCCAGTCCCACTTCTTGCCGGTCGGTCCGGCCATGCCCCCGCTTTCGTGTCCGACATCCGCCGTGAGCGTGAAGGGCGTGCCGGGAATGCCGCTGGAGAGCGCGCCAGACACATAAAGATTGTCCTGCCCGCCAATGGCCTTTTGCGACGGCGCCCAGGCAATGCCAGCCTCCAGTTCGACCGGCCCCAATGTTCTGGCGGCCTTCCCTGCCAGCTCGACATAATTGGCCCCGTGCCCGCCGGGATAAAGATAGCCGACCACGCCCAGATCAAGATCAAGGCCGCCGGCCGGCCCGCGCCAGCCGCCGTAAATGTCAGCTTCGACATTCGTTCCGGCATAGCGGGCTATGGAACTGCCCCACATGCCTGCATAAAGGCCAGACATGTGCTGGACTTCGAGCGAGCCCTGCACGGCCGGTTCCCGGTCCGACAGGCTGATACCGCGAAACACATAGTCGCTGGTCAGGCTGACCGTGCCGGACACGTCAAAGGCGCTATCCGGCGCGTCGGTGCTGTCCTGCGCCAGCGCCGGCGATGCGGCAAGCATCAGAGCGATGCTCATCATGACTGAAAACCTGTTCATCCCGGCATTCCCCCTGCCATGGTTAATCGGTCCTGTCCGGTGGCCGTTCGGCAACCATGGGACAGAAGGTGAAATCATTTCAATCGCTTCGACTCCGTTTCGGCGCGATTTCGGACATGATGCCAAAACAGGTTTAACCATTCGTTATCCACAAGCGGTTATCAGACCTGTGTCGCAAACCGGAGATTTCATGCGCATTTTGGTTATCGATGACGAGCCTGCCATGCACGAGGCCTATCGCCGCACCTTTGATCAGGGTGCGCGCGAGCTGGACGGTGCTGCCTTGCAGTTGCTCGCACGAGAGCTGTTTGCCGATGAGAGTGCGACGCCGGATCATGAAGAGTCCGACGCGGAGCTGGTCACTTTTCATGTCGATCATGCCGAACAGGGACTGGACGGACTGCGCCTTGTGGCGGATGCGCTTGCCGCAGACGATCCCTATCAGATCGCCTTTATCGACATCCGTATGCCGCCGGGCATTGATGGCAAGGAAACCGCGAAACGAATCCGCGAGATTGATCCCGACATCAATCTGGTTGTCGTCACCGGTTATTCGGATCACAGCGCGCTCGACATTGCGCGCGTGGCAGGGCCGGTCGACAAGCTCTTTTATGTCAGCAAGCCCTTTGACGCGGACGAAGTTCTGCAACTGGCCCGCGCACTCGGCCAGCGCTGGGTCAATGATCGCGAACTGAAGCGCGTCCGCAACGAGCTGGCAGACCGTGTGGCCCAGCTCGAACGGCAAGGCATCGAACTGGCGGCCAACGAGGCACGCGCCCAATATCTGGCCACGCATGATTCACTCACCGGCGCGCCCAACCGCCTGGCCTTCCTCCACGAGCTCAGCAAGCGCCTCCATCTGGGTGAACGGGTCAGCATTGCCATCATCGATCTGGACCGGTTCAAGAATATCAACGACTCCTTGGGCCATGTCGCGGGCGACGAATTGATCCGGCAGGTCTATCTCAAAATGGCCTCTGTCGCCGGAGAGCAGGGCCTTGTCGCGCGGCTCGGCGGCGACGAGTTTGCGGTTGCCATCTATCATGGCGATGTCGATGCCGCGCACCGCCTGTGCGAAGCGATGATCCGCGCCTGCAGCGAGCAATTCTCCATCTTCGGCCATCAGGTCCAGTCCGGCGCATCAGCAGGCGTCGCCGTGTCTTCGGGCGATCCGTCCGAAGAGCCGATCGACCTGCTGCGCTTGGCCGATCTTGCGCTGTATGACGCCAAGCGCAAGGGCGGCGAACAGGCGCGCATCTTCAGTCAGGCGATGGATGAAAGCATCCGCTTCCGCAACGCGATCGAAGACGGGCTGCGCACAGCCATCACCAAGAGCGAGTTCGATCTGCGCTTCCAGCCGATCGTGGCTCGCAGTGGCGGCCCGGTGGCGGGCTTCGAGGCATTGCTGCGTTGGACCAGTCCGGAACACGGCCCGGTATCGCCAGGCGTCTTCATTCCCATTGCCGAGGAATCGCAACTGATCCACGAGATTGGCCATTGGGTGACCGCGGCGGCACTGGATGCCGTGCAGGACTGGCCGGACCAATATGTCTCGATCAACTTTTCACCGCGTCAGTTCCGTCATGAGGAATTTGCCGAAACGCTCATCGCGCAAGTGGTCGGCAAAGGGATGAAGGCCGAACGCGTCCAGATCGAAGTGACCGAAACCGCGATTTTCGATGACCATGAGCGCGCGGCCAAGACGCTGAAGCAGCTGCGCGATGCTGGCTTCCGGGTTGCGCTGGACGATTTCGGAACAGGCTATTCCAGCCTGTTCAACATCCGCAATTTCCCGCTCGACTGCCTCAAGATCGACCGGTCATTCGTCGAGAATATGGGCCGCGAGCCCCAGTCCGCTGCCATCATCCATTCGGTCACGCATCTTGCCCGCTCGCTCGGGCTGGAGGTTGTGGCTGAGGGTGTCGAAACCGAAATCCAGATGCAGGCCTTGCGGCTCGCCGGATGCGGATTCCTGCAAGGCTATTTCCTGGGTGCCCCGATGTCCCGGATGGAGGCCGCCGCCTTGGTTCGCGCACCGCTGCCCCAGCCGGACAGGATCGGACAGGCCTGACCATGGCCTCAGCGCTCTTCCGGTTGACGCGCCTGACGTCCAGCAAGGCAGTCCGGCAGCTGCTGCGGTCAGCCACGCTTGATACCAAGCTGATCATCGGCACCGTCATTGTGGCACTCGCCGGTCTGGCGGCCATGTTTGTGGCACTGTCCGGGGTGATCGTGCCCAATTTCACAACGCTGGAGCACGAGAATATTGTCCGCCATGTCGACAGTACCAACGCCACGCTGGACGAATTCTCGAACCGCGTGGCGACTGCCGTGCGCGACTATGGCGCATGGAATGAAAGTTTCGAATATCTCCAGCAGCCCACCCGCGAGTTCGAGGCGGACACATTCTCGCTGCTGGCGCTTACCAATCTGGATGTGTCTGGCATGGCCTATGTCCGGTTTGACGGACAGATCATCTTTTCCCGCTGGGTAGATCTGGACAAGCAGATCATAGTCCAGACGATGGGCCGCCATTTCGATACGATGCTGCGGTCTCCGGCCATTCTGAACAAGGCCAAGGCCAGTCCGTCGCTGCGCTTTTATGCGTGGGTGGGCGATCAGCTGGTGGCCGTCAGCACCGCACAGGTGATCCGCACCGATGGCACCGGCAAACCCACAGGATTCGTGGTCATGGCCCGCGTGCTCGACTCCGCCCAGCTGAGCGAGCTTCTGAGCCTGCAAGCCAGACTGGTCAAAGGCGGCGTGACCGATCTCAGGGGTTCAGATCCCGCGGAAGTCGGCATATTGCAGGTTTCGGTCCCGATCACCGGATTTGACGGCAAGCCGGTGGCCCATGCCCAGTTCGGCGTGCCGCGTACCTTGTCTGCCATGGGGATGCGCACGCTGCTTCTCGCACTCGGCGCGGCCACCATGGTGCTTCTGGCATCGCTGATGGTGCTCGGCCGACTGGTCCGCGTGCTGGCGATCAAGCCGCTCAAGCGGGTTGAACACCATATGCAGGGCATCACCTTGTCCGGCAATCCGGAGCCGCTGGCCCTGCCCAGCCGCAGCGACGAAATCGGATCGCTGATCCTCAGCCTCAATTCCATGCTGGTGCAGCTCAAGAACCTGCGCGAACAGCTGGAAATCCAGTCCTTCCGGCTGGGGCGCACCGAATCCGCTGTCGGCCTGATGCACAATGTCCGTAACGGTCTGAATCCGGTGAACATCATTCTGGGCCAGGCCGGGGCGAACCGTCCCCCCATTGCCCAGGCCGATGCAGAGCGTGCGCTGGCCGAACTGCGCAGCGAAGATTGCCCGCCGGAACGCAAGCGCAAGCTGGTTGATTTTGTTGGGGCCACGCTGCTTTCGCACTTCCGGGCGGGCAGTCATCTGGAACAGGAGCTTGATTCGGCGCGGACGCATCTCAACCGCGTGATCGAACTGATCGGCGACCAGCAGGCGACCGCGCATGAAAAGATCGAAACCCAAAGCTGCGATCCTCAGGCTGTCATCGAACATAATGCGGCGCTCGCCCGCTATTCCTCGATCGGGAACATCCGGTTCAGCGTTGCAGGCGACGCGCCCGGCGTGGAGGCGAACCGCGTTCTGCTTTCACAAGTGATCGGCAACCTGTTCGGCAATGCCGTGGAATCGATCCAGTCCGCCAAGCGCAAGGCTGGGCTGGTGGAAGTGACGTTCGAAGAGCGCGACACGCTGCACGGCCCGCACGTCATGATATTGGTGCGAGACAATGGCGAGGGCTTCGATCCTGCAAAGGGCAAAAGGCTGTTCGAACAGGGTTATTCCACGCGCAAGAACAAGTCAGGCGGGCTGGGGCTGCACTGGTGCGCCCACGCAATCAAGCTGATGGACGGCGAGCTTCAGCTTTCCAGCGACGGCGCAGGTCTGGGTGCCACGGCCATCATCACGCTGCCAGCGGCGCGCGTGCCTGTCGCTGCGAACCGGGATGTGCCAAACGAAGATAAGGCGGAACCAGCCCCTTCTCCCGATATGCCCGCTGAAGCGCCTCATCGAGAAATTCAAAATCACCGATAACATCCCGGCAATCCGGGCTGCCACACATGCACCGCATTGAGAAGCGGCCGGATGACGATGTGGTGGAATAGTCCCAGCTGATTTCCTCACCCTTGGCGATGTCCGCCAGTGCGACCAGCAGGATGCGACCATCCTCTTCAAATCGCAGCCCGCCATTGGGGCTGCAACTATGGTTCACCAGATCATCGATATTGCCCGACGGCCCCAGATAGCGATCCTGATCAATCTGGAGGAACCGGTCCTCCACGCCCTGCCGGTGCGCCAGAATTTCGGAGCGATGATAACGCGGGCCGGTGAATTCCATCAGCGCCGTGCCCGTGGTGAACGCCCGGTTGGCCAGCACAGCCTGCCCCTTGTCATTGCGTTCGATGATGAAATCGCTGGCCTGATGGCCGCACAGAAAGCGCGGATCGGCGCGCACTTCATGATCATCCCAGGCCGAGCGCGGATTGATCGACCGCCACCCCACCAGCAGCCAGACCGAGGCATGGCACACCAGTTCCACCACAATATAGGGCAATTCGAGCGGATCCTTCACACCGGCCCGCACGATCAGCAGCAGCGTCGCCAGATCACCCAGTGTCCACAAGGCCCAGGCCGGGCTGGCCTCGCGGCGATAATCTTCCCGGGCGCTCAGCCAGGTGGGGATGAAGCTGATCGGAACGGCGGCCACCAGCAGCATATGGGCCCAGCGTTCGGCCTGAAAGACGATCCACAACACCAGCCCGGCAAAGGCAATCGCCATGGACAGCATTTCCACACGGCTTGGCTTGGCCCAGGCCCCGTCCCGCCAGATTGCCAGCGTGATGAACAGGCAGCTCGCCGCAGACATGAGGAAGACCAGATTCTGGATCATCCCCTCATTGACCGCCTGATAAGTCAGAGCCTCCACGGCCATCACCGTGCCCCAGATCAGCCAGGAAAAGCGGTTCGGGCGCACCAGCTTCTTGCGCATGGCGTACCAGTAAAGCGCATAGGCCGTCATCGAGAAGAACAATGCGGCGTAGAGGTAAACGGTCAATTCCATGAAGGCTTCGGCTTTGTCTGACAGAATGGTCAACGCGGAATTAGTCACGAATGATTCGCGAAATCAAACCAAATCCGATGAAATTTTGCGCGTCTTGTGCCGGTTAACCCTGATGCGCTGCCATCCAGACCCACAGTGCGCCGGCCGACAGCATGGGGCCAAAGGGCAGTTTGGTGCGCCCGTTCACCAGCCGACCGGCGACCTTCAGGGCGAGCGCTGCCGCCAGCCCCGACAGGCTGGCGAACAGCAGACACAGCGGCAGCGCCTGCCAGCCCAGCCAGCAACCGATGCCGCCCAGCAGATGCGCATCGCCTGCGCCCAGCCCTGCACGACCCCGCACCACGCGATAGAGCCACGCAATCAGGGCGAGCGCAGCAAAGCCCGCCAGTCCGCCTAGAAGCCGATCCATCAAATCGGGTGTGCCGAGCAGCGCAGCGCTTCCCAGCCCGGTCAGCATCAGCGTCAGCGTCTGCCCGCGCGGCAGGCGGAAATGCTCCAGATCGCACAGCGAGAGCGCAAGCAACTGCCAGCCGAACAGGGCCGCACCCACGCCGCCCCAGCCGGGCAAGAGGAAGAGCGCCACCGCGCCCCACACCGCGCCCGCCAGTTCCACCAACGGTTGCCGCAGGCCGATCGCCACGCTGCACGTCCGGCAGCGGCCCCGCAACGCGAGCCAGCTGACGAGCGGGATCAGGTCACATGCCAAAAGCCTGCGCCCGCACGCATCACAGGCGGAGCGCCCGTCGATCGAGCGGCCTTCCCCCCAACGCTGGGTCCATGTTGCGATGAAGCTGCCCGCCAGGGCGCCACAAATGCCCCCGCCCAGCGTGAGCCAGAGCGTCAGCGCCGGGTTTCCTCGACGTCCACACCCCAGATCGAGCTGGTTTCGACATAACCCATCTGGCCGTTGACATCGAACAGGCACCAGCCGCGTGCGCATTCACTAAGCTTGCCAACCACGCCCGGGGCAGCGCGGAACACGATCTTGGCATTGGCATCGGGGGAGGCGTGCATGGCGGCAATGCCGTTGATGATCAGGCCGGTGCGTTGCGGGCTGAGCAGACGCGACAAAATCCAGCCTTGTGTCTTGCCGGGATCTTCCACCTTGCGCCATTCACGATAAACGCCAATCACGCGCAGCGGCAGGCGCGGTCGCTGGAAAATCCAGCTGGTCGGGAATTGTTTGCCCGGTCCTGTCCGCATCCGCGCTTCATTTGCCTGTGCGGCCACCGACGCCCAGTAAGGCGGCTTGCGCTGCGCCAAGGCCGGGGTGACGACCATGCTGAGCGCCGCCACGACCGACCAGCAAAATGCTGCCCAACCTTTCGTCACACCGGCCCCCTTTCACATGCGATTCTGAAAAAACTGTCCCGAATTGTGACAAAAGCGCGTCCGCGCTTCAAGTCATCGCACGCGGCTCCCTACAGCTTTTTCAAATATCCACAACAATCTTGCCAAAGTGGCGGCCCGATTCCTGATGGCGGAAAGCATCGCCCAGATGGGCGAGCGGGAAATGCTGATCGAGCACCGGCTTCATGCCGGTGGCATTGATCGCGGCGATCATGTCCAGCTGCTGCTGACGACTGCCCACGGTGATGCCCTGAATCTTGAGGTTGCGGTGCATCAGCAGCGCGGTCATCACCGGCCCCTGCATGCCAGTCAGCACGCCGATCAGCGAGACATGTCCGCCGATCCGGCAGGCCATCATGGATTGATCCAGCGTGCCTGGCCCGCCCACTTCCACCACATGATCCACGCCTTGCCCGCCGGTCATCTCAAGCGCCATCGGTCCCCAGCCGGGGTTTTCCTTGTAATTGATGACATGATCCGCCCCCAGCGCCTTCAGCCGCTCCAGCTTTTCATTCGAGGATGAGGTGGCAATCACCGTCGCGCCCGACATTTTGGCAAATTGCAGCGCGAAGATGGAGACGCCGCCCGTGCCCTGCACCAGCACGGTATCGCCCGCTTTCATGCCGCCTTCCACCGCCAGCGCGCGCCACGCGGTCAGCCCGGCACAGGTCAGCGTCGCCGCTTCGGCATGGGTATACCCCTTGGGCGCGTGCGTGAAGGACGTCGTCGCCGCCGTCACATATTCGCAGGCATAGCCGTCAATCCCGTCGCCCGGCACCCGGGTGAAGCCGCCTTCGGGCGGGCGGCCATCCAGCCATTCGGGAAAGAAGGTGGTGACGACAGCGTCGCCCACTTTGTAACCGGTGACACCTTCACCCACGGCAACCACCTCACCCGCGCCGTCCGACATCGGAATCCGCAATTCGGGCGTCGGGATCATGCCGATCACCACCGCATAATCATGGAAATTGAGCGAAGAAGCGCGCAGCCGCACCATGATCTGGCCGGGGCCGGGAGCCGCCGCATCGGCCACATCGCCCAGCTTCAGATTGTCGAGCCCGGCGGGATGGTGGATCTGGATGGCTTTCACGGGGTTATCCTCTCTTCATATGATTCGGTTCGGGCTTGACCTGCCGTCATCGCGGCCCGACATTCAAGCACAAAGCGAGACGAAAAGACTGGAGAGACTGAATGTCAGGCGATTATGATCTGGTGATCCGGGGCGGCACCATTGCGGACGGCACAGGGGCCGCGCTCTTCACCGGCGATGTGGCGATCAAAGGCGGACGGATTGCCGCCATGGGCGTCGTCAGCGGCAGCGGCACGGAAGAAATAGACGCCACGGGCCGGATCGTGACCCCCGGCTTCGTGGATGTGCACACCCATTATGACGGGCAGGCCGTCTGGTCCGAAGAGCTCAACCCCTCCTCCTCGCACGGCGTGACGACCGCCATTCTGGGCAATTGCGGTGTCGGCTTCGCGCCCTGCCGCGCGTCTGACCGGGAGATGCTGATCAAGGTGATGGAGGGTGTGGAAGATATTCCCGGCGTCGTCATGGCCGAAGGCCTGTCCTGGAACTGGGAGACCTTCCCGCAATATCTGGACGTGCTGGATGCGGGCAAACGCGACATTGATGTGGCAGCCTATCTCCCCCACTCTCCATTGCGTGTTTATGCGATGGGCGAACGCGGCGCGAAGCGCGAACCCGCCAATGACGATGATCTCGCCCGGATGCGGGCCATGGCGCGCGAAGCCGTGGAAGCGGGCGCGCTGGGCTTTGCCACGTCGCGCCTGTCCATCCACCGCGCGTCTGACGGGTCCAATATCCCGACATTCGAAGCGGGTGTCACCGAGTTGAAGGCGATCTGTTCGGGCCTCAGTGATGCCGGATCGGGCACGTTTCAGGTCGTGCTCGATGCGTTTCAGGGCTGGGACAAGGAATATCCGGTGATCGAAGAAGTGGTGGAAGCGACGGGTCGCCCCGTCACCTTCACGCTCGCTTCCGCCAATGATGGCCCGCCGCGCTGGATGGCCGTGCTCGACATGATGAAGAAGACCAACGCCAGCGGAACGCAGGTGATGGCACAGGTCATGCCGCGCCCCATCGGCATCATTCAGGGGCTGGATCTTTCGATTCATCCCTTCATCCTGTGCCCCAGCTGGCAGAAAATCGTCCATCTCTCTGTCGCAGAGCAGGTGGCTGCCATGCGCGATCCGGCTTTGCGTCAGGCGCTGCTCACCGAAGAGCCGGAGGAAGGCCATCCGCTTGCCACGCTGGGCCGCAACTGGGCGTGGATGTTCGCGCTCGACAATCCGCCAGATTATGCCCCCTCGCTTGACCGCAGCTTTGCAGCCCTTGCCGCAGCGCGGGGCTGCACGCCGCAGGAAATCGCCTATGAACGCTTCCTCGACACGAATGGCGAAGGCCTGATCCTTGCCTCACTCGGCAATTTTCAGGATGGCAAGCTGGATGCCGCACGCACCATGCTGAAAGACTCGAACTGCGTGCCTGGTCTGGGTGATGGCGGCGCACATTATGGCGCGATCTGCGATGCCAGCTATTCCACCTTCCTGCTCACCCATTTCGTGCGTGACCAGCGCGATGGCGGGCTGGAACTGGCCGAAGCGATCCATATGCTGGGGCAGAAGGCCGCGCGCGCGGTGGGTCTCCATGATCGGGGCGTTCTGAAGCCGGGGGCCAAGGCAGATATCAACGTGATCGACATGAACCGGCTGGACCTGCACACGCCGATCATCACCCGCGATCTGCCTGCGGGCGGGCGGCGGCTGGACCAGACGGCCAGCGGCTATGATGCAACCATCGTGTCAGGCGTCATCATCCGCCGCTTCGACGAATCAACGGGAGCTCGGCCTGGTCGGCTGGTGCGGGGGGCTCAAGCGGCCTGACCTGCAAAGCGGGTGCGGGTCAGAGCCGCAAACCCGCCGTTTCGGGCAAACCCGCCATCAGATTCATCGACTGCACGGCAGCGCCCGATGCGCCCTTGCCGAGATTGTCGAGCGCGGCGACAAGGCGCGCCTGGGTGCCATCGGCGCGGCCAAACACGAACAGGTCCAGCCGGTCAGTGCCTGAGCAGCGTTCGATCAGCAGATTGGCCTCGTCAAACCCGTCCACCACGGACACCAGCGCAGAACCGCCGTAAAACACCTTGAGTGCGTCACGCAGCGCGTTAGCGGATGGCCTGGTGGGCATTGCGCCCGTCATCAGCGGCACATCGACAATCATGCCGCGATTGAGGTTCGCCACCGCTGGGGCGAAGAGCGGAGCATGAGTGAGGCCACAGCGATCCTGCATTTCAGGAACATGTTTGTGCGCAAGGCTCAATGCGTAAGTGCGCCATGCCGTGGGGGGCGTGCCCGCTTCAAACTCCGCGATCATCGCCTTGCCGCCGCCCGAATAGCCGGAGACGGCGTTGCAGGTGTACGGCCAGTCGGCAGGCAGCAGCCCAGCCTTCACCAGCGGCGCAACCAGTGCGATGAAGCCGGTTGAATAGCAGCCGGGATTGGAAACGCGCATGGCGTTCGCCACCGCCTCCCGGCCAGAGACTTCGGGAAAGCCATAAACCCAGCCGGGGGCCACGCGATGCGCGGTGGAAGCATCGATCACACGGGTGCGATCATTGTCGATCAGGCTGACCGCCTCCTTCGCTGCATCATCGGGAAGGCACAGGATGACAATGTCCGCATCGTTGAGCGCTTCACGCCGTGCGGCCTCATCCTTGCGCTTCTCTTCTGGCAGAATGATCTGATTGATTTCGGTGCGACCTGCCAGCCGCTCCCGGATCTCAAGGCCGGTGGTGCCCACGGCACCGTCTATGAAAATCGTGGTCATGGTCTTCCAATCCCTGCGCGTCGCCCCCGCAAAGGCGGGGGCCGGGTTGGGTGCTGTGCACAAAGCGGGCCCCGCCTGCGCGGGGGCGACGGCGATTTACGCCAGCCCTTTTTCCGCCAGCAGATCCTGCAATTCCCCGGCTTCGAACATTTCCATCATGATGTCCGATCCGCCGATGAACTCACCCTTCACATAAAGCTGCGGGATCGTTGGCCAGTCGCTGAAGCTCTTGATGCCTTGTCGGATTTCCGGATCTTGCAGCACATCGAAGCTGGCGAATTCGACATTGCAATGATCGAGGATCGCACAGGCCTTGCTGGAAAAGCCGCACTGCGGAAACAGCGGCGTGCCTTTCATGAACAGCACCACATCATTCCCGTTCACGATCTCGCTGATGCGGGCGTGGCTTGCGTCAGTCATGGTCTTCACTCCTCAGCCGGGGATTTTTGTTGTCAGTTGCAGCGCGTGCAGCTCCCCGCCCATGCGCCCGCCAAGGGCAGCATAAACGGCCTGATGCTGTTTCACGCGCGGCATCCCCCTGAATGCGGCACTGGTTACGGTTGCGGCATAATGGTCCCCATCGCCCGCCAGATCAGAGATGACCACATCCGCATCCGGAAACGCGGCGCGGATCATCTCTTCAATCTGGGCGGCGGGCATGGGCATGGCCGCTTACTTGGCTTCCATCAGCTGGCGACGGGCTTCTACGGCCTTGTCTGCCAGCGCCTTGCGGATGCCCTCATCGGTCATGTCCACACCGGCGCCGACCAGATCGCCCAGCAGCTTGCGGACCACATCTTCGTCGCCCGCTTCCTCGAAATCGGCCTGCACCACGCCCTTGGCGTAGGAATCGGCTTCCTCGGCAGTCAGCTTCATCAGCTCTGCCGCCCACTGGCCCACCAGCTTGTTGCGGCGCGCCGTGATGCGGAAGTTCATTTCTTCTTCGCGGACAAACTGGTTTTCGAAAGCCTTTTCGCGGTCGTCAAACGTGGTCATGTCACTTCCTTGCTCTATTCGCCCGCGACATAGGCACGAACCCTTGGATTCGCAAGTTTTGCAGGGGACTAATCAATCTCTACCACGATCTTGCCGAGCGCGGCGCGGGAACCGAGCCGGGCAATCGCGTCCCCGCCGCGTTCGAGCGGGAAAGTTTCGGTGATGCGCGGGTTGATCTTGCCATCGCGCCACAGCTCAAACAGCTTGGCGACGTTGCGGGCATGGCCCTTGGGATCGCGCGCGACAGCCGCACCCCAGAAGACGCCCCGTACATCGCACGCCTTGAGCAGCGTCAAGTTGAGCGGCAGTTTGGGGATGCCGGCGGTAAAACCGATCACCAGATAGCGGCCTTCCCATGCGATGCAGCGGATCGCCGGATCGGCATAATCGCCACCGATAATGTCATAGACGATATGCGCGCCTTCGGGGCCGACAGCCTCCTTGAACGCGGCAGACAGTGCTTTCATCTGATCCTGGTCCAGCGGGCCGCGCGGATAGATGACAGTTTCAGCCGCGCCGATGGATTTGCAGAAATCGGCCTTTTCCTGAGAGGAAACTGCCGCGACAACGCGCATCCCCAGCGCCGCACCCAGTTCCACGGCCGAAATGCCGACGCCGCCCGCTGCACCCAGCACCAGCATCGTCTCGCCCGCCTTGGCATCGCCACGATCAAGCAGGCCATGGATGGTGGTGCCATAGGTCATCAAGAGCGACGCGCCTTCGGCAAAGCTGCGATCATCGGGCAACGCGAAGGGCACGCCTTCGGCCACCACCTTCAATTCGGCCATACCGCCCGAAGAGGCCGTGGAGGAGAGCACGCGATCTCCCACTTTCCACTTGGTCACGCCTTCGCCCACGGCGTCAATCACGCCGGCAATCTCGCTACCGGGCGCGAACGGCCGGGGCGGCTTGAACTGATATTTGTCTTCAATCACCAGCACGTCAGGAAAGTTGACCGCGCAGGCCTTCACCGCGATGCGGACTTCACCGGGGCCGGGCACGGGATCCGGAACTTCTTCCAGAACTAAAGTTTCGGGGCCGCCCGCGACCTTGCTCAACAATGCCTTCATGCTGCTTTCACTCCCTCTCCTGACAGCCAGGGCCATGCCTTGGCGGCCTTATCTTCATAGGTTGAAATCTTCGCGTCCATCGCCATTGTCAGCCCGACTTCGTCAAGGCCATTGAGCAGGCAATGCTTGCGGAACGGATCGACGGCAAATTCGAACCGGTCCTGAAACGGGGTGGTGACGGTCTGGCTTTCCAGATCGATATGGATGGGGTCAGTCTTCGCCACTTCCATCAGCCGGTCAATCGCCTCTTGCGGCAAAACAACCGTCAGAATGCCATTCTTGAAGGCATTGCCGGAGAAAATATCCGAAAAGCTGGGGGCGATCACGGCGGTGATGCCCATGTCATTCAGTGCCCACGCCGCATGTTCACGGCTGGAGCCGCAGCCGAAATTGTCGCCCGCGATCAGGATCGGTGAGCCCTTATACTCCGCTGAGTCGAACAGATTGTCCGGGTCTTGGCGCAGCGCCTCGAACGCACCGCGGCCCAGCCCCGCCCGGCTGATCGTTTTCAGCCAGTGCGCGGGGATGATGACATCGGTGTCGATATTCTTCTGGCCGAAGGGATAGGCCTTGCCTTCGATGGTGGTGACGGGATTCATGCCTGTGCTGCCTGTTTCAATGCGTCTGCTTTGTCAAAGCCATGAAGCGCCCCGCTTGGCAAGGGCGATTCTGACTTTCCCTCCCCCAACCCCTCCCGCAAGCGGAAGGTACGCGAGACTTTGCCTCCTAGGCAGTTTATAGGATTCCGTCCCTATTTAGGTTATATTTCCTTTAGGGTGTATCAACAAACAACCCCACCCCCCCCTCTCTCCACCTCGTGCTCCCCCCGCGGGGCCCCCCCCCCCCCCCCCCCGCGGTGGGGGCGCCAGGGTTTTGGGGGGGGTGTACACCCGGCTTTAAGCCGGGGGGGGGTTGGCGGCGGCGGGGCGGCCCTTTCCTTCAGCAACTGTCCCGGCTGATGACGAACGCGGTGGACTTGGTGAGCCCGTTCGAAATCGTGGCTATCGAGCGGCTGGCCCCCGCCACCTGCCGCGCGCCGCCGCGATCGGTGACTTGAATCACCGATTCGGCCAGCTGTGTCATGCCGTGCAGCCGCCCTTCGCCCAGCGCGCCGCCGCCGGTGTTGAGCGGGAATTTTCCCGTCAGGCTGCCTTCACCATCGCGCAGGAAGGCCAGCCCTTCGCCCTTGGGGACAATGCCGAGCCCTTCCAGCCAGATGTACACAAACGGCGCAAAGCCATCATAGAGCTGGCCGACATCCATATCCTTCGGCCCCAGTCCGGTTGCAGCCCAGAGGCGTTCGGCCACCTGCTCCGCACCCGTCCACAAATCTTCGAGCGTCATCGGAATGCCATAGGGGGCGGGGTGCGTGCCTGCTGCAAAGCCGGTGATGAGTGCGGGCTTCTGCTTCAGGTCGCGCGCGCGTTCGGTTGAGGTGAGCAGCAGCGCCGCGCAGCCATCAACCGGAATGTCGCAATCGAGGATCGACATCGGGTCCGCGATCATCCGCGCATTGATATAATCATCCTCCACAATCGGCTTGCCGCGCCAGAAGCCGTTGGGATTGGCTTGTGTGTTGGCGCGATTATCGACGATGTAGCGGGCGAAATCCTTGCGGGAATATCCGAACTTTTCAAAATAGCGCCGCACGATGGTCGCCGCCCAACTCGGCGGACCGGAAAATCCATAGGGAGCCATGAACTGTTCCTGCCCGCTCGCGTACTGGCTTTCATAATTCACATAGGAACCCGGCGGCACATGCAGCGCGCGGTAGACGATGACATGCGTGCAGACGCCGCTCGCAATGGCCATCGCCGCTTCCATGAAGCCCTGCGTCACCATCGCGTTGGTGGAGCCGGTCCAGGCGAGATGGTGATGCGTGCCGAGCAGCTCGCTGAGATACCAGGGGTTGACCACGTCGATGCCCTCAACACTGCCCTTGGCCCCGCCATAGCGCGGCATACCGGGGGATGTAGAGAGGCCGTCCAGCTGTTTGCGGGTGATGCCCGCATCGGCGAGCGCTGCATCCACCGCATCAACGGCGAGTGCAGCCAGCGGGCGCTCTGCCCGGCGGGTGAGCGCGGAATAGCCGATGCCTGCGACGGCGATCTTGCCGGAAAAAGCCCACATCGCGCTCACCCTTTCACCGGACGGAATTGCGGCAGCGTGACGTCTGCGGTCACCGCTTCGAACACCACCTCCAGCGCCATGCCCAGCCTGAGGTCTTCGGGCGCGATCTCCAGAAGATTTGCAGCGAGCAGCAAATGCGGCTGTTCCGCCAGCTCGACAATGCCGACGATGAGCGGAAGCCTGTCGCGGAAACCGGGGGCCGGGGCCTCCTGGATGATCGTCCAGGAAAACAGCGTGCCTTTGCCGGACACGTCTTCATAGCCCAGATCGAGACTGCCACAGCCGGGGCAGGCGAGGCTGGGAGCGTGGTTCCAGCGGCGGCAGGTTGCGCAACGCTGGATGGCGAGACGCCCATCCCTGGCGGCATCCCAGAAACCTGCGCTGGCCTCATCCGCCAGCGGCAAGGGGCGGAGCACCGCCGCGTCCTGTCCACTCTCCATCATGGTTCCAATCTATCACGCTTGTGCAGTTTTCAGATCAGTGCCGGAAGTGCGGTCGGAGTGCAACCCCCTCCCCCTTGACGGGGGAGGGCCGGGGAGAGGGGCTCACCACAAATCCGTGACCGGCAAATCCTGCGACACTCTGGACGGAAACACCGGCGCGCGCTTTTCCAGAAACGCCGCCACGCCCTCATGCACATCCGCTGTCTGCCCCAGTTCGATGTTGAGCCGCGCATCGATACCCAGCGCGCCGGAAGGATCGGGATCGTTGGCAAAGCGCCACAGCATCCGCCGGGTGAGTGCCAGGGCCACGGGCGAGCAATTTTCCGCAATCTCCAGCCCGAGCGCGCGGGCGCGGTCTTCCAACTGGTCCGCCGGGCAGGTTTCTGAAATCAGGCCCTTGGCAAGCGCCTCGCTCGCCGGGAAAAGACTGCCGGTCAGGCACCAGCGCAGGGCTTGCGAGAGGCCGACCAGCTGGCTGAGGAACCAGGCCGAACCCGCTTCCGGCACCAGCCCGCGCCGCGTAAAACGCAGCCGAACTTGGCCGTTTCTGCCGCAATGCGGATGTCGCACGGCAGGGTCAGCGTCAGCCCCACGCCCGCCGCCGATCCGTTGAACGCCACGATGGACGGCTTTTTGCAGGCCATCATCGCGCCGATGAAATTGCTGTCCCGTTCGGCCCCGCCGCTGCCGAAATTCTTTGCCCCCGCGCCGCTCGCCGTATCGAAGCTGCCGGCCCCGGCAGACACATCAGCCCCCGCGCAGAACACGCGGCCCCGCGCAGTGAGGATGACAACGCGGACCGAATCCGCGTCGCTGGCATGGGTGAAGGCAGCCGCCAGCTCCGCGCCCATCTGCGCGGTATAGGCGTTCATCGCCTCCGGGCGGTTGATCCGCAGCCAGAGGATCGGGCCGTCCTGTTCAACCTCCAGCGTTTCGTAAATCGTCATGGCCGTGCCTCTCCTGCTTATCTGTCTCGGGTGGTCATTGCGCACGCAGTGACCGATTTACCCATCATCCTCATCCCCGATCACCTCTCCGCCTTGAGCAGGGGGGAGCGGCAGTTTTCCGCCCGAACAGGCATAGATCATCGCCAGTTCGGCGAGCGATCCAGACCGGGGCGATTCATATTTGCGCATCAGGTCCGCCGCGCGCCAATCATGTGAGCGCGTGCCATTGGCCCAGCCCTTGTAATAGGTGATGATGTTGAGCGTGCGCGCCTGACAATTGAAGCTGAACAGCATCCGTTCGGTCTGCGGCCCGGCCCGTCGTCCACCAGGAGAGCGAATTTCGGCGGAAAGCAGCATCGTCGTGACACCGCGCGGCGCATCTGTCGGGCGGGACGGGCGCAAGCTGGCG
>JADKCA010000001.1 GCA_016714795.1 Sphingomonadales bacterium | reverse complement strand
GCATTTTCGAAGCGATTGCCGGCCAATATTTCGACAAGGCGCTGCGCAAGATGACCGACGCGTTCGAAACGCGGGCGCAGGCTCTTTATGGCGTTGCGCCGGGCATGAGCAGTTCAAGCGCGACAAGCGCGGCCTGAAGCCGGATCGAATCGCGCCCTTCGTTCGGGAACAGCTTGGTATCGGCAATCACGTCTTCGGGATCGGACCCGCGAACGGCGCGCGCAAATACGACTGTGCCGACGGGCTTCTTCTCCGTCCCGCCATCCGGCCCGGCAATGCCGGTGATGGCAACAGCAATATCCGCATCAGACCGGTCAAGCGCGCCCTGCGCCATCGCCCATGCAGTTGCGATGGAAACCGCCCCGAACGTCTCCAGAATGTCGCGGTCCACCCCCACAACCTTGCGCTTGATCTCGTTCGAATAGGTCACAAAACCCACTTCAAACACATCGGAAGAGCCGGGAATGGAGGTGAGGGCGGCGGATACCAGCCCGCCGGTGCAGCTTTCGCACAAGGCGATCTTGCGGCCCAGCGCGCGGTTGGCGGCCAAAGCGGCTTCAGCCGCCGCCGTCAGTTCGGGGGGAAGAACAGTCACACAGGGTCCGATGCTTATTTGGAGGCGGGTGCGGCAGCCGTCAGCGTGCGCGGGCAAATGGAAAAACTGCTGCCCGGCTTGTTGAACTTCTGCGAATTGCCCACCGCCTGAAGGATGATGCCTAACAGGTTGGACATGTTCTGCGGCGGGAGCGGGGAGAGTTGTTCGAGCACGTCGCTGACCATCTGGCAGCTTTGCGGCTTCACGCTCTTGCCCAGTTCAGTGCTGATGCCAGCGCCGATCAGCGCCTTGGTGGCTTCATCGGGCAAAGCGGCCATCATCGCGCCGTCTTTCCCGGCAATCTTCACGATGGCGGCCTTGGCAACCGGCCAGCTGCTTTCCGCTGTGGTGCGATACCGCGTCACAAGTTCGGTGCCGGACCGCGTCAGATAGGCCGCGGGAGAGAGCGTGGGCTTGCAGCTTTTGGAGACTGCATCGATCAGATCCGGCAGCGCGAAGGTGACGAGCCCCTGTGCTTCAGCGGCGGTCATGCAGGGCTTGGCCTCCTGTGCCATGGCGGCAACCGGAAGTGATGCGCCCGCCAGTGCGAGGGCCAGTGCGGGAAGGGCTTTCATTCAACGTATCTCCTGAACTCTGATGGTGGCGATGGCTTGCGCTGCGATTCCCTCGCCACGCCCGGTCATCCCCAACCGCTCGGTCGTGGTGGCCTTGATGCTAACTTGGCTGGTGGAAAGCTGCAACAACTCTGCGACGCGCTCACGCATCCTGTCCCGATGCGGGCCGATCTTGGGCGCTTCGCAGATCAAGGTGATGTCGACATGGTCGATCATCCCGCCGCGCGCAGCGATCAGGTCGCGCGCATGTTCGACGAAGCGGGACGAGGCTGCGCCCTTCCATTGCGGATCGGACGGCGGGAAATGCGCGCCAATGTCTCCGGCCGCAATCGTTCCGAGCAGCGCGTCGACCAAAGCATGAAGCGCCACATCGGCGTCGCTATGGCCAGACAAGCCATGGCTATGCTCCAGCTTGACGCCGCAGAGCCAGAGCTCTTCGCCGATCTCCAGCCGGTGCACGTCAAAGCCCAGGCCTGTGCGTGTCTGCCAATGCTGCGCCATCATTGCCTCCGCGCGTTCGAAATCGGCCTTGTAAGTGAGTTTGAACAGCGCCGGATCGCCCTCGATCAACGCCACGCCATGCCCGGCGGCACGAGCCATCTGAGCGTCATCGGTAGCGGGCGGGCCGAGCCAGTCGAGATGTGCGGACAGAATGACGTCATGGCGGAACGCCTGCGGAGTCTGGACGTGGACGAGCGCCGCCCTGTCGGTCACATCGCCCAGCACATCGCCCTTGGCCGCCAGCGTATCCACCACCGGCAGCACGGGCACGGCACCGCTGTGCGCATCAAGTGCGTCGATCAGCCGGTCAATGACGGCTGCGGGCAGGAACGGGCGTGCTGCATCGTGGATCAGAACCTTGTCCGCTCCTGCCAGCACCTCCAGCCCGCGCCGGACCGAATCCTGGCGTTCCGCGCCGCCGATCACATATTCATAAGGGGCTCCGCTCAGCGCTTCGGCGAGAAGCGCCTCTTGCCCGTCACCAATCACCACAATCACGCGATCGATACGGGGATGGCGCGAGAGCCGTTCCCATGCGTGTGCGACGACCGCCTTTCCGGCGACGCGTTCGAACTGCTTGGGACGGTTCGTCCCCGCGCGTTCGCCCTTGCCGGCGGCGACAATGATGGCAGCGATGCTCATGCGCGGTGCGCATAGGCGCTTCCTTGCTTGCGCGCCAGCGGCGTTGGCCCTATGGACTGCCCAATTTTTAGGCATTCCCGGCATGACCCAGATCCACCCCATCCAGATCGGACCCGTCCGAATCGCAACGCCCGTCATTCTGGCGCCCATGACCGGCGTGAGTGATCTGCCGTTCCGGCGGCTGGTGCGGCGCTTTGGCTCTGGCCTTAACGTGACCGAAATGATCGCCAGCCCCGCCGCGATCCGTGAAACGCGGCAATCGGTGCAAAAGGCAGCGTGGGATCCAATCGAAGAACCGGTTTCGATGCAGCTTGTGGGCTGCGAGCCCGAACAGATGGGTGAGGCCGCAAAGCTGAATGAAGATCGCGGTGCGGCGATCATCGACATCAATATGGGCTGCCCGGTGCGCAAGGTGGTGAATGGTGACGCTGGCTCCGCGCTGATGCGGGACGTGCCACTCGCGTCAGCGTTGATCGCGGCCACGGTGAAGGCGGTGTCTGTGCCCGTCACCGTCAAAATGCGCATGGGCTGGTGCCATGACAGCCTCAACGCGCCCGAACTGGCGCACATTGCGGAAGATCTGGGCGCGAAGATGATTACGGTGCATGGCCGCACCCGCAACCAGATGTACAAGGGGCAAGCCGATTGGGCGTTCGTCCGCTCGGTGAAGGAGGCTGTTTCCATTCCTGTCATCGTCAATGGCGATATTTGCGGCATTGAAGATGCGCAGACCGCGCTGGAGCAATCGGGCGCGGATGGGGTGATGATCGGGCGCGGGGCGTATGGCAAGCCTTGGCTGCTGGCGCAGGTAATGGCAGCGCTGACTGGGCAGGATGTGCCGGAGGATCCTACGCTGGAGCAGCAATATCGCATTATTACAGAGCATTATCAGGATATGCTCAACCATTATGGCATCCAGACCGCAGTCAATCTGATGCGCAAACATATCGGCTGGTATACCAAGGGGTTGCCCGGTTCCGCCGAGTTCAGAAATGGTGTGAACCAGATTGCCGATCCGAACGAGGTGCTGGACCGGCTGGAGCGCTTCTATGCCCCCTGGGCCGAACGCGCGGCGGCATGACGTCACTCGCCATTCCCGGCCCGGTTGATGTGCTCAACACTTTGCCGGTCGCGCTTCTGCTGGTGGATGGGGATCAGGTGATCCGCGAATCGAATGCGGCAGCGGAAAGCCTGTTCAACATGAGTTCCACCAGCCTCTCCGGGCGGCGGCTGGCCGACGCTTTGCAACTGCCAGCCCGCTTCGAGGATGCAGACGGGCTCGCTTTTGCGGCTTATGATGTTGATCTGTTCATTCCGCGTACCGGCCCGATCCGCGCGGATTTCCACGCGACGCCCTTTGCCGAATTTGCCGGGTGGCAATTGATCGCCATTGCCAATCCGCGTGATCCGGCGCGCGGGCAACGCCTTGATCAGCCCGAACGTGGGCGCACCGCGGTTGCGATTGCGGCGACGCTGGCGCACGAAATCAAGAACCCGCTTTCCGGCATTCGCGGGGCGGCCCAACTGCTCGACAGCCGGGTCTCACCCGAGGATGCGGCGATGACGCGTCTGATCCGTTCGGAGGTGGACCGGGTGGCAACGCTGATCGACCGGATGGAGGGCTTTACCGATGATCGCCCGATCGAGCTTGGCCCGCAGAATATCTATGCCATCATCGATCATTGCCGCGATCTGGCAGGGCAGGGGTTCGGCAAGGGCGTGGCGATATTGGAGGAATATGATCCTTCGCTGCCGCCGGTACTCGCACATCGCGATTCGCTGGTGCAGGTGGTGCTCAACCTGCTGAAGAATGCTGCCGAGGCCGTGGAGGGCGTGGATTCGCCCCGCATCATGCTGACCACGCGCTACCGCCATGGCGTCTCCGTGTCGCGCGCGGAAGGCAAAGGGCGGCAGCCTTTGCCCATTGAACTATGCGTGATCGACAATGGCCCCGGCGTTCCGCCAGAACTGGCAGAGCGGATTTTTGATCCGTTCGTCTCCGGCAAGCGCAAGGGGCAGGGGCTGGGCCTTGCGCTGGCGGACAAATTGATGCGCGATATGGGCGGGCTCATCCAATATGTGCGCGAAGGCACGCCGCCGCGCACTGTTTTCAGGCTGTTGTTGCAGCGGGCAGAGGATATTTGAGATGAGCGGCAAAATCCTCGTCACCGATGATGATGAAGCCATCCGCACTGTTGTGGGCGAGGCGCTGCGTCGCGCGGGCTATGCCGTGGAAACGGCGGATTCAGCGGCCTCGCAGGCCGAAGCCCTGTCCCGTCGCAGGCCTGATGTGTTGATCACCGACGTGGTGCTGCCCGATGCGGACGGGCTTGATCTGGTGCCATCGCTGATCGCCGCCTATCCCGGCCTGCCAGTCATCGTCATTTCGGCACAGAACACGCTCTCCACTGCTGTCCGCGCGACCGAAAAGGGTGCGTTCGAATATCTGCCCAAGCCGTTTGATCTGGATGAACTGTGCAACGCCGTGGCAGAGGCAATGCGACAAAAGGGCGGGCCGGTCGGGCTGGCGCAGGCCGATGATGATGGGGGGATACCGCTGGTCGGACGTTCTCCGGCCATGCAGGAAGTCTATCGGACCATTGCCCGCGTTGTCCCCAATGATCTGGGTGTACTGATTTTGGGCGAATCGGGCACTGGCAAGGAATTGGTTGCACGCGCCGTCCATGAGCTGGGGCCGCGCAAGGCGGGGCCGTTCATTGCGGTGAACATGGCGGCGATTCCGCGCGAACTGATCGAGGCGGAATTGTTTGGCCATGAACGCGGGGCCTTTACAGGGGCGGCCGCGCGCGTGGCGGGCCGGTTTGAACAGGCAGCGCGCGGCACGCTTTTCCTTGATGAAATTGGCGACATGCCGATGGAAGCACAAACGCGGCTGTTGCGCGTGCTCCAGTCTGGCGAGTTCACCACAGTGGGTGGAAATCGACCGATCAAGGCCAATGTCCGCATTGTGGCGGCCACCAACAAGCATTTGCCCGAACTGGTGGAAGCCGGCAGCTTCCGCGAGGATCTCTATTACCGGCTGAATGTCATCCCCATTGATCTGCCGCCCTTGCGCAAGCGCGGGGAGGATATTGTCCTGCTGGCCCGCCATTTCCTGGCCAAGGCGGTGGAAGAGGGGCTTCCTGCCAAGCAGTTGGATGCAGGCGCATCGCGGCGGCTTGTTGCGCATGATTGGCCGGGCAACGTGCGCGAGCTGGAAAATCTCATGCGCCGCCTTGCGGTGCTGACGCGCGATTCGACGATCAGCGAGGAGTTGATCGACGCGCAGTTGCGGCAGAGTCCGGATGTCTCCGTGCCCGCCATCCGCACCTATGCCGATGACAGCCTGTCACTGGCTGTGCAGCAACATCTGGCGGACTATTTCGCCAGCTTTGGCGGTGCGCTCCCGCCCGACGGCCTGTATCACCGTGTTCTGGAGACGATTGAACGCCCCCTGCTCAAGGCCGCGATGGAAGCTGCACGGGGCAATCAGATCAGGGCTGCCCGCCTGCTGGGGGTCAACCGCAACACGCTGCGCAAGAAATTGCAGGATCTGGACATCAACCCCGGGCATGGGCGGCCATCATCCGCCTAGACTGTTGCCATTGAGCGACAAGTTGAGGAAAAACTGTGGTGCTTTCGCCACGATCATCGCTTAGTGTCACACGAAAGACGCATGACATAGCGAGTCTGATTTGAGTGAAAGCCAATCTCCTCTGCCGGTAAAGGTGCTGACTGGCAGCCGCCTTTACCGCTTGATGGATTGGCCGCCATTGCGCCGCTTGCGCCCCGCCGCCGAACGGCTGGCTGTGGCTACCTTGGTTCTCACGCTCACCGGCAGCTATTTCATTCTGGCGGGCGGCAAGATTGGCCAGCCTTTGCTGGCTCCGCCGCTGGTGGCGCTGTTGCTGGTGGCAAACCTGATCCCGGCCATCACGCTGGTGGTGCTGGGTGCCCGGCGATTTGCCCGCAAACGCGCAATCCGGGCCGGTGCGGGAGAAGAAGGCGGGCTTCACGTCAGGCTGGTTTCTGTTTTTTCGGCAACGGCAGCGATTCCCGTGCTGCTGCTCGTCATCTTTGCGTCGCTGCTGTTCCAATTTGGTGTCGATTTTTGGTATTCGCAAAAGGCGCGCGGCATTTTCGAGAATGCGAGCGCGCTCGCCACCAATTATTATAGCGAGAAGCAGTCCACCATCATCAAGCAGACCGAGGTGATGGCGAGCGACATTGGCTATAATCTGGGCATCGCGCCCATCGAGAGCGCGGACTTTGCGTCCAGCTTCGGCTTTCAGGTGTTCCAGCGCGAATTGTCCGAAGGCGCGATCCTGAGGATTTCCGCGAAAAATGGTGTGCAATCGCTCGCCATCGTCAATCCCTATAACCGTCCGGCAGACAATTGGGTTCCGGCTGATGTCGCCAGCGCGCTTTTGACCAAAGGCCAGACAGTCTTTCGCGATACAGGGGACCGGATGGAGGCGGTGACGCCGGTGCCGGGGCATAAGGATCTGTTTCTTTATGCTTCGCGTGTCGACAATTCGGCGGCCCTTGCCCAGACCAAGCGCTTCACGGCGGTGCTCAATGATTATAACAGTCTGGTTGATCGCTCTCGCACGCTCCAGCTCCAGTTTCATGCCGCGCTGTTTCTGGTTGCGCTGCTGATCGTCGGCGCGGCGATCTTCTTCGCGTTGATGGTGGCGGACCGGCTGATCCAGCCTGTGACAGCGCTGGTGCAGGCCGCGCAGAAGATTGCGGATGGCGATCTGAGCGTGCGCGTGCCGCCGATGGGGACGCGCGATGAAGTGGCGGAACTCGCTCTCGCCTTCAATCAGATGACCGCGCGGCTGGATGAGCAGCGCCGCGAACTGGTGGGGGCCAACGCCCTGCTTGATCGGCGGCGGTCGCTGATCGAGGCGGTGTTTTCTGGCGTGTCGGCGGGCGTTATCGCCATTGATGCGCGCAATCAGGTGCGGATGCTCAATGCCTCGGCGGCCACGCTTCTGGGCATTGACGGAGACAATGCGCCCGGCAAGCCGCTTTCCGCCCTGTCAGCCGAACTTGACGCCATGGTGTCATCGCGAGACGTGGAAGGGCACCTTCAGATCGAGCGCAAGAAAGACACGCGGACGCTGGCCGTGCGCATTCTGGCGGACAGTTTTGGGCACGTCATCACCTTTGATGACATCACCCAGCAATTGTCTGACCAGCGCCGTGCCGCATGGTCCGATGTCGGGCGGCGTGTGGCCCATGAGATCAAGAATCCGCTGACGCCGATCCAGCTCGCTGCCGAACGCATCAAGCGCCGCTTTGGCCGGGGTGAAAACGAAGACAGCGCGATTGCGCTCAAACTGTCTGACACGATCATTCGGCAGGTGGGTGATTTGCGGCGCATGGTCGATGAATTCTCGGCCTTTGCGCGGATGCCAAAGCCCGAATTTGCCGAGGATTCGCTGGAGGACATTTGCCGCCAGACGCTTTTCCTTTACGAAGTTGCGCATTCGGACATCCGCTTCTCAATGACCTGCGAGGAGGGATTGCCGCCCTTGCTGTGCGACCGGCGGCAATTGGGGCAGGCGATGACCAACGTCATCAAGAATGCGGTGGAAGCCATTGAGCAAAAGGTGGCGCGCGACGGGCCGGGCGACCATGCCGTCCAGATCATCGTATCTGCCGCAGATGGTATGCAGCAGGTTCAGGTGGAAGATAGCGGCATCGGCCTCCCGGCGGAGCGGGAGAAGATTGTCGAACCCTATATGACCACGCGCGCGGCGGGCACCGGCCTTGGCCTCGCCATCGTCAAGCGGATCGTGGAAGATCATGGCGGCGTGATCAGCTTCGCAGACCGGCCCGGTGGCGGTGCGATGGTGACCTTCACATTGGCGGCCCAGCCGCAAACCCCGAACATCGATCATGAAGCCGCACCGCGGCTGCTGACCCGAATGGAGGATTGAGACCCATGGCGTTGGACATTTTAGTAGTGGATGACGAGCCGGACATTCGCGAGCTGGTGTCCGGCGTGCTCGAAGATGAAGGCTATACCACGCGCACCGCGGCAAACAGCGATGAGGCTTTCGCCGCGCTGGCGGATTTGCGCCCGTCGCTGATCCTGCTCGATGTCTGGCTGAAAGGGTCCAAGCTGGACGGGCTGGAACTGCTCGACGAGATCAAGCGGCGCGACCCGAGCCTGCCGGTTCTGGTCTTTTCCGGGCATGGCAATCTGGACACGGCCGTGGCCGCAGTGCGCAAAGGCGCGGCCGACTTCATCGAAAAGCCGTTCGAGGCGGAACGACTGCTTTATCTTGTCAGCCGCGCGACCGAGACCGAGCGGCTGCGCACCGAGAATGAAGCTCTCAAGGCGCGCGTCGGCTATGAAGAGGAACTGACTGGCACATCGGCGGCGATCAACACGGTGCGCGCCACGCTGAAGCGGGTTGCGCCCACTGGCAGCCGTGTTCTCATCACGGGTCCTGCGGGCGTCGGCAAGGAAGTGGCGGCGCGGCTCCTCCACAATTGGAGCACGCGCGCTTCATCGCCTTTCATCGTGGCGAGCGCTGCGCGGATGACGCCAGAGCGGGTGGAAGAGGCGCTGTTCGGCATTGAACGGCCTGACAATGAAGTCATCCCCGGCCTGCTGGAACGCGCGCATGGCGGCACGCTGTTTCTGGACGAGATTGCCGACATGCCGGTGACGACGCAGGGCCGCATTTTGCGGGTGCTGACCGAACAAAGCTTCACCCGCGTGGGCGGCGCGCGCACCGTGCGCGTCGATGTGCGGGTGGTTTCTGCCACCTCGCGCAACTTGCAGGAGGAGATGGCGGCAGGGCGATTCCGCGAGGATTTTTATTATCGGCTGAACGTGGTGCCGGTGCATATTCCCGCGCTGTCCGAACGGCGCGAAGATATTGCGCTGCTTGCGCGCCACTTCCTCGCGCGTCTGGCATTCGAGCGATATGGCATCGCGCCAGACATCGCGCCCGAGGCGCTGATCGCGCTGCAATCGTTCGATTGGCCAGGCAATGTCCGCCAGTTGCGCAACGTGATCGAACAGACGCTGATCCTTGCACCGTTCGACCGGCTCCAGCGGATCGAGCTGGATATGCTGCCCGTCGAGATCCGGGGCGAATCGGTGCCGCGCTTTGACCTGGCGACATCGCCCACCATCATGGGAGCGCCGCTCCGTGAAGCGCGCGAATCGTTTGAGCGGGAATATCTGCGGATTCAGATCAGGCGTTTTTCAGGCAATATTTCCCGCACGGCGACCTTCATCGGCATGGAACGTTCAGCCTTGCATCGCAAGCTCAAGCTGCTCGGCATGGCTGATGACCGCGAGGATGAGTGACAGGAAAATTTCCCGATCCGGTTGGAATGAAAGCAATCTTCTGCTATTGACGTTGGTCAAGTCAGCCAAAAGGACAATCAAGTCCTGAACGCGGCCCTTCGGTCCGCCAACAGCAAGAGGTGAAAATGCCCGAAAAGACCAACAACTTGCAGGACGTGTTTCTGAACAGCCTGCGCAAGACGAAAATGCCCGTCACCATGTTTTTGGTCAAGGGTGTGAAATTGCAAGGCATTATCACTTGGTTCGACAATTTCTCCGTCTTGCTGCGCCGTGATGGTCAGTCACAGCTGATTTACAAGCACGCGATTTCCACGATCATGCCTGCACAGGGTGTGGATCTTTCGGTCATTGCCAGCGCTTCGACCGGCTCGCCCAAGAATGGCAAGGCGTTGCAGGACGTGTTTCTGGGCGCGATCCAGCGCGAGCAGATGCCCGTCACCATGTTCCTCGTGAACGGTGTGATGCTGCAAGGCGGCATTTTGGCGTTCGATCTGTTCTGTCTCATCCTGTTCCGTGACGGCATGACCCAGCTGGTTTACAAGCACGCCGTGTCCACGGTTCAGCCGGCCCAGCCGCTCAATCTCGCTGAAGAGACGCAAGGCACCGATTGAGCGTTTTCTCTCGCTCTGAAGCCGATGATGTCGCGCGGGGTGCCCGCGCCGTCATCGCTTGCCCGGATGACGGGCGCTCTGCCCGTTCTGTTGAAGCCCGGGAAGAAGAAGCGCGCGGCCTTGCGCTCGCCATTCATATCGAAACCGTCGAAACACGCACGTTCCGCATCCGTCAGGCCAAGCCTGCCACCTTGTTCGGGTCCGGGCAGATGGAAGAAATTGCCGCCATTGTCGCCGCGCATGAGGCCGAGCTCGTCATTGTCGATGGCGGCCTGACGCCCATCCAGCAGCGCAATCTGGAGAAGGGGACGGGCGCCAAGGTCATTGACCGGACCGGGCTTATCCTTGAAATCTTTGGCGAGCGTGCGGCAACGGCGGAGGGGCGGCTTCAAGTTGAACTGGCCCATCTCGATTATCAGGCCGGACGGCTTGTTCGCAGTTGGACCCATCTGGAGCGGCAGCGCGGTGGCTTTGGCTTTCTGGGCGGCCCTGGTGAAACGCAAATCGAAGCGGATCGCCGCCTGATCCGCAATCGCATGGCCAAAATCCGGCGTGAACTGGAGGAAGTCACTCGCACGCGCGGGCTGCATCGCGCCCGCCGCCAGCGCGCGCCTTGGCCGGTGGTGGCGCTGGTGGGCTATACCAATGCGGGCAAATCCACTTTGTTCAACCGCATGACCGGGGCCGAAGTGATGGCCAAGGATCTGCTTTTCGCCACGCTCGATCCGACGATGCGGCAGGTGAGCCTGCCCGGTGGAGGCAAGACTATCCTGTCCGACACGGTGGGCTTCGTGTCGGACTTGCCGACGCAGCTTGTGGCGGCATTCCGCGCCACGCTGGAAGAAGTGATTTCGGCAGATTTGATCGTCCATGTTCGCGATATGGCGCACCCGGATTGCGAGGCGCAGGCCGATGATGTGATGCATGTTCTGGAAGAGATTGGCGCGCGCGGCGATGATGGCGCGCCGATGATCGAAATCTGGAACAAGGCCGATCTGCTTGATGAGGAAGCCCGGGAGCGGCTGGCGGCAGAAGCGTTGCGGCGCGAAGATGTCGCCATTATTTCCGCATTGTCGGGCGAAGGTCTGGAGGCCGCCGCACAGCTGATGGCGCGGCATCTGGGGCGGCTGCATCGCTTGCGCGACATTCGCGTGCCGATGGCTGACGGGGCGTCGCTCGCCTGGCTCCATTCGCATGGCGATGTCGAAAAAGAGGTGGCCGAGGAAGAGGCGATGCTCTTGTCTGTCCGTTTGTCAGATGCGGATTGGGCGCGGTTTCAGGCGCGGGGTTTGGATGAGTCGCCTTTATCCCGGCGCTGGCCGGAGTCCTGATCGGAAAATCATTGATCTTCGACACAAAGCGCCAGAGTGCGAACGCACTATAGCCCCTTCGCCTTCACCCATTCCGCTTCCATTTCGTCCAGCGTCATCGCGCTGAAGCCGTCCGCTACCTCAATCGTCCGGAAGCGCCGTTCAAACTTCGCATTGGCGCTGCGCAGGGCCACTTCCGGGTCTACCCCCAGATGCCGCGCCCAGTTGACGACGGCGAACAGCAGATCGCCCACTTCCTCTTCGCGGTGCGCGGTGGACGTGGCGGCCTGCACTTCGGCAATCTCCTCATGGACCTTGGCGAGCGGCCCTTCTGCATCAGGCCAGTCGAATCCGGTGCGCGCGGCGCGCTTCTGAAGCTTTTCCGCACGCATCAGCGCGGGCAGGCCCAGCGCAACGCCTGCCAATGCGCTCTTGTCGTCCGCTTTGGCGCGTTCTTCGGCCTTGGTGGCTTCCCAGTCGGGCCGCTCTCCATCGCCGAACACATGCGGGTGACGGCGCTCCATCTTGGACACGATCGCGCGGGCGACATCATCAAAGCCGAAATGCCCGGCCTCGTCTGCCATTTGCGCGTGAAAGACGACCTGAAACAGCAAATCGCCCAATTCATCCTTGAGCGCCGCCATGTCATTGCGCGCAATGGCATCTGCCACTTCATGCGCTTCCTCTATCGTATAGGGCGCGATGGTCTCGAAATTCTGCGTACGATCCCACGGGCAACCGTCGGGCGAGCGCAGCCGCGCCATGAGGGAGAGGAGGGCAGTGATGGGCTGATCTTTCATGCTGACCGGCAAAGCAGGGCAGGGCAATTGCTGCAAGCTCTTTCCATGCTCGCCCTCCTGTGTTTAGGCTGGCGGCATGACAGTCTTTTCGATTCACGCCTTCGATCCGCCGGGTGACGTGCCCGCGCTGCGCCAACAGGTCCGCACTCTGGTGGCGACGCATGAGGGCGCATGGGATCCTGTACGTCGCACCAATTGCTGGGCCACGGGTGATCGCGCCTTTTCCCGCGCACTGGGTGAGGCTGGTCTGCTCGGCATGATCTGGCCGAAACGCTATGGCGGGCATGAGCGGCATCCGCTCGAACGCTATGTCGTGCTGGAAGAATTGCTGGCGGCAGGCGCGCCGGTGGGTGGGCACTGGATTGCCGACCGGCAGACCGGGCCGCACATCCTGAAGCTCGGAACCGAAGCGCAGAAGGAAAAATATGTTCCCGCCATCGCGCGCGGCGAACTCTGGGCGTGCATCGGCTTGTCCGAACCAAATGCCGGGTCTGACCTCGCTTCGGTGCGAACGCAGGCGCGGCAGACAGACAAGGGCTGGGTGCTCAACGGCCAGAAAATCTGGACATCGGGCGCGCATGAGGCCGGGCTGATGCTCGCGCTGGTCCGCACGCAGGAAGGTTCTCAGCGTCATGCAGGGCTCAGCCAGTTCCTGATCGATATGGACACGCCGGGTGTGATCGTGCGCCCCATCATCGATATGGCTGGCAATCATGATTTCAACGAGGTCTTCTTTGAAGATGCGCTCATCCCCCATGGTGCGCTGATTGGCGAGGAAGGGGCTGGCTGGAAACAGGCGACGGCGGAACTGGCACTCGAACGTTCCGGGCCGGAACGCTATCTCTCCTCCTATCTGCTGCTCGTCGCGCTGATTGATGCCGTGGGCGAGGATCCAGACCCGCAGGTCACGGCGCTGATCGGGCGGTTGACGGCAGAACTCTGGACGCTGCGGCAAATGTCCATGTCGGTTGCGGCCAAACTGGCAGCGGGGGATGACCCCATGGTGGAAGCCTCGGTCGTCAAGGATCTGGGCAACAGTTTTGAACAGGATCTGCCCAAGCTGGTGCAGGCAGCACTTCCGGCGGATTTCAATCTGGCCGATGGCTCCAAACTGGCGCGGGTGCTGCGGCATTTGCTGATTGCCAGCCACAGCTTTTCCCTGCGCGGCGGTACGCGCGAAATCATCCGCGGCATCATTGCCCGCGGCCTGGGCCTGAGGTGACATCATGAGCGAGAACCGCACTTTGCTGCTCGACAGCGCCGCCGCCCTGTTTGACGATCTCGCCGGGCTGGAGATTGCTGCGGCGTGGCCGCGCTTTGATGCAGCGGGCTTGGCCACCTTGCTCGTGCCCGAAGATGCAGGCGGCTTTGGCGGGGACTGGGGCGATTTCTTTGCCGTGTTGCGGCTGGCGGGAGAAAACACCCTGAGCCTGCCCATCGGAGAAACCATTCTGGCCACGCGCCTGCTGGTTGATGCCGGACTGGACGTGCCGACAGGGCCGTTGAGCATCGCGACGTCGCTGGATGCCGTGCCGTTCGGGCGTCATGCGGCGGGCATTGTCGTGGCCGATGGGACCAGGCTGACGCTTTACCGGGCGGCTTCAGTGACCGCAGCCGCCGCATCGGGCGATCCGCTGGATGCGGTGACAGGAGACGTCATGGCGTCAGCCCCGTCTACGGCCTGCACGATGCACCTCGGAGCGTTTCTGCGTGTTGCCCAAAGTGCCGGCGCGCTCGACAAGGCTTTGCGCATGGCGATGGACTATACTGGGCAGCGTATGCAGTTCGGCAAGACGCTTTCGCAGCAACAGGCAGTGCAGCAATCGCTTGCGATTCTGGCTGTGGAAACGGCGGCCATCGATGTGGCGGGTCAAGGCGCGGCGGCAGCGCTCGACCGGGGTGAAGCCGCGTTTGAAATCGCCGCTGCCAAATTGCGCACCAACATGGCGATCGGCACGGGCACAAGCATTGCCCATCAGGTCCATGGCGCGATCGGCTTCACCCACGAATATGATCTGCACCGCTACACGCGCCGCCTGATGGGCTGGCGCAGCGAATTCGGCAATGACCGGCATTGGGCGGAACGCACGGGCGCTTTCGCGCTTAAAGCGGGTGGTGCAGGGCTGTGGGGTGCGCTGACGGCACGCACGGACAAAGCGGCCTGATTGCGGAGCGTGAGGATATAGGATTAACTCAACCGCTCATCCTGGGTAGCCATTGAGCTTGTCGAAATGGCGTATCGAAGGCTTGGTTGCAAGCTTGGCAGCGTCCCTCGGCAAGCTCAGTCCCTACTCAGGATGAGCGGATTTTCAAAGTATCATGTAACTCTAGCCCCTCCCCTGAAGGGAGGGGCTTATGGGCGCGTATTTACTCCCCCGTAAAATTGGGAGCCCGCTTCTCCAGCAGCGCGTCCACGGCTTCGCCATGGTCCGCCGTTTCATGCGCCAGCGCCTGATAGGCGGCGGAAAGTTCCAGCACATCGTCCATCCGGCTGTTCTGGCCTTCGCGCAGCAGGCGCTTGGTGAGGCGCAGGCTGCGAGGCGGATTGCAGGCGATGCGGCCAGCGAGTTCGAGTGCGGCCTCCATCAATTCGGCGTCCGGCACAACCCTGGAGACCAGCCCCATCTCCAGCGCTGCCGCTGCATTGAATCGGTCTCCGGTCAGGAAGAGTTCGGCGGCCTTGGAGTAGCCCAGCACTTTCTGGAGCGACCAGGCACCACCATCACCGGGGACAATGCCCACCTTGATGAAGCTGGCGGCATAAAGCGCGCTTTCAGCGGAAATCCGGACATCGCAAAGGCACGCCAGATCCATGCCGAGGCCGACCGCGTGGCCGTTCACCGCAGCAATGGCAGGCACTTCCAGGCGCATGAAGGCGCGCACCACCGCTTGCACGCCGCGCCGGTAATTGTTGCGTGTATCCACCGCCACCTTTTGCGGGCCAATGCCGGTACGCGCCTTCATGGATTTCAGATCGCCGCCTGCACAAAAGGCGCGGCCATTGCCGGTGAGGATCATCACGCTCACGCCCGGATCCGCATCCAGACCGTCGAGCGCCGCGATAATGTCGTTGCAATCGTCCAGCGTGCCGATCGCGTTGAGCGCATCCGGCTTGTTCAGGCGAACAATGGCGATGCGGCCCTGACGCTCGATCTGGATGAAGTCTCCCATGAATCTCTCCTCTCGGTTGATGTTCGCGCCTACCGCGTCTTTTCATGGCGCGCAAATCGGCTTAGGGCTTGAGCGGAGCCGCTGGCCGACATAGTAAGCAACACAAACAATTCGCTGAGGAATGCCCATGAAAACCCGCGCCGCCGTAGCCTTTGAAGCCAAGAAGCCGCTCGAGATTGTCGAGCTTGATCTGGAAGGCCCCAAGGCGGGCGAAGTCCTGGTCGAGATCATGGCGACCGGCATCTGCCATACCGACGCTTATACGCTCGACGGATTTGACAGCGAGGGGATTTTCCCCAGCGTGCTCGGCCATGAAGGCGCGGGCATTGTGCGCGAAGTGGGCGCTGGCGTAACCAGCGTGAAGGCGGGCGATCATGTGATCCCGCTCTACACGCCCGAATGCCGCCAGTGCAAAAGCTGCCTGTCTGGCAAGACCAACCTGTGCACCGCCATCCGCGCGACGCAGGGCCAGGGCCTTATGCCTGATGGCACGAGCCGCTTCAGCTACAAGGGGCAGACCATTTTTCACTATATGGGCTGTTCCACCTTCTCCAACTTCACCGTGTTGCCCGAAATCGCGGTCGCCAAAATCCGCGAAGACGCACCGTTCCAGTCGAGCTGTTACATCGGCTGCGGCGTCACGACGGGCGTGGGCGCAGTTATCAACACCGCCAAGGTGCAGGTGGGTGACAATGTCGTGGTCTTCGGCCTTGGTGGCATCGGCCTCAACGTCATTCAGGGCGCACGTCTGGCTGGCGCGGGCAAGATCATCGGCGTGGACATCAACCCGGACCGCGAAGAATGGGGCCGCAAGTTCGGCATGACAGATTTCCTCAACTCGCGCGGGCTGAGCCGCGAAGACACGGTCGCCAAGATCGTGGCGATGACCGATGGCGGCGCGGACTATACGTTTGACGCCACTGGCAACACGGATGTGATGCGCACAGCGCTTGAAGCCTGTCATCGTGGCTGGGGCACCAGCATCATCATCGGCGTGGCGGAAGCAGGCAAGGAAATCGCCACGCGCCCGTTCCAGCTCGTTACCGGGCGTAACTGGCGCGGGACGGCGTTCGGCGGGGCCAAGGGCCGCACCGATGTGCCCAAGATCGTCGACATGTACATGACCGGCAAGATCGAGATCGATCCCATGATCACCCACGTCATGGGGCTGGAAGAGATCAACACTGCGTTTGATCTGATGCATGCAGGCAAGAGCATCCGTAGCGTCGTCGTTTTCTGAGTTTCAACAAAGGAGAGAGAGAATGTTCAGTCACATCATGGTAGGGGCGAATGACATCGACGCCTCGAAGAAGTTTTACGATGCGGTGCTCGGCACATTGGGCATCGGGCCGGGCTTTGCCGATCCCAATGGCCGCGTGTTCTACATGACCGACAGCGGCATTTTTGCGATCTCGGTTCCGATCAACGGCGAACCGGCTTGCGCGGCCAATGGCGGCACCATCGGCTTCAACGTGGCAGACGAAGCGCAGGGCAAGGCATGGCATGATGCGGGCGTCGCCAATGGTGGCACCACGTGTGAAGATCCCCCCGGAATCCGCGAAGGCGATATGGGCAAGATGTTCCTCGCCTATCTCCGCGATCCCGCCGGCAACAAGATCTGTGCCCTCAAGCGCCTTTAAGAGAGAGAAATTTTCATGTTCACACATATGTTTGTCGGCTCGAACGACATCGACAAGTCCCGCACATTTTATGACGCCGCGCTGGGTGCGCTGGGTCATGCCAATGTGATGCCGGGCGATGCGCCCCGTCTGGTCTATCCGGCGCAGGGCGGCAGCTTCATCGTGGGTGCGCCCGCCGATGGCCAGCCTGCCACCCAGTATAATGGCTTCACCGTGGGTTTTGCGGCAGCCGATTCGGCGGCGGTTGATGCCTTCCACGCTGCCGGTCTGGCTGCGGGCGGCACCGATGAAGGCGCACCGGGCCACCGCCCGGCGGCTCCCGGCAATGCCTATGGTGCCTATCTGCGCGATCCGGACGGGCACAAGGTTTGCGCCTTCTGTCAGCTGCCGGAATAAGCGCGTGACCATGGACACCGTCTCGACCAACAAGGCCTTTGGCGGTGTCCAGGGCGTGTACAAACACCAGTCTTCGAGCACGGGGACGGAGATGACTTTCTCCGTCTTCGTGCCGGAGCATGAGGCGGGGGCGAAGCTGCCCGTCATCTGGTATCTTTCCGGCCTCACCTGCACCCATGCCAACGTCACCGAAAAGGGCGAGTTCCGGCGTGTTTGCGCTGAGCTGGGCCTGATCTTTGTCGCCCCGGACACAAGTCCGCGCGGCGAAGGCGTGGCCGATGATGCGGAGGGCGCATGGGATTTCGGGCTGGGCGCGGGCTTCTATGTCAACGCCACGCAAGAACCGTTCGCCACGCACTACCAGATGCGCGATTATATCGAGAGCGAACTGCCTGCCCTTATTGCAGAGCAGTTCCCGGTCGATCCGGAGCGTCAGGGCATCACCGGGCACAGCATGGGCGGCCATGGCGCGCTGACCATCTCGCTGCGCAATCCGGGGCGGTACCGCTCCACGTCTGCCTTCGCGCCCATTGTCTCGCCACTCAACTGCCCATGGGGACACAAGGCGCTGGGCGGCTATCTGGGGCCGGATCAGGCGACCTGGGCCGAATATGATGCCTGCGCCTTGATCGATGGTGGCGCACGACTGCCCGATATGCTGGTCGATCAGGGTGAAGCGGACGGATTTCTGGCTGAGCAGCTGAAGACCGGTCTGCTTGCCATTGCCTGCAAGAAGGCGGGGCAAAAGGCGACGATCCGGATGCAGCCGGGCTATGACCATAGCTATTATTTCATATCCAGTTTTCTGGGCGAACATCTGCGCTGGCACGCGGAGCGGCTGGCCGGTTGACGGGTACGCGGGCTAGGCTCAAACTTGGCGTTCACCGTGAAGTGAGGAAGGCCCATGCGAAAATTATGTTTACTTGCATCTGCCGCGATCGCACTCGTTGCTGCGGCGGCCCCGAAAGTGCCTGATCTGTCGCCTTCCTGGCAAATCCCGTTGACCGCAAAGGATCAGCTTTTTGCGACATCCCCGTGTGCGGTCCGTGGTGACAGCCAACGCCCCTGGTGGTCGCCGGGCGAACGACAGCAACGCCCATCGCAAGGCAGGCTGATCCTATCCTGCCTGCGAGCCGCATAGCGGCCGCACAATGACAATCGTTTTAGGCAGCGGTGCGCTGGGGGCCATGCCCCCGATCGAAATATCGGAAGAGGCGGCTGGTTCATCCCGAAAGGCGCACAGCCAGCTGCCGGATCAGCCGCTGCCCCCGTTGATCGTTGCTCGATTGCAGGGCTAGGCCGAATCGCTGCGAACGGCTAAGGCGCGGCGCATGAGCCAGATCACACCTGAAATCGTCGCCGAACACGGCTTGTCCCCCGAGGAATATGAGCGGGTTCTCCACGCCATGGGGCGCGAACCTAATCTGACCGAATTGGGCATTTTCTCGGTCATGTGGTCGGAGCATTGCTCTTACAAATCCTCGCGTTTTCACCTCAAGAAGCTGCCGACAGAAGCCCCTTGGGTGATCTGTGGCCCCGGCGAAAACGCCGGCGTGATCGACATTGGCGACGGGCAGGCTGCGATCTTCAAGATGGAATCGCACAACCACCCGTCCTACATCGAGCCGTATCAGGGCGCAGCAACGGGTGTGGGCGGCATTTTGCGTGACGTCTTCACCATGGGTGCGCGGCCCGTGGCGAACATGAACGCGCTGCGCTTTGGGCGGCCTGACCATCCCAAGATGCGGCACCTGATTTCAGGCGTCGTTTCCGGTATTGGCGGCTATGGCAATTGCGTGGGCGTGCCGACGGTGGGCGGGGAAGTGAATTTCCACCCGGCCTATGACGGCAACATCCTTGTCAACGCGATGACGGTTGGCGTGGCTGACACCGACAAGATTTTCTACTGCGCAGCCTCCGGTGTGGGCAATCCCATCGTTTATGTCGGTTCCAAGACCGGACGCGACGGCATCCACGGCGCCACCATGGCGAGCGCGGACTTTGGCGAGGATGCCGAGGAAAAGCGCCCGACGGTGCAGGTGGGCGATCCCTTCACCGAAAAGCTGCTGATCGAAGCCTGTCTTGAACTGATGGCGACCGACGCGATTGTGGCGATTCAGGATATGGGCGCGGCAGGGCTGACCAGCTCCAGCGTGGAAATGGCCTCCAAGGGCGGGTGCGGCATACGCCTCAACATGAACGCGGTGCCGCAGCGCGAAACCGGCATGACGCCTTATGAAATGATGCTCTCTGAAAGTCAGGAGCGCATGTTGATGGTGCTGAAGCCGGGCAAGGAAGCCATGGCTGAAGCCATCTTCAAGAAGTGGGAGCTGGACTTTGCCGTAATTGGTGAAGTGACCGAAGGCGGCCACATGATCCTGGAATGGAATGGCGAAGTCGTCGCGGATATTCCGCTCGGCCCGCTTGCAGAAGATGCGCCTGAATATGAGCGGCCCTATCTCTCGCGCGCGGATTATCAGCTGTGGGCCAAGGTTTCGCCGCTGGGCGATGTGCCCGAAAGCGCCGATCTGGGCGCGGATTTGCTGACGCTGATGGCGTCTCCCAACATTGCCAGCCGCCGCTGGATCTGGGAGCAATATGACAACAAGGTGGGCGGAGACACGGTGCAGGCCCCCGGTGGCGACGCCGCCGTGGTGCGCGTGCATGGCAGCACCAAGGCGCTGGCGATAACCACCGATTGCAATCCGCGCTATTGCTATGCGGACCCGTTTGAAGGCGGCAAGCAGGCGGTGGCCGAAGCCTATCGCAATCTGAGCGCAGTGGGCGCAACGCCGCTGGCCATCACCAACTGCCTGAACTTCGCTAACCCGCAGCGCCCAGAAATCATGGCGCAGATCGTCCACGCGCTCGATGGTATGGCCGACGCCTGCCGCGCGCTCGATTTCCCGATCGTGTCGGGCAATGTCTCGCTCTACAATGAAAGCAAGGCGACCGGCGGCGGCTCTGCCATCCTGCCGACCCCGGCGATTGGCGGCGTGGGGCTGATGCCGGACTGGAGCAAGTCTGCGACGGTTGCGGTCAAGGCCGAAGGCGAATGCCTCGCCGTGATCGGAGCGAGCTATCCCCATCTCGGCCAGTCAACCTGGCTGCGCGAAGTCCATGGCCGTGAAGATGGCCCGCCGCCGCATGTTGATCTGGGCGAAGAGCGCTTCCACGCCGAACTGGTCCGCACGCTGATTGCTGAGGGCAAGGTGACGGCGGTGCATGACATCAGCGATGGTGGCCTGTTGGTGGCGGCGGCCGAAATGGCGCTGGCGGGTGGCATCGGCATCACGCTCGATGCGATGAACACGGCGTTTGCTTTCAACGAAAGCCAGTCGCGCTACCTCGTCACCTACAAGGCGGATGCGCCGCTGGATCGTGCCGAAGTGCCGTTCGAAAAGATCGGGACGACAGGCGGGGATGCACTGGTGGTCAATGGCCGCGCCATTCATCTGGCAGAGCTGCGCACGGCCCATGAAGGCTTTTTCCCGGCACTGATGAACGCCTGATCAGTCCGGGATCTGGTCATTCGCGCGCAGCACCACACCTGCGAGATAGAGTGATCCCATCACCAGCACCCGCGTGGGTGCAGTGATCGCGCGGAAGGCCGTTTCAACGTCATCCGCTATGTGCGCCTCCAGCCCTTGCGCCCGCGCCCATGCCGCCATGGCGTCCGGCTTGTGATGGTCATGGCCGGGCACGGGCACGCAATGCAGCACGGGTGCCTGATCAACAAACTGGCCGAGCACGCCCTCCATCTCCTTGTTGGACAGCATCCCGCAGATGATGTGCAAGGGCCGGGCATCGGCATGGGCGGCCATATGCGCCGCGACCGGCTCTGCGGCGGCAGGATTGTGGCAGCCATCCAGCCATGCCTCCGAGCCTTCAGGCAGTAGACTGACAAGCGGGCCGGGGTGGAGCGGCTGCATCCGGGCGGGCCAGCGCGCCCAGCCCATCCCGGCGCGATAGGCGCTTTCGGGGAGCTTGAAATGACCCTGATGCCGTAGCATGGCGATGGCGAGCGCAGCATTTTCTGCCTGCCAGCTGCCTGCCAGCGCGGGGAGGGGCAGCGACATCTTGCTCAAACTGTCGCGATAGTGCAGCTTGCCTTCATACACGGCGGCATTCCATCCTTCGCCGCGCGGCAGGACTTCGGCATGACAATGCCGCGCCTGCTCGGCAATCGTGCATCATGTCCTTGTCATAAGCCTGCGTGACCAGCGGAACCCCGCACTTGGCGATGCCCGCTTTCTCGTAGGCGATACGCTCCAGCGGACCTTCTGGCGTGCCTGCCTCTGCGGCGAGGAGGAAGGCCTCATGGTCTATGCCCAGCTGCGCGATGCCGCACACCAGGGGCGCAGGGATGACGTTGGTGGCGTCCAGCCGTCCGCCCAGGCCGACCTCGATAATGGCGGCGTCAGCGGGTGTGCGCGAGAAGGCGAGGAAGGCGGCCGCAGTCGTCGCTTCGAAAAAGCTGGGGCCAAGGTCAGCAGCTTCGGCCGCATCCAGCACTTCCTTGAGCAGCACGGCAAGTGCCGCATCCTCGATCAGGCTTCCTGCCACCCGGAACCGCTCATTGAACCGCACCAGATGCGGGCTGGAATAGACATGGACGGTGAGGCCCGCCCCTTCCAGAATCGCGCGCAGAAAGGCGCAGGTGGATCCTTTCCCGTTGGTGCCTGCCACATGAAGGACGGGTGGCAGCTCCAGATGCGGATTGCCCAGCACCTCCATCAGCGCGGCGATCCGCTCCAGCCCCAGAATGTCACGCCCCGGCGAGAGCTGGGCGAAACGATCAAGTTGGGCCTGTACAGCGGGTGAATCGGAACGGGCGTGGTCTGCCATTTGGCCTCGCGTCGCCCTCGCGTAGGCGGGGGCCGGGTTGGAGGGGTGCTCCCAAGCAGAGAGCAGATGCGGATAGCGGCCCCCGACTGAGCGGGGGCGACGTTCTGTTCGTTAAGCCGCCTTTTTCTCCGGCACCAGATAATCCACCAGCTTGGCGAGCGTGGCGCGCATATCCTTGCGCTCCACCACCATGTCCAGCATCCCATGCTCCAGCAGATATTCGGCGCGCTGGAAGCCTTCGGGCAGCTTTTCGCGGATCGTATCCTGAATGACGCGCTGGCCTGCAAAGCCGATCAGCGCCTTGGGTTCCGAAATGTGGATGTCGCCCAGCATGGCATAACTGGCGGTCACGCCGCCCGTGGTGGGGTCGGTCATCACCACGATATAGGGCAGGCCCGCATCGCGCAGTTCGGCAATCGCCACGGTCGTGCGGGGCATCTGCATCAGCGAAAGCGTGCCCTCCTGCATCCGCGCGCCGCCAGCTGCGGTGAAGATGATATAGGGACAACGCCAATCAATCGCCGCGCGCGCGCCTGCGATGAAGGCTTCGCCCACGCCCACGCCCATGGAGCCGCCCATGAAGGCGAAATCCTGCACGCCGATCACCGCGCGCTTGCCCTCGATTTCGCCACGCGCATTTTGCAGCGCGTCATAATCGCCGGTTTGCGCGCGGGCGGCTTTGATGCGGTCCACATACTTCTTGGAATCGCGGAATTTCAGCGGGTCTTCCGGCGCCTTGGGGAAGGGCAGGATTTTGTAGCTACCTTCATCGAACAGCTGCTCGAACCGCACCTCCGCGCCGATGCGTCCGTGATGGCCGCAGATCGGGCAGACGCTCAGATTTTCCTGATATTCCTTCACGAACACCATCTGCGCACAACCGGGGCATTTGTGCCACAGATTGTCTGGCGTGTCCTTCTTGGCCGTGAAGGGCAGGGAATTACGGACTTTGCTCAGCCAGTTCATCTCAGTCTCCAATAAATAGGGACAGTCCCTATTTAATACGAATAAATAGGGACTGTCCCTATTTATTGGCGATCATGGCGGCCTTTAGCGAGGCCGTGAATGCCTTTACCGGCCCGGCGGCGTTTGCGCCATGCTCTGCGACCAGATCGATGATCGCGGAGCCGACGACGACACCATCGGCCACCGCGCCAATCGCCCTGGCCTGTTCGGGTGTCCGCACGCCGAAGCCCACGGCAATCGGAATATCGGTTGCAGCCTTCAGGCGGGCGACGGCCTCTTCTATGCTCGATTGTGCCGCCTGTTGCAGGCCGGTAATGCCTGCCACCGAGACATAATAGAGGAAACCTGAAGAGCCTTCGAGGATGGTGGGCAGGCGCGCAGCATCGCTGGTCGGCGTCGCAAGGCGGATCAGGTGAATGCCCTTGGCGCGTAGCGAGGGGCCAAGTTCGGGGTCTTCCTCGGGTGGGATATCGACGCAGATCACGCCATCAACGCCTGCCTTGGCGCATTCGTCCGCAAACCAGTCTGACCCCCGGATCGTCATGGGGTTCGCATAACCCATCAGGACGAGCGGTACATTTGGGTGACGCGCGCGGAAATCGCTGGCGAGCTGGAAAATGTCTGCCGTTTTGGTGCCGGCGCCGAGCGAACGCAGGTTGGCGAGCTGGATCGCGGGGCCATCGGCCATGGGATCGGTGAAGGGCATCCCCAGCTCGATCACATCCGCGCCGCCTTCCACGAGCGCGTCGAGGATGGCGGGCGTGGGGCCATCTCCACCCGTCACGAAGGTGACGAGCGCGGGGCGGGCGTTGGCGAAGGTGGTGGATAGGCGGTCAGTCATACAGCCCTCTCCCCTTCAGGGGAGAGGGTTGGGAGAGGGGAAGTGACCCGCTCTGCAATCATTGTCAAAACCCCTTCCATATTCGTCATCACATCCCTGTTCGAAAACCGGATCACGCAATAGCCTTCTGTTCGAAAATACCTGTCTCGTACCGCATCATAGTCGGCCTGAAAGCCATGCGTGTCACCATCCACTTCGATAATGGTCATCATCGCGCGCATAAAAGTCAGCGATATAGGGACCAACCACATTCTGTCTGCGAAATTTGATTCCTTGAAACCGCTTCGCTCTCAATTGCTCCCAAAGACGTCTTTCGGGTTCGGTCATTTCGATGCGCATCGTTTTGGCGAATTCAACCAACCTCGGATCGCGCATCGACTCCCCCTCTCCCAACCCTCTCCCCTGAAGGGGAGAGGACTAGATTTTCACCCCCAAATGCTCCGCCACCGAGAAGATATCCTTGTCCCCCCGTCCACACAGATTTGCGAGGATGATCTGATCCTTGCCCATGGTCGGCGCTACCTTCTTGACGGCAGCGATGGCGTGCGCAGGCTCCAGCGCGGGGATGATGCCTTCGGTGCGGCAGAGCAATTGGAACGCGTCGAGCGCTTCGGTGTCGGTGACGCTGGTATAATCGACGCGGCCGATTTCCTTGAGCCAGGCATGTTCGGGGCCGATTCCGGGATAATCGAGCCCGGCGCTGATTGAATGGCCTTCGAGAATCTGGCCGTCCTCATCCTGAAGAAGGTAGGTCTTGTTGCCGTGGAGGATGCCGGGCCGACCGCCTGCAAGGCTGGCTGCATGTTCCTTGTCCAGCCCATGCCCCGCCGCTTCGACGCCAAGCATTTTCACGCTGGCATCGTCAAGGAAGGGGTGGAACAGACCAATGGCATTGGAGCCGCCGCCGATGGCCGCGACCAGCAGATCGGGCAGGCGTCCCGTACGCTCCAGCATTTGCGCGCGGGCTTCGGTGCCGATCACGCTCTGGAAATCGCGCACCAGCTCGGGATAGGGGTGCGGGCCGGCCGCCGTGCCGATGATGTAGAAGGTGTTGTGGACGTTCGCCACCCAGTCCCGCAGCGCCTCGTTCATCGCGTCTTTCAGCGTCGCTGCACCTACTGTTACGGGCACGACTTCCGCGTCGAGCAGCTTCATGCGGAACACATTGGGCTGCTGCCGCGCCACATCTGTTGCACCCATGAAGATGGTGCAGGGCAGGCCGAAACGCGCGCAGACAGTCGCGGTCGCCACCCCATGCTGGCCCGCACCCGTTTCCGCAATGATCCGCGTCTTGCCCATGCGCATCGCAAGCAGGATCTGCCCGATGCAATTGTTGATCTTGTGTGCGCCGGTGTGGTTCAACTCATCGCGCTTGAACCAGACCTGCGCACCGCCCAGCTCTTCCGTCAGGCGCGGTGCGAAATAGAGCGGGGAGGGCCTGCCGACATAATGTTCGAGCAGGTCATCAAATTCGGCCCGGAACGCAGGGTCTGCCTTCGCCTCGGTATAGCATTTTTCCAGATCGAGAACGAGCGGCATCAGCGTTTCGGCGACGTAGCGTCCGCCAAACTGGCCAAAATGCCCGCGTTCGTCGGGCAGAGTGCGGAAGGAATTGGGTGCGTTCATGGGCTTTGGCCTTACGTCATTGCGAGCGAAGCGAAGCAATCCAGAGCGGTGCCGCAAATGGATTGCCGCGCGTCGCTCGCAATGACGAGATGGGTTAGATTTCACGCGCCGCTTTAAGGAAAGCGGCAATCTTGTCCACCGATTTGACGCCGGGCGCATCCTCCACACCCGAAGAAACATCCACAAATGATGCACCGGTCTGGCGGATGGCTTCAGGGACATTCGCTGCATCAAGCCCGCCCGCCAAAATCCAGGGCAAGGGGTGGACAAAGCCTTCAAGCAGGCTCCAGTCAAACCGCATCCCATTGCCGCCAGGCAGATCCGCGCCTTTAGGGGCCTTCGCGTCATACAGGATGTGACTGACCGCACCGGCGTATCGTGCGGCGGCCGACAGGTCTGCGCGCGTTTTGATGGGCAGTGCCTTCCACACGTCTCCGTTCAGCGACGCCGCAAATTCCGGGCTTTCATCACCGTGCAACTGGATGATGCCGATGCCGGATTGCGCCCGGATGGCATCAATCCGGGCATATTCTTCATTCACGACCAGCGCGACGGGGGTGACGTGCGCAGGCAAGCGGCGGACAAGTGCAGCAGCAGCGTCCGGCGTGACGAAGCGCGGGCTTTTGGGGAAAAAATTGAACCCGACATGGCTCGCTTCGCCCGCCACCGCTGCGTCGAGTGCTTCGGGTGTGGTGATGCCGCAGATTTTGGTCCGGATGGGCATTGTTGCTTCACTCAATGCTAAGAGGCCACACTAACACACCCCGCTCATCCTGAGTAGCCGTTGAGCCTGTCGAAACGGCGTATCGAAGGAGCGTTCGAAGTTTGGTGCCGTCCTTCGATACGGGGCTTCGACAAGCTCAGCCCCTACTCAGGATGAGCGGATGTTTGTAAATTCAATCAAAGCGTCGCCTCAATCGCGCGCGCGGCCTCATCCGGGTCTGCCGCCTGCGTGATGGGTCGCCCGATCACAAGGATGGAGGCCCCGGCATCCAGCGCCTTGCGCGGCGTGACGACGCGCTTCTGATCTGACGAATGTGAATCCGCCGGGCGCACGCCGGGAACGACGAAGAAGCCGCGCGGCCAGATTTTCTTGGCGGCCGCCACTTCCGCGCCAGAGCAGACGACACCATCCAGCCCGGCTTCCTTCGCCAGCATGGTGAGCTTTTCCACCTGCGCGTGCGGATCGCTGGGCACGCCGATGCTGTGCAAATCTTCCCCGTCCAGACTGGTCAGGACGGAAACCCCCACCACCTTGGTGCCGGTGGGGGCTGCTGCCTTGGCATCCTCCATCATCGCGCGCCCGCCTGCGGCATGGACGGTGACGATGGCAGGCTTCAGCGAATGCAGGCTTTGCATCGCCTTGGCCACAGTGTTGGGAATATCGTGCAGCTTGAGGTCAAGGAAGATGGGCAGGCCGATCTTCGCCATTTCCGCCACGCCATCGGGTCCATTGGCACAGAAGAATTCCAGACCCAGCTTCAGACCGCCCACATGGCGGTGAACCTTGGCCGCAATATCGTGTGCGCGTTTGATGTCTGGCGTGTCGATGGCAACAAAAATCGGACTCATGAAACCCCCGGTGGAACTGCAATGGGTGCAGCCGCAGGCGGGATCGATGCAATCGGGTCCGCCGGGGCCGCAAGTGGAGACGTGACGGCCTTATGTTCGGCCAGCGCGCGCTCCGCCGTATCAAGCTTGCGCGTGATGCGCCAGCGGCTTGCCCGGTGCCACAGCAGCATTGGCAGAAAACCGGCGAGAAAAGATACGAACATCAGGAAAGGCAGGCTGGTATCCAGCACAAGGCCGCTCCACAGGCTCACCGTCACCGGATTCCAGTTGTTGATGGCAAAAATGATCCCCGCGACAAGGACCAGAACCCACAACAGGGTTTTGAGAAACTGCATTGAGAAGACCCCCGATTATAATGTCGTACGCGTGCAGGCAGCTTAGGCGGAGAGCGGCCCTGCTGCAATCTCTTGCCTGATCTGGGCAATCAGCGCGCCAACTTTGGTGAGGCGCGGTTCCTCCTCGTCCAATATGGCCGTCAACAGCTTGCGTTTGAGCGCGCGCAATTCCGCATCGTCATTCACCGTCGGCAGCGTGGTGGAAGAGCAGATGATGTCAAACAGCCGGTCTGCCCCGTGGAGGCGCCCCCAGAGATAGTCATTCTCGCGATAGATACGGCTGAAAAACGCGCCAAAACTGTTGAACTCCACGCCTTTCAGCGTCGCATCCACGCCGCCCTTGCGGATCGACAGCGCGTCTTCGGGCGAGATGCGGTCCACCTTGATCGGATCGAATTCGTCCAGCCCTTCGCCCTGAAGCAAGGGCAATGTGCTGATGTCGTAATAGGGAAAGCCCAGATAGGCGAGCAGCATGGTCTGCCGCTCCACCTTGGGGCAGGACGCAAAGGCGAGTGCAAGTGCTTCATCGGTTTCCGCATCGATGCCGGAAAGGTTTCGCCGCTCCGCCAGCGCATCCAGAAAAACGGGAGCCGAGTCCGTGGCCAGTCCGGCGTGGAAGGCCGGGCTTTCCCGTTCCAGATAGGCGTTGAGGATGCGGAACAGCGAATCGCGCAGCGATTGCACGTCCGCTTCCTGCACGCGCCCCTGATCCACCAGCCCCGCGAGCGCGCGGATGACAAAGCGCAGGCGGCGGATGCGGAAGCCATTGTCATGCGCGCGCAGGAAGGCGATGGCTCCGTCTTCGGCCTCCTTGCTGCCTGCTGTCCACACCTTGTCTGCCCGCCGTGTCCGCAACTCTGCCCAAAGCGACTGCCGGAATGCCTCATAGCGCCCGCCGATCAGCGCGGGATCGATTCGCGCAGCGAGCTGGGCGATATCCTCGACGATGCCGGACAAGTTGAGGTGCGCATAAGCCGCATAGGCATAGCCTGCATCGCGCGTCGCCCCGCCCTGCGCTTTGCGCCGCCATGCGGCGAGCCGGGCGGCATTGGGCTTGTCGAGAAAGAAAGTGCGGCCAAATAGCCGTTCGATCGTGTCTTCCACTTCGGGGCGCACGGCATCGATGATGCGCTGCATCCGCCGGATGCGTGCAGAGCGGCCTTCAATCGCCTCCAGACTCTCACGGATTGGCTGTTCGCGCGGAATGTCTGACATGGCACCGAAAATCGTGCCGAAAAAGCCGGGCAGCGCGGCCCCGCCCGCTTTGTTGAAGCGCACCGCTTTGCGCCCCGGCTTGGGATCGACATAGACGAAACGCCGGTCCACCTCGCGCCGGGCCGGGCGGTCTCGCAATGCGGAAATAGCGGGCGCGAAAGGCGCGTTGGCGAGGACCGATCCATCGATCAGCACCGCGCGTTCAGGGTCTTTATGTCCGGCCAGTTGCCGCGCAAGGAACGCGAGGCGGGTTGGCCAGTCATGGTGGCGCGCCGTGAGCACGCCATCCAGTTCGGCCACGTTGAACGGCGGGAAAGCCCCCGGAAAGCTGGCGGTGGACCGTGCCGCAAAAGTGAGTTCGGCGCTGTTGCCAAGCCCGCCGCCTTCATCATGGAACGAAAGAGTCACGCGGTGCTCACTCTCCATACTTTCATCGGGGGTATTGAGCTTGAGCCGCACCGGGAAGCCCTGGAAATCGGTGACGCTTACAAACAGGTCAAGCGGCTGGCCGGGGGGCAGCAGCCGCCTTTCCGAAGGCGCGGCGGCCATGGCGTCAAATGCATCGAGAATCATGGTGCAGAAGCCCGGGCCACCAAAAGGCGGTTCGAACCAGCGCGAGCGCACGAAATTGGTGATCTTGGCCCGGATTTCATCGCGAGCGGCTTCGTCCACCGGTGCGTCGTCCATCCCCACCTTCTTGCGGGTGGCGGCCCAAGCAAGCGGCGTCGCCCAGAATTTGGACCAGCCCGAATCGGGTTTGGCGTCGGGATCGATCAGCACTTCGACATCGGCGCGATCCAGCCACATGTCGGTCAGCGGCTCCAGCGTCTGCCCGGTGGCAATGGCCTGAGAAAGGAAAATGCCGTTGATGCCGCCTGCGCTTGCACCCGCCACAATGTCCGGCAGCACGCGCAGATCAATGCCGCAGCGCCGCTGAATCAGGTTTAGAAGCTCTTCATAAGGGCCAGACGTGTCGTGCGGCTTGTTCTCATATTCCTTGAAGAAGCGACTGGCACGGGCGACATGCCACACTTCTTTGGTGACCCCGTGCATGTACACCGCAAGGCTGATCCCCCCATAGCACACGAGGGCCAGCCGGAGTTCCTTGTCTCGCATATCCGCAGAATGGCAGCATAGGGCCGAAATTTCAATCGCAGCCTTGGGGTTTCGCGCTTGACCATTGTTCTCTTCATGTTCTAACTGTCCTCGTCGCAGTTCCGACGACGCGAAAAGAGACTTTGATGGCCAAACCCCAGAAGCGATATGTCTGCCAGTCATGTGGTTCTGTTTCCAACAAATGGGCGGGGCAATGCGGGGATTGCGGGGAATGGAACCGCATGGAGGAAGAGGCTGCGCAGACGGTGACGCCCTTCCGCGCGCGGCATGATCTGCAAACCGGCGGGCAGGCGATCCGGATGACCGGGCTTGATGAAGATGTGGCACTGCCCGACCGGTTGAAGACGGGGCTGGCCGAACTCGACCGCGCGCTGGGCGGCGGGATCGTTGCGGGTTCTGCCACGCTGATGGCTGGCGATCCGGGCATAGGCAAATCGACATTGTTGTTGCAGGCGGCTGCCCGGCTGGCGATGGCGGGGCAGGCTGTGGCCTATATTTCAGGCGAGGAATCGGCGGATCAGGTGCGGCTGCGCGCCAAACGCCTGGGGCTGGACAAGGCTCCTGTCCAACTCGCCTCCGCCAACTCGGTCCGGGATATTCTCACGACGCTGGGGCAGGGGCGCCCACCTGCGCTGCTGATCGTCGACTCGGTGCAAACGATGCACTCAGACACGATGGAGGGCGCTCCGGGCACGGTGGGGCAGGTGCGCGCCTCTGCACAGGAACTGATCCGCTTTGCCAAGGCGAGCGGCTGTGCGCTGATGCTGGTGGGGCATGTCACCAAGGATGGCAGCATTGCAGGGCCGCGCGTGCTCGAACATATGGTCGATACCGTATTGAGCTTTGAAGGCGAGCGGACGCATCTGTATCGCGTGCTGCGCGCGATCAAGAACCGCTTCGGCGGCACGGACGAGATTGGCGTGTTCGCGATGGAGGAAAGCGGCCTTTCCGAAGTGGCAAACCCTTCCGCCCTGTTCCTGACCCATCGCGACGAGGCGGTGGCGGGTGCGGTCGTCTTTCCCTCGCTGGAGGGCACAAGGCCTGTGCTGGTGGAAGTGCAGGCGCTGGTGGTGCGGCTGGCCAGCGGTGCCACGCCGCGCCGCGCCGTTGTGGGGTGGGACAGCGGGCGGCTGGCGATGATCCTCGCCGTGCTCGAATCGCGCTGTGGCCTGAGCTTCTCCACCTGCGAAGTCTATCTGAACGTGGCGGGAGGCTATCGCCTGACCGATCCTGCTGCCGATCTGGCGGTGGCGGCAGCTTTGGTGTCTGCCTTGTCCGAACGGCCTGTGCCGGTGGATGCGGTGATCTTCGGCGAAGTCGCGCTGTCTGGAGAAATCCGCCCGGTCTCGCACCCTGCGATCCGCTTGAAAGAAGCCGAAAAGCTGGGTTTCACCCGCGCCCATGTGCCGCCATCGGTGAAAGCGGGCAAGGGCATTCGGCTTAGCAGCCATGCCCGGCTGGCGGGGCTGGTGGATGAATTGCTCGCGCGGGAGTGAGAGCCCGCTTCAGCCGTTCATGTCGTGCTGTGGATTTTAGGCCGGAACCGCAACCGGCAGGCGCAGTTCAGGCATTCCGGCGGGCTGATCTTCGTCCAGCTGTGACGTCATCAGATGCCAGCCGTCTGGCCCCAGCTTCTCGACCGGCTGGAAGCGCGTCTTATATTCCATGCGACGACAGCCATCGACCCAATAACCGAGATAGACATAGTCCAGCCCGGCTTCTGCCGCGCGCTGGATATGGTCCATGATGATGAAGGTGCCCAGGCCGGGGCGGCGTTCGTTATCGGTGTCAAAGAAGGAGTAGATCAGCGAGACGCCATCATTCTGGCGGTCGGTCAGGCACACGCCCACCAGCTTGCCGCGTTCGCCATGCAGCGAGGGCTCGCGATATTCGACAACCCAGGTATCGACCGGAGACTGTTCGACCATATCGGAATAGTCGATTTCATCCATGCCCGCCATGCCGCCATCCGGGTGGCGGCTGTTGAGATAATGGCGCAGCAGGTTGAACTGCTCCGCAGTCGCCCATGGCTGGCAGGGTGTGATCTCAAGATCGGAATTGCGGCGGATCAGCTTGCGTTGCGAAGCATTGGGGCGGAAGTCTGCGGCAACCACGCGCACGGAAATGCAGGCGGTGCAATCCATGCAGGACGGTCGATAGGCGACGCCCTGACTGCGCCGAAACCCGATCCGACCCAGCGCATCATTGAGTTGCGCAGGATGCTGCCCACCCAGATCGGTAAACACCTTGCGCTCCATCTTGCCGGGGAAGATAGGGACAGGGGGCCGGGCTGGTCACGAAAAAGCGCGGGAACCGGAATTGCGCGGTCATGATCCTCCAAACCCGTCAGAAGGCCCGCTTGATGCCGGGCAGTTGGTCAATGGCTCGTTTATGACGCGGGCATGACGCGTTGAAAAGAGCATTTACCACCCGGAAAGGATCATCACCGCTGCGTTAACCTTTTTGGCCTCAATGCCGCAGCGACTTGCTGCTGCGCCTGCCGGAGATGGTCATGATCTCATAGCTGTAACCGGCCTCATCCAGATCGTCGAGCAAGGCATCCAGGGCCGCCGCATCACGGATTTCATATTCGATTTCGGTCTGGATGCTCTTGGCAGAGAGCACGCCGAAAATCTGCTGGTGGGAGACTTCGAGGATGTTCGCGCCATGTTTGGTGAAGATACCCGCGACCTGATAGAGCGCGCCCACCCGGTCGTTGAGCAGGATGGCGATCTTCCCGATCTTGCCCGAACGCGCGAGGTTGCGCAGGATCACATTGGCCAGAAAGCGCGGGTTGATGTTGCCGCCCGACAGGATCAGCCCGCAATTGCGGCCTGCAAATTCGGGCCGGGGCTGGCCGTTCTTGGGCGGCAGCAGCGCCGCCAGTGCCGTGCCGCCTGCGCCTTCCACAACAGTCTTTTCAATTTCGAGCAGCAGCGAAATCGCCTCCTCGATGATGCCTTCGGATACGATCCGCACCTCGTCCACATAGTCGGCCACCACCTGCCGGGTAAGTTGGCCCGGCTCTTTCACGGCAATGCCTTCAGCCAGCGTATCGCCGCCGCAGGGCAGGTGCTTGTTGTTCTTGAGATTGTACATGGAGGGGAAGAGGTTAGATTGCACGCCCACCACCTGAATGCCCGGCTTCACGCCCTTGGCAGCCACGGCCACGCCCGAGACGAGTCCGCCGCCGCCGATGGGCACCACGAGCATATCCAGTTCCGGCGCGTCCTCCAGCATTTCCAGCGCGACCGTGCCTTGCCCGGCCATGATGTCGGGATCGTCAAACGGATGGACGAAGGTGATGCCGCGCTCTTTTTCCAGCGCCCGCGCATGAGCATAGGCGTCTTCGAACGTATCACCGAACAGGATGACCTCGGCACCATGTTCGCGCGTTTGCTGCACCTTCACGATGGGCGTGGAGGTGGGCATGATGATCGTCACGGGAATGCCAAGCCGCCCGCCATTATAGGCCAGCCCCTGCGCGTGATTGCCGGCGGAGGCCGCGATGACGCCATTCTTGCGGGCATTGTCGCCAAGCAGCAGCAGCTTGTTGAGGGCGCCGCGCTCTTTGTAAGCGGCAGTGAACTGCAAATTCTCGAACTTCAGCCAGACATTGGCCCCGGTAATCGCCGACAGCGTCTTCGAATGGAGCGTGGGCGTGCGGACGACGGAGTTGCGGATGCGCTCATGCGCGGCGCGAACATCGTCCAGGGTCAGGATCGGGCGGGTCTCTTGGGTCATGATGGGCGAAGGCCCTAAACCCATCTGGCGCAATGCGCAAACCGGGGTTATGAACCGGGGCATGGCAAAAATCGCATTTATCGGCTTGGGAGTTATGGGCGGCGCGATGGCGCGGCACTTGCGCCATTCGGGCCACGAAATGGTTGTGTACAACCGCACCCGTGCCAAGGCAGACGCATGGGTGGCGCAATATGGCGGACGTGCGGCGAACAGCCCTGCCGAGGCCGCAGATGGCGCAGAGGCGGTCATCACTTGCGTGGGCAATGATGATGATCTGGCTGCCGTCACTCTCTCACGCGATGGCGCGTTCCGGGCGATGCCCAAGGGCAGCCTGTTCATCGATCACACCACCGTGTCTGCCAAAATCAGCCGCCAGCTGGCGGTGGAGGCCAAGGACTTCGGCATCTTGCTGATCGACGCACCGGTGACAGGCGGGCAAATTGGCGCCGAACAGGGCACGCTCACCATCATGTGCGGTGGCAGGGAAAAGGCAGTGGAGGCCGCCCGCCCGATCATGGCGGCCTATGCCAAGAAGATCGTCCATGTCGGCCCCACCGGTCATGGCCAGCTGACCAAGATGGTCAACCAGGTGACCTTTGCCGGGATCATCGCCAGCCTGTCTGAATCGATGCGCTTTGCGCAGGCGGCAGAACTGGACCTTGAACAGGTGTTTGAATCGATTTCGGGCGGTGCGGCGTCCAGCTGGCAGATGCTCAACCGCTGGGAAACAATGTCCAAAGACGAATTTGATTTCGGCTTTGCCGTAGACTGGATGCGCAAGGATCTGGGCCTTGCGTTTGAAGAAGCGCGCGCCAACGGGGCAACTTTGCCCATCGCTGCGCTGATCGACCAGTTTTATTCGGAAGTGCAGCATATGGGCGGTGGTCGTCAGGATACGTCTGCCCTGATCCGCCGGCTGGCGAAGGCCAAATGACGCCAGTGACGCGCCGGACTGCGGCCATAGCCTTGCTCTGCGCAACAGGACCGGTTCATGCCGATACGCTGATCGACAATGTAAACGGCCTGACGATGAGCGAATTTGGCCAGCTCAGCCGGTTCAAGGGGGTTATCATCGGCGAAGACGGGCGCGTTGTCCGGCTGCTTTCGGGTGATGAGCCGCAATGGATTGATCAGGGCAAGAAGGCCAAGAAGGCAGAGCGATACAAGCCGGCCTTCCCCAACGTTACCTTCCGCGTCGATGGCAAGGGACGGACGCTGATCCCCGGACTGATCGATGCCCATGGCCATATGATGGGGCTGGGCAGTGCGCTGCTGGTGCTCGACCTGTCTGGCACGATCTCGCTCGCGCAGGCGCAGGCCGCGATTGCCACGCACGCTGCCGAACATGCCAACCGCAAATGGATTCTCGGGCGCGGCTGGAATCAGGAAGCGTGGGGGCTGGGCCGGTTCCCGTCTGCGGCAGAACTTGATGCAGCGATTTCGGACCGACCGGCCTGGCTGGAGCGCGTGGACGGCCATGCCGGATGGGCGAACAGCGCCGCGCTGGCCGCCGCTGGCATCACTGCGAAGACGCCCGATCCGGAGGGAGGGCGCATTGAACGCGATACCGCAGGGCGACCAACAGGCGTGCTGGTGGATGCAGCAATGGCTCTGTTGACCAAACATGTCCCGGCTTTCACCCCCAAGGAACGCGATCTGGCCTTTGCGCAGGCGCAGGAGGCGCTGCTCTCCTCCGGCGTGACGGCGATTGCAGATATGGGCACCAGCGTGGACGATTGGCAGGTCTTTCGCCGCGCGGGCGATGCACGGCGGCTGAAACTGCGCATCTTCAGCTATGCCGACGGGCTGGAGCCCCTGCTGTCTGTTGCAGGCGGAGAACCGACTCCATGGCTCTATGAAGACAAGCTGCGCATGGGCGGCGTCAAATTCCTGCTGGATGGAGCGTTGGGATCGCGCGGGGCGTGGCTCAAGGCTCCCTATGCTGATCAACCGGGCTCACGCGGTTTGCAGTTCATGGAGGATACCAAGCTGCGCAACCTGATGAGCCGTGCCGCGCTCGACGGCTTCCTCATTGCGGTGCACGCGATTGGCGATGCGGCTAATGCGCAAGCACTCGATGCCTATGCCGAGCTCGCTCCCACTTATGGCGGAGACCGGCGCTGGCGGATCGAACATGCGCAGATCATCGATCCGGCGGACCTGCCCCGTTTCGCGCGGCAGGGTGTCATTGCCTCGATGCAACCGGTCCACCAGACGAGTGACCGGACGATGGCGGAAGCCCGTTTGGGCGAAGGGCAACTTGGTGGAGCCTATGCTTGGAAGAGCCTGGCGCGCACCGGTGCCAAGCTCGCCTTCGGCTCCGACGTGCCTGTGGAACTGCCCGATCCTTTTGCCGGGCTGGCTGCGGCCATATCGCGGCAGGATGAAAAGGGCGAGCCTGCGGGCGGCTGGCGGGCCGACGAACGGCTGAGCTTTGAAGAAGCGTTTGCGGCCTATACGACCGGCGCGGCCTATGCCTCCTTTGCAGAAACCAAGGTTGGTCGGCTCACGCCGGGGATGCGCGCGGACTTTCTGCTGATCGACCGCGATGTCTCCAAGGTGAGCGCGGCGGACATCCGCAAGACCATGGTATCTGAAACCTGGGTGGGCGGACAGCCAGTCTGGGTGCGTAAATAGCCTGACGCGTTGAGAGTTATTGATCCATGCCCGTTCGTGTCGAGCGACGTCGCTCGACACGAACGGATTCCGATGGCGAGTCACTGCAGAGCCATCCTGCCTTAGGGCAGGTCGCTCAATCCAGATTGGGCCGTACCCAGCGTGTGGCGGTGTCCATATCCACCCCGCGCCGCGCGGCATAATCTTCCAGCTGATCCTGCCCGATGCGTGCCACGCCGAAATATTCGGCTTGGGAGTGGCCAAAATAGAAGCCGCTGACGGCCGCCGTCGGCAACATGGCATAGCTCTCTGTCAGCACCAGCTCTGCCGTCTCGCCTGCGTTCAGAAGATCGAACAGGATCGGCTTCAATGAGTGATCGGGGCAAGCGGGATAGCCGGGGGCAGGGCGGATGCCGCGATACTGCTCCTTGATCAGTGCCTCATTGGTCAGCTGCTCGCCCGGCGCATAGCCCCAAAGCGTGGTGCGGACATGTTGGTGCAGCCGCTCGGCAAAGGCTTCTGCAAAGCGGTCCGCCAATGCCTTCAGCAAAATGTCGTTATAGTCATCATGGTTCGCCTTGAAGCGAGCGATGTGCGGATCAATGCCATGGATGCCGACCGCGAATCCGCCGATCCAGTCACCATCATCGTCGATGAAATCGGCAAGGCAGAAGTTGGCGCGGTCCCGGCTCTTGCGGATTTGCTGGCGCAGGAAGGAAAGGGTGACATTTTCTTCTTCTTCGGGAAGGTGGATCGTCACATCGTCGCCATCGCTGGCACAGGGCCACAGCCCGACCACGCCCTTGGCAGTGAGCCATTTCTCGGCGATGATCTGGTCGAGCATCGCGTTCGCATCGTTGAACAGCGTCGTAGCGCTTTCGCCCACCACTTCGTCGGAGAGGATAGCGGGATAATTGCCCGCCAGCTCCCATGCGCGGAAGAATGGCGTCCAGTCTATGCCCGCGCGCAGATCGGCCAGATCCCATGCGTCAAAGACGTGCAGGCCGGGCTGGAGCGGCGGCGGGGCCTTGTGCGCCATATCCGCCTTGAAACTATTGGCGCGCGCATCTTCAAGGCTCAGCAGCACGGATGCTTCCTTGCCCGAGCGGACGTCGCGGACATGCTGATAATCTGCAGCAGTCATCTCCACGAACGCATCCCGCCCGGTATCGCTGACAAGATTGGTTGCCACGCCCACCGCACGGGAGGCGTCGAGCACATAGACCACCGGGCCATCATAGGCGGGGTCGATCTTGAGCGCGGTGTGGACCTTTGATGTGGTCGCACCGCCGATCAGCAGCGGAATGGTGAAGCCGGCGCGCTGCATTTCTTCCGCCACCGTCACCATCTCGTCGAGCGACGGCGTGATCAGGCCGGAGAGACCGATCATGTCCGCATCATGTTCTTTGGCGGCCTCCAGAATTCTGGTCCAGGGCACCATTACGCCCAGATCTATCACTTCATAGCCGTTGCACTGGAGCACGACGCCCACGATATTCTTGCCGATGTCGTGCACATCGCCCTTGACCGTTGCCATGATGATGACGCCCTTGGCCTTGGCACCCGCTTCCTTTTCGGCCTCGATGAAGGGGACAAGATGGGCCACGGCCTTTTTCATGACGCGCGCGGATTTGACGACCTGCGGAAGGAACATCTTGCCCGATCCGAACAGATCGCCGACCACGTTCATGCCGTCCATCAACGGCCCTTCGATCACTTCGATCGGGCGTTTGGCGGCCTGACGGGCTTCTTCGGTATCCTCGACGACATAGGCGTCTATGCCCTTCACCAGCGCGTGCTCCAGCCGCTTGGTCACCGGCCAGCTGCGCCATTCCTCTGCCTGCTTTTCGGCTTCGGGAGACGTGCCCTTGAACTTTTCGGCAGCCTCCACCAGCCGGTCGGTTGCATCCGGGCGGCGATTGAGAACCACATCCTCGCACAGTTCGCGCAGTTCCGGGTCAATCGTGTCATACACGTCGAGCTGCCCCGCATTGACGATGCCCATGTCCATCCCCGCCGGAATGGCGTGATAGAGGAAGATGGAGTGCATCGCGCGGCGTACCGGCTCATTCCCGCGGAACGAGAAGGAAAGGTTGGAAAGTCCGCCCGAAATATGGACGTGGGGGCAGGTGGCGCGGATTTCACGCGCGGCCTCGATAAAGTCCACACCGTAATTGTTATGCTCTTCAATGCCGGTGGCGACGGCGAACACGTTGGGATCGAAGATGATGTCTTGCGGCGGAAAGCCGATGCCCGTGAGCAGTTTGTAAGCGCGCTGGCAGATTTCCACCTTGCGCGTCTTCGTGTCGGCCTGCCCTTTTTCGTCAAACGCCATCACGACGACCGCCGCGCCATAATTCATGCACTTGCGGGCATGATCAAGGAAGGCCTCTTCGCCTTCCTTCATGGAGATGGAATTGACCACCGGCTTGCCGGAGACGCATTTCAGCCCCGCCTCAATCACGTCCCATTTGGAGCTGTCGATCATCACAGGAACGCGCGCAATGTCGGGCTCCGCTGCGATCAGCTTCAGGAAGGTCGTCATCGCTTCCAGCGAGTCGAGCAGGCCCTCATCCATGTTCACGTCGATGATCTGCGCGCCATTTTCCACCTGCTGCCGCGCGACTTCCACGGCGCGGGTGTAATCCCCGGCCATGATCATCTTCTTGAACGCGGCAGAGCCGGTAACATTGGTGCGTTCGCCGACATTGACGAAGGTGGCTGTTTGTTGGGTTGTCATTTCAATCTCCCTCTCCCCTTCAGGGGAGAGGGCCGGGGAGAGGGGGAGTCCATTTCCTCCGGCCAAATTCTGTGATGTTGAGAGACTTCCCCTCTCCCTGACCTTTCCCCTGAAGGGGAGAGGGAACTAAGCCGCAAATTTCATCGGTTCCAGGCCGGCCAGACTGGTGAAAACCTGAACGCTCGGCACCTTGCGCGGTTCCACACCCGCCACGGATTTGGCCATCGCGGCGATGTGCGCGGGCGTGGAGCCGCAGCAGCCACCCAGCACATTCACCTGACCGGCCACCGCCCATTCGCCGACAAAACCCGCTGTCTGATCGGGCATTTCGTCATATTGCCCCAGTTCGTTGGGCAGCCCGGCATTGGGATAAATCATGATCAGCGTGTCTGCGATACCGGAGAGGAGCTTCACATGCGGGCGGAGCTGCTCTGCTCCGAACGAGCAGTTGAGGCCGATGGTGAGCGGGCGGGCATGTTGCACGGCGTACCAGAAGGCCTCCACCGTATGGCCAGAGAGGTTGCGACCCGAAAGGTCGGTCAGCGTCATCGAGATCATGATGGGAATATCCCGGCCCAGCGCGGACTCCACCTGCTTGACGGCCATGATGCCCGCCTTGCAGTTGAGCGTATCGAACACGGTTTCGATCAGGATGAAATCCACCCCGCCATCCACCAGCGCCTCAACCTGTTCACGGTAAACGCCTGTCAGATAATCGAAGTCGATTTCGCGATAGCCGGGATCATTCACGTCCGGGGAGAGCGAAAGCGTCTTGTTGGTCGGCCCGATCGAGCCCGCCACAAAGCGCGGGCGGCCATCCTGTGCCGCATATTCATCGGCAACCCGCCGCGCGATGCCTGCATTGGCGATGTTCAGATCGCGTACCAAGGCTTCCGCGCCATAATCGGCCTGGCTGATCTGGGTGGAGCTGAACGTGTTGGTGGAGATGATGTCCGATCCCGCATCGAAATAGGCGCGGGTGATGGCTTCCACCACATCCGGGCGGGTCAGGGCGAGGATATCGTTATTGCCCTTCTGGTCGTGGCCCAGCGCCAGATTGCCTGCGTAATCGGCCTCGGCCAGCTTGAAATTCTGGATCTGCGTGCCCCATGCGCCGTCCGTCAGAAGGATGCGTTTGGCGGCTTCGGCGAGGAATGTGTCACGGGCGTTGGTCATTTCGATCCTCGTACAATTAAATAGGGACAGTCCCTATTTATGGAGATGAGAATTAAATAGGGACTGTCCCTATTTAATGGGGCGCAGGCCCAGCAGATGGGAAATGGCGTAGCTCAGTTCGGAACGGTTGAGCGTGTAGAAGTGGAACTGCTTCACGCCGCCCGCGTAAAGCTTGCGGCACAGTTCTGCAGCGAGCGTGGCGGCTACCAGCTGCCGGGCCGCAGGATGTTCGTCCAGCCCTTCGAACAGGCGGCCCAGCCAGTCAGGAATGGCTGTACCGGTCATGCCGGACATGCGGGTGATGGCGGCAAAATTGGTAACAGGCATTATGCCGGGCACAATCTCTGCCGTCACGCCGGAGGCCGCCACCTTGTCGCGGAAGCGGAAGAAGGTTTCGGGCTCAAAGAAGAATTGCGTAATGGCGCGGGTGGCCCCCGGCGTCGATCTTGCGCTTCAGATTGTCGATGTCCGCTTGGCAGACGCCGCTTCGGGATGGGTTTCGGGATAGGCGCTCACCGAGATTTCGAACGGATGCTGCGCGCGCAGGCCCATGACGAGCTCCGCCGCGCTGGCATAGCCGTCTGGATGCGGGGTGAAGGCCTTGCCAGCTTCCGGCGGATCGCCGCGCAGGGCGACGATGTGCCGCACGCCCGCTTCCCAATAGGCATTGGCGATTTCGGCGATTTCGGAGCGCGTTGCTTCCACGCAGGTCAGGTGCGCGGCAGCAGGCACGCCCGTTTCCCGGGCGATCCGGGCGACCGTATTGTGCGTGCGTTCACGCGTAGATCCGCCCGCGCCATAGGTGACAGACACGAAGCGCGGGGCGAGCGGCTGGAGCACTTCAAACGTATGCCACAATTGTTCTTCCATCTTTTCCGTTTTGGGCGGAAAAAATTCAAAGCTGATATCCGCGTCTCCGGCCAGATCGGCGAAAAGCGGGGAGGAAAGCGCATGGCGCGCCTCCTCCATCTGAGACAGCGTCAGGGTCATGCGGAAATGGCTTTCAATTGAGGTTGGCTGGCGCGTTTGCCAAGCCAGAGTTTGACGGTAAGAGCACCGCCGCCTAGCGTTTCGATACGATCCATCATCACGTCGGATGCCTGAAACCAGCTCTCCATCTGACTGTCTGAAAAGCCGAGGCGTGCGTGGGCATCTTGCGTGCGCAGCTCTTCATGATCATGCGGCGCGAAGTCCGCGACCAGCAGATAGCCACCTTCGCCCAAAAGGCGGGCGGCTTCTGCAATCGCCTGTTCGGGCGCGGGAAGATAATGCAGCACCTGATGGATGATGACAGTATCTGCGCTCGATCCGGGTAGAGGCAGGTCCGTCACATCACCTTGCAACAGCTGGTGATGCGCGGCGTTGCTGCCATCAAGGCGGGAACGGGCCAGCCGGAGCATTTCCGGGCTCCGGTCCACGCCAGTGGCATGGCGTGCATGGGGGCCGAGCAGTTCGATCATGCGCCCCGTGCCGGTGCCGATGTCGATCAGCCGCCCTATCGCGTGACTGCCCAGCAGCTTCAGGATCGCGGCTTCCACTTCGCTTTCGGCGACATGGAGCGACCGCAATGTATCCCATTGCTCGGCATGGTCCGAAAAGTAGCGTTCGGCGGCACGGGTGCGGTCCGCCCGCACCGCGGCAAGCCGCACAGTATCTGCCACAGCCCAATGGTCTCCGCCGGATCGGGCATGGCCATCATCAATGGCTGCAAAGATGCTCTGTGTTGCTTCGGGCAGGCCCGGCACGAGAAAAACCCAGCTGCCCTCTTTGCGGCGTTGAGCAAGGCCGGCATCGCACAGGATTTTCACATGGCGGGAAACGCGCGGCTGGCTCTGTCCCACCACCTGCGCCAGTTCGCCAACAGACAATTCCATCGCCCGCAAAAGCGCGATGATTCGCAGCCTGGTGGGATCGGCAAGCGCCCGGAAAGTGTCGAGGGGTTTGGACATATGTTTAGATATAAAGAATTCTTTATATCAGTCAAGCGCGCTGAAATGCACCAAGTTTTAACCGTCTTGCGCCGCGCTGCGCTGTCCTTTGAAAATCCCGTTGCAAAGTGGAATATGAATCGCTAATTCCGGCAACCGCCGGTCGAAGAAGGCAAACAGGCTTTCACGATGACCGCTCGTTTTGTACTTTTAACGGGAGGGAATACCCATGAAGAAGACTGTCACGCTTTCGCTCGTTCTCGCCGCCGCTCTGGGTCTCGCTGCTTGCAGCAAGGCTGAAGACGCCGCCACCAACGCTGTTGATACCGCCGCTGCCGGCACCGAAGAACTCGCCAATGGTGCGATGGAAGCCGCTGGCGACGCCACGGAAGCCGCTGGCAACACGGTTGAAGCCGCTGGCAACGCTGTTGAAGCTGGTGCGGACGCCGTCAACGCGGCTGCTGCCGAAGTGGCCAACGCTGCGAAGTAATTCGGCCCAACCGGCTTGAATTCAGGGAAGGGCTGTGTCCGAAAGGACGCAGCCTTTTTCCGTTTCGGGAGGATGAAGATGGCAAAGCGGTTGATGATCCTGCTGCCGGTTGCCTTGGCCGCCTGTGGTTCGCTCAACGATCCCGGAGATGGCGGTGTAACCCGTCGCGAGGCCGAGGAGCTCAATGAGGCCGCCGCTGCGCTGGATCGCAATGCGGCTGCGCCCAATGTCGCCAATACGGCGATCCCGGTCGTACCCAAGCCGCCTGCCGACCCGGAGCTGGACAAAGAGGCGGATTAAGAGGCCTCGGCATTTGTTGGCCTAATAAGACGATCCCGCCGCGCCATGCGACGCTGCCGTCTCAAACGTCGTGATGCGGTTCCAGATGCCCTTCCGGGTCCGGGTGGATCAGGATTTCCACGCCGGGGAAATGTTCGGCCAGACTGGCTTCGATTTCATCCATCACGCGATGCGCTTCGCGCACGGTCATGTCTGGATCAACCCAGACGTGGAACTGGACAAACTCGTGCGCGCCGCTGGTGCGCGTCCGCATGTCGTGAATGCCCCTCAACTCGGGATGCGTCTCAGCCACCGCCAGAAAACGGTCTCGGCGTTCGACAGGCCATTCCTTGTCCATCAGCTGGTCGAGCGCTCTGGATGAAACATCGCGCGCCTGAAGCAGCAGCCAGCCTGCGATACCGATGCCGAAAACCGCGTCTGCACCCTTAAGGCCCGTCCAGTAACTCAGGCTGAGCGCAACGATGACCGCCGCGTTGAGGTAGAGATCGCTGGAATAATGGACATGGTCGGCATGAATGGCGACCGATCCGGTCTTTTTGACAACTTGATGCTGATACCGCACCAGCGCAAAGGTAAAGGCCATCGCGATCAGGGAAACGCCAATCCCCAGCTCAGGATGCTCCGGCGGATGATCGTTGCCAAGCTGCAACAGCCCGCGCCAGCCGATCCCGATGGCGGACCCGACAAACAGCATCGTTTGAAACAGAGCGGCCAGCGCCTCTGCCTTGCCATGGCCAAAACCGTGCTGTTCATCCGCAGGCTGCGCGGCAAGCTGAACGGAATAAAGCGTCGCCAGAGACGCAATTATGTCCAGTGCCGTATCCGCCAGAGAGCCCAGCATCGAGACGGAACCGGTTTGCCAGCTCGCCCAGATTTTGAGGCCGAGCAATGTCGCGGCCATCGCGGAACTGGCGATGGCCGCGCGGCGGGTGAGTGCGCCGCGTTCGACATGATGATGCGTGTGTGCGGCGCTCAAGGGTAAAGCAGCCCTTCCGTCCAGCCCTGGCCGTCGCGCAGAAAGACACGGCGGTGGTGGAGGCGGTGCGCGCGGTCTTCCCAGAACTCGATACGGGCCGGGTCCAACCGGTATCCGCCCCAATGCGGCGGGCGCGGAACATCCTTGCCCTCAAACCGTGCTTTAGCCTCTTCAAAGCGTGATTCAAATGTCTCGCGGCGGTCCAGAGGCCGTGACTGATCAGACGCCCAAGCGCCCAATTGCGAGTCGCGGTGTCGTGACGCGAAATAGGCATCGCCCTCCGCTTCGGTCACTGCCCACAATTTTCCCTCGATGCGGATCTGCCGCCGCAGCGATTTCCAGTGGAACAGCATTGCAGCAAAGGGGCGCTCCGCAACCTGTTGGCCCTTGTTGCTTTCCTGATTGGTATAGAACACGAAACCATCCGGTCCGTGCCCTTTCAGCAACACCATGCGGACATGCGGCAGGCCGTCTGCTCCTGCGGTCGCCAAGGCCATGGCATTCGAATCATTGGGTTCGGTGGTTCGGGCTTCCTGATACCAAGAGTCGAACAGCGAGAAGGGTTCTGGTGTCATGCAGCGAGGATTAGGCCGCTGGTCCGGCCAGTGCAACGACTCAGGTCAAAATTTCCGGGGATCACGCGGAACGCAACGCGATTTCCAGATGATGTTCGATATTGTAATATAGTTGCTAAAACTTGTGCGGTGCAGCAACGCGCTTTCACGAATGTCAGTAATACATACAATCTCCTGTTTTGGGCGGTGTTGCAGATTTGCGACAGTGGTGCTGGCAATCGCCAAACCCGCCGGTTCGTGCGCTTTACAGTCTGAAAGCAGCGGCGCATGGCCCGATCATGATCGATGATTTTCCTCAGCATGAGGGTCTTCATCGACTGTTCCCGGTGCTCAGGGGGCTCGGGAAACTCGGTTGAACCAAAAGGGATGTATAGCCGTGAAAAACACCACTTACCTTGCGAAGGGTGCAGTCCTTCGTGCGAGCGTGGCTTCTGCCGTGCTTGGCCTGGCGCTGATCTCCGCGCCTGCTTTCGCTCAATCCGCTGATGATGAAGAAGCCGCCAAGGACGAAATCGTCGTCACCGGCTCGATTCTGCGTCGCACCGATCTCGACACCGTTTCGCCGGTCACGACCGTCACGGCTGAATCGCTTGATCAGCGCGCGCTGAACACGGTTCAGGAATCGATCCAGACGCTGTCTGCCAATAACGGCCCGGCGCTGACCAACTCCTTCACCGCCAACGGCGCGTTCGGTGCCGGTGCATCGGCCATCTCGCTGCGCGGTCTCTCCACCTCGTCCACGCTGGTGCTGTTCGACGGTATGCGCGCTGCCTATTATCCGCTGGCGGATGACGGTGCTCGTAACTTCGTCGATCTCAACACCATTCCTGATGACATCATCGACCGTGTCGAAGTGCTGCGCGACGGTGCGTCTTCGTCCTACGGTGCAGACGCCATCGCGGGCGTTGTGAACATCATCACCAAGAAGCAGTTCCAGGGTTTCTCGGCTCGTGCAGAAGCCGGCATCTCGCAGCGCGGTGACGCGGGCAACCACCGCCTCACGGCAACGGCTGGCTTTGGCGATCTCGACGAAGACGGCTTCAACGCTTATGTCAGCGGCTTCAAGTATCACAGCGCCGCGCTCTACAACCGTGACCGCGGCTATCCGTACAACACGGATGACAAGCGCAACATCTGCTTTGAAGGCCATTGCGGCCCGAACGATGTGCTGAACGGCCTCGAAGCTGATGGCACGTTCGACACCGCCGGTTTCGCGCAAGCGTCGCCGTTCGTGATCCGCCCCTATAATGCGGCGAACACCACGGCACAGGGTCGTTATGTTCAGTTGACGCCGGGCTGCAACGGCCTGCCCAGCCACAATCTGACGGCCGCCGAGCTGGCGTCGAGCGCGCTGGCACCGACCACGGTCTGTCAGGAAGACATCACCAACCTTTATGGCGTGATCAATCCTGAAATTGATCGCTATGGCATTTCGGGCCGCGCTACCTACAAGCTGGGTGACACGACCGAAGCCTATCTGGCGCTGAACTATATGCAGACCAAGGTTGGCTATTCGGGCAATCTGGCTACCATTCGTGCCAACGCACCGGCCGGCATCAACTTCCCGCGCTACAGCACGTCGGCAACGTCGGGCGTTTATGGCAACACCGTTCTGACTCTGCCCGTCTGGGTTTGCGCCGCGCGCGTGAACTGCGACACCGCGACGGACAAGAAGCTGAACCCGAACAACCCGTTCGCGGCGGCTGGTCAGGTCGGTCGACTTCTCGGTCGTCTTCCCGACATTCAGGAATTCAACCAGACCCGCAACCGTGCCTATCGCGCTGCTTTCGGCGTCAAGGGCGACCTGTTTGACGGTTGGAACTACACTGCGGACTTCACGGCGATGCAGGTCAAGCTGCGCCGCACGTCTGCTGGCTATGTCTACATCCAGCACCTGCTGGACGTGGTGGCAGACGGCTCGTACAACTTCGTCAATCCGTCGGCCAACACGCAGGCCGTTCGTGACTATCTCGCGCCGGTGAACATCACCGATTCGAAGTCGGCTCAGTATCAGGCCCAGTTCATCGTAAGCGGCACGCTGGCCGAACTGCCCGGTGGTCCGCTTCAGCTCGGTCTTGGTGGCTCGGTCCGTCGCGAATCCGTCAATGCGCCCAGCGCGAACGACGACTATTCGGGTCCGAAGGAGCGCTATTTCCGCCTGAACGCGTTCGGCACCTCGGGCAAGCGTACCGTGTGGTCGACCTTTGGCGAACTCAACGCGCCGATCATCGACATGGTCGAAATCAACCTGTCGGGTCGTTATGACCATTATTCGAGCGGTCAGTCCTCCTTCTCTCCGAAGGCCGGACTGAAGTTCAAGCCGATCGAACAGATCACGCTGCGCGGTACCTGGTCCAAGGGCTTCCGTATTCCGTCCTTTGCGGAATCGAACGCGCTGCCGACCACCGGCTTCGTGACGGCGTCAGCTGGCATCTATACGGACTCCTATCTGGCGACCTATGGCTGCTCCAAGGCAACCTTCTCGACCTGCCCGACCTACGTTCGCAGCACCTCTTATGGTCTGACATCGTTGGGTACGGCTGGTCTGAAGCCTGAAAAGAGCACCAACATCACGCTGGGTGCCGTGTTTGAGCCGGTGTCCAACATCGCGCTCACGGTCGACTATTACAACATCAAGAAGACCGACGCGATCACCACTGCCGATACGGCCGTTGCTATCAACGCCTATTACAGCGGTCAGCCGATCCCGGCTGGCTACACCGTGATCCCGGATGCGGCGGACATCAACAATCCGACGCTGCTTCCCCGCATTGCATTCGTGCAGTCGGGCTTTGTGAACGCTAACACCATGCGTTCGGAAGGTCTGGACTTCTCGGCCACCGGCAAGTTCAATGTCGGCCCGGTCAAGTGGACCACGACGGCGGAAGCCAGCTACATCATGGAACTGAGCACGACGTTCCCCAGTGGTGGCAAGGAAAGCTATGCAGGCACCATCGGTAACTACAACCTGACCGCTTACACGGGTACCGCCGCGTTGGCATGGCAGCCTGGCAGAACACGCTTGATGCTGGTGCCTTCTCGCTGACAGGTACAGCCAACTATTTCGGCGGCTATGACCTGTCCGCTGAAGATCAGGGTGGCGTTGCTGGCGACTGCGGCCTGTCCTCGGGCTACACGCCGTGCCGCGTGAAGAGCTACATCACGCTTGATCTGGCAGCCAGCCTCGAAGTCAATGACAAGTTCACGATCTACATGAACATGCTCAATGCCTTCGACCGGATGCCTCCGATCGATCACGTCACCTACGGTGCGCACCTTTACAATGCTGTGCAGGGTGGCACGGGCATCGTTGGCCGTGCGTTCCGCGCGGGCGTGAAGGTGAAGTTCTGATCGAACTCACTGCCTGAACCAATTGGGGCGGTCCTTCGGGGCCGCCCTTTTTGTTTGTGTCAGCCATTGCACAGGCGAGCTGCTTTGCGCACAAGGTGGCGCATGTTTGACTATTCTCCCTTGCTTCAGCCCGATCTTGGCCAGCCCGCCCGCACCATCCAGATCATTGAAAAAGCAGCATTTGATGATTGGAAGGCGGCCCAGCCCGCGTCCGTGCGATCTTTGGCAGAGGCCAACCGCTTTTCTGCCGCCGCAGGGGAGGTTCTGATCCTCCCCGACGGGTCAGGCGGAGAATGGTCGGTCGTGGCGGGTGCCGCCAAGGATACCGGGCCGTGGGAACTGGCCGGGCTGTGCGTGCAACTCCCCGAAGGCACCTATCGCGTGCTGGGGGGCAACACGCTGCCCGGAGCTCTGGGGTGGCTGCTCGCGCATTATCGCTTCGCCCGCTATCGCAAAGACGGCGAACCCGTGCCGGCGCGCGTGTTGTTGACCTCCGATGCGGCAGACATCGCTGAGACGGTGCGCCTGGCCGAAGCCACAACCCTCGTGCGTGATCTCGTCAATGTGCCCGCCTCCGATCTGGGGCCGGACGCGCTGGAGCATGAGGTGGAGCGGCAGGCGCGGACCTTTGGGGCAAGTTTGACGGTGACGCGCGGCGACGCGCTGGAAAGCGGCTTTCCGCTGGTTCACGCCGTGGGTAGGGCGGCAGACCGCAGCCACGCCCCACGCATGATCGAACTCGAATGGGGAGAGCCGGATGCGCCGCGTCTGGCGATCATCGGCAAAGGCGTGATCTTTGATTCAGGCGGGCTCAACATCAAGCCTGCGTCTGGAATGCGCCAGATGAAGAAGGATATGGGGGGCGCGGCGCACGCACTGGCGCTGGCACGGCTGATCATGGGCGCGGGTCTCCCGGTTCGCCTGCATCTGCTCATTCCCGCAGTGGAAAACGCGATTTCGGGCAATGCGATGCGTCCGGGCGATATTGTGCGCAGTCGCAAGGGGCTGTCCGTAGAAATTGACAATACCGATGCCGAAGGGCGGTTGATCCTCGCCGATGCGCTGACGCGCGCTGCCGAATGCGAGCCGGATTTCATGCTGGACTTTGCAACGCTCACCGGCGCAGCACGTGTCGCCCTCGGTCCCGATCTCCCCGCTCTCTTCGCCAACGACCATGAACTGGGGCATGCATTTCAGGGCGCTGCACTTGCCCAGCATGATCCTGTGTGGCAGCTGCCGCTCTGGTCTGGCTATGATGACATGCTCAAGTCCGACATTGCGGATATGGTCAATAGCGGGGAAGGGGGGATGGCCGGAGCCGTCACCGCCGCGCTGTTCCTGCGCCGCTTTGTGCCCGATGGCATGGCGTGGATGCATCTGGATACATTCGCGTGGCGCAATGCTGCAAAGCCAGGTCGCCCCAAGGGTGGCGAGGCGCTGGGCCTGCGCGCTGCCTGGGCCTTCCTCAAATCCCGCTACCGCAGCTGAGTTCAGCCCTTCAGCAGGCCGATTTCGCGCAGCCGCTGCGTCAGGAACTGGTCTGCCGTGATCGGTTGCGGATAGAGGTCCGGATGGGCGTCATCGATGCAGCCCGGCAACGTCTCGATCATGAAGTCAGACGCCAGATGCAGGAAGAACGGCATTGAATAGCGCGGAATGTGTCGGCGTTCGGGCGGCGGGTTCACCACGCGGTGGATTGTGGAAGGCAGCCGATTGTTTGTCAGCCGCTCCAGCATGTCTCCCACATTGATGACCATGGCCCCTTTGGGCGGGAAGACGGGTAGCCAGTTGCCGCGCTTGGTCAGCAATTGCAGGCCCGCTTCTTCGGCGCCCAGCAACAGCGTGATCAGGTTGATATCGCCATGCGCGCCCGCACGAATGCCATCCGCATCTATTGGAATGGGCGGATAATGCAGCAGACGCATCACCGAATTGCCATCCTTCACAGCGGGGTCAAACCAGGTTGAGCCCAATTGCAGATAGTCGGCAATGGCAGACAACAGGCGGTTCCCAGCATGGTCAAAGGCTGTGTAGAGCGATTTGAACGTGGCCTCGAAATCGGCGACTTCATTGGGCCAGACATTGTCTGCCATATGATCTCTGAAGCGATGGCCGGGCGGCAAGTCGCGCCCGATGTGCCAGAATTCCTTCAGATCGTGCTTGTCTGCGTCCTTCGCAATCTCGACGCCAAATGGCGTATAGCCGCGCGCTCCGGCCAAGTCTGCGCGGTGATAGACCCGTTTGGCCTCTTCCGGCAGCGCAAACAGTTGCTCGGTCAAGGTCCAGCCCTTGGCGATCAGCGCCTCGTCAATGCCGTGATCGACAATGACGGCAAAGCCATAGCGCTCGAAAGACGCGCCCAAGGCCTGTGAAAACCCGTGTGCATCCAGTGCCGCACTTGCTAACGACAGGGCAGGGACGCCTTCGATTTCGCTTGCATCGCCCGTCATTGCTATTCTGCCGCAGAGACGAGTTGCACTTCGCCCGCATGAGCCTTGCCCTGCTGGGTCAGGCGGCCTTCGACCAGTGCGCCATTTTCCACCGATACATTGGCATAAGACAGGTCACCCCGCACCCGTGCGGTCTTTTCAACAATCAGCGTTTCGGCGGAAATCGTGCCTTCCACGGTTCCGGCAATGGTGGCCTTTGCGGCCTGAATGTTGCCGCGCACGATACCGTTATTGCCGATGATGATGGTCTTGCCCATCACGTCACCATTGATTTCGGCATCGATATGCAGATCGCCTCCGCCGGTGATATTGCCCTGCACGACCACTTCGCCGCCCAGAAACGACATGGCGTTGTTCCCGCGCGGCGCTTCGTGCGTATCGTTTGATTTTGAACCCCAAGCCATGATGCAACCCTTTCTGACGTTATGATTCGGTGCCGGAACACTGAGGGTTGCTTTACGCGATCAGGCCGTGACGCAGCAAATCGGATTGTCGTTAAGGACGATCACACGCCATTTCGGTGCGATCAATGCTGCTCGCCTGTGGATAAGTCTTGACCAGACGTTGGAATCACTTGAACATTTGAACATCTTTGATTGGGCGCAACCGATTCGCACGTTCAATGTCGGGTCGAAAAAACAGGGAGTGCGGTTGGCCATGTATCTGTGTGCACGCCTTGCGTCCTGTTCGGGCGAATCTCACGCGCAGGCCGGATTTCACGGTCGGGACATTGTCATTCGCGCGCTTTCTGAAACCGGCTTTGTTGCCGATGCCCGGTTCGATATGGAGCCGGGCGCAATCGTTCGCCTGAGGCTGCCGGGGGCCGGCAACGTGCTGGCACGAATCCGCGAAGACGCGAACGAGTTTCTGAGCGCAGAGTTTGTCAATCCGCTCGGCCCGGCGCGGCTGCGCATGGTGCTCGGGATGGGTGGATCAGCAAACCGCGCCGTCTGAAGGATTAGAGCAGACCTCCGCCCAGCATCAGCCGAACAGCCCCCGCTGCGATCACCACCAGATTGAGGTTTCTGCCGCTCGTCTTGTCAGACATGGCCCCGAAGGCGAGGCCGATAATCGCCAGCGGAATGATGAACCAATTGGCCCATCCCAAGAGCGGGATGAAGGCCACAATCACCAAAATGAGGGCAATGAATCCGATGATGAGGGAGAGTGTGTTGCGCATGGCGCATCTTCGCGCGGACACAGCCTGTTGGCAAGCCCCCTCAGCGTCCGATCAAGCTGCGGGCCATGCGATCTGCCACGTCGGACGGTGGCAGGCCGGTGGCAGTGCTTTCATCCCAGATGGACGATAGGCGCGACGGGATTCCAGCAATTTTGGCGTCCACTTCGGTTGTGCCGCCATCGCCGAGATATTCAGTCGCCACATTGATGATGCCGCCTGCATTGATCACATAATCTGGCGCATAAAGAATGCCCCGCGCTTGCAGCTCGCGGCCATGGTCAGGCCGGGCGAGCTGGTTATTGGCACCGCCAGCCACCGCTTTGACACGCAAGTCCGCGATACTGGTTTCATCAAGGATGGCGCCCAGCGCGCAGGGGCTGAAAATATCCGCCTCGACGGTCATGATGCAGTGTGCATCTACAACCGCCGCGCCAAGACTTTTGGCCAGGTGTCGGGCGCGGCCCTGATCCACGTCGGCGAGAGTCAGAATCGCCCCGGCTTCCGCCAGATACCGGGCAAGCCCACCGCCGACGCTGCCAACACCCTGAATCGCGACACGAACGCCCTTCATGTCCGATGCGCCGAGCGCGCGCTTGGCCGCCGCCTGAACGCCCAGAAACACGCCCTTTGCGGTGGACGGGCCGGGATCGCCACCTGCGCCACCCGCTTTGGGCGGAAGGCCGGACACGAAGGGTGTAACTGCGTGCAGATCAATCATGTCCTGCGCGCTCATCCCCACATCCTGCGCCGTGACATAGCGCCCGCCCAGCCGGTCGATGGAGCGCGCGAACGCAGCAATGATCGCGGGCGACTTGATCTTGTCAGCGCCCGCGAGGATCACGCCCTTGCCGCCGCCCATGGCAAGGCCAGCCATGGCATTTTTGTAACTCATCCCGCGCGACAGGCGCAGCGAATCGATGATGGCGGCATTCTTGTCTGCATAATGCCAGAAGCGCACACCGCCGCCCGCCGGACCGAGATGCGTGGAATGAATCGCGATGACGGCAGTCAGCCCGCTTTCCGGATCGCGGAACAGGTGCACATCTTCATGATCATCAAAATCGGGAAAGTCCCACAGGGCCGCCATGGGCAAATCACCTTCAAGATGGGGAAAAATGGGGCGATCGACGGGATCCGAACCCGCGACCTCCGGTACCACAAACCGGCGCTCTAACCAACTGAGCTACGATCGCCACATGCCACTGATCGGGCAGGCGCTGCCCATAGGGGCGGAATGCGAGTCGCGTCAAGCTTGGTGCGATCCCGTTTCCCTTCCCGCAAGCGGGGCGTGGGCACTGGCGTGTCGGGCCGATTGATCCTAGCCTTGATACATGGACCTGCCGCGATTCCTGACTGGCCAGTTTCTCCTCGCACTGCCGGGGATTGGTGATCCGCGCTTTGAACACAGCGTGATAGCCATTTGCTCTCACGATGAAGAGGGCGCGCTCGGTATCGGCATCGGCCACCCTCTGCCGGATGCGACGCTGCATGGAATGCTGGATCAGTTCGAAATTGACACAAAAGGCGTGCCCGACGTGCCGCTATATTATGGAGGACCAGTTGAGCCGCAACGCGGTTTTGTGCTCCACAGCGACGATTGGGGCGGGCAGGGAACCATCCATATCGCGGACGTTGGGCCTTGTCTGCCAGTCTGGATGCGCTGCGCGTGCTGGGGCGGCCCGGCGGGCCATCGCAATGGCTGGTTGCACTGGGCTATGCCGGTTGGGGGCCGGGCCAGCTGGATGATGAACTGCACAGGCATGGCTGGCATATTTCAGACATGAACATGGCTGACCTGCTGGACCGCCCGGCCCATTCGCGATGGGAGGCGGCGTTCCGCACGACCGGCATCGACCCGCGCCTCATTGCGCCGGAAAGCGGCCACGCCTGAGGGTAAGGGCTGGTTGATTCCTCCTAACCGCATCCCAACCATGCGCAACCCTGTCTCTAGAGCCTTTGGGTGACAGGGAAGCAAAAGGGATGCGTAAATGTTCAGATCAAAGCAGGCGCTGTGCGCCACATTGGCTATCATCGCGGCACTCGTACCGGCTACGGCGCAAGCGACATGCTGGAGCGAAGACGCAGCGGATGCGGCCGCGGTGCGCGATATGGAAACCATGCTGATGGTGGGGGCCTTGCGCTGCAGGGGCGAAAGCCAGGCCATCATCACGCATTATAACGGATTCATCCGCGCCAATCGCGCTGCGTTGACGCACGCCAATGATCGGCTTCGGGCCTATTTCACAGCCTCCGGTTCGGGCCTTAATGGCTATGATCGTTACGTCACTTCGCTCGCCAACCGCTATGGCGGCGGAGACGGGTTGACCTGCCAGCAGATCGTGCGCGTGATTGATTTCGCCCGCACCGGCGATGGCAGCTACGCCAATTTGTCCGGCCTTGCGCAAGACCTGCGCATCGAAACGAGCCTGCCCGGTGGGCGCTGCGCCCAGCAAGTCGCCAGACGCTGAGCCGCTTTCATGGCGTCAGTGTGGAAACCCAGCCGGTGGCGGGGTCATCCATGCTGACGACATCGGCCAGTTCCCAGACATTCTTATAGCCATAGCCCACCAGATTGACGAAGGTCTGGATGTTGAGCGCCAGCGGCAGTGCCTTGGTGATGACCGGACGGCGATTGTCGGAGAAATTATTGTTGCAATAGATCAGGATGGGCCGCTCCCGGTCCGGCCCGATCACTCGTGCCAGCGCCTCTGCCGTAAAGTCGGGGAAGGGCAGGTTGACGGCACCTGAGATATGCCCTTCTGCAAAGGCCTGCGCCGAACGCGCATCAAGCAGCAGCACGCCCTTCTGCGCCGCGCGTGTGCGAAACTCCGAGAGCGGCAGCAATCGCTTGGCGCGATAGGGCCGCACCTCGCGGCTCAGCTTCAGATAGCCGTCATAATCAATCAGAGCGCTGCCCGGTGGGGATGCCGCATGGGCAGGAAGCGTGGCGGACATCAAGAGCAAAAGGGGCAGGATCATACGCATGAGAATAGACTGTGCTTATCTGGCTTGCTGGCGGCTGAACGGCGTGTTTCGGCAAGGCCTTGCGTTTCAGCGAATTTCCGCCTATATATATTGCAGCGCAGCAAGGCACAGCCTTGTCCTCCCTTCAAAGGCCAGCGTGATTGACCGTCCATCGAGGCGGAGCAGGCCGGGCAGATTGTGCCATTCCCCAAGGCTTCCCTTGTCACGCGGGTCGTCATTTTTTGACCCGGAACGTGCGCCCGCAATGGGCGCGCGCGCCTTGTATTTTTGAAAGTCTTTCATGACCCAGTTTTCAGACCTTGGCCTTGCCAAGCCGCTTCGCCGCCCTTCACGCCAAGGGCTATGAAACCCCCACGCCGATTCAGGTCCAGTCGATCCCCGCTTTGCTGGAAGGCAAGGATCTGTGCGGCATCGCGCAGACCGGAACCGGAAAGACGGCGGCCTTTGCGCTGCCCTCCATCCAGCGGCTGACGGCGGACCATAAGCATCCCGTGGCGGCCTCCTGCCGGATGCTCGTCCTCTCTCCCACCCGCGAACTGGCCGCGCAGATCGCGCAGTCTTTCCGCGATTATGGCAAACAATATCGCCTGCGCATTGAAACCGTGTTCGGCGGCGTGCCCATTGGCAAGCAGATCCGTGCCATGGCAGCCGGTGTCGATATTCTCGTCGCCACGCCGGGCCGCCTGCTCGATCTGATCGACCAGCGCGCGCTGACCCTGCGCAACGTTGAAATCTTCGTGCTCGACGAAGCTGACCAGATGCTCGACCTTGGCTTTATCCATGCGCTCAAGCGTGTGGATCAGTTGCTCCCCAAGAAGCGCCAGTCGCTCTTCTTCTCCGCCACCATGCCCAAGACGATTGCCGAGCTGGGCAACCGCTTCCTGTCCGATCCTGTGCGCGTCTCGGTCGCCCCGCAGGCGACGACGGCAGAACGCGTCGAACAATTCGTCACCTTCATCAGCCAGAAGGAAAAGCAGGCGCTGCTGACCATCCGTCTCAAGACGATGGAAATTGACAGGGCTCTGGTCTTCACGCGCACCAAGCACGGCGCGGATCGCGTGGTGAAGAATCTGCTGGCCGCTGGTATCGGCTGTGCGGCCATCCATGGCAATAAGAGCCAGCCGCAGCGGACTGCCGCCCTTCAGGCCTTCCGCACCGGTGAGATACGCATCCTGGTGGCGACAGACATCGCGGCGCGCGGCATTGACGTGTCGGGCGTCAGCCATGTGTTCAACTTCGAACTGCCCAACGTGCCTGAACAATATGTCCACCGCATCGGTCGCACCGCGCGTGCGGGCAATGACGGCATGGCGATCAGCTTTGTTGACGGTGAAGAGCGCGGCTATCTGAAGGACATTGAACGCCTGACGCGCGTCCAGCTGGAACAGATGCCGCTGCCGGAAGACTTCGCAAAGGAAGCTGCCAAGCTGCCCAAGCCGATCGTGACCGCCGAACGCCCCGCTCACCCGCAGGGCCAGCGCCGGGGCGGGCAGGGTGCCCGTGCCGAGGAAGAACGGCCTCGTCGCCGTTTCACCACGCGCAAGCCTTCAGGCGTGGGCGCTCACAAGGGCGCGGTGCGTGCCTCTGGTGGCCAGCGCGGCAAGCCTGCGCGCTAAGCCAAACATGCCCCGGGCCTGAAAATCCGGGGCACAATATGAAGCAAGCCAGGTCCGGTTGGGCCTGGCTTTTTTCTTGATCTGCCGATTTGGAAAAAATGGCGCGCCCGGAACGATTCGAACGTCCGACCCTCAGATTCGTAGTCTGATGCTCTATCCAGCTGAGCTACGGGCGCGTTGTGGAGGCGGCTCTAGGCGGGGTTTTCCGATTCTGCAAGGGGGGCGTTGCGGCTTTCGGCAATTATCCCTATCTCCAGCCCATGAAATCCGCATTCCTGCCGCTTTTGCCCGCCCTTTTGCTCGCGTCATGCGCCGCGCCGGGCACCTATCCCTCTTTGGCACCCCGGCCTTACGAGAAAGCGGCACCGCAAACTGCGCCACCAGCGCCGCCTGCGGTGTCTGATGCCGGGCTGATCGCGCAGGTAGACGGAGCGGTTGCCCGTGCGGAGGCCGGGCAGGGGGCGTTTGATGCGGCACTGGCACTGGCAGACAAAGCGGTGGCCGCCAGTGATCGCCGCCAGGGCAGCGAATCATGGATTGCCGCACAAATGTCCATTTCTCGACTGGAGCGGACGCGGGAGCCGATTCAGGTGGCTCTGGCCGATCTGGATGCCATCATGCGCGGGCTTCTGCTGGGTCCGCCCTCGGCAGACCGGGCCGCCGTTGAAGCGGCGATGGCCAAAATGGGGACGATGGATGCTGCCCAATTAAATGCCCTGCAACGCCTGATCCGCGCGGCGGGGCAGTAGGGTTCAGTCGCCACAGGCCGCTTTGTGCGCCTGCCCGTTCTGCACATAATGCGCGACGGCCAGCCGGTTGCCGGTGGCCCAATTCTCGTCCAGCTCTCGCATGAATTTGGCGGGCCTGCCGCCCCACATCTGGCATGAGCCGATGGATTTGCCGGGCGTCAGCATCCCGCCTGCTGCCAGCATGGAATTCTCCTCCAGCACGCAGCCATCCATCACGATCGAGCCAAGCCCCACCAGCGCGTTCCGGCCCACAGTGCAGCCGTGCAACATCGCCATATGGCCGATCAGCGCCTCTTCCTCGATAATGGTCGGCGTGCCTTTCACAAAACCCTTGTCCGCGTCGCAATGGATCACGGTGCCGTCCTGAATGTTGGAGCGCGCACCGATGCGGATCGCGTTCACGTCGCCGCGCAGCACGCAATTATACCAGATGCTGGCCTCTGCACCGATGGTGACATCGCCGATGATGCGGACGCCGGGCGCGATGAAGGCTGAGGGGTGGATGACAGGCGTTTTGCCGTTGAAGGGGATGATGCTGGCTTGGGTCATGCCCCTGCTTGGCGCAAGCGCGGGGGGCATGGCAAGCCCTGACTGATCAATGCGGCCAGCGCCATTTGATGATGGGCAGGATGCTGGCATGATCGTCCGTCCACGCCATAACCGGCTGCCCCGGGGCCAGAGCTTCCCAACTGGCGGGTGGAGAGGCCTTTTCCAGCGCGGCCAACGTAGCCGGACTGCGCGAAAGGGCGACCCATGACGAGGCTGTCATCGCCTTGTTGCGCTCATTCTGGACCGGGCGGTCAAAACGGATGCGGGTTTGCCATCCAGACTGGCGCGCTGCGGCGACAACAGGTTCCAGCGTCAGGTAGCGGTTGGAAATATGGATCATCAACAGCCCATCACGCGTCAGATAGCGCCCGTAAACGCCAAATGCCTCTCGCGTCAGCAGGTGCATGGGCACGGAATCGGATGAGAAGGCATCGACCACGAGCAGATCGCGCGCGCCCTGTGTTTGGCGTTCGAGAACCAGCCGGGCATCGCCGATCAGGATCGGAGCCTTGGGCGTGCAGTTGCTGAGGAAGGTGAAGCGCTTGGGATCGCTGGCGATGGCGGCGATGGCGGGATCAATCTCGTAAAAGCGCCAATCCTGTCCCGGCTGCGCATAGCAGGCCAGCGTGCCCGCGCCGAGCCCCACAACGCTGATCCGGGCCGCAGGGCCAAACAGATCGGGGCCAGCCTTCATGGCAAGTCCCACGCCGGAGCTGACGGAATAATAGGCCGTCGCTTCGCGCTCACGCTCTTGCGTCTGGATCTGGACGCCGTGCGAGGTGGTGCCATGGACGAGATAGCGAATTTGGCCCGGATAATCGCGGATTGTGTAAATGCCGAAGAAGCTGCGCGTCATACGGCCTTCCCATGAATGCTCCAGCTTTTCCCAGCCGCCCATCGTCAGCATCAACATGCCGAGAAGTGCTGTGAAGAGGATGCGGTGGCCCATGGCGGCAAGCGCCATGACGAGTATCGCAAGCGAACCCAGCGCTTTGAAGGACTGACGGGCGGGCTCCAAAATCCAGCCTTGCGCACCAAGCGAGATGACGAAGCCGATGGCCACCAGAATGGCGGCCACGATCCGGAAGCGGCTGCGATCCAGCCCGGACAGCAGACCTAGCAACGGTCGGCCGACCAGCAGCAGGCCCGATGCCAGCAACAGGATGGGATGCTCATAGGTCCAGTCAAACACCAGCGGCGCAAATAGCGCGCCGAACAGGCCGCCAATCACGCCGCCCAGCGACATGGCGAAATAGAAACGGGTCAGGTGCGCAGGCGCGGGCCGCTCGTCAAACATGCGCGCATGAAGTGCGATGGCGACCAGAAACAGGCTGAGGATCGAGGCTCCGACAAAGACCATCATGATCCGCGTTTCCGCCACGAACACACCATAGCCGGAAAAGAGCAGAGCGAGCGGGGCAATCCGGATGGCCAGGTTGGCCGGACCGCGCGCATCTGCAAAAGCAATCGAGAAGCTCAGCAGATACAGGCCCAGCGGCACAACCCAGAGCAGCGGCATGGCCATGACATCGGTGGTGAGGTGCAATGTGGTGGACAGCATCAGCGCGGACGGAATGGCCGCCAGCAGCACCCACCACGCCATCGAGCGGGTGGAGGGTGGCGCGCTTTCATCTCCCGCCAGATCGGGTGCAGCGTCTTTGGGCACGCGCAACGCGACGAAAAGGGTGAGGAGGACAACAAGCCCATAGCCCGCACTCCACACCAGACTTTGCGCCTTGACCGGCAGCAACGGCTCAACAACCAGTGGATAGGCGATCAGCCCTGCAAAGCTGCCGAGATTGGATGCGGAGTAGAGCGGGTAGGGATCTGCCCCGCCCGCCAGCCCATACCAGCGCTGGAGGAGCGGTGCCTGAGCCGAAATCACGAAGAAGAGAGGGCCGATCGAGCCCAGCAGCAGCCATGGCACCCACAGGAACGGGTTCGCGTCCACCGGCAATTGTGTATCCATCAGACCGATGGGCAGCATGACAAGCGCCAGCAGCCCCAATCCGATATGGAAGCGTGCCGGTATGCGCCCCGGAAACCGGCCCAGCCAATGCGCCCAGGCATAACCGCCCAAGAGCAGCGCCTGATAAACCAGCATCGCGGAGTTCCACACCGCCGGCGCGCCGCCCAGCCGGGGCAACGCCATGCGCGCGACCATCGGCTGCACCAGAAACAACAGGAATGAACCGGCGCAGATCGCCACAAGAAAGGGCAGGCGCGAAACGGGGGCGTCTGCTGCGGTCTGGTCTGTCATGCGCGTCCGATCCTCCGGCTCAGTTCGAAATCGTCCGGGGTGTGACAGCAAAGCGTCACAACATGGTTAACGCAATCGCAAATGTCATGGCCTGCCAATGGAATAGGTCACATGCCGCTTGAGCGGGCTGCCATGCGCGACGCGCGGATGATCAAAATCGAGGTCTGGATGGCGCACCATGCCCAGCCGCTCCATCAGGCCCCAGCTGCGATGGTTGGAGGCCGCCGTGATCGCCCAGATCGTATCATCCGCCAGATGGCGGAATCCCCAGTCCAGCGTCGCCTCCGCCGCTTCGCGGGCATAACCTTGGCCCCAGCCGTCAAAGGCAAGTCGCCAGCCGATTTCCGCCTTGCCCTCAATCGGGCCGTCCAGCCCCCGGATCAACCCGCACCAGCCCAGAAATGCACCGTCCGCCCGCCGTTCCAGCGCCCAGAAGCTATGGCCGTGCGTCTCTGCAATTGCTTTGACCCGGTCAAGCAGCGCTGCCGTGGCGTCTTTGTCCATGACTGGCCCCAGCGTGGCCATCACGCGCGGATCGGCGCACATGGCAGCAAAGGCCTCCAGATCGCGTTCTTCCCAATCGCGCAGGATCAGCCGTTCGGTCTGGAGCCGGAATTCACCCATTCAGCAATCGCGCCGCATGTAGCGCATGATAGGTGAGGACGCCCGAACAGCCCGCGCGTTTGAAGGCGAGCAGGTTTCGAAACCAGCTTGTCCCGATCTCCCGCGCCTGCCGCGACGGCGGCTTCGAGCATCGCATATTCGCCAGACACTTGATACGCAAATACAGGCACTTGAAACTCATTCTTCACACGCCAGATGATATCCAGATAGGGCAGGCCGGGTTTCACCATCACGCTGTCCGCACCCTCGGCCAGATCCATTTCCACTTCGCGCAGCGCCTCTTCGGTATTGGCGGGGTCCATCTGGTAGGTTTTCTTGTCACCCTGCAACAGGCCAGCTGCGCCCACGGCATCGCGGAACGGGCCGTAAAAGGCGCTCGCATATTTGGCGGCGTAAGACATGATCTGGACGTTAGGCAGCGCCTCTTCCTCCAGTGCAAAGCGGATCGCGCCAATGCGCCCATCCATCATGTCCGATGGCGCTATGACGTCAGCCCCGGCGCGGGCCTGATTGAGAGCCTGTCCGATCAGAACTTCCACCGTGGCGTCGTTCAGCACATAGCCCTTTTCATCGACCAGCCCGTCATGGCCGTGCGCGGTATAGGGGTCGAGCGCAACATCGGTCAGCACGCCAATGTCTGGCACCGCATCCTTGATCGCCTTGGTAGCGCGGCACATGAGATTGTCCGGATTGAGCGCCTCGCGGCCATCCTCGGTCCGTAGGGCGCGCGGCGTGTTGGGGAACAGGGCAAGGCAGGGAATGCCCTGCGCATGGGCTTCCTTCGCCCGGTCCACGATCTGCCTGACAGACCAGCGCGATACGCCGGGCAGAGATGAAATCGGCTCTTCCTCATCGCCAGACGCAATGAACAGCGGCCAGATCAGGTCCGCCGGAGACAGGCGGGTTTCGGCATGAAGCGCGCGCGACCATGACGTGGCACGGGTGCGGCGCAAGCGGGTGAGGGGAAAATTGGATGTCATACGGTGCTTCTAGTCCGAAATCCGGCGCAACCAAACCGCAAAATTAGGCTGATCTTAGCGCTTTGCCATTAGGAGTATGGCGATGCTGATGCGCCCATCCTCAACCGCCACGGATCTGGAGGTGCGGATAACCCCTGTCGGAGCGGGTGAACTGCCCGATCCGCAGGCATGGATCGCGCTCGCCCGCAACGCCGGGGAGGCCAATCCCTTTTTCGAACATTGGTATCTGACGGCCGCTCTGGAGCATCTGCGCGATGCCCGCCCGGTCTGGATTGCGCAGGCATGGCAGGGCGCGGAACTGGCGGGCCTGATGCCGCTCGCCATTCAGGGAAATTATGGCCGCGTGCCCGCGCGCCATGTCGGCAATTGGGCGCACTACCAATGCTTCATGGGAACGCCGCTGGTGCGTGCCGGGCTGGAACGGGCCTGGGCTGCGGGACTGCTGCGTGCGCTGGATGGCGCAGGCTGGGCACCGGGCTTTCTCAGCCTGTCCGGCCTTGAACGGGATGGCGCAAACCATCTGGGCCTGTGCGCGGCGGCAGCACAGCTCAACCGGCCGTGCCCCATCGTCCATCACAAGAGCCGCGCCCTGCTGCACAGCGAGCTGGAAGGCGAGGCCTATCTGGAAGCGCACATCCGCGCCAAGAAGCGCAAGGAATGGCGGCGGTTGGGCTATCGCATTGCCGAGCTGGGCACTTTGGTCTCCACCATGCTGGAGGATGAATCCGACCTGTCGGACTGGTGCGACGTGTATCTTTCGCTTGAAGCTGCGGGCTGGAAGGGAGAGCGCGGCGCGGCCTTTGCCAATGGTGCGGCCACACGCAGCTTTTTCCACCGCATGATGGCGGGGGCTTGGGCAACCGGGCGGCTGGAGTTCCTCCGCCTCGACCTGAACGGCGAGGCCATTGCCATGCTGATCAACTTCCGCACGCCGCCTGCCAGCTGGTCGTACAAGATTGCCTATGACGAGCGGCTGTCCCGCTTTTCGCCCGGCGTGATGATTGAAATAGAAAACCTCATGCGCGTGCTCGCTGATCCGGAAATTGACTGGATGGATAGTTGCGCTGTGGAGGACCACCCCATGATCAACAGCCTGTGGGCCGAACGCCGCCAGATCGTGCAGATCAGCGTTCCGCTTTCCGGACTGAAACGCCGCGCCACCTATGCGCTGTGCCGCGCGGCAGAGGAGGCTTCGGCCCGCGTCCGCGCATGGCGCACTCCCGCAGGAGATCCTGAATGACCGCCTTTCCGCCTGATTCGAAAGCCGCCTTTTCGGCGCTCTATCCAGAAACGCCCGGCCCGCTGACGCATGGGCTGGCCGATCATCCGCTGCTGACTCTTGAAGCACTGGTGCATCTGGCGCACGCCCTCCCGGCCTCGTCGGTGGAGTATAATCCGGCCTTGATCCCCATCGGCATCGCCCCGGAAGACACGCCGAAATCCAATCTCAGCATTGAAGAGACGATCCGCTCCATCGAGGAAAACGGATCGTGGATGGTGCTCAAGCGGATCGAACAGCATCCCGATTATGCGCGCCTGCTCAAGGACGCACTCGCTGAGCTGGAAGATGTGACGCGCACCAAAACCGGCGCGATGCTGGGGCAGGAGGGGTTCATCTTCATTTCTTCACCCCATGCCGTCACGCCGTTTCATTTTGATCCGGAACATAACATCCTGCTCCAGATCCGGGGCGAGAAGACCATGACCGTCTTCCCCAAGGATGATGAGCGGATAGTGGACCCGCGCGCGCATGAGGATTTTCACCTGGGACGTCATCATCGCAATCTGGAATGGCGCGATGAATTTGCTGATGTCCGCACCGATTTCCGTCTGTTGCCGGGCGATGCCGTGCATATGCCGGTCAAGATTCCGCATTGGGTGAAGGTGGGCAGCGCGGTTTCTATCTCGCTCTCCATCACCTGGCGCTCCGAATGGAGCTATCGCGAGGCGGATGCGCGGGCGCTCAACAGCCTGTTGCGACGCGCTGGGCTGAAGCCGTCGGCTCCGGGAAACTGGCCGCACCAGAATGCGGGAAAGGCAACCGCGTGGCGGGTGCTACGCAAGGCCGGTCTCGCCCGGGGGGACTGATCGTCCGCCCATTGGCCCCTTGGCTTCGCGCCAGCGGCCCCAGCGATAATAAGCGAGCGACCAGAGCGTCGAGACGAGGGCATGCGCGCCAAAACTCGCCCAGATGGCGTCTGCGCCCCAATAAGGGTGGCCCAGCAGGCCGATGGAAAAGCGGAGCAGCACCGCTGAGCAGAAGAGATTGACCAGTGGCCAGAACATGGCGCCGTTCGCGCGGACGATGGACGTGACGATGGTCGAGACGCCCAGAAAAACATGCGTCCACCCCAGAATCAGGTTGATATGTGCGCCAATCTCTATTGCGGGACTGCCTACGGGCAGAAACAGGCCGAGCAAGGGGCGCTGGAACAGCGTGATCAGCAACACCAGCGATCCGGTCATCAGCAGGTTGATGCCGATGCCGCCCCATGCCGTCCGGTCTATTCTGTCCCACCGGCCCGCGCCAATGTTCTGAGCCGCCATGGCCGACACCGCACTGCCCACCGCCACGGCGGGCATCTGGAGAAAGCCCCAGAGCTGGCCAATCGCGCCATAGGCCGCAACGGTGTTCATCCCTTCGCGGTTGATCAGGCCGATCATCCCCATTTGCGAGACGCCCATCACGATCATTGAGATGCCCATGGGAAAGCCGAGCGTCAGCAGCGGGCGGGCATGGCCCCAATCGGGCTTGAGCAGGGAAAGGTCTGGCCCGCGCAGGGCCATCGCCATGTCCGTGCGGTAAACATGCATCAGTTGATATGCGACGCTCGACACATTGGCGAGCAGGGCCGCCACGCCTGCGCCTTCAATGCCCATGGCGTTGATGAGCAGCGGGCATGAGAAGGTTCCCACAGCCACGTTGAGCGCAGTGGCGCGCAGCGGGCTGACGGCATCGCCAATCCCGCGCAACAGCGACGGCAGCAGCATATTGACCAGAGAGACCGGCAGGCCAAGGCAGATGACGCGCATATAGGCGGTGGCAGGGCCGATCACCTGATCCGGCGTGGCGAGCAGTTTGAGCACATGCGGCGTGCCCCACCAACCCCAATCCGGCAAGAATGATGCCGGCAATCAGAAACAGGCCGACAGAGGCCCCGGTGGTGCGCCGCACCTCATCCATGTCGTGCCGCCCCGCTGCATGGCCGACAAGAATGGTTGCCGCCATCGCAAAGCCGAACACGGTCGCAAACACCACGAACATGATCATATTGGCATTGGCAGAGGCCGCCAGCGCCGCTTCCCCCAGCATCTTGCCGATGAAGATCGACGCGATGGTGCCGTTCACCGATTGCAGCACATTGACCAGCAAGGAGGGCAGGGCGAAGGCGACGAGTGTCTTGACTACCGGCCCCTGAGTCAGATCGCGTGCGCCGGTGCGATGGACCGGCGCTTCGCTTTCAAGGGAGATGGGTTCGCTCACCCCAACCGCGCGAGCGCAGCCGCCAGCTTTTCCGCCTCCGCAGCCTTTTCGGCATGGTCCGCCCGCGCCTTGGCCACCGCCTCAGGCTTCGCCTTTTCGGCAAAGGCCGGATTGTTGAGGCGGCCTTCGAGCGATTTCACTTCCTTGGTAACAGCCTCGATCGCCTTGGTGATGCGCGCGCGTTCGGCGTCGAGATCGATCACACCTGTGAGGGGAAGAACGAAGGTCGCTTCGTCCACGACGATCTGGAGTGCACCGCCTGCGGGGGCTGGTTCGGTGGACACCGAGTCCAGCCGTGCCAGCCGCGCAATCGCTGCCGACTGAGAAGCAATGCGGGCCATCGTTTCGCCAGAAGCCTCGCGCACGAAAGCATTCAAACGCGCACCGGGCGCAATGCCGAGTTCATTCTTGGCCGTGCGCACTTCGCCGACCAGACGGATCAGCCATTTGATCTCCGCCACGGCCTGTGCATCAACTTCTGCCTGCGGGGCGGGCCAGCGGGCGACGATCAGGTCGCCATCGCGCTTGCCCATTGCGTGCCACAATTCTTCGGTGATGAAGGGCATGAACGGGTGGAGCATGACAAGGATCTGATCGAGCACCCACCCGGCCACGGCCTTGGTTTCCTCGTCGATCTGGCCCTTGATCAATTCCAGATACCAGTCGCAGAAGGTGCCCCATGCGAAATGGTAGATCGTGTCCGCCATGCCATCGAAGCGCAGTTCCTCGAACGCCTTGTCCAGCTTGGCCAGCGTTTCCACCACCTCGCCGATGATCCAGCGATTGACGGCCAGCTCTGCCTTGGGCGCTTCCAGCGTGCTACTCGCGCCAATGCCGTTGGATTGGCAGAAACGCGAGGCATTCCACAGCTTGGTCGCGAAGTTGCGATAGCCCTCGACACGCTTTTCATCCATCTTCACATCGCGGCCCTGGCTTTCCATCGCCGCCATGAAGAAGCGCAAAGCGTCTGCGCCATATTGGTCAATCAACCCCAGCGGATCGACCACATTGCCCTTGGACTTGGACATTTTCTGCCCGTCCGCCGCGCGCACCAGCCCGTGCAGGTAGAGCGTCTTCCACGGCACATCCTTCATGAAATGAATGCCCTGCATCGCCATGCGCGCATCCCAGAAGAACAGGATGTCGAACCCGGAAATGAGCACGTCATTCGGGTAGTGGCGGGAGAGGAGGGAGGTGTTCCTCTCCCCTTCAGGGGAGAGGTTAGGAGAGGGGGAGTCGGAGGCATCGGTGCTGTTGACAGTCCCCTCTCCCAACCCTCTCCCCTGAAGGGGAGAGGGCTTTGCGCCATCCGGCCAGCCGAGCGTGCCAAACGGCCAAAGCGCGGAGGAGAACCATGTGTCGAGGACGTCAGAATCGCGAACCAAGATGATTGGTCTGGGTAAATTCTTAGCTAGGAGCTTATCTCGCCACTCGTCCTTTTGAGCATAAGAATCAGCAACAAATATATGCTCGTCAGTAAGGCCCTCCAATTCGTAATATTCAACTGCCAACCTTCGCGCTTCAACCTCGGTATCAGCGACGAAAATGTGTTGAAGCCGGTTCTTCTCGGCACCCGTGAATCCAATGTGTCCATCGGCGATTTGTCCGGAACTCGACTTTGCAGGCCCATACCAAGCCGGAATCCGATGCCCCCACCACAGCTGGCGGCTCACGCACCAAGGCTGGATATTCTCCATCCAGTTGAAATAGGTCTTTTCCCAAGCCTGCGGCACAACCTTGATCGCGCCGCTCTTCACCGCTTCAATCGCAGGCTTGGCGAGTGTCGCCGCGTCCACATACCATTGGTCGGTCAACCAGGGTTCGATCACTTGTCCGGAGCGGTCGCCATAAGGCGTCTGGATCGTGCGGTCTTCCACGCGCTCCAGCAGGCCCACGGCGTCGATGGCCTCCACCACCTTCTTGCGCGCATCAAACCGGTCGAGCCCCAGATACTCATCCGGAATGCCACCGCACTGCACCACGCGCGCCTCGGCATCGAGCATGTTGAGCATGTCGCCCGCCTTGATGCCCGCACGCTTGCCGACTTCGAAATCGTTGAAGTCATGCCCCGGCGTGATCTTCACCGCACCGCTGCCCAGTTCGGGATCGGCGTGTTCATCCGCCACGAGAGGGATCAGACGGCCCGTGATGGGCAGGCGCACATTCTTGCCGATCAGGGCGGTGTAGCGTTCGTCAGACGGATTCACCGCCACGGCCATATCCGCCAGCATCGTTTCCGGCCGCGTGGTGGCGACGGAGATGTGGCCGCTGCCATCTTCCAGCGGATATTTGAAGTGCCAGAACTTGCCATTCACCTCGCGGGTTTCGACCTCAAGGTCCGAAATCGCGGTTTTCAGGCCCGGATCCCAGTTCACAAGGCGCTTGTCGCGGTAGAGCAGGCCTTCATTATACAGGTCGACAAACACCTTGATGACGGCCTTCGAAAAGCCTTCATCCATGGTGAAACGCTCATTGGCCCAGTCCATCGAGCAGCCGAGGCGGCGGAGTTGGCGCGTGATTTCGCCGCCGCTTTCTTCCTTCCATTCCCAGACTTTCGCGATGAATTCCTCGCGCGTGAATTGGGTGCGCTTTTCGCCGCGCGCGTTCATCTGGCGCTCCACCACCATCTGTGTGGCGATGCCCGCATGATCGGTGCCGACCACCCAGAGCGCATCCTTGCCCTGCAAGCGCGCGTGGCGGATCAGGATGTCCTGCAAACTATTGTCGAGCGCATGGCCGACATGCAGGCTGCCCGTCACGTTCGGCGGAGGATTGACGATGGTATAGGGCACTGCATCCGGGCGATGCGGGCGGAACGCGCCACTGGTTTCCCAGTGCCGATACCAGCGGGTTTCAATGGCGGACGGATCGAATGTTTTGGGCAGTTCAGACATGCCCAAGCCCTTAGCGGGCGGGGGCGCGGCCTGTCCAGCGCTGCAACGGCTTGGCGTTCAGGGATTTTCGGAGAAGACCGGCATCCCTTCAGGAACCGGAACCCAGGGCCATTGCGTTGACGTCCACACGCCCACGCTGGGAGCAAACTTGCCCGGTTCATCGAGCGTGCCTGCCTTCACGATCACCATGCCATTGCTCTCCGACAATTCGGAAAAGATCGGCGATCCGCAGGTGCCGCAAAAACGACGGTAAACCGGGTTGCCTGATTTGGTGTCATGATCGACATAGGTGGTGAGTTCGCCAGTTGTCACCACATTGTCCGCCGCGACCATCAGGTTGACCGAAAAGGCACTGCCCGATTGGCGCTGGCAGTTGCGGCAATGGCATTGCGCGACGACCACCGGTTCGCTGGCGATGGTGTAACGGATTCCTCCGCAGTTGCAGCCGCCTTCAATCATGACCGGTCCTTCCCATATTCTTTGTGCGCAAAGCCTTATCGGCTCCCGCTCCGGTGCGCCAGATGGAGTGGGACGTGTCCGGCCTCAGCCGCCCAAAGTTCGCCACAGGATATTCTTCTGGATTTCCGTCGCCCCGCCATAAATGGTCTGGGCGCGGTTGAAAAAGCGGGTCTGAATGGCTGACGGGCCGAAGCTGTCCACCAGCGGAGCCTGTGCTTGCCAGCCGGATTGGTGACGGTCGAGCATCAGCGTGGCGCTCATCCCCGCCAGATCGGTCGCCAACGCATCAATCTCCTGCACGGATTCGGTGCAGGCAATCTTGAGCATTGCCGCCGTCGCCATCTCAATCTCGCTGGCCAGCGCACGCAGGATCGTGGCTTCGATCATGTCCACGCGGATTTCGGCCTCGGAAAGGCGCGCATGGAAGGCTGTACGCTCGGCCGCAGACAAAGGCCGGGCTTCCGCCATGCGCCGCAGCTTCGCAATGTCACGCCGCTTCGCCCCGATATGGGCATAAGACAGCCGCTCATTCTTCAGCAAAACATTGGCGTAGTGCCAGCCGCGCCCCTCGTCACCGATGCGGTTTTCCACTGGAACGCGGACATTGTCGAACTCGACGCGGTTGAGTTCGGCGGCACCGTCGATCAGCGGAATCGGATGAACGGTCACACCCGGCGAACGCATATCGGCGCAGATCAGCGAAATGCCGTCCTGCTTGCGCGCCTCTTTGGATGTGCGGGCAAGGCAGAAAATCCAGTCCGCCCAATGCGCGCCAGATGTCCAGATTTTCGCGCCGTTGAGGATATAGTGATCGCCCTCCCGCACGGCAGAAAGCCGCAGACTGGCGAGGTCAGAGCCTGATTCCGGCTCCGAATAGCCCTGCGCCCAGAAGGATTTCGAATTGAGAATGTCCGGCAGCCAGCGCTCCTTTTGTTCGGGTGAACCGAATGCGCACAGGATGGGGCCGATATAAATGACACCCATCGGAATGATGCCTGCCGCACCTGCCAGATCAAGCTCGCAATCGAAAATGTAGCGCTGCATCGGGCTCCAGCCGGGTCCGCCATCTTCCTTGGGCCAACTGACGCCCAGCCAGCCCTTGGCATTGAGAGCGGTTTGCGAGGCGATATGGTCCTGTTTGGACAGCCGGTCACCCCGCGCCAACGCATCCAGCACAGTGCGCGGATATTCCTCGGCAAAGAAGGTGCGCACCTCCCGCCGAAAGGTTTCAAGGCTGGCCAAGGTTTCGCGCGGCATGGATTGATCCTCAATTCGTTTCGGCCAACCTTGCCGCCCCAAAGGTGGAGTGGGAAGGGGAAATCGGCAATCCGTCCGTCGCCGCCTGTTGTTGACACGCGCGCGGCTTGGCTGAAAGGTCGGCCAAACAGGAAAGGGAGAGGAATTTGCAATGAGCTGTCGCGCATTTCAAGGCAAGGTTGTGGTGGTCACAGGCGCGGCCTCCGGATCGGGCGAGCAGCGGCGATCCGCTTCGCGCAGGACGGTGCGCGGGTCTTTTGTGCAGACCTGAACCTGGACGGCGCACGCACGGTGGCCGAAGACATTGGCCCGCAGGCCAGCGCGCTGCATGTTGATGTTGCCAGTTACGAAAGCAACCAGGAGATGGTCGCCGCGCTCATGGCAGAGGCAGGGCGTCTGGATGTCGCCTTTCTCAATGCCGGCCTTTATGGTGCGGCGGACGGGCTGGCCACGGTGGATGAGGCGCTGTTTGATCGCCTGATCGCGGTCAACCTCAAAGGGGCTTATAACGGCATCAAGGCGGTCGAGCCCGTCATTGCAGAGGGTGGCGCAGTGATCGTCACCGCCTCTGCTGCTGGCATTGTCGGGCATCCGGCCAACCCGGCCTATTCCGCTGCGAAGCATGGCGTGGTGGGGCTTGTCAAATCCTGCGTTGACGCCTTTGCGGCCCGCGGCGCGCGCATCAACGCCTTGTGCCCCGGTGGCGTGGAAACACCGCTGATCGGTGCGCCGGATATAGCAATTGTCGACCCGGCAGAGCTTCCGCGCGTGGCGTTGCGCGGCATGGGGCGGGCGCAGCATGTGGCAGAAGTGGCGCTGTGGCTGGCGAGCCCGGCGTCGGGCTTCATCACAGGTCAAGCGCAGCTGCTCGACGCAGCGCTGCTCTCCACCTTCGCTCCGATCAGCCTTCCGGTCGGTCCCTGAGCGCGCAGATGCTGGGTCCGGATGATCTGGTTTTCAACAGCGTGCCGGTGGCGCATGTGCCGCTGCTGGATCGCCTTGCCCCCGTGCAGGCCGCCGGATTCAAAGCGATTTCAGTGGGCGTCAGCGACATTTTCGCGCTGACGGCTGACGGCATGACGCCATCCGAGATCGGGGCACGGATACGCGATGCAGGCCTTGAAGTCGCAGAGTTGGAAAGCGTGGGCCATTGGTTGCGCAACCATGATGAGGGCGTGGGGCCTTATGCGGCTTTTCTGAAAGATCTGACCATAGATCGCCTGGTCGGCATAGCCGATGATCTGGGCGCGCGATCCCTGCTGGTCATCGAGATGGCGGGCGTGACGGTTGATATGGAAACGGCGGGCGCGGATTTTGCCGCATTGTGCGACGTGGCTGCACGGCATGATCTGATTGCTCACCTTGAGTGTCTGCTGTTTGGCGGCATTCCTGATCTGGCTGCCGCATGGCAGGTGGTGCGTGCTGCAGACCGGCCCAATGGCAGGCTGACGATAGACGCCTGGCATGTGTTCCGCGGCGGCACGGCACTTTCGGAGTTGGCGGCCATTCCCGGGCGCTTCATTGGTACGGTTCAGCTGTGCGATGCGCCGCTGCGTGCCGAAGGCGATCCATTGACGGAGACCATGGCCGCTCGCCTTCTGCCGGGTGAAGGTGAACTGGATCTGGAAGGCCTGATCCGGACACTCGATGCCATCGGCTCCACCGCACCCGTCGGTGTGGAGGTGTTCAACACGCGGCAGACCGAGCAACCTATTGCCAAGATCGCGCGCGAATGGGCCGTATCCGCACGGTCCACGCTGGCCAGAGCGAGAGCGCTGCCTGCGCGTTGAACGCGGCAATTCAACTGTTCAGGGAAGACAACATCGCCACCAGCGCGGCCTGGCGGTTGACCCCGGTCTTGGCAAAGATGGAGCGCATCTGAACCTTTGCGGTGTTATAGGCGATGCCCAGATGCTGCGCGGCAGAAACGAGCGTGCGGCCATGAACAATCTCATTCACCAGCCGGATTTCAGCCGGAGACAGCCCGAGCAGTTCACGCAACGCAATCACATCCGTGCCGGCCCGCGTCCCTGGTCGCGCCATGAATAGCGCGAGCGCACCGGCCCCGGCATGAATGGCGCTCACATCCAGCGCGCGCGCAGTGAGAATAAGGTCTCCATGCCGGGGCCGCACGATCCGGAAGCGGGGCAGGGGTGTGGGGGCGACCGCTCCCGACAGGATATCCGTCAACAGCCGCTGCTGCGCCGATTGCATCAGCACCAACACATCGTCGCGGCGGAATATCCCTTCGCATTCTGCCAGAATTTGCTCTGCCAGCGGATTGATGCTGGTGATCTGGCGGTTGCGATCAAGAATGGCGAGCGCAAGGCCAAGCCCCTGCGCCGTGCCATGAAATGCGCCCGAATGGGCTCCAGCAAACTGAAGACGCTCAAATAGCCGCACAGCGATGCGGAGATGCGGAGCCAATGCCTGAAACCGAGCTCGTTCATCCGGCGTAAAATTGGGTGAAGAACTATGTCGGGATACGCGAAAACGCGCTTCATAACGCGCGGCATTGCTGCGCTGCGCCTGTTCGACGCCAAAATGCAGGTCCATTCCCAAAACGAGATCATAGCCGGAATTGCTGAGTGCGCGCCGGTAATCCATGTGCGCATCATCGGGCAGTGCCGCCATGAACGCCCGGTAAGAGGTTACTTCTCCGTCGGGCAAGCCCTGAAACGGATCATTGGCAAATAGCTGGCTTGTATAGATGTCGCTGAAAGCGGGGTTGGAGCCGGGTGCAACGAACGTGGCGGGCGCGGGTTTGCCAGGAGCCGTGATGATAAGTGTCGCATGGCTCGCATTCATCCATGCGGCAAGCGTTTCGAGAAAGTGCTGCCACGGATGCGCATCATCCAGACCTGCATAAAGGCTGGCAAGCAAATCGGTGAGTGACCCTGCCGGTGCGGCGGACATGCGCTTGATCCTGTCTTCCCGAATGCAGACGGAGCATAACCCATTTGGATTATGCCGCCAAGCGCGAAGCACCTATCCCGAAATGGTGTAACCGCCATCCACAGCCAATGTTTGCCCAGTGATCCATCGTGCCGCCGGGCTGGCCAGAAACAGAATGGCGTCCGCAATATCCTGAGGCTCGCCCAACCGGCCAAGCGGCGTGCGGGCCAATGTAGGGGCGATGGCGGCTTCATGGTCAAACATGCCTGCTGTCATTCTGCTGCGGGTGACGCCTGCCGCTACGGCGTTGGCGCGCACACCGCGCACCCCCCATTGCGCGGCCATGGTCCGGGTCAACCCAACAAGCCCGGTCTTGGCTGCGCCGTAGCCGGGCACGATCGGAATACCGAAATAACTGCTCATCGAAGCAATGCCGATCACCGAACCACCGCCGGGAACGATGCTCTGCGCCAGCATGTCCACCGTGCGCCGCGCCATGCGAAATGTTCCAAGCAGCAGCATGTTGACGGCCCGGTTGAAGATGTCGGGCTCCCATTCATCCAGCCCGATGGAAGGCAGGGCAAAGCCTGCATTGTTGACGAGAATGTCGAGCCGGGGAAGCGCGGCGGCTACCGCGTCGATTTGCGTTTTGTCTTCCACATCCAGCTGGAGATACCGATATCCCTCCATGTCCGTGTCATAGTCGGCTGGCCCGCTGCGCGTGCCGGTGATCGTGACGACTGCGCCAGCATCCCGGAACGATGCGGCGGTTGCCGCACCGATTCCGCTTGTGCCTCCCGTGACGAGCACATGCGCGCCCGAAAAGTCATGGTTCGGTCCCATCATATCGCCTCCACGTCCACCCAGCGGCGTTCAGCAGCAGACCGACGTGCCGCATCGAGAATGGCCTGATTGGCCGCTGCATCGCGGAAGTCTCCCGCCGGATCAGGCAGCGGCGGCGTACGCCCTTCCATCCGCGCCTTCATCTGGCTGAACAATTTGGCATAAGGTGCCACGTCAAAACCCGCCGAGTGCCAGCGGTCCATTTCCGTCTGGATCAGTTCGGCATGGGCGAAGGGAACAGGCGCGGGGTTGGCCAGTTCGTTGGGCATGACAATTTGGCGCACACCCTCCAAATCCTTGACCCAGACCTCTTCCGGATCGCCAAATATGGCACCGGACTGGATCCAGGCACCGCCTTTGGTTCCCGCTACGCGCGTTGCCATGACGATAGGGCCAGGGAAGCATTCCGCCGCCTCCAGCACGCCTTTGCAGCCATTTTCGGTCTCGAACATCAAGGTATAGGCATCGTCAGAGGTCATGGTCGGGCGGGCCATGGCAAGCTTGGAGAGCGTGGCGCACACGGACTTGATCTCGCCCACGGTGGAGCGTGCCTGATCAATCATGTGCGTTCCAAACGCTCCCAGAAATCCGCCACCCTGTTCGGCATCCATCCACCAATCAGCCAATTGTTCATGCGGATCGCCCCCGCCCTGATGATAGATGCGGTGAAACAGCAAAGGCTCCCCGATCACGCCAGACTGCACCACGCGCCGCAGCAACGCCTGAGCACTGTCATAGCGGAACTCCGCCCCCAGCGCGTGAACGACCCCCGCAGCCTCCGCAGCGGCCAGCATTTCACGTGCCTGTGCCAGTTCTTTGGCAAAGGGCTTCTCGCACATCACGGCTCGACCTGCGGCAATGGCCTGCATCACGGGAGTGACATGAGCATGGGGCGGCGTCGCCACGGTGACGAGACGGATCTCGGGATCCTCCGCGAGCACCGTCTCCAGATTGTCGGAGGCAACCGGAATGCCCAGTGGCGCACTGCGCTGCCGGGTCTTCTCCAGGTCTCGCCCGACAATGGCGCGCACTTCAAATCCCGCAGCACGCAAGGCACGCACATGGGTGAACAGGCCAAAACCGGTTCCGACAACGACGGCTCCGAGAGGGGAAGGGGATGTCGTCATGGCAAATCTCCAGAGGGATCAGTCAACAAACTGGCCGGTGAGAACCGAGGTCGCGGGGTCAAGCGCGCTCAGCCTCTTGCTCTCCAGAGCGGCGAGCGGCAGCCGCCACAGTGTCACTGGCGCGGTCACTTCAGTCTGGACAAGCCGGAAACCCCATAGCCCGCGCTCATGGCCATAGCTGTTGATCCAGTTGCCCGGCAGGCCCGGATCCTGTTCGGCTATGATCACGCGAACGCGGCCATCGGTATCGGCGGCATGGCGCGCATTGCTGATCCAGCCATTGCCATCTTCGAACGTGTCCAGATTTTCCTGCCAGATGTTGCACAGCTGGAAATTCCAATACTCGCAGGGAGGCGGGGTGAATTCGAGCACCAGAGCTTCGTCAGGCGCTTTCTCCCATCCGCCGAATGCGACATGCCGGTCTGGTACTCCGCCGTTGGAGAGATATTGCGCGCGGCTGAAATCAAGCCGGTTGGGCCTGGCGGAGAAATTGCCCTGCGTGCCCTGCCACCAGTTGCGCACAAGCTCGGCGTAACCCAGCACGGCCTGCCCGGTCCAGGCCAGCCCGTTTGCCACCAGTTCGGGCGTAACAGGCTCCGGCGGGGCCTCGTCCATCCGCGCAATGGCCATGACGGGCGCGGTTTCGCGTGTACGGTCTCCCCAGACCAGTCGGATCAGGATGCAGTTGGTTGTGGCGTCCAGCTTCAGCCAGTTATGGCCCGCCCCCGGATCATCTTGCGACAGGATCAACTCGAAACTGCCATCCTCTGCGAAATGCATGGTCTGACTGTGAAGGAAGCCGGTGGTTTTGAGGTTGGACGGATCAAAGCGGTCGAGCCCTGCCAGCCCCTGTGCTGCCCAATCTTCTGCACCCGGCACGTCCGGGGCAGGGCAAGTGAGCACTGCCAGCACGAAATAGGGAATGGTGCCGCGCGTGCCGGTGATGCGATAATCCCGGGCCTCGTCAAACTGGCACATCAGATGGTCCTGATCGACCGTCTGGATGTTGATAGACTGCCGCCAAACCATGTCTCTCAGGCGCGGTCGTGTCGGCTCACCATTTTCCAGCAGCCGCTCCATGCTGGAGCGCGCCACCCGGCTCATGAAGCGATACCATTCCGCACGGTCGAGGTCGGAAAGCGGGCCATTGACGGCGTGTATGTGCCGACCGGCAAGTTTGAGCGTGTCACAAAAATCATCCCACGCCTGACCGGAGAGGAGGCGTTGGCGGGCGGTCTCGATTCTGTCCGGTATACCCATGTTCAAGTCTCCTGCTGCACGGGAAAACGCTCATAGTAGAAGGCGAACTGCTCGCGCAGCGCGGCCACGTCCACTTGAAACGCGCCTTCCAGATCGTACATCACCTTGCCGTGCGCATGGCGTGGATTCTCCGCCAGATAGCCCTTCAGACGGGCTTCGGTTTCGGGTGGCAGATCCAGACCCGCCAGCGCATAGACTGTGCGGGCCATGCCTTCCTGATCGGCCATATAATCATGGAACAGGATGTCGATCGACTGGTCCGTCCTAAAGCTTTCGCGTTGCGCCACGCATTCGCGCAGCAGCTTTTCGATCCGCCCTGTCCAGAGCCGGGCGAGTGCTGGCGGATCAACAGGATCGCGCCGGGTGCGGTCGGAATAAGCCAGCATGGTGGCGAGCGAGCGCAACACGTCCACAGGGTCGCGATGGGTGATGACCATAGTGGCATCAGGGAAGGCCGATTTGATGGCAGTCAGATTTTCCATGTGCTGCGGGGATTTGAGCAGCCAGCGCCGCCGCCCTGCTTCGCCCGGCTTTCCGCCGCGCTGCCACGCAATCACTTGCAGAACCTTCTTTTCATAGGCGTAGGAAACGGCGCGATCATGCGCGAGATAATGATCGGTCCAGCGCGGCAGGCGGGCTGAGAATTCCCAGTTATAGCAGTTCATATCCATGAACAGCAGTTCATTGTCCTCGTGAATGTCGTTCGCCGCCATTTCGTGCATGGCGCTCATGTGCGGCACCAATGCGCCAAACGCTCCCCAATAGTCCGCCGAACGGGTCAGGCGTGGATCGACCTCTCCCGGTGGGACCGGCGCGGATGGAACGGGCTCTTCGGATTCCCATAAAGTCAGCGCGTTGAGTCGGTCGTCTCGCGACAGCCAGTTGACCAGGTGAGTCGTGCCCGAGCGCGGCAGACCGGCGATGAAGATCGGTTTGTCTATTGGTACAGCGAGAATTTCGGGATGACGCTTGATCAGATCCTCGACCCGCAACCGGTTGGCCATGGCGCGCACTGCCTGTTGAAGCACGAAAATGCGCCCGCCACGCGTGAGCCCGGCATCTTCGTAGAGCGATTCAAGGATCACCGCGAGACGTTCGCGAAATCCTGTATCCGCGCCGAAATCAGACAGGCCGGTTTCTGCGCAGGCCTGCGCCAGCACCTGATCGGCACTCAGCGGGCAGGGGAAATCGGGCGGGCCTGCGCGCCATGCTTCCAGTGCGGGAGTGAGCACCGGCTCGGCCAGATCGTCGATGCGGATGGGGGCAGGGCTATTCATCATGCGGCCTTGTCAAAAGTCAGCACCACTTTTGCGGCGCGGGCCGGATCTGCGGCGACGCTCAGCGCTTCGTGAAAGCGGCTGAAGGGGAAATGGTGGCTGATCAGCGGAGTCAGGTCTTGCCTGCCATCTGCCAGCATGGCGACGGCTTCTCCGAATTCGGCGGCACGCGCATCGGCAATCGAACCATGGATCGCAATTTCATTGGCCATCAGATGAAACAGATCAAGCGGCAGCGGCGCGTGATGAAGCGCGATGACCGCCACCCGGGCGCGGTATTTCGCAACCGACAGCGCCGCCTCCAGCGCAGCAACTGAGCCCGCACAATCAACGAAGACATCGGTGCCGACATGCGGCCTGCCGAATCGTTCTCCATGCCCATGGAAGCGCGCCAGCGCTGCATCCATCGGCTCTTCATCGACATTGACCGCCAGCCCCGCACCCAATTCTGTCGCGAGTTGCAATCGCGCGGGCACGCGATCGAAAACAGCAACATCGCTCGCGCCCAGATGGTTGAGCATCGCCAGCGCACACAGGCCGATCGGTCCTGCCCCGATGATCACGACCTTGTCCGCCGCCGAGACGTTCGCCACGCGCAGCCCATGCAGCGCCACAGACAGGGGTTCGGCCAGCGAGGCTTCTGCAAAGCCAAGCGTATCGGGCAGGGGGAAAAGCGTTTCACCTATTTCTGCGCCGGAAACGCGGACGAACGGGGCCATGGCCCCATCGGGTCCACCTCCGCCAATATACGCCCGATCGGGATTGACCGCGACGCGCAGGCCGGGGTGGATGTCAGCCACACCGTCACCCACCGCAACAATGGTGCCCGAAAATTCATGGCCGATTGGCAGCGGGGCTGAAAGAGGCTCCGTTCCGCCCAAACCGCCTTGCGCAACATAGCCCAGATCGCTCCCGCAAATCCCGCAGGCAGCAACCGCGACAATGGCCTCGCCCGGGCCGCAGATCGGCGCGGGCACGGTGTCTATCCGGACGTCGGCGGGACCATGGACTCGTGCCAAAGGCATCACATTGATGTCGTTGTCTGCCATGATGTTCCTCTCGCAGCGGTCGGAAGGCCACCTTCATCCGATTATGATATACCGGGTGGTATATTTTTCAAGGCCTAGATATGCTATGAGTTGCAAGGGCTGTTGAAAGGCACACAGGCATGACGATGGCAGGCGTAAGCGAACCGGGAGTCGTCGCGCGGCGCGGACGCCCATCTGCCGAATCGACGCGGCAGCGGATGGCCAGCCTGCTTGAAATCGCCCGACAGATGTTCGTGACGCGCGGCTATCGGGCCACCACGATGGATGATGTCGCAGCCGCCGCAGGGGTAACTAAGCGCACGCTCTACGCGTGGCATCAGGACAAAGAGTCGCTGTTCAGGGCCTGTATCCTGCTGGGTGCGGCGCGTTTTCCGCAGCTTGCGCCGGGAGCGGTTCTTCACGCGCACGATCTGCAAGCGACACTCGAGCATTATGTCCTTGGTCTGCATGCGGAACTGACCAGGCCGGACAGTTATGGCATGGGTACACTGTTCTTGCGCGAAGCGGCCGAATTCCCCGAACTTGCAGCCTCGGTACAGCGGGGGCATCTGGACTTCATGATCGGCCCGCTCGCCGCTTTTCTGCGTCGCCACGGCCTTGAAGATCACAACTCGGTGGAGCAGTCGATGCTGTTTGTCTCCATGGCCTTGTCTCCGCTCCACAATGCCATGCTGGTAGGCATGGCGCTGCCCGGCGCGGCGGAAACCCAGGCTCATGCCAAACGATGCGTGCGCATTTTCCTGCGTGGCGCGCCGCGCAACTGAGCGACGGCGCCATTCACCGCGATTACGGCATCCGAAAATCAGCGGATAACGAGCGCCGCTAGTGCAAGCGCCGCAAGAACGCTCGCCATGCTGGCCGCCAGCACGGGGACCGCCGCCCGCCAGCCCAGATCAAGCAGCAGATCCATGCGGGACCGCATGGCGGTGGCCGTGACGGCAATCAGAAGGAGGGCCTTGGAGGCGACAAGCGCAAATTCCCGCACGCCCGCAGGCACCGCAAACAGGCTGTTGCCTGCAAGTACGGCGAGGAACCCCAGAATGAACCAGGGCAGAGACAGGCGTTGCATGACCGAGGCCGTTCGGGACTCCGCGTTGAGCACCCAGCCGGCGAGCGCGACCAGCGGCGCGAGCATCGCCACGCGGGACAGTTTCACAATGGTCGCATAAATTCCGGCTTCGTTGGAAAAGGCATAACCCCCGCCGATCGCCTGTGCCACATCATGGATTGACGCCCCGGTCAGAAACCCGGCTGCGCGGGCAGACAGGCCGAACTCCGCTGCCAGAACGGGATAGACCGACATGGCAAAAGCGCTGGCCAGCGACACGAGGACCAGCGTCATCGCGAACTGCGCCTGGCTCACCCGGTCCTTGCCGATCACGCCATAAAGGGCCAGTGCTGCGCTCGCCCCGCAAATGGCCGTGGCCCCGCCTGCCAGCAGCCCGGCATGGCGCGATTGGCCGGCGAGGCGCGCACCGATCATCCCCGCAGCCATCGTGACGCCCATCACGGCCAGAAGTGCTGCAAAGGCTTCCGGACCCAGATCGACGACTTGCGCCAGCGTGACCTGAAAGCCGAGGATGACGATGCCGATCCGCAGGAAAGTTCGCCCCGCAATGTCTAAGCCCTTGTGCGTCGCCGGATCGCGCGACACGAAATTGAGCGACAGGCCGACCAGCAGGCCCAGCAGCATGATCGGGAAGCCGTAATGATCAGAGAGCCATGCCGCTGCCGCCGCCCCGGCGCCGCAGAGCGCCAGACCAGGCCATGCGCTTGCCTGCGGCGGCGGGGCAATTTCAGAGAGTTGCAATTCGCCGAACAGATCACCGCCATGGGGCAGGCTGTCCCAGTCGATCTTGGTCATGGCTGTGCTCTCCCGATGACATGTCCTACGGTGTCATATTCTCCTTTCCTTATGCCCGCGATGCGCTAATCTGCAAGCGGAATGAAGGCGGGGGCACACTCGCACCGGATGAGGAGCCGGGCATGACGATGCAGGAACATGGCATGACAGCTGGCCAGCGCAGGACCATGATCCTGCTCATCATCCTGCTGTTTGCAGGTAATGCGCTCAACTATGTAGACAGGCAGGTGCTGGCGTTGCTCAAGCCCACTCTGGAAGCTGAGTTCGGGTGGAGCGACCGCGACTATGCACATCTGGGCTCCACCTTCCAGATCGCGGCGGCTTCGGCCTTTCTGTTTATCGGCTGGTTCATTGACCGGCTGGGTGTGCGAATGGCCTATGGCATTGCCATCATCGTGTGGAGTGCCGCTGGCATGGCACACGCGCTGGCGCAGACTGTGCAACAATTTGTCGCTGCGCGCGTGGTGCTGGCAGTGGGGGAAACGGTCAGCACCCCTGCCGGGATCAAGGCCGCCACGCTCTATATGCCGCCCAAACAGCGCAATCTGGCCATTGGGCTGATCAACACCGCACCCAATATCGGTGCCATTCTCACACCGCTGCTCATCCCGCCCTTCGCGCTTGCCTTTGGCTGGAAAGCGGCCTTTCTTGTCACCGGCGCGCTTGGTTTCGTCTGGTTGATTGGCTGGTGGTGGGGCACGCGCGACCTGAAGCCGATGGGCGATTTGCCCGAACGCGCACCGGTCAATTGGGGCGAATTGCTGCGCGACCGGCGGAGTTGGGCGGTTATTGGCGCAAAGGCTCTCACCGATTGCGTCTGGTGGTTCGTCCTGTTCTGGATGCCCGATTATTTCAGCCGCGTGTTCGGTCTGGGGCAAGGGCAATTGGGCTGGCCGATCGCGATCATCTTCAGCCTTGCCGCATTGGGAGCGATCACGTCCGGCGCGCTTTATCCCATTCTCCTCTCACGCGGGATGAGCGGTAACAGCGCGCGCAAGGCCTCGATGCTGTTCTATGCGCTGGTGGTACTGGCCATGCCGCTCGCCATGCTCGCGACCAGCCCCTGGGTTGCCGCCCTGCTGATCGGCATGGGACTGTTTGCCCATCAGGGCTTTTCCACCAACATTTTCGGGATGACGGCAGACATTGTGCCTGCCATCCGCGTCGCCAGCGTGATCGCACTGGGAGCGGTAGCAGGCAATCTCAGCGGCACAGGCATCATCGAGTTTGCAGGCTGGTCGCTTCAAAACGGGCACGGCTATGCGCCGATGTTCGTCATCTGCGGCGGCGCGTATCTGGCGGCGCTGGCGTGGATCCACCTGTGGGTGCCAAAGCTGGAAGGGTGAGGGCTGCCCCTTACCGATGCCGGTACACGGCCCGTTCGTGCGAGAAGGCCTTGAACCCGAACACGCCGTGATAGCTGCCCATGCCGCTATGGTTGACGCCGCCGAAGGGCAGGTTGTTTTCCAGATAGTGCGAGAAAACCCCGTTCACGGTCACGCCGCCCGATGACGTGCGGGCCAGCACCTGCTCCACAGCTTCTTCATTGGGGCTGTAGACGTAGAGCGCCAGCGGCTTGTCGCGCGCTTCGATATAGCTGATCGCCTGATCAAGCGTATCATAGGTCATCACCGGCAGAACCGGCGCGAAGATTTCATTCTGAAGGATCTTCATCTGCGGTGTGACATTGGTCAGCATGGTGGGGTGGATGGTGAGGTCAGTCTCATCCAGAACGCCGCCTGCCGCAACGGTTGCCCCTTGCGCCAGCGCGTCGTCCACCATGGCCTTCACGCGATCAAAATTGGCCTTGTTGACGATCTGGGCAATTGCTTCCTTTCGGATTTCGCCGCTTTCCGAATAGAGATTTTTCGCCACATTGGCTTTGAAGCCGTCCACCAGCTGAGCCTGCTTGTCGGGCTTAACAAACACATAGTCCGGGCAGATGCACGCTTGCCCGCCGTTGAACTGCTTGGCATTGGCGAGCTGCGCGGCGATCAGATCGATATCCGCGCCATCATCGATGATTACCGGTGATTTCCCGCCGAGTTCGAGCGTGACACTGGCGAGATTCCTGGCCGCTGCCGTCATCACGATCTTGCCAACGCGGGTGGAGCCTGTGAAGAAGATATGGTGGAAGGGCAGATCAAGCAGCGCGGTCGCCACGCTGACATCGCCCTCGAACAGCGCCACATCGCGCTCGTCAAAGGCTTCGCGGATGATGGTTGCGGCCACCCGCGCAGTGGCGGGGCACAGGTCGGTCAGCTTCACCATGCAGCAATTGCCTGCCGCGATGGCCGCCGCAACCGGGCCGAGTGTGAGGCCCAGAGGGAAATTCCACGGCCCGAGGATCAGGCACACGCCACGCGCTTCATACCGGATTTCGGCACTGTCCGCCGGGTTCATGGATGTGGCGACCTGCGTCGGGGTCATCCAGGCGTCGAGATTGTCGATATTGCGCTGCACATTGCCGACGATGTTCATCACTTCCGTCACGCGGATTTCAGCTTCGGGCTTGCGCGTGTCTTCCAGAACAGCGGCGACAATATCATCCGCATGGGATTCCACGGCAGCTTTCAATCGGGCAAGTTTGGCTTTGCGCTCCGCGGCGGAAGAGGCCTTGGCTGCCCATTGATGCTCTTGCTGAAGCGCGAAAATGCGTGCGATTTCGGGAGCGAGGGCGGCGGCGGTAGGCGTGGCATTGGTCATGATCGGATGGGCCTTTGCTGAAGCGATAGACTGTATGTGTGACTTACAGTCTCCTGCCCAAAGTCGCGCCCGGCGTCAATTGTTCGGGCGCAGCAAAAAGGCCCCCAGCCTTGCGACAAGGAGCCTCGTTGCGACCCGATGGGTGTATCACCCGATCAGAAGTTGAATTTGCCGGTTAGCCCGAAATAGCGGTCCGCTTCGCGCGGGATGATGTAGCGGTAGGAACCGCCCTGACCACCCGAGATGATCGATGCGGCATAGCTCTTGTCGAACAGGTTCTTCACGAACAGCGTCAGCTTCCAGCGGTCCGACGGATCGGCCAGCGCAATGGACGCATCGACCGTGGCATAGCCGTCCACCGTCGTGGCGCGCCGCACTACCGGGTTGGGGCTGAGTTCATAGAGCTGGTCTGACTGCATCGCCAGGTTCGCTGCGAGTTCGACATTGGCGAAACCGCCCGTTTCCCAGTCATATTGCGCACCCAGAGACATTTTCCAGTCTGGCGCGTTGGCCAGAGGCGTTCCACTGGGCACCAGATCGGCAGCATTGGCGCCCGGCGGCAGCAGGAAGTTCAGCACGCGTGCCTTTGTGTAGGCTAGGCCGCCATTGATGCTGAAATTGCGCGAAGGGCGCGCCAGGAAGTCCATTTCGAACCCCTTGGTGGAAATGGTCCCCGCGTTGATCAGGCGCGTCGTCCGCACCAGATTGACAATATCCGGGCTGTTCGCCTGATAATTGTTATATTTGGCATAAAAGCCCGCCAAGTTGACGACCAGTGCGCCGTCCAGAAAGCTGTTCTTCAACCCGCCTTCATAAGCGTTCACGGTTTCCGGCTCGATCACGTTGGTGTGGATCGAGGCCATGTTGAAGAACACGTTATAGGCGGGCCCCTTATAGCCGCGCGTGTAGCTGGCATAGGCCATGATGTCGTCGGTCAGATCAAACTGGAGAGCAGCCTTGCCCGAGAAATTGTCGTTTTTCGTGTTGGCAGTGAAGGGAATGCTGTTGGACGCCCCGGCGAGGAACCCCGTGCCGGGAGCCGGAGCGAGCGCGCCATTGTTATAGACGCCGGCATCAAAATTGCCGCCGATGCCAGGGCCAGCCAGCGTCGTGCGGCGGATGTGGAAGACGTTCAGCTTGTCCTGCGTCCAGCGCAGCCCGCCGATTAGGCGGAGCCGTTCAGACAGGTTGAGCGTCGCCTGCCCGAAGAGCGCAAAATTCTTGAACGTCGAACCGAAATCGGCCGAGCCATAGGGCGTGGTGATGGTCGAAACCCCGGGCGTCGTGGAGCAGGGAACAGCACCATTCACCGCCGCCAGCGTGGACGCCGTGCAGGAGATCACCGAGCGACTGAAGGTCCGATCCGAATCCGCCTTCGAGTAATAGGCCCCCAACACATATTCGAGGAACTGGCCGGTGGGCGAGGCGAGACGGATTTCCTGCGTGAAGGTCTTGCTGGTTTGCGGACCATCATCGTGCAACTGGTTGATGCCGACATAGGGTTGATCGACCCAATCGCCATCGCGGATTTCGGTATTGTCCCAGCCGCGATAGGACGTGATCGCCGTCAGCACATGCTCGCCCAGCTCCACATCGGCCTGAAGCGAGACGCCCCAGCTCTTTTCCTTGGTGGCGGTGGTCAGGTTTTGCTTGACCGCGCGGGTGCCGTCTCCCTTGATGCCGGTCGCGGCCAGAATGCCAGCAGCAGCGTTGGTCGGCACGGTGCCGATGATTTCCGCGCAGCAATCATCATTCGCCTTGCGCCAATCACCGCGCAGCGTCAGCGTCACGGTATCACCCAGATTAGCCTCAACCACGCCGCGCACGCCATAATGCTTGTATCCGTTGACGTCCTTGCCGGTCGTCAGGTTGCGGATATTGCCGTCATAGCTGCCGTAAAAGCCGGTGAAGCGCGAACGGATGTTCTCGCCCATCGGCAGATTGATTGTGGCGCGACCGCGATATTCGCCGCCTTCGGCCACGGTGCCTTCCACCGTGCCTTCAAAGGCATCGGTGGGGCGCTTGGTGACAATCGAGACGACACCGGCGGAGGCATTCTTGCCGAACAATGTACCCTGCGGTCCGCGCAGCACTTCGATCCGCTCCACGTCGAACAGATCGGTGAAGCCTTCGCCCGCGCGGCTCAGCACCACGCCGTCCAGAACGGCGGCGACCGAGGGTTCGGCGGCGATGGAGAAGTTGATCGTGCCAACGCCGCGCAAGAACAGCGCCTGGTTGAGCGTCGTGCCTGCTTTGCGGAAGTTGAGGCTGGGCACCATATATTGGGCGCTTTCCAGCGTCAGGCTGCCACTGCGGTCCAGCTGTTCGGAGCCGATCACGGAAATGGCGAGCGGCACCGACTGGAGGTTTTCTTCGCGCTTCTGCGCGGTGACGACGATTTCGCCCAGAGCGGGATCATCGTCCGGCGCGTCTTGCGCAACGGCAGGTGCAGCATAGGCCGAGAAGGCCAGCACGATGGCAGACAGGGCGGTGGATGTGCGGAATTGCAGTTTCATGGATTGGCTCCTCCCCTTGGGACGCGACCGATGAGGCTTCGCCCCGCGAACGGTAACGGTGCGCGGCTGGCTCGTGCCATTACCGCTGCGGAGCCTTGCAATGATGCCGGGAGACAGATATGTCAAGCGGTGTCATATCAAGACAGGCTCGGCTGTGTCTTTTGCACAACAGCCGTTGAAAGCAGGACGGATTTGGGAGTGGACTGGCGGTTAGAGGCAGTGGAAGACGGGTTTGACCTGCATTTTGCGGGCCATTTGCTCTTGAGCCACCGTTCCGTCTGTCCGGCGCTGGTCATGGCCCGGGGCGCGCCCGATGTAACGATGCGGCATGGCAATTTCCGGATCGAGGACAAGCCGACGCATAGCCTGTCACCCGCTGGATGGCGCGCGGAGGAAAATGCGGTCGTGCTGTGTTCCTCCGAATCGGACAGCGCAAGAATCGCGTGGGACGATGCCGGTCTGACCGTCACGGCGCTGGACGCGGCGATGGATCGGCTCTGGCTGAGCTTCCACGCCCAGCATGGCGAAACGGTGTGGGGTGGCGGCGAACAGATGAGCTATCTCGCGCTCAATGGCCGTGCCTTTCCGATGTGGACAAGCGAGCCCGGCGTGGGTCGCGACAAATCCACTGCGCTGACGCAAACCATGGACGCGCAGGGCATGGCGGGCGGGGATTACTGGACCACCAACTATCCGCAACCCACCTTCCTCACGTCGCGCTGGCTGGCAGTGCATCTGGATGCAAGCTGCTATTCTGTGCTGGATTTCACCGATCCGGCCTGCCACCGCATAGAAGTGTGGAGCGGAAGCGCGCGGTTCGAGATGTTTGCTGCCGATGGGCCTATGCCGCTCGTTGCGGCCTTGTCAGAGCGGTTCGGGCATCAGCCGCCCTTGCCCGATTGGGCAATCGGCGGTGCGATCGTCGGCCTGAAAGATGGCAGCCGCAGTTTTGAGCGGCTCGAAGCGTTTATCGCCGCAGGCACCGCCGTCTCCGCCATATGGTGCGAAGACTGGGCGGGCATTCGCGAAACCAGCTTTGGCCGCCGCCTGTTCTGGGATTGGCGGCGCGATCAGCAGCGTTATCGTGATCTGCCCGCGCAAATTGCCGCCCTGCACGCGCGGGGCATCCGCTTTCTCGCCTATGCCAATCCGTATCTTGCGGCGGATGGCATCCTGTATGAAGAGGCCGCCGAGAAAGGGCATTTCTGCCTGAAGCCCGACGAGGACGTGCCCTATCTGGTCGATTTCGGCGAGTTTGATTGCGGTGTGATCGATTTCACCCGCGCCGAAACGCGTGACTGGTTTGCGGAAAAGGTGCTGGGCTGCGAAATGCTCGATATGGGCGTATCGGGCTGGATGGCCGATTTCGGCGAGTATCTTCCCACCGATGTGCGGCTTCATGACGGTTCTGACCCGATGGAGGCGCATAATCGCTGGCCGGTGCTGTGGGCGCAGGTCAACGAACAGGCTGTGGCATCGCGCGGCAAGACGGGAGACGCGCTGTTCTTCATGCGCGCGGGCTTTTCCGGCGTGCAGGCGCATTGTCCGTTGCTCTGGGCGGGGGATCAGTCGGTCGATTTCACCCGGCATGACGGGATCGGGACGGTCATCACCGCCGCGCTGTCATCGGGGCTGGTCGGCAATGCGTACAGCCATTCGGATTGCGGCGGATATACCTCACTCCATGGCAATGTTCGCACCGTCGAACTGATGCAGCGCTGGTGTGAACTCGCCGCCTTTTCGCCCGTGATGCGCAGCCATGAGGGCAACCGGCCCGATGACAATCTGCAATATGATTCCACCCCCGAACTGCTGGCCTGCTTCGCTCGCTGGAGCCGCATTCACGATCAACTGGCCCCCTATGTCCGCTATCTCTGTGATGAGGCCGCGTTGATGGGGATGCCTGCGCAGCGTCCGCTCTTCCTGCATTATCCTGATGATGAGAGCCTGTATGCTGTGCAGGACCAGTATCTTTATGGCATGGATCTGCTGGTGGCTCCGGTGATTGAGCAGGGGGCCGTCTCGCGCGCTGTCATCCTGCCGGGGGAGACGCCATGGCGTGATGTGTGGTCCGGCCAGGATTTTGAACCCGGCCTGCATTTGGTCGATGCGCCGATTGGCCAACCGCCTGTCTTCTACCGCCCGGACAGCGACTTTGCTACGCTGTTCGCCGGACTGGAAGGAGTGCAGACGGAATGAGTGAGCGGTCTAATATCAGCGATGTGGCGGCACGCGCTGGCGTAGCGGTGAAGACCGTCAGCCGCGTTCTCAACGGACACCCCTATGTGAGCGCGGAAACGCGCGAGCGGGTGGAGGCGGCGATGAAGGCGCTCGATTTCCGCCCCTCCATTGCCGCGCGCATTCTGTCTGGCGCCAAATCGAACCAGATTGCGCTGATCTATGACAATCACAGCCCCTATTACATGTTCCAGATTCAGACGGGATGCTGGTCTCGCTGTCAGGAAGGCGGCATCCGCCTGCTGGCCCAGCCGGTCGACGTGGCGGACCCGATGGTGGGGGAGCAGGTGCGCGGGCTGGTTTCGGAAACGCATGTCGATGGCATCATCCTCTCCTCGCCCGTGACCGATTGCGAACCCGTTCTCCGCGCGCTGGAAGCAATGGACATTCCCTTTGTGCGCATTTCGCCGGGGATGAACCATGCACTGACGAGTTCCGTCTTCATGGATGACGCGCAGGCCGCAGATGACATGACGACGCACCTGATCAATTTCGGCCACCGGCGCATCGGCTTCATCAAGGGGCATCCCAATCATGCGGGATCGGATGACCGGCTGTTCGGTTATCGTCGCGCGCTCGACCGGGCAGGCATTGCTTATGAGCCGCAACTGGTGTGCGATGGCGAGTTTGATTTTGACAGCGGTGTAAAGGCTGCGCGCATCCTGCTCGATCTGCCCAACCCGCCGACCGCCATCTTTGCAGCAAATGACGATATGGCAGCGGGCGTGCTGGCGGTGGCGCATGATCGCAACATTGATCTGCCCGACCAGCTTTCCGTGGCAGGATTTGATGATACCACGCTGGCCCGCACGGTCTGGCCGCCACTCACCACAATCCATCAGCCGATGTTCGATCTGGCCCATACCGCCACCGAGATCCTGATTGCGGGTGGAGACATCACCCATCGCCGCCTGTCCCATCAACTCATTGAACGCGCCTCTGTGGCGCCTCCGAACAGGAAACCCCTATGACCATGCTTCCTCCGCCGCCTGCTACCCGACCCCTGGGCGCGAGCGGCCTTTCCGTGTCCTCCATCGCATGGGGCATGTGGCGAATGGCCGAGGGTGGACGGACGGCGACCGATGCAGCCAGACTGGTCCATACCGCGCTGGATGCCGGGACCAATCTGCTCGACACGGCGGATATTTACGGGTTTGACGGTGCGGGCGGTTTTGGAGATGCAGAGGCCTTGCTGGGTGACGTGCTGGCGACAGAACCCGGATTGCGCGGGCGCATGGTGCTGGCAAGCAAGGGCGGGATCATGCCGCCTTTGCCCTATGACCAGAGCGCGGCCTATCTGAATGCGGCCATCGAGGCATCGCTCAAGCGCCTGAAGACCGACGTGATCGACCTTTGGCAGGTCCACCGCCCCGACATTTTGGCGCACCCCCAAGAGGTCGCGCGTGTGCTTGATGACGCCGTGGCAGCGGGCAAGATCCGCACTTTGGGCGTATCGAACTTCACCATTCACCAGACGGCGGCGCTCAATCAGTTTCTGGGGCACAAGCTGGTTTCCACCCAGCCCGAAATCAGTCCGCTGCGCATTGACTGCATTGAAAATGGCGAACTGGATCAGGCGATGATGTTGGGCCTGACGCCGCTGGCCTGGTCTCCACTGGGTGGCGGACGGCTGGTGAACCCGGAGAGCGCGCGCGACAAGGCCGTAGCGGCAGAGCTGGACCGGGTGGCGCTGGCACAGGGCGTCTCGCGCTCGGTGGCGGCCTATAGCTGGCTGATGGCGCATCCGGCGGGGATCATCCCCATCATCGGCTCTCAACAGGCGGAGCGGATTGTGGAGGGCATGTCCGCATTCGGTGTGAAATGGTCGCGGACGGACTGGTACGCCGTGCTCGTCGCCGCGCGCGGGGTTCCGCTGCCGTAAAACGCTTACAGGGTAAGGGAAAGAGACAATGACCGACCAACAATGCGAAATCGCCTGGTTCTCCGCGCTGTGCGATGATGACTATGAATTTCTCGGCGTGCCCGATCCCTATCTGAAATCGAGCTGGGAGCATTGCCGCAACATCGTGCTGCGTGCGGAAGAAGGCGGGTTCGACAACATTCTGCTCCCTTCTGGATATGAGCTGGGCGTGGATACGACTGCCTTTGCCGCCGCCGTGGCCACACAGGTGAAACGGATCAAGCTGCTCTGGGCAACGCGCATGGGTGAGGATTGGCCGCCTCAGCTCGCACGCCGCATCGCGACGATGGACCGCATCCTTGGCCCCAATGCGGCTGGGACCGGCGGGCGGCTGAACGTCAACATCATTTCCTCGGACATGCCGGGCGAGAAGATCGAGAGTGGCCCGCGCTATCGCCGAGCGACCGAGATCATGAAGATCGTGCGGACACTGCTCAATGGTCAGCATCTCGATTTTCAAGGCGAATTCTACAATCTCAAGCTTGATCCCGCGCGGATCACCACCATTTCCGGACAATGCCCGGCCTTCTATTTCGGCGGCCTCGGCCACGAAGCGCGGGAATGCGCGGCGGAAGCGTGCGACGTCTATCTGATGTGGCCCGACACGATGGACAAGGTGCGCGAGACCATTGCCGACATGAAGGAGCGTGCCGCCCGCTTTGGCCGGACGCTGAAGTTCGGATACCGCGCGCATGTGATCGTCCGCGAAACCGAGTCAGAGGCCCGCGCTTATGCAGACCGGCTGCTCTCCAAGCTGGACGAGGAAGCGGGCAAGGCGATCCGTGAAAAGTCTCTCGATGCCAAGAATTACGGCGTTCAGCGCCAGCAGGAATTGCGGAGCGCGGCGGGCGGAGACGGCTTTGTCGAAGATAATCTCTGGACCGGCATCGGCAAGGCACGCTCTGGTTGCGGAGCGGCGATTGTTGGTACGCCCGATCAGGTGCTGGCCAAGCTGCGCGCCTATCAGGCCGAGGGGATCGAGGCGTTCGTCCTGTCTGGCTATCCGCATATGCAAGAGGCAGACATGTTCGCCCGCCATGTGCTGCCCCACATCCAGCACGGCCCGCTTCAGCTCTGATCAATCCGGGTGAGGGCGGGCTTCAGGTGTTCATTCGGACAATAAGCGCGTCAGGTCAGAGAGGTGATCGAGAAGCCAGTCCACTGACTGGTGGCGCGGGAGCGTGCTGACCAGATCGGCGGTCATCATCCCGGTTGTTGTTCCGATGCTGACCGCGCCAGCCTTGTTCGCCATTTCCATTTCCAGCGCCGGATCATCGCCGACGACCACCATTTGCTGCGCGGCAGAGCGGGGCAGGCCCATGCTTTCGCGAGCTGCATTAAAGGCAATGCGGGAAGGCTTGCCCAGTACCTTGGCGCGCTTGCCGGTCAGTGACGTAATCATGGTGTTGATCGCAAAACTGGCCCCGATGGCTCTCCCTCCAGCGGCAGCGAAGAAGGGCACATGGCTGGCCGTGGTGAGGATCGCGCCATCCCAGACGGACTGGCAGGCAGCCTCCAGATCGGGGAAGGTGAATTCGCGGAACCAGCCGGTATAAACCGCTTCCACGCCCGATGCTTTTTGGGATGGACCGATCACCTCGATTCCCTTTTCGATCAGCGGCGCGGCCACCCCATCATTGCCGAGCACACGAACGCGTTTGATGCCCTTTGCCGCGAACCAGATTGCGGCGGAGGTGGACGGCGTCATCATCTCATGGTCTTCAACGTCAAACCCGGCCTTGCGTAGTCCGGCAGCATAGACCGCAGGCGGCTTGCCCGTGCCGTTGGTGAAGACGCGGAACGGCGTGCCGTTCTTGCGCAGCGTTGCCAGCAGATCGACGGCCCCGGGCAGCGCCTTGTGTCCAGCGGACGAGGCATCGCCGAGCGCGATGGTTCCGTCCATGTCAAAGATGAAGCCGCGCGCAGCGCGGATGCGGTGGTGAACGGCGTCTCGACTTCGCTCGGCACGAACGGTTTGGGAAAACATCAAACTCCCGCTCCTGCATGAAGGGCAATGCGCAAGCCCGGTCGTTCGACGACAATATCCTTCGCCGCAGGCCGTGCGGCCAATTGCCGGAGCAACGAGAGCAAAGGCGCTGCTTCGGGCGTATAGGTTGCACGCGAGCGGCCCGCAGAGAGCATCGCATCGACCTGATCGCCGGGCATCACCGCGCGAAGGAGGAATTCCTCATCATCCATATGCGGCCCGAACTTGCGGCGCAGATCGGCATATGCCGGGAACATGGGCTCTGCCGCGATCTCTTTGGCGCGCGGGCGATCCAGAATGGCTGCCTCCACCTGCGGATCGAGCGGGCTGGTGGGCCTGCCGAATTTGCCCATCACATAACGCAACACCTCATCAGACACTTGCGCATAACGCCGTGTGCCGATGACGTTGAACAGCGCCTGGCTCATCACCATTTGCGGGAAAGGCGTGACCATGATCGGGTGGCCCAATTCCGCGCGCACGCGCTCGGTCTCTTCAATGACGGCGTCAAATCTGTGCGCGAGTTGCAGCTCTTCCAGCTGGCGACGCGTCGTGGTCATCACGCCGCCTGCAATCTGGTGCTTGAGGAAGCTGGCATCAAAGGCTTGCGGCGTGCCGGGGGGCAGGCCTTCAGCAGCGGCAAGGCGCGTCCAATAGGCGCTGACATTTTCAAGCGCCTTGTCATCCACCACCACATCATGCCCCGCAGCGCGCAGGTTGGCGACCATGCGCGTGGCCTCTGGCAGCGAGGAGCCTTCGCCCAGCGGGCCAATGCCGACATGCACGGTGTCGATCACCCCTGTCTCCACCCCCGCCAGGCTGGAAAGCCCGCCATAGCCGATGGTGCAATGCGCGTGGATTTCGAGCGGCTTTGTGCCAATCGCGGCCTTCACCTTGGGTGCGAGCGTGCGCACCCGGTCTGGCGACATCAGTCCGCCTGGGTCTTTCAGATAGAAGCAGTCAATATCAGGGCAAGCTGCGAGTTTGGCAGCGAAATTGGCGTAGAAGTCATCATCATGAACAGCGGAGAGCGTGAAGGTGAGCGCGCCCATCACCTCCGCGCCGCCTTCTTCCTTCACCAGCCGCGCGGATTCGATGACGGCGTCGGCATCGTGCATCGGGTCGAGCATGATGAATTTGCGGATGCCGTTGACTTGCAAGCGCCGATAGACGAGCCGCATGAATTCCGGATCAGCCTGCTGCCAGGCGATGAAGCGCAGGCCGGTGGTGATATATTGCAGCGGGGTGCGCGGCATGGCCGCATGGATGCGGCGGATGCGCTCCCATGGATTGTTGCGGAAATAGCGGACGGCAACCGCCATATGGCTCGACGAAGTGAAATCGATGGCACGAAAACCGACGCGATCCACTTGACCGGCGATCTGAAGCATGTGCGCGGTCGAAAGCCCGGTTGCGCCCCAGAGCGACTGGTTGCCATCCCGCATTGAGACATCGGTAAGGTGAATTTCAGCCATCAGGCCAGCCCCTCGAAAAAGCGGGTGTCAACGCCACCCGCCACAAAGCGCGGGTCTGCCGCGATGCGCTGGTGCAAGGGCGTGGTGGTGGAAACGCCTTCGATGTGCGTGACGGCAAGCGCGGCGGACAGCTTCGCCACCGCCTCTTCCCGCGATTTGCCGGAGACGATGATCTTGCCGATCAGCGAGTCATAATAAGGCGGTACCTGCCCGCCATTGCTCATATGCGTATCCACACGGATGCCGGGGCCAGCGGGCCAAGCTGCATGCGTGATGGTGCCGGGGGAGGGGCGGAAATCCATATTCGCATCTTCGGCATTGATCCGGACCTCAATGGCATGGCCGCCGGGCTGCACCATTTCCTGCGTCAGCGAAAGTCGCGCGCCAGCGGCTATCAGCAATTGCTGCTCGATCAGATCGACGCCGGTGATCGCTTCGGTGACAGGATGCTCCACCTGAATGCGGGCGTTCATTTCCAGAAAGAAGAAATCGAAACTCTCGGCATCAACGAGGAATTCGACCGTTCCAGCGCCCTTGTAATGGAGATGTTGCGCCAGACGCACCGCAGCCTCCTCAATCGCCGCGCGTGAAGCATCGGGCAAGGCAGGCGCAGGGGCTTCCTCCACCAGCTTCTGGAAGCGGCGCTGAATGGAACAATCGCGGGTGCCAAGGTGGATGGCGGTCTCGCCATCGCCGAGCACTTGAACCTCCACATGGCGACCTGCCGCAACAAAACGTTCCACATAAATGCGCGGATCGCCGAACGACGCCTGTGCTTCGGCCATCGCCATGTCGATCATCGCGTCCAGCTGATCGGGCGCATCGACGCGCTTCATGCCCTTGCCGCCACCGCCGGAGACCGCCTTGAGCAACACCGGGAATCCTGTTTCCTGCGCGCGTGCCAACGCTGCGGCCTTGTCTGCCGCCTCGCCACCGGGAACGACGGGCAGACCTGCTTCGATGCCGACCTTGCGGGCCATCAGCTTGTCACCCATCGCACGGAGGCTCGCGACCTCAGGGCCGACAAAGATGATCCCGGCCTCGGCAGCGGCAATCGCGAAAGCCGCGTTTTCGGAGAGGAAGCCATAGCCGGGGTGGATCGCGTCCGCTTTCGCCACCTTGGCTGCTGCAATCACCGCCTCCACCGACAAATAGGATTGCGCCAATGGCGCGGGGCCGACCAGCGCGACCTCATCCGCAACACGCGCAGGCAGGCTGTTGGCATCTGCAGCAGACACGCCGAGGATCGTCGTCATCCCCAGCCTCTTGGCTGTGCGGATCACGCGCAGCGCAATCTCTCCGCGATTGGCGATGAACAGCCGCTGGATCATGCCGAAACATGCATCAGCACGGCGTCTTTCTCCACCATGGCCGCATTGTCCGCCAGGATCGCCACGATTTCGCCTGAACAGCCCGCATGAACAGGGTTCATCAGCTTCATCGTCTCGACAATGCCGACGACCGTTTCCGGGCCAACCTGATCGCCTTCTTCCACAAAAGGCGGGGCACCCGGCGAGGGTGCGCGATAGAAGGTGCCGGGCAGGGGGGCCGTGATGCCCACCATACCTGCGGGCAAGGTGACTGCTTCGCTTGTTTCCGCAACCGTCGCCGGTGCATCGCTTTCAGAGAAATCCCAGTCCTGCGTCCAGCTGCTGCCTTCCCGGTTAACGCGCAGGCGAAAGCGCGTGGTGCGGATGTCGAGCCGGTCATATCCGCCACCATCGAGCAGTGCGACAATCTCTGCAACATCATCGGGGGAGAGGGGGAGGTCGGTCACAGCCCCAGCACCGCCCGCGCTTTTGCGATGATGGCATCGGCAAATTCCGGATCGTTGAAGTGCGCATCAAGCACCTGCACGTCGACGTTTGCGGGCATCACGCCCTTGGCATAGTCGGCAAAGGGTGGCGGCAGCGAGGGATCATGGATGTGCCCGTCCGGGCTGTCATGGTTGGAAAAGCCCTTGAGGGGAATATAGAAGCTGACAGGGCCATTTGCCGTGGCGAACATTTCCGCCAGCCGATCCGCCAGTGCCTTCAACTCGGGCAATTCGGTGCGCACAGCAGTGAGCGCCGGGTTGTGGATATGGTATCGCTTGCCGGGGAATTGCTTTTCGGAAATCTCGATCGGACCACCGATGATGAAATCTGCATTGCCCGGCGCGAAGATGGCGGGGATTCCCTTCTCCAGCGCCGCCATGCCACGATCCGGCCCTGTCCCTGCAATCCCGCCATAGAGCTGATCGAGGATTTCGGTGGTCGAAAGATCGAGCACAAGCGCGACATCCTTGTCCTTGGCAATCGCATCCAGCGTTGGACCGCCCGCGCCCGAGGAGTGGAACACCATCACTTCGCAGCCATCTGCTTCAAGAGCCTCACGAATGCGCCGCGTGCCCTTTTCAGTGGTGCCGAGCGTGGTCATCAGCACCAGCGGTTTGGTGGAGGCGGTTGACGGGGAATAGCCTTTTGCCATGCCCGCCACCGCCAGCGCAGCATTGCGGTACACATCGCCGCTGATCGAATTGATCCCGGCCACGTCCGTCACCGAGTTCATGATTGCAATGTCTTTCACGCCAAGGAAGGGCGCGGTGAAGCCAGAGGCCATGGTGGAAACGATCAGCTTGGGCAGGCCATAAGGCAGTGCCTGCATCACGAATCCCGCCAGTCCTGTGCCCATCGAGCCGCCGATGGAGAGCACACCCGAAAGTCCCTGCTCGGCATGCGTCTTGAGCGCCAGTTTGATCGCGCCCTCGATCATGACCGCCTGACATTTACCTTCATGCCCCAGCGCGCGGACCTGCTCTATGGTCTGACCCGCTGCTTCGGCGACCATCATCGGCGTGATCTCCGCGCCGGGGACATAGCGCCGGACTGACCAGTCGAGCTGGATGATATCGCAACCTGCCTCGCTCAGAATGTTGCGCACATAGGCAGCTTCGTGTTCCTTGCTGTCATTGGTGATGATGAGCATCACTTTGGGCTTGGTCATCGCTGGCATCCTCTCTTGTCGCGGAATGTCTGGCACGGCACGCAACGGATTGCACATAGTCAATCAGCCGTTAGGTTGCACCCAGTGAAACGGGGATTGCGATGATAGACCGGAAGGTAAAGACGATCCGTGCACTGGAACGCGGAATTGACGTGTTGCAGTGCATTCGTCGCAGCCGGGGCATGTCTTTGCACGAACTTCATCAGCAGACCGGCCTGTCCAAGGCGACGCTGCTGCGCATTATCGTGACGCTCTCTTCGCGCGGGCTGGTGTGGCAGCGGCTGGGCGACGGGGCCTATCTGCCGGGTGTGATCGCGGCTTCCGCGCAAACCGCAGATATTGGCGCAAAACTGGCTGAAATTGCGTCTCCGTTCATGATGGAGCTTAGCCAGAAGGCGTTCTGGCCTTCGGTTCTGGCTGCACCACGTCTCGATCATGTGGAGATCATCGAGACCAACGGGCCAGTGGTGCGCCTTGATTCGGCTGTGCTGGGGCCTGTGGGGTTCAAACTCTCTTACATCCACACCGCGACGGGTCGCGCCTATCTGGCGGCATGCGATGGCGATGAGCGCCGCGCGATCATCAGCCGCCTTCAGCCAGCCGATGCAGACGCAGACAGCATTACGCTGCTCGACAATATCCTCTCGGGCATCCGCAAGACCGGCTATGCCGCGCGCGATCCCGTTCATCCCTGGCCAGACCGGACCAAGATCATGACGATGCGCGATGGGCGCCGTTCCATCGCGGTGCCGGTGTTCGTGCATCGCCAATCCGTGGCATCGCTCAATCTGACCTGGCCGACGCGACGGTCCACGCTGGACGAAATTGTCGCGCGGCATCTGGGCACACTTCAGGAGACGGCGCGGGCGATTGGTCAGGCTGTGGAAGCGTCGGTTTAGCAGCGCTACACGCGATCAAGAATCACAGCCCTCGCTTTTTACTATGTGAAACAGAAAATTTGTGTCCGGTCGTTGGGCCTCCTAACCTTTGATCATAATAAGGAGAGGATGCCCATGAAGGCATGGCAGTTGCGGCAGGGAAGCACATCTCTGGACGGGCTTTATCTGGCCGAAGTTCCGAAACCGGAACCGGGGCCGGACGAAGTGCTCATCCGCGTGCGGGCCTGCTCACTCAATTATCGTGACCAGTTGATCCCGCTGGGCCAATATATGGGCGGCGCAGCGGATCGGGACATCACGCCGCTCTCTGACGGGGCGGGTGAAGTCGAGGCCGTCGGTTCCGCCGTCTCCCGGTTCAAGGTGGGCGACAGGGTTGCAGGAACCTTCTTCCAGAACTGGGTCTCCGGGCCTGCCCATGCCCACGCCGGGCCTGCGCTGGGTGCACCGCCTGCCAAAGGGATGTTGGCCGAATATGTCACCTTGCCTGAACGTGGCGTGGTCCCCATCGCGCAAAGCCTCAGCTTTGAAGAGGCGGCCACGCTCCCCTGCGCGGGGGTGACGGCGTGGAATGCGTTGATGGAGGGTTCACCTTCCGTTGGGCCGGGGCGCTGGGTTGCCGTGCTGGGAACCGGTGGCGTCTCGCTGCTCGCGCTCCAGATCGCCAAGGCGGCAGGAGCGCAGGTGCTTGCCACTTCGTCTTCGGATGAAAAGCTGGAACGCGTTAAAGCACTCGGCGCGGATTCCACCATCAACTATCGCACAACGCCTGACTGGGGCGCAGAGGCCGTGCGGCTGACGGGCGGCATTGACCATGTCGTTGAAGTGGGCGGGCAGGGGACGCTCGCGCAATCCATTGCGGCGGTCGGGTTCGGCGGCGAAATTGCATTCATCGGCGTACTCTCGCGCGAAGGCAATGCCAGCCCGCGTGACATGATGTTCAAGGCAGCTCGCCTGCGCGGCATATTCGTGGGCTCAGCCTTGATGGCCGAACGGCTGAACGCTGCGGTGGATGCGTGCGGCATCAAGCCGGTGGTGGATCGCACGTTCAATTTTTCGGATGCGCCGGCGGCCTATGACTATCAATCTTCCTCCGCCCTGTTCGGCAAGGTGGTGATCCGTGTCTGAGGAGGACAACGCATGACCGAATTCGGCTTTGGCCAGAAGACCGGCCAGATCATCCAGATGGCCTATGTGGTGGAAGATATTTGCGCCGCCATTAACTGGTGGATTGCAGAGGCGAAGACCGGCCCCTGGTTTCTGCTCGATCATTTCTGGGCAGAGGATCAGGTCTATCGCGGAGCTCCATCCAAAGCGGATGTGGCCATCGCCATGGCCTTTGCGGGCCATATGAATATCGAGTTGATCCAGCCGCTGGACCGGCATCCCTCTGTCTATCGCGATCTCATCGCCAAGCGTGGATATGGCTTCCACCATGTCGGCATCGCGGTGACAGATGTGGACGCGGAAATCGGGGCTTATCAGGCAAAGGGCTATGAGCTGGCATTCCGCGCGCAGGTGCCGACGGGCGGAGCTGTCGCCTATCTGGACAATGGCCGCAATGAACCGGGGATGGTGGAACTCATCCCCGCAACGCAGGGCATGGACGAAACCTTCACGCGCTTCTGGCGCGCCAGCGTGGATTGGGACGGACAGAATCCGGTACGCCCCTTCATCTGACACCTGAAAATGGCCTGACCCGCAAAAGCCGGCAGGCGGCACGAGGAGAGCGAGCGATGACAACCGGACGGCGATCTGCCGGATACCAGATGCTGCTGGTGGGGCTGCTGAGCCTGAATTTCGGCATCCTCTTTTTTGACCGCAACGCGCTCAACTTCCTGATGCCGTTCGTGCAGCCCGATCTGAAGCTGAGCGATACACAAGTGGGGCTGCTCTCTTCCGGTCTGTCGCTCACCTGGGCAATTGCAGGCTTCATGGTCGGGCGCATTTCGGACAAATTGGGATCGCGCAAGCCGGTTATCGTCATCGCGACGATTGCCTTCTGTCTATGTTCGGTCGTCTCCGGTCTGGCGCACAGCTTCCTGATGCTTCTGGGCGCGCGCATATTGATGGGGCTGGCCGAAGGCGGCGTGATGCCGGTCAGCCACTCGATCATTGCCGCCGAAGTGGATGAGGAACGGCGCGGCCTCGCCATGGGCGTGGGGCAAAATCTCGGTTCCAACGTGTTGGGTTCCGCCGTCGCGCCGCTGGTGCTGGTGCCCGTCGCCATGGCCTATGGCTGGCGGGACGCCTTTTATCTGGCGGCCATTCCCGGCCTGATCAGCGCGGCCATCATCTGGTTCTTCGTGAAAGAGCCGTCGCCCGATGAAGTCTCGCATGGAGACGCACCCAAGGCGACGTTGGCCGAGGCCTTTGCAGACCAGAACGTGCGGCTTTGCGCCGTGATTTCGGTTCTGCTGGTCTCCTACCTCGTCTGTTGCTGGGCGTTCATGCCGCTCTACCTCACCAAAGAGCGCGGCTTTGATCCGGATACGACTGCGTGGCTGATGGCGACTTTGGGCATCTCAGCCGGCATTGGCAGCTTCGCGGTTTCTGCCTTGTCCGACTATATCGGTCGCAAGCCGAGCATTATCGGCTTTTCGCTGCTGGGGGTCATCTTGCCATTGGGCGCGATGTTTTTCACCGGCAGCACTTGGGTGCTGGCCGCGATCTTCTTTTTCGGCTGGGCGCTGAATGGCGTGTTTCCGATCTTCATGGCGACCATCCCGTCTGAATCCGTAGACCCGCGCCTGACAGCCTCCCTCACCGGCATCGTCATGGGCATTGGCGAGGTTCTGGGCGGCGTGTTGAGCCCGTTTGCAGCGGGGGGCTTGTCAGACATTTATGGCCGCTCTGCCGTTTTGTGGATGATGCTGGGGCTAACGCTGCTCGCCGCGCTGGTTGGCATCGGCCTGAGAGAGACTGCGCCGCGCGTGCTGGCGGCACGAAACAAGGGCGGAGCCACCGTCACCGCCTGAGGGGAGAACCGGACATGAGCGCCATTGAAACCTTCACCACCAACAGCGTCGCGCCCTGGGAACGGCTCGACTTCTGGAACCGGATCACTGCCGATACATTTTCCGGGCTGGCGGTCGATTCTCCCGATGATGTATTCGCTGCACGAATGTCGCGCTGGCGGCTCGGCGATCTCACCATGATCCGCCCGCTTTCGCAAAGGGCGACCGTCCACCGCTGGAAAGATGGTGCCAGCGAGCGCCCGGACCGCGTCATTTTCCACCTCCAGCATCGCGGCGCCTGTGTGAATGGGCAATGGAAGCGTGAGGCCGAACTGGGCAGCGGCGATTTCACAATTGTTCATGGCGGCGATCCCTATTTCACTGGACTGTCTGACGATAACGAGATGCTGGTGGTGGAAATGTCTCGGGCGGCGCTCCAATCGCGGCTGCCCGATTTCGAGGATCATCTTTGCCGCACCGTCCCCGGCATCACGCCAGGATCGCGGCTGGTGCATGATTTCCTGCTCTCGCTTTGGCGTCAGGGAGATCAGAGCGATGCAGACCCGGATTGGCAGGAAGGGATCGCGAATGTGTTCATGGATCTCGTCGGCTTTTCGATGCGCGGTGCCAACGCCGCGCTGGTCTCTCCCAAGGGAACGCGTGACCGGATTCTGGCGCTGGTCGAAGCGCGTCTGACCGATCCGGATCTCAAATCCGGAACGATTGCCGCCGAACTCGGCATATCGCAACGCACGGTTCAAAATGTCTTTGCCGGCATGGCGACCACACCCAGCGCCTATATCCAGCAGATGCGGCTCAAGCGCGCGGCGGAACGACTGGCTGCGGGCGGCGGCGGGAGCATCACCGATCTGGCGTTCGAACTGGGCTTTAATGACAGCGCCTATTTCGCGCGCTGCTTCCGGCATCAGTTCGGAGTCGCTCCGCGCGATTGGCGCGGACAGAACTGAGCAGGTTGCGCTCCAGTCCGCACGGGCTGCGCGTGAGTGCAAGACGACGCGCCCTTCGTCCGTCATCATCATCCCTCAGACTGTGCCGGAAACTGTCGGCAGCATTTTGGTAGGGGAGACTGACATGAATTTTTCAGCGCGCATCTTGGCGGCAACCGCCCTTGTGACACTGTGTACATCACCCGCTTTTGCGCAGGATGCGCAAGGTGAAGATACGGGCGGCATTCAAGACATTGTCGTGACCGCGCAAAAGCGCTCCGAAAATGTGCAGGACGTGCCGATTTCGATTTCCGCCTTCACCAGCGAGGCACTGGCCGAACGCGCGGTGACGAGTGTGGCTTCTCTGTCCAACATCTCGCCCAACGTAACTCTGGATGCGGGCACACCCTTCTCCGGCTCGTCGGCGGTGCTGTCTGCCTATATCCGCGGCATCGGGGCAAATGATTTTGCGTTCAACATTGATCCGGGCGTGGGCATTTATCTGGACGGCGTCTATCTCGCCCGCTCGGTTGGCGCGAACCAGGATTTGCCGGATGTGGAGCGTGTTGAAGTTTTGAAAGGTCCGCAGGGGACATTGTTTGGCCGCAACACAATCGGCGGTGCGATTTCTATCGTCACGCATGATCCGGGCAAGGAGTTCCGCTTCAAGGGTGATCTGACCGTCGGCAAATTCGGCCTTGTCCAGACACGCGGTACGGTGGACCTGCCGATGGGCGAGTCGCTCAGTTCCTCGATCAGTTTCTCCACCAAGAACCGCAACGGCTATCTCAAGCGCCTTGCGTTCCCGGGGGCATCCAATTTCGCGTCCACGCCCATCACCAATTACAAAGCGGCGGGCTTTGACAATATCGGGCAGGGCCGTGAAGGCGGCGACGACAGCTGGAACCTGCGCGGCAAGCTGAAGTTCGATAATGGCGGTCGCGTCCGCCTGACCGTATCGGGCGATTATACCAATATCGACCAGTCGCAGATCGCCAACAAGCTGATCGCCACCACCCCGGCGGTGTTCGCAGGCACCTATAATTGCGCAATCCAAGGCATTGTCGGCGACCCCTCTTGCGGCGGCGGCCCTCCTTCCTTCGCCTATATCGGCGGCATTGGCGGCCTGAACAGCATCTTTGACAATCCAACCGTGTTCGGCGTGAATGTGGATGGGAATGCGGCCAATAACCGTATGCCCTATGACAACCGCTTCGTGACCAACAGCCTCGACACGAGCTATGCCAATGGCAATAATTATTCGAAGCTGAAGACCTATGGCGGTTCAGGCACGATCGAGTTTGATCTGACCGAAAACCTGCTGCTCAAGTCGATCACCGCCTATCGCGAGCTGCACTGGAATGTGGGCATGGACATTGACGGCTCGCCGCTCAACTTCCTGCACACCAGCTTCACCATGAACCAGTATCAGTTCAGCCAGGAGATCCAGCTCAACGGTTCGGCGATGGACAAGCGGCTGAATTATGTGCTGGGTGCCTATTACTTCAAGGAAGCGGGCGACCTGCACGATTATGTGACCTTTGCTGAAGGTCTGTTGCAGGTGGACGGCCCCAACGATCTGGCTACGAAGAATTATGCCTTTTTCGGTCAGGTGGATTTCAAGCCGACCGAGCAGATCGGCATTTCCATTGGCGGACGCTACACGCATGAAAACAAGTCGTTCGAAGGCTTTCAGTCCGACGCCAACGGCTTGACCTACAAGATCCTGAATCAGGTCGGTGTGCCGGCCTGTGCCTCGATCAACCCGATTACCGACGCATGCCGGATTGCAGCGGACTTCCCCAATGCCGGGCAGCCTCTGCGTTACTATATCGCCGGCACGCAAAAGAAGGTGTTCAACAACTTCTCACCCAAGGTTGGCCTGCAATATCACCCGACCGAAGATGTGATGATCTACGGCAGCTGGTCCAAGGGCTACAAGACGGGTGGCTGGACCACGCGCCTTTCCAACCCGCTGCCCACTGCGCCTGACTTTGATGAAGAAAAGGCAACCACCTTTGAAGTGGGCCTGAAGTCCACGCTGATTGACCGCAAACTGCAACTCAATGCCGCAATTTTCACCACGAAATATGCGGGTATCCAGCTCAACTTCCAGCAGGGTGTGTCTCCCAGCATCCAGAATGCGGGCAATGCGCGGCTCAAGGGCTTTGAACTGGAACTGACAGCCGCGCCGGCGGACGGCTTCCTGATCAACGCCTCGGTGGGCTTTACCGACTCCAAATACACATCGGTGCTCGCCCCGGCGCAGGTGGCGGCCAATCCGTTCCAGGCGGGTGTGTTTCCCGGTGCGGACCTGCCCAAGACGCCCAAATGGAAGTTCAATGTCAGCCCGCGTTATGAGCTGCCGGTTGGCAGCGGTGACGCGAAGGTGGTTATTCTGGCCGATTACACCCACACCTCAAAACTGTGGAACGATACCGAGCGTGCCTATCTGCTCCAGCGTTCGGCAACTGACATTCTCAATGGCTCGATCACCTTCAAATCTGGCAATCATTGGGATCTGACGGCTGGCATGACCAACATCACCGATGAACGCTATCTGGTGACCGGTCAGGCGCAGATCGCAGGCGGGCAATTCTATGGTACCTACAGCCGCCCGCGCGAATGGTATGTGAAGCTCGGTCTCGACTTCTGATGCTCTCCCCGGAGGCGGGCAATGTGCGGCTCGCCTCCACCCTTTTTCTTGGAGAAGATGATGCCTGAAACGCCGCATTCCGAATTCTGGAAGGGCATCAAGCCCGTGGAGAACGTGTTCCGCGATGGCGGCCTGCCGGAAGTTTATATGCCCAATATTGCCGAAGGGGATGAGCGCTATTGGGTGCCGATCAGCGAGACAGTGTCTTCAAAGCCGGTCTGGATCAGCCCGTCCAAGAATATGTGGGCGGACGTGCTGATGTCCAAATCGGCTGGGCTGGTGAACCGCCATTATCACCCGCACCCGATCTGGGCCTACACGATCAGCGGGAAATGGGCCTATCTCGAGCATAGCTGGACGGCGACGGCTGGCGATTTCATTTACGAAACGCCGGGCGAAAGCCATACTCTGGTCTGCTATGATCATCCCGACCCCATGAAAGTGTTCTTCGTTGTTTCCGGCCCGCTGATGTGGCTGGACGAAGAAGGTGCCACCATCGGCCATTTCGATGTGTTCGATTACATGAAGCTGGCGCGCGACCATTATGACGCGGTTGGCATCGGTGCCGACTATGTCGATACGCTGATCCGTTGACGGAAAGACGCCATGGCCATCATGAAAGCCCCGCCGTCCGACGCGAAGAAAATCGTGGACGTTCCCAACAACTACAAGCATCTCGTCGAGCGGCTGAGCCCGGGCGGGCGCTATATCGACGCGCAGAGCGATGTGGACAGCCCGTGGGTGCCGTTTGGCGACAATGCAGCGATCAAGCATCTCGCGTTCGACGTGCGCACCAACACCTTCTCCAACATCCTGTGGGTCAAAGGGCCGGGCACCATCGGCACACATCTGCATCGCGGCAATATCGTGATGGTGTGTCTGGAAGGCCGCGTGCGTTATCTGGAATATGACTGGGTGGCCTCACCCGGCGGCCTCATCCTCGAAGTGCCCGGGGAAAGTCACACGCTCGTCACCGAGCAGCCCGAAGGCGTGAAGCTGTTCGGCTGGATGACCGGGCCGATCGAATTCTATGATGCCGATGCGGTGCTGGTCGAGACGGCGGATGTCTGGTGGTACATCAACCATTATGAGACCTATTGCGCGGAGCGCGGCATTCCGATCAATCCGAAGCTGTATTTGTAAGGAACACCATCATGTCCGGTATGAAAGCCCCGCCATCAGGCGCATACAAGATCGTCAACGTGCCTGAACTTTACGGAGACATCATCAAGGCGCGGGGTTCCGAAGGCACCTATGTCGGATCGGACGAAGCCGAAAGCCCTTGGGTTCCCTTCGGAGACAATGCCGCGATCCGGCATCTGGCGTTTGACCCCAAAGAGAATATCTACGTCAATATTCTCTGGATCAAAGGCCCGGGCGTCATCGGCACGCACAAGCATCGCGGCAAGGTGTGGGCGGTCGGTCTGGAAGGCAATTTCCGTTATCTCGAATATGACTGGGTGTGCGGCCCCGGCGATTTCATCACCGAAACGCCCGGTACGGCGCACACGCTGGTGACGGACAATCCCGGCGGCATGAAGGCCTTGTTCCACATGCAGGGCGCGAACGAGTTTTTTGACGAGCATGGCAATCATGTCGAAACGCTGGACGTGTGGTGGTTCATGAATCACTATGAAAGCTATTGCACAGAGCATGGGATTGCGCTCAATCCGGCGCTGTATCTGTAGGGGGGAGTGACAATTCCTGTCCGTCCACGACAAGATTTCCGTCACCCTGAACTTGTGTCAGGGTCCATGCCTCAATGTCAGAGCAGGTTTGGCACCTATCAGTTGCGCTTCAAGGTTGCGGCATGGATGCCGAAACACGTTCAGCATGACGGATGGGCCTGACCGATGGGCACCAACGGCAGCATTCCCAAACTTTCTGGCCAGCGTGGCACATACCTCCGCAATACATGGTATGCGGCAGGCTGGGCCGATGAACTGGGCGAGACGCCGCAAGCCAAGGTGTTTCTGGAAGAACCTGTCGCGCTTTTCCGCGACGGCGACGGAGTTGCCAAGGCGATAGGCGGGCGCTGCCCGCACCGCTTTGCAGCCCTCGGTGATGGACGGGTGATCGAAGGCGCGCTCGCCTGCCCCTATCACGGACTGCGGTTTGACGGGGCCGGGGCCTGCGTATTCAATCCGCATCAGGGGGAGGCGCCGCCGAAGGTCTCTTTGCCCGCCTATCCGCTGATCGAACGCTATCGCTTGCTGTGGATCTGGATGGGTGATGCGGCCAAGGCAGACCCGGCGCTGATCCCTGATTTCGCGTGGCTGGATGATCCGGCTTGGGAAGCAGTGCGCGGGGCGACACTCGCGGAAGGCCATTACGAGCTTTACACCGACAATATCCTTGATCTCAGCCACGCCAATTTCGTCCACCCCGCGCTGGTGGCCAACGCCTTCACAATCGGCGAGCGCAAATTCTGGCAGGATGGCGAACGGGCCTATTCGCGCTACACCCGCGAGAATGACTATATCTCGCCCGCGCTGGCGGCTGTGCTGGGCGTGGAGGGCCGCAAGCAGGACTATTTCGGCGAGGTGACATGGCACGCGCCTGCCAATTTGTTTTTCGACTATCGCAGCGGTGAGCCCGGCACGCCAGTGCCCGAGATGAAGGCACTGCTTTCCCTCCATGCTTTCACGCCCGAAACTCCGGACAGCACCCATTATCTCTGGGCCACCGCGCGCGATTATGCACTCGGCGATACCGACTTCAGCGAAGGCTTGCGCAGCGCGCTTGCCTTTGCGTTCGAACATGAGGATTTGCCCATCATCCGCGATGCGCACCGCCTGATGGCAGGGCGTGACTTCTGGGACATGGAACCGCTTGTGCTGAGCGGTGACGGCGGCGGCATTCGCGCACGGCGGTTGTTGCAGAAAATGATCAAGGCAGAGGCAGGGGACGCATGACAACACTCGACCAGTTCAACATCACGGGCCGCAGCGCATTGGTGACGGGGGCAGCCTCCGGCATCGGCTTGGCCTATGCCGAAGCCATGGCCGAAGCGGGCGCGAAGGTCACGCTCGCCGATCTGGACGGGGCAGGGGCAGAACGCGAAGCCGCGCGGCTTCGCTCCGAAGGGGCCGAGGCGCGGGCCGTGCAGTGCGACATCGCCGATCTGACTCAGGTTTCCGCGGCATTCGATGCACATGTTGCGGCCTATGGCGGGCTCGACATCTGCTTTGCCAATGCCGGCTGGGATGCTGGTAATGGCTTCTGGTCTCCCGCCGGGGAGCGCAATCCGCTGGGGCGGATCGACCAATATGATCCAGCCAAATGGGCGCGCTCGATCGACATCAATCTCAGCGGGGCATTTTACACGATCCGAGAGGCCGTGCGCTGCATGAGGGCGGGCGGCGGCAAGGGCTCGATCATCGCCACCGCCTCCAACGCGGGGATCATCAATGAAGCGATTGTGGGCATACCCTATATGCCTGCCAAGGCTGGCGTGCTGCACTTGGTTCGCCATGCCGCGCTGGAGCTGGCGGAGTTTGGCATCCGCGTGAACGCCATCGCGCCGGGGCCGTTCGTCACCAACATTGGTGACGGCTGGGTGAAGAAAAACCCTGACGCCAAGACGTCATTCGAAAAGACCATCCCGCTGGGTCACATGGCGGAAACAGATCAGATAAAACCGCTGGCGCTGCTGCTGGCGTCTGACGCCTCTGCCTTCATGACCGGCGCGCATGTGGTGATCGATGGCGGCGTGCAATTGGGGAATTTCAAATGAAACGCATGATCGCTCTGGCCGCCGCGATGGAGCTCGCCACGGCGGCCTATGCCGCGCAGAAACTGGGGGAGGTGCCAGGCGAACGCGCCCCCGAAATCGTTTACGCCAAGATCTGCGGCTATTGCCATGGCCGCAATGTCGGGCCGATCATTCTGGGCCGACAATTGCCCGTGGAGACCATCAAGGACATTGCCCGGCATGGCCGCAACGGTATGCCCGCCTTCCGCCCCACCGAAGTGACGCCCGACGAGATGGATGCACTCGCCCAATGGATTTCCGCCAGCAAGGCCAATGAGAAGGAACACGGCAAATGAGCGGATTTGAACTTGATCGGCGCATGATGCTCGGCGCGGGCGCGCTGGGGGCCGCTGCTTTGGGTCTGGCCGGATGCAAGCAGGAACCTGCAACACTGGCTCCCGGCGTGTCCAAGGCCGATTTTGCCGGGGCCATCAAGGCGATGCGTTCGGTTGTGGGTGATGAATGGTGCTTTGGTGACGCGGACTCGGTCAAGCCTTGGAGCAAGACATATATTCCTGACCCCAACAAAGTGCACACGCCGGTTGGCGCAGTTGCGCCAGCAACCGTTGAGGAAGTGCAGGAAATCGTCCGCATCGCCAACAAGTTCAAACAGCCGATCTGGACAATCTCGACCGGCAAGAACATGGGTTATGGCATGGCGGCCCCTGCAACGCCGGGGCAGATCGTGCTCGATATGAAGCGCATGAACCGCATTCTGGAAGTCGATGCGGATCTCGGCACGGCGTTGCTGGAACCGGGTGTCACCTATCAGCAGCTCAAGGACTATCTTGACGAGAATAATATCCCGCTGTGGATTGATGTGCCGACGGTTGGCCCCATCGCCTCGCCGGTGGGCAATACGCTGGATCGCGGTGTGGGTTACACGCCCTATGGCGAACATTTCACCTTCCAATGCGGCATGGAAGTGGTTCTGCCGAATGGTGAAATCATGCGAACGGGCATGGGCAGCATTGAAGGCTCAACGGCGTGGCAAGCCTTCAAATGGGGCTATGGACCCTATGTCGATGGACTGTTCACGCAATCCAACTTCGGTGTCGTAACCAAAATGGGCATGTGGCTGATGCCCAAGCCACCGGTCTACAAGCCCTTCATGGTGCGTCACAACAATATGGATGATGTGCCTGCAATCATTGACGCAATGCGCCCGCTGCGTGTGGCCAGCCTCATCCCCAATGTGAACTTGATGATGAGTGCGTCATACCAACTCGCCATGTTCAAGCGCCGCAACGAGATTGTGCCGGATGACAGACCGCTCGATGATGACTCGGTGAAGAAAGCTGCCAAGGCGAACGGCCTTGGCATGTGGAACACCTATTTCGCGCTTTATGGCACCGAACAGACGGTCGCCGCCATCGAACCGATCATTCGTGGCGCCTTGACGCCAAGTGGTGGCGAAGTGATGACCGAGGCTGAAATGGGGGACAACCCATGGTTCCACCACCACAAGACGCTGATGGAAGGCGGTCTCAATCTGGACGAAATCGGCCTGCTGCGCTGGCGCGGGGCAGGGGGCGGATTGGCCTGGTTTGCGCCGGTGGCTGCCGCCAAGGGCAAGGAGGCACAGGCGCAAACGTCTCTGGCCCGTTCGATCCTGGACAAGCATGGTTTCGATTATACGGCAGCCTACGCCATCGGATGGCGCGACCTGCACCACATCATCGCCTTGCTGTTCGACAAGAGCGACCCCGCGCAGGAGAAGAAGGCAGACGCCTGCTATCGCGAACTTGTGACCGAATTCGGCAAGAAGGGCTGGGCCAGCTATCGCACCGGCGTCAATTCAATGGGGCTGGTGGCGGAGCAATATGGCAAGGTTAACCGCGACTTCAACGCGCTGTTGAAGAATGCGATTGATCCGAACCATATTCTCTCTCCCGGCAAATCGGGGATTTTGTGATGACGCCGCGTTGGCTTTTGGCCCTTGCAGCCTTCTCCGCCTCGCCCGCGATTGCCGCGCCACTTGACTATCAGGTGATCCGCACAAGCGTCACGTCGATGCACGCCAACATCACGCTGGTGAAGGGTGAGAAGGACGCGGTGCTGATCGACGTGCCGTTTAGCCGCGCCGACGCCTATCGTGTGGTCGCGGACATTCTCGATAGCGGCAAGACGCTCAAGGCAGTCATCATCACGCACGACCACCCGGATCATTTCTTCGGGCTCGATGTTCTGGCCGACGCGTTTCCGGATGCGAAGTTGCTGGCCGCACCCATTGTGGTGAAGGACATGACCCGCTCCGTCCCGATCAAGTTCGCGCGATGGAGCGAACAGCTTGGCCCCAATGCTCCGCGCCGACCGGTTGTGCCTGCCGGGCTGGAGGGGGAGAGCTTTACGCTGGAAGGCCATAAACTCGAGATTATCGGCCCGATGCAAGGCGATCATGTGCGCTCCACCATCGTCTGGGATGACGAGGCAAAGACGCTGATTGCGGGCGATGTCGTCTATAACGGCATGTATCTCTGGCTGGGGGAACACACGCCCGACCGGTATCAGAACTGGATCAAGGTGCTTGATGATCTCGCGGCGAAGAAGCCGCTGCGTGTCATCCCCGGCCACACCAGGCCGGGACTGGTGGATTCGCCCGCCAGCATCACATGGTCGCGCGATTATATCGTCAAGTTCATCGCGCTTTCCAAAAAGGCCAAGACATCCAAGGAGATGATGGCCATGCTTCAGAAAGCCTATCCCAAGGCGATCGATGTAGGTTTCTGCTTCCTGCTGTGCATCCCCACGCAGGTGGCGACCGGCGAAATTCCGCCTTGGGATGAGTGACATCTTCACCCTGTCATTCGCGCGCAGGCGGGAATGACGAAAAGCCAGACGAAGAGTTAGGAGTAGAACGTCCCATGCGCGCCGCCATCATGCAGGGGCTCCACAAACCTCTCACAGTTCAAACCATCGACGATCCCACGCCTCACGCCGGCGAAGTGGTGGTCAAGGTGGGGCGCTGCGGGATTTGCGGGTCTGATCTGCACATGACCGAAGACCCGGCCTATGGTCAGGGGCCGGGTTCGGTGCTGGGTCATGAATTTGCTGGCGAAGTCGTGGCGCTGGGGAAGGGGGTGGAGGGGCTCGACTTGGGCGATCTCGTCTCTGTCATCCCCCTGCAAAGCTGTGGCCAATGCGCATCCTGCAAAGCAGGGGAGGTGGCGTGGTGCGATGCGTTCGGCCTGCAAGGCGGCGGTTATGCCGAATATGCAGTGACCAAGCCGAACCAGTGCATTCGCCTGCCGCAATCCGCCAGCATGGCCGATGGCGCAATTATCGAGCCGTTGGCGGTGGCGCTGCATGGCGTCAACATGTCGGGCCTGAAGGCGGGGGACAAGGTGCTGATCCTTGGCGCTGGACCGATCGGGCTGGCGGTCGCCTTCTGGGCGCGGCGAAAGGGCGCGGCGGATGTTGTCATTCAGGATCTTGCAAACTGGCAAGAGGAGCGCGCGCTGGCAATGGGGGCGACGGGCTTTGCCGTTGATCCCGCTGACCCGGTTGGCGGCGCACATCGCGCGCTGGGAGGGCCAGCGGACATTGTGTTTGAATGCGTTGGCGTGCCGGGCCTGATCGAACAGGCTGTCAGTCAGGTCCGCAAGCGCGGGACGATTCTCCTGCTGGGGCTTTGCACCCGGCCAGACACATTCAACAGCTTTGCCATGCTGTCCAAGGAAGTGCGCCTCATCACCTCCGCCTTTTTCACGCGGCAGGAATATGAGGAAGCCCTCGACGCGCTGGATGCTGGCGCTGCCGAACCGCGTCTGCTCGTCACCGATACGATTTCACTGGGTGACACGCCCGCCCGGTTCGAAGCTTTGCGCACACGGACCCATGACTGCAAGGTGCTGATCAATCCGGGCCAATAATTCCCTTCCGCGTCGCGGGAGGGCAAGGAGAGTGACGATGCGGTTTGAACGGAAAACAGTTCTGATAACAGGCGGCGCAACCGGCATTGGCCGGGCAACCGCTTTGGCGTTCGCGCGGGAAGGGGCCGCCGTCATGATCGGCGACATTGATGCGCGGGCCGCGGAAACCGTCAGCCTGATCAAAGCGGAAGGCGGCAAAGCAGCCTTCCTCAAGACCGACGTCACCGATCCTGCTGCGCTCGAAGCGCTCGTTGCTGAATGTGTGTCTCGCTTTGGTGGCATGGATTTGGCATTCAACAATGCCGGAGTGCTGCCCGAACAACGCCCGCTGCATGAAGTGACGCTTGATGAGTGGAACCTTGCCATCAATGTCGATCTGAAGGGCGTATTCCTCTCGATGCAGGCCGAAATCCGGCATTTTCTGAAGACGGGGAAGGGGGCCATCGTCAACACGGCGTCGGTTGGTGGCGTCATCGCAGACCCCAACATGTCCGCCTATGTTGCGGCCAAACATGGCGTGGTCGGTCTCACCAAGGCGGCGGCGATTGAATATGCCCAACAGGGCATCCGCGTGAACGCCATTGGCCCTGGCTTTGTTGTCACGCCGATGACGCAGCATTGGGCGGATAGCGCAGAGTTCCGCGCGGCCTTCTTCGCGCAGAATATCAGCGGCCGCGCAGCGCAACCTGAAGAGATTGCAGGCACCGTGCTGCACCTATGCTCTGATGCTGCCAGCTTTATCAATGGCTCGCTCTTCATTATCGACGGCGGTCAGACCGCTCACTGATTCCAGACCCGAAGGATATTTCCCGTGCGTGCAATCGACTATTTTGACCGTGGCCATGACATTGATCCGGCCCGGACGGCGCTGTTCGACACTGAATCCGGCGAAAAGCTGAGCTTTGCCGAAACCAAGGCAGAGACCGAACGGCTGGCCGCAGCGCTTCAGAAAAACGGGTTTGGAAATCAGGAATGCCTTGCGCTCTACGCGCCCAACAGCGCGCAGTTGATGGTCGTGCTGCTTGCCATGTGGCGTGCGAACGGCAAGTGGATTCCCGTCAACATCCGCAATGCGATCGACGCTAACGCCGCCTATATCAACTATGTCCGCTGCGAATGGCTCGTCTTCCATTCCAGCTTGGCGCATGAGGTGGATGAACTGCGCGCGCTGTGCCCGGGCCTTACCAAGCTGGTCTGCATGGACAAGGCACTGGATGGCGTCCCCTCTCTCGAACAATTCGTCGGCAGCACGACAGCTGCCGACTTTGTCGAACCAGAGATCGACGCGTTCGGCAACATGAATGAGCTGGTCGGCATTTTCCCAACGGGCGGCACCACTGGCCCGTCCAAGGGCGCGAACGTCACCAATCTCGGATGGGGCACGATGATCGAAACGGCGGCGGACGCGATGGGCGGGCGCACCGATCATCCGGTCGCGCTCGTTTCCGCGCCGATTACGCACGCGGCAGGACCAATTGCACTCTCCACGCTCAGCCTGGGCGCGACGCAGGTCATCCTGCCGGGATTTGATGCCGAAAAGGTGCTGCGGACGATTGAGGAACAGCGCGTCACGCATATGTATCTGCCGCCGACCGCGATGTATCAGTGCCTCGCTTCGCCCCAGATCGACAAACATGACTATTCCAGCCTGAAAATCTTCATCCTTGTCGGTTCGCCCTGTTCGCCCGAAAAGTTGCGCGTGGCGGTGGAGACATTCGGGCCGTGCATGTGCCAGGGCTATGGGCAGGTTGAATGCCCGATGATCATCACCTGGTTACCGCCCGAAGTGGTGGCGGCCGCCGCGCGGGGCGATCATCCCGAACGGCTCGCAAGTTGCGGCAAGCCGACGCGTTCGGTGAAGGTCGGGCTGATGGATGATGACGGCAATCTGCTGCCCGTGGGCGAAGCCGGCGAGATTGTCGTGCGCGGCGTGCTCGTCTCGCACAGCTATTTCGAAAAGCCCGAGGCGACCGAGGAAGTCCGAACCTTTGGATGGCACCACACCGGAGACGTGGCAAAGCGTGACGAGCATGGCTTCCTTTATATCGTGGACCGCAAGAAGGACATGGTCGTCTCCGGCGGGTTCAACGTTTTCACCACCGAAGTGGAAGCGGCGATCACTGAACTGGCCGAAGTGCGCGAATGTGCCGTCATCGGCATTCCGCACGAAAAATGGGGCGAGCAGGTGCACGCCATCGTTGTGGGGCAGGGGATTGATGAAGCCGCGATCATTGCCCACACCAAGGCCCGTCTGGGCGGGGTGAAAGCCCCCAAATCGGTTGCGTTTGTAGACAGCATTCCGCGCACGGCGGCAGGCAAGATGGACAAAAAGGCACTCCGCATTCCCTTTTGGGGCGAGAATGCGCGCATGGTGAACTAAGCGCGGTTGCAGAAGGCCGAGAATCGTTCAAAGGCAGGGGCGTGATTCCACACTCCAGCCTTTGAGCGAGATTGACATGGCCCTTTCCCAGCGCGCGCAAGACCTTGGCGCGACAGTCGAACAATTCGTCCGCGATGTTGTCATCCCATATGAAAAGGATACGCGCCGCGACCATCACGGCGCGCCGATGGACGAACTCGTTTTTGAAATGCGCGACAAGGCACGCGCCGCGGGCGTTCTGTCCCCGCACATTCTGCCTGATGGCGGGCATATGACGCAGCTGGAAACCGCCTTTATCCTTCAAAAGTCGGGGCTTTCCCCGCTCGGCCCGCTCGCCTGCAACACCATGGCACCCGATGAAGGCAATATGTATCTGCTCGGCCATGTCGGCAGCCCGGAGATCAAGGAACGCTTCCTGAAGCCGCTGGTGGAAGGTCGTGCGCGCTCAGCCTTTCTGATGACCGAACCCGCGCTGGAAGGCGGTGCGGGCTCTGATCCCTCTATGATGCAGACGACGTGCAAGCCCGACGGCAATCATTGGGTGATCAACGGCAAAAAGGCGTTCATCACCGGGGCCGAGGGCGCGAGCGTGGGCATCGTGATGGCCAAGGCGGACGAAGGCGCGTGCATGTTCCTCGTTGACCTGCCCGATCCGGCCATCACCATCACCCATGTGCCGAACACCATCGACAGCTCCATGCCGGGCAGCCATGCAACGCTGGAGATCAACAATCTGCGCGTTCCGGCAGACCAGATGCTGGGGCAAGCCGGCGAAGGCTTCAAATATGCGCAAATTCGCCTGTCTCCGGCGCGGCTGTCTCACTGTATGCGCTGGCACGGCTGCTGCGAGCGCGCCAACGAAATTGCGACGGATTATGCCAATCGGCGCATGGCGTTCGGAAAGCTGCTGATCGATCATGAGGGTGTGGGCTTCATGCTGGCTGAAAACATGATCGATCTCCAGCAGGCCAAGCTGATGATCGAATGGTGTGCGGGCGTTCTGGATACGGGCGTGCTGGGCACAGTCGAAAGCTCGATCACCAAGGTGGCGGTGTCCGAGGCGCTGATGCGCATTGCTGATCGCTGCGTTCAGGTCATGGGCGGCATGGGCGTGACTGAGCTTACGATCGTCGAGCAGGTCTTCCGCGAAGTCCGCGCGTTCCGCATCTATGACGGGCCGACCGAAGTGCATAAATGGTCACTCGCCAAGAAGATCAGGCGCGACTGGAAGGCGCAACACGCGCATTGATCGGCACGTTTTTGACATGAGGGGTCTTCGCACCCGCTGTCCCCTCATGTCATACAATTTAACATAATGTATATTATCGAGCTTATGTTCTGTAGCAGCAAGATAGAGATGTCACCGTCTGCAAAATAGAAGTGTCACCGGTGGCATGGTCTCCCCTGCGGTTTGGGGAGACGATGATGACGGTGCTGCACATGAGCCAGAAGGAACTGACACGGCTTGATACGCTTCAACGCGTGGATCGCGGTGACCTACATGCGGACGATGCAGCTGCGTTGCTTGGGGTCAGCCGCAGGCAGGTCTTCCGGCTTTTGGGCAAGCTGCGTTGCCATGGTGCCGCTGGTCTTGTTTCGACGCGGCGCGGACGTCCGAGCAACCGGCGTTTTGATGAGGCCTTTTTGGCAACGGCGCTGGGGTTGGTACGGGATCATTACCCTGATTTTGGCCCGAGCTTTGCGGCCGAGAAGCTTGAAGAGCGTCATGGCATCCGGATATCGCGCGAGACGCTGCGCCGCCTGATGATTGCTGACGGGCTATGGAAGGATCGCAAGGCAAGGCGCCCACGCGTCTATCAGCCCCGTTATCGTCGTGAGTGTCTGGGCGAGCTGATCCAGATCGACGGATCAGAGCATTGGTGGTTTGAGGATCGAGGGGTTCAATGCACGCTTCTGGTTTACATTGATGATGCGACCAGTCGGCTGATGCACCTGAAGATGGAGCCTTCCGAGAATGCCCTGGCCTATATGCAGGCGACGCGCGAGTATATCGCGCTGCACGGCAAGCCGGTGGCGTTCTACTCGGACAAGCATAGTGTGTTCCGTAATGCGAAGGCCAGTGCCTCTCGCGGGGATGGCATGACCCAGTTCGGGCGGGCGCTTCATGATCTCAACATTGAGATTATCTGTGCGAACTCGGCTCCGGCAAAAGGCCGTGTCGAACGGGTCCACCAGACCATGCAGGATCGCTTGGTCAAGGAGATGCGCCTTGCGGGTGTATCGACGATCGAAGCCGCCAATGCCTTCCTTCCAGTCTATATCGAGCAACATAACCGCCGCTTTGCCCGCGCACCGCTGAACAGCAAAGACCTGCACAGGCCGCTTGCGGACCATGAGAGCCTCGATCTGGCGATGGTCTGGAGGGAGGAACGCACGCTGACGGCTGCGCTGACCCTGCATTACAACAAGGTGATGTTCATCCTTGAACCAGGTGAACTGGCGCGGAGTCTGGCACGCAAGCGTGTGACAGTCTGCGAGTATCCGGACGGCAGGCTTGAGATCCGGCATGGCGGAGAAGTGCTGCCCTACCGTGTGTTCGACAAGATGCAGCGGGTCAATCAGGCGGCCATTGTCGAGAACAAGCATCTGAGTGCTGCGCTGGAACTGGCGCGTGCCATGCAAGCCGAAGCGCCTCATCACCGTAAACGGAACAATGACGCACCGGTTCGGCGCTCCCAGCCCGGCCACCTCTTCCCGGATCAAGCCGGCGAAGCTCCCGCCAAGGTTGATCGCCGATCGCTTGGTCTTCAGCGCCTGAAGCGGGGGCCTCGGCTCAGCAATGAAGAACTGGCGGCACGGGGGCTATCACAGTTTATCCGGCAGGCTTGAGCCCCCCCTTCCCCCGGACCCCCATCCCCCCGGCTTGCCCCGGTGGGTCCACAGGCACCTCCCACGCGGCGACCTCCGCCAGCGCTTGTGTCCGCGCTACGGTCGCCGCGCGGGTCCCACCTATGGACTACCGGGACAAGCCTTGACGCGCCTGCTAGTGACATCTCTAAGTTGCAGAATATGTGACTTGTCTAACTTGCTGGAACATGTTCATCTGAGATTGTCCGCCATCATGTGCGCTGCCCTGTCCATGTGAACACGGCAGCGCGTCGCTGGATCAGATCATCGCCATGCCGCCATTTACATGAATGGTCTGGCCGGTGACGTAAGCCGCTTCGCGGCTCGCCAGATAGGCAACCGCCGCACCAATGTCCGCGCCTTCGCCCAAACGGCCAAGCGGAATTTTCTGTGTCAGTGCATCCTTCTGCGCGTCTGGCAGAACGTCGGTCATCGGAGATGTGATGAAACCCGGAGCGACGCAATTGACGGTGATGTTGCGGCTCGCCAGTTCCTGCGCCAGCGCCTTGGTCATGGCAGTCAGGCCGCCCTTGGAGGCCGCATAATTGGCTTGGCCCGGATTGCCAGTGGTGCCGACAACGCTGGTTATAGTGACGATGCGGCCGTGACGCGCCTTCATCATCGGTTTGGCAGCTGCCCGCATCAGGCGGAACGCAGCTTCCAGATTGATGCGGATCACGTCTGACCAGTCCTCATCTTTCATGCGCAAAATCAGCCCGTCGCGCGTCACACCAGCATTGTTGACGAGAATATCAAGCTTGCCACCCAGCGCTTCGATTGCCGATGGCACCAGCGCTTCAACCTGTTCCGCATCGCCCAGATTGCAGGGCAGAACCACGCAATCGCCACCAATCTCCGCTGCAACGGCTTTCAGCGCATCCTCGCGGGTTCCAGATAGCGCAACCCGCGCCCCCTGCCCGGCCAGCGCCTTCGCGATGGCGGAGCCAATGCCGCCAGAAGCGCCCGTAACAAGTGCTGTCATTCCATTGAGATCAAACATGTTTATAGCCCCTTCGCCATGGCTTCGATATCGTCCATCGTCACAACTGACGTTGCGGTTGCGTCTGCCGCAGAGCGCTTGACCATGGGACCGACGACTTTGCCGCCCAGTTCCACGAAGTCATGCACACCGGCCTCGAACATCGCAATGCAGCTTTCGCGCCAGCGCACGCGCCCGGTGACCTGTTGCACCAGCAAATCACGAATTGTGCTTGGATCTGCGACCGGAGCCGCCGTGACATTCGCGTAGACCGGCACCAGCGGAGCCTGCATCACGGCCTCTGCCAGCGCCTTTGCCATGGCATCGGCTGCGGGCTGCATCAGCGGACAATGGAACGGTGCGGATACCGGCAGCAATACGCCGCGTTTGATGCCATGGTCCTTGACCAGCGCAATCGCGCGTTCAATCGCTGCGCGCGCGCCGGAAATCACAACTTGCCCCGGATCATTGTCATTGGCGACGGTGCAGACTTCGCCTTCTGCCGCCGCATCGGCCAGCGCCAGCGCCTTTTCAATGTCCGCCCCCAGCAGAGCCGCCATCGCACCCTGCCCCACCGGAACGGCGGCCTGCATGGATTGGCCGCGCAATTTGAGCAGGCGCGCAGTCGTTGTCAGATCGAACGCACCCGCGGCACAAAGTGCGGTATATTCACCCAGTGAATGGCCCGCGACGAAATCCGCCTTATCGGCCAAACGCAGCCCCCCTTCACGCTCCAGCACGCGCAAAGTGGCGATGGCATTGGCCATGATGGCAGGCTGCGCATTTTCTGTCAGCGTCAACTGATCTTCCGGACCTTCGCTCATAAGCTTGAAGAGATTCTGTGAAAGAGCCTCGTCAACTTCTTGAAAAACCTCGCGAGCTGCAAGGGATGCGTCGGCCAAAGCCTTGCCCATGCCAACGGATTGACTGCCCTGCCCCGGAAAGATGAATGCGCGCATATCTGCCTCTCTTTGAACCTGCCGCCGCGTTAGAAAGCTGCGCCCGCAAGTGCAACCGTGAAGATGGGCGTCATGGCGTCAGATCAGCCCCTGCGCCCGCATGCTGACATGCCCGTTCATGCCGATAATGATGTGATCATGCACGCCAATGCCGAGCGGCTTGCCAGCATCGATGATAGTGCGCGTCAACGCAATATCTGCCCGGCTGGGGGATGGGTCGCCCGATGGATGGTTGTGAACCAATATGATCGCCGCAGAGCCAAGATCAATCGCGCGACGGATGACTTCGCGCACCGAAACGGCGGCCTGATCGATGGAGCCTTCCGCCATCACTTCGTCCCGGATCAGCATGTTGCGCGTGTTGAGGTGAAGGATGCGCACCCGTTCGGTCGCCATAAACCCCATGTCTGCCCGCAGATAATCGAGCAGCGCCTGCCAACTGGAGAGAACCGGTGCCTCGCGCACAGCCTCCCGCAGCAAGCGCAGTGCTGTTGCCTGAACGATCTTGAGCGCGGCCGCCGCGCCTTCCCCCACCCCGCCATTGCGCTGGATCGCTTCCGCATCGGCGGACAGCAATCCGCCGATGCCGCCAAATTCCTTCAGCAGCCGCTTGGCAATGGGTTTGGTGTCGCGGCGGGGAATGGCCAAGCCCAGCATATATTCGATGAGTTCATGGTCGAGCAGTGCATCGCCTCCGCCCTCAACCAGGCGTTGACGCACTCTCGCACGATGGCCTGCCGTATCTGCCTCTTCCCCACTCATGCAGAAGACGCTAACCTTGTCGTGCAAGGAGCGCAATCACGGTTGATTGTTGCGACGCTTGCGGGTGTAACATGGCGTAATGGCTCTCCAGCGGAAATCCCGGATCGCATTGGCGCTGCTTGGCGGCGTGGGTGTGCTTGCGTTCATCGGCTGGATGCAGCGCGAACCCATTGCGCGCTCGGTGATTGACGATCAGCTGAGTCAGGCTAACGTCAAGGCGTCCTATACTCTTCAGGGGCTAAGCACCTCCACCCAGCGCATCACCGACATCCGTCTGGGGGATCCCGTGCGGCCCGATCTGACGGCTGACTGGGCCGAAGTGGAAACTGTCTGGTCATTCTGGGGCCCACGCATCAGCGGCATCAGGGCGGGCGGTGTGCGCCTGAATGCGCGGTTTGCCGATGGACAGATCAGCCTAGGGGCACTCGACAAACTCTTGCCGGAGCCAGATGGCACGCCCTTCACGCTGCCCGGCACAAGGCTCTGGCTGAGCGATGCGCGGCTGCACCTCGACACGCCCTATGGTACCCTCGGAGCCGCGCTGAGCGGCAGCGGCAGGCCGGACAATGATTTTGTCGGCCAACTGGCGCTGGCGGCTCCCTCAAGCCGGATTGGCGGTTGCAGCGTCGGCACAACACAATTTGCAGGGGCGATCAGCACAACAGGCGGACGGCCTCGACTGGCGGGTCCGCTTACGATGGCGGGCGCAGAATGTGGCGCGGTGCGCACCGGGGCGGGGCGGGCTGATCTGGATGCGGCTCTTGATGAGGCGCTCAAGCGGCTGTCGCTGAGCGGCGATTTTGCGCTCTCTGCCCCCCGATCAGGTTCGGTTTCGGCGCAAGCGGCCAAGGGCAAGCTCCAGTTGGGCGGCGCGCTGGATAACCTTTCCGGCGATTATCAGCTGCAATTGACCCGGCTGACCTCATCGGGCGTGAGAGCGGCGGGCGCTGCGCTTCAGGGACGTCTGGCGCTGGCGCAGGGGCCGGACGGGCTCCGGATTGAAAGCGGTGGCACCTTGGCGGGACGCAATGTGGTGGCCGATTCATCGCTGACACGCAGCATGACGGGTTCTGCCGCCGGCCTTGCCGATTCGCCAGTCGGGCCGTTGGTGCAGGCTTTGGAGAAATCCCTGCGCGGGCTGGACCGTGGCTCGATGCTGTCGGCCAATTATGATGTGCGTCACCAAGGCGGATCGGGATCGCTCGCCATGTCTGGCGTTACCTTGCGCAGCTTGTCCGGCGCGCGGCTGACTATGGCCGGAGACAGCCCGATCCGCGTGACCTGGCCCGATGGTGCGCTGAGTATAGCAGGCTCGGCCCTGCTGGACGGCGGAGGTTTTCCGCGCATTGCGGCACGTTTTGGCGGCGCGCCGGGCATGATATCCGGTGTAGCCACCGTGTCGCGCTGGCAGGCAGGCACGGCCAATCTTGCACTCACGCCAGTGCGCTTCCGCTGGGATGGCCGCGCGCTGGCGCTGCAAACGAAAGCGACGCTGGACGGACCATTGGGCAATGGCCGGATCACTGGCCTATCCCTGCCCGTCTCGCTCTCCCCCGGCGCGCCTCTGCTGACGGGGTGCCATACTCCCTCTTTTCAGAGCGTTACGCTCGATTCGCTGCAGCTTGGCCCCACTGCCATCCGGGCGTGCATTTCCGGGGATACCGTGAATGCGCCTGACGTCCGGATTGCAGGACGTATGGGGACATCCCCCTTGTCCCTCACGGCGCGAAACGCGCGCCTCTCTCTCGCCAATGGCGGGTTTCGCCTTGATCAGGTCAATGCGACACTCGGTGCCGGGCAAGACGCGTCTCGCCTCTCGGCAGCGAGCCTGACCGGTTTGACATCCGGTGGGCACGCGAATGGCACCTTTGGCGGCCTGTCTGCGAATATCGGCGCCGTTCCGGTACTGCTCGATGAAGGGGCCGGGCGCTGGTCCTTTGCGGGCGGGAATCTGTCAGCGAATGGCGCGATCAACATTTCAGATGCGGCGGAAGAAAAGCGCTATTTCCCATTCAATTCACAAGATTTTTCGCTTTCCATCCACAACGGTCAAGTGAATGCTCACGGAACGTTGCGCAACCCCAAGCGCCAAGTGGATGTTGCACAGATATTCATCCGCCACAGCCTGTCTGGCGGCTCTGGTCAGGCAGACATCGTCGTTCCGGGCCTCACCTTCGGGCAAGCCATCCAGCCTGAAGAAATTACGCCGATCACTTTGGGCGTCATCGCCAACGTCGATGGCGTTTTGAAAGGCAAGGGCCAGATCAACTGGTCCCCAACGGGTGTGACGAGCAGCGGCACGTTCGGCACCGACATGATGGACATGGCCGCCGCATTCGGCCCTGTTGCCGGCCTGAGCACGCAGATCAGCTTTTCAGACCTGCTGGGACTTGAGACCCCGCCGGGTCAGCAAGTGCGGATGATGGCGGTCAATCCCGGGGTGGCGGTGCTGGACGGGCTCGTCTCATTCCGCCTTCTGCCCGGCCTCAAGGCGCAGATCGAAGGCGGGCGCTGGCCCTTTGCCGGGGGGTATCTGGTGCTTGAGCCGGCAATATTGGACCTCAATCAGGCTGCCGAGCGCCGCCTCACCTTCCGCGTCGAAGGGCTGGATGCTGCGCGCTTCATCGCGGCGATGGAGTTTGAGAATATTGCCGCCAGTGGCACGTTTGACGGCGTGCTGCCGATGGTCTTCGATGCGCAAGGCGGACGGATTGAAGGTGGCAGCCTTGTCGCGCGCAGTGGTGGCACGCTGTCTTTTGTGGGTGAGATTTCCAACGAGAATCTGGGGATGATGGGCCGCTTCGCGTTCGATGCGCTCAAATCGCTGCGCTACAACCGGCTGAGCATCGAGCTGGATGGTGCGATTGACGGCGATGTTGTCACCCGAATCAAGTTTGCCGGGGTCAATCAGGCTCCGATTTCGGGTGTCCGCGCCACATTGCCCATTCCGATCAAGGTGACCGGGCTGACCAACATCCCCTTCATCTTCAATGTGACGATAACCGCCAAATTCCGCCAACTTTTTTGAAATGGCGCGCAGTTTCAACGATCCATCGGTGCTGATCAATCGCATGATCCCCGAACTCCAACCTGTGCCCGGCGAGAAGGCCCGGCCCGTTCAGCCTCCAGAAAGGCCCGAAAGACCATGAAGACGATGTTATTGACGGGCGAGCGAATGAGTGCGAACCCCGGAGCCATGAACAGAAAGACTCTTCTGGTGCTGGCCGCAATTGCCGTCTCAAACGGCGGATGCGTTCAGGTGCAGGCTCCGGACAAGCCGATTGAGATCAATCTCAACGTCAATATCAGACAAGAGGTCGTGCTCAGCCTGAAAAAGGATGCGTCCGACCTCATCACGAGTAACCCGGAGTTGTTTCCGTCATGAAGATCGACCGCGTAACCATCGCCCTCACCCTCACCGCCGCTGTATTGGCGATGGCGGGTGGTTTTGCCACTGCCCAGTCCGCCGGGCTGGTCTCTGCCGCATTGGCAGAAGGCCGCGTGGGCGAGCAGGCCGATGGCTATATGGGCTTCCGCGCGCCGCCCTCTGGCGATTTGCGCGATGAAGTGGATGCGATCAACATCAAGCGCCGTGCCGCTTACACCCAGCTTGCTGCGCAACGCGGCGTGACTGTGAAGGATGTCGCGGCGACCGTGGGCTGCGAAACGCTCGCTTCGCGTGTGGCACAGGGCAGAGCCTATCAGCTGCCCGATGGCGTGTGGCGCGTGAAAGGCACCACGCCCATCCAGCTGCCAGTCTATTGCGTCAGCAACTGATCTTGGGCTGACAAGGGCCGCACCGCCCACCAGGCGGCAATGGTGGCCAGAGCGTATCCCAGCCATGCCATCAAGAGGAAGCCGGTTGTCACAGCAACCGGCTCTTCCCCAAACCAGTTGATGGCCTGCAACGCCAGCAAGATCAGCGCCAGCACACCCACCCGCATGGGAGAGATGCCAGTCTTGCGCTGGAGCCACCAGAGCGCGCCCAGTACGAGCAGCACTTCCAGCGGCATTTCAATCGCCGGATGGTTCCAAAGCCCCAGCCCCCATTTGGGCGGGCTGCCCGCAAAGGTCAGGTCCGGCGCGTGGACAAGCAGATCCAGCACCCAGTGAGAAATCACCACGCCAGCTGCAATGGCCTGCGCCCGCCCGCCAAGTCCAGCCATGCGCAGGACAAGTGCAAATCCGATGGCCCATCCCAGCGCACCCACCAGACTATGTGTCCAAGGCATGTGATACAGGTCCATCGGGTTCATTGCGGTGAAGCCGGGCACGATCCGCAGATGCTCGATGCCAATCATCGCAAAGCCGAAAAAGGCCCAGTCCACCAATTGGGCCCCGATGAACAAGATGGGCAGTGACGGCGCATCCTTGTGAGATGCAGCCGCAATGGCAGGGGCGAAATGGCCGATGAACATTGTCGCTCAGCCGCTCAGTCTGCCGGACCCATCTTGTACGCGCAGAATTTATGGCCTTCTGGCCCCCTGAAATAGGCGCCGTAGAACGCCTGAGGCCCTTCATCCCCGCGCAGCCCGGGCGCGCCTTCATCTGATCCGCCCAGTTCCAGTGCTTTGGCGTAAAGCGCGTCTACCTTTGACCGGCTGTCGAGTGTGAGTGCAACCATATTGCCATTTCCGGCAGCTGCAGATTCACGATCATAGGGCGTGGTCACAGCGATGGCAGGCACATCCCAGCTGACCCCCCACATGGTAAAACCGCCCATCTCTTCAGGAAATTCCATGATCCGCCCCGCTCCGATCGAACCGAACAGCGCGTCATAGAATGCGCGGGCCTTGGGCATATCGTTACTGCCCAATGTGACATAACCGATCATGGCATTTCTCCTCAGAATGGCACTGTTATGACTTGCAGGGGCCGGACCAGACGTTGGCGGCATCGAGCTCCAGCGTCATCGGCATACCATTTTGCTTACCGACCATTGTCATGCGGACATTGGCCAATTTGGCAGCAACCGTGCCCTTTGTCGAAATCGTCATGCTTTCCTTCGTCGCCGCATCGGTGCAGGTCATCACCACGTCCAGCTGGCCGCTGCCAATTTCCTTTTTGTCAAAGGTGCATTCGCCTTTGTTGTCCGGAGCCTTGGCCAGAGCCTTGGCGATGTCCTCCTTGGCAGCCTGTTCTGCCGTCAAGCATGTTTCCACACCCTTCAATCGCCCCATCGCGGCCGTCACAACGTCAACCATTTCCTTGGGTGCGCCGGGCATATCCAGCTTGACCAGTTTGATGTCAGTTTTCCATGCGCCCGGCTCGCGCTTGATCAGAACCGATTCCGCCTTTTTGGGTTCGTCAGACTTGTTGCAGCCCGTCAGGGCGAGAAGGGTCAAAACGGCGATAACGGGGCGCATGTTGGTCTCCTTGCAAACAATATGTGGATCAGTCTGCCCGAATTGTGGAGATTGTCCAACCCTGAACTGCCCACATCACCCGGCGCGGCGCGTGGGGGCATGGAAATCTGGCGGCTTGCGGGCATTCCAGCGCAGGAAGCGAGCGATAGCGCCAGCCTGAACCGAGCGCTGCGCTCCTATCTGTATGTGTTGCATACAAGGAAGAGCGGATGACGAGTGGTGTCAAGGGGTGTTGGTCGACGCGCGCGATGGCCTGCGCTTCCAATATTCGTCTTCGCCCGGCTTCCAAGCGGTCATCGCGTTGGGACAAATGACCCAACTTTCGTCCATCGACGCCGTGTGCTGCGCCCAGAATTCGCTCAAAGTGGCGTTCAAAGCCTTTCCTTCGCGCGTACCGTTGCCAAACGGATTCGCACTCTCGCCGCCTCATTCACTCGCAAGGTCATACCCCGGACTTCGCGCTCGCCTTCCCGCCCTTCTTGCCCTTCTTCGGGGCCGCAGGCGTGATTTCGAAGTTGAGCGCATTGTCCTTCAGATGCACCGCCACCTCGCCGCCATGGACGAGCTTGCCGAACAGCAGTTCCTCCGCCAGCGGCTGCTTGATCTTCTCCTGCATCAGGCGGCCCATCGGGCGGGCGCCATAGAAGCTTGTCATAGCCGCGTTCGGTGAGCCAGGCCTTGGCGTCGTCATCCAGCTTGATGTGAACGTCGCGGTCCGCCAGCTGGAGTTCGAGCTGGAGGATGAACTTGTCCACCACCATGGCGACGACCTGCGGCGGCAGATAGCCAAAGGGCACGATGGCATCGAGCCGGTTGCGGAATTCGGGAGTGAACATCTTCCTCACAGCATCCTCGCCCGCATCTTCGCGCGAGATGTTGCCGAAGCCGATGCCGTCCTTGGCCATGTCAGCCGCGCCCGCATTGGTCGTCATGATCAGAATGACGTTGCGGAAATCAACGGTTTTGCCGTGATGATCAGTGAGGCGGCCATTGTCCATCACCTGCAACAGGATGTTGAACAGATCCGGATGCGCCTTTTCGATCTCGTCGAGCAGAAGCACGCAGTGCGGTTGCTGATCAATCGCATCGGTCAGCAGGCCGCCCTGATCAAACCCGACATAGCCCGGCGGCGCGCCGATCAGGCGGGAGACGCTGTGCCGCTCCATATATTCGGACATGTCGAACCGCTGGAGCGGAATGCCCATGATTGCCGCGAGTTGACGCGCCACTTCGGTCTTCCCGACACCGGTGGGGCCGGTGAAGAGGTAATTGCCGATGGGCTTGTCCGGCTCGCGCAGGCCTGCGCGGCTCAGCTTGATGGCAGACGCCAATTTCTCGATGGCAAGATCCTGCCCAAACACAACGCGCTTTAGATCGCTCTCCAGCGTTTCCAGTGCCTTCTTATCGTCGCTCGACACCGATTTGGGCGGGATGCGCGCCATGGTGGCGATCACTGCTTCGATTTCCTTGGCGGTGATGGTTTTCTTGCGCTTGGCCTCGGGCACCAGCATCTGCATCGCGCCGACTTCGTCGATCACGTCTATCGCCTTGTCGGGCAGCTTGCGGTCGTTGATGTAGCGCGAGGAGAGCTCCACCGCGCTCTTGATCGCGTCGGCGGTGTATTTGACCTTGTGGTGGTCCTCAAAGGCAGAGCGCAGGCCGGTAAGGATCTTGATCGTATCCTCCACGCTCGGCTCATTCACGTCGATCTTCTGGAAGCGGCGCAGCAGCGCACGGTCCTTCTCGAAGTGATTGCGGAATTCCTTGTAGGTGGTGGAACCGATACAGCGGATCACGCCGCCAGACAAAGCGGGTTTGAGCAGGTTGGAGGCGTCCATCGCCCCGCCGCTCGTGGCCCCTGCCCCGATCACCGTGTGGATTTCATCAATGAACAGTACCGCGTCGGGCAGCTTTTCGAGCTCTGCCACAACCGCCTTCAGCCGCTCTTCAAAGTCACCGCGATAGCGGGTGCCTGCCAGCAGCGCGCCCATATCCAGCGAGTAGATGACAGCAGGCTTGAGCACATCGGGCACATCACCTTCGATGATCTTGCGGGCCAGTCCTTCCGCAATCGCGGTTTTGCCCACACCCGGCTCACCCACATAAAGCGGATTGTTCTTGGAGCGGCGGCACAGGATCTGAATGGTGCGATCCACCTCCGGGCCACGCCCGATCAAGGGATCAACCTTGCCGTTCTTCGCCTTCTCATTGAGGTTGACGCAGAATTGCTGGAGCGGGTTTTCCTGCTTGCCCTTGCCTTGCGGGGGCTGTTCCTGGCGGCGCTCCGCCTTGTCCTCCTGCCCTTCGGGGCGCTTGGTTTCCTGCGTTTCGTTGCCCTTGCCTACACCGTGGCTGATGAAGCTGACGGCATCGAGGCGGCTCATATCCTGCTGTTGCAGGAAATAGACGGCATAGCTTTCTCGCTCGCTGAACAGCGCGACGAGCACATTCGCGCCCGTGACTTCATCCCGACCTGACGACTGGACATGAAGGATGGCCCGCTGCACCACGCGCTGGAAGCCACTGGTGGGAGACGGATCGATCCGGTCAGCACCCTTGATCGATTCCAGTTCGGTATCGAGATAATTGGCCACCGTGGTCCGCAGTTCGGCCAGATCGACGCCACAGGCCAGCATGACCTTGCTGGCATCGTCATCATCCACCAGCGCCAGCAGCAGATGCTCCAGCGTCGCATATTCATGCGCGCGGTCCTTTGCGGCGGTCAGCGCGTTGTGCAGCGTGGTTTCCAGGGCGCGGGCAAATGACGGCATGATGCAATAACTCCTTGGCCCCTATGTCGGGCGTCTCCACGCAAACATCAAGTCAGTGTTTGAATAAGGCTTCGGCACTTGCAAGATGGTTAACGGCGCCTTCAATCTTTCCGCGCGTTCGGGCAATCTCGCTGTCCAGCACGGCGATGCGCGCGTTCAGCTCGTCCACCGAGAGCGGATCCAGATCCTGCTTCGTCAGCAAGACCAGCGGGTCATCCGCGCGACGCGGAAGCAGTTCATCCAAGTCCATCCTCAAAGGGTTGCGCGTTGCCGCCATGCTGTCAATATCCATCGGATGACAAACACCGCCTTCAAGATTTTTACAGCAGACCAATGGGCCGCCTTTCAGCGCGAGAGTGTGTTCCTTGGCGCGCCAGTCGATCTGGCAGATGGCTATATTCACATGTCCACCGCCGATCAGGTGGAGGAGACGCTGGCCAAACATTTCGCCGGGCAGAATGGGCTTGTTGTCGCAGAGATTGATCTGGACGGATTGGGCGATGCGGTGCGGTGGGAAGTCTCGCGCGGCGGCGCTCTGTTTCCGCATCTTTACGCGCCATTGCCGTCAAGCGCGGTGCGCCACCATATCACCCGTTAGTCGCGACCGCCCAGCGCGATCACCATGCCCGCCAAAGCAAGCAGGCCGCCCGCGATGGACAGAACGCTCCACTGATAGCCTTCAGCCACGGTTGAAATGCTCATGGCAATCACCGGGATGACGACACTGGAATAGGCGGCTTTGCCCGGCCCAAGCTGGCGGATGGTCCAGAAATACAGTGTGAAGGCCAAGGCACTCGCCACCGCGCCAAGATAGGCAAGGCCCAGAAAATATGCAGGATGCGGATCGATGACCGGCGGCCCTGTGGTGACCCATGCCCAGGCAACATCGATCAGTCCACCGATCAACATGCCCCAGGCGAGCATGGCCACCATCGAGAGCCGTCGCGCAGTCGGGCTCGCCTGCATGACATTGGCAGTGGAGGCAGACAATACGCCGGCCAGTGTAAACCCGATGCCGGCAAGGCTGGCAGACCGGGCGGCGTTATCCCCCGCCGCTTCCTGTGCAAAGAGCAGCGCGATGCCGGTTAGTGCCACCAATGATCCCGCCAGAAAGCGACGGGTGAACGTCTGCCCCAGAAAGAGACGGGCAAACAGCGTGTTGGGGACAAACAGCAGCGCAAATATCACCGCAACCAGGCCGGAGGTGACATATTGCTCAGCCCGATAGACAAAATTGAAGTTGAAGCAGAATTGCGCAATGCCAAACAGCGCCACGAACCCTGTCGCGCGCCCGTCCAGCCACAACCGCTCTCGCATGACGAGCGCGACGGCAAACATCACGGCAGAGCCCAGCAGAAAGCGGTAGGCGACCGACCAGCTTGGCGGCACAATGCCCAACTGGCCCTTGATCACGATCCAGGTGGTGCCCCAGATCAGCGTGACGGCGGCAAAAGCAAGGAGCACGCGGCCCTGCCCCATGCTCCCTGTCTGATGTGCCGTGGCGGTTCCGTCCATGCCTTCCCCCTTGCACAGGCGAAGGCCGGACGGTCAACCGGTCAATCTTCGTATTCGTCTTCGATCACGTCCGGGCGGGAAACCTGATTGTAGAGCCAGGCACCAAAGATGCCGCCCAGAATCGGGGCCAGCCAGAACAACCAGATCTGCTGAAGCGCGATGCCGCCTTCCAGCAAGGCCGGGCCGGTGGAGCGCGCCGGATTGACCGACGTGTTTGTGACCGGGATCGAAATCAGGTGGATCAGTGTCAGCGCCAGCCCGATCGCCACCGGGGCAAGTGCGGGATTGGCACCCGGTGCGGTTGCCCCCATGATGATATACAGAAAAGCCGCCGTCAGAACGAATTCGGTTACAAAGGCCGCCAGCGCGCCATAATGGAGCGGTGAATGCTCTCCAAAGCCGTTGGTGGCAAGGCCGATGGACGAAGCGTCCACGCCCGCCTTTCCGCTGGCGATGATATAGATCACGGCGGCGGCAATCGTGGCTCCCACAACCTGTGCCAGAACATAAGGCAGAACGTTGCGCTGCGGGAAGCGACCGCCCGCCCACAGCCCGAATGTCACCGCCGGATTGAAATGCCCGCCGGAAATCGGACCAAACGCCACAGCGCCGGTCAGGACCGCGAGGCCAAAGGCCAGGCTGACGCCAAGCAGACCAATACCTTTGGCCGCGAGCACCGCGCTTCCGCAGCCTCCCAGCACCAGCCAGAATGTGCCGAGCAGTTCGGCAGACAACGCATTCAGAGATTTCATCATACTCTCCCTTCCCCGCGCATGACAAAACTCCACGCGCCCGAACGCAAAGTCTGCGCCGGGGCAACCCAAAAGTAAACGGGCCGTCAAGGTTAACGGGGAAGAAGTGGTGCTGCCGGAGAGGATTGAACTCTCGACCTCTCCCTTACCAAGGGAGTGCTCTACCACTGAGCTACTGCAGCTTGAAATGGCGTTTCGGAGACCCGCTACGCCGTTCAATGCCGCGCGCCTATGAACAAATCGTGTAGACCGGTCAAGGCGCTCGTGGCACTTTAACCGCCATGACTGATAAAAAGCTGACAAAAGAAGAGCGCTTGGCCGCTGCCTTGCGGGCCAATTTGCGCAAACGCAAAGCCGGAATGTCCGAAAAAGCCGCCGAGGAGCCGGTCTCTGACCCCGGCTCCCGCTAAGATCAGGCGAACGCCACCATGGCGGCGTGGGCGGTCAGCATCATCAGGACAAGGCTGGACAGCGCGAAGATCAGGAAGCGCAGCATCACCTTGTTGACAGTCGCCTGCACGAGGCTGTGCACGACACGCAGTCCCACATAGATCCATGCCAGCATGGCGTTGAAACCATTGCCCGCCCCCAGCAGGGCCAGCGCAAGCGCCACTGCGTAAAACACCGTCGGTGCTTCGTGCAGATGGTTGTAATTCTGCGCCTTCCACTGAACGTGCGCGGGCAGCAACTCATCAAGCGACTTTGCCCCTTGCTGCACCAGCGAGTCGGCCTCGATCTTGGCGGCCCCCATGGCGGGAATGCGCGTGGCATACATCCACACCCACATCACCATGGTCCAAACTGCGAGCGCGACGACGGGCTGAAGAATTTGTGCATTCATGGCTCAGCCTCCCAGAGTGACGCGCAGCGCGCTGACGGACAGCGCCACCAGACACCCGGTTGAAGCCAGAAACAGCCCGAACCGCACCGGCATGATCGTATTGACGGTCGCCTGCCAGATCGAATGGAGAATGCGCAAAATGGCATAGCCCCAGGCCAGTTGCGTGTTCACGCCCCCGCCTGCGCCAGACAAGGCCAGAATGAACACGGTGGCGTAAAAGATGGTCGGCTGTTCCATCAGATGCGCATAATTGTGCGATTTCCACTGCACCTTATCCGGCAAAACGCCGTCCAGATCCTGGCCGCGCCCACCCGGCGGCGTGTTCTTGATGTCCATGCCGGACTTGGCAATCGCCGGAAAGCGCGTGAACGCCATCCACAACAGCATCACCAGCGACCAGAACACCAGCACGGCGGCTGGTGCCAATATCGTGTTTTCCATGATTTTTCCCCTCCAACGCGTTGGAACGGGAAAGCTGCATCATGGGCGATGCGTTGTCAATTGAAACGGGGTGGCGCTATTTCCCGGCGTAGATCAGCCGCCCTTCGCCCAGACGCGCCAGCACAGTGGCCAGATCAGCGCTCTGCACAGCGAAGCAGCCCTGACTGCGGCCAAGCTTGCCCTGCATCCGCAACACCTCATCGCCAACATAGTCGGCCGCGTGAACCACAATCGCGCGCTCTTCGGCCAGATCGTTGCTGGCGTCGAGCCCGATCAGCCGCTGTGACCGGCCATGTTTGCCGACATATTCACTGCCGGTGAGATAGGCCCCGTTGGACGATGCTTCCGAACCCGGCACGTTCGAAAACCGCTGGAGCCAGCCGCTGTGGTCAGGATCAGACCCCTTGCCATGGGCAACGAGCAACGTTTCCACTTTGCCCCCGGCCAGATCGACCAGATGAAAGCGCGGCGCGCGCGAGGGGATGGCGAAATCGACCAGACCCACGACGTCACGATGGCTGATGCGCGCGCCATGGCGGGCGAGCGCGCCCATCGCGTCATCAAGCAGGCGCGGGCGCTCTGTGGCAAAGGCCATGCGCGGAGGAAGCATGGCGGCAGCCGTCGCTGTCAAACCGCTTGCCAGAAAGGTGCGTCTGTTCCACGAACTCATGATGGCTAAATAGCGAGGCCGGTCTGCAATTTCCAGACCGCACCTTCCATTCGCGCCATGAATGACAACAAAACCGGGCCAGATCGAATGAAACGCGCAATATTGTTGATCATGGTCCCGCCTTTTTCCTGCGCGGCGGAGCCGGTTGCAGAGACACCAGTGCCTGCCCCTGTTGCGGTCTGGAGCGTGCAAGAGATTGCCCAGCTCAAGACCTGGCTGGCCCATGCTTCGGCTGATGCACTGCCGGTGCAGCCTGTCCCCGCACTCGATCAGACTGATGCCGCACAGCTGGATGCGGCCGCGACCGGGGCAGCGCTCGCTTTGGCGCGGCAGCATCTGCTGGGGGCCACACCGCGCACAGGATGGGCCATCGATGACGCATCGGATCAGGCGATAGATCTGCAAGCCCGACTTTTCGCCGCGCTGGCAGCGCATGACCTTGATGCCTTTTTCCGCGCACTCTCCCCGCGCCACCCCGATTATGCCGTGCTCAAAGCCGCTTATGCGACCGAGCCCAATGCGCTGCGCAAGGCGCGCATCGCGCTCAATATGGAGCGCTGGCGCTGGATGCCGCTCGATCTGGGGCCGCGCCATGTGCTGGTCAATGTTCCGGCCTTTGAGGCGACGCTGAGCGAGACCGGCAAGCCAGCCCGCATCTGGCCCGTCGTGGTGGGCAAGCTGAGCACGCCCACGCCGGTGTTGTCTGCGCAGATTTCAGGCGTGATCTACAATCCCTGGTGGGAGGTGCCGGAGAGTATCGTGCGTGAAAGCGTGGGCGGGCTGATGCGTCGGGCACCTGCTGCTGCAGCGGCGCGTGGCTATGTATTCGATCAAGGCCGTTACCGCCAGAAACCGGGGCCGAGCAACGCATTGGGGCAGATGAAACTCGCCATGCCCAATCCGCAAGCGATTTATCTGCATGATACACCCAGCAAGCGCCACTTCGCCCTGCCCGTCCGTGCCTTTAGCCATGGCTGCATCCGTGTGGGCAACGCACTGGACTTTGCCGCAACGCTTCTGGAGGGCGTCACAACGCGCGCCAAGGCCGATGCCATCGTGAAGTCTGCCAAGACCCAGATGGTGCCGCTCACGGCCCCCATCCCCGTCTATATCGCCTATTTCACGGCGAGCGTGGATGCGGGCGGCAAGATCCGCTTCTCAAATGACATTTACGGCAAGGACGCGCTGAAGAGTGTTGCGCAGGCGACCCCGCAGAAGAATTGCGGGGTCTGACCCATCACTGCACTCCGGCCTGCGCCGGAGCACAACTCACTGTGCAATCAACCGAAGATCGCGCCCCATTTGCGGACCGGACGATCCTTCCAATAGCCGCGATGGTAGGCGTCAGACGCGAGAAGCGGCATGACCGAGCCGGCTTCGGCGAAAACCATCTGCTCGATGCCGGTGTTGACCTTGCCCCAGCTCGCCGCTTCCTGAAGCGTGGAGGAAGAGCAGGCCCCATCGCGCACGTCCGCAACCGTGATCTGCACAGCATATTTGTGGACTTCGACGTCATCATGGCCAAGAATTTCCGCGCAAACGACGGTATCCTGAATGAAATTCTTGGGCACGCCGCCGCCGATCATCAGCAGGCCGGTGGTGCCCGCCTTGACCTTGATGTCGGTCAGCTCGCGGAAGTCCGCCACGGCGTCGATCATCATGTAAGGCTTGCCGGCCTTGGCCTGGTCCACCTGATGCTTGACGAGGCCGAAGCCAGCCGACGAATCCACGAACGCCGGGCAGAAAATCGGCACGTCATGTTCATAAGCGAGCTTGACGAGGCTGTTTTCCTTCTTGCCATGCTCGGACAGATACCGCCCCATTTCGCGGATGAAAGCGCGGCTGGAATAGGCCTTGGGCTCCAGCTCGTTCGCGATCTTGTTGATCGTGAAGTCGCAATCCTGAAGCTGCTCTTCGTCGATATAGGTGTCGTAGATGCGGTCGATATAGAGCGAGCGCAGCGTGTCATCATCTGGCACTTCAAGCGCCTGATAATGTTTGTGGCCCAGCCCTTCGAAGAAATCCATGTCGACAATGGTCGCGCCGGTCGCGACGATGCCGTCGATCATGTTGTTGCGCAGCAATTCCGCATAGAGGTCCATGCAACCGCCCGCACTCGTGCTCCCCGCGATGACGAGGAAGATCGAGCAATCCTTGTCCTGCAACATCTGGTTGTAGATGCTGGTGGCGCGCGCAAGATCGCGGCTGGTGAAGCTCATCTTCGACATGCCATCGATGATCGGGCGCGCGTCGAAGCTCTTGATGTCGATATGCTCGACCGTGGTCGAGAGGAGTTCGGCCTTGCGCTGGGCGTTGGCTTGAGTGGTGGTCATGGGTATTGCCTTTTCAATTCCGCCATACTGAGCTTGTCGAAGCACGCTCTTCCTTGCGCACAGTTGAGCAAGAGAAGAACCTCCCTTCGACAGGCTCAGGGCGTCGTGGTTTAATAATGGGTGGGCGTTACAGCTTCACGACGTTGGACGGAAGCGCGGACTCATTGTCCTGCTCGATATAGAGCGAAGCCATCGGCTCATCATCGACAATAACGCGAGCGCCATTGCCAAAGCCGTTAAAGCCCGTCCGCATGGCGCAGCCATAGGCCCCCAACATGCCGATTTCGATATAATCGCCCGGCTGGATGTCGGCAGGCAGCATGAACGGCCCGGCCATATGGTCCATATCGTCGCAGGTGGGACCATAGAAGCTGAACGGCATGTCGCGCACTTCGCTCTCCGGTTCGCGCAGCAGCACGACCGGGAAGCGCCAGCCGATATGCGCCGCATCAAACAACGCACCATAGGCCCCGTCATTGATGTAGAGTTGATCGCCCCGGCGACGTTCCACACGCACGACAAGCGAGCTATATTCGGCAGATAGCGCACGGCCCGGCTCGCACCAGAGTTCGGACGAGTAGCTGACGGGCAGATCCTCGAACGACCGGTGGATCGCTTCGAAATAGGCTTCGAGCTCCGGCGGCTCCATGCCCGGATAGACCGACGGGAAACCGCCGCCGACATCGACCACATCCACCGTCACGCCCGATTCGACAATGGCCGCGCGCACGCGCTCCATCGCTTCGGAATAAGCGGCGGGCGTCATCGCCTGAGAGCCGACATGGAAGCAGATGCCCAGCGCATCGGCCACCTGCCGCGTCGCGATCAGCAATTGCTTCATTTCCGCCGGGTCCGCGCCAAATTTGGCGGCAAGGCTCAGCTTCGAATGTTCGGACGAGACGCGGATGCGCACGCACAATGTCAGATCGGTCGCGCCGTTGGTGGCTCGGGAAATCTTGTCCAGCTCTTCAAGGCTGTCGAGCGAGAAAGTGCGCACGCCATGATCAAAATAGGCCTCGCGGATCGCCTCTTCGGGCTTGACCGGGTGCATGAAGCACAGGGTCGCCTCAGGCGCAATCTGACGCACCAGACGGATTTCAGCGATGGACGCCGTATCAAAATGCGTGATGCCGCTTTCCCACAGGATCGCAATCAGATCCGGAGAAGGATTGGCCTTCACGGCATAGAGCGCCTTGCCCGGAAACTTCTCGACAAAGAAGCGGGCAGCACGGCGTGCAGCGTGCGGACGGAGGAGCGTGACCGGCTGCACCGGTCGCGAGGCGGTAACTAGCCCCAGCGCGTTATGATGGCTGTGCAATTCAAGGGACCTCCAAGGAAAACGTTCAAAAGCAAAGGCTGCCTTACGGTTATTGGAAGTCCCCTTGGGGCAGCGGCGCCGATATATGATCTGCTGCCCCGCATGTAAAGAACATGTGCAGCGATTTTGGACAGGGTGTTGCACCGCTGCCGCAAGTGACGGAATTCGCCACTTTTCGAGCCCGAATATTTGTCCGCAACGGGCAGGATTTTCGCATCGAAACCATCAGCCGTTAACCAGCATGGACTTTGCACCCCATCCGTGATTCGACTCTGGCACCTTTGCCCATGCCTGCTAACAGGCGGGCATGAGCAGAGACCTGATTCTGGCCGTCGGCATGTTGGGCACCGCCGCCATGCTGTGGGGCGGCGTGACGATGATCGTGAAGCACAAAGACCGGCGCAAGGGCCTGCTGATGCTGGCTGTGGCGGCCGTCATCTTTGGCAATGTGCTGATCGTGGGTTGGCCTGCCTGATTACGCCTTGGCCGGCGCTTCATGCCCGTCATCTTCGGTGCTCGGCTGGCGGACGGAGGAGACCACATAACCCTTGCGCCACAAGATCCAGAGCAACAGCATTCCCGGAACAGCGGCTACGATGGTAAAGCCCCAGAATCCGACCCAGCCCATTTTTTCCGCCGCAATTCCCGCAGGGGCTGCCAGCCAGGTTCGCGCGACGGCCGCAAAGCTGGAGAGCAAGGCGAATTGCGTGGCCGTATAGGCCAGGCTCGACAGGCCGGAGAGATAGGTAGTGAACACCGTCAGGCCGATCCCGCTCGTCAGATTTTCGGTGGTCACGGCAGCAACCAGCATCCAATACTCATTTCCAGAGGCCGCCAGCGCCATGAACATCACGTTGGAGAACATCATCATCAAGCCAGAAATGATCAGCGCGCGCGCCATGCCCAGCCACAAAATGAACGGCGCGCCCAGTGCGGAGCCGATGATCAGCGCGCCAAAGCCCCATAATTTATTGGCGGAAATATAGTCCATATCGGCAAAGCCCAGCTCGACAATCATGGGGTTGAGCATGGACTGGCCCATGGCGTCACCAATCTTGTAAACCAGCACGAACAGCAAGATCAGCGCCGCGCCCTGACGCCCCAGAAACTCGCGAAACGGGTTGATGACGGTTTCCTTCAGCCACTGCCCTGCGCTCATGCCTTGCGCTTCTGCATAACGGTCGATGAACTTGCCAGGCCCCGCCCAGAGCGCCGCCAGCGCTGCGGGGAGGACGCAAAACGCCGTCAGGCCATAAGCGGTGGCCCAGCCCAGCCCCAGCCCCTCGGCAGACGCAAGATAGACCGTGCCTGCCCCCGCCAGCAGGTTTCCTGTGCGATAGCCAAACTGGTTGGTGGCGGTACCATGCGCCATGTCTTCATCGGACAGGATTTCGATGCGATAGGCATCGATCACAATGTCTTGCGTGGCAGACAGGAATGCCACCGCAATCGCCCAGACCGCGAACGTCCCCAGATGGTGTGCCGGGTCACTTCCGCCCAACTGCCAGATCGCAACAAATAGCAGCGCTTGAATGAGGAAGAGCCAGCCGCGCCTCTGCCCGAACATGCGCGTGAGCATCGGCAACGGGGTTTTGTCGATCAGCGGTGCCCAGAGGAATTTGAGCGTGTAGGGCGTGGTCAGGCCAATGGCAAAGCCGATCGTCTTCTTGTCGATCCCCTCTTTGGAGAGCCAGAACGTCATGGTTGCCAGCAGCAGCGTCAGCGGGAAGCCGCTGGAAATGCCCAGCAGGAAGGAGATGAGAGGTGCCTTGCGGAGATAGGGTTTGAACGCCGGAACCGTGGTGGCCAACACGACGATCCCCGCAAGAATCCCTGCAAAAATCAGAAAATTGATCCACTCAACAGACATCCGGCTTGCTCCCCGCGCAGTTTCGCGCGAACCTAGCGTCAAAATCGGGGAAGGATAGCCATTTTATGAACGCGCCCGCATCGTTTCCAAAGCCGACACCGGGTCAGGTTGCGCTGGCCCGCAACATCGCCGAAGGCTGCATCCGCAACCCGGCAGAAACGCAACGCGTTGCGGCGGATCGCTACACAGGCGCAGCATGGTTCGCGCAGGAAAAGGCCGCCTTGTTTGATCGGTTGCCGATGGTCATTGCCCCTTCCGCACTGCTGCCGGAACGCAATATGGCGGTGGCGCATGACGGGTTCGGTCTGCCGCTGCTCCTCACCCGCGATGGCGAAGGCAAAGCACATGTCTTCCTCAATGTCTGCACGCATCGCGGCACCAAGCTGGTACTGGAGACGGAAACGGTCTGCGCCTCACGCCTCGTCTGCCCTTATCATGCCTGGACGTTCAAGACCGATGGCAGCCTTTTCGCCCTGCCCCGCAGTGAAACCTTTCCCGGCCTGATCAAGGCAGATCATGACCTGCGTGAACTGCCCAGCCTCGAATCCGGCGGGCTGATCTGGTTCGCGCGCAATACCGATGCGGATTTCAGCGATGCCGCCGCTATCGGGCCGGATTTCGATGCTTTCGGCATGGGCGGGCTGCATCTGTACAACCGCAAGACGCATGACGTGCCCGCCAACTGGAAGCTGATCATGGACGCGTTTCTGGAAAGCTATCACGTCGCGCGGCTCCACGCGAATACGATTGGCCCCTTTTTCAAGGATGGCGTGACATCCGGCGACATGGTGGGCGTCCACGCCCGTTCCGCCGTGGGGCGGGCGGCCGAGCTGGCCAGTATCGATCTGGAGGACTGGCCGACTCTGCGGTCTTACGTCACCTTCGCCTATCAGCTCTTTCCCGGCACGATCATCGTCGTCTCGCCTGATTATGTGAATATCATGGTGTTGATGCCGCAAGCGGTGGGCCGCACGCTGGTAGAGGACTTCATGCTGATTCCGGAAAAGCCCGCCACCGAAAAGGCCGAAGACCATTGGCGGCGCAGCTGGGCGCTGCTGGATGGAGGCGTGTTTGGCACCGAAGATTTCGGCGCGGCCTCTTGGGGGCAGGAAGGGCTTGCATCGGGCGCAGTCTCGCATATCACGCTGGGCACGCTCGAAGCCGGAATTGCCCGCTTCCACGAACAGATTGAACAAGAGGTCGCCCGATGAACATCTCCCGCCTGATCCCGCTTGCTGCCCTGATTGCGGCACCCGCCAGCGCCGATGTGTTGGGCGTCGATCTTAACGGTCCGGCCAAGGCCAAGGCAACCGTCATCGATTCGCAGGGCCGAGTCATCGGCAAGGCAGAGGTCAAGAATCTGAAAGACAGCGGCCTGCGTGTGACGATTTCGGTCAGAGGCTTGCCGCGCGGCGAGCATGGCGTTCATATTCATGCCATTGGTGCTTGCGAAGGCCCGAAATTCACCAGCGCCGGCCCGCACTGGAACCCCCATGCCAAGATGCACGGCCTTCAGAACCAGGACGGAGCCCATGCGGGAGACATGCCCAACCTTCAGGTGAACAAGAAGGGCAAGGGCAAGCTGGTTCACGAAATTGCGGACGGGCGCGTGAAGGGTGATTTCGCGATGATGGATGAAGACGGCGCGGCCATCGTCATCCATGCCCAGACCGATGACCAGCGGACAGACCCCAGCGGCAACAGCGGAGACCGGATCGCCTGCGGTGTCTTCGTCAAATAGCTTGCCACTGCGCAAACCAGCCGATAGCCTCGCTCCCACACAAAATTCAATAACGGGATGGGGGTCCATATGATGGCGATTGTTCAGGATAGTTCCGCGCCGAATCCGCGGTTCTTTTCCACCATGTTTCTGTTTTCGGCTGCAATCATGGCCGTCGGCATTTTGGCCGGGGCCGTTATGGGCGGCAGCGGGCCTCGCGCCACGTCCAATCCGCCATTCACCGAAATGATCTGGGTGGTATCTGCCACCTATTTCGTGTGGATGGGCTTTGCATGGAAAGCCTCTCAGCTGGAGGCGGAGGGCCGGGTTGAAAAATGCGCTGCGGCATGTCGGGCAAGCCTGATTTCTGCGGTGTTGATCGTACCGCTCGTGCTGGCGACAACGATCAGCCAATACGCACAGGAGGTTCAGCCGACCATCTACAGCCCGGAGACATGGGCGGCGCTGCCATTGTTCGGCGTCGCACTGTTCGGCTTTCTGGTGTTTCTGGCCTGGTATCACAGCGGCAATCCGGCAGCATCCAAGCGCTTCATGCTCATTGCCACCCTGTCTATGACCGAACCGGCGCTGAGCCGCCTGTTTCCGCCAACGATTCCAGCCACCTACTTCATGTCTGCGGCTGCGTGGCTGACCATCATTCCCTTGATGGTGTGGGATAACAAAAGTGATGGCGAAGTGCATTGGGCGACCAAGGCCGGTGCCTTCATGTGGGCGCTGGCGCTCTATCTGCGCTACACCTTCTGGCAGACCGATGCGTGGCAAGCCTTTGCGCGCAGCCTGTTTGACCTGGTGCAGTAGATTTCGGCACGAATTCGGGTAAAGGGCGCGGATGACAACCTCATCCGCCCCGCCCCGCTCCGGAGACCGGATCGCGAAACTGCTGGCCCGCGCAGGCATTGCCTCGCGCCGGGAAATCGAACGCATGATTGCGGACGGTCGCATCGCGCTTGACGGCAAGATACTGGACACACCGGCCACCATCCTCACTTCGCTTGCAGGCATCACGGTGGATGGAAAGCCCGTAAAAGGCACGCCCCCTGCCCAGCTGTTCCTGTTCCACAAGCCGTCCGGCGTCCTCACCACAGAGCGCGATCCCAAGGGCCGCAAGACGATTTATGACGTGTTGCCCACGGATATGCCGCGCGTCATGCCGGTCGGTCGTCTCGATCTCAACACCGAAGGCCTGCTGCTGCTTACCAATGATGGCGGGCTGAAGCGTCAACTCGAACTCCCCTCCTCCGGTATCAACCGCACCTATCGTGCCCGCGCTTATGGCCAGGTGGCGCAAGAGCAGCTGGAAGACCTGATGATGGGCGTGGAGATTGAGGGGATGCGCTATGGTCCGATCAACGCCAATATCGAGCGGAGGACCGGGGCCAATGTCTGGATCGAAATGAAGCTGACCGAAGGCAAGAACCGCGAAGTGCGCAACGTGCTGGAATATCTCGGTCTGGACGTGTCGCGCCTGATCCGCACGGCTTACGGGCCGTTCGAACTGCTGGACCTGCCGAGCGGACGAATTGTGGAGATTGACCGCAACGAACTGTCACGGTTCCGGAAGACGCTGAAATGAGGATCATCTCCGGCCAGTGGCGCGGGCGGACTCTGGTGGCCCCCAAGGGTGATGCCACGCGCCCCACGGCAGACCGCACGCGTGAGGCACTCTTCTCCATGCTTGTCAGCCGCCTGGGCAGCTTTGATGGGCTTGCCGTGGCTGACCTGTTTGCAGGATCGGGCGCTTTGGGTTTCGAAGCCCTGTCTCGCGGGGCGGCTTCCTGCCTGTTCGTCGAGCAGGATCGCGCCGCCTCAGATGCGCTGCGCGCCAATGCCGAAAAGCTGGGCTTTCGCCCCGATCTGCGCATCCAGTCGGTGCTGACACTCGGTGTCGCGCCGCAGCCGCTTGATCTGATCATGATGGACCCGCCTTATGGCACCGGCGCGGGCGCGGTGGCGCTCGACAAGCTGGCGCGGCTGGGATGGACCAATGAGGCAACGTTGATCAGCATAGAGACGTCCAAGGCCGAAACGGTCGATGTGGCGGGCTTTGAAACGCTCGCCCAGCGCGATCACGGCAAAGCGCGGATCACTTTGCTGCGCGCAAGCTGAGCAGGCCGATCAGGCTCGCCGCAGCACAAGCAGCCAGATAATAGCCCACCGCCGCCAGACCATAGCGATCTGCCAGCGATTGCGCGAGCAATGGCGCGAGTCCGCCACCCAGCACACCCGCCATGTTGAACGCCACCGACGCGCCTGAATAGCGGACCAGCGGCGGAAAGAGCGAGGGCAGCCACGCGCCGAGGGGACCATAAACCAGCCCCATCGCGAAAAGCGCCGCAGACAGGAACAGGATGATCTCCCCCGCCCCGCCTCCCAGCAACGGCGCGATAGAGAGCGCGACGGCAATCGTCAGTCCGCAACCGGTCATCAGAACCAGCCGGGCGCTATAGCGGTCAGACAAGACGCCAGACACAAGGATACCCGCTGCCAGAAACAGAATGGCGATCAGCTGATATTGCAGGAAGGTCTCGCGCGGAATGCCAAGCGTCTTGGTGCCATAACCCAGTGCGAACGCCGTGGTGAGATAGAAGATGGCAAAACAGGCAATCGCTGCCAGTGTGCCACACAGCACCTCTCGCCAATGGCCACGCATCAGCGCCGCGAACGGCACGTTGGGGGGAGCTTCATGCGCCAGCGCTTCTGCAAAGGCAGGGGTTTCGGTGAGCTTGAGCCGCACCCAAAGGCCCACACCCACCAGCAGCGCGCTGCCAAGGAAGGGCAGGCGCCAGCCCCACTCCACAAACTCCGCATCGCTCAGCCACAGGCCCAGCAAAAGGAACAGTCCGTTAGAGGCAATGAAGCCGATCGGCGCGCCCAGTTGCGGGAACATGCCATAACGCGCGCGCTTGCCCTCTGGGGCATTCTCCACCGCCAGCAGAGCCGCCCCGCCCCATTCTCCGCCCAGACCGAAACCCTGGCCAAAGCGCAACAGGCACAGCAGCACCGGCGCGCCCCATCCGATCAGCGCATAAGTGGGCAGAAAGGCAATGGCGAAGGTGGAGAGCCCCATGATGAGCAGCGACGCCACCAAGGTTGATTTGCGCCCCACTTTGTCTCCAAAATGACCGAATGCCACGGCTCCCAAGGGTCGGGCGAAAAAGGCAACCGAGAAGCTGGCATAGCTCAGCAACTGGTCCAGCCCCGGCTGGTCAGACGGGAAGAAGAGCGGACCGAAGACAAGCGCAGCGGCGGTCGCATAAATATAGAAATCGTAGAACTCGACCGCAGTCCCCACCAGCGAGGCACCCAGCACGCGGGCGGGCGCATTGGGAGGTGCTGTCACTTACATTTCCCCGCGCTGGCGGCGGATGGAGTACCATTTCTCGACATTGGCATTGTGCTGCGCGCCGGTCTCTGCAAACACATGGCCACCGGTGCCGTCTGCCACAAAGAACAGATTCCGCGTCGGCAAGGGATCGAGCACGGCCGCGATGGAGGCCTTGCCCGGATTGGCAATCGGCCCCGCCGGCAAGCCTGTGCGGGCATAGGTGTTATATCCATTATCCGCATCCAGTTCAGACCGCAAAATGCGGCGGCCCAGCGGCTTGCCCTTGGTAACGGGATAGATCACGGTCGGATCTGCCTGCAATTTCATGCCGATGCGGACTCGGTTCGAATAGACGCCCGCCACCATGCGGCGTTCGCTCGCCTTGCCGGTTTCCTTCTCCACGATGGAGGCAAGGATCACCGCCTCTTCCTTGGAACTCGCCACGCTGGAGGCCTTGCGGTTTTTCCAAAGATCATCCAGCGTCTTCGTCATCGCCGCTTGCATCCGCTTGAGCACAGCACTGCGCTTTTCGCCGCGCGTATAGGCATAACTGTCTGGCAGGATCGAACCTTCGGCAGGCACGGCCACATCGCCTTCCAGGAAAGGCGCGGCCGTCAGCTTTTCCTGCACCGAAATGGAGGGCATCCCTTCCGGGATCATCACAAAGCGTTGCAGCGTTTTGCCGGACTGGAGCAGTGCGAGCACTTCGCCATCGTCCATCCCGGCTTTCACTTCATATTCACCCGGCTTGATCGGATCAGACGAGCCGATGAACTTGGCGTAACGCAGGAACGCGCTGGATGAGTCCACCGCGCCTTGAGCCTCCAATATTGTGGCCGCTTTGCTGAGGCTCACGCCGTGCGGGATGACAACGGTCACATCCTTGCTCGCCCGCCCGCCACATGCAGAAAGGAGAATGGCGAGAAAGAGAATCAGCCCATACCGCATCGTCACACCCGTCCATCCCGCGCGAGCAGGCGTTGATCAAACCGCCTTCATCACCAAGCTGGCATTGGTGCCGCCAAAGCCGAACGAGTTGTTGAGGATCGCCTTGACCTTGCGTTCCTTGGGCGTGTGCGGAACCAGATCGACACCCGCGCAACTGTCGCTCGGGTTATCGAGGTTGAGTGTCGGCGGCACGATCTGGTCGCGGATCGCGAGGATGCAGAAAATGCTCTCCACTGCGCCAGCACCGCCCAGCAAATGGCCCGTGGCGGACTTGGTAGAACTCATCGACATGGTCTCGATGGCAGAGCCGAACAGGCGGCGCACTGCGCCCAGCTCCAATTCATCACCCAGCGGCGTGGAGGTGCCGTGGGCGTTGACATAATCAATGTCAGCCATCGACAGACCGGATTTCTTCATCGCCATTGCCATGGCACGGAATGCGCCGGACCCTTCCGGGTGCGGAGCCGTGACGTGATAAGCGTCGCCCGACAGGCCATAGCCCACCACTTCGGCGTAGATCTTGGCACCGCGCTTCTTGGCGCGCTCATATTCTTCAAGCACAACCACGCCGGCACCTTCGCCCATCACAAAGCCGTCCCGGTCTTTGTCATAAGGGCGCGATGCCTTTTCCGGGGCATCGTTGAAGGCGGTGGAGAGCGCACGCGCTTGTGCGAAGCCGGCCATGCCGATGGGGCAGATGGCGTCTTCAGATCCGCCCGCCAGCATCACGTCTGCATCATCCAGCGCGATCATGCGCGCAGCGTCGCCAATCGAGTGTGCGCCCGTTGAACAAGCGGTGACGACCGCATGGTTCGGACCCATCAGGCCATATTTAATCGAGACCTGACCCGAAATCAGGTTGATCAGGCGGCCATGCACGAAGTGCGGAGAGACCCGGCGCGGCCCTTTGGCGGCCAGCACCAGCGATTCGCTTTCAATGCCGGGCAGTCCGCCAATGCCGGAACCGATCGAACAGCCCGCGCGGAACCGTTCTTCCTCGCTCATGTCGGTCAAGCCGGCATCTTCCAGCGCCTGGCTCGCGGCATGAATGCCATAGATGATGAACGGATCGACCTGACGCTGCACCTTGTGATCAACATGCAGGCTGGGATCGAAACCCCATTCATGGTCCGCAGGCTTCACTTCGCACGCAATCTGGCAGGCATAGTCAGTCGCGTCGAAGCGCGTGATCCTGGCCGCGCCGGAGCGGGAGGCTAAGATGTTGGCCCAGACGGTTTCCACATTGGACCCCAAAGGGGTGACCATCCCGATTCCGGTGACGACTACACGGCGCATGTTCTTCTCCGCCTTCAAGACTGTTCAAATTCGCTGTCACGCAAAGACGGCTCCCCGACCGAGCCAGAGAGCCGTCTTAGAGACCATAACGGCATCAGCGCAGTCGGGCCAGAGCCCGCAGGCTGAAATCAGCCCTTATTCGAATCGATATAGCTGATCGCGTCCGCAACGGTTGCGATCTTTTCAGCCGCATCGTCGGGGATTTCGACGCCAAATTCTTCTTCAAAGGCCATCACGAGCTCAACGATGTCGAGGCTGTCCGCGCCCAGATCATCAATGAAGCTGGCTTCGGTCGTCACCTTGTCGGCTTCGACGCCGAGGTGTTCGACAACGATCTTCTTCACGCGGTCTGCTGTATCGCTCATGTTGCACCCTTCTCGTTCATGTGCGGGAAATGTTTCGCGGTTCGCCCTAATGGCCCCGTGGCCGCCTTGCAAGCCCTCGTTGCGGACGAAGGTGCCCGTTGGCATCGAAGGGCTGGACAAGCGTGCGGCAATGCGGTTAAGCGCCAGCCATGGCCTTTTCCTGCAGCCTTCTCCTTCTTCGACTTACACGCCCTTAGGCGTGTCGTGTTCGCGTGCTTGAAATGAAAGCACGCCGCCGCCTAAGGGCTTAAACAACCACAAATTTCCGGCCTTTCCGACGAGAGAGACACATCATGCTGCGCGACCCTTCGCAAAAATACCGCCCCTTTCCACAGGTCAACCTGCCCGACCGCCAATGGCCCAGCCGTACCATCACAAAGGCCCCGCGCTGGCTCTCTACCGACATGCGCGACGGCAACCAGTCGCTGATCGACCCGATGGATGCGGAAAAAAAGACACGCTTTTTCGATCTTCTGGTCAAAATCGGCCTGAAGGGAGATCGAAGTCGGCTTCCCCAGCGCGGGTGCAACCGAGTTTGATTTCATTTCCGGCCTCGTCAAAACCGGGCGCATTCCCGATGACGTTTTCCCGCAGGTGCTTGTCCAGTCGCGCGGAGATCTGATCCCGCAGACATTCGAGTCGCTGCGTGGTGCCAAGCAGGCGATCATTCATCTCTATAACGCTGTCTCGCCTGCATGGCGCAAGATCGTGTTCCAGATGAACGAAGCACAGGTGCGCGACATTGCTGCGACGGGTGCCAAGCTGCTGCGCGATCATGCTGCCGCCATGCCCGATACGGATTGGCATTTCGAATATTCGCCCGAAACCTTCTCAACGGCCGAACTGGACGTGAGTCTGGAATGCTGTTCGGCGGTGATGGACGTGCTCAAGCCCACGCCCGATCACCCCATCATCTTCAATCTGCCCGCCACGGTAGAAGCCGCCACGCCCAACATCTATGCGGACCAGATCGAATATTTTCACCGCAACATCCCCAATCGGGATTCGGTGATCATCAGCCTGCACACGCACAATGACCGTGGCACCGGCGTTGCCGCCGCCGAACTGGGCCAGATGGCGGGCGCGGACCGGGTGGAAGGTTGCCTGTTCGGCAATGGCGAACGCACCGGCAATTGCTGTCTCGTCACCATCGGTCTCAACCTCTACACGCAGGGCATTGATCCCCAGATCGATTTCTCGGACATCGATGAGATCATCAACACGGTGGAATATTGCAACCAGTTGCCGGTCCACCCGCGCCACCCCTATGGCGGAGAACTGGTGTTCACAGCCTTTTCCGGCAGCCATCAGGATGCGATCAAGAAGGGCTTTGCCGCGCAGGACGCCAAGAATGACGAACTGTGGGAAGTCCCCTATTTGCCCATCGATCCCGCCGATCTGGGCCGCAGCTATGAAGCGGTGATCCGTGTCAATTCGCAAAGCGGAAAAGGCGGATTTGCGTGGGTTCTGGAACAGGATCAGGGACTGAAGCTGCCCAAGAAGATGCAGGCGCACTTCTCCAAACATGTCCAGCAACTGGCCGACGAACTGGGCCGAGAATTGCAGGCGACAGACATTTGGGACGTGTTCCAGCGCACCTACAAGCTCAACACGCCGCAGCATTTCCAGCTGGTCGAGTATGAGGAAACCCGCAGCAGCAATGGCGAACGCATCTTTGCCGGCAAGATCGAGATCGACGGCAAGACGCAAAGCGTCAGCGGACGCGGCAACGGCCTGATCTCAAGCGTGGTCTCCACATTGGGTGACGCGTTTGGCCTGCAACTGGAAGTGCAGGACTATAACGAACATGCGCTCAGCCATGGCGCAGGGGCCAAGGCCGCCGCCTATGTCGAATGCCGCACAGCAGATGGCAAGGCGGTGTGGGGCGTGGGTATCGACGAAGACATCGCCACTGCCTCCGTGCGCGCGGTGCTGAGCGCGGCCAATGGGGTTGTGGGCTAAAGCAGGTCAGTGAAGGGCTTCCGACGTCATCCGAAGCCCTTCACAGTCAGCATCGTTCGCGTCGCGCATGATTCAGATCGGAATCATACGGCTCTACACCGGCATGAGCGGCCTTCCATGCTCCGGCATCACAACCACCACCTCGTCCCCTGCCTGAACATCACCGCCCACCAGCACGATTCCCATGACTCCACCCTTGCGGATGAGATGGCCATTAGCCGCACGATCCAGCATGGCGTTCATCAGGCCCGGCGTGTGGCCATTAATCTGGTTGCAGGGATTGCGCAGCCCGGTGAGGCGGATGCGCGCGCCCGAGGGGAAAACCAGTTGCGCGCCTTCCGGCAAGCCCAGCAGATCGAGGCCACGCATGAGTATATTCTCGCCCAGTTCACCCGGCGCGACGGCAAATCCCTTGCCCGCCAACTCATCGAGCAATTCGGCATGGAGCAGATGAACCTGTCGCAGATTGGGCGCTGTCGGATCTTTCGCCACGCGGCTGCGATGTTTCACCGTCGCTCCGCAATGCGCATCTCCGCCAACGCCCTGCCCTGCGATTAGCGTTATGAACAGCGAGACTGACTTTCCCAATCCATGCCCGCGTCGGGCAGCGACGGATATGATTTCAGCTGCCATTGCCCGAGTCGATCAGCGCCTGCTCTTCCGGCGTGGCAATGGCGAGCTTCACCAGCGGCCGCGCAACCTGCTCCACCATCGGCAAAGGCTCTATCGCTTTCACGCCAGTATCCACATTCAATGCCTCGAACCGTTTGGCCTGCGTCAGCACCTGAGTTTCGAGGCTGCCAACGAGCGCGTTATACGCCCCCACCGCCGTATCCAGATTCTTGCCGACGCGGGCGACATGGCTGCCCATCGTGGCGAGCCGGGCATAAAGTTCCTTGCCCAAAGCCGCGATTTCGCGCGCGTCATCCGCCAGACGCTCCTGCCGCCAGACCGCCGCAACCGTCCGCGCAATCGCGATCAGATTGGTAGGCGTTGCCAGCAGCACCTGCTTTTCAAAGGCATAGTCCCACAGCGACGGCTCCTGCTCCAGCGCGGCAGAGAGGAAATGCTCGCCTGGCACGAACATGATGACATAATCCGGCGCGGTTTCGAACTGGTTCCAATAGGCCTTGTTGCCCAGCGCGTTGACATGCGCCTTCATCGCGGCGGCATGAGCCGCCAGAGCCGCGCCGCGTGCGCCCTCTTCATGCGCTTCAAATGCGTCCTGATAGGCATTGAGTGACACCTTGGCGTCGATCACGAGATGATGCCCGCCTGGCACTTTCAGCATCACATCGGGCCTCAATCGCCCGTCACTGCCCTCCACGCTGACTTCGGTCTGGAAATCGGCATGTTCGGACAGGCCGCAGGTTTCGAGCACGTTGCGCAATTGCTGCTCGCCCCAGCGCCCGCGCGCTTTGGGGGCATTGCGCAGCGAGTTGCCAAGCCGCGCCGCTTCCGATCGCACGGCATCATTGCTTTTGTGCAGCGATTCCATCAGCCCCTGAAGATTGCCATAGGCCTCGGTCCGTTCCTTTTCCACCTTGCCCACCGCTTCTTCATAGCGCGTCAGCCGCTCATGCACCGGGCCAAGCAGGGTCTTGAGCGCCGCGCCAGACGCTTCTTCCGATTGTTTGAAACGCTGGTCCGCCCGCTCCAGAAACTTCTTCTGCGCCTCTTCAAGCAGCTTGTTGCCCACATCGCTGAACTGCGCCGCCAGCGCGTCCTTCGCTTCGCGCAGCTCAGTGAGCCGCGCTTCAAATCCGCTTGCCGCAACCTCCAGCCGCGCAACCGCAAGCCGGGCCTCATCACGTTCAAGCTGTGCGGTATCGAGATCGCGAATCGCCGCCTTGAAATTCTCGAGATGGAGGTCGCGCTCTGCCTGCAAGGCCCCCGCCCCGCGCCCGCCCAGCAGCCAGCCGATCCATCCGCCCAGCACCAACACCAGCAGCGCCAGCGCAGCAAAGCCGAAATTGCTCATCGACTGCCTCCCATCGGAAAACAGGGGGCAAGAATGGCAGGGAATGTGGCTGAGCGGGCTATCATGCGTTGGTCATGTCAGAACATCGCCAGAACATCAAGCCCGGCTCACCCAATTCCATTGATAGCCACGAGGCCGTTTCATTGCGCCTGATCAGCGGCAGGAAATCGCCCGCTCTGAATCTGCAATCGGCCCGGCGTGCCTATCTCAGCACCCCAACCTGCACCTGTCTGCGTGCATAGGCCCACAGTGCGATGCAGATGCCCCAGATGAAAACGTTCATCAGGATTGGAACCGGGCCGAAAATCTTGCCCAGATCCGCACCTGAAAGGCCGAGCTGCCAGACCGTACTGACCGCCAGTCCGACAAGTGAGGCCGCGAAAGCGGTCACGGCATGGCGGCTGCGGAGCAGTAGCAGGAGTGAGCCGATGATTGCGCCCCAAACCCCCAAGGCCCAGAAAAATTCGGTCCATGCGGGCATACTCAGGAAGAAGGCCTTCTGGTCCGGCGTAAACTGATCGAGATATTCGGCGTTTTCGGTTTGGGTCATCACATAGTCGACGCCGCCCACGCTGTTCCAAAGCAGCGAGATAATGCCGGTGGCCCAAAGATGGGCGGGCGTTCCGGTCTGCCCTGTCACGGTTGCATCCGAATCGGTCATGTCCGTTCTCCTCTCATGCCGGACCGTTGGTGCGGGCCAGTCATGGAGAGGAGATTATCATGGATTGGGGGCGGAGCAAAAGTGCGCGGACTTGGGTTCGCGCGATGACGCGAATGGAAGCCTTCCCCTCTCCCCATAGGAGCGAGGGTTCAAAAAGGCCTACAACGTCTTGATGATCGCCGAAAAATCGAGCCCGCCCTGCCCGGCATCGCTGAATGCCTTGTAGAGTTCGGCCGCGCGTTCGCCCATCGGCACATTGGCACCGACCGAGCGGGCGGCCTCCATCGCCAGCGTCAGGTCTTTCAGCATGAGCGCGGTGGCGAAACCGCCCTGATACTCATTGTCCGCTGGCGATTGCGGGCCAACGCCGGGGACGGGGCAATAGCTTGTCATTGACCAGCTCTGGCCCGATGCCTTGGACGAAATGTCGAAGAAAGTCTGAAGGTTGAGCCCCAATTTCTCGGCCATGGCAAAGGCTTCACAGGTCGCGATCATGGTCGCGCCCAGGATCATGTTGTTGCAGATCTTGGCCGCCTGCCCTGCGCCGCTGGCGCCGGCATGGATCACTGCCTTGCCCATGGCGGAGAGGATCGGTTCGGCGCGGGCGAAGGCGTCATCGCTGCCCCCCACCATGAAGGTGAGTGTGCCGCCATTGGCCGCCGCGATCCCGCCGGAAACGGGCGCATCCACCATGGCATAGCCGCCGGTTTCAGCCACTGACGCGACCTTGCGCGCGGTATCCACATCGATGGTCGAGCAATCGAGCAGCAGCGCGGTGGTCGGTGCGTGACCAATCACGTCTGCCCCATAAACGCCATCCACGATCTTGCCGTTGGGCAACATGGAGACGACCGCGTCCACACCCGCCACAGCCTCACGCACGGTGGCGAACACCGCGCAGCCATTCTCCTTCGCGCGCGCGAGCGCGGCTTCGGAGAGGTCGAAGGCCGAAACGTCATGGCCTGCCTTCACAAGATTGGCCGCCATGCCGCCACCCATATTGCCGAGGCCGATGAACGCGATTTTGCTCATTGAGGTTTCCTTTCACCCAGAACGTCTCGCCGGAACCGTGCTCCGGCTTTCTCCACATCATTAAACTCGTACCAGCGCGGCTCAGCCAGGCCCTTCTGCCACGCCAGCGCTTCGGTCAATGTGCCCTGCGCAGACGGGACATCGGGCATTTCGCGGCCAATCCTGTCTTTATAGGCCGTGTCGATCGGGATGATCGTCCAGCCATCTGCACGCAACGCCGCAACCAGATCCGCAATGTATAGCGCGGCCATATCCGTTTCGTGCAGCAGCATGACATGCGCAGGCGAACGCCCCAGCGTCTTGCGCGCCAGATCGTCATAGAAATTTGCGGCCTCGACATGCAGCGCGACATAATGATCACGCAGCGCTGCCCGGTTTAGCGGAACACCTGAGGCCAGCGCCTGCGAAGCCAGATTCTCGACATTCCAGTCTGACGCGTCAATCGTGACATAGCCATTGCGTAGACCCCGGGCCTTGAGGCCTGTCCGGACGGCGTCCCGCTTGACCTTGTCGCTGCGGCCTTCGTCCAGAAAGGGAAAGCGGAACCAGGGGCGATAGCCCTGCCGACCTTTCAGCCAGTCTTCCGCCTTGTCTATGTCTGCCAGAAAGTCTGCCACGGATGTTCGGCGCAGCGCCGGATGGCTGAAACTGTGATTGGCAATGACATGCCCGGCCTTCACATAGGCCCCAATCCGCGCTTCACCGCCCGCACCATCAGCCTGTGTCAGCCGTCCGGGGTTGAGGAAGAAGGCAACCTGCCGCACCTGCGCCGCCTTGAGCGCCGCGATCAGCCGTTGCGTCCGCTCATCAGGCGAGAGAAATCCGCCGCGGGCGCGTGGCACATCGTCAAAGCTGAGCGCGATGCGCTTTCCCGCCATGGCTGGCTGCACAAACAGCAGCAGCGACAGGACAGCACAAAGCGCGCGCAGCACGCGGATTAACCCATCGTCGGGATGACGAAAGCGTTGCCGCCATCCACCGAGCCATCGGGCCAGCGCGCGGTGACGGTCTTCACCTTGGTCCAGAACTTCACGCCTTCCATGCCGTGCTGGTTGGTGTCACCAAAGGCAGACCGTTTCCAGCCGCCGAACGTGTGATAGGCAACCGGAACCGGAATCGGCACGTTGATGCCGACCATGCCAACATTGACGCGGCTGGCGAATTCACGCGCGGCGTGGCCATTGCGCGTGAAGATTGCCACGCCATTGCCATATTGGTGCTTGCTCGGCAGCGCGACGGCTTCTTCAAAGTCCTTCGCACGCACGATCTGAAGCACGGGGCCGAAAATCTCGTTGTGATAGCTCGACATGTCGGTCGTCACATGGTCGATCAAGGTCGGGCCGACGAAGAAGCCCTTCTCATGGCCTTGCAGCGTGAAGCCGCGACCATCGACGATCATTTCGCCGCCTTCATCCACGCAAGTCTGAATCCAGGCTTCCACCTTGTCCTTGTGCGCCTGCGTGACGACCGGGCCGTAATGTGCGTCCGCGTCGGTGGATATGCCCACCTTCAGCGCGGCGATGGCGGGAATGAGCTTGGCCTTCAGCCGCTCCGCCGTATCATCGCCCACCGGCACCACCACAGGCAACGCCATGCAACGTTCACCGGCAGAGCCGAAGGCCGCGCCGGTCAGATCATTCACCACCTGGTCAAGATCGGCATCGGGCATGACGATGCCATGGTTCTTGGCCCCGCCCATCGCCTGCACGCGCTTTCCGGCGGCGACCCCGCGATTGTAGACATAGTGGGCGATGTCGCTGGAGCCGACGAAGCTGATCGCGCCGATCGCCGGGTGATCGAGAATCGCGTCCACCATCTCCTTGTCGCCATGGACCACCTGACAGATGCCTTCGGGCAGGCCCGCTTCGATGAAGAGTTCGGCCAGCCGCACCGGCACGGAAGGGTCGCGCTCGGAGGGCTTGATGATGAACGCGTTACCGGTGGCGATGGCGACGCCAGACATCCACAGCGGGATCATCGCCGGGAAGTTGAACGGGGTGATGCCCGCGCCGATGCCGATCGGCTGGCGCATCGAATAGACGTCAATGCCCGGGCCCGCACCCAGCGTATATTCGCCCTTCAGAACGTGGGGAATGCCGCAGCAGAATTCGATGACTTCCAGACCGCGCTGAATGTCGCCCTTGGAATCGGCGATCACCTTGCCGTGCTCGGAGGAGAGCATGTGCGCCAGCGCGTCCATATTGGCTTCCACCAGCCGCTTGAATTCAAACATCACCCGCGCACGGCGCTGCGGGTTGGTGGCGGCCCATGCGGGTTGAGCGGCGAGCGCGGCTTGTACGGCCTTTTCCAGAACCGCGGCATCGCCCAAGGCGACCTGCGCCTGTACGCCGCCATTATTCGGGTCCAGCACATCGCCGAAGCGCGTGGATGCGCCTGCGCCACCCACGATGAAATGATCAATCTGCCGCATGAAATCCGCCTCCTTCAAACTTGGATGGCGCAAGCTAGGCGCAAAACATTTGCATTGGAATGCACAATAATGCAGCCTTCGCCTGCAATTTTGCAGCAGGGGCAGATCAGCATGAACTGGGATGATCTTCGCTATTTCCTGGCGCTTGCCCGCACCCGCACCTTGGGCGCGGCGGCGCAGAAGCTGGGCGTCGACGCAACCACCGTCGGGCGACGGATTGAACGGCTCTCCGCGCTTTTGGGCACCAGCCTGTTCGAAACCGGCCCGGCAGGCCATATGCTGACGGCGAGCGGCGACGAACTGCTGCGCCATGCAGAAGATGTGGAGCGCGCCATCCTCTCCGCCGGATCGGCGCTGACGGGGGAGCGCAGCCGTTTTTCAGGCACGGTGCGGCTCAGCCTGTCCGAAGGTTTTGCCAGCTGGGTGGTGGCCCCGCATCTGCCCGCCTTTGCGCAAAGCCATCCGGAAATCGCGCTGGAGATTGTCACCACCAACGGCTTTCTCAACCCTTCCAAGCGGGAGGCGGATCTGGCGGTCATGCTCGCCCGCCCTGCACAGGGGCCATTGCTCGCTGCCAAGCTGGCCGATTACAGCCTGGGTCTCTATGCCTCAGCGGACTATCTGGCGGGTCACGCGCCCGTGACCGGCGTGGCCGGTCTCGGTCGCCATCGCCTGATCGGATACATTCCCGATTTCATCTATGCAGACGAGTTGCGTTACCTTTCGGAAGTGGATGCCGGGCTGCATCCTGCGTTCAGCAGCTCCAGCATCAACGTCCAGTTTGCACTGACGCAGGCTGGGCTCGGCATCGGCATCTTGCCGCATTTCATTGGCAGCCAGTCCGCCGCGCTTCGCCGCATCCTCCCCGAAGACGTGCGGATCACGCGCAGTTTCTGGACTGTCGTTCACCGCGATCTCAGCCGGGTGAGCCGCGTGCGCGCCGTGCTGGACTGGTTGCGCCAGATCGTTCACGGCCACACGCTGCTCGATCCGGCGGCTCAGTAACCCAGCATTTTTCCGTTAGGCTGGCCATCCACGATCTGATCCAGATATTCGCTCATGCCAAAACCGGTGCGGCCGTCACACCGAAATTCGGTCATCCCTTCGGTGATGCGGGTATGCAGCGTGGTTCCATCGGGCGCGACGCGGCGGTTGCGCAGCGGAATGAGCGAGAGCACCTTGCCCTCCACCCGATAGCTCTTTCCGCTTTCGGTGCCGATCTCGGCGATCATCCCGGTCTGATAGCCATGCTCGTCCCATGCGGATTCAATGGTGCAGGCGTTGATCATGTCATAAGCACCATCGCGGAACACCATGCCGCTGCCATTTGCGCCACCCTGCCCGTTCCCGATCACGGTGAACATCATGCCAAAATCTGCCCCAAAGCTGACCGGGCACCAGCGATACCAGTCAATTGCCTGCCAGTGGCGCGGCCCCCAGCTCTTGTCGCGCAGGCCATGGCCAGCAATCTCGATGACTTCACCGCCAACGGTGATGGTGCCGGAACCGGCGCAAAGCTGTTCATAATGCGCCTTGGCGAAGGATTTTTCGGGATCGATCTCGATGGGCTTGCCATCGACGCGCTCCACTTCGCCGCCATACATGGGTGATTGGCCGGTATAATTGATTTCGACCGTGCACGGCACCTGCGGATTGTTGCGCCATGCGGTCTTGGGGTCGGCCATGTCGAACGGACGCTCCAGCAGAAGAACCTGCCCGGTAAAGCTGACGCGCAGATGCTTGAAGGGTTCGATAACCTCCACCTTCAGGCCACCGGCTTCCATTCTATCATTGCCCGTGATGTCGGCGCGCGCAAAGGTGAAGCCCACCCGCCCGTCGGGCAGATAGACGCACACACTCACTTCCGCGTAATTCTCGTTGGGACGGTTGCCGATGCGGAACCAGCCGCCCGCCTTGCGGTCATGATCAAAAACGTTGAAATACATGCTTTCATTATAGTTTTTGGCGCTGCCCGGATCGTGCGTAAACTCGTCTTCGGGCGCGAGGCGATAGCGGAATTCGTCGGCGTTCATGGCTCAGGCTTCCTCTCGAATGTGGTGTTGCCCCCAGTTTCACCCCAAGCGCGCACCCGGTCAAGTCAATTGACTTAGCGCGCGACCTTGAGGAGATGCGCGGGGCACACACGGCAATCGCTGCTACCAAAACCCTTCAACGCAGGAACGAACAGTCGGGATTTGAGCAATTGCGCCACAATCGCGCACTCATCTCCATCGGCCACGGCCAAAGCGGTGATCATTTGGGCGGCGTTCGTCAGTTCATCAACATGCCAGCGCACGGACTTTCCTCGACGCAAATGCCGGGCAACCCGCGCTGTGATGCCGCCCGCCCCGCGCGCGCTGCCGACATAGACTAGGTGGCCCGACAACATGTGACGGCCCAGCGCGGCACGCGCGAATGGCACAGGCTCCACCAACGTGATGAGCAAGAGGTAAGCCCCGCTTTGGGCGATACTGCCCGAAGCGTCCAACGCGCACATTTCCGTCGCTTCCGGAAGAAGTTGGCGAAGGTGAGCGAGCAGTTGCGGACCATCCATGCGCATCACCATAGCGACAAGGTCCGGGCGAGCACATCGTCTTGATCCAGGCGCGCCCTCAGCTGCTCGACAGGAACTCCGCCACCAATGCGTTGAAGGCATCAGCGTGTTCAATCTGCGTCCAATGCCCGCACCGCCCGAAAATGTGCAGTTGGCTGTCATCAACCCACTGGTTGAGCGTCAGCGAGGTTTGCAGGGGGATGACGCGATCATCGCGACCATGCACCAGCAGCGTGCGATGAGAAATGGCGCGGATGTCTGCCTCTTCATGCGCCATCGCTTCAACCCAGCGCTGGCGCGGCGCGGGGAACATGGCGGCGTAACTGTCCTGCACGCCAGGCCGCGCGCTCGCTTCGTAGCGCAAGCGGACAAGATCATCGCCGATCAATGCCTGATCATACCTGTCGACCGTGCTCGACGACTTCTCACGCTACATCATCGCCTGGAAGCTGTGCACCAACATGCGCGCCGAGGACGTGACCGACACGCTGGACATGGCACTGGCCGCATCGGGCTGCGACAGCGCCACGGTGCTGCACAAGCCAAGGCTGCTCAGCGACAATGGCCCCAGCTACATCGCGGGCGAACTGGCGGAATACATCGAGGCCCGGAAGATGAGCCATGTTCGCGGTGCCCCGCTGCACCCGCAAACCCAAGGCAAGATCGAGCGCTGGCACCAGACCTTGAAAAACCGCATCCTGCTGGAGAACTACTTCCTGCCCGGCGACCTTGAAGCTCAGATCGAGGCGTTCGTCGAGCACTACAACCACCAGCGTTACCACGAGAGCCTGAGCAACGTGACACCCGCCGATGCCTACTTCGGCAGGGCACCGGCCATCATCAAACAGCGTGAAAGGATCAAGCGAAAAACCATCGAACATCGGCGCTTGCAACACCGCAAGCTCGCCGCTTAAAACCAACCCCCAGACGAGGCCTACACTCCGCTAATCTACGCAGCGATCTGTGCCAAATGTTGTGACGACGGACAGTCATGGCCTTCATCTCCTCCGGCTCAAATTCAATTTGGATCAGTCCAAGGTGTCCCAGCGCTGTTCATAGGCATCTTGTCGCAGGCGAAACGGAACATTGGGCAGGTTCGCGGCGTAGGGCGCTGCGCCGGGCGGCGGTGGCGCAAGGGAAAACCCTGTCCGTGTGCCCCTGACATCAGTCGCATCCTGATAATTGTTGGTGGTAACCGGGCGCTGCGTCCCTGATGCACCGCGTGCGAACATGCCCGAGAGTGCACGGGGTGCAGCCTGGCCCGCACGTGACTGGCTGGGAGCCGGTGCATAAACGGCATAGCCCGCAGGCTTGGGCGCAAGCGCCAACTGACCATAAGCGGCCTGCGCATAGACTGGTCGACCGACCTTGGGCGGACCGCGTTTCACGGCGGCTTGCGCATCAACCAGGGTGGAAACCGCTTTCTGCTGCTGCCCTTTCATGCGGTCAAGGCCGGATATCGCTTGCCGCTGCAAGGTCAGCGCGCTTTCATGGGCGTCGCGCATCGGTTTATAATCGGCATAGGTCGACCGCCAGAATGCGGCGTTTTGCGCCGTAGGGTTCGCGCGGTAGGATTGAAATGCAGCCTCAACACGCGCCCTGCCCTCAACGCGCGGTTGCTGAAGCCGCAAGACATTGCGGGTCGTCTGCTTCACCAGTTGAGCCTGTCGTTGCAGATAGGGCTTCCCTTGTTTGACCCGCGTTTTGGCTGTGGCGAGATCCGCTTTCAGCTGCGCCTTTTGGGCTTTGCGCGTCTCCTTCGTCTGTTGCCTGGTGGCAGCATGGCCTGGTTGTGACGCTCTGCGCTGTGCTTCGGCGGCCATTGGCGTGACCAAGGCTGATATCAGCAAGGCCAAGGGAATATGCGTCCATTTCATCCGGCAATCCTCCACAGTTCAGTTAGGGATACCATATCTATTGCGCTTGATTTTGCGCGGCGTTCGCTTCGGGTTGATTGGCATTTTGGCGCAAGCGGAAGGGAACCGGCGGGGCAGCACCACGGTCTGCCGGATTGGCAAAGGGCTGTGCACCGGCTGGTGCTGGGGCCAGTGCATATCCGCTAGGCCGCTCGGGCGGAAACAGGCCATAATTGGATCGCGGCGCGCCGCCATTTTCATAGGCTTTCAAATTGGCGTTATCAGCGGCTGTGGAATATGCATTGGTGCGTTTTGGCGGGCTCAAACCATTGAACATCGACCCGGCAATCGGCCCGTATACCCCATAGCCACCCGGTTTCGGGCTGAGCGGGAGAGTGCCATATTGGGAATAGGCTGGCTTTCCAACTTTTGCTGGGCCGCGCACCATCGCAAATTGCGCCTTGATCAGTTTTTCCACGGCCGCCTGTTGCTGCCCCTTCACCTTGTCCAGCCCCGCTTGCGCTTGCTTCTGCACTTCGACAGCGTCTTTATGAGCCTCGCGCTTGGGCCGATAATCTGCGGAGGCAGATTGCCAGCCCGCCAGATTTTTCGGCGTGGGGTTGGCGTCATAGGCCAGTTTTGCCGCCACCAGCCTGGCTTTTGACGCCATCCGTGTCTTGAATGTGCTGACGACGGCCCTGGACGATTGCTTCACCTGCTGCGCCTGGCGTTTCACAAAAGGTTTCCCCCTTTTGACCGTTGCCTTTGCGCCCGCCAGATCCTGCTTCAACTGCATTTTCTGAGCGAGCCGGGCCGCTTTGATGTGCTGCTTGGCAGCGGCACTGTTGATAGGCCGCGGTATCTTTTGCGCGTCTGCCGGTGCCGAGGCGATCATCGCGCAAGCGACCAAAGCGAGGGATATTGAAACTGATTTCATCCCAAAATCCTTTCAATCATGAAGGTTGGTTCCGGTCAGGCCTGCTTAGGAAGGGGGAAGGCCTGCTTCTTCCGGGTCCAGCCCGCTATCATCGATTGCAATATTGGCTGCCGATGCAATCTCGGGATCATCAGGCTCTCCTGCGAACAGAAAACCCCCGGTTTCCGGATTGCCAAACGCGCTGATGCCGACAAGCGATTCCAGATCGGGATGCGCATTCGCCCTTCACCCTCTATCGCCCGCCAACTGAAGTTGACCAGAATGTCTGGATCAACGGGTTCATCCCAAATCCGCACTTGCCCGATATCACCAACAAAAGGCGAAAAGCGCCCGACCGACCCAATGCTGAAACTGGTCACCGGCACATTGGCAAAACCAAAGCCGAGCGTATCCTGCAATTCGCCGTCGATCATGACCGAGATCGTCTCGCCAATGGTCGTGATCGCGACATGGTGCAGTTTGCGATCCGAAAAATCAAAATCGACCGTTTCATAATATGGGCCTGCTTGAATCCCCAGTGCCGTGGCATCGCGCGTGATGTGGAGCGCGAAGCGGGCACCTTTTGGCCCGGAATAGCCCATGATCGCAGGATCATATCCCGGATCGGACGTCCATTTCGCCGCCACCCAGAATTCGATCGTGCCAAACCCGTTGATGTCGAGCGCGGGAGATGGCGACAAGACCAATGCATCCTTGCCGTCAAAGCTTGCCATGACCGGCGCATAGTCCGCTTCCTGAGCGCTGACCGGGGTGCAGGGAGCCAGCGTCAAAGCTGCCGCAAGAAAGAACATGTTTGTTTTGAACATTGGTCACGCTCCTATTGAATAGCTTCGAAGGACACTTTGACCCGGATATCCGGTCCCTCGGTCAAGCCCGGCGCATTGGTGATGGCCGTGCCCTCAATGTCAGTGCGTGGCTGCTTGGCGTTCCAGTCCTTCATGTAGATATACGCGTCGAACCCCGACGATGCCGGCCACACCATGATCGGATCATCGATCAGCACCGCGCTCGGATCATTTTCCTTCACGCCCGTTGCCACGATCTTGAAGGACCCCTGCCCCGCGCCTTTGGGATTGCGATTTCCGGCGACCAGCACTTCCCGGTTGATGGGAAATTCCTTGCGCCCGCTGCACGAAAATGATGCCATATTGTCTTCGCTCGCATCGAGCAGGATGACCTCCTGAAACCCCTCCAGTCCGTGGACCGATGCTGTGATATTGCCGTAAAGTTCCACATCCTCTTTTTCATTGTCGCCATTGTTCACGCAGACCAGCGAGTGGAATTTCAGGCGGTAAATGATGGGGCCAAGTGTGCGGTCGTCCGCTTTTGGCTGGCTTTGCAGATAGGATGTGATCTCGGCATCGAGCTGGCTCCGCGCATTGAGCAAACCAGCGCGCTTTGGCGAACTCCACTCTTCGCCGAAAAGATCGGACTGATCAGTTCCGACAAGGGACGCAGATCATAGCGGATCGGCACCGAATTGCGTTCGTCGACGTTCCAGCCATTGGATGTCATGCTCCCAGATCCGCCGACCGAAGACCATGTCTCTTTTGAGAACATGCTCGTCCCGCCCTTTGCATCGCCGCTCGCGATCGTCAGGCCGCCCTTGGATTTCAGGCTCCCGACCGGCCCGCCATCAAATCCGCCTTCTTGCTTGTAGGACGTTGATTCCTTGGACCATTTCTTGAATTCTTCGGTGGTCACCGTGCGCTGATTCTTGCCAATGCCGCCGTAATGGATGGCGTTCGCATAGTGGGTGCCATATTTGGTACGGAACGCCTGAGCTGTCAGCGCGCCATCGGCGAGCCGCAGAATGTCAAATTTGAAACCCGGGTCCAGCAGCATGTTTGGCTTGTCGAGGAACAGGGCGTAAATTTCGGCGCGGGCCAGACCATAGGCTTTGGTCGTGCCATCGGTTCGCTCCGCACCCTTGCTCTCTTCCCGGCTGGCTTCGGCTGCAAAGGTCGCGCCTTTGAACGAGCCGCTCACGCCGAAATTCAATGACATGGACTTCTCGAACGAAGCCATGTTGGTGATGACGCTTTCCAGCTGGTTCCCCTCGGTCCGGCGGATTTCCTGGCCCCGAAGGCCATAGGGAATCGTTTTGGACTGAAGGTTGCTTTCGATGGAAAAATCCTGAGTCCCCGGTGCTTTGAAGATTCGAGGCCCTGCCCCCCGGTTCGCGTTGAAAAGATCCATCTTTTCGCCGCGATAGCTCAGGAACATGTCGTTGAAGCGGGGAACCAGGTTGCCAGCCGTGAACGTGTCAATTTCGTCATCGGTTTCAGGCTGTATCCGCGACCGGGACAGCTTTGCGCCCGATGGTACGGTGGAAATGCCATATTCGCGGCTTGTGCCCCCGCCCACCAGATTGAGACGGATGTTCTTCTTGTCGATAATGGCAAAGCTCGCGATATAGCCCGAACCGGAATATTGCCCTTCACCGGCCTTGCGGAGCGTGATGGAGCCGGTCGGCCTCGCGTCAAAATGGATTGTCATTGTATCGTCAGGGGCCGTGGTGATCCAGAGCGCTTCACGGAACGTCCAGGTCACAGCGGTCGAAACGCCATCGCCCTTCTCCTTTGCAATTTCACCTTCTGCGACCCACTGACCGTCAAACGACGGACCCTTTGTCGCCGCAGCGACCTGACCGCTCCCATCGTTGCGCTGGGTGAAGGCTGGCCGCTGGGACGCGGCATTGATGATGTCCCGATTGGTTTTGGGCGTAACAACAGACCCGGGATCTGGCGCAGGATCAGCGGGGTCGGCAAATGGGTCGAAATCATCCGCAGTGGCGGGTGTAGCCGGGGCCTGGCCCGTCTTCTGGCTGACCACCGGAAGCGAAGAAATCGCCCCGCGCCCAGCCGGTGCAGAGGTCAATGGAGCCGTAGAATTTGCCACCACGGTTCCGATTTGAACCGTAGCGCCACCGCGTGGCTGCTGAATGACCTTCTTGGTAAAAAGGTCCAACTGAACGAATAATTTGGGATCGGTTGTGTCCGACAGATAGACGGACCATTCATCGCGCCCGGCTTCGGAATAGCGCGCAATGATCTGGCCACTGCTGTCGCTTCGCTCCCATTGCAGTTTCTGCACATTCCGGAAGGTCTCCGCTTGTCCGTCGACCGAGACTTCCACCTTGGTGACGTCGAAACCCAACCCGGTCTGTGACTGCGCCATCGCCGGAGACAAAGCGGGTGCGAGATAGGGCGCGGTGAGCGCCATGCAGCCGAGCAATAGCAAAGTCTTTCTGGTCATTATCGCCTCCTCTTTCCGATGGGTTCCGGCATTCTGTTCACTGTGGTAAGTGGAAGTTGTCGCTGTCGACAATCACCTGATCAGGTGATGGCGGGTCATGATCGTCTGGCGTAGTTTCTGCATTCGTTTGTGAATGATAGCCTTTACCGAGGAGAAGCCCGTGATCCGCGTTGCCGTCATTGAGGATGATCCAGTGATGCGCGATTTGCTGGGCACTTCGATCAATGCCTGCGACGATATGATGCTGACTGCTACGGCAGATAATTTCGCCAACGCGACGGGCATGATCGAAGCCGGCGGCTATGACGTGCTGCTGTGCGATTTGGGTCTGCCCGATGGCAACGGCGTCACTTTGATCCGCCAAGAGGCTCTGACCGGGCGGGATACAGACATTTTGGTGATCACCATCTTTGCCAACCAGAACAAGGTTCTGGATGCGATCCGCGCGGGGGCAAGGGGCTATTTGTTGAAGGACGAACGGATCGAGGATTGCATCGAGGCAATCCGCAATATCCGCCGGGGCGGCTCACCTATCAGCCCGATCATCGCGCGGCAATTGCTGGGCCAGATCAAGCCAGAACCCTCAGATGCGCGCGTGCCGATGGCCTCGCCCTTGTCAGAGCGCGAATATGAAGTGCTGAACCTGCTCTCGCGAGGATTTTCCAACGCGGATTGTGCAGAGATATTGACCGTCTCCCCCAATACGATTGGCACGCATGTCAAAAACATATACCGCAAGCTGGAGGTCAACAGCCGGGCGGAGGCCCTGTTTGAAGCATCATCCCAAGGCTTGCTGGCGCGCAGTTGATGTGCTGAAGCGGCCTTGCTGATGCGGATCGCCGCCTTCATCCTGCTGTTTTTTTGGGCATCGAGCGTCGCGATGGCGCAGTCGCCCAGCGTTTTCAAAACTGCCCGCACCGAAACCGGACCCGTTATCGAGTTCATCGACGGCGACTATGTGCTGGCAGATGGGATTGTTTCATTGCCTGAAAGCGGCTGGACGCGCGCGAAAACACCGCACATTTACCGGATGCAGGATACAGATTGGCGCACTGGCGACTTTCACTCGTTGTGGGGCCGGTTCAGCTTTGAGCGTGCGGCCTTGGGCAACACGCCGATTGCGCTTTACACCGTCAGCACCCGCAACCAGTTTACCGTCTTCGTGAATGGCAACGAGATATTCCGAAACTACGCATCGGCGGGTGACCAGAAGAATTCATGGTACCGGCCCTTCCTGATCCCGCTGCCTGAATCCTCGCTCAAACCGGGGCGGAACGACATTGCGATCCGTGCGATTTCCCAGGACTCGGTTGGCATTGGCAGAGTCGTTGTGGGATCACATCCCCCGATCCAGTCGCTGTTCAGCGAGCAATATTTTTGGAGGATTACGCTCCCCACGGTCGCCAACTCGGCGATGCTTGTGTTGGGCGGGTTTGCGTTTCTGTTGTGGATGGGGCGACGTCAGGAAAGCGAACTTCTCTATTTCGCAATAACGACACTGCTCTGGTATCTGCGCAACTATCAGTATTTTGCAGGAACGACGCCGTTCCACCTGCCACTCTTCAACGCGCTGACCGTTGCCGCCACTTATTTCACGCTTGTTGCAACATTCGGCTTTTACGGGAGCTATCTGAAACTTCCGCGGACTCGTTGGATCGTGTTGGCGCTCTTAGTGTTTGGAATACCGCTTCATATCATCCATTGGCAGTTTCGGCTCTCCAACACGTATTTGTACGTGCCGGCAACGATGATCGCATTGGCCATCGCGATTTTCGGTTTCCGGGATTTCCTGCGGAAACCGGCACTTGGCAACGCGCTATTGTTTCTGGTCATGTTTGTGATCCCGATGACTGGCATCTACGACTTCTTTCTGGCCGTCGGAGGGTCCGGATGGAATGGCAACGACTCCTACATATCGCTTTTCACGGGCTTCCTCTCCAGCGTTGCCTTTCTGCTGACTTTTGGCCAGCGTTCAGTTCGCGCATTTGCCGGGCTTGAAAACGCCAATATAACCCTTGAACAGCGCATCGCTGAAACGCGCGCCGAACTGGCGGAAAGCGAGGCTGCGCGGCAACAGCTTGTCATCGGCGGCGCCATTGCCACAGAGCGCGAACGGTTGATGCAGGAAATGCACGACGGCATCGGCTCCAACCTGATCACAGCCCTTGCGGTGGCGCGCCAACAAAAGCAGCCTGCCAGCACCATCAAGACACTGCGCCGTGCGCTGGCTGACCTCAAGATTACCGTTGACTCGCTGGAGCCGGTTGAAGGCGATCTGGTCGCGCTGATCGGCAACCTGCGTCACCGCATGGCCGGTGATTTGAGCGATGCCGGGATAACGTGCAAATGGAATGCGCAACGCTGCGGACCACTTCCCTGGCTTGATGCCACCAATGCGCTTCACGTGTTGCGCATTTCCGGAAGCCATTGGCAATGTCCTGACGCATTCGGGTGCGACCGAGATGCGGATTGGTTGCATGGAAGAGGATCATGACGGCGTCCCAGGCATTGCAAGCTATGTGGCCGACAATGGATGCGGATTTGACATGAACACGCCTGATACACGCGGCAAGGGCGTCTCGAACATCCATGCCCGTGCAAATTCGCTACATGGAGCCCTGCGTTACCAAACCGGTGCCGGTTCCGGAACGACGGTGACGCTCTGGCTTCCCTATGAGCGCACAGCGCGATAGCGGAGTCTTTGCCGGTTCATGCCAGCGCGCGTGAGTTGCGCAACGTATCGATCGGGCTCCAATGAGTCTGACTTTTTGTGAAATTGCAAAGACATGCGGGAGTTTCCGAAGGCATGTTTGCCTTTGCCCGAATTGGAAAATGCATTGAATCCGATATCTTAGGATATCTTCGTATTTCCCATAACAATCAGATCATGGCTCAGAACAGCCGGTCCAGCGCCTTATCCAGCATCACCATCTGCCAGATCAGGCGGCCATGGTCGCTGACGCCAGTTTGATGATCCGCCACGAGTTTTTCAAGCCGTGGACTGTCAAACCAGCCGCTTTGGGCCACGCGCGAGCGTGTGGCCATGTCCGTTGCGCTTTGCGCCAATGCGCCCCGGAACCATTGCGAGATCGGCGTCACAAAGCCCATTTTGGGGCGATAGAGAATGTCATCGGGCAGATGACCTTCCATCGTTTTCTTCAGCAGCCATTTTCCCTGCCCGCCGCGTAACCGCATGGACAAAGGCAGGCGCGCGGCAAATTCGATCAGGCGATAATCGAGCAACGGCTCCCGCGCTTCGAGGCTCACTGCCATGCTGGTGCGATCCACCTTGGTCAGTATGTCTCCCGGCAGCCAGATCTTCAGGTCTGCATATTGCGCGCGGTCGAGCGGGTCTCGCGCCGGAGCAGCATCCATCAGGCGGATGAACCGGTCCTCCGCACGATGGCCACCCAGTTGCCGCCTAAACCCCTCGCTGTACAAACCAGCGCGCATTTCCGGCGGAGTGACGCCAACCGAGCGGGCATAGGCTTCCGCGCCAGAACGTGCGAGGTTGATGAAGGTGGATTTGGCGCGGAACATCTGCGGTGCCCAGTCCGCCTTGGGATAGAAGCGCCCCAAGGCCCCAAACACAGGATTGCGGAGTGAAGCGGGCAAAAGCCCCCTCACCTGCTCTTCAGCGTGCTGAAATTTGTGACGGCGATAGCCAGCAAAGGCTTCATCCGCGCCATCGCCAGACAGCGCCACCGTCACCGTTTCGCGCGCCAGCTGGCACACGCGCCATGTCGGCAGAGCAGACGCATCGGCAAAGGGTTCGTCAAAGGCATGAGCCAGCACATCGAGCGCGGCAAAATCATCCGCTGCCACCATGCGTTTGCGGTGGTCGGTCGCAAACCGCTCTGCAATGCGGTCCGCATAAGCGGTTTCATCAAGTGCTGCGACATCAAAGCCGATCGAGCAGGTCTGGACTGGCGAACGGCTCAACTCTGCCATCATGGCAACAACGGTGGAGCTGTCCACACCGCCAGAGAGGAACGCCCCCACCGGCACATCGGAAACCATGCGCAGCCGCACCGCATCATGGAGAAGCGCGCGCAGCTCTTCCTTCAGATCGCCCTCGCGGGCATTCGAGCGGCCGCTGAAATCCACGTCCCACCAGCATTGCGGCTGTGGCATCGGCTTGCCGCGCGTGATCGTCAGCACATGGCCCGCCGCGAGCTTTTGAACGCCCGCGACAAGGCAGGCATCGTCCGGCACATAGCCGAACGCCAGATAATCCTCGATCGCAGTCAGATCAGGCTCTCGCCGCAGCGCAGGATGGGCGAGCAGACCTTTGAGTTCCGAAGCGAAGATCAGGCTGCCATCGGGCAAACGCGCGTGGAACAGCGGTTTCACGCCCAGCCGGTCACGCGCCATGAACAAGGTCTGGTTGCGGGCATCATGAATGGCAAAGGCAAACATGCCATTGAGGCGCGGCAATACGCCTGCCCCCCATTCGCGATAGCCATTCAGAATGACTTCGGTATCTCCCGCCGTGCGGAAAACATGGCCTCTCGCCTGCAATTCCGCGCGCAGGTCTGCGTAGTTATAGATCTCGCCATTGAAGACGATTGTGAAGGCCTCGTCCGCCGTTGGCATCGGCTGCGGACTGCCTTCCAGATCAATGATCGAGAGGCGGCGATGTCCGAAGCCGACACCCGGTGCAGTCCACACGCCAGAGCCGTCCGGCCCGCGATGGATCATCGCATCGGTCATGGCCGTCAGCCGTGCGGGATCAACTGGCTTGGCGGTCTCCAGATGAAAAATGCCTGCTATGCCGCACATGGGTCGCTATTGCCCCCGCGCTTGCGCGAGCAGACGCCCGGCTAACTGATCCACCGGCCCCAGATCACGCAGGAACGCATCAATGGCAGGGCGCGTCGGCTGGTTGGGCCAGGCCTGCGCAGAGACGAGAATCGCGATCCCGGCCTGATCGGCCCCCGTGAGTTTGCTGCGCAATGTTTCGAGCTTCACGCGTGTCGCGCTGCCGGTCGCTTCGCCATCCATCACATAGAAGGCCGCCACTTCGCGCTCTGCACCGGGAGCAAAAATCACATCGGCCTTGCCGCCGTCTGGCGATGCCGTGGCGCGCGTCCATGACCATTCGCTTTCGGGATCAAAGCTGCCCTGGCCAAAGCCCACCATTTCGCGCCCTTCTTCCTGCCAGCCATACATAGCGATCACCATGTCCACGCGCTGACCGCTGGCATTCACGAACTGGCCCGTCAAGCGATGGTCCGCACCGTCGAAACGCGGTACCCATGGAAAGGTGGATTGCGGCTCGGCCCGCGTCCAGCCCTTCACATCAGGCATGGTGACCAGATGTGAGACCGGAATGCGCCCCAGAGACGCCATGCCAGCCTGCCATGCCATCGCCAGCACGGCGAGCGCAATCACATAAGCCGCACCCTTGAGGGGGTGTCGGGCGGGCGCAGCGACAGGCTCCGCGACGCTTCCTGTCAACCACGGATCGGACAGCTTACGGTCAAAGAACTTCCAGCTGGCCGCCATGATCAGGATCATCACGAAGCCGAAGAAGAACCAGCCATAAATGACATGATCGAAGCTGGCCGCGAATTCGATCCCGCTCTTTTCTGAAATCCAGATCGTCCCAAAGGCGCGGACGCCATTGGCGAGCACCGGCATGATCAGACCGAAAATCAGGAAGACGGCCCGGCGCTTCCAGCTCTTGAAGCAGACATTGGCGGCCAGCGTGGCATAGGCCGCCATGGCGACGAGGAATTTCACGCCCGAACAGGCTTCCGCCACTTCGAACAGGCCGGCAGGCGTTGTGATGAACACGCCATCAATGCTCGCCGGAACCCCGGTCAGGGCCAGCAGGATCATGCACATTTTGGCCGTGATCGTCTGGAGCAGCGGCACCAGTTCTTCCCCGAACGGGACGAGAAAGACGAGATAGAAGACGGGGAACAACAGCGCGTTGAGCACCTGTCGGCCGAGGATGACGGCCACGGCAGACTGCATCATCAACACCAGAGCGGCATGGCGGAACAGCGCGATTCCCGCCGCTTCACCCAGCATCCAGAGGATAGCGGCAACCGCAGTCGCGCACAGGCCGGGCAGCCAGACCCGCGGCCTGACATGAGCCATTTCCTCGATGCGCTGCGAAATCAGCCAGGCCGCAATCGGGATGATGAACAGACAATGGGTGTAAGTGGAGACCGTCCACCAGATCGAGGCCATGTCCGCCACATCACCCGCGAACAGCAGCAGCAAAGCGGCAATTGCAAATCCGAGTGCGGCCAGATGGCGCGTCCAGATATTGGACCAGTCCAGTGCGAAGCGCGGCGGGCGGAGCGTAGCGGTGCTCATGCAGCGGCCCTTTGCATATTGCCTGCTGCGAGCATTTCACCCAGCGGCGCGAGCGTGGCATCCCAGCCATAGCGCGCCTCCATGCGGAACCGCGCGGCCTGACCCAGCGCAGTGCGGCGCGCGGGATCAGCCAGCAAAGCAAGCGTGGCCGCAGCCTGCGCTTCGGCACCGTCGGCCAAGACGAAATCACGATCCGCCACAGCATCAATGCCTTCAGCGGCAGCGGGTGAGGCCAAGACCGGCTTGCCCATCGCCATGGCTTCCAGCACCTTGTTCTGAATGCCGCGCGCCAGCAACAGCGGCGCGACGATCAGGTCTGCACCTGCAATATGATCGCGCGGATCGGGCACGGTTCCAGTCACGATCACGCCGGGCAAAGCGCCCAGTTCGAACACGGACGCAACGGGAGAACGCCCGACAATCCAGAAACGCGCATCCCCCAGCACCGCGCGAACGCGGGGAAGGACGTTTCGGGCGTAATGGATGGCCGCTTCTACATTGGGGGCATAATCCATCTGCCCGGTAAAGACGATGTGAGGCCCCTGCCCGTCCAGCGCGGGTGCATCATGGCCGGGATCGAAACGCTCCAGATCGATCCCGTTTTCCAGCGCGCAGACACGGTCAGCCCCCAGCCCCGTCGCCTGACGAAACAGCGCAGCTTCGGCATCGCTGACGAACAGAGACAAATCTGCGCGGTTGGCCACAGTGCGCTCATGCGCGAACAAGCGGCGTGCCTCGAAACGGTTGGCGAGCGCGCCCAGACCGCGCCCCTCGCCCCATGCCGCAAACTTGGCCGAATCCATGTCGACAAAGTCCATGAGGAATCGGGTGTTGCTCCGCACTGTTGGCACATATTGCGCCATCTGCCCCGAAAAGGCGTAAATGGCACCGATCCGTCCGCTGGCCATCATCGCTTCAACATGTGCCGCCAAAGCGGGTGATGCACAGGCGCTGACTGAGGCCGAACCGCCAGAAACGAGCGCAGAGGCCATCGCCGCCAACTTTCTGCCCTGATGCGGCACCAGCGTAACCGAAGCGGACACCTGCCGCAGCGTTTCTGCATAGCGCTGCTCATCCGGATCGGTGCACAGCGCCGCGACATGGACAGGCGCGAGCTTGGCCAGCGCTTTCAGGACATTCCAGCTGCGAATCTTGTCTCCGCGATCGGGCGGGTATGGCGTGCGATGCGCCAGAAACAGGATGTCGCCGCTCATCCCAGCCCCTTGGCGAGCCATGGACCCATCAGGTTCGCAACCGGCATCGGCAGCTTCTGCCACAGTGCAACCTGCATCCGGTATTTGGGGCTGAGCGGATTGATGTCGCGCGGGGGCGATCCGTCCAGCGTGCGCTTGGCATAGGATAGCGGCTCGCCTTCAAACCCCCAATTCTTCTTGAAGGCCGCAGGTCCGGTTCCAACCTTGGATCGCCCGAAATCGAACCGGGTGCAGCCTTTGCTGGCGCGCGCATGGTTCATCAGCGCGAAATACATCATGTCATTGGCCCGCCAGCTGCGCGCATCGAACACGCCGCCGCCCCAATAGGGCATGACCGTTCCCTTGAAATAGAGGCTGAGCACAGACGCGAGCGCCCGCCCTTCATGCCGCACGGTCAATATGTCTGCCGCATCGCCAAATTCATCAAGCACCGCATCGAACAGCGCGCGCGGAAAGACCGGCGTACCGAGATTGCGAACGCTTTCGGCATAGACGGCATAGTGCGCCGCCTTGTCCCGCTCTGTCGTTCCGGTTTCAACCGACAGGTCAAACCCCAGCGCCTTGCGCACTTCGGCGCGCTGCTTGCGGGGAATGGCCGTCAGTTGCGCATCGTCGGTTGCGGCGAGATCGGTTGCGAAGCCCAGATAAGTGGTGTCATCGCGGCTCCAGTCGTCCGGCAGATCACCCCCGCGCAGTTCCAGCGTAGGGCAGGCCAATTTTCCGGCCAGTGCCACGAAATCTGCCACAAGCTGCCGCGCTGTCTGCGCATCGTCAGCCAGCACGCCGCCATCAACGGCAAAGCCGGCTGAAACCAGTGCCTTGCCGAAAATGGGAGAACGAACCGCCGTGAGCGGAAGCACGCCGCGCAGGCTGCCATCCAGCCCTTCGGCCACCAGATAATGCGCTGTCTGGCCGCAACCGCGTTCAACCGCGCGGCTCCACCCGGTGAGGTGAAAAGGCGTCGCAGCCGCTTGCGCCATCACCCAGGCGTCGATGGCGGCGCAGCGGGCGCGGTCAGAGAGATCGGCTTGCGACATGATCAGTTCCGGAAAGCTGGAGAGTGCATTCATGACAAGGCCCTCGCCCGTTCTGCGGCAATGGTGTCGAGCCGCGTCCAGCCGAAATCTCCAATCAGCCGCTTCAGCTTGTCTGCCATGACCGACAAATTGGTATAGTGGCGCAGCTTGGAGCGCAGCGGTGCGGCTGTCACGCGCGGCTGGCCGGGATCAATCTCCCACGGGTGGAAATAGATGATCGCCGCTTCGCCATCGCCATTGACCTGTTTGATCGCCCAGCGCGAAAAGGCATAGGGCAGCAGACGGAAAAAGCCGCCGCCGCCCGCCGCCAGCCGACGCCCGGCAAATTCGGCTGTGGTCACCGGAATTTCGATGATCGCGCAATCGGGATTGGGCCGGAAAGCAAAGCGCGGCGCATCCCGCCAGCCATAATGATCGTGCATGATCGGTGCGACGCTGGAGGAATAGCTGTACCCTGCCTCTTCCAATATCGGATAGGCCCAAGGCGTGCGCGCATCGATGGAAAAGCTCGGCGCGCGATAACCTGTGATCGCCTGACCGCTCACATGCTCCAAGATCTCCTTGGAGCGGGCGACATCGCGGGCGAAATGGGCGGAAGACATGGAAAAGACGCGCGCATGTTCACATCCATGGCTTGCCACTTCGTGACCGGCATCGGCAATGGCGCGGATCAGGCGCGGATGGCGGTCTGCCACCCAGCCCAGCGTGAAGAAGGTGGCTTTGACGCCCGCCTGATCGAACATGTGCAGGACATTGTCGGTATTGGCCTCGACACGCCTTTCCAGCCCGTCCCAGTCCGCCCGGTCGATGACGTTTTCAAACGCCCCGACCTGGAACCAGTCCTCCACATCCACAGACAGGGCGTTGAGCACCATAAGCCGAATTCCAGACACAAACGCATTGACCACCCCGCCTGATAGCGGGGTTGGATTGAAGAACTCTTAGCACAAAGTGCGGAATGCTCAGAAACCGGCAGCAGCGTGCTGCGGTCCGTCCTGCGTTTCCGCCCATTCCACCATGACTTCCAGAATACGGCGCAGCGCTGCATCCTGCTCTTCCGTACGCGCTTCGAGCATGGCGATGCGAGCCGCCACATCCAGCATATGGGTGTCGGCCACCGGAGCCGCCGCCTGCGCTTCGGGTGCTGCGGGCATCTGGAGATCATCCTCCATGTCGCTCAGAACGGCCATCACCAGATCTGCCGAAATCACATCCCGCTGCTCGACAGCACCAGCCAGCAGCACGCGGTGCATGATGCTGTTCAACCGGCGCGGCACACCGCCCGATTCGCTATGCAACAGCCGCCAGACATCTTCGGTGAAGGTGGGCCGACCGGCCCAACCGACGCACTTCAGGCGATGTTCGACATAAGAACGCACTTCGGAGGGTTCGAGCGTGGTGAGATTGTGCGCGGCGATGACGCGCTGGCGCACCTGCTCCAGGCTGGGATCGCTTGCCAGCCGCTCGCGCAGCTCGGGATGGCCGACCAGCAACAGCTGAATGATCGCACCACCGCCCAGCTGGAAGTTGGACAGCATTCGCAACTCTTCCAGCGCTTCGTGCGTGAGGCCCTGCGCTTCATCGACGATGATGAGGATCTTCTGGCCGCTGCGGGCACGATCCGTCACCAGCGCTTCGATCGCGGCCAGAAGGCCCGCCTTGCCCTGTCCCTGCGTCGGCAAGCCAAAGGCAGAGGCGACTGCCGTGACGATGCCCGTGCCATCCAGCTGGGTTGAGACCAGACGAATGGCAAGGATGCGGTTCGGGTCCACCTGCTGCATCAGGTGATGCGTCAGCGTGGTCTTGCCCGCGCCGATTTCACCGGTGATGACCACAAAGCCTTCGCCCTGTGTCAGCCCATAGCCGAGATAGGCCATCGCCTTGCGGTGCGTGGCACTTTCGAACCAGAATTTCGGGTCCGGCGTCAGCTGGAAGGGCGACGCTGTCAGCTGGTAGAATTGATCAAACATATACTATCTCCGAATTCATCCCGCTGTGGCTTAGAACGAGTATCTCACACCGACCTGACCTGCTGCATTCAGCTCTGAATCCAGCCCGTCCACATCGTAGGAATAGAGGCCCATCGAAGCGCGCGCAGAGAGGTTGCGTCCGAAATTATAATAATAGCCCGTTGTGGTTCCGGCGCTGAGCACATCCGGCGCACCGGCGATCCCCGATTTGGACAGCGACACATAGGCGCTGGAATCAAGGCCCGAGTTGCGCGTAAGGGCATAACCCATGTTCGCTTGCCCGAAAAAGGCCTTGTCGGTGATGCCATCGAGGGTGAAGGCACCAGCGATCACAGGCGTCTTGTAATCACGCACGGCATAGCCAAGGCCCGCACCGAGCGACAGGCGGTTGCGGCTGTAATTATACATGCCGGTGATACCGCGCGTGCGATAGACCGAGCTGCTCACGCCCTGGAACGCCGAGGAGAGGCAACCCCCGCCTCCGCCGCCACTGCCGAACACGCAACCGCCAAATTGCGGCGCAAGGCCGTTGCGATTGGTGTTGAAAGCCGTGGGCAGGCGCGCAAGGCCGTCGCTCAGCTGCTGGCCAAAGGTTTCCACCTGATCATAGACGCCAATCTGGAGCGAGGATTCCTGATCAATCGCCCAGGAGAAGGCGCCGGTATAGCTCATGCTGCCATAGCGACGACCCACATGGACACCCAGGCTGGTGCGGTCGCTTGGCTTCCACTCCGCGCCGACATCCCAGTACAGACCGTCAAAATCATAGCTGGCCAGGCGCGGCGACGCCGGATTGGTGATGAAGCGGCCATTGCTGTCCACAACCGGATTGCCCGTCGCGTCGAAAATTGGCGCGCGTTCGCTCGCCTGAATATCCTCATAGCCGACGCCGCCGACAAGCGCGACCGTCGGCATCACAGGGACGACAACATCAGCCCGAACGCCGCGGCTTTCAAAGCGCTGGTCAAGCTGGCCCGCATCTTCGCGTTCCCACGCTCCGCTCACGCTCCAGCCAAACGGCAAATGCCCCGCTTCCATGCCAACGCTCGCCATGGCGAGGTGCGACACCGAGTCATCATACCCATCAACATTGGGCTGTCCCGGAGTTGCGACATAACCCTTGTCTTCAACCTTGGTATAGCCTGCGCGATAGGCCGCATTCACGTCCACCGCGCCCATCTTGTCATGATAGGTCGGGCCGCCATAAACCGAATAGACCTGAGACACGTTGCTGACATTGCCCACCAGCAGCGAGGGTGCAGCACCGCGATTGTCGCTGCGCGCTCGCGTGGCCAGCGCACCGGCTTCGATGTTCAGCTTGTTTGACACCAGTTCATGACTGACCCGCGCCAGCCCGGTATGGACGCTGTCATCCGCGACATTGTCATCCCAAGCGAAGCGATGCTCATACTGATAGCTCAGCTGGGCGGTCGTGCGCCCGCTTTCCACGGTGACATCCACCCCGGCAATGGCGCTGGTATAGGTCAGCACATCGTTGCCGCCACGCAGTTCAGCGGTCACGGTCTGATCCACCTCCAGATAGGGTGTCACTTCGGTGCGTGCGAATGCGGGCTGGGCAGCAAGGCCGAGGGCCAGCAGGCCCAAACCAGCAAAATGGTGAGCCGTCTTTGTCATCACTTGTCTCCAAGTCCGTAATAGGAACCAAATTTCCGGTTGCTGCCGCTGAACGTCACGTCGTTGATCAGCAACTGGATGCGGGCACCGCCATCGAGCATGGACAATGCTTCCCTCAATTCACTTTCGGTGGTCACATCGGCGCGAACCACCAGCACGATCTGCCCGACATGCAGCGCCAGAACAGAAGCCGGAGATGCGGCGAGCGCGGGGGCCGAATCAAAGATCACGATGCGGCGCGGATTGACCGCCGCCAGACCGTCCACCAGTCCGCGTGTGCGGGCGGATGCGAGCAGTTCCGTGTCATTGTTGGACTGGCGTCCGGCAGGCAGGATCGACAGGCCCGGAATGCTGGTGTGCATGACAAGCGATTCAGGATCGATCGACGGATCGGCCAGCGCGTCCATCAGGCCCGGCCCGGCAGGCAAGCCCAGCAGGCTCAACACTTCCGGCTTGGCCACATCGGCATCGATCAGCAGCACTTCCAGATCGGTTTCAGACACCATGGAAAGCGCCAGATTGACCGAGCAGAAAGACTTGCCTTCATTGGGCTGAGCCGAACAGACGAGAATCTGGCGCCCCTTGTCCAATGGGGCAACGCCCTGATTGCCAAAGGCCTGCAACAGAACCTGCCGCTTGATCATGCGGAACTCTTCGGAGAGCATGGACGGCGGTGAGCCCGGCACGATGAAACCAGATTCCTTGAGCGTGACCAGATCAATGCTCGCATCCGCAGTCCGCCGCTGTGTGTAAACAGGCGGGGAGACATAAGGCGAAACCGGCACTTCTCGGCGCAGTTCGGGCATTGGCTGTGCCACGGCTGGTGCCGGTGCATCCACAGGCGGCGGCGCGGCGACTGGCGCGGCCTTCTGAACGGGACGCTCCTGCACAGGAGCCACTTCAGGCGCGAAGGGCGGCAGCGGAGGCCGTGCGGCCCAGGCATCAGCCTCGGGGTCAGCCCTAAAGGCGGCATCCGGATCGCGCGTCAGAATGTCGCGCAGCCCATAGGTTTGCGCTGCCCGCTCGATCAACGAACCGCGATGCGGCTGGGGTGGTTTCTGGTTGATTGTCATGATCTTAGGCCACCATGCTGCGCTGGAAGAATTCAACGGCAAGAAGCAGAACCCACGCGCCGACCAGCGCCGTTGCCGCTCCCCGGAAGTAACGGAGTCGCAACTTCAACTGCGCAGCTTCCGCAACGCTGTTGATATGGCTGACGGCACCAAGCACCGGCAGACCGCTCGCCCGTTCCAGACGGCCTGCCGAAGCATAGGTCGTCTTGATCTGGCTCAGCGCAAAGGCCACGCCCGTGCCCGCTGCCAGCGCGCCGAACAGGACGAGCGTGAGCAGCAGCGGACGGTTGGGAGCAACCGGTGCACGCGGGGCCGAAGGCGGCTCCAGCACTTGCTGCGTGGTCGCGCTGGTTTCGCTCTGCACCGAGCCACGCAGGCGGATGTCTTCGCGATCCTGCAACAGCTTGTCATATTGAGACTTGAGCACGTCATAATCGCGATTGAGGCGCGCCTGTTCAGCGGCAAGGCCCGGCTCTTCGATCTGCTTGGCCGAATATTGCGTCATTTCCGCCTGAAGCTGCGCACGACGGGCCGAGAGCGAGGCGACGGTCGCCTGCTTTTCTGCCTGCATGGAGCGCAGCGTCACATACATCGGGTTGGGCGTGCTGGAGCCGCCCGTCATGCGCGGGCCGCCTTCGCTGGCCGCTGCCGCACGAGCGCGGGAGAGCTGGTTGCGCAGGCCCACCATGTCGGGATGACTGTCCGTCCAGCCGCGAGACTGGGCATCGGCCAACTGTGCTTCCAGTGCTGCCACACGGGCTGACGCAGCACCGCCGCCCGGCAGATAAGTGCCCGGCGTTGCAATGCTCGGCTGGGTGGACGCCAACTGGCCATTGAGCGCTGCGAGTGCACCCTGAGCAGACATCAGGCTCGATTCGAGCTGGTTCAATTCGGTACGGGCAGCCTGCATCCGCTGGCTGATCGAGGTGCCACCCACACCTGGCAGAACCCCGAGATTCTTCTGCTCGAACTCAACCCGCTTCGCCTCGGCCAAGCGCAACTCCTGCTCGCGCTGGGCAAGCTGACTGTCAAGGAAACGCAAAGACTGGGACGTTTCGGTGCGTCCGCCCGAAAGATTGCCCTCACGGAACAGATCGAGCAGCTTCTGCACCACGGCCTGCGCCAGTTGCGCATTCTCGCCATTGGAAAGTCCGCTCGCGCCAGAAGACGCGGAGATTTCGAACGTGTTATCGCCCTGCGCCACCACCTTCACATTTTCACGCAGATCGGTGATTGCATCCTGCATCTGGCGCGGCGTCGTCACTTCGCGCCCCAAATTGGTGCCGCGCACAACCTTTTCCAGATTGGCAGCAGACAGCAAGGTGCGCTGAATCGCGTCGACCGCCTTCAGGCGTTCAACTTCGGAAATGCCGATCTTGTTGGGCAGCAGCGACTGCATCTGCACATAGACCGTTGCCTTCGATTCATACTTGTTCGGAATGCCGCTGATGATCAGCCAGCCGATCAGGGCGACCGCCCAGGCGACACCCAGCATGATCCAGCGGCGAAGCCAGATGTTGTGAAGGGCGACCCTGATCTCTTCGTAAAGGCTGTGCATAGAGAAAGTTCTTCTGCCTGTTCGGTTCTGATCGCGTCAGAAGGTGCTTTCGGGGATGATGATCACGTCACCAGGTTCAAGCTTCACGTTCGCATTGGTATCACCGCGCTTGAGAAGATCCCCGATCTTGAGGCGGAATTCGGTCTGCTGCCCGCTGTACCGGTCATTGCGGACCAGACGGGCACTGTTGCCCGCTGCATATTCGGACAGGCCACCCACTGCGATCATCGCATCGAGCAGAGTCATGTTCGCGCGATAGGGAATCGAGGCTGGCTTTTCAGTCGCGCCCACAATCCGGATCTGCTGCGAATAGGTTCCGGAGAAATTGTCCACGATCACTGAAACCAGCGGATCGCGAATATATTCGCCCAGTTGGACCTTGATGTCCTGCGCCAGCATCGTCGGCGTCTTGCCCACGGCGGGCATGTCTGAAATGAGCGGCGTCGAGATGCGGCCATCCGGGCGCACCTGAACCTTGGCCCCCAGTTCGGGGTTGCGCCACACGAAAATCGTCAGCGAATCGAGCGGGCCGATGATATATTCTTCGCCCGGCCCTTCCTGCGTGGCCACAAAAGAAGCGGTGGGCAGCTTCGGCGCATTGCTGGATTGCGCGCAGCCGGAAAGCATGAATGCCACCACACCTGTCGCCACCAAGGACCGCGAAATTCTGTTACACCGCATAGTGTTACCCTTCAAAGTCGTCCTGTCAAAGAGGGGCGGTGCACGCGCGCACCGCACTTCAAAGCCAGCTTTTCAGGGTTCTGTATGGGGGGAACAGGTGAATATTCGGTTAGGATTGACGAAAGTGCGTCAGCAATTAACCAACAGTTCGCGCGCAGGTCCGTGGCCCAGGAAGCGCTCCGGGCTGGAGGTTGCGCCATAGGCTCCGGTCATGAACACGGCGACCAGATCACCGGGATGCGCCACGGGAATTTCAATCTGGTCGGCAATCCGGTCCAGCGGCGTGCAGAGACAGCCAGTGATGCTCGCCACCTCCACGGATTCAGCGGAAAAGTGCGTCGCAATCGCCACCGGATAGTTGCGGCGGACGACCGTTCCAAAATTCCCCGTCGCTGCCAGCAGATGGTGAAGCCCGCCATCGGTGATCAGGAAAATCTCTCCTTTGCTGACCTTGCGGTCGACGATCCGGCAGAGATAGACACCCGCCTCTCCCACCAGGTAGCGGCCCAGTTCAATGGCGAACTCAGAGCCAGACAGAATTGCAGGCCGATTGGCCAATGTTTGCGTCAGCGCCTGGCCCAGACGCTCAATGTCGACGGACTTGTCCCCGGGAAAGTAGGGAATGCCCAGCCCGCCGCCGAGATTGACCAAAGGCGGCGCCGCCTCTGCTTCATCAGAAAGGCGCGCGGCCAGCGCCACCGTTTCCCGCTGCGTTTCGGCAATCGCCTCAGCATCGAGCGCTTGTGAGCCTGCGAAGATATGAAAGCCCCGCCAGTCCGCGCCTTTGGCGATCACATGGCGGACAAGCGCCGCCGCCCGATCTGCATCCACGCCAAACGGTTTCGCCCCGCCGCCCATCCGCATCCCGGAGCCTTTCAGATCGAAATCCGGGTTGACGCGCACCGCCAGCTTGGGAACGACGCCCAACCGGCTGGCGATGGCGAGCGCGCGCTCCGCCTCGCCTTCCGATTCCAGATTGAGCGTCACACCTGCTGCAATCGCCGCCTCCAGTTCGCGATCCCGCTTGCCGGGGCCAGCGAAGGACACATGCGCATGTGCGGCGCAGGCAATCGCCATTTCGCCCGCAGACGCCACGTCCAGCCCATCCACCAGCCTCGCCATGGCGTTCACCAGTTCGGGCATGGGATTGGCCTTGATGGCATAGTGAATGCGCAAGGCAGGCGGCATGACGGCCTTCAGGCGCGCGATCTTGTTTCGCACCAACGCCACATCGAGCACGAACAATGGCGTGTCTCCGACCTGCGCGACGAGCGCTTCGCAGCTCTGGCCGCCGATCAGCAGCTGGCCGTCTGCTCCGGCCACAAATCCGGGAGGAATGCTACCCATGGGTTTCATGCGGCATACTCCTGCCTGAGGCCTGCCCGATCCAGCTTGCCATTGGGGTTGCGGGGCAATTCATCGCGCCAGATCACATCACGCGGGTGCATGAAGGCAGGCAGTTCGCTGCGGAACCATTCGCGCAGCTTGGGCTCGGGATCATCGCCCTTCCCCACCGCGACCAGCAGAATGGCCTGACCCAGCCGGTCATCGGGCACGCCGATCGCCACCGATTCCATCACCACGCCGCTGCGCTCCGCCGCTTCTTCGATTTCGGTAGGGCTTATGCGGTTGCCGGAGCTTTTGATCATCTCGTCATCGCGGCCGATGAAGCTGATAAGGCCGTCCGCATCCGCCACGGCCTTGTCACCGGACCAGACGGCGATGCCGCCATAGCGGGATTGGGCCGGCGCGGGCTTGAAGCGTTGCGCCGTACGCTGTTCATCCAGCCAATAGCCCTGCGCCACCAGCGGCCCGGCATGGACGAGTTCTCCCGCCTCCCCGGCTTCGCAACTGCTGCCATCGGGGCGCACGATCAGCACTTCGGCAAAGGGGATCGCCTTGCCCACAGCATTCGGATGCGCATCCACCAGTTCAGGATCGAGATAGGTTGAGCGGAACGCTTCGGTGAGCCCATACATCGGGAAGATGCGCGCGTTGGGAAAGCTTTGCCGCATCTTCTTGATCAACGTCGGCGTGAGCGCTCCACCGCTGTTGGTGAGGCGGGTCAGAGAGGCAGCAGCATCTTCCGGCCAGCTGGCATCAAGCAACTGCACCCAGAGCGGCGGCACCCCGGCCAGCGTCGTGATGCCGTGACGATCGACCGCCTTGATGACATCGCGCGCGGACAGATAATCCAGCGGCGCAACGGAAGCGCCCGCATACCAGCTGGAAAAGAGCTGGTTCTGCCCATAATCAAAACTCAGTGGCAGCACGCCCAGAATGCGGTCATGCGGACTGATACCCAGATAATGCGCCACGCTGACCGCCCCCAGCCACAAATTGGCATGGCTTAGCATCACGCCCTTCGGTCTGCCCGTCGAACCCGAAGTATAAAGGATGGCCGCCAATGTCTGCGGATCGACCGAGGACGCCGCCAGATACCCGTTGACCGGGTCTGCCGCCATGGCGTCCTGTTCTTCCCAAACCGGGCAGAGCGACGGATTGAGCAGGCTGGCGCGCGATTCCGATGTGAGCAACAGTGCAGCGCCGCTGTCTGACAGGATATGTTCCACCTGCGCCTTTCGCAGCGCCGGATTGACTGGAACATGGATCAGCCCCGCCCGCACGGCGGCAAGCGGCATCAGGCAGGCTTCCACCGTCTTGGGCAGCCAGCTTGCCACCCGGTCTCCCGCCTTCAGGCCCTTGGCGTGCAGGAGCGCGGCCAGTGCGCCTACGCGCTGATCCAGTTCGGCATAGCTCAACATCCTGTCACGGCTTATTAAGGCCGTGGCGTTAGGATCACCGCGCAACGCCAAGTGATCGAGCGGGAACAGGGTTGAATCGGGTTCTTGCAACGGGAACGGCCTCTGCCAAACGGAACGTGGAATGATTAGCACGCATTGGGTAAAGGGAGAATTGATCGAAACGCTGGATAGCGTTGCGGTTGATCCGCGTCACCTGCTCAATGCACGGGATGGCTCCAGCCTGTTCGAACGGATGGACTGGTTCACCGAAACGCTGCCGGTACTGCCCGATGAAGCCACACCGCTGGTCGTCCGCGCGTGGGGCGAAATCGGCCAATGCTGGCTGTTTCTCGCATCCATGCCGAGCCGTCGCGCCACCGCATTGGCCAGCTGGTACAGCTTTGCCTTCAGGCCCGTCTTTCGCAATGTAGCTGAACGCGGGCAGCAGGAATCCTTGCTCATCGCCATCGCTCGCCGCTTGCGCCGCGCACGCAACGGTCCGGTTGAAATCACGCTCGCCCCGGTCCCACGCAAGGATGGCACCAGCAAGCTGATCCGCTCTGCCTTTGCCAAGGCCGGATGGACAAGCCTACGCCACCAGAGCTCGACCAGCTGGACGATTGCGGTGGACGGCAAGAGCTTTGACACCTTCTGGCAGGAACGCCCCGGCCAGTTGCGCAACACGCATGATCGCAAGCTCAAAATATGGCGTCGAAACCGAAATTCTGACGACGTTCGATAACGACGCCTGGGCTGCCTATGAATCGGTCTATGCCGAAAGCTGGAAGCCGCGCGAAGGCGATGCCCGCTTTCTGCGCCGCATGGCAGAACGAGAGGGCAAGGCAGGGTGTCTCAGGCTTGGCCTTGCACGTCTGGATGGAGAAGTGGTCGCCGCCCAATTCTGGACTGTGGAAAACGGCATCGCCTATATCCACAAGCTCGCGCACCGCGAGGCGGCCAGGCAAAGTTCGGCGGGAACCATATTGAGCGCCGCACTTTTCCGCCATGTGATTGATACAGACCGGGTCTCGCTGATCGATTTTGGCACCGGCAATGACCGGTACAAGGCAGACTGGATGGACCGGAACGCTCCGCTGGATACGATCCGGCTTTACAACACGCGCCATCCGGCAGGATTGGGCCGCTATCTCAAGGCGCGGATTTCTGCGCTTGTCCACAACCGGCAGGTAGACTAACGCAACCATCATGAAGACCTTGGAAAGCATTGAAGACACAGTCCGTTCTGTCCTGCGTGATGTTTTGGGGATCAGTCGCGACAGGGCAGACGCATTCGGACCTGAAACCGGCTTGTTCGGCGAATTGCCCGAGCTGGACTCGATGGCCGTGGCAGGTTTGTTGACCGAGATGGAAGACCGGCTGGGCATCATGATCGACGATGATGAAATCGACGCAGACATGCTCGGCACGTTTGGCGCTCTGGTCGATTTCGCAGGCCGCAAAGCCCGGAAATGACAGCGTTGTTCGCTCGGCCAACCAGCCGGGGGGATGTGTTGTCATGCGGCCCGCAAGGCGGCCCGCAAATTCTTGTCATTCAACCGCTTTTTGAAGAAGCGAACCGGTGCAGGCGCACGATTGCGCTGTTCATGCGCACACTGGCTGAACTGGGTATCGGATCGGCATTGCCGGATCTGTCCGGAACCGGTGAGAGCGGAATTCCCCTGTCCGGCGTGAAGCTCGAAGACTGGCACGCAGCAGTCACCTCATGGGTCGAAGAACTGAAACCCGCGGTCATTGCATCCTTCAGAGGTGGAGCGCTTGCCGATACAGCGCAGGGCATCGCTGGGCATTGGCGCTTTGCCCCGGAAACCGGCGCCCGCATCATCCGCGATCTGGAACGCACGCGCCTCGCCAGCGCTACAGAAGATACGGAATTGCTGGCCGGTCACGCCATGACCCCGGCCTTTGTAGAGGCGTTGCGGCAGGCCTCACCCGCACCGCTCGCCCGGGTGCGCACCGTGCGACTGGAGACGGACGCGCTTGATGCCGACCGAAAAGTTGCCGGCACGTCGCTTTGGCGCCGGGCAGAGCCGGGTGAAGATGCTGACCTCGCCAAGGTGCTGGCATGCGATCTTGCCGAATGGGCACGCCAATGCGCCGCATCCTGAGTTTCGACTGCGCGGGCGAAACGCTTTGGGCCACGCTCGACGGGGCGGATGGTCCCGCAGGCGTTCTGGTTGTTTCAGGCGGCAACGAAATCCGCATCGGCGCGCATCGCGGCATGGCCCGGCTGGGCGCAGACTTGGCCGCACAGGGGGTACCGCTATTCCGGTTTGACCGGCGCGGCGTGGGAGACAGCAGCGGGCAGAATGGCGGATTTGAAAGCAGCGCGGATGATCTGAACGCCGCAATCGCTGCCTTTAGGGCGGCTTGCCCCGCGCTCACGCGCATCATCGCCTTTGGCAATTGCGACGCGGCGACGGCATTGGTGCTGCACCGCCCGGCAGGCCTTGCCGGAATGCTCCTCTCCAACATCTGGGTGGTGGACGCAGGTGATGACGCCATGCCGCCACCTGCCGCCATCAAGGCGCATTATCTGGCGCGGCTGAAAGATCCGAAGGCGTGGAAAGCGCTGTTTTCCGGCGCGATCAATGTCCGCAAGCTGGTACAGGGCCTGCGCAAGGTCTCCAGAGGCTCGGCCCCCACCGGCCTTGCTGAACGGGTGGCACAGTCATTTGCGGCGGGCCTCCCGCCGGTCCGAATTCTGCTGTGCGAGCGGGACGGCACGGCCATTGCCTTTGCCGATGCGTGGAAGCGGGACATGTTCGCGGCCGCGCGCGCATCCATTGCGGTCACGCACCTGGACAGCGCGTCGCACAGCTTTGCCAGCGAGGCCGATCATCAGGCTCTGCTTACTGCGCTGCTGGAGATGCTGCGCGCCTGAGTCAGGCGTGCGCCGCAAAATCCTCATGCGCCAGAAAACGTTCGGCATCGAGTGCAGCCATGCAGCCCATGCCTGCTGCCGTCACAGCCTGCCGATAGACTTTGTCAGTCACATCGCCCGCCGCAAACACACCAGGAATGGACGTGCGGGTGCTGCCGGTTTCCACCAGAACATAGCCCTCGCTGTCAGTCGGCACATGGCCCACCAGCACTTCGGTGGCGGGCTTGTGCCCGATCGCAACGAACGCGCCGTCCACCTCCAGCGAAGAAGTTTCGCCGGTCTGCACATTGCGGAGCGCCAGACTGGTCAGCACTTCAGGGCTTCCGCTGCCTACAAAGGCATCAATGGCGGTGTTCCACAAGACCTTGATGTGCGGATGGGCAAACAGCCGGTCTTGCAGAATCTTTTCCGCGCGCAGCGAATCGCGGCGATGGATCAATGTCACGTCCTGACTGTGGTTGGTGAGGTAAAGCGCCTCTTCTACCGCCGTATTGCCGCCGCCGATTACCGCGACCTTCTTACCGCGATAGAAAAAGCCGTCGCACGTTGCACAGGCCGAGACGCCCTTGCCCTGCATATGGCTTTCGCTGTCCAGCCCCAGCCATTTCGCCTGCGCACCGGTGGCGATGACGAGCGTATCCGCCACATAGAGCGTACCACTGTCTCCGGTCAGCTTGAACGGACGTTCGGACAGATCAACCGCGCTGATCAGATCCCACACCATTTCGGCGCCGACATGTTCGGCCTGCGCCTGCATTTCCTCCATCAGCCACGGCCCCTGAATCACTTCGCGGAAACCGGGGTAATTCTCCACATCGGTGGTGATGGTCAGCTGACCGCCGGGTTGAAGCCCCTGCAAAACGATGGGTTTCAGGCCCGCGCGCGCTGCATATATGGCGGCGGACAGGCCGGCAGGGCCGGAACCCATGATGAGCATACGGGTATTGACGGTCTGGGACATGGAAGCTCCGGTTCGTTCGCTGCGAGTCGCGTTGGGAGGGGAGATAGGCAGCCCCCTGCCCGGCGCAACTCCTGCCCTAACGGTAGCAGACCTTGCGGACGGCTTCGACGATGCGTCCGGCATCAATCACCGCCAGCTTTTCGAGATTGGCGGCATAAGGCAAAGGCACATCCTCATTGCACACGCGCAGCACCGGCGCGTCGAGATGGTCAAAGCCCTCTTCCATGCAGATTGCCTGAATTTCGCTGGCGATGGAACAGACCGGCCAGCCTTCTTCTGCCACGACCATACGGTTGGTTTTGGCAAGGCTCGCCAGAACCGCGCCCTTGTCCAGCGGGCGCAGCGTCCGCAGATCGAGCACTTCGGCATTGATGCCTTCAGCTGCCAGCGTTTCAGCGGCCTCCAGCGCAAGTCCGACGCCGATGGAATAGCTGACGATAGTCACATCGCTGCCTTCGCGCATGATCCGCGCCTTGCCGATGGGGACACTGTGATCGCCATCGGGCACGGGGAAGCTGCGGCCATAGACCAGCTCATTTTCAAGGAAGACCACCGGATCTTCGCAACGGATCGCGGATTTGAGCAGGCCCTTGGCGTCCGCCGCGTCATAAGGCGCGATGACGATCAGGCCGGGCACATTGGCATACCAGGGCGCGAAATTCTGGCTGTGCTGCGCGCCGACGCGGCTGGCCGCTCCATTGGGGCCGCGGAACACGACCGGGCAACGCATCTGCCCGCCGGACATGTAATTGGTCTTTGCTGCCGAGTTGATGATATGATCCATCGCCTGCATGGCGAAGTTGAACGTCATGAATTCGATGATCGGGCGCAATCCGGCCATGGCGGCACCAGCGCCAATGCCCGCGAAGCCGATTTCGGTGATCGGCGTATCAATAACGCGCTTGGCCCCGAATTCATCAAGCAGCCCCTGCGTGACCTTGTACGCCCCCTGATATTGCGCGACCTCTTCCCCCATCACGAAAATGCGCGGATCAGCTCGCATTTCCTCCGCCATTGCGTCTCGCAGGGCCTCACGAACAGTGGTTGGGGTTCCGCCTTCGAGCGAAACGGCCTGAGCTGCCATGGGCTTGGTCACAGGGGCTTCATTCCCGCGCAGGCTGGGGCCGCTGCTTGCGGGGGGCTCCGTGACGGCTCCCGCCTGCGCAGGCGCAGCGTTTGGCTTTTGCTCTTCGTCATCCCCGGCAATCAACGCGATAACCGTACCGACTTTGACGCCTTCACTGCCTTCCGCGACAAGCAATTCGCTCACCACGCCTTCATCCACGGCTTCAAATTCCATTGTCGCCTTGTCGGTTTCGATCTCGGCCAGAATGTCGCCCGACTTCACTGCATCCCCGGCCTTGACCAGCCAGCGGGCGAGCGTGCCCTCTTCCATGGTCGGAGAAAGAGCGGGCATTTTCAGTTCGATCGCCATCTCAATAGCTCCCCACCAGAACGTCGGTGTACAGTTCTGCCACATCGGGTTCCGGTGAGCTTTCTGCGAAATCGGCCGCTTCGTTGGACATGCGGCGCACCTCCTTGTCGATGCCCTTGATGTCATCCTCGGAAATGCCGGCCTCCAGCATGATCTTTTTCAGCCCGTCGATGGGATCGCTCTTTTCGCGCACATCCTGCACTTCTTCGCGCGTCCGGTATTTGGCCGGGTCAGACATGGAATGGCCGCGATAGCGATAGGTTTTCACTTCCATCAGCAGGGGGCCATTGCCGGCGCGGACATAATCCAGCGCCATGTCGGTTGCGCCGCGCATTTCCAGCACGTCCATGCCGTTCACCTGAATGCCCGGGATACGGAAGGATTCGCCCCTCCGGTGGAAATGCGTTTCTGAAGAGCCCCGCTCCACCGCCGTGCCCATGGCATAGCCGTTATTCTCGATCACATAGATGATCGGCAGTTTCCACAGCGCGGCCATGTTGAAGCTTTCATAGACCTGCCCCTGATTGGAGGCGCCGTCTCCGAAATAGGCAACTGCCACGCCGCCATCCTCACTATATTTGTGCGCAAATGCGAGGCCCGTGCCCAGCGCCACCTGCGCGCCGACGATGCCGTGCCCGCCATAGAATTTGTGATCGACCGAGAACATGTGCATTGATCCGCCCTTGCCGCGCGAAATGCCCGCACCGCGTCCCGTCAGTTCCGCCATGATGAGGCGCGGATCAATGCCATAAGCCAGCATATGGCCATGATCGCGATAGCCGGTGATGACGCTGTCCTTATTCGCATCCAGCCCGGATTGCAGGCCAACCGCCACCGCTTCCTGCCCGATATAGAGATGGCAAAAGCCACCGATCAGCCCCAACCCGTATAGCTGCCCAGCCTTTTCCTCAAAGCGGCGGATCAGCAACATATCCTTGTAGAAACGCAGCATCTCGTCTGTGGATGCGGAATAGGGCTTGATGTTGGACAGAGGGCCTGCCCCTGAAGAGGCGGCTTTGCTGGTCGCGGCGCGGGCCAAATTGTTTCCCCTTGGGATCCGGGTTCATAATGCTGAGCGCGGACAACGCGCCCACGCAAACGGAAACCGGCGCATTCCGTAAGGAAAACACCTGAAGCCCGTTTACCGGCAGCAACGCTATCAGTCGAGAGGGATAATCACTTCATCTGGACGCGCCAGACCCAGTTCCTTGCGGATCAGTTCATCCGCCATGTCGGGATCTGCTTGCTGCGGATTCACCAGATCAACGCGATGCCGCAAAATATCGCGCTCTTTTTCAAGCTTGGCGAGTTCGATACGATGCGCAGACAGGCGCTGACTATATTCGCCCCACGCCAGCACCCCATTTGCGCCAAACAGCGCATAGCCCGCAAACACTGCGATAATGGCGACGCCGAAGCCCTGCCAGGCCCACCCGCGCACCATGTCTTTCCAAGATTTCTTGCCCCACATCAGGCCCTTGAATCACAAGGGCGTCATGACGTCAATATCTATTGCAGGCCTGGCTCAGCAAACCAGCCCGGTCCCCTCATGAAATAGAGGCCGTTGTTTTCAGGAAATTCAAACCACCAATTGGAATAGTCTGCGTTTCGCCCCGCACCCGACTGTGTGTGCGGCAGATAGGTAACCCGCTGGCAGAAATAGGGCCGCGCCTGGCTCCAGTTCGTGTCGAACAGGGCTATTGGCCAGCGGCCGGTACAATCGCCCGAACGGCATGCGCACACCAGCATGTCGAGCTTTGCGTTTGCATCATGGAGCGGCGATAACGGTGACACACGGTAAAGCCTGACCTGTTCGCCGGTTTTCCGGCACAGATCGGTGAGAAATGCACCGCGCCCGTCCGCTTCCATGTTCGGCATAGACAGGCTGTCAGTCGTGCCGTTTTTTCCTTGAAACACTATGGGATCGACCGAGAAATTCCCATCACACCCCTGTTTCATCGCTATATCGACCAGCGCAGAAACCTTGCCCTGAAAGTCGAATTTAGGTGGAGCGAGTTCGAGGTCGCCGACCTTGCCCGGCCCATGACCATCTGCAATTCGTGCCATTGCCACGTCTTGGGCCTGAACAATATCTTTCAGAAAAAGCGCCGCCCCCGGATTATGGCCGCAAAAGCCATAGTGGTGCGTCATGACAATCTCGCCAGATCCAGACATCGGCCGTGACCTTCTACGGTCAGCGCGCGCAAAACGGGCCTGTTGAGCGGCACAATCGACGACCCGGCCAACAAATGTGGCCTTGCGTGGCGTTTCCACATCCCACCGCCTGCCATCGTAAGCGATCCCTACGACGCGCGCGTTGTTGGGCCGTTTCGTCATATGGAGATAAAAGGCCTCCCGCTCGTCGAAAATGACGTCATCGACCTGATAAGCGGTCAGTTGAACACAGTGCCCGTCCAGGCGCGCTTTGGCCTTCGTCAGCTCATTGACGGTAACGGACTTGGCCGAGCCCTGCACGCAGGCTTCGTCACGATCTGATCGCGCGTGTGCGGCATTTGGCAAAAGCGCCAATAGCAGCAAGATCAGGAATGAACGAAGCCCTCGCGTCATCAGCCCTTCCGGTCAGCCGCGAAAAATGCCCCGTCCGGCATAGCGTGCCACGCCTGCCAGTTCTTCTTCGATGCGGATCAGCTGGTTGTACTTGGCGAGCCGGTCGGAGCGCGCGAGCGAGCCGGTCTTGATCTGGCCGCAGTTGGTGGCAACCGCGAGATCGGCAATCGTCGCATCTTCGGTTTCGCCCGAACGGTGCGACATGACCGCAGTGTAGCCCGCGCGGTGCGCCATATCGACAGCAGCGAGCGTTTCAGACAGCGTGCCGATCTGGTTGACCTTGACGAGGATCGAATTGGCCAGACCTTCGCGTATGCCATCGGCCAAGCGCTTGGGGTTGGTCACGAACAGATCGTCACCCACCAGCTGGCACTTGTCACCGATCATCTCGGTCAACAGCTTCCAGCCTGCGCGATCATCTTCGCCCATGCCGTCTTCGATCGAGCGGATGGGGTAGTTGGCGACCAGTTCCGCCAGATATTTCGCATTCTCTTCAGACGAACGGACCACGCCTTCGCCTTCGAAATGATAGGCCCCGTTCTTGCAATATTCGGTCGCGGCACAATCGAGCGCAAGCACGACATCGTCGCCCGGTTTGTATCCGGCGGCCTCGATGGCCTGCATCACGAAATCAAGGGCTGCCGGTGCAGAGGAGAGGTTGGGTGCAAAGCCACCTTCATCACCCACGGCTGTGGCCAGACCCTTGTCATGCAGGTGCTTCTTGAGCGTGTGGAAGATTTCCGAGCCCATGCGCACAGCATCAAACAGCGAGTCTGCGCCGACCGGCATGATCATGAATTCCTGAAAGTCGATCGGATTGTCGGCATGCATACCGCCATTGATGATGTTCATCATCGGCACCGGCAGAACATGCGCAGAAACGCCGCCGACATAGCGATAGAGCGGCAGCCCACGCGAATCCGCAGCAGCCTTGGCCGCCGCCATCGAAACGCCGAGCAACGCGTTCGCTCCGAGCCGGGCCTTGTTCTCCGTGCCGTCCAGTTCAATCAGCCGGGCATCAAGATCGCCCTGATCTTCAGCGTCATAGCCGCGCAGAGCGTCTGCAATTTCGCCATTCACGCCCTGAACGGCCTTGGCCACGCCCTTGCCGAGGAATTTCGACTTGTCTCCGTCGCGCAATTCCACCGCTTCATAGGCACCCGTCGAAGCCCCCGAAGGCACGGCAGCGCGGCCAAATGCGCCATCTTCCAATGTTACATCAACTTCAACCGTGGGGTTACCACGACTATCAATGATCTGGCGGGCATGGATATCGAGGATGGCAGTCATTATATGGGAACCTCAAGCGGTTGGTGTTGATGGGCGCAGCCCATAGAGATCATCAGCCAAACAGGCAAATGGCGGGCCGTGCCCGCAGGGTCAGAAGAAGGATTTGCGTAACATGGCAGACGAAGCGCCGAAGAAAACCCGCGCCAAAGCGGCTCCCAAGGCCGAAACTGCGCAGGCATCGGTCAAAACGCGCGTGAGCAAGGCAGCCGCTGCTGCGGTCGCCGAAGTTGCACCGGCCACCGAATCACTCAAGGAGCAAGCGAGCAATTTTGCCCGCAATGCCGGTGACAAGGCCAAGGATTATGCCACCACCGCCAAGGACAAGACGTCCAGCGCGCTGCACAACATCACCGGCATGGCCGAAGATGTGGCCAAAACCATCGATGAGCGCGTGGGCGCGGGCTATGGCGACTATGTGCGCAAGGCGGCGAACACGGTGACGAGCGTAGCGGATTCGCTGGATGCCAAATCGGTGGATGAGATCGTCGACAATACGCGCCAGTTCGTGAAGGAAAAGCCTGCCGTGGCCATTGGTGCCGCAGTTGCCGTGGGCTTCCTGCTCACCCGTCTGTTCCGGGCCGGAGGCGATGACGAAGCCTGATGCAGGCAGAGCAGACCGGTCAGGCTGAACGCCCTTTGGCAGATGGCGATGTGCGCCCTCCCCTGACCGCGTTGATGCGGCAGCTGGGTCTGGACGCACAGGCATTTGTGAAGGCGGAAGCCGTCTTCATCAAAGAGCGCGCGGGCGAAGGCTGGTCTCATGCCATGCCGGGCGTGGTCGCCATCGGAATCGCGGTTGCGCTTCTTTTTGGTGCGTTCATCGCTTTCCCGCTGGGGGTCATGTTAATCCTTGCGGACTATGTGGGCATCGCCCTGTCTGTCCCGATCGTGATGGTTGTGACGACCTTGATCGGGTATGTTCTTTTCAAATTCGGGCAGCGCCGCCTCAAGGCTGCCCTCAAACTGCCGGAGGACCGATGACACTCGAAGATGCCCGTTCCGAAGCTGAACGCGCGCGTGATGCGTTGCGTTTCCATGGCGCACAAATGAAGGAGCGGCTCCAGCCATCCTCTCTGGCCGAAGATCTCAAAATCCTCGCGCGCAAGCGGGCGATTGCGCTGGCGGGTGCCGCATTGGCCAACAAGAAGGCGCGGCCTGCCGTGGCGGCCAGTGCCGTAATCGCCGGGGCCGCGTATCTGCTGCGCAAACCCATTGCCAATCTTGTGGCGCGCCGCCTGAACAAGGGAGCCTGAATTCAATGAGTAAAATGTCAGAAAAAGCAGCGAATGAAGTCAACAAGGTCAGGCAGAAAGCTGGTGCTGCGCTTGAAAGCGGCAAGGCAAAGGCCGACGAAGCCCTGAAATCCGCGCGCGGCAAGACCGACGAGGCCGTGAAAGCGGCCCGCGCCAAGGCAGAAGAAGCGGCCAAGGTTGCGCGTGAAAAGACCGACGAGGCGATCAAGGTTGCCCGCGCGCGCGCTTCGGATGCCGCCACGGCCACCAAAGCCACGGCGCGCAAGGCGGCAGACAAGACCAGCGAGGGCATTGAGAGCAATCCGATGCTGGCGTTGGTCGGCGGGCTTGCCATCGGCGCCATTGCCGCAGCCCTGCTGCCCAAGACAAAGCGTGAAGGCGACGCTTTGGGCAAGGCCGGCAAGACGATCCGCAGCAAAGCAAGCAGCGCCATCGACGCCGCAAAATCGGCAGGCCGCGAGCAGCTTGATGCGCTCGGCGTCAGTGCAGATGCCGCAAAAGAACAAGCGCGTGATATAGCGCGCAAATTGGGGGAGGCTGCCAGTTCGGCTGGAGCAGCAGCGGCAGACAGCGTTCGCCGCAAAGATTGACAGGGACTATTATGAGCCAGAAACTTCACCTTGTTTTCGGGGGGCGCGTCCGCGATCCGCAGGCGCTGGAATTCAAGGATCCGTCCAAGCTGGATGTCGTTGGAATCTATGCCGATTATGCGGCCGCCGAAAAGGCGTGGCGCGGCAAGGCGCAGAAGACCGTGGACGATGCCGAAATGAAATATGTGATCGTCCACCTCCACAAATTGCTGGAACCCAAGCTGGCCGATTGACACGGCGATGCCCGGCAGCTTTTTCGCTTGCCGGGCAGGCCTGCGTTCCCTAACCGTTCCCGCATCATGAACGCGCCACCAGACCTGCATGAACCCGCTTATGTGAAGGGGCTGAACGCCCCTCAGCGTGAGGCCGTGCTCACGGTTGACGGGCCGGTGCTGATGCTGGCCGGCGCGGGCACCGGCAAGACGGCGGCGCTGACCGCGCGGCTGGCGCATATCATCGCCACCCGCCGCGCCTGGCCATCCGAAATCCTCGCCGTCACCTTCACCAACAAGGCCGCCCGCGAAATGCGCGAGCGTGTGGGTCGTATCATCGGCGATGCTGTGGAAGGAATGCCGTGGCTGGGCACGTTCCATGCCATCGGGGCAAAGATGCTCCGCCGCCATGCGGAACTGGCGGGGCTGCACAGCAACTTCACCATTCTCGACACCGATGACCAGTTGCGCCTGCTCAAACAGGTGATCCAGCTTGCCGAGCTGGATGAGAAGCGCTGGCCCGCCAAGCAGCTGGCCGGCCTGATCGACCAGTGGAAAAATAAGGGCCTGACGCCCGCCGATGTGGATGCAGGCGAAAGCGAACGCTTCGCCAATGGCCGTGGCGGAGAGCTTTATGGCATTTATCAGGATCGGCTGAAAACGCTCAACGCCTGCGATTTCGGCGATCTGCTGCTGCATATGCTCACGATCCTGCGGCAGCATCGGGACGTGCTGGAGCAGTATCAGCAGCGCTTCAAATTCATTCTGGTGGACGAATATCAGGACACCAACAGCGTCCAGTATCTCTGGCTCCGGCTGCTCGCGCAGCGCCACAAGAACATCTGCTGCGTGGGTGATGATGATCAGTCCATCTATTCCTGGCGCGGCGCGGAGGTCGCCAATATTCTGAAGTTCGAGAAGGACTTTCCCGGCGCGGCGGTCATCCGGTTGGAGCAGAATTACCGCTCCACGCCTCATATTCTTGGCGCGGCGTCAGGCCTGATCGCGCAGAATGCCGGGCGACTCGGCAAGACCTTGTGGACAGAGGTGGATGCCGGAGAGCGCGTTCAGATCATCGGCGTATGGGATGGGCCGGAAGAGGCGCGGCGGATTGGCGAATTGCTCGAATCGCACCAGCAGCGCGGCGGCAGTCTGGATGAATGCGCCATCCTTGTCCGCGCCCAGTTCCAGACGCGTGAGCTGGAAGACCGGTTCATTGCCATCGGCATGCCATACAAGATCATCGGCGGCTTCCGCTTCTATGAGCGCGCGGAAATCCGGGATGCGCTTGCCTATCTCCGCCTCGTCAACCAACCGGCGGACGATCTGGCGTTCGAGCGAATCGTGAACGTCCCCAAGCGCGGCTTGGGTGACAAGGCGGTCGCCAAGGTGCAAATGCTGGCGCGGGCTGAACAGGTCTCACTCGTGACTTCAGCATCCCGCATAGTGGATACCGATGAACTGACGCCTCAGGCCCGGCGCTCGTTGGGCAATTTCATTGCCGATCTGGCGCGCTGGCGCGAACTGGTGCGCGATCTGCCGCCTGCGGACCTGGTACGGACAATCTTGGAGGAAAGCGGATACACGACCGTCTTGCAGGCGGAAAAGTCCGTGGAAGCCGCTGGGCGGCTGGAAAACCTCTCCGAACTGGCGCGCGCCATGGAGGAGTATGACACGCTCGGCGCGTTTCTGGAGCATGTCAGTCTGGTCATGGACAATGATTCGGCAGCCGATGGCGAAAAGGTGACGATCATGACGATCCATGCCGCCAAGGGGCTGGAATTTGATCAGGTCTATCTTGCCGGGTGGGAAGAAGGCGTCTTCCCCTCGCAACGCGCACTGGATGAAGGCGGGCTCAAGAGCCTCGAAGAGGAACGCCGCCTTGCCTATGTGGCCATCACGCGGGCACGCAGGCTCTGCACCATCCTGCACGCCGCAAACCGGCGCATCTATGGGCAATGGACGTCCAGCATTCCGTCCCGTTTCATTGCGGAATTGCCCGCCGAACATATTGTCGAGCAGACCAGCCTGTCCGGCGGGGAAAGCCTGTGGCGGGCGAACTGGAGCCAGTCTGCCGATCCTTTTGCCCATGTGCAGCGCGGCACAGGGCGCGGGCCGGGCTGGCAGCGCGCGGCAGGCAGCGGGACATATTCCCCTGCCCCGCAGCGGCTGGTGGAAGCGCGCAGCTCGGCCGTCAGCCTTGGCAATAAGGGACGCAGCGACCTGTCGCTTGGTCAGCGCGTGTTCCATCAGAAATTCGGCTATGGCGTGATTGCAGAGATTGAAGGCAACAAGCTGGAGATCGACTTTGAACAGTCAGGCCGCAAGCGCGTGATCGACAGCTTCGTCACCATCGCCTGACACCGCGCTCTCACTCTCCAATCAGGAGCAGAATCCGCCTGAGCCACAGGCACGAGAAAAGGGCCGGACCCGAAGGACCAGCCCTTTCATCAAGCCATAACGCATTCGCAATCAGGCGGCGACGGGCGCAGCCTTTTTGGCGATTTCGCGCTTCAGGCGACGTGCGCGCAGCGACAGCTTTTCGTCAGACGTCTTGGCAAGCCAATTGTCCAGACCGCCGACATGTTCCACAGAACGCAGGCCATTGGTCGACACGCGGAGCCGCACGCCCTTGCCCAGAACGTCAGACAGAAGCGTCACGTTCTGAAGGTTGGGCAGAAAAGTCCGCTTGGTCTTGTTGTTGGCGTGGGAGACGTTGTGGCCAACCTGACGACCCTTGCCTGTGAGTTCGCAAATGCGCGACATCGCTATAATCCTGTGACTAACTATTGCCGGAAAGACCGCGCCGTTAAAGCGCTTGGGCAGATTCGTCAACCGTCTGCGGCACAAAAGCTTGACCAAAGCGCCCCGGAATTGAAAGAACGGGGCCATGAGCCTCCCTCCATCCCCCCATATGGCCCGCGCCCTCGCTCTGGCGCAAGCCGCCGCTTCGCGCGGCGAAGTGCCGGTGGGCGCGGTCATCGTGAAAGACGGGGCGATTATAGCGGAGGCCAGCAACACCATGCGCGCGGCGCGCAACCCCACGCTCCACGCTGAAATGGTCGTGATTCAGGCTGCGTGTGCGGCGCTGGATCAGGAGCGGCTGGAAGGGTGTGACCTGTGGGTCACGCTGGAGCCCTGCGCCATGTGCGCCGGTGCCATCGCCCACGCCCGCCTTTCCCGGCTCTATTATGCCGCCAGCGACCCCAAGGGCGGCGCTGTGGAGCATGGTCCGCGCTTGTTCGGCCAACCCACCTGCCATCATCGTCCAGAGGTCTATGCCGGCCTGTGCGAGGCCGAAGCGGCGGACCAGTTGCGGCGATTCTTCGAGGAGCGACGGTGAATCGCCTTTTCATCTTCGGCCTGGGCTATGCCGCCAAACACATCGCCTCCGCCTTCACCGCCTCCGGTTGGGAAGTCCTTTCCACCGGGCGAGAGGGCAGCATGGCATTTGACGACACAGCATCGGTGCGGCTGGCCCTGGCCGATTGCCAACATGTCCTGTCCTCAGTCCCCCCCGTTTCCGATGGAGATCCGGTGCTCAACACCTATGCAGGCCTGCTGGGCGGGAAATGGCTGGGCTATCTCTCCTCCACCGGCGTCTACGGTGATGCAGGCGGTGCGTGGGTGGATGAAAGCACGCCGATCCGGGGCCGCCGTGCCGCGCGCAACGATGCCGATGCGGACTGGCTGGCGCGCGGGGCGCGCGTGTTCCGCCTGCCCGGCATTTACGGGCCGGGGCGGTCGATATTGGAGCGCGTGCGTGCCGGACAGGCCCACCGCATTGACCTGCCCGATCAGGTATTCAGTCGCGTTCATGTGGATGACATTGCCACCGGCGTCATGGCGTCTCTCAACGCACCGTCCGGCGCCTATAATCTGACGGATGATCAGCCCTGCGCGCAGAATATGTTGGTCGAATGGGCCTGTGCGACACTCAGTCTCCCCCTGCCCCCATTGCAGTCTCTGGAAGACTCGAATCTCTCCTCTGCCGCGCGCGCATTTTACGCCGAGAACCGCCGCGTGGCGAACGGCAAGGCCAAGCGAGTGCTCGGCTGGCAGCCGCTTTACCCGACATGGCGGGAGGGGCTGGCCAGCCTGCACGACGCATAGTCGATAGTCCGCTCCAGTGCTCCGGCGCAGCCCTGAGCCATACGCAAGTCTGACGAGCAGCCTTGTGAACGTCCACAAGGCTCCGGCTTGCGCCGGAGCACATGATTTTCAATCAAACCTCGTTCTGCTCTAGAAGACCGCCTGAGACTCCGTGCCCATCATCGCGCCGCGCACGGCGGGAATGGTAGGATTGCCATAGCTCAGGAATTGATCATGGAAGGCCTTCCACTTGGTCCGGTCCCCCTTGGTCCAGTCATCGCGCAGCTTGCGGATCAGCAGCTTGCCCATCGTGTAGTTGATGTACGCCGGATCATAGGTGCCGCGCGCCGATTGCTGGCGGGCATTGCCTTCATCCTGATAGCATTGATCAAGGAACATCTGGCGCGACTGATCCAGCGTCATCCCTTGCGCATGCAGGCCGATCGCGGAAAGGTAGCGGCAGTTGCGCAGCAGGGCGTTGGAAAGCTGGCCGATATGGGCCTCTGCATCCCCCTTCAACAAGCCCGCATCCCACATCATCTCTTCGGTATAATGCGCCCAGCCTTCCGCGAACGCATAGGAATAGAAGACTCGCCCGATCAGCGATTTGGCGCGGTTGGAATGGAGGAAGTTCAGGAAGTGGCCCGGCCACACCTCATGCACAGAGGTAAAGAGCAGATCCTTCTTGCCCGGCACGAAGGCGTTCTGCTGTTCCGGCGTCCAGGCGGGGTCAGGCGGGGAGATGTAATAGACCGAAGGCAACCCCTTCTCATACGGCCCCGGAATGTCGATATAGGCCGAATTCTGCCGGTTATAAGGCGGACTTTCCTCCACCAGCGCCTCTTCGGTGCCGGGGATGGAAACGATGTCATTGGCGGTCAGGAAGGTCTTGAGCGTGGGCAATTGTCGCCGCGCTTCGGCCACGGGGCCGCCCTCCCCCTTGCTGGCGTTCATCTTGGCCATGCAATCCTGCACCGAAGCTCCGGGGGCATATTCGCCACATGCTGCCTTGAGCGCATCCTGATTGCGCTTCAGATCTTCCTGACCGATCTTCACCAGCGTTTCGATATTGGTATCCACGCCTTCGGTGTCGCCGAGCATCCGCAGGAATTTTTCCTCGCCCAGCGCAAAATCCTGAGTTGCCGTCTTGCGCTGCCCTTCCATCCAGTCTGCCATGGCGAGCATGGCCGTGGCGGCATCCTTGGCGGCTGCGTCAAATTCCGCCTGCAATGCCGGGTCTTTGGCGCTTGCGAAGGCGGCCTTGGCATCACTGGTGTAATAGCTGGCCAGCCCCTTGAACCCCGGCACGGCATAATCGATGAAGCTGAGCGGCATCGGTGCTTTCAGATTGGCCTTGATCTGCTCCAGCGCCTTGGGCACCGCGCGGGCATATTTGATGAACGCCTTGGCGCGTGATGTCGCATCGGCATAAGGCCGCGCTACATAGGTGTTCGGGTCTAGTCCGTTGTTGAAATACCATGTGATGTTGCGATGCGGCGCATCCGCATCTTCCAGCCAGAACAAATCACCTTTCGCCACCTGCACCAGATAGCGGCGTTCAAACTCCTGCTCCTTGGTCAGGAGCGTCGCATCGAATTCCTCTGCTTCATCGATCAGATTCTTGAGCGATTCCGCCTTGCGCTGCAGGCCTTGGGGAGACCAGTCCGCCAACTGCCCGTCAAATTCATGCCGCCCCTGATAAACCGCAAAGCTGGGGTTGAGCTTGAAATACTCCTCCAGCGATTTGGCTGCAAAAGCTGCCCATTCCTTGGACTCAACCTTCGCAGGTTCAACCGGCCCGGTCTTGCATCCCGAAAGCCCCAGAGACAGGGCCACCAATGACGTCATGACGCCAAACTTCGAAAATTTCACGCGCTTACCCTCCCTTAAATCACAATGCCGGGGAGACTAAGACGTTTGCGGCGGATTTCCAGCGTTATTCGCTACGGATCAGGCGTCCACCCACTCCCGCCGGGGATAAGCTTGTGCATAGAGCAAAGCCGTCAAATCGCAGGCATTGATGCAGGCCATCGCTGCCGCCGCCGTCTTGGGTTTGGCGTGATAGGCAATCCCAAGGCCTGCGGTTTCGATCATCGGAATGTCATTCGCACCATCCCCCACGGCCAGTGCGGAATCGGTGGAGAGCCCGAGCCCGTCCAGTTCGGCCAACAAAGTCTCCTTCTTGGCCGCAGCGCCGATGATCGGGCGGGCCACGGCCCCGGCCAGCGCATCGCCTTCTATCAGCAGCGTGTTGGACAAGGCCCGATCAAAGCCGATTTCTGCCGCCACCCGGTCTGCAAACACTGTGAATCCGCCGGAAACGAGCACGCAGCGCCCGCCATGCGCGCGCATCGTGCGGATCAGCGGCACGGCACCGGGCATGATCTTCACCCGCTCAGCATAGCATTGGTCTATCACGCTGGCAGGCAGACCTTTGAGCAGCGCCACGCGGGCATCAAGCGCGCCTTCAAAATCCAGTTCGCCGCGCATCGCGCGCTCGGTCACGTCGGCGACCTGGGCCTTGATGCCTGCATAATCGGCCAGTTCGTCGATGCACTCGATGGTGATCATCGTCGAATCCATATCGGCCACCAGCAGGCGCTTGCGGCGCGCGGCATCGGGTTGGACGATGACGTCGATCGTGTCCGAAAGCCCCTCCAGCACCAGACGGACCGCTGCCATATCGCCTGCAAAGCGGATGTCTGCCGCCACGCCCTCATCGATCCACACCCCGGCTTCCGGCGCGCCACCAGCCTGGGCAATTGCATCGCGCGCTGAATCAATATCTCCCCCCGAGAGGCGATCCGCTGCTATCAGCGTGGCAATGAACATCGAAACCTCCTCGGGCAAGCCGCCCCTTGTCATCATCGCAGGGCCAACGGCGAGCGGCAAATCCGCGCTGGCGCTCGCGCTGTCAAGGCTTGTCCCTGCCACGATTATCAATGCCGATGCCAGCCAGGTCTATGCAGACCTGCGCATCCTGAGCGCGCGGCCTTTTCCAGATGAGGAAGCACAGGCCCCGCATCGCCTGTTTGGCCATATCGACGGGGCAGAGAGCTGTTCTGCCGCGCACTGGGCCAAGGACGCCAAAACCGCGATCACCGAAGCCCATAAAGGCGGCCGGTTGCCCGTGCTGGTGGGCGGAACCGGGCTCTATCTGCGGACCTTGCTGGACGGCATTGCGCCCATTCCCGAAATCGATCCCGCCATTCGGCAATCCGTGCGCGCGCTGGACGTGGCACTGGCCTATGCCCGGCTGGCAGATGTGGATGCGGATGCCGCCTCGCGCCTCAACCCGAACGATACCACGCGCATTGCCCGCGCGCTCGAAGTCGCGCTGTCCACCGGCAAACCACTCTCTGTCTGGCAGGATGTGAAGATGGGCGGGCTAAGTCCCTCCGTTTCCGTCTCCGCCATGATCCTGCTGCCGCCACGCGATTGGTTGCGTGCGCGCTGCGATGCCCGCTTTGATGCCATGCTGGAGAACGGAGCGATGGAAGAAGTTCAGGCGCTTCTCGCGCGACGTCTTGACGCCAATCTTCCGGTCATGCGCGCAATTGGCGTGCGGGAAATTGCCGCCATGATCAGCGATCCGTCATGCCGTGCCGTCATGGCCGAAGCCGCCAAGGCCGCCACGCGCCAGTTCGCCAAGCGCCAATATACATGGTTCCGCAACCAGTCCCCTGCGGCGTGGGAGCGGAGCGAAGGGCAATTAGATGATTCTCTGATCAACGATTTAGCAATAAAATTACGCAATACGACATTGACACGCTAGTTTATTGTTTATAGAGCGCCCGCCTTGTGGAATTCGTGCTGCGATGCAACAGAGCGCCGCGGCGCGTGCCAGACCGGAGTGAAAGAAGAAGATTATGGCCAAGGAACTGTCAGGAGCAGACATTCTCATCGAGGCGCTGTGCGATCTCGGTGTCGAGGTCGTGTTTGGCTATCCCGGCGGGGCAGTGCTGCCCATCTATGATGCCATTTTCAATCAGAAGCGCATCCGTCATATTCTGGTGCGGCATGAGCAGGCGGCCACGCACGCAGCAGAAGGCTATGCGCGCGCCACCGGCAAGCCCGGCGTTGTGCTCGTCACATCCGGCCCCGGCGCCACCAACGCCATTACCGGCATCACTGATGCTCTGATGGATTCGATCCCGATGGTCGTCATCACCGGCCAGGTCGCCACCCACCTGATCGGAACTGACGCGTTTCAGGAGGCCGATACGGTTGGGCTGACGCGCCACTGCACCAAGCATAATTATCTGGTGAAATCGCCCGATCGACTGGGCGATGTGGTGCATGAGGCCTTCCACATTGCCACCACGGGCCGTCCGGGACCGGTGGTGATCGACATTCCCAAGGATGTGCAGGTGGCCACCGCGCAATACCGCAAGCCCGGCAAGATCGAGCATGGCAGCTACAAGCCGGCGCTGAAAGGTGACATCAAGCTGATCGAGGCCGCTGTTGACATGCTGGCAGCTGCAGAACGCCCCGTGCTCTATACAGGCGGCGGCGTCATCAATTCCGGCCCCGCTGCGGCCCAGATCCTGCGCGAACTGGCGCGCATCACCGGCGCTCCGGTCACATCCACGCTGATGGGTCTGGGTGCGTTCCCGGCGTCCAGCGAGCAATGGTTGGGCATGTTGGGTATGCACGGCACCTATGAAGCCAATTGGGCCATGAATCAGGCAGACCTGATCCTCTGCCTCGGCGCGCGCTTTGATGATCGCGTGACTGGCAGGCTAGATGCTTTTGCTCCCAATTCCAAGAAGATACACGTCGATATTGACAGAAGCTCCGTCAACAAGACTGTGCGGGTGGACCTCCCGATCATCGGCGATGTTGGCCGCGTGATGGAAGACATGGTCAAGATCTGGAAGGCCCGCCAGTATCAGAAGCAGGATCTGTCTGGCTGGTGGACCCAGATTGATGGCTGGCGCGCAACAAAATCGCTCTCTTACGCAGAGTCCAAGGACGAAATCATGCCGCAGGAGGCCATTCGCGTCCTGTATGAAGCCACCAAGGCGAAGAACCCGATCATCTCCACAGAAGTGGGTCAGCACCAGATGTGGGCGGCACAGCACTTCCACTTCGATTCGCCCAACAAGTGGCTGACGTCCGGCGGGCTGGGCACGATGGGCTATGGGCTGCCTGCAGCCATCGGCGCGCAACTGGGCAACCCCAACAGCCTTGTCATCGACATTGCGGGTGATGCCTCGATCCAGATGAACATTCAGGAGCTGGGCACGGCCACGCAATACCGCCTGCCGGTCAAGATCTTCATCCTCAACAATGAATATATGGGTATGGTCCGCCAATGGCAGGAACTCACCTATGCCAGCCGCTATTCAGAGAGTTACAGCGATTCCCTGCCAGACTTTGTGAAGCTGGCAGAGGCCTATGGCTGGAAAGGCATCCGCATTGAAGGCATGGACCAGCTGGAGGCGGGCATCGCCGCCATGCTGGATCATGACGGCCCCGTGATTGTGGACTGTCTGGTTGCCAAACTTTCCAACTGCTTCCCGATGATTCCGTCGGGCGCGGCCCATACCGACATGATCCTGTCTGACCATAAGGTTTCGGGCGAAATGTCTGACGAAGCGAAGGCGCTGGTGTGATGCATATCTCTGAAGGACAGCATGAGCGGCACACGCTCTCCGTGACCGTGTCCAACGAACCGGGCGTGCTTGCGCGCATCGCGGGCATGTTCACCGCGCGCGGCTATAATATCGAAAGCCTGACGGTGGCCGATATTTCGGCCAATGACGCCATCAGCCGCATCACCATCGTCACCAGCGGCACGCCTGCGGTGATCGAGCAGGTCGTGTCGCAGCTGGACCGCATGGTGCCCGTTCACGGCGTGACCGATCTCACGGTGCTGGGCGATCATGTCGAGCGCGAACTTGCGCTGGTCAAGGTGGCCGGCACAGGTGAGCGCCGCATCGAAGCGCTGCGTCTGGCTGAAGTGTTCCGCGCCAACGTGGTGGATACCACCATCGCAAGCTTCGTGTTTGAAGTGACGGGAGCCTCTTCCAAAATTGACCGTTTTGTCGAACTGATGAGCGAAATCGGGCTGGTAGAGGTTGCACGAACCGGCATCGTCGCTATGGCGCGCGGCAAAGAGGCGGTTTGAATTTTGGGCTTCGGCACAGTCCGAAGCGCAACCCCACAGAGACTCTGGACCCCGGCCTGCACCGGGGTACGCAATTGAAGGGAAACAGAATATGCGTGTTTATTATGATCGTGATGCAGATCTGAAGCTGATCGAATCCAAGAAGATCGCGATTGTCGGCTATGGCAGCCAAGGCCATGCCCATGCCCAGAACCTGCGGGACAGCGGCGTGAAGGACGTGGCCATCGCATTGCGCGAAGGCTCTGCCACCGCCAAGAAGGCCGAAGAAGCCGGTTTCAAGGTGCTCTCCAACAAGGAAGCCGCCGCATGGGCCGACATCATCATGATCCTCGCGCCCGACGAACATCAGGCTGCAATCTGGGACAATGACCTGAAGGGCAACATGAAGCCGGGTGCCGCGCTGGCGTTTGCACATGGCCTCAATATCCATTTCGGCCTGATCGAAGCGCCCGAAGACATGGACGTGATCATGATCGCCCCCAAAGGCCCCGGCCATACGGTGCGTTCAGAATATCAGCGCGGCGGCGGCGTGCCCTGCCTGATCGCCATCCATCAGGATGCGACTGGCAACGCCCATGACATCGCGCTCGCTTATGCTTCGGGCGTCGGTGGTGGCCGTTCGGGCATCATCGAAACCAACTTCAAGGAAGAGTGCGAAACCGATCTGTTCGGTGAACAGGCCGTTCTGTGCGGCGGCATCACTCACCTCATCCAGGCCGGGTTCGAAACGCTGGTGGAAGCCGGTTATGCGCCGGAAATGGCCTATTTCGAGTGCCTGCACGAAACCAAGCTGATCGTGGATCTGCTGTATGAAGGCGGCATCGCCAACATGCGCTACTCGATCTCGAACACCGCCGAATATGGCGACATCAAGACCGGCCCGCGCGTCATCACTGCCGAGACCAAGGCTGAAATGAAGCGCGTTCTGGCCGACATCCAGTCGGGCCGCTTCGTGAAGGACTTCGTGCTCGACAACCGCGCCGGCCAGCCTGAGCTCAAGGCCAGCCGCAAGGCTGCTGCGGCCCATCCGATCGAAAAGGTTGGTGCCGAACTGCGCGCGATGATGCCGTGGATTGCCAAGAACAAGCTGGTGGACAAGGCGAAGAACTAAGCCCTGCGCACAAAGGCCCTGCCGCCTGTGTCCCTTTGGGACGTAAAGGAGGTGGGGCCTTTTCACGGGCTTCAATTCACCACGCTTTTGGTTTAGTCCGTCATCGACTCGATCACATCGGGCGCGTTTGAGTCACGGGGTCAATGAACAATCATGGCCCCATCCGCACCTGCGGAGGAGACTTGGATTTGCGCTCGTTTTTCAATAACAGACTGATTTCGCTTGCTATTGTGGCATGGGCTGCACTGCCTTCTGCTGCTGCGGCTCAGGCGACTCGCCCGCTCAATGCTGACAGTTTCAAGCTTGGAAGCGGCGGCGGCGCCATTTGCCAGGTTCAGACGCGCAGCCGGGATTCGGCGCTCGTTTCTGCATTTGATCGTGCATGGACGATCGTGTGCCGAGATTCCGCGCGTCCGGTTGGTCGGCTTTATGCCTTGCGCGGCATTGAAAAAGCTGCGGTTCAACGTCTCGCAGAACGGCGCAAGGCAGAGGCGGATTGCGCCAATGCGACCGAGGCACCGGCCGCGGACATCACATCTGCCCATGCCCGCCTTTGCCGCCTTGCCGATGCCAATGTCGGCTACAAGGTCATTTCGGCGCGCAGAGCCAATGTCACCTATGTCGCAGAGGGCTGGGGAGCCTATGATTCAGCGCTGATCCTGGCGCTCAAATCGGTCATGGAAGACCGGATCGTGCCGGGTCAGGTCACGGTCTCCGCGTCCCCCTCTGACGATCCGGTGGCCTTTGCGCGGGTGCAGGCGGGATCGCTCGATGCGGACAAGGCGCTGGCCGAAGGCTATCGCCGCAACAATGCCGGAAATTATGCCGAGGCGTCCGAATTTTTCGACACCCTCCAGCAAAAAATGGCCGGTTCGCCGGGCTCGCGGGATTTGCGCTCGGAGTATCTGGTCAATCAGGCACTCCAGAAATCCAATCTTGGTGATTTTCAGGAAGCGGAAGCGCTATTTGGGGAGCTCAGCCGCTATCCGACGTCTGACCGGGTGCAGGTGCGTTTGCGCCGCAACTATGCGGCGCTGCACCTCCTCAACCAGAAGCGCTATGCCGAGGCGCTGGATCGCATCCGGCAACCCGTTGCGCCGATCCCGCCGCCCGTAAAACTGCCCGGAAGCGCGATTGAAATCGGCGCGCAGGTTGCAGCGGAAATCAATGCCGGAATGCCCGTCAGCCAACGCATCGGAGCGACCGACACTGCCAGCCTGACGCCCGATGAACGCGCATCATTTCTGGACGCACAGGCCAAGAGCATCGAAGGCACGTTGCTGCGCCTGACTGGCCAGCCCGCGCAGGGCCGGGCATTGTTGGAACAGGCGCAGTCCAGCATGACCGAAATCCGAAACGGTCGGGTTGTGTCCATCATCCGCTTGCGATCACAGGTGACGGCGGAGATCGGGCTGGCTCTGGAAGATGAGGGCAATCAGGCGGGCGCGGAATCGCATCTGCGGGAAGCGGTTTCGCTGTTGGAAACGCGCTATCCGGAAACGGCTGCTGTCAACGGCGCACGCGCGAGGCTTGCGGCCTATCTGGCGCGGCACGGCAACACTCCTGCGGCTTTGAGCGAATATCGCATGGTTGTGGCGAGCGCCGTTTCCAACCAGACCCCGACAACCGGCATGGGCAATTTGCTTGCGCCTTATTTCAACATCCTCGCTGGCGAAGCCCACGCTTCGGACGCAGGGGCTGCGGAATTGCTGGTGGCTGCGCAAACGCTGGTTCGTCCGGGTGTTGCCGATACGCAGGCCATCCTGGCGCGGGAATTGTCTGAATCGAGCAGCGAGACAGCCCGTTTGTTCCGGCAATCCCGCAGTCTCGCCCGCGAGATTGAGCGGAGCCGCATCGAACTGGCAACGCTCGTCAACCAGCAGAACCAGACGTCCGACATAAAGCAGGCGGCGGCCTCGGTTCAGGCTGATATTGAAAATCTTCAAAAGCAGCAGGCGGCCACACAGGCGCTTCTTTCCGAGTTTTCCCAATTCCGCGCCATCGCCAATCGTTCGGTCTCAGTGGATGAGCTTCGCGCGCAACTGCTGCCCGGTGAGGCCTATTTCAAGCTGACGGCGGCAGGGCCGTTTGTCTTCGGCCTGCTGGTGGACAATCAAGGTGCAACGGCATGGAAACTGCCGCTTTCCGTCGATATGTTGCAGGGGGCTGTCGATCAGATCCGGGGTAGCATTGCCGCAGATGAAGGCGGTCAGATCACCACCTATGCCTATGATGTTGATGCGGCCCGCAAGCTGTTTCTGGACCTTACCGGCCCCGCGACCGAGCGGATCAAGGCTGCCAGACACATTATTTTCGAGCCGGACGGAGCGATGCTGCAACTGCCGCTCAATCTGCTGATCACGGATCAAGCAGGTGTGGATGCCTACAAGGCGCGCATCGCCCAGCCCGGTGCCGACGAATTCGATTTTACCGGTATCGCCTGGCTTGGCCGCGAACGGAGCGTCAGCACGGCGGTCTCGCTCCGCTCCTTCCGCGATGCTCGCACAGTTCCCGCATCCAAGGCAACGCGCCAATATGTTGGTCTGGGAGAGAATGTCGCAGTCGGGCGCACACGCCCTGCCCTCACCCGCACGAATGCGGGGCAAGGCCAGAGCCTTGATTGCGCATGGCCCGCCTCGGTCTGGAACCGCCCCGTGTCTGCCCTGGAACTCAATGAAGCCAGTCGCGTAATTGGTGCGGCCAATTCCGAACTGGTCACGGGTGCCGCCTTTACAGATAGCGCCGTTCGCGCGCGACCGGATCTGGCGGATTTCCGCATCGTCCATTTCGCCACCCATGGGCTCGTAACGGCCCCGCGCCCCGAATGTCCGGCCCGCCCTGCCCTGGTCACATCGTTCGGTTCTGACGGCGAGTCCGACGGACTGTTGAGCTTCAGGGAAATTTTTGAACTCAAACTGGATGCGGACCTGATCATCTTGTCCGCCTGCGACACTGCCGGCAAAGCCAGCGTGGCCGCGACGCGTGAGGCGGGTGTCACCAGCGGCGGCGGCAGCGCGCTGGATGGGCTGGTCCGCGCGTTTATCGGAGCGGGGGGCCGGTCCGTCATTGCGAGCCATTGGCCCGCCCCGGATGATTTCAATGCGACCGAGCGGCTGGTGACAGGCCTGTTCAAGGCCGGGGCCGGCATCAGCGTGGGAACCGCGCTCAATCAGGCGCAGGCGGCTTTGATGGACGATCCGCAAACGTCTCACCCCTATTATTGGGCAGGCTTCGCCATCATCGGTGACGCCAATCGCAGCCTGATCCCCGCCTCGTGAGCGATCCTTCGGCAATGCGCAGGCAAACCGGCTCCTCGGCCCTGCATCAGGCTGGCATTGCCTTGGGCCAGTTGGGACGGGGGCGTGCGGCGTTGACGCTGCTTATGCTGGCGCTGGCCGTGATTCTCGGCGCCACAAGTTGGGAAATCCCTTTGATGAGGGATGCTGAGCGACCGATTTTCGATTTGCGCCAAAGCCTGACAGCGCCGGTCGTCAAAGGCGATGACCGGATAGTGATGGTGGTCTATACCGACGAGACGCTGGAAAAGACGGGCCAGCGCTCGCCCGTGGATCGCGGCATTCTCGCGAGGGCGCTCAAGCGGATCGACGCGATGGGTGCGAAAGCCATTGGCATCGACATCCTGATCGACCAGAAACAGCCGCAGGATGAGGAACTGATCGCTGCCTTTCACGAGATGAAGACGCCCGTTGCGCTTGCCCATGCGTCGTCTCAAGTGGCCATGGACAAGATCGAACCCTGGCAGCAGACGTTTCTGGAAGAATTTCACGCCCGAATTGGCAATCCGAAGGTGACGCTTGCCAGCATCATCCTCAACGAGGATCAGGACGGAAAGGTCCGCGTCTGGGGCGAGAAAAACGCGGCCTCCCGCATCCGCCTGCCCAATGCGATGGTACCGGAAGCCCGCGACTTCGAAGATTATGCTGGGAGCATCGCCTTCCGCTTTCCGGAATATGCCGACAGGCCGATTTTCACGGAATTGCCCATCGACACATTTGCCGACGATGCGCTTTTCTCCATCCCCGAATTGCAGGCCGGGCTGGAGGCACAGGTGCGGGGTCGATACGTCTTCATCGGCGGCCATATCAACGATCTCGACGTCTTCAAGACGCCAATGACACTCGTCCAGAAAGGCGATACATGGGGGGTGGACGTGCTGGGGCAGATGGTGGCCCAACAGCTCGACGGCAAGATGCTGACGCCGATTCCGGGCATTTCATATTGGTTCGCGGCACTGCTGATCGTCGTATTTGCGGCCTATACGGGCTTCAGCAACACCAGCACGAGCCTGCTGGCCGGGCTCGCTGTCGCTCAGTTGGCGGCGGTCCTTGGCACGCCCTTCCTGCTCGCCAATGCCGGGTTTGACACCTATGGCCTGCCCGCCTTTGGCTGGTTGACGGCGTGGTTTCTGGCCTTTGCCGTCAGCGAGACGGCAGCGCGCGCGCTTGGCACAGAACAACGCAAGTTCGCGCAATCAGCATTGGGTAAATATCTGCCAAGAGACGTTGCCGCACAGATCATGAAAGACCCCGCCTCGCTGTCTCTGACTGGCGAGAAGCGCGAGATTTTCGTGCTGTTCACCGATCTGGAGGGCTTCACCAAATTGTCGCACGCGATCGCCCCGGAAATGGTGGCATCGCTGCTCAACCGCTATCTGGAGTCGCTGAGCGATGTCGTCCTCCGCCACGGTGGCACCATAGACAAATTCGTGGGCGATGCTGTCGTGGCATTCTGGGGTGCACCGCTGGCACGCCCCGATGATGGCGAGCGCGCGGTTCGCGCCGCGCTGGCCATGTTCCAGGCGGGAGAGGATTTTCGCCACTCTGTGCCAGAAGGCGTTCCCGCCATCGGCAAGACGCGGGTCGGCCTGCATTTCGGAGAAGCGATTGTCGGCAATTTCGGCGGCGAAGGGCGCATTCAGTACACGGCGTTGGGAGACAGCATGAATACCGCCTCCCGCCTTGAATCAGCGAACAAGCAGACCCATTCGAGCATATTGGTCAGCCGCGAAGCTGCCGAGCGATCCGGGCTCGACATCTTCCGCCCACTAGGGCGCGTGGTGTTGCGCGGGCGTGCCACCCCGATTGACATTATGGAGCCTGTCCCGGATTTGAACGATACGGACAGGAAAGCTTTCACGGCGCTTGCCAGAAACGCGATTGATGGCAATGTGTCAGCCATCACAACGCTCACCGAACATTCAGCTAGGAAGCCTCAGGATCTGGCTCTGGCCAATTTCGTCAAGAGGCTGATCGAACAAGGCAAAGGAGGCTATTTTGTCCTGGACTAGCAGAACATCATTTCGCGCGCTGACAGCACTGGCGCTGTGCACAGCCGGGGCGGCGCAGGCCGGCTCCATTGTCGTGCGTTCGGCAGGAACCAAAGCTTATCCGGCAGGCAAGGTTCTGGCAGACAATGCCCGGATCATCCTCAAATCCGGGGAATCGGTCACGATCCTTGATGGCAAGGGAACCCGTGTTCTGAACGGACCGGGCACCTTCTCCACCGTGGTTGGCGGGGGCGTGGCACAAGAGACGCGCGTGCGCAGCATCCTGGGCAATTCCGGCACGCGGACAGCCCGCACCGGGGCCATTCGCGGCACCGAAGTCAAATCCCGTCCGCCAAGCATCTGGCAAGCCGACATTTCAACCAACGGCACGATCTGCGTTGCCACGCCGGACAAATTTTCGGCCTGGCGCCCGACATCCGCTGCGGCGGCATCCTATACCGTGACACGCATCAGTGACGGCAAGAGCGCGCCGTTGAATTTCAACGTCGCGCAAACCTACACGCTTTGGCCCGTTGCAGCGTTGCCCGTGACGGACAGGTCAAGCTTCCGCATTTCAGGCGGCGGGCTGGCCGCACCTGTCACAATCCAGTTCGTGCTGATGGGCACCGCGCCCACTGGCCTTGAATCGACAGTGAGCGAGATGATGAGCCGGGGTTGCACCAGCCAGTATGAATTGCTGATCGACATGGTCAGCGTGATGGAGCCTGCCTTGCCCGCAAGCTAGGGCGGGATTCACCAAGTCGCGGCGTTGTTCAAATGCGCCGCGCTTGGTAGCATCTGAAAGAAAGTCAGCGTTCGACTCAAACGGGCGCGGCATGTGCCTCGTTGGTCGCCGGGGTTTCCGGGTTGGAGTTCGGCATTGAACCGTACGGGGCAAATCCCGTTCGGGCGCTGGATTTCCGCCAGAACAAGAAGGGTGACTGAGGGGTGATAATGCGGACGTATGCGTATCTTTTGGCCATGATGGTCAGCCTTTCCGGCATGAGTTTGGCAAGTTCCGCACAGGCTCAATCCGCACGAGCTCCCACGCGCGAAGAAATTGAACGCCGTCCGATCGCGCCACTGCCTTCTGGCGTCGGACAGCGCATCACGGTCGACAAGGCGATAGAGCGCGCGCCCTGCCCTCTGGCCTCCCCCGAATTCGCCAACATCACCTTCACGGTCAGTGCCGTGGAGTTCGCGAATCTGCGCGGGGTGGACGCAAGCTTTCTGCGCCCGGCATGGGCCGATGACATCGGCAAGACTGTCTCGCTCTCGCGGATCTGCGAAATCCGAGATCAGGCAGCCACCATGTTGCGCCAGCGCGGCTATCTCGCCGCCGTCCAGATTCCGCCGCAGAAGATCGAAAACGGTGTCGTCCGCTTTGATGTGCTGATGGCCCGCATTGTCGGATTCCAGGTTCGCGGAAACGCCGGGAAGGCCGAAGGGATCATCTCCCGTTATCTCAACGCCATCCAGGCGCAGGAGGTCTTCAACATCTCTGAGGCAGAGCGCTATCTGCTGCTCACCCGCGACATTCCCGGCTATGATGTGCGCATGACCCTGCGCCCGGCGGGGACTGTCCCCGGTGAAGTGATTGGCGAAGTGCAGGTGCTCTACACGCCAATCGAAGCGGAACTGAATGTTCAGGACTATGGCTCCAAGGCGACGGGCCGGATCGGCGGGCTGGCGCAGGTCCGGTTCAACGGTCTGTTCGGGGCAGGAGACCGGACCTCCATCGGCTTCTTCTCCACCGCCGATTTCAAAGAACAACAGGTTGTCCAGCTGGGCGAAGAAGTACGGATCGGCGATGAAGGCCTCGTCGCTGCGGTGGACGGCTCTTATGCGTGGACGCGGCCCGATCTGGGGCCGGGCATTGATCTCACTTCGCGCACGCTCATGGCCTCAGCGCGGCTGCGCTATCCCCTTGTGCGTCGCCAAACGCGAAACCTGTACCTTTCCGGCGGGCTTGACCTGATCGATCAGAAAGTCCGCTTTTCGGGCATTCCACTGACAGAAGACAAATTGCGTGTGGTCTTTCTGCGTGCCGATTATGAAACATTCGATCCCGCCAGTCTGGGCAGCACCAGCGGATATTCCGCAGCGGAACCTCGCTGGCGCTTTGGCGGATCGCTGGAAGTACGTCAGGGATTGAGCCTGTTTGGAGCCAGCAAGGATTGTGGGCCGGGGCTGACGCGATGCGCCCTCCCCACGGTTGTTCCCATCAGCCGTCTGGAAGCTGACACAACTGCGTTCGTTGCGCGCGCGCAACTGTCCGGTGAATACCGTCCGACGCCCAAGCTGGCATTCGCAGCGACGGTGCGTGGCCAGTACGCGCCCGATCCGCTGCTCGCTTATGAAGAAGTCTCGGGTGGTGTCTTCACGATCGGGCGCGGTTATGATCCCGGCGCGGTTTCAGGAGACAGCGGCCTTGCCGCCAGCGGAGAAATCCGGTTGGGCAGCCTTGTGCCGCGCACGGTGAAAGACACTGCCGTTCAGGCCTATGCGTTCGCAGATGCGGCCTGGGTGTGGAACCATGATCTGTTCATTGCCACACCTGATCCGGACCGGCTTGTTTCGGTTGGCGGCGGCATCCGGGCCGCGTTCGGAGACCGGTTCGTGATTGATGCAGGGGCGGCGGTGCCGCTCCACAAGACCGGGTTGCAGGCCAAGCGCGGAGATGTGCGCTTCCTGATCAATCTGACGGTCAAGCTGCTTCCCTGGAGACGGTGAGCGATGGGCAGGAGAGCCAGAATGCGTACCAACATCACCCCCGCCGATCCGAACGCCCAAAGACGAATCGCGCGCCGGAAACAGATGATCCTTGCCGGATGCGCACTGCCTGTCATGGCCCTGCTCAATCCCGTATCTCAAGCTCAGGCCCAGATTGTCGTTCCGCCGACGCCGCCCGCGATTGTCGTTCCGCCGACGCCGCCCGCGCTGAAAGGCAGCTTCACGGTTCCCGTCGGTGCGGCCAACCGCGTCACGACCGTGGCAGGCAGTGTCACAACCGATCGCGTCACCATTTCCGTTCCCAAGACGATCATCAACTGGACACCGACGGATACGGACCCGAATACCGCACTCGGCGCGATCAATTTTCTGGGCGCGGGCGATCAGGCCATCTTCCAGGGCACGCAGCCCTTTACCGTGCTCAACCGCATCATTCCCGTCGGCCCCGCGGCATCCGCAAATGCGCGCGCTATCGGCCTGAATGGCCGCGTGGAAGGCAATATCGTCAATCCGGATGGCACGATTGCAGGCAAAGGCAATGTCTGGTTCTACAGCCCGAACGGGATCATCGTCGGCCCCACATCCGTTTTCAATGTGGGCGGACTGATCCTGACGACGCTGGACCCGCTCGACTCGGTCACGGGCACTTTTCAAGACATCAACGGCGCAACAGGCTTTTTCGGCTATGGCGCACCCGTTTCTGATTCCTATGTTTCGGTGAAAGCCGGCGCGTCCATCACGACGTCCACCTATACCGCGCTATTGTCGCCTCTCGTTGAACAGGGCGGCTCCATTTTCTCCAATTCCGGCGCGGTGCTGGCTGCGGGCGAAGGCGTGAACATCACCTTCAATCCCGCAGGACTGTTCGACGTTTCAATTTCTGCGGGAACGGGCCATGCGAACGGGATCGTTCATACCGGAACCACCACTGGCCCGGCACGAGACGGAGGCCAGTTCAACAATGGCCAGATCGTCATGGCCGCCATTCCCAAGAATGATGCCATCACGATGCTGCTTTCAGGCGACATCGGGTTCGCAGCATCCAACGCAACGACAACCAATGGTGCCGTCATATTGCTGTCCGGCTCCAAACTGGCGGCCGGGACGCTCAGCGACGCCTCTGGTGGATTCAAATCAGACATCAGCTTCTTGCCGAGCGCAACGGGTACCGAAATTTCGTCCACGTCGATCATTTCGGCACAAGGCAATGTCTCGGTCAGCGATGCGACCCAGGGCAATGTCACCTTCCGGCAGGAAGCCTTCCTGTTCTCGGACCGGTTGATCAGCCTGACGGCGCGCGATGGCCAGAGCATCCTGTTTGAGCAAGGCGCATCGTTGATCAGCCGTCTTGGCAATATCGGCGGCGGCATTGCCTTCTCCGCGATTGATGACCCAAATGTGGCCGGGACGCCGGGCTCCATCACGGTGACAGGCAATCTGAACCTGAACGCGGCAGCGCTGCCCTCGGCAATCGGTTCTTCCAATGGCGGAACGATTTCCTTCAACCTTGAAGGTGGCACGATCAACGTCAGCAACACGCTGTCCATCGATGTGTCCGCCACCGGACGCAGCGGCCTCATTTCGAACAACCTGAACGTCGTTGGCGGCGGGAACATACCAGTGCTCGGCAATGGCACCGCCGGTACAGTGCTGATCAATCTTGGCAATGGCACGTTCAGCGCGGGCTCCATCACAGCCACGGCCAATGGTCAGGGCGGCACTCTGGTCGGACAGAATGGCGGCACGGGAACCGGCGGCACGATCAACATCACCAAGACCGGCACCGCGATAACGAATCTCTCCAACCTGACTCTGAGTGCATTGGGCACGGGTGGCGCCGGTGGAGGCAATGTGGCGGGCCAGGGCGGTGCAGGGGGCACAGGCCGCGCGGGCACCATCTCCGTTCGGACTTTGGGCGGTGAGTTGAACGTGACCACGGCTACTTTGAACGCAAGGGGCATTGGCGGTGTCGGGGGAACCGGCATCACAACGGGCGGCGCGGGCGGCATCGGCATTGGCGGCGGCGCGACGTTCAAGATCGGGGCAGACCCCACGATCGGCACGTTGACCATTGATACAAGCGGGCTCGGCGGCGCAGGGGGCACGGGCGCTTCGGGCGGCGCAGGGGGCAGCGGAACCGGCGGCAGCGGTCTGAGCGGTGCCAGGCTCGACCTGACGACTGATGTCCTGAATGTCACGACAGCACTTACGGTCCGTTCAGATGGCACAGGCGGCGTTGGCGGCACGGCAACGGCGGGACAAGGCGGCGCAGGCGGCGCAGGCAATGCCGGCCTTGCGGCAATCAATATCACGGGCGCAACCACCGAGTTGAGGCCCGCCGCATTGAGCGTTTCGGCCGATGGGAGTGGCGGCGCAGGGGGCACCTCCACCTCTGTCGGCCCAACGGCCTTTGCCGGAGCAGACGGCGGAGCCGCGCGCGGTGGCACGGCCCAGATTGCCACGCTGACCGATGGCAAAGTTATCGTGACCGGTGATGTTTCCGTGCGCGCTACGGCGACCGGCGGCAATGCGTCCGCAGGTAGCATTGCCGGGGCAGGAAACACGGGCGGCGCTGGCGGCAATGGCGGGCTGGGCTATGGCGGTGCAGCGTCGATCGGCGGAGGCGGCGGCAACGGTTTTTCTTCAACTGGTGTGAATATCAATTTGTCCGTAGCCGCTCAGGGCGGCCAAGGCGGCGACGGTGGCGAGACGATTTCGATCACGAGAACCGGCGCAGGTGGCAATGGTGGTGAGGCGCGCGCGGGTTCCGTGATTGCCGCCTTGAGTCACACCAATGCGCTCGGACGCGTCACCGTGCTGGCGACGGCTTCGGGCGGCAATGGCGGCGCGAGCGACGTGACGCCCGGCAATGGCGGAGCCGCAACGATTGCGCCTGAAAGCACAGCATCCCTCACCTATGATGCGGGCATCAACACGACCACGCAGCTCAGCGTGTCCACGGAAGCCACGGGTGGCAGCGGGCTGATTGGCGGCGCGGCCACCAGCGCGCCTTCCGAACTGGCCGTTTCAGGCACGGCGACATCGCTGACGGCGGGCAACACCATCGTCCGCTCATCGGCCAGTGGCGGCGCAGGCGTTTCGGCCCTGCCCACGGGCGGGTCTGGCGGCGAGGCCACTTCTGCGAGCGCGGTAGTGACCATCACCGGCGCCGATTTTTCCTCAACCAACGGATTTCTTGTTACCAGTGACGCGCGAGGCGGCCATGGCGGCTCCGGAGCCACAGGCACGACTGCGGCACGCGACGGCGGCCATGGCGGAGCCGGTGGCGCGGCCAGCGCGGGCGAATCCCGCTTGGTGCTCGACGGCGCAACGGTGACGGCCAACATTACCGATTTCCTGGTTTCCGCCGTAGCCCGTGGCGGGCAAGGTGGTGGTGGCGGATCCGGGATCATATCCGGCGGCGTCGGCGTAGGCGGCAATGGCGGCAATGGAGGCGCGGCTACGAGCGGCACTGCGGCGCTCGAATCCGTCGGTGCTACGCTTACGATCACGCAACTGATCCTCAATGAAATCGGTCTTGATGCAGCAAGCTATGCCGGTTCGGGCGGGATGCCGGGAGACGGGGCCAATCTTTCAGCGTCCGACGGAAACGGCGGAACGGCAGGCAACGCCATTGCAGGCAATGCCACCCTGTCCGCCAATGGAGGTTCGCTCACCCTCCCCCGCTTCTTTGCGCGCGCCAATGCTTTGGGCGGCGAATCCCTCGGCATTCCTGCCGGCGGCGGCCATGGTGGCAACGGAACGGCGGGAATTGTTACCCTCACCCTCGGAAACGGGGCGAGCGCAACGACCGGCGATCTTCTGCTTTCAGCAGACGGGCGCGGCGCGGATGGCATCAACCCCGCATTGGCGTCTGTAACACCCCCGGCAGGGTTCCGCGGCGGCACAGGCGCGGGTGGAACCGTTGCAGTGGACTTGACCGGAGCCACGACCAGCCTGACAGCAAGTTCTCTCAGCGCGTCCGCGCGCGCAACCGGGGGGCAAGGCAGCGTCGGCCTGATCGGTGCGGGCGGGAATGGGGGCGCCGCCACAGCCGGACAGATCGGCTTGACGCTGACCGGCGCGAGCCTCTCCACCGGTGCCTTGTCTGCGAACGTCTCTGCCATTGGCGGATCTGGCGGAAGCGGCAGGGTTACCGGCACCGGCTCTGGCGCCGGGACGGGCGGCAACGCGACGGCCGGCCGATTCACCTACACGCAAACGAGCGGCAGATTTCTCTCCGACAGCGCGACACCTGCAACATTCGGCATCACGGCAGATGTCTCAGGCGGGAATGGCGGCGACGGAGGCATCGGCCTTGCAGGTGCCAATGGATCCGAAGCGCGCGGTGGCACCATCGCTGTCGCAATCAGCGATGGCGTGTTTGGAACCTTGGCCAATCCGGTCGACTCGTTCAACTTCACGTCCAATGTGACGGGCGGCAACGGCGGATCAAGCCTTCAGGAAGATCTGAGCTTCGTCAGTCCGCGCCCCATCATTTTGTCAAACGGTCCGGCAGGTCTGGCGGGAGCCGCAACGGGCTCTACCTATGATGTCCGCATCACGGGCGGCAGCGTCGCCATGACCGGCACCATTACGTTGCGCGATATCGTGACGGGTGGTCGCGGCGGGTCTTCATCTGTTGCGGGCGCGGCAGGCGGCGATGCCACAGGTGGAACGCTTGCCCTCTCTATCGGCACGAACACAGGCATTAATGCCTTCGAGGTCGCCAGTCAGGCAACCGGCGGTGTCGGAGGCGCGGGCGCGACCTCTGGCGCTGGCGGCAACGGGCAAGGCGGCAACGTGAACATGGGCCTGACTGGCAAGACGCTGGCCTTTTCCGTCGATGCTCTTGTTAACCTGAGCGCGGTGGGGATCGGCGGTGCGGGTGGCACTCTGGCTCCCTCGGCCACCCTCGCGACAAGCGGTGGCGCAGGCGGAAATGGTCTGGGCGGAACGGCCAATCTGAATGTTGCGGTCGATCCGGCCTTTTCAACCATCTCCATCAACACATCGGGCACGGGTGGTGCAGGTGGAGCAGGCTCAACCGGCGGCGCGGGTGGCGCAGGCATTGGCGGGGGCGGCGCAGGCGCGCCGGGAACGGGCGCACTGATCGATCATAGCGGCGGCTTGCTCACCATTGGTGCGGCCACGCTCGTCAGCGATGGAACGGGTGGCGCGGGTGGCGCGTCCAGTGCGGCAGCGGGCGCGCGGGGCGGAAACGGACGTGGCGGTCAGGCGCGGGTTCAAACCAGCAATGTCGGCACGACTCTCGACATTAATGGCGGCGGGGTTGCCGCGCGCGGCATTGGCGGGGCGGGCGGAACCGGCGCGCTCGGCTTTGGCGCGGAACGGGGCGGAGATGCGTTTGGCGGAACGATCCGCATCGCTGCATCGGGCAATTCCAGCCTGGATTTTGAAGCGACAACAGATTTTAGTGCAACCGCGCTCGGCGGGTCCGGTGCGACGGGTGCCGCAGGCAATGCAACTCAACCCGATGGCGATCAGGGTGGTCAGGGCGGCGATGCAACCGGCGGTTCGGTGACGCTTCTGTCCAGCAATGCCGCAATGACGCTTAGCGGCGTGACTGCGACTGCGCGCGCCGTGGGCGGGGCGGGCGGTGCAGGCGGTCAGGGTGCCCAAGGGGCCGATCATGCCACCTCTGCCGCCGTTGGAGCAAACGGCAGCAATGGCAGCGCAGCGGGGGCCGCCGGTACGCCAGGACTGGCCGGCACTGACGGTTCAACCGGCAAGACAGGCGGCAAAGGAGGCACCGGAGGCACCGGAGGAGCGGCAGCCGGAGGCACGCTGAATGTCACCTCACTCACCGGCACGATGGTGGCGGGTGATCTGGTGCTGGTGGCCAATGGCCTGTCTGGCGCGGGCGGAACCGGTGGCGCAGGCGGCCGGGGTGGAACCGGCCAGACTGGTGGCAACGGGGGAACCGGCGGCAATGGGGCCGCAATCGGGCTCTTCGGCGGAAATGGCGGGCGCGGCGGCGATGCCGGGAATGGCGGCGCGGGCGGCCAAGGTGGCGATGGTGGCGATGGCGGCTTGGCCGGCGCGACCAGTGGCGGCATCATTTCCGTCACGGCGACGGGTGGTTCCATTACAACCACATCTGTGACAGCGCAGGCCAACGGGCTCGCCCCTGCCTTTGCGGCAGCTGGTGCGCGCGGGGCTGCGGGCCTGGGCGGCGCGGCCGGAAATCCCGGCAGCGGCGGCGCGGGCGGCGTTGCCGTCTTCTTCGGCGCGGCAGGCCAGCCCGGCAGCGCGGCTTCACCTGGCGCGGTCGGCAGTGAAGGACGCGCGGGTAGCGCAGGCCTCTTGGCCGGTGGCAGCGGTGGCGCGGTCAATCTGGTTGCTGAAAAGGACGCAGGCGGCAACTTTGGCGCGCTCGACCTGTCCGCCGTCATCGTGGACAGCAATGGGGCCAGCGGCTCCTCCCCCACTGCACGCTCCGGCGGGATCAGCATCGCCAACCGCAACGGCGATTCAACTGCACCCGCAGTCCGCTTCACAACGCTGACAGCGCGTTCACGAGGAGACACGGGCAATAATCCAGGAACAGGCATCACCTTCGATGCGAATAATGCGACGATCCTGATCCCGACCGGCGCAACACTCTCTGCCGCTGAAGACATCACCATCAATGCGACCGGTGCAGGGCGTGTTGGTGGCACGGGGCAATTCACGCTCACGGCAGGCAATAACCTGGTGATCAACCATATTGGCCGATCAGAAACTGACCCGACCATTGTGGGCGGGAACATTGCCCTGCGCGCAACAAACAATTTCATTGCCAATCCCGGCACACTGGTCCGCGCGACGGGAACGCTCTCAATCACATCAGACAATGGTGCTTTGACCGCAGACGCGCTGCAATCCGTCAACGCAATGACTTTGCGCGCGCGCAGGGCTGTCACGCTGAACGGGGCCGTCTCCACCACCAATGCGACCGGTGCCGCCATCACGATCGATTCGGGCTATGATCTGGTGTCCGTCACACCGGATTATTACAATCACGACACAAGCCTTGGCGCTGCCATCAGCGCCACAGGCGATCTGTTCGTCAACGCAGGCGGCAACTTCAACGCTCTGGCCGGGGCCAGCCTGACATCAGGAGCCACGACCCGCATTGCCAGCGGGAACAATGCCAGTGCGGTCGATGGAGTGAATTTCTCATCCGGCGCAGATATCGTGATTCGTCCGGCCACGCTCAACCCGCGTGATCTGCCGCCCGCCCAAATTGGTTCGATCATTCTGGGCAACGGCGCGCTGACCGCGCTGAACGGCACCATTGATCTGGAAGCTCATGCGATCAGCGCGCCAACGGCCCGGTTCAACGCCAATGCGCTGCTGTTCAATATTCTCAACGCCCCGGCCCCCGGCGTTGCCGGGTCTGATGACGGCGGTCTGCTGACTGATCCGAATTGCGTTGAAGGCAATCTATGCCTTGGTGCTTTGGTTGCGGCGGGCGACATCACCATCAGCGGCGGCAATCAGGTTCACCTTGGCAGCTCGGTCACAGCCGGTTCCATCGCCATCACGGCCAGAGACCGGCTTTCCGCTCAGGCCGGAACCGCGCTCAACGCCACTGGCGGGCTGTTCCTGTCTGCCACGGAAGGCAATCTGGACCTGAATGGCGGCGCGAACGCCGGGCCGCAACTCACGGGCGGCTCGATTGCCCTGTTCGGCCGCGACAACATCAACGGCGCAGGGGCGCGCCTGAGTGCGGGACTCGTCAATCTCGGCGGGACCAATATCACGCTGCAATCCATCCTGACCTCCAACGCCATTGGCTCCATCGATTCTGCCGGAACTGTGGTCAATGGCGGAGCGCTGGAAATCGGCGGAGACCTGACTGTTGGACGGATCGTGGGGACATTGGGCGACACCAACGCCAGCTTCACCATCAACGCACAGAATATTGGCGTGGACTTCGCCGCGGGTGGGGACATGGTGTTCACCGGAGCGAATCTCGTCCGGCTCGACGCATCCAGCGCTGGTACCCTTGTCATGCGCGGACGGTCTTTCACATCGACCGGGTCGCTTGTGAACCGCGATGGTGCCGACATCGAGGCGGACAGCATAAGCTACAACACGATCAGGCCCGTCTTCCTGACAAGCGGGACAGGCGGCGGATCGATCATCCTGAACGCCCTGGCAGGCGACATCACCGGGGGCGACATTGTAAGTCGTTCACCGACTGCGGGCCGGATTGCAGCGACTGCAACCGGAGCAATCACAGTCGGAAATCTCAGCGGCCAGTTCATCGAGGTTGCGGCCAATGGTGCCGCCACCACCGGCAAGGTCACCGGCACAGCGGCAACGCCCAGCTTTGTGCGCGGCGGCGCGGGTGTGACTGTCAGAGAAGTCGATGTGGGCGGGCCGGTCGAACTCTCCTCGACCGGCGGCAATGTTTTTGTCACCACCCTCACCCGTTCCACCGAAGCGACAATCGACGCGGCCAATGCCGTAACTCTTGGCACAGCCAATTTCGGCGGTGCATTGCGTGCGACCGGCAACACATTGACCGCTGGCAGCATTGACAATGGTGGCCTTTTCTCGACGTCGCTGACCGCGCGAACCGGAGCCATGGGTCTCGCCGCCGTCAATGCCGGGGCTCTGGATATTTCGGCGGTGGGCGGCCCCCTCACCTATTCCAGTTTGCAAAGTCAAGGGACAGTCGGCGTATCGGCACGGTCTGCTGCCGGCGGCAACATCGTGTCCGCAGCTGGCGGACTGACGCTTGGCCTGACCGACACCTCCACGCTGGGCTCCGTGCGCGCGTTGAATGCGCTGACAGCAACACTGGGCGGCGATGTCAGCTACGACGAATTCGCTTCCGGAGGCATGCTGAGCATTACCGGCGGTGCGCTCACCGGGAATCGCGGCAGCGCCGGCCTGGGTCGGCTGAGTGGCGACGATGGCGTGGCCGTCCGCGCAACATCCATCAATGCTGGCCCGGTTTCTTCGTTGAGAGGATCGGTTTCGCTGATCGCCACAGGGCCGATCACGGTTGGCGCCCTGTCAGCTGCCCATGACATCGGCCTCGACAGCGGAGGCATCCTGACGCTCGACATTCTGACGGCCGGCGATGATGTGCGTGTGCTGGGTGTCGGCGACGTGACTCTCGGCCTTGTCACCACAACGACAGGCGGCACGGACAATGAGGGCGACGGCCACAATATCGAAATTTCGGGCGGAGCCTTGTCCCTCGCCGGTGCCAATTCCGCCGGGAATGCGCGTTTCTCTTCGACTGGATTGATCCAGATCGTGAGCCCAATCACAATTCAGGGCGACCTCGTCGCGCGCGGCAGTACAGTGACTTTGGCCAACGTCACGGCTGGCGGCGGTCTTTCGTTGACCAGCTTCGGTGGAAATCTGCGCACGGGCAATCTCGACGGTGGCAGCGTGACGACCAATAGCGGCGGCTCCAGCCTGCTGGGCGACGTGCTGGCGACGAACGGCGACATTAACCTCAAATCAGCAACAGGGCTGACGACAGGTTCCATTTCGGCACCACGCGGCAGCGCGCTGCTGTCCAATGAAAGCGGGCCGCTTGTCACCGGCGCAATCGCCGTATCTTCAGATTTCACGCTCAATTCGGGTTCGGACCTTGATCTGGGCGGCATCTCGGCAGGCGATGACATCCGCATCACAACCACGGGTCTGGCGCGATATGGCCAGCTCGTCAGCTCCGGCCTGGGCGCTGACGGCGAAGGCGATGGCGGCAATATCGTCCTGCGTAGTACCGGCACGTTGTTCGTGGATCATGCCGAAGCCGCGCGTGGCTTTACCGCTTCCGCAGCCAGCATCAGCACCGGCCCCAATACCATCATCACTGGCGGAGACATATCACTCTCTGCGCCCGGAGACATAGACCTTGGCAATTCGCAAGCCGGCGGGTTCATTACTGCCAATGCGGGTGGAGTGCTCAGCTTCGGCGCGATGACATCCGGCGCCAGCTCAAGCCTTGTGGCGGGCGCGACGCTGACCGGAACCAGCCTGACCTCAGGCGGCTCTGTCTCCCTGCGGGCCGGCGGCGCTGTCACAGTCAACAGCCTCGTCGCCAGCGGCACGTTTGCACCGGCGGGCATCCCCGCGCCGGAAGGCAATATCTTCGTGATCAGCAACGGCAGCGCCGCGCTGGGCACCCTCAATGCCCGCGCCTCGATAGGCGTGCGCGCCAATGGTGTCAGCGGAACCGGCTTATGGACAGCAGGCGAGGACATCTACGTCCAGTCACTCAACGGCGCGACGCTCGCAGCCGTCTCGGCAGGCGATGATGTCCAGATCATCGCCGCCAACGGCATCTCGCTGACCGACGCGACCGCGCGCGGCACAGGGCGTGATGATCGCAATGTTCAGTTCAACCCTGCCGTACTCACGCCCGTCGGGGTATTTCCTGCCAACTTCAGCCTTGTCGCCGCCCCGGCGCAGGGCGCTGACATCGTTTTGACGACAGGCGCATCCGCTGCGGTCAACGCGATGAACCTGACGGCTGCGGATGACATTGCGATCACCGGCGGCGCGGTGACGCTCACCGGTTTGGCCCGCACCACCGGAGCCGGCCTGAACGGAGCGGGCAGCGACATTGACTTGACCGCCGCTTCGACCGCCCTGCCGAACGCACAGGCTTTCTCCGCGCTGCGCGTGGCGACCAGCGGCACCCAGACGCTGGGCACGCTGACAGCGGGTAGTCTGATTGATCTCGGCTCCACCAATGGCAACATCGATTATGCCGCGCTGACTGCCGGGACGAGCCTGGCACTCATCGCCGCCAATGGCAGCGTCTCCGGAAGCGGTGCCGCCAATGCCGGAACTGATGCAACGCTCAGAGGCCAGTCGCTGGCCATCGGCGATGTCACGGCACCAGGTGCCCTATCCCTTACCGGCACCGTCGGCGCAGCGAGCGCAGGCGCGCTCTCGGGCGGGAGTGTGACGGCATCGGCGGGGACGGCACTCACCGCCGGGCAGATCATAGCCGCCACAGGGGACGTCACCTTGTCCGCTGTCACAGGTATGACAACCGGAAACATCACCGCCATGAGCGGTAGTGCGCTTCTCTCCAACACGGCGGGCGTACTCACGACCGGGATCATCACCGTCGGCAATGACTTCACGCTCACCACCGGCTCCAACGTCAACCTGACCGGCGTGACCGTGGGCGACGACATTCGCGTCACCACCACCGGCACGGCCGACTTTGCCACGCTAACCGCGCTGGGCGGCGGTATCGATAACGAAACGGACGGGCGCAACATCATCCTGACCAGCACTGGCGCAATGTTTGTGGGCCATGCCGAAGCCAGCACCAACTTCACCGCCAATGCGGGCCGCTTTGAGACTGGCCCGGCCACGATCATCACCGGCGGGGACATCAACATTTCTGCGCCCGGAGACATTCTTCTCGGCAACTCCCGGGCGGGTGGATTCATTGCGACCAATGCTGGCGGCGCACTGAACTTCGGCACCATCTCCTCCGGCGCGAGCACAAGCCTTGTCGCAGGCACGACATTGACTGGTGCCAACCTGAACGCAGGCGGAGCCATCAGCCTGCGCGCAGGTGGAAATGTGACAGCGACCAACCTTGTCGCCAGCGGGACATACGCACCGGTTCCCGATGCCAACATCTTCGTGATCAGCGACGGTACTGCATCCGTAAGGGCCATGAATGCCAACGCCTCCATCGGCGTGCGCGCCAATGGTGTCACCAGTGGCGGGGGATGGACAGCGGGCGAAGACATTTATGTGCAATCGCTTGGCGCGGTTGCTCTGAACGGCCTATCCAGCGGCGACGATATCGATATCCTTTCCGCAAACGGCATCGTCTTGAGTGGTGTCACGGCGCGCGGCACGGCTCGTGACGACCGCGCAGTTCAGTTCAACCCCGGTGGAGGCAGCGTTCCTGCCGTGCCGCCTAGCTTCTCGCTTGTCGCGGCCACTCCGGCAGGTTCGGACATCAATCTGACCGCCAGCGCCACCGGGCCCGTTACGGTCACAACGCTTTCGGCGGCCGACGACATCGCGATCACCGGCGGTGCCATTCGCGTGACCGGAAGCTTCCGGACGCTCGGTCAGGGCCTGATCGGAACTGGCAGCGACATCACCATCACCGGAGCCTCGGCGCGGCTCTCAAGGGTTGCGGCGTTCACCGATTTGCGCATGACCACAAGCGGAAATCAGGATATTTTCGACGGCACCGCTGGCGGACTGGCTGAACTGATCTCCACCAACGGTTCGGTGGGGCATAACACGCTGCGCGCTGGAACGAGCGTGACGATGACCGCGGCCAACGGCTCAGTGGGGGGTGGAGACGGCGTAGCGCGGGCTGGCACAACCCTGACGATTTTGGCCCGTGACATTGCTATCAACGAAGCCATTGCCACCGGTGCGTTGAACATGACCGCGACCGCCGGCGCAGCACAAAGCGGAGACCTGAGCGGAGGATCGGTTTCGGTGTCTGCAACGGACATCCTCCGTGCTGGCAACATTCAGGCGAGCGCGGGGAGCGTCACGCTGGCGGCGATCAACGGGCTTGAAACCGGCAATATCACCGCATTGGCAGGCAGTGCCAATCTTTCAAACACCAATGGCCTGCTATCCACCGGCACGATCGAGGTGGCGGATGATTTCACGCTCGCCACGGGATCGAACGTCAATCTGGCGGGTGTCACCGTGGGTGACGACATCCGTGTCACCACCACCGGAACGGCCGATTTCGGCAATTTGTTCGCGCTGGGTGGCGGCGCGGACAATGAGAGCGACGGAGCCAACATCATCCTGTCCAGCACCGGTGCAATGTTCGTGGACCATGCCGAAGCGCGCGACAATTTTACGGCTACTGCGAACCGGTTCGAAACAGGCCCTGCAACCATTATCACCGGCGGGCACATCCTCATCAACACCGCAGCAGACATTCTGCTGGGCGATTCGCAGGCCGGGCTGTCGATTACGGCCAACTCGACCGGCGGGGCAATTTCGTTCGGCACGATGAGTGCGGGAACGACTGCAACGCTGACGGCTGCAAACACGTTGACCGGCACCGCGTTGACCACTGCAGACGCCGCATCGGGCGTTGGTTCTGCCGGGATCAATATCGGAACGATCACGGCGGGGCCGTCTGTTGCGCTGCTGTCCAACACCAACGGCGTGACATTGGGCACGGTGACGACAACGGGCGATCTCGACATCACAGCCAATGGTATCAATGGTCTGGCGGCAGGCATTTTGCTGGCAGACGGCCATATCGGCGTGGACAGCAATGGTCCGGTGAGCATCACCAGCGCGACTGCGCGCGGCACCTATATCCGCCCGCCTGCCAATTTGCCGGAAGGCTATATCTTCATCAACGCAGCCGGGCCGGTGACCATGGGCACGGCCAATGCCGCGACCATGCTCGGAGTGTCCGGCAATGGCGTGACGGGCACGGGCAACTGGACAGCGGGTGAGGATGTTCTGATCCTTTCAGCCGGTGCAGCCAATCTGTCCCACGTCACGGCAGGCGATGATCTGGATGCGCGCACCGCAGGCAATTTCAGTCTCAATCTGGGCGAGGCGACCGGCCTTGGCCGCGATGATCGCTCCATTGCCTTTACTGCGACGGCATCCGGCTCCAGCTTTGCCATCACTGTTCCAACGGCACCCAATGGCGCTGACATCACTTTGTCGTCTGGCGCTGGAAACATCCAGACAGCAGGCCTGAGTGCAGGCGATGACATTGACGTTCAGGCCAGTAACGGCCTTGCTTCGCTGGGCGGTCTGACCCGGACGCGCGGGATCGGGACGACGGGTGGCGCGAGCGACATCATGATCGCGGCGAACTCAGGGGTCTTTTCTGACGTTGATGCGTTCAGCAATATCCGCGTCAACACAACCGGCGCATCCGCTTATACCAGCCTGCGTTCGGGCGCATCGACCGCTGTTACGGCGGGGACTGCCATCACGGGTGGCACGGGCAACATTGGCACCAGCTTTACGCTCAACGGCGGCACGGTCAATGTTGGCAGCAGCGTTTCGGGCGGGCAGACAAGCATCACCGGCACCGGCGGGGCCATTCAAACGGGCAATCTGACCGGAAGCGGCGTCGCAGTGATTGCTCTGGCAGGGCCGGTTACGACGGGCGATGTGACGGCCAATTCAGTGTCCGCCTTCCTGTCTGCCACTGGTGCGCTCAATATGGGCGCTGTCAACGCAGCCGTTGACATAACACTGAGCGGAACGCCGCAGATCAACTTCACCACGCTGACATCTGGCCGTGACATTCTGGTGGGCGATTTCCTGAACGCCAGCGCGATGACGGGCAACGCCATAACAGCCGGTCGTGATTTCCGCTTGCTGGGGATTGGCAGTTTCACCGTGCCCACGCTCTCGGCGGGCCGCGCGATCCTTCTGGGCGGATCAAATGTGAATGTGGGAACGATCATTGCGGGCACCGATGCACTGATCTTCACCGATCAGCTGGCAACATTGGGTTCCGTGACGGCGGGCGACGACATTGGCATTCTCGCCGACGGCACAGGTCGCTTCAACATCGGCACGCTGACCACAACCGGACTGGCGGGCGATGTTTTGAACCCGCTGATCTTTGCAACCAGCGTCAAGCTCGATTCCGTGGGCAATACGATCCATGTGGTCGGTGATGATTCCATCAGCATCGGCACGATCAACAGTGCAGGCAGCGCTGTTGTCGGCACCCGCGCGGCGGGCACGGTGACGCTGGGCACCACCAATGTGCGCGACAATCTGCTGATCATGGCGGCCGATGCGATCACGGCAGGTGCCATCACGGCGGGCGGCGCGGTGGCGATCACCAGCGCAGACATCCGCTTTGATCTTACCGGTGGTCCGGTAACGGGTGGCCTGTTTGGCAACTATGATCTGTCCACGCTTGGCACCATCGCCCTGCCCCGCTCTGGCGGCGCGCTCACGCTGACCGGGCCGGTCAATGCATCCAGCTTCCGTGCGGTGACGGGCGGCAACGCCACGATGCAGAATGTGACGACGACGGGCCTGATCAACGTGGACAGCAGTGCCGCCATCGCGGCGGGCGCACTGAATGCGGGCACGACGCTGAACCTCACCGGCAATCAGGTGGATACCGCCGCCCTGTCTGGCAGTGCTGTTACGGTGAATTCCGCCACGACGGCCACCACCGGGGCACTGACGACGACCGCAGGCAATCTGCTGGTGCGTGCGGCAAGCGGCATTACGGCGGGTGACACCAGCGTGACCGGCGGCAATGCCCGCTTCTCCAGCGGCGGAACGCTTTTGCTGGGCAATGCGACTGTCTCTGGTGATCTGCTGGCCGGCGAGCCACTGCTGGGCACGCCGGCCACCAACGCGCTCACGATCGGTACAGTCAATGCCGGTGGCGCTGCCGAACTTTATGCCAGCCGCGTCACAGCGGGCGGGGTTTCTGCGGGCACGCATGTTGACATCAACTCGCTCAATTCCCCGGCGGGCGGTCCGATCAGCACCGGCGCGATCAATGCAGGTTCCTATGTGGAAATCCGTACCGCCAATGCCAATGTGACCACCGGCAACGTTGTGGCTGGCACAGATCTGGCGATCGATTCAACCGGAGCCGGCTCCATCGTCACAACCGGCAACCTGACTGCGGGCGACGACCTGCTCCTGGGTGGCGCGACAGTGGTTGCGGGCAATCTGCTTTCGACCGGACTGGGCAGCGATGCCGCCATTGGCCTGCCGGTCAATTTCGGTGCAGCGGGCCCCGCCGGGCGCGTGATCCGGGTCTCGGCGGATACATCCGGCACGCTGGGAACCGTTGCAACGCCAGACCGGGTTGTCCTTTACTCCGCAAATGGCAGCATCACAGCGGGCAATGTCACCGCGCCGCAGGCGATCATGGGCTTTGTGCGCGGCAATCTGAGCCTCGGCACCATCGCGACCGCCGGGCATTTCTATGTGGCGGACAGCAGCCAATATCTGCCCAATGCCGCCAATCTGTTCAGCACCTATGATCCCGCCCTGCTCGCTGCACTCACTCCCGTTCGCACATCTGGTTCGTTGACGGTAGGCGGCCCGCTTTCAACAGGTGATGTCACGATTGCTGTGGGCTCGGGCACGGCCCTGCCCGGCCTGACACAGGCCACACGCGGCGTCCGCATTGATGCGGGCGGAAATCTCGACGTGGCGGGCGGCGTCTCTGCCGGAACCGGCATCCTGCTCAATGCCGACGGCAGCATCATTGCGGGCAATTCGCTGACATTGGCAGGAGATATTGGCGCGACAGCGGCGACGGGCATCAGCGCGGGCAACGCGACCGCCCCCGGCTCGATCACGCTGGATACGGCATCAGCTGTTCTCGCGTTCGGCACGGCGGATGCTGGCAATGATCTGCTGCTCAATGCCCCCGGCGGGGCCATGACCGGAATATTGGCGCGCGCGGGTGACGATCTGACGATCAGCGGGGCCAGCGTGGTGCTGCCAGACGTGATTGCGCGCGGGCTTGATGGATCGAGCGCGGTCTCGATCAGCGGCACCAATGGCGTGACGATCCAGCGCACCGCCATCACCGGCACAACCAACCTGTCCGCACCCGGCGGCAATATTCTGGTTGCGATTGATCTGGCCTCTACCGGACCGGTGACCGCGCTGGGCCGTGATGTGAACCTGACCGCATTGGGGCCGATCACGCTGGCAGACGCCACCGCCTCGGCCAACACGGTCACGGTAAAGAGCGGCGGCACATTGACCGCAAACCGCCTGTCCGCTCGCACCGCGCTCAACCTGGATTCCTCCGGCCTGATCGCACTCAATGGTGCGGCCGTGGGCGAAACGATCAGCCTGCGCTCGACCGATCTTGCCATCGGCGCGGGTGCATCGCTGGGCGAGATGGGCCGCACGCTCACGCTCGGCCTGCGCAATACCGGACCGCGGCAGACGCATATTGGCGGCACGGGCGGAACCGGAACCTACGGCCTCAGCAATGATGAAGCGCAGCGCCTCCATGCGGGCAGCATAACGCTGGTCGCGCCGCGCATCGGAGCAGCGGGCGGCATTGCACCTGCCAGCATCAGCAGCCGCACGCCCGACGTGATCCTCGATACGCTCAGCCTGTCCGCAGGCAGCGGCGCAACAGCCAACATCGGCAGCAGCGGCACATTGCGCATCGAGACGCCCGGCAAACTCAAGACCATCGGTGCGGTGACACTCGGCAATCTGGGCAATGCCAACCGGTTCGAACTGGTAGCATCGGACATGCTGGAGGTTGATCCGGCAACCGGTTCCATCCTGATGCGCGATGGATCGGGCGGACTGGCGGGCACTTTGTCTCTGCAATCGGATGATGTGATCGGGGCGAGCAGCTCTGCCATTACCGACATCATCAACGCGCTCACCATGAAGGAAATCAGCGACCGGCTGGGCCGCAATGATGGTGCGGTGAATGATGCTGGCATTTTCCAGGCGAACACGCTGAGCGTATCCGTGCGGAACAGTTTCTACATCCAGAATACGGGCGCCAACAGTACCAACCCGCGCTCATTCGCGTCGCGGCGCGGCTTTACTGTGGGCTCTGGCGGGTTGCAGATCAACACGCTCAGCCCGGCAGCCCGCATCGCGATCAATGGCCGCCAGCAGGACGGTCTGGGCGGTTTCATCACCGGCCTGCAATTCATCCCGCTCGCCCGGTTCAACGGTGGCGCGGCAGTCTCCGGCCTGTTTGACCTGGAATCGACAATCAACGGATGCAGCATCCTCAATCCGGCGCTGTGCAATGTCGGCCTGAACGCAACCGATGTGGCCAAGGACACGATCACGCGTGCAAAGGAACAGGGCGAAGGGTCTATCATCCAGATTTCGATCATAGACCTGAAGGGCGCAGAAGAGGTGACTGACGAGCCGGTGATTGACGAACCCGTCACGGGCTCCGCCAATGATGATTTCTGGTCCATCGATGATGATCGTGAAGAGGAAGAGGCCGCCGCACCCGCAGCGCCCTGACCTTTCCCGGTTGACGCCAGCCCCGCGAGCGTGACAGGGGAGCGGCATGTCTGCTCCCCTGATGCTGTTCAACAGCCTGACCCGCCAACTCGAACCCTTCACGCCCGTTCATGAGGGCGAAGCGCGCGTTTATACCTGCGGGCCGACCGTCTACAACTTCCAGCATATCGGCAACATGCGCGCCTATGTGTTTGCGGACACGCTGGGCCGGGCGCTCTCTTTCAAGGGCTATGCCCTCAAGCACGTCATCAACATCACCGATGTCGGCCATCTGACGAGCGACGCGGATGCGGGCGACGACAAGATGGAAAAGGCCGCGAGCGCTGCGGGCAAAAGCGCGTGGGACATCGCGAAATTCTACACCGATGCCTATTGGGAAGACATCAACCGGCTCAATATCCGCCAGCCCTTCCAGTGGAGCATCGCCACCGATTATGTCGAACGCATGATCGACTTCGCAAAGAGCATTGCCGACAAGCATTGCTACAAGCTGGAGAGCGGCCTCTATTTCGACACCTCGACCGTCGCCGATTATGGCCGCCTTGCCCGCGCCGCGACAGAGGAGGGCGAAGGCCGAATCGAAACGGTGGATGGCAAACGCCATCAGGCGGACTTTGCCATCTGGCGCAAAACGCCGACGGGCGAAACGCGGCAGATGGAATGGGATTCCCCATGGGGCAAAGGCGCGCCCGGCTGGCATCTCGAATGCTCGGTGATGAGCGAGGCCTTGCTGGGCATGCCGTTCGACATCCACACCGGCGGCATCGACCATCGCGAGATCCACCATCCTAACGAAATCGCGCAGAACCAGGCCTATACCGGCTGCGACCATTCCGGTGCGCGCATCTGGATGCACAATAACTTCCTGATCGATCGCGGTGGCAAGATGAGCAAGTCGACGGGCGAATTCCTGCGGTTGCAAGTGCTGGTGGACAAGGGCTTCCACCCCCTCGCCTATCGCCTGCTGTGCTTGCAGGCGCATTATCGCAGCGAGCTGGAGTTCAGCTGGGAAAATCTGGCGGCGGCGTTTACACGGTTGAAGCGGATGGTGGGAGTGGAGGCACTCAGGCCCGTCACCCCGGACTTTTCCTTCGGGGTCCAACAATCGATAAGCCTGAGGGCTTGGACCCTGAAACTATTCCAGGGTGACGATTGAGAAACTTCCCGTTATGGCCAGCTTCGAACGAGCCATTTCGGAGGACCTGAATACGGCGGTTGTGCTGACCTGCCTAGAAGAAATGATAACAGTCAAAAAGGTTGATGGCACTCAGCGACAGGTCGAGCTGGCACTAATGAATTCCGTCCTCGGCCTCAATCCTCTCCCTCACCCGCGCCGATCTTCGCATCCGCCCGGCCAACGCCCAGATCACCGAAGCCGAGATCGAAGCCATCCTCGCCGCGCGCAAGGATGCGCGGGCTGCAAAGGATTTCGCGCGCTCCGATGCGTTGCGCGATGAACCGACCGCCAAGGGCGTTGACGTGATGGACGGCGATCCGCTGGGGTGGGATTGGCGGATTGAAATCTGACGTGGCCCGTCTGTCAGACGCTCCGCGTCTGCCACCTCCCCATCGCAAGATGATGGGGAGGACAGAATTGCCATCATCTTCCCCAATATCTTGCAGGGGGGAAGATGCGCCATGAAACTCTGGCGGCTCACCCGCGCGGTCCATAGCGCGCTCGATGGCTCCGGCCCTGAAAAGCATGGCGCACGCTGGACTGCGCCGGGCCACCCCATTGTGAACTTTGCTTCGGAACCCGGCCTCGCCGTGCTGGTGGTGCTGCGCTATTTGCCGCGCGATCTTCAGGGCGTGGATGATGATTATGTGTTGGGCTGGACCGAAACCGCGCTCGCGCCGCTCCGCCTCCCTTACACACCCGATGCGGATGAAAAGCGCGCCTTGAGCGATGCCTGGATCGATCAAGCCACACATCTCTTCGCGGCTGTCCAATCTGCCGTGTTGCCCGAAGCCGACATCATCATGATGAACTGCGCGCATCCGCTGGCGCGCACCATTGCGCCGCTTGTCACACGGCCTTTCAGCTTTGCACAAACCATGGCGCTGCCCGCGCTCGATGCCTCCACAAGGACCATCCCATGACCAAGACCGTCGCTCTGCTCTCCGCCGTTGCCCGCGCGCATATCGAACCGCTCCTGCCTGATTGGGTGGAACCGCGCTCTTATCACACCACGCAGGAACTGTTCGACCTCGCACCTGCGGCCGAAATCGGCTGGTTCGACACCTATAAAAAGCCCGATATGGCTGAGGCCGTGCGGCTGGCGACGCGGCTGAAATGGCTCAATTCCATTTATGCGGGCGTGGATGGAATGCCGCTGCAACTCATGGCGGAGCGCGGGGTGAAATTCACCAATGGCGCAGGCATCAACGCGCTGACCATTGCCGAATATGCGGTTATGGCCATGCTCATCATGGCCAAGGGGTATCGCGATGTCATGCAGGCCGCTCAGGAGCGGACATGGCTGCGCGACTCCCCCGGCAAGATGGAACTGGCAGGTAGCAAAGCGCTGATTCTGGGGCGCGGCGCGATTGGGGAGTTGATCGAGGAACGACTAAGGCCGTTTGGCGTGGAGGTGGTGTCTGTGCGCCGCACGCCTTCTCCCGATACGTTGACGCCGGATCAATGGCGCGCGCGGCTTGGCGGGTTTGACTGGGTGATCATCGCCGTCCCCGCCACGCCTGAAACCGAGCATATGATCGGCGCGGCGGAGTTTGCGGCGATGAAACCCACCGCCTGCATCCTCAATTTTGCGCGGGGCACCGTGATTGATCAGGACGCATTGGTGTCTGCGCTGCAATCCGGCAGCATCGGTCAGGCATGGCTGGATGTCACCACGCCGGAGCCTTTGCCCGCGGACCATATCTTGTGGAACTTGCCCAACGCGCACATCTCCATGCACTTGTCTGGCCGTGCACAGGACAAGATGTTTGCGCGCGCGGTGGCGCGCTTCGTCGAAAATCTTGCGCGATTCAAGGCAGGGCAAGAGTTGACCCCTCTCGTCAACCTTGCGCTTGGCTATTGAGCCGCGCACGCCTACACCCTGTCATGTGCGGGGGTGACTCATAACAATGCTCCTCGTTTGCCGATGGTCGCCGGCCTGGAATTCAAGAGCTTGCCAAAGATGCAGGCCGAACGAGGAGACGACCCATGGCCATGAAGGCTTCAGACCTGTTCATCCAATGCCTTGAGGAAGAAGGCTGCGAATATATCTTCGGCGTGCCCGGAGAGGAAAATCTCGACTTTCTCGACTCACTTTCGCGCTCGACCAAGATCAAGCTGATCCTGACGCGGCATGAACAGGGGGCCGGCTTCATGGCCGCCACCTATGGCCGCCATACGGGCAAGACCGGAGTCTGCATCGCGACATTGGGGCCGGGGGCGACCAATTTCGTGACAGCAGCAGCCTATGCCACACTGGGCGGGATGCCGATGATGATGATCACCGGGCAAAAGCCGATCAAGAAATCCAAGCAGGGCCGCTTTCAGATCCTTGATGTCGTCTCGATGATGGCACCCATCACCAAATATACGCACCAGATGCAGAGCTCTGACAATATCCCCAGCCGGGTGCGTGAAGCCTATCGGCTGGCTGAAGAGGAAAAGCCGGGCGCGGTGCATATCGAACTGCCTGAAGACATTGCCGATGAGCATACCGACTCCGCACCGCTCAAGCGCAGCCGCTCGCGCCGCCCCAATGCCGATGCCAAGTCCGTCCATGCAGCGGTTGACCTGCTTCAGGGCGCAAAGTCCCCAGTGCTGGTGATTGGTGCCGGGGCCAACCGCACGATGACGAGCAAGATGCTGCGCGAGTTCATCGACAAGACCGGCATTCCCTTCCTCACCACGCAATTGGGCAAGGGCGTGATTACCGAACGCCATCCGCTGTTTCTGGGCTGTGCCGCACTGTCTGCCGGAGACTTTGTCCATCGCGCGGTGGAGTCCGCTGATGTCATCGTCAATGTCGGGCATGACGTGATTGAAAAGCCGCCTTTCTTCATGAAACGAGGCGGCGCGCCGGTCATTCATGTCTCCACCAAAACCGCCGAGGTGGACCCGGTCTATTTCCCCGAAGTGGAAGTGATTGGCGATATTGCCAATGCGATCTGGCAGATGAAGGAAGTGATCGACCCCAATCCGGCATGGAATTTCGATTTCATGCTGAAGGCGCGGGCGGCAGAAGTCGCGCATACGGCCCCGCTGGCAGACGATGCGCGCTTCCCCATCTATCCGCCGCATCTGGTGCAGCAGGTGCGCAATGCCATGCCGGAAAACGGCATCATCTGTCTGGACAATGGCGTGTACAAGATCTGGTTTGCGCGGGGCTATGAAGCCTATCACGCCAACACCGTGCTGCTCGACAATGCGCTCGCGACCATGGGGGCTGGTCTGCCCTCTGCCATGATGTCCGCCATGATTTATCCCGAACGCAAAGTGATGGCGATTTGCGGCGATGGTGGCTTCATGATGAACAGTCAGGAAATGGAAACGGCAGTGCGCCTGAAGCTGAACCTGACGGTCCTGATCCTGAACGACAATAGCTATGGCATGATCCGCTGGAAGCAGGCGAATATGGGCTTCAAGGATTGGGGGCTGACCTATGGCAACCCCGATTTCGTGAAATATGCCGAGGCCTATGGCGCACATGGCCACCGCGTGACGAGTTCGGCGCATCTGAAAGAGCTGTTGGCGCATTGCCAATCGACGCCCGGCGTCCACCTGATTGACTGCCCAGTGGATTATTCTGACAATGACCGTATCCTCAATCGCGACATCAAGGAATTGAGCGCGAAGCTTTAGAGACGGCGTCGCCTCCGCGCAGACGGGGGCCGGGTTGATGAAGAAGCACCTCACTACATAGCGGCCTCCGCCCACGCGGAGGCGACGGAATGAACAGAATGACCCACCTCAAAAACACCTACCCGCTCTACCTCAACAACAAGGCGGCACAGCCCAACACCGATCTGGCGGTGACCGACAAATTCACCGGAGAAGTGGCGTTTCGCGTCGCACTGGCGGATGCCAAGACCATTGAGGAAGGCATTGCGGGCAATGTCCGTGCGGCAGAGCCCATGGCACGCATGGCGGCCTATGAGCGTCAGGATGTGCTGATGCATTGCGTCGCGCGGTTCAAAGAGCGCTATGACGAACTCGCTTATGCGTTGTGCGTGGAGGCGGGCAAGCCGATCAAGGATGCCGAAGGCGAAGTGGGTCGCCTGATCGACACGTTCCGCATTGCCGCCGAGGAATCGGTGCGGATGACAGGCGAAGTCCAGCCGCTGGACATTTCGCCGCGCGCCAAGGGCTATTTGGGCATCTGGAAACGCGTACCGATTGGCCCCTGCTCCTTCATTTCGCCGTTCAACTTTCCGCTCAATCTGGCCGCGCACAAGATTGCACCGGCCATTGCGGTCGGCTGCCCGTTCGTGATGAAGCCCGCCAGCCGCACCCCTTTGGGCGCGATCATCATGGGCGAGGTGCTGGCAGAGACCAATCTGCCCGAAGGCGCGTTCTCCATTCTCCCTGCCAGTCGCGACGGTGCTGATCTCTTCACCACCGATGACCGGCTGAAGCTGCTTTCCTTCACAGGCTCGCCCGATGTCGGCTGGGATTTGAAGGCGCGCTGCGGCAAGAAGAAGGTTGTGCTCGAACTGGGTGGCAATGCCGCTGTCATCATCGATCATGACGCCGATCTGGACGACGCGCTGGAGCGGGTGATCTTCGGGGCCTTCTACCAATCCGGCCAGAGCTGCATCGGTGTGCAGCGCATCATCATTCACGAGACCGTCTATGACCAGTTCCGAGACATGCTGGTGGCGCGCGCGGGCAGCCTGATTGCAGGCGACCCCAAGGACCGCACCACATTCATCGGCCCGATGATCGACGTGAAGGAAGCCGCACGGCTCGATGGCTGGATCAAGGAAGCACAGGCACTGGGCGGCACATTGCTATGCGGCGGCCAGCGCGAAGGCGCGATGCTGGAAGCGACATTGCTTGAAAATGTGCCGCGCACTGCCAGCGCCGTAACTGAAGAGGCCTTTGGCCCGCTCGCCATTCTCTCCCGCTTCTCTAACATTCGAGAGGCCTTTGCCGAAGTGAATGATTCAAAGTTCGGCCTTCAGGCGGGCATTTTCACGCGGGATGTGTTCAAGGTGCTGGAGGCGTGGGATCATCTCGATGTCGGCGGTGTGGTGATCAATGATGTCCCCAGCTATCGCGTTGATAACATGCCCTATGGCGGCGTGAAGGACAGCGGACTGGGCCGCGAGGGCATCCGCTTTGCGATGGAAGACATGACCGAAATCCGGAATCTGGTGATCCGGCGCAAGCCGCTGGACTAATCCGGGGCTTGTGTTGCGGCGCGGAAAGGATAAAGTCCGACCCAACGAAAGACCGAAATAATCGGGTCGCATCGCGTGAGAAAAGGAAGCCGGGGCGGGGGAGCGCCTCTTTGGGGTGGAGCAGCGGTGCGATATTTTTCGATCCAAGCGAAAGGCTGGATTCAGTGGGGCGCGTTCGGCCTGTGCGCGCTGATGGCGGTTATTGCCATCACCATCGGCTTTTCAATTCAGGAAACCCCGGCAAGAGCGGCCCTGCCCAACGATGCGACACATCTGGGCGTGGCCTCATGCAGCGGATCGACCTGCCATGGCCGCTCCGAAGCCGATGGCAAGATTGTGCGGCAGGATGAAATCATGCGCTGGCAGGAAGCGTCCAGCCCCACCGGTGCACATAGCCGGGCCTTTGCCATATTGTCCGAGCCCCGCAGCCAGCAGATTGCGCGGCGTCTGGGCATCGGCAATGCGGAAACCGCGCCGATGTGTCTGGGGTGCCATGCGGAGAATGCTTCCTCACGCGGCCCGCGATACCAGCAAAGCGACGGCATTGGCTGCGAGGCGTGCCATGGCGGCTCTGCGAACTGGATCGAAGTCCACAAGCTGGGCAATCACGCCAACAGCGTGCGCGCCGGTCTGGTCCCGCTGGAAAGCCCCAAGGTCCGCGCCAGCGTCTGTCTTGATTGTCACTATGGGTCGGCTGATGGTGGCCAGTTCGTCAATCACCGGATTATGGGCGCAGGTCATCCGCGCATTTCGTTTGAGCTCGATCTGTTTTCCACGCTGATGCAGCATCACAATGAGGATGCGGACTATGCGCAGCGCAAAGGCCTGACCAGCAACGTCCGCGTCTGGGCTGTGGGTCAGGCCATGGCGGTGGAGCGTTCGCTCTCGCTTTATTCGAATCCGTCGCTCGGCACCGAAGGCGCCTTCCCCGAATTCACTTTCTTCGATTGCCACAGCTGCCACCGCCGCATCTATGACAGCCAGAATTTCACGCCGACCACGCTCGACAATCCGGGGCGGCCCATCCCCGTGGGAATGCCGCCGTATAATGACGAGAACATGATCATGCTTTCGGCAGCAGCACGGGTGGCGGCCCCTGCCCTTGCGCAGAAATTTGAGGCAGATAGTCGCGCTTTTCATGCGGCCATTGCAAAGGACCGGGCGAGCGCGGTGGCCGCTGCCAACCGGCTGCGCGGGTCTGCAGCCAATCTGGCCTCCACCTTCCAGTCCGCCAGTTTCAGCCGCGCACAAATCTTTGCGATCATCGACACGATCAGCAGCGAAGCCATCAGCCCGCGTTTCACCGATTATGAAGGCTCTGCTCAAGCTGTCATGGCGGTAGATACACTGCTCAACGCACTGGTGAATGGCGGCATGGTCAATGGCTCGTCTGCCGCCTCGATAAGGGGTGAAATCAACCGCGCCTATGCCGCTGTGCGCGACCCCAATGATTACCGCCCCGGCGAGTTCCGCCGCGCGCTGGGCTCTGCTGCCCGAACGATAAGGACTTTGCGTTGATGCGTATCCGTGCCTCCCTTGCCATGGCATCCATGGCCTCGCTGTCTCTCGCCGGTTGTGGCGGCGGCGGTGGCGGGAGCACAAGCGGAGCGGTGAATCCGCCCGTCTCGCCGCCCGCGGCGACCACGCAATATAGCGTGCCCGCACAGGAATCGCTCAGCGTGGCGGATGTCCAGCAGGTGATGGCACAGGCCGTGGCGGAAGCGCAGGCGCGCGGCCTTCCTTCTGCCATTGCCGTGGTGGATCGGGTGGGCAATGTGCTGGGCGTGTTCGTGATGAACGGGGCCAATCTGGCTCTTTCCATCCCCAATTTAGCGACGCCAGTTCCGGGTACTCTGCCCGGCACCAGCCTGCCTGCACCTGCCGGACTGGCCGGAGCCATCGCCAAGGCGGTGACGGGCGCCTATCTTTCCAGCAGTGGCAACGCCTTTTCCACCCGCACGGCCAGCTTCATCGTCCAGCAGAATTTCCCGCCCCAATCCAATGCCGCCAACATCCCCAGCGGCCCGCTTTATGGCGTGCAGTTCAGCCAGTTACCCTGTTCTGACCTGTCACAACGCTTTGGCGGCGGCGGTGGCGCGGCGTTGATCGGCCCGAAACGCTCTCCGCTTGGCCTTTCGGCGGATGCGGGCGGCTTCCCGCTCTACAAGAATGGCGTGGTTGTTGGCGGCATCGGCGTGATGGGCGATGGTGTCTATGGCTTCGATCCGGACTCCGCCGATGTGGATAGTGACAATGAGGAATTCATCGCATTGGCGGGTACGCGCGGATTCGACGCCCCCGATGACATCAAGGCAGACCGGATTCAGGCGGTCGTCCAGTTGCGATATAGCGACGCGACGACAGCGGGCCTGAAGGCAGCGGGAACAGCACCTGCTTTCTCAACGATCAATGGGACGGCAGGCAATGTTGTGGCCGTGCCTGCTTATGCGGCAGCTTCGATCATTGCAGGTTCCGCTTATGGTGCGGAAGGGTCCGGCATCCGTGCATCTACGGCGGCCGAATTTTCCAATCGCGATGCGTTCGTGCTGACAAATGGCTCCGGCAGCAACCGGTATCCGGTGCGGGCAGGCACAGATTCAGGTTCGGTGTCTCAGCCACTGACACAAGCGGAAGCACAGGCTATCCTCGAAGAAGCCTTCAAGATCATGACCCGCACGCGCGCGCAAATCCGGCGGCCATTGGATAGCAAGGCGCAGGTTTCGATCAGTCTGGTCGATACGCACGGTTCTGTCCTCGGCTTGGTGCGCTCTCCCGATGCGCCAATCTTCGGCGTGGACGTCTCGCTGCAAAAGGCGCGCACGGCGGCCTTTTTCTCCAACGCAAAGGCGGCAGCTGAACTGGGCAGCAATCCCGATGCGAAAGTGCAAAACCGGTTGGCCCTCGCCAAGAGTTTCCTTGGCGACCCCGCTGTCTTCACCGGCCAGACCGCGTGGACCAACCGCGCCATCGGCAATATCGCCCGCCCCTATTTCCCCGATGGAGAAATCGGGCGCGGCCCCGGCCCCTTCTCGCCCGGCATAGCCAGCTTCAATCCGTTCCACTCCGGGCTGCAATCCGAACTGGTCTTCAGCAATATCGTGACCCATGTCGGCGCGTTGCTCAACGGCACACCGGATACGCCTGCCCGGTGCACCCAGATGCCGGATGTCGTGTCCGGGCAGAACCGGTTGCAGAACGGCATCCAGATTTTCCCCGGATCGGTTCCAGTCTATCGGGGATCGGTGCTGGTGGGCGCGCTCGGCGTTTCGGGGGACGGCATTGATCAGGATGACATGATCGCTTTCCTGGGCACCAATAATGGTGGATCGCGCGCGGGCGGGCTGGGCAACGCACCCTCTGCAAGCCGGTCAGACCAGATTGTTGTTTCGATCAGCGGCGGCGGCACGGCGCGGCTGCGTTTTGTCGGCTGTCCGTTCGCGCCCCTCCTCGACACATCTGAACAAAACGTCTGTCAGGGCCTCTGATCGTGCCGTTTGCGCCCCTCTTTCCCTTGCTGGCCGCGTTGGGCGGGCCACCGATGGCGAATGCGATTCCGCCGGACCCGGCGCCTCTGATCGTGTTTCAGGAGCGCGCCCAGAAACGCCATCGCATCCTGATGCTCAACAGCGTCAGCCACTTTTCGCTGATGGATGATGGCGGAGATCAGGCCGCACCTGCCGCAGAGGCTCCGCCGCAGCCTGAAACCACGCCTCTGCCCCATGAAAACAGTCTGGATGCCGATGAGGTCTTGCTCGATGGCCGCCGCCGCCCCGGCGTTCAGGAAGATTTGCCCGAACGCGTCACGCAGACCAATCCCGGCGCGCTGCGCCCGCCGCCACCCGAAGCCTTCCCGGCAGACCCGGATTTCCCGCTGCCAGATCGCTGGCGCCTGTCTCAGGCTCTGGGCGTGGCCAAGCCGGAACGCTTCTGGGATCCTTATAATCAGAACCAGTTCAAGGGGGATCGCCCGCTTTGCATCCGCAGTTCCGAGGAGATCAGCGAAGAGGAAATGACGCGTCGTCGGGCTGAACAAGGCTTGCCCAAATGCAAGACGCCCAAATTCCTTGGCCTGAAAGAAAATGACTGGTTCCTCGCCCTCACTGGCGTGTCTGATACGGTGTTCGAGCCGCGCAGCTTTCCCATTCCGGTGGGCGATCAGACGACGGCCAATCCGGGTAGTAATGACGTGTTCGGGCGCAGCCATTCCATCGTGGCCGCGCAAACCTTCCTGTTTGGCGGATCGCTCATCAAGGGCGAGACGACCTTCATGCCACCGCATGTCGAGTATCGCGTGCTGTTGGGCCTCAACGCCTCCTATGTGGATGTGCCAGAGCGGCGGGTGCTCAACGTCCGCTCCTCGAAGAAGAGCCATCGGCTCGATCATTTCCTCGGCGTGCAGGAACTCTTTATCGACTATCACCTGCGCAATGTCAGTGATCGCTATGATTTTGACTCGGTGCGCGTCGGCATTCAGCCATTCCAGTCCGATTTCCGGGGTTTTCTGTTCAACGACCTGCAACTTGGCGTCCGTTTTTTCGGCAATCGCGACAATAACCGCTGGCAATATAATCTGGCCGGATTCTGGCGACTGGAAAAGGACACCAATTCAGGGCTGAACTCGGTGGTGCAGAGCCCGCGCCGCGATTGGGTGCTCGCTGCCAATGTCTACCGGCAGGATTTCCCCTTTGTCGGGCTGACCAGTCAGGTCTCTGCCACGATCAACATCAACCGCGAAAAGAACAAGCTGCATTTTGATGATAACGGCTTTCCGGCGCGCCCGGCGCTGATCGGCAATGCGCGCGGTCGCAACTATGATGTGGCCTGGCTCGGCTACTCGCTCGATGGCCATTATGGGCGGCTGAACTTCTCTGGCAGCGCCTATTATGCGCTGGGGGAAGACCGCAACAGCATCTTCACCAACCGCAAGGCAAAGATCAGAAGCTTCTTCGCCGCTGTCGAACCGAGCATGGATTTTGACTGGGTCCGTGTCCGCCTGTCCGGCCTTTATGCCACAGGCGACAATGACCCGTTTGATGACACCGAAACCGGATTCGACGCTGTCTATGAAAACCCGATCTTTGCGGGTGCAGACACCAGCTACTGGATCCGGCAGACCATCCCGTTTGCGGGCGGTGGTGCGGGGATCAGCGTCAACACGCGCAACGGCATCCTCAACAATCTGCGCACATCGAAGGATGAAGGGCAGGCCAATTTCAACAATCCCGGCACGATCCTGCTCGGTGCGGGCGCTGATTTTGATCTGAAGCCGACGCTGCGCGTTTCGACCAATCTCAACCATCTCTGGTTTGAGAATACCGCGACCATAAAGGCGCTGCGCAATGAAGGCAGTGTGCCCAAGTCGATCGGTTGGGATGCGTCTGTTTCAGTGATCTGGCGGCCCAAGGCGATCCAGAATGTCGTCTTCCGCGTGTCTGGCGCGCTGTTCGATCCCGGCAAGGGGTTTGGCGATCTGTTCGCCAGCGCCGGGCGGGACAAGCGCTTCTACTCCGTCCTTTTCAACACGATTCTGAGTTACTGATCCATGCGCTGGATTTCCCCCTCCTTGTTGCGGAAACCGCTGGGCCTGCTGGTTGCAGGATTGCTCGGCCTTGGCGCGGCAGGTGGCATCCTGATCGCCTCTGAAGGCGAGAAGCCCCAAAAGCATGACTATTCCGCCGTTTTCGCGCCCCCTGCCCCCTATGAACAAGGCGCGGACGAGGCCGAGGCCAAGAGCGGCGGCTGCAAATCGTGCCACGCGGCCAGCGATGAGGCAGACATGCACGCCAGCCCCGCCGTGGTTCTCGGTTGCACCGACTGCCATGGCGGCAATGCCAAAATTGCGTTGACGGATGACCGCCTAAAGCCGGGTGATCCCAGCTATACCGATCTGCTGCGTAAGGCCCATGTTCTGCCGCGCTATCCCGGTGAGTGGAATTGGCCAAGCTCCGCCAATCCTAAGCATGCTTTCACACTCCTCAACAAGGAAGCGCCGGAGTTCATCCGCTTCGTCAACCCGTCAGATTATCGCGTGGCGCGCGAGAGTTGCGGCGCGTGCCATCTGAACATCATCGAAGCGGCTGAACGCTCGATCATGTCCACCGGCGCGATGCTGTGGGGCGGCGCGGGTTACAATAACGGCATTGTGCCGCTGAAAAACTATGCGCTGGGCGAAGCCTATACACGCACCGGCGAACCAGCCTGCGTGATTTCTCCCGGTGATCGCACCGTAGCGGACCCGAGCAAGAAGAGCTTTGTCTCGCCCTGCCCACCTGCCAAATTGTCGCCCGAAGAAGTGGCCAAAGGCGCGCAACCGATCCTTTACCCGCTGCCCACTTGGCACACGATCAAGCCGGGTGACATTTTCCGCGTGTTTGAGCGCGGCGGCCGCACCATCAACACGCAGTTCGCCGAAGTGGGCCTGCCCAACCCCACCGGCTCAATCCAGCGCATGGAAGAGCCGGGACGGCCTGACCTGAAGCAATCCAATCGCGGGCTCGCCACCGGCCTGCGCGTCGCCATTCCGGTCATCAACATCCACAAGACGCGGCTCAACGATCCGTTCATGTGGTTCATGGGCACCAATGACCAGCCAGGTGACTATCGCTCTTCCGGCTGCGCGGGCTGTCATGTCGTCTATGCCAATGACCGCGAGCCGCGCCATAGCCTGACCTGGGCGCAATATGGCCGCGATGGCCAGACTGCGACGGCTGACCCGACCATCGCACCGTTGATGGAAGGCGCGCGCAAGGGCCATGGCGAGCATGGCGATGACCATGCGGCTGCCAAGCCTCATGCCGCGGCACACGACACGCCCCACGCCGCAGAAGGTCAACTGACTTTTGCGGAAGGCACCGATGACCGCCCCGAAGAGCGCGGCCATCCGGTCAAGCATGCCTTCACCAAGGCGATCCCCACGGCGCAGTGCATGAATTGCCACATGCACCAGCCCAACATCTTCCTGAACACCTATCTGGGTTACACCATGTGGGACTATGAGTCTGATGCACCCTTCCTGTGGCCCGGTCCTGAAAACAAGGCCCCCAAGCCCAGCTGGATGAGCGAGAAGGAGTATCAGGAAAAGTTCAAGAAGCAGCGTTACCCGACTGCTGCCGAAGTCCGCAAAGCCAATGACCGCAACCCGGAAGCTGCCGCCGCGCGCGGGCTCTGGTCTGATGTGGAGATGCTGCGCAACGTCTATGACCTGAATCCGGCGCTGAAAGACACGCAATTTGCGGATTATCACGGCCATGGCTGGAACTTCCGCGCCATCCTGAAGCGCGACCGCGAAGGCAATCTGCTCGATGCGGAAGGCAATGTTGCCAATCCGGATCCGAAGAACATCGTCGATCCGGATGATCCAGAGAAATGGCGCAAGGCAGGCGAAGGCAAATTCGTGCCCGTGGGCACCAATCCCGGCAAGTCCGTCCATATGATGGACATCCACGCCGAAAAGGGCCTGCAATGCGCGGATTGCCACTTTGCGCAGGATAGCCACGGCAATGGCTATATCTATACCGAAGTGGCCAATGCGGTGGAGATTGGCTGCAAGGATTGCCACGGCACAGCCGATGACTATCCCAATCTGATGACGTCCGGCCCCGCCGCGCGCCCTAATGGCACCAACCTCTCGCTGCTGCGCAATGCAGACGGCAAGCGCCGGTTTGAATGGTATTATGACGCCAGCGGCAACCGTGTGCTGATCCAGCGGTCCATCGTTGATCCGAACCTTGAATGGAAGGTCAGTCTCGTCAAGGACAGTGTGGATCGCGCTAATCCCAACTTCAATATGAAGGCGGCGCGCGCCAAGCTGACGGGCCTGTCCGGCGGCAAGATCGCGTGGGGGCCGGGTGTGGCCAAGGAAGACCGCTCGCACGGCGATGACAGCATGACCTGCTTCACCTGCCATCTGAGCTGGACGACATCCTGCGGTGGCTGCCACTTGCCGATCGAGGCGAACTGGAAGACCAAGCGGCATCATTATGATGACAAGGAAACGCGCAATTACGCGACCTACAACCCGCAGGTTGCGCGCGATGAGATGTTCCACCTCGGCCGCCATGGCTTTACCAAAACTGGCAAGGAAACCGACGAGACTGGCAAGAAGCTGGGGTTGATCGCGCCGATCCGCTCTACCTCCGCGCTGGTGCTGTCCTCCACCAACGTCAACCGCGAACGCATCTACATCCAGCAGCCGCCAATTTCAGCGGCGGGTTATTCCAGTCAGGCGTTCGCGCCGCACTTCCCGCACACAGTGCGGACCAATGAGACCAAAACCTGCACGGACTGCCATCTGTCTGACAAGGAAGATAATAACGCCCTGATGGCGCAGACGCTGCTGCTCGGCACCAACTATGTAAACTTCCTTGGCCTGCACGCATGGACCGGCCTTGAGAACGGCCTCCAAGCGACGCGCGTGACCGAATGGGAAGAGCCGCAAGCCGTCATCGGTTCCTACCTCCACCGCTATGCCTATCCCGATTGGTACAAGGCGCATGTCGAGACCAACAAGCGCGAGCTGATCAACTGGACGCGCGGCAAGATTTTCGACAAGAATGGCAGCGGCGAAACGCAGCATACCGAGCAATTTTACAAGATCACGCAGGGCACCGCGGGTGCGGCAAGCTGCGTGCAATTGCGCGGAGAATATCTGTTCGTCGCCGAAGGCAAGGGCGGGTTCCGTGCCTATGATGTGGCCTCCATTGCAAACAAGGGCGTTTCCGAACGGATCGTCACCGCGCCCTTCTCTCCGCTGGGGCATGACACGCAGGTCAAGTCGTCCAACGCCACTTGCGTCGCGCTCGCCACGACGCAGCCGATCAGCTATGCCCGCAACAAGAACATCACCGAGAATCTGCCCCAGAACATGGAGCAGAAGATGCACGAGATTTACCGCTATGCAGTGGTCTCAGATAGCGTTGAAGGGCTGATCCTGGTCGACATCGACACGCTGGCCGATGGCGAGTTCCGCAACAATTTCTTCAAACGGGCGGTGACGTTCAATCCGGACAATGCGCTGAAGGGCGCGCGGCATGTGACGCTGGCGGGCAGCATTGCCTATGTGACCACCGATGTCGGCTTGGCCGTGGTGGACCTCACTGATCCGTTGAAACCGGTGCTGACAGCCCAACTGCCGCTCAACGATGCCCGCGCTTCTGCCGTGCAGTTCCGCTATATATGGGTGACGGATGCGGACGGCCTCAAGCTGTTCGACATCACCGACATGCGCCAGCCGATCGCGCGGCCCGAAGCGACCGTGCCGTTAGCAAATGCCCGCAAACTCTACCTCGCCCGCACTTACGCCTATGTGGCGGGCAAGCAGCAGGGGCTGGTCATCGTCAACATCACAAAGCCGCTTTCCCCCACCATCCTGGTCAAAGAGACGTTTGGCGGCACGATGAACGATGTTGAAGATGTCGTGATTGCGTCCACTAACGCTTCCGCCATTGGCTATGTTGCCGATGGCCGGAACGGAATGAAGGTGCTCCAGATCACCAGCCCGGAAAGCCAGCGCAATTTCTATGGCTTTGCGCCGGAACCGCGCCCGCAATTGATCGCTTGGGCCACAACGCCCAGCGCGGCGCTTTCTGTGTCCAAGGGGCTGGACCGGGATCGCGGTGTGGATGAAACCGGTGGGCAGATGGCCATCTTCGGCCGCGTTGGCTCGCGCCCCTTCACCCGGCCCGAAATGGAGCGCCTGTTCAAGCTGAAGGGCTCTGGCGCGCTGTATAAGGTGAGCGATACGCCGAGCTGGGATGACTATCGGGCGGGGCGGTAAGGTAAAACACCGTTCGCCCTGAATAGCCGCTGAAACCGGAACATTGCGAAGGTTGAAGCGGCATATCGAAGGGTAGTCCTTCGATATGGGCGTTCGCATCCGCTCAGTCCCTACTCAGGACGAACGGTGAGTGTGTACTGATTTTCAGGAAACCACTTCAACCCGGTCATACAACGTCGTCCGCCGCTCGAGCGGCCTCCCCGCCAGCGCCGCAATCCGCTCCAGCCCGTCCACGCTCATTTCCTGGCCATGGGCCGCGCCCGCAGCACGGCTGATGGACTCGTTCATCAGCACGCCCCCCAGATCATTGCACCCGGCAGACAGACAGGCCGCGGCCCCTTCTGCACCCAGCTTCACCCAACTGGTCTGGATCGAGCCGATGGCGCCGTGCAGCGCGATGCGGGCCACTGCGTGGAGCAGCAGCGTTTCCCGCCAGGTCGGCCCCATCCGCGCTTGCCCGCGCTTGAACATGGGCGATTCCATATGAACGAAAGGCAAGGGCACGAATTCCGTGAAGCCACCCGTTTCCAGCTGGAGCGCGCGGATAGCGGCGATGTGCCGCGCCTGATGGATGGGTCGCTCCAGATGGCCGAACATGATGGTTGCCGTGGTGCGGATGCCATTGCGATGCGCATCGCGGATGACGGCTAGCCACTCCGCCGTGTTCAATTTGTCCGGGCAGATCTGCGCGCGGATGTCATCGTCCAATATTTCCGCTGCCGTGCCGGGCAAGGAACCCAGTCCCTCCGCCTTGAGCATCACCAGATAATCGAGTGTGGACAGACCCAGTGTGGAGGCCCCGTGCGAGACTTCCAGCGGAGAGAAGGCATGGACGTGCATGGATGGCTCCATGCGTTTCACCGTCCGCACGATCTCACGATAAGTTTCCCCGGTGAAAGCCGGGTGGATGCCGCCTTGCAGGCAGACTTCGCTCGCCCTGCGCGCGGCGGCCTCGCGGACTTGCTCCGCCAGTTGATCCATGTCCATCAGATAGGGCGTGTCGCGATACCCGGCCTTGGCCGAGCTTTTGGAAAAGGCGCAAAAGCTGCACGCGTATGAACAGATGTTGGTGTAATTGATGTTGCGGTTGATGACATACGTCACCGTGTCTCCGCACAGGTCGCGACGCAGCGCGTCCGCCATGCGCACAATCTCATGCGCTTCTTCGCCCCGCGCTTCGAGCAATGTGGCGATGGCATCCTCGGACAGGGACTCGCCACGCGCCGCGGCCAGCAATGCCGCATCCACATCACGGCGCACCAGCCCGAAGGGCGCTTCCCCGCGCAACGGCTTCACAGCATCGCCCGGCACTGCGCGGGTTGAGCCGGGGCACCACTTGTCCTGCCGATGCAGCGCGCTGGAATCGCTCAGCCGCATCACGGCCTTGCCGACATCCGCGTCCAGCCAGCGCTCCGCATCCTGTGCAAAGGCGGGATAGATGGTCAGCCGCCCCGCCAGCACCTTGCCCGCCCGGTCGCACTCAAGCGCCAGATCGTCAATCTCTGGCCACGGGGCTTCGGGGTTCACATGATCGATGGTGACGGGGGAAATGCCACCCCAATCGCTCAGCCCGGCCTTGATCAGCGCCAACGTCCGCCCCGGATTGAGATTGGGCGGGGACTGAATCCCCATTTCTGCGCCCAGAATCAGCCGTGCCGCTGCGAGCGTCCAGAGCAGTTCGTCTTCGGAGGGCTCAACTGAATTGGCCATGCGCGTATCCGCCTTGGCGCGGAAATTCTGGATGATGACTTCCTGAACATGGCCATGCTCGCGATGCAAATCGCGGATCGTTAACAGCGCATCCAGCCGCTCTGCGCGCGTCTCGCCAATGCCGATGAGCAGGCCGGTGGTGAAGGGCACCCCTGCCCGCCCCGCCGCTGCAATGGAGGCGATGCGGACATCGGGGTCTTTGTCCGGGCTGCCATGGTGCGGCATCCCCTTTTCCAGCAGACGCCGCGACGTGCTTTCCAGCATCAGCCCCATCGAGGCGGAGACGCGGCGCAGGCGGACATAGTCATCATAGTCCAACACACCGGCATTGATGTGCGGCAGCATCCCGGTTTCATGGAGGATGCGCCCGGCCATCGCCTCCACATAGTCGATCGTGCTGGCGTGGCCCATGCTCTCCAGCGCCGCCCGCGCCACGGCATAGCGATCCTCCGGCTTGTCTCCCAAGGTGATCAGCGCCTCAGCACAGCCTGCCGCACGCCCTTGCGCAACCAGCGTCATCACTTCGTCCGGCGTCATATAGGGGGCGGGCAGGTCTCGCGGGGCAGTCGCGAAGGTGCAATAGGCACAGACATCGCGACACAAACGGGTGAGCGGAATGAACAGCTTGCGCGAGTAAGTGAGCAAAGGACTACCTGCTGCATCGCGCAGCGCGCCGGCTTCCGCCATCAACTGATCCAGCGGCATCGCCATGAGATGCGTGCGAAGTGCAACGTCGTTCATGCGGCCTGCCTTTCAGGCAACAGCTCCGCCAGCAAGGCGCGCGTGCGCGGCCCGCCAAATTGCGCAGCTCGCGCCAATTGCTCCGGGCGATCCAGATCATGGGTCAGCGCAACGTTTTCAACAATGGCCGGAACCAGTGACAAGGCCCGCGCTGCTGCGCAATGCCGCTCCAGACTGTCGGGGCCGAATGCAAACATTTCCACCCCAGCAGCGTCCACCAGAAGAGCCCCGGTGCCACCATCGGTTATGGAAGGAACCAGCACGACGGCCCCCGGCCTGAACCTGCTCACTAGAGCATCAATGGATGCTGCATCCAGTTCCGGAAGGTCGCCAGGAAGGTGAAGGGCCGGGCCGGATATGATCCGGTTCGCATGAGCGAAGGCCGCGTTGATGCCGCCCTGCTGCGGATCGGCCAGAATTTCAACGCCCAGGCCGTTGGCCAGCTCAGGTGTTGGCGTCACTACAATGATCCGGCCCACTGTTGCGCTGGATTGCAGCGCGGCCACCATATCGCCCAGCATTGCGCCAACCAGCGCGCTGCATCCGGCTTTCCCCAGCACAGGGCGAAGGCGCGATTTGGCGTCCGCACCGCCGCGCACCGCGATCACCACCGTCACCTGCGCGCCTTTGCTATTCCCGTGCGAGTCCATTCAAATTCCGTCCGATTCCCGAAATCCTCCTATGGCGTGCCCATGGCCAGTCCACAACCGCACACGGAGGCGGGCCGTTACCGGAACAGATCCTGTTGGGCATTGCGGATCATGGGGCCAAGGCCCGCGCCTTCGGAGCGGATGTAACGGGCACCGCGCACAAGTGCAGCGGGAACCCCCTCCCCGCCTTCGCCGATCACCAGAGAGGCGGCCGCCGCAATCTCGTCCGCCACACCCGTGACCGTCGCCATCAGCGTGCGGCCAAACAGGTCAGACTCTCCGCATTGGTCCCGCAGCGGCACCATTCCGGCAACACCAATCGCTGTGCCCAGCGTGCCCATGCGCCACGCCCGGCCCAAACTGTCTGAAATGATCACTGACAGATGCTGCCCACCCGGCTGGAGCGCCGCGCGTAGCCGCTGTGCGCTGGCATCGGGATCAATCGGCCAGAGCAGAACGCAGGATGCGTCGTCCGGATGGGCAACGTTCGAAGCGTCGATGCCGGCATTGGCGAGCACCACGCCCTGCCGGTTGCGCACGATCACAAGGTTCGGCGCGGTTCGAACGACCTCCTGCGCTTCATCAAGAATAAGCTGGCACAAGGCAGCGTCCTTGCCCGTGCGCTTGGCAAGCGCCTGCGCCTCTGCGCCGGGCGAGACAGAGGCCAGTTGCACTATCCGCCCTTCTGACTTGGAGACGATCTTCTGCGCCACAACCAGAACGTCGCCATCCTGAAAGGAAAGCGACGCCTGTTTCATGGCGGAAGAAATCAGGGCGACCAGATCATCCCCCGCGCCGATCAGCGGAAGCCCCGGCAAGGGAATGACACTCAGCACAGCCGCCCTTTCCGTTGGTGCGATCAGCCCGCGAGTTTCGCGCGGACAGCCTCTGCCTGCGCCATGATGTTTTTCACCAGTTCGGCGCAGGTGGGAATGTCATGGATCAGCGCCTGGCTCTGCCCGGAGGTCCAGATACCGCCATCCACATCGCCATCGCGCAACACATTGTCACGCCCGCGCTGGCCTGCCATCAGCGCCTTCACATCTTCGAACGTCTTGGTCGGGTCTTGCTGGATGGCATAGACCTGCGAGGATACGGAATTCTTGGCGACACGCGCCGTGTTTTTGAGCGTGCGGCCCACCAGAATGGTATCCAGCTCGGTGTTATCGACAATCGCCTGCTTCACATTCTGGTGAATCTGCGCTTCAATGGTCGCGCAAAAGCGGGTGCCCATGTTCACGCCATCCGCGCCCAGTGCCAGCGCGGCGACAAGGCCGCGACCATCGGCCATGCCGCCCGATGCGATCACCGGCACGTCCACGGCATCCACCGTGGCAGGCAGCAGCACGACCAGCCCGACATCATCCTCACCGGGATGGCCGGCGCATTCGAAACCGTCGATGCTGATGACATCAACGCCCTTCTTCACCGCAGAGACGGCGTGGCGGACGCTGGTGCATTTGTGGATCACCTTCACGCCATGCTCCTTGAAGCGCGGGAGATGGTCGGTCGGCGCACGGCCCGCCGTTTCCACGATCTTGATGCCCGAAGAGATGATGGCTTCGCGATATTCGTCATAGGGAATGGGATTGATCGAGGGCAGCAAAGTCAGGTTCACACCAAACGGCTTGCTGGTCAGCGCCTTGGTCTTTTCGATCTCGGCCAGCAATGCCTCTCCGCTGGGAAACATGTGCGCGGTGATGAAGCCCAGCGCACCTGCGTTGGCGACAGCCGCCACGAGTTCACCATAGCCCACGCCGGTCATGCCGCCCATGCAGATGGGGGTTTCGACGCCGAACATTTCGGTCAGTCTGGTCTTGATCATCGGTCAATCCTCTCTTCGTTTTACGGATCTGGGGTTAGCGGGTCTGGGCCGTCTGCCCGTCATCAACGCGGATCACTGCTCCTGTCACAAATTCGGAAGCAGGCGAAACAAGATAAAGCAGGGTGGTATCAAGCTGCGCTGGGTCACCCAGACGCTTGCGCGGCAGATATTGGGAGAAATCACCCACGCGCGAAATCATGCCGTCCATCATTTCGGACGCAAAGGAGCCGGGGCAGATGGCGTTCACATTGATGTTGAACTTCACCCATTCCACCGAAAGCGCCTCGGTCATCCGCGCAACCGCTGTTTTGGTGATGGCGTAGAGCGCGGAACCGCCGCCATCATAGCGATAATGCGCGAGTGAAGAGAGATTGACGATCCGGCCCGGCTTTTCGGCAGCCATCAGGCGGCGCGCGACCTCGCAGGCCAGAATATAGGGCGCGCGCAAATTGACGTCGAGCACGCGGTCGATCAGCTCGAGCGGCATCTTGTGCGCCCGCTGGGCATCGGGAATGCCGGCATTGTTGATCAGGATGGTCACAGTGCCAAAGGCCTTTTCCGCCGCATCGACGGCCGCGATCAACTGGTCCGCATCTTGCGCATCCATCGCGACCGCCAAAGCCTCTCCACCATCGGCGCGGATTTCAGCGGCCAGCTCTTCCAGCTTGTCAAGGCGCCGGGCCGCCAGAACAACCTTTGCGCCACACGCGGCCAGCACCTTGGCAAAGCGCACGCCAAGGCCAGACGAAGCCCCGGTCACCAGCGCGACCTGCCCGGTCAGATCATTCGAAACATAAGGAAGGGAAAAACTCATTGTCTTGATCCTTTATCCGCGTCCGGTTGCAAGAATGCGCAGCATGGAGGCGGTGGTTTCCACCATGTCCTCATGCGTGAAGCCGGACGCTGTCCACAAATCATATCGGTCGCAGGTGGACGAGAGCACACCAAGGCAAAGGTAACTGCCCAAACGCGGCTTGATGGAAAGCGGCAATTCGCCGTCCTCCTGCGCGCGGCGAATCAGCCCCTCGAACGCCTTGCAGACATCGCGCGTCTGCTGCACCCGCAGTCTCGGAAAATCGCCATGCTGCTTGTCCGCCAGCAACCCGATAATGGCAAAAAGCGTGCGATGCTCCCTCCAGATGGGAATGGCGGTTTCCACCATCGCTGCCGCCCAATCCTTCCCTTCTTCCCGCAATGCGATGAAGCGGGCGAGCGGGCTGGTTGACACTTCTTCCGCCAGCGCGACGATCACATCCTCAAGGCTGGCGAAATAGGTGTAGAAATTCGGCTGAGCAATTTCCGCACCGCGCGCCACATCGGTAATGCGGACATCGCTATACGGCTTTTGCTTCAGCAACTGGGCCGTGGCCTCCATGATCCGCCTGCGCGTCCGCAAGCCCTTTGCCCCCAGACGGGGCAAAGAGTCTTGCGGTGCAACGGACAGGCCAGCGTCCACTCAGCGGCCCGTCGGCAAATCCTTGAAGGGCATCGTCTTGTCCACCCGGATTTCGCCGGGCAGGCCCAACACGCGCTCTGCAATGATGTTGCGCAGGATTTCATCGGTGCCTCCCGCGATGCGCGAACCGGGCGAACCCAGCACCGCTTCCTGGAAAGCCCCGTGGAAGGCGGCAACACCTTCATCGCGGATCATGCCGAACTGGTCCTGAAGATCGACGGCGGTCGCCGCAATATCCTGCGCCATGCTGGCATAGACCAGCTTGGAAATGGACTGCTCCGGCCCCGGTGTCTTGCCCTGAGACAGTGCCGAGAGCGAGCGCATCCCGGTGAAGCGCAGCCCTTCGGACATCACATACCAGTCTGCCATCTTCTCGCGCAGCGCCGCATCCTGAGCGAGCGGAGCCCCGTCAGCACCCGTCACCTTCTGTGCCGCCTTGAGGATGTTGTTGACGCCACCGCCAACCGCACCGCCACCACCGCTGACCGAAGCACGTTCGTTCATCAGCGTGATGATCGAAACATTCCATCCATCATGCAGCGCACCCAGACGCTGGCTGTCCTTGACACGGACATCGGTGAAGAAGACTTCGTTGAAGCCGCGCGCACCGCTCATCTGATGGATCGTCTTGCACTCGACGCCGGGCGATTTCATATCGATCCAGAACATGGTGAGGCCCTTATGCTTCACCGCGTCAGGATCAGTCCGGACCAGCACGATGCCATATTGGGCATAATGTGCGCCCGACGTCCAGATCTTCTGGCCGTTGATCACCCAGTCTTCGCCATCCTTGACAGCACGGGTGCGGATTGCCGCCACGTCCGAACCACCAGCGGGTTCGGAAAAGAGCTGGCACCAGATTTCCTCGCCACGCACGGCGGGGCCAACAAAACGCTTCTTGGTTTCGTCATCTGCCGTTGCCATCACGGTGGGGATGCACATGCCCAAGCCAATGGCGAACGGGCCGCCGAGCTGCACGCCCATGCGCGCTTCTTCCTGACTGAAGATGACCGACTGCATGGTGGTGCCGCCGCCACCGCCCCATTCCTTGGGCCAGCGGATCTGTGCATAGCCCGCAGCAGCCTTTGTGGCCTGCCATGCCTTGCACGCATCCATCTGGCTTTCGTCTTCATCACCCAGGCTTGCACCCTTCGCATCGCGCGGGGCATTCGCTTCGAGCCATGCGCGAACCTGCGCGCGATAGGCAGCTTCTTCAGGACTGTCGTTGAAATCCATGATCTGATCCTCTTTCCGATTTCTTAGGCCGCGTTGCGCCGCTCAATGCGAGACACAAGCTTTTCCTTCCACACGCGCGCGCTTCCGGCGACGAGGCCGATCTGCTGGCTGCGGCGGTAATGCAGGTGGCAATCCACCTCCCATGTGAAGCCCATGCCGCCATGGACCTGAACATTTTCCTTGGCCGCATTCCAATAGGCATCGGATGCGGAAACACGCGCACCGGCTGCCGCAATTGGCAGTTCGCTGGCATTGGTGTTGAGCGCCCAAGCGCCATAATAGGCATTTCCGCGTGCCAGCGTGTTCTTGCAGTACATGTCAGCCAGCTTGTGCTTGATCGCCTGATAGCCACCGATGGGCCGACCAAAGGCGAAGCGGTTGAGCGCATATTCGCGGCCCATTTCAAGGCACATATCAGCCCCGCCCACCTGTTCAAACGCCATCAGCACTGCCGCCCGATCATTCACGGCATCAAACAGGGTGATGCCCTCGCCCGCTTCTCCCAGCCGTTCGGCAGGCACGTTGGAGAAGCTGACCTTGGCCGCCCCGCGCGACGCGTCCATCATGCGAAGCTGCTCGCGGCTGACGCCATCAGCAGACAGGTCAACGATGAACAGGCCGGGTTTGCCGCCTTCCTTGGCCAGCACGACCGCGTGGGTGGCAATCATGCCGTCCATCACCGGCACTTTCACGCCGCTGAGCTTGCCGCCCGAGACTTCCGCATCAATCGACTCTGCCGTGACAGGACCGACCTTTTCGCTGCTACCCTGCGTGCCGATGATTTCACCGGTCACGATCTTGGGCAGATACGCCGCCTTCTGCGCATCGCTGCCAGCCAGCAGGACGCTTTCCGCGAAGAAATAGACGCTGGAGGCAAAGGGCGTCGGCGCAACTGCGCGGCCCAGCTCTTCCGCGATACAGCAGAGTTCGAGATAGCCAAGGCCAAGCCCGCCATGCTCTTCGGGAATGGCAGCGCCGGTCCAACCCTGCTCGATGATCGCGGCCCAAAGGTCCGCATCATGGCCGCTGGAGCCTTCTTCCATCAGCTTGCGCACGCGATCCGGCGGGCATTTGGCAGCGAGGAACTTGCGCGCCTCGTCCTTCAGGGCCTTTTGTTCGTCCGAGAAATCGAAATTCACATCGCTCTCCTTGTTGATCGGGCCTTGTCTGCCCTGCGTTCAGACCATTGGCGTTATCGAACCAATGGGGGTCGTTCAAGCAGTTCGCCGAAATTTTTTTATTAGTTATAAATTCCGTTACGGCCTGCGCCTTTCATGCCGCCATCGGTTCCGGCTGTGCCCCACGCACCAGCCGCCCCGGCAGTGCGCCTGTGGGTTTGCCGTCCATGTACGTCACCACGCCGGACTTGATGGTATAGCGATAGCCGTGCGAAATCTGGTGCAGCCGCTTGCCGCCGGCAGGCAAATCACGCTTCACGAACGGCGCCGTCAGATCGAGCGCAGGCAAGTCGATGACGTTGATGTCTGCTTTATATCCCGGCGCAATCCGGCCCCGATCATTGAGGCCGACCGTGTCCGCTGCCTTGCTGGTCAATTCTGCAATGGCAAGAGGCAGCGGAATTCCGTCTGCTCCGGTTGCATCACGGCCCCAGCGCTTCAGGAACCAGGTCGGGAAGCTTGAATCGCAGATCAGCCCATAATGCGCGCCACCATCTGAGAGCGCCATCAACGTTTCCGGCAGGCCCAGCAAGGAGCGGATGCCTTCGAGCCCGCCATCTTCATAGGCGCTAGGGCCATAGAGGATCATGCGCCCCTCATCCTCAAGCAGCACATCATAAAGATAATCCATCAGGTCGCGGCCCTGAGCAGCCGCCTCCCGGTCCAGCCGCGTGGCCGGATCGGGTTCATAGCTTGGCGGGCTGCCTAGCCGGAAGGTGGTGTGGGCGCGTTCCACGAACGAGATGGAAATGGGGTTGGGATGCTCCGGCTTTTCGGAGAGCAATTTGGCCCGGAAGTCCGGATCTTTCATGATCGCCAGCTTCTCCGCCAGCGGCAGCTCTGCAATCGGCTGGAAGCTGGGGTGCAGCGCAAAGGGGTGAAAGCTGAGGTCCAGCCCGTAAAGCACACCCACTGGACGCGGTGAGACTTGCCCCCGGATCGTCAGACCATCTGCTTTGGCAGCGGCGATGCGGGCTGGCAACTTCAGCCAGCCATCGCGATGTTCGCCAAAGGCAATCATCGTGAAGGAAATCGGCCGACCGCCTGCTTTGGCGATGCTTTCCACCACCGCATATTCATCATCCGGCTGGGCAAAGATTTGCGGGATCATCTGGAACACGCCCTTGCCCGCATCGCCCAGGCCTCGCGCCATTTCGCACAGTTCCTCCACCTCCGAATGGAGACTGGGGGCCAGTTCGCCCGCGCGGGTGCGGTGGATCATGTTGCGAGAGGTGGAGACGCCCAGCGCGCCCGCTTCAACCGCTTCTTTCACCAGCGCACGCATTTGCGCCATGTCTTCCGCCGTGGCGGGCTCGCCCGTCAGCGCCCGCGCGCCCATGACATAGACGCGCACGGCAGAGTGAGGCAGTTGTGCTGCCACATCGACATCAAAATCGCGCGCTTCCAGCCGGTCGAGATAATCGGGGAAAGTTTCCCAGTCCCACGGCAGCCCTTCGGTGAGGACAACTTCCGGAATATCCTCCACGCCTTCCATCAACTGGACCAGCATGTCGCGCTGATCGGGCTTGCAGGGCGCGAAGCCCACGCCGCAATTGCCCATCACAACCGATGTCACGCCATGAATGGAGGATGGCGCGAGCGTGTGTTCCCACGTCGCCTGCCCGTCAAAATGTGTGTGCACATCCACAAATCCCGGTGTGAGCAGGCAACCGCCAGCGTCTATTTCCTGCGTGCCGGAGCCCGCCACATCGCCCACTGCCGCAATCAGCCCAGCCTTCACGGCGACGGCACCGTTCACGGGAGCATTCCCCAAGCCGTCATGAATTTCGGCATTGCGGATCACCAGATCATAGTCGGCCATGGCCATCCTCTCTCTATTTCTCACCTTGATAGTCAGGCGAGACTAATTCGCGCTTTCGTCCTTGGCAACACGGCATTGGTCTCTCATGGCTGCCAGCGCTTCGGGCGTATCGGCATCATGATGGATCGAGTCATCACGCCAAGCGAATTCTGTCACGTCTGCGCGATGGTGCAACAGCAAATCGCGTGCGCCTTTGTCTCCGGTCAGCGTCTGAAGCGCATCGAACCAGCGGCGCCCCCACAAGACGGGATTGCCGCGTCGGCCATTGAAGTGCGGCACGATTATGGTCCGCGTGGATGCGGCTTGGGCCATCTTCCGCAACAACTCTGCCGGAACAAGCGGCATGTCTCCCAAGCAGATGAAGGCGGCATCCCAGTCTGCGGGAATGGCACGCACGCCTGCGGCCAGCGAATGCGCCTGCCCGGCTGCATGGTCTGGTGCGACGACAGAGAGGATTGTTCGCGCCCCCAGACTCTCCATCACAGCATCGGCCTCATGCCCCACCACGATCACTGCAGGCAGGCCCGCAGCCAGCACCATGTCTGCAACATGAGCGATGACCGGCTTTCCATCCAGCAGCGCACACAGCTTGTTGGAGCCCATCCTGCGGCTGGACCCGGCGGCGAGGATGACCGCGCCAACTTTGATCGCGCCCTTCACAGCCCCACTCCGAACTGGCACCGGCCTTCGATCCAGGTACCTTTGACCGGCACGGCCGCTTCATCCCGCAACTGCTCCGCCCAATCGTCATCCAGCAAGACCAGATCAGCCGTTTGCCCGGGATCGAGCGTGCGCGGTTGAGATGGATGCTGAAAGGTGCCGCCAAACATGGCAAGGAGGGGCTGCGGCGGAAGTGCCTCCCCGCTCCCAAGGCTGTTTCCGGCCTTGGTCGTGCGGTTCATGCCGGACCGGATGGCCTCCCACGGATTGCAGCTTCCATAAGGCGCGTCGGACCCGACAGAGATGGCAACACCCGCCCTTGCCAGACTGCCCAGCCGATACAGATCCGGCCATTCCACCCGATCAATCTCTGCCCGGTAACGGTCGCCCCGCGTGCGGATGAAATCTGGTTGGGTCACCACGGTCAACCGATGCCGCCGCAGTTCGGGAATGAAATCCGCCGGAATGAGCCCGCCATGTTCCACCCTGTCCCCCCATCGCCCGCCGCCTGCCGCATCCAGCGCGGCGAGAAAGAGGGCCAGTTCCGCCACTGTCACGCAATGCGCAGCAACCGCGCGTCCTTGCGCCCGCGCCGTGCGGATGCGCGCGACAAAATCGTCAAGGTCCGGAAGATTCGCGTCGTCATACAGCAGCTTGAGTGGGCCGCGAGCAAAGGCCACGCTCTCCGGCAGGTCTTCCGTTCCCATCAGGCAGAGACGCTGGAGCAATGCGCCAGACTGGCGGGCGTCAGACAAGAGCCGCGCCTCTTCCGCCCCATTCCCGGCCCCCGCATCGGTAAAGCCCGTCAAACCCCAGGCCGCGCCTTGGCGGGAAAGCGCCGACAGGTCTGGCGTTTCCTGAGGCAGATGCGACCGCAGCCAGCCATCCTCCCTGCGGATCACGCCTGAGGGTCGCCCATCCGCAGAGACGGCGACACCCGACGGGAATGGCCCCTGCCCCAAGTCCGCCAATGCCTGCCGGTTGAGCAGCCACAGGGCTCCGGTGCGATCCTGCATCCGAAGCTTGTGATGCGGCAACCAGTCAGCCAGTTGATCCGCATCGGGCAGGCCCGCCGCGCGCTCATCATAATTGACCGCACGCACCCAAGCGCTGACCGGCAGCGTTTCCGCATGGGCGCGCAAGGCAGACACAAGCTCTGCCTGTGTGGTCAGGCCATGCAGATCGAGCGACCGCATCCGCGCCGCTGTAGCCAGCAGATGGACATGATGGTCGATCAGACCGGGGAATAGTTGCGCTCCCGCTCCATCCAGCTCGGGGCCGGAACAGGTCACGCTGCCGCTCTGCCAGATCAGCCCGTCCTTGATCGCCACATCTCCAAGCGCGCCGCCCAGGGGCCCGGACGCGGCGCAGGATGATGTCTGCCCGCCTGCTCATGCCATTCCCGCCTCTTGCGCAAACCATGCGGCGCAGCGCGCCAGCGGAAAATCGAGCAGACCTGGATTGCCCGGCGGCCACTGACTCCATGGCACAGATCGCCGCCAACAGGCCGGTCAGAGGATCCGCCAGCGCATCGCCGAGGAAGTGCGGCCCGGTATCTGTGTTCTGCACCAATCCGCCCGCTGCCGCGCAGTCATCGCCAAACCCGACGCGCAGCGCCGCATCGCCTGCCCAGCCATGCGCAGTGATTGCCACCCAGACGAGGCGCGGATTGCGTGCAAAGAGCGCATCCGGCTCCAGCCCCATCCGTGCAAGGGCATGGGGCCGCCCGCTTGTAATCAGCACCGAAGCCTCACCGAGCATCGCGTGCAACTCTGCCGAACGCGGCTCTAAACTGAGCCGCCGCTTTCCGCCGTTCAGGCGCGCATCAAGCTGCGGCGATACGTGCGGCGTGGGATCGGCACGGTTCGGGCTTTCGATCCTGATGACAGGAAAGCCCGCTTCTGCCAGCAAACCGCCACAGGCAGGCCCGGCCCAAAGCGCCGACAGGTCGATGACATTGTGGTACGCTGGATTGGTAGTTTCTCCCACACCAGCGGCAGGTGTCAGAGACAAGGGCGCGGCCTCCCCTACCTTGGCAATAGGCAGGTGCAACAGGATCGCCCGCTCCAGCAAGGCGTCTGCCGGGCGGTGTGCAGCCTCCGCCGTGATCGTCTGCCATGGGTCTGCTCCTGCCGGACATTCCAGCCAGGCGGGGACTGCCGCCAGATCCTCTTCGCGCGGCAGATTGACGGCCAGCCAGCCGTCTGCGGCGCGAATCAGCCGACATTGGCCATTGGCCGAGATAGCATCTGGCGGACGCAGTCCTTGGGCTGCATCCCGGCTCAAATGGACATCAGGATCAAGCCGGATCGGACAGCCGAACCGGCCCGAGACTTCGGCAAGGCGCAAGCCCGCCTTCTCCATCGCTGGCTTCAGGGCTTCCATGGCGTATCCCTGACCGCATCGATCAATCCATAATCCAACGCTTGTTGCACACCCAGCCGTTCACCAGACAGCACCATCCACAGCGTCCGGTGGCGACCAATGCGCCGCGTGACGCTCGCGGTGCCGCCCGCCCCCGGCATCAGCCCCATCCGCAGTTCGGGCAGTTGGAAAAAGCTACCCGCCAAGGCCTCGCAGCGGGCAGCCGATGCGGGAATTTCCAAACCCGAACCGATGCACGCACCGTGCAGCCGCGCGGTGATCCGACATCCAAGCGCATCGACAGCCCGCGCACAGGCATGGAGCGTGCGAATAATATGCGCCTGCGCCACATCGCCCGCCGTGCCAAATTCCGCCAAAGCCCCGCCGGTCGAAAAGCATTTGCCTGCGCCCTGAAGCACAATATCGGGCCGGGTCGGGTCATCCAGCACGTTGGCGAGGGCTCCATAGAGCGCATCCCGCATCGGCGCTGTCATGGCGTTGCGCGTTTCGGGACTGTCCAAGGTGAGCACCACCTGATCCTCGTCACGCTCATATCGCACCAGTTCGCGCCCGGTATTGGCATTCATAGACGCGGCAAGCGTGCGCCCGGTGCGCCAGCGCGCAAACTCTCCCCCCGCCAGAACCGTGGAATAAGCGAAGGATTCAACCATCAACGCCCGATCAAAGGGCAGCGCCTCGGTGATCCGCAGCGTCTGGCATGTCATTGTGGCAGCCACCGGCCATGTCCGCACCGCCTGCGCCAGCGCCTCCACCTTCTGCATGAAGCGCGCACCCGGCAGGCCCACCCAGGGCCGCGCAGGATTGGGTGCCGTTGTCAGCAGCAGATCAAAATCGGCGGCATCAACCGGCGGCAGAGCGCCGTCTTGATCAATTCCAATGATAACCGCCTGAACCGGAGCCGGGAAACGGACAAAACGCGCCGCGTCCACGATCAGCACCGGCGCTTCGCCCAAAGCGGAAAAGCGGTCGGCATCGAGATGGTCAATGACCGGCAGGGCAGAAGAAAACTCAGCCATGCCCGAACCCTAACCCCATCAGGCGGATTCAGCCAGTTCCGCCTTCAGCACGCGCCGCAACAGTTTGCCCGTTTCGTTATACGGAAGCTCTGCCCGGAAGAACCAGGATTCGGGCGTTTTGGTCGAGCGCAGCAGGCCACGCACATGCGCCGCCATGGCGTCAACATCCGGCGTGCCGGACCGGGATACGATGACGGCGGCCACCTTCTCTCCCCATTGATCATCTGGCAGGCCCAGCACAGCGACATCGGCCACATCGGCCAGCCCGCGCAGCACGTCTTCAATCTCTCCGGGCGAGATATTTTCGCCGCCACGCACGATCACGTCATCCAGCCGCCCTTCGACGAACAGATAACCGCCCTCATCCAGCCAGCCCGAATCATTGGTGGCGAACCAGCCATCATCGGCAATGGCCTTTTTGTGGAGATATTCGCCAGACACCTGCTCGCCGCGCACATGAATTTCGCCCGACTCGCAAGGATCGCACAACGAGCCGTCTTCACGGCGGATTTCCAGTTCGATCGAAGGCAAAGGCTGGCCGACCGAACCCAAACGACGGCGGATCGCCGGATCGTCGCTCGCGATGGCGATGCGATGATCGTCCGCACCCAGCAACGCGATGGTGGAACTGGTTTCGGTCAGGCCATAGGCGTTGACATAATCGACATGCGGCATCAGCGCCAAGGCCCGCGCAATGACGGGCTCCGGCATCCGGCCGCCGCCGTAAGACAAGGCACGCAGCGCAGGCAGACGCTCTCCGGTCTTTTCCATCACGTCGAGAATCCGGTCCAGCATGGTAGGCACCACCATCGCATGGCTGATGCGTTCCCGCGCGGCGGTTTCCACCCAGGCTTCGGGCGTAAAGGCGGGCAGATACACGATCCGCCGCCCGCCATAGGCCGAGGTGAGAATCGCCGAAATCCCGGCAATATGATAAGGCGGAACGGAAACCAGCGCGGCTTCATCTTCTCCCGAGCCGAGGAACTCGACCGTCGACATGACGTAAGACGTCAGGTTTGCATGACGCAGCACGGCCGCCTTCGGATCGCCGGTCGTCCCGCTGGTAAACAGCAGAACGGCCAGATCATTTTCATGTTCTGGAACATCCTGAAGTGCAGGTGCTTCCCCGGCCATGAACCGATCCGCAAAGGCGCTGCGCGAGACCAACTCGACATCATCGATCACACCAAGGCGCGGAATCATGTCATCATCAACAACGGCAATTCCGGGGGCGGTTCTGGTCACCAGCTTTTGCAGATCAGTATCCGACAAACGGTAATTGACCGGAACAAACGGCATCCCCGCCATGCCCGCTGCAAACAGCAGAACAGGCAATTCGGCACCATTGAGGCCCACAAACACAGCATGATGCGCCTGCGTCTCTTTCAACCATGCGGCAACCGCTGATGCGCGGGCACGCAGCGCCTGAAAGTCAATGCCGCCCGCAAACGAGCCGACCGCAAGACGGTCCGGGCAGGCATCGGCAGCAATGTCGAGAAGCAAGCGTGTTTGCATGAGGATCAGTCCGAAGCCGGGAGAGGCTTGGCATCCTTCAGCGTCATGGGGCGCCTGTCGAACGACAATGAACCCTTGCCGGGCTTGGCCACGAGCACTTCCAGACCGGTTTGCTCATCCGTGTAGCGCTTGCCGATCAGAACACCTTCCGCAAAATCGGGATGAACATCTCCGCCAGCGGCGCTTTCGCTACCATGTGGCACAACTTCCGCTCCGCCACAGGCCAGCAAGCCAACGGACGAAGGCGGGCGCACCACAACCAATTCTGCGGAGCAAACGGCGCTTTTCCAGCGTGAACCAGGCTTGATGTCCATTTCTGGCGTTCCTTTCTCTATCACAAGTTCCGTAGGCGTGCCCCAGCGACAGTTAAAACTGCACGACACTGCAATAATTGCTGCTCTTTCACTCCGAGCGCAAAACTGCAAGCCCAAATCTCATGCCCGACGGGAGGGCGCGGCCTCCATCAAGCGTTCAAGCCAGTGTAGAAAGGAACCAGCGATCACCGCCTTCAAGCCCGATCGCAGTCAGCCGGTTGGTCGCATAGGCACCGGTATCAATGCCGATACGGTTGGTTCTCAAATCAACCGCTTCGGTGATGGTGTGACCATGGATGACGAATTTCTCGAACGCCTCGTCACATTCCGTGAATTCGCGGCGAATCCAGCGCAGTTCCTCGGACAATTGCGCCGCCAGCGGTTTTCCCGGGCTGATTCCCGCATGGACGAACAGATAATCTCCGGCAGCCACATAGTCCTCCAGGCTCGAGACGAAGGCCGCATGGTCTTCCGGCACATGGCGTTTTGCCAAGTCGCAAAGCGTGGGAAAATCGGCGTTTTCATAGTCCGATTCCGAAACACCATAGCTCAACAGGGTTTCACGGCCGCCTACACGGTGAAAAACAGCTGCCGACTTCGTGTCCCCGGACAGCATCCGCAACAGCAGGTCTTCATGATTTCCGCCAAGGCATCTGAAATTGGTGCGCTGACGCGCCAATTGCATCACCCGTTCAATCACGCCGCGCGAGGCGGGGCCGCGATCAATCAGATCACCCAGCAGGATCAGATGCTGCTCTGCCGAAGGACGGGCGGCATGGTCAGCATCAATCTGAGCCAGCAACTGGTCCAGAAGATCCAGCCGCCCGTGAATATCGCCTATGGCATAGATTCGCTGCCCCGATGGCACGCGCGTTTCGCGCGGAGCGGGCTTGGCTGAACGGGAGAACAGGCGTTTGAAAACCATGCTGCGCCTATAACGGCAAACAGCCGGAATTCCAGCGCTCAAGCATCTGCGGATTCAAACAGTTCGTCCATCGAAATGCCCAGCCGACCGATAATGCCGCGCATCCGGGGCCAAATTTTCGTGAGGAATATCTCGCGTTCCTGCACACGCAGGCGCTCAACCGCCCCCAGCGCTACAAACATGCCCACACCGCGGCGCACCGTTACATGGCCTTCATCCTGAAGACATTGATAGGCTTTGGCCACAGTCAGCGGGTTGGTTTGCGTTTCTGCGGCAAAGGCGCGGACAGAGGGCAGTTGCTCCCCCTCGCGATAGCGCCCCTCGATGATCATGATCGCGATCATGCCCCTCAGCCGCAGATAGACCGGGATGTCTCTTTCAGTGTCAACCGTCATGCCATCGTAATACAGCAAAACGGTGCACCTGTCATCCCTGCATGACGGGTGGGGTCCAGCGTTGAACAACAGCGTCAAAATCGGGCCGCGGCCGCTCTTCCTGATCTTTCTGGAGCGACCCCGCAAAGACAAAGCCTGCGATGCGCTGCCCATCAGCGCAGAAGGCGCGGCGCACATCATCGTTGAAGGCAGGCCATGCCGTCAGCCAGCCGCCCGCAAACCCATGGCCGTGGATGGCATTGAGCAACTGCATGCACGCCGCACCTGCAGACAATTCCTGTTCCCAGAGCGGAATCTTGCTCTCTGCAGCCGGGGCGGAAACGACCACGACCAGCGTTGGCGCCTGCCGCGCGAACTGCTCCATTGCATCCACTTCCAGCCGCCCGGCGTCCGGCTTCTCGCGCAGATAGGCCCCGACGATGAGCGCGGACAAAGCGTCCCGCTGCTCCGCCTCCACGATCACGAAGCGCCAAGGAGCCAGTTTGCCATGGTCGGGCACCCGCATCGCGCTAGTCAGAATCGCGCGCAGCGAATTTGCATCGGGGCCAGGCGCAACAAGGTCGCGCGGTTTCCCAGACCGGCGTGTGGCCAGCAGCGATTTGGGCGATGTCAGATCGTTAAACATGGCGTTGCCCTAACGGCCAATCCCGGCATTGGCAATTTGTCGCGATCCGCGCTAGCCAGCAGCCATGAGGCGTGTTCTTCTGGCCCTTACCTGCTGCGCATTGTCCGCGCCTCCGCTGTTTGCGCAAGAGGCCGTTTCGCTGCGCATGATCGACCAACAGGTCGCGCGGATCGGCCATCGACTGGCAATCCGGAACGAGCCCCTGTGCAGAAGCGAAGGGCGAACCGGCTTTTGGAGTGGATTCCTCGCCAGCTCGCTCGCCCTGTACGGCCGCCGGGAAAGGGCCACGCTCGCCCGGACGGACGGGCTGGGCGCGCAACCAAAAGTCACGTTTCTTGTCCCCGGCGGGGCTGCTGACCGCGCCGGTATTCTGGTTGGGGATGTGATTGTGGCGGTTGATGGCGATGCCTTCCCCACCACTGTGCCGGACAAGGCCAGCTATGCGCAGCTGGCCCGGCTGGAGGCCGCGACCGATGGGCCGGTGGCGCGCTACACGCTGGAGCGCGCAGGGCAGCAATTCGTCATCCCCCTCACCCACAGCCCCGGCTGTCGCTCGCGACTGACGGTGCGGGACACACCCCGCCTCAACGGGCGCGCGGATGGCACCTATGCAGAAATCAATGCGGGCGTCGTCCGTCTGACCGCCGATGATGCGGAACTCGCCTTCTTCGTCGGGCATGAAATGGCGCACAACGTGCTTGGCCATGCCGACTGGCTGGACAAGGTCGGGCGCAAGACAGCCCGCATCCGCGAGACCGAAATAGAGGCAGACCGGTTTGCACTCCGGTTGATGAAAGGCGCAGGATTCGATCCGATGGCAGCCGTCCGCTTCTGGCAGAAAGTGGACAAGAAAATAATATTCGACCTGCTTTCCGACGGCACCCACCTGCGCGACAAGGCGCGGATCAGGTTTCTGGCGCAGCATGCCGCCGCGCTCGAGGCGCAATAATATTGCTTGAGGTTGGAAGAAAGCCCGCTACTTTGCCGGGCAGGAAAGGCCCCCAAAGGGGCAGTGCCATTCAAGGAGGGTGAAGGTCGCATGGCCCAGATTGATGATGCAGCTGCTGAACCTGCTGCAATTCCGGTGGATTCAACAGCCATCACCGCCGGATCTGGCGCGGGATGGTTTGGACACCCGCCGCAACTGAAACGGCTGTTCACCACCGAAATGTGGGAACGCTTCGGCTTTTACGGCATGCGGGCGATCCTGACGCTGTATCTGGCCAATTATTTCCTGTTTTCAGACACAACCACCGGCGGCATCTATGGCGGGTTTACCGCATTGGTCTATCTGACACCGCTGATTGGCGGTCTCATTGCAGACAATTTCCTGGGGTCCAAGCGCTCGGTCAAGTTCGGCGCCATCTTGATGTCACTGGGCTATTTTACCTTGTGTTTCAGCGGAGCCGGCGCACCCGCCACGCCCTTCGCGCTCATCGACGGCAACCGCGTCGAGATTAGCGTTGATGCACAGGGCAAGGACAAGTTTGTCACGCTCGACGGCGTTCGCCTGCAAGTCAAAGGCAATGAGGACAAGTCCGTCTCGCTGCTCAAGAGCGATGGCAGCGAAGCGCGCAAATTCGCGGCGGGCGAATTCAAGTCGGATGCGGAACGCTCCCCGCTTGCCATTTTCCTGCTGCTCGCAGGCCTCTCTGCGGTCACCATCGGCAACGGCTTTTTCAAACCGAACATCTCCACCATCGTCGGCACACTCTATGCAGAGGGAGACAGGCGACGCGATGCCGGGTTCACGATGTTCTACATGGGAATCAATCTGGGATCATTCATCTCGCAATTCTTCTGCCCCATCCTTGCCGCAACGGTGGGATTCTGGGCGGGCTTCCTGCTGGCGGCAGTCGGCATGGCCTGCTCGTGGCTGCTGATCCAGTTCGATGGCGGTCGCTTGCAAGGCTATGGTGACCGGCCTGAATCGGCCGACTCCACCAAGGATCTGATGATCTATGGTGCGGCCGTCTTTGCCATCCCGCTGGTCTGGTTCCTGTTCTCCAACCTGATGGACTATGTGAAGCCTGCGGCGGGCGAAGGCATGGTCGGCTATTTCATGGGCCTTCCGATCATGGCCAAAATCCTGTTCCTCACCTTCCTGATCGGCGTGCCTGCCATTCTGGTCTGGTCATGGTTCAAAGGCAGTCGCAAGGAATTCCAGATGATGGTCGCCGCCATGGTGCTCATCGTGTTCAACGTCGTGTTCTGGACGTTGTTTGAACAGGCAGGCTCGTCTCTGACGCTGTTTGCAGAGCGTAACACGCAGCTGGAAATCGGCTGGACTGCAGGGCTCTTCGCCATGTTCCGTGCGGCGCCCTTCACCTATTTTCTGGTGGCGGCAGCGCTGTCGGGCGGCATTGGCTGGGCGTGCCATTGGTTCTTTGGCTATGGCGAAGACACGGCTGCGCGCCGCAAAATGGGCATCGGCTTTGGTGCGTTAGGGCTGGCCATGTTCGTCGGGCTTCTCGCCATCCGGTCAAGCCTGACGGAGATGCCGGTTTACGTCATGCCTGCCGGGCAGACGCAGATTTTCAACGCACTGTTCATCGTCGCCTTCGCTCCAGTATTTTCCATGCTGTGGTCCGCACTGGCCAAACGCGGGCTGGAGCCGGGGATTCCGGTCAAATTCGCCATTGCCCTGATGGGGGTAGGTGCAGGCTTCCTGCTGCTGGTATTCGGCGCTCAGTTCGCGGGAGACAGTTTCAAGGTCGGCATGGTCTGGCTCGCCGGGCTCTACCTGATCCACTCGATTGCGGAATTGTGCATTTCTCCGGTCGGCCTTTCCATGGTCACCAAATTGTCCATCGCCCGCATTGTGGGCATGATGATGGGCGTCTGGTTCCTTTCCATCTCGGTTGCGCAATATGTGGCAGGCATGATCGCGCAGGAAGCCAGTGTGGAAACCGTGGGCGGGCAGGTCACGAACCTGAAGGTCAGCCTTGACACCTACACGGCCGTGTTCACCTCGATCGGCGAGATTTCCATCGGCGTGGGCGTTCTGCTGCTGCTGGTTTCGCCCTTGCTCAAGCGCTGGATGCATGGGGTTACCTAGGATGACACGAACCGTCTTGCTTCTCGTGTCAGCCGGCTTGCTGGCCTGGCCTCTTGCGGCCAAACAAAAGGACGCCTTGCCGCCTGCCTCGGCATCAAAGCCCGGTAGCAACATCAAAGACCCTTACCCATCCACCTACAAGCCTTACCCGGGCACGCCCACCCTTGTGCGGAACGTGACCGTCTATGACGGCGAAGGTGGGCGCATCGATGGCGGCGCAATTCTGTTTCAGGATGGAAAGATTGTTTCGCTGGCGGGCGCACTGGCAGACATGAATGTACCTGCGAATGCCATGGTCATAGACGGCACCGGCAAATGGGTGACGCCTGGCATTATCGACGCGCATTCGCATCTGGGCGACTATCCCTCCCCGGCGTGGACGCGCATCAGGACGGGAATGAAATGACCAACGCCGTTCGCCCCGAAGTCTGGGCGGAACACAGCGTCTGGCCGCAAGACCCCGGCTTTTCGCGCGCGCTGGCGAATGGCGGCGTGACCGCACTCCAGATCCTGCCCGGCTCCGCCAATCTGTTCGGCGGGCGTTCTGTCACGCTCAAGAATGTTTATGCCAACACCGTGCAGGGCATGAAATTTCCCGGCGCGCCCTATGGCCTGAAAATGGCGTGCGGCGAGAATCCCAAGCGAACCTATGGCGGGCGCGGACAGATGCCGCAGACGCGCATGGGCAATATGGCTGTCAATCGGGCAACATGGATTCGCGCGGTCGATTACAAGCGCAAGCTGGACAAGGGCGAGACAGTCACGCGCGATCTCCAGATGGAAACGCTCGCCGGTGTGCTGTCCGGCGAAATCCTTGTCCACAACCATTGCTATCGCGCGGATGAAATGGCGCAGGTGATCGATATGGCCAAGGAATTCGGTTACAAGGTCACCGCCTTCCACCACGCCGTGGAAGCATATAAGATCGCGCCGCTGCTCAAGGAAAATGACATCTGTTCGGCCATGTGGGCGGACTGGTGGGGCTTCAAAATGGAAGCCTATGACGCGATCAACGAAAATATTCCGTTGGTCCACAAGGCTGGTGCGTGCGCTATCGTTCATTCGGATGATGCCAACGGCATCCAGCGCCTCAATCAGGAAGCGGCCAAGGCGCTGGCAGACGGGCGGCGCGTCGGGATCAATATCCCGGATGAAGTCGCATGGACATGGCTCAGCTTCAATCCGGCCAAGGCGCTGGGCATTGCGGACAAGACCGGCAGCCTGAAACCCGGCAAAATGGCCGATGTGGTGCTGTGGAACGGCAATCCGCTATCAGTCTACACGCGGCCCGAAAAGGTGTGGGTGGATGGCGCGCTGATGTTTGACGCGAAAGATCCCAAGCGCCGCCCGGTCAGCGATTTCGAACTGGGCCAGCCGGGCGAAGGGGATGTGAAATGATGCGCGCTCTTGTTTCCGCGCTCGCTCTTGGGGCGGCCTCCCCCGCCCTCGCCCAGACGCTCGCTATCACCGGCAGCAAACTGGTGATTGGCGATGGTAGCGCGCCCATTGAAAATGGCACGGTGCTGATCATCAATGGGCGTGTGACGGCGGCGGGCAAGGGCATTGCCATTCCCGCAGGCACCGAAACCGTTGATGCCAAAGGCAAATGGGTCACGCCCGGCCTGGTCGCCGGATTTACGCGCGTGGGCCTAGCCGGCGTTGACGCGGTAGACCCCAGCAATGACACGGCAGCCAATGGCGCGGCATTCCAGATCGCCATCGACATTGCCCCCGCCATCAACCCGGACCATCCAGCCATGGCCATCACACGCGCGGCGGGCGTGACGCGGGCGATTGTCTCGCCCGATGCCGCCAGCGGTGCGATCTTCGGCGGCCAAGGTGCCGTGATCGACACAGGCAGCGACGCTGATCCCATCACCAAGCCCCGCGCATTCATGTTCGTCGAATATGGCGAATCCGGAGCGCGGCGTGCAGGCGGAAGCCGCCCGGCGTGGTTCGCAGGGTTTCGCGCAGCGGTCGCTGAAGCGCGCGGGCTGGGCGGAGAAAATCCACTGCTCCGCAAGCAGGATGCGCAGGCGCTATTGCCGGTGGTCAACGGGCAGATGAAGCTGCTGGTTCATGCCGAAAGCGCCAACGATATTCGCGGTCTGCTCTCGCTCAAGCGTGAATTTCCGATGCTCGATCTGGTGATCGTCGGCGCGGCAGAAGGCTGGCGCGTGGCGGATGCGCTGGCGGCTGCCAAGGTGCCCATCCTCGCTTCTGCGCTGACCGATCTGCCCAATAGCTTCGAGCAGCTGGGTTCCACCCAGTCCAATGTCGGGCGGATGAAGGCGGCAGGCGTGACGGTTGGCATCGGCATGATTGACGATGAAGATACGCGACAGGCTCAATATTCCGCGCAATATGCAGGCAATCTCGTTGCCCTCACGCGCGTGCCCGGCGCGACCGGGCTGGACTGGAACGCTGCTTTCGCTGCCATCTCCTCCAAGCCCGCCGAGGCGATTGGCATGGGTGGAGAGATTGGCTCGCTGCGCCCCGGCAGGCGCGGCGATGTCGTGATCTGGGATGGCGATCCGCTGGAGCTTTCCAGTGCGGCGCAAGCGGTGTGGATCGATGGTGTAAAGCAATCGCTCTCCACGCGGCAGACGCGGTTGCGGGATCGGTATGCTGATCCGGCGGCGGAGGCATTGCCCAAGGCTTATGTGCGGTAATGTTTGAACATGTCGCCCCCGCGCAGGCGGGGGTCGGCATGAGCCAAAACGACAAACCGGCCCTCGCCCGCGCGGGGACGAGGGAGCTTTATCAATCCAGGATGCTGCGATATTTCTGCGAAAACACATCGCGCCCGATGATGTAGCGCATGATCTCGCTCGATCCGGCCAGAATCCGGTTGATGCGGGCATCGGTAAACATCCGGCTGATGGGATATTCATCCATGAAGCCCGCACCACCGTGGAGTTGCACCCCCAGATCGAGCATTTTCCATTCGACTTCACTGGCCATCATCTTGGCCTTCGCCCCCATATTGGCGGTCAACATGCCCTGATTATGCTGCGCCACCAGATGGTCGATATAGGTCTGGATCACCTCGATCTCGGTATCCATTTCGGCCATGCGGAACTGGGTGTTCTGCTGTTCCGAGAGCGGCTTGCCGAACACGTTGCGCTGCATCACATAATCGCGCGTGATGTCGAAAGCTTTGCGCGCATTGGCGATCGAGCCGCACGCGGAAATCAGACGCTCTTCTGCCAGCCCTTCCATCAGGTAGAAAAAGCCCTTGCCGGGTTCACCCAGTACATTGGCCTTGGGCACCTTTACATTGCTGAAAAACAGCTCCGCCGTGTCCTGAGCCGGCAGGCCCATCTTCTTCAGGTTGCGACCGCGCTCAAACCCTTCCATGCCGCGCTCGACGATCAGCAGCACCATGGCGTGCTTGCTGTCCGCCCCCGCCAGCTTGGCGGCCACCACCACCACATCGGCATTGATGCCGTTCGAGATATATGTTTTGGAGCCATTGAGCAGAAAATGATCGCCCTTGTCCTCAGCAGAGGTGCGCGTGCCGGACAGATCTGATCCTGCCCCCGGCTCGGTCATCGCAACCGCCAAAATGGTTTCGCCCGAAACGCATTTGGGCAGAAAGCGCTGGCGCTGTTCCTCGCTCCCGAAACGGGTGAAGTAGGGGCCGACCAAGCGGCTGTGCAGCGTGTTGTACCACTGCTTGCACCCTGCGCGCGTCGTTTCTTCGATAATAACCTGCTCGTAACGGAAATCCTCCAGCCCCAGCCCGCCATATTTTTCATCTGGCCACAGCATCAGCATCCCCGCACGCCCCGCCTTGCGGAACGTCTCCCGGTCAACAATTCCCTCCTCGCGCCATTGCTCCATGTGCGGGGCGACTTCCTCTTCCAGAAACTGGCGATAGGAAGCGCGGAACATCGTCTGTTCCTCGGTGAATTGTCTCATGGCTGATCTCCTTCAGGTTGCCGCGCTTGAAGGGGATGAATGGCCGCGCGTCAAGGGGGCAAGCCCCCGTCCCGGCTCAGATCGGGAAATGCCCCGGCTGGGTTTCGATCGTGATCCAGCGCGTTTCGGTGAAGCTGTCGATCCCCTGACGCCCGCCGAAGCGGCCATAGCCGGACGCACCCACACCGCCGAACGGCATCTGCGCTTCGTCATGCACCGTGGGGCCATTGACGTGGCAAATGCCCGAATGGATTTGTCGCGCAACGCTCAGCCCCCGCGCTGTATCCTTGGTGAAGACAGCGGCAGACAGGCCATAGGCCGAGTCATTGGCGATACGGATCGCGTCTGCTTCATCCTTGGCACGAATCAAGGCAACGACGGGGCCGAAGCTTTCGTCACGATAGATGTTCATGGCCGCCGTCACGCCATCGACAACCGTGGCAGGCATCAGCACCGAATCCGCCGTTCCGCCTGCGATAATCCGTGCACCCTTGGACGTTGCATCCTCGATCAGGCTGTTGACATGCGCAACCGTCTTCTGATCGACCACAGCCCCCAGCGGGGTCGTGCCTTCGCGCGGATCGCCCGTTGCCATGGACTTGGCCTTTGCTGCAAATTTTTCCGCAAAAGCATCCGCCACCGCATCCACCACGATGAGCCGCTCCGTAGACATGCAGATCTGGCCTTGGTTCATGAACGCTCCAAATGCCGCGGCCTTCACGGCTTCATCCAGATCGGCATCGTCCAGGATGATCAGCGGAGCCTTGCCACCCAGTTCGAGCAGTACGGGCTTCAGATGCTCCGCTGCGCGCTTGGCGATGATGCGACCGACATTGGTAGAGCCAGTGAAGTTGATACGCTTCACCTCCGGCGCGTCGATCAGCGCGCCCACCACCTCGCCCGCATCCGCAGGCGCGTTGGTGACGACATTGACCACGCCTTCGGGGAAGCCCGCTTCGGCAAAGGCTTCGATGATCAGTTCATGCGTGCGCGGGCAGGTTTCAGAGGCTTTGAGGATCACGGCATTGCCACATGCCAACGGCACGGCAATGGCGCGCACGCCGAGGATGATTGGCGCATTCCAAGGCGCAATGCCCAGAATGACGCCCACCGGCTCCTTCAGTGCCATGGCGAGGCATCCTGGCTTGTCAGAGGGAATGACTTCGCCCGCAATCTGGGTGGTGATGGCAGCGGCCTCGCGCACCATGCCGGCTGCCAGATTGAGGTTGAACAGCGCCCAGCCTTTGGTCGCGCCGATTTCGCCCATCATCGCATCAACAAAGGCATCGGCCCGCGCTTCGAGTGCACTGGCGGCCTTCATCAGGATGGCGCGGCGGGCGTTCGGCCCCATCGCTGCCCATGCGGGAAAGGCAGCGGCTGCGCGCGCGGCGATTGCGGGAATATCACCGGCTTTCATTGCAGCGGCTGTGGAGGCAACGTCACCCGTCAACGGGTTGAGGCGTTCAAAAGTCATGATCCGGTCTCCCATCCTTAATGCTATATTCAATAGCAATGAAGGCCACGCGCTGCAAGAGCCGTGCGATCAGGGCCGTTCCGCCAGTAACTCGCGCACCAGGGCCTGCATCCGCACGTCATACCGCGCGAGCAGCACATGATCATCCGCATCCTCGAAATGCGTCACCAGGTGCTGCCCGTTCCAGTAATGCAGCGCATATCCCGGCGTATCTGCCACGATCATGGCGCGGCCATCGGGCACATCCGGGTCAATCGGGCGCAGATCAAGCGCGACTTGCGGCGCGGTGGAGCGGCAGATGCTGACGGTCTGCCCTTCCCAGCCGACCGCAACCGCGCGGTGTATATGCCCGCACAGAATGCCCACCACATGGGGCGCACCCCCAACAGCGTCCCGGAACCGCGCGACCCACGGTTCATCGGGATGCGTGTTCATCCATTCAATCCCGGTCTCGACCGGGGGATGGTGCATGACGATCACTGTCGGCCTGTCGGTCTGCTCCGCCAGCCGCGCCTTGAGCCAATCCGCGCGCACTGTGCAAAAGGCACCCGCGTGGCGGCCCGCTTCTTTGGTGTCGATGAAAGCAGGCGCAGCGCCCCCGCCTCCGCCTCATATTGTACAAAGCCATCCGCCGTGCCCGCTTCGGGAAATTCCGCGATGAAGGTTGCGCGGTCATCATGATTGCCAGGAATGGCGTGAATCGGAAACGGACAGACTGACAAGGCATTGCGCAACCGCCGGTATGACGCAGCATCTCCGCGATCCGCCAGATCGCCGGTCAGCAACAGCAGATCGGGACGCGGGGCCATCGTCACCAGCCGGTGCAAAACCTGATCCAGCCGCCTGCGGTTGAACTCTGCCGGATTGTCCGGCTCAAATCCCAGATGGATGTCTGTCACTTGCGCAATCAGCATGACGGAACCCTGTTTCACGTTTGCCCTCGGCCAGAAACGAACCTTCTGGCCTTCACCATGTGCAACCCGGGTGAGGCGGATCACATCCGCCCGCGTTCAGGGGTGAGCCGTCTGCTTGCGGCCCTGCCCCAGTTTATGTCCTGCCGACCTTTTGTCCGGCTCCATGCCGCGCGGTGCGCCATCATCCATGTGATAATCGTGACACATCGCGCAGCTCGATTCGACCGGCTTTTTCACCGAAGCGAGCGAGGCACCTGTTCCGCCAACATGGCATGTGCGGCAACTCGCCAGATCGGGGAGAATCAGATCGCTGGCAGACTTCGATTGGCCAGCCTTGTGGCACTCGGTGCATTCGCTCTTGTTATGCGCTTCATGATCGAACCAGCCCTTCTGGAAGTAGCGTGCGGGCTGGAATACCTTCTTGACCGCAAAGCCCGTCGCCGTCCCCATCACGCTGTGGCAATCGTAACAGGCTCCGCCGCGCGAGAAGACCGCCTGCACGGCCTCATTCGCCTGCCCCGGCCATTGGCGTGCGCCGATGCTGTAATCGGTCGCGGTTTCGACGGCGGCGTAATCGCCGGGCCTGCGCCGCGCCATGCCAGACAGGTTGATCGGTCGAGCCGGGCCGGTTGAGCGGTAGAAGGCGCGCAGATCCGCCACCACCTGATCGGGCTTGCCGTGGCGAAGCGTGCGAATGGTGCCATCTATCTTGTCGAACGCCAGACTGTGACACATCTGGCAGTCTTCCTCCATGTCCACCGGCTTGAAGCGCGTGCCGTCTGCGGAACGGACATGGCAATCCTTGCATTGCAGGCTCTCGCCCCAGCCCTGCTCTGCCGCCATGGTTTGCGCCATGCGGGCAATGCCGTTGGTCTTGGAGAGATGGATGTCGTGCGGGAATTTCAGGCCATTGTCTTCGCTCACGCCCCCCGTCATCGGCACGCGCCGTGTCTGCCGGTCCATGCCGCCGGGATTTGACGTGATGGAGACCTGCAATTGGGGATGGAGCGTACCGAAATCGCTGACATTGCCCAGCTTGCTATCATGCAGCCGGTCCTTCAAGGAGCCATGACAGTCCGCACAGAATTGCTGTGCAGTGGCCGGCATCTTGCCCGCGCCTTCATGTTCGGTGTGGCATTCCACGCAGCGTCCCTGTGGAATGCCGAAAGCTGACTGGAAGCCCATCCTGATCGAGCCACCCAGCCCCGGTGCGGCCTTTGCGCCCAGCAGCCGTTCGGGCTTGGCGTGGTTGTGCGCATCATCCTTGTGGCAGGTCATGCACGTCTTGTCTGTCACCGCCTCGAACTTGTTGACGTGGCAGGCCTGACAGTCATTCTTAAGGCTCTTGTGCGCCAGGCTGAGCGAGCCGCTTGACCACATTTCATCCGCATGAAAGCCCGGCCCCCGCTCATCCATGCCGCGCGACGTGGCATAGGTATAAATTGGCCACGCCAGAAACAGCAACAGCACCAGACCCGCCAGCGCCCAAGCCAGCGGCCGACGCCCCAACGCCACATTCTTGAGCGTGAACAGCCCCTGCTCATCCCTCGCTTCGGCTGAATCAGAGACAGCTTCCTCACGCGAAACGGTGAGGACGATATCGTCTCCTTCGCTCGCCACGCGCACTTTGTGCCCGCCAAAACGGAGCACGCTGCCAATGGCGGCGTCGATCTCCACCCGGCTTGTTGACTTGCTGTCGGCCTCAAAGCCGAGCGACCCTGAGGCTTCTGCCAAAACGCGCATGGCAGACAGGCGGGTGAGCCGGGCATGGACCATATCCACGGCCAGATCAGCCAGGTGGACCACGTTGGACGAGTCCCGACCGATGCTGACGCTGTCTGCGCTATGCGATGCCGTGCGGACGATCTCGCGTCCATCTGCGGTTCTTGAAATCTGGCGAACGATGAAGGACATGACCGGGCTCACCAGTAGAAAAAGACGCTGATGACATGCGCGGTGAGCGCTGCAATCAGGGCAAAGGTGGCGGGAATATGAACGTACAGCCAAACCTCCAGCATGGCCTTGTAGCGCAGATGGCGGCGCACGCGGGAGAGTGTGGCGAGCTTGCGCTCCAGCAGCCCGTCCACTCGCTCCAGCGGATCGTTGCCGGTATCGGCCTTCGCCCCGGTTTCCTGACGGATCGTCCGATGCACGCGCCGCGTGGCGCAATTGCGGGATGATCCGGACAGGCGCTGCCACAGCCCGCCGCCAAACACATCCTGTTCCAGAGATTCCCGTACCAGCGCGGCATGATGTTGAGACAAGGGCTGCGCCGCATCATGAAGCTGCCGGTCTACCTCGCGCAGGGACGCCAGCATCTGCGTCTCTGTCACCTGATCGCGGTTGAAGCTCATTTGCTGTGGCAAGGTCGCATAGACCGAAATGCCGTAAATCCCGGACAGGATGACCAGCATCATCAGCACCCAGGCCAGCGTGTGAACGTTCCAGCCGAGCTGGAACCCGGTGTGGAGCGTGCCGATCACGATCAGGCTGAGCCCGAGATAAACATGCGCCGATGTCCACGCTTTCAAGGACCACGCGCCGCGCGTCATCTTGCGCTTGCGGTATCCCAAAGCGGTCAGCCACAGGATCAGCAGCACGCCAATGGTGCCTAGCGCATAGCCCAGCCAGCTACCGCCATTGTGGCGCGGAGTCACGTCCACCAGAAGATAGACGATCAGGCAGAAGGCCGAGAGCGCAGCGCCAATCTTGAGCCACAGGAAATTGCGATGCCGCAGAAAACCTTCATGCGTGCCGTCACTGCGGACCCGTTCGGTCTGGCGCGCGCGCTTGGCGGGGGCTTGGCTGGCCATTACGCGCTCTCCCTTTCCAGCCGCGCGATCGACAGGAATTTCTCTGGCGAAACGCGAATGGCCGCGCCTGTCGGGCAGGCGCGCACACAGGCCGGGCCGCCTTCAATGCCCGAACACATGTCGCACTTGATCGCCTTCTTGGCTTTCTCCACGCCGGGTTCGGCATTGGCATAGGACCACTTCTTGCTCGGTTCGCCCGGCCCAGGCCCTTTGCCGAACAGCAGCCAGCTCAGCAGGCCCGGCTTCTTGGGCGGCACAGCGTCCATGCGGATCACGCCATAGGGGCAGTTGCGCTGGCAATTGCCGCAGCCGATGCAGGTATCGTTGATAAAAACTTCTCCATCCGGCCCGCGATGGATCGCGTTTGGCGGGCAGTCCGCCATGCAATGCGGATGCTCGCAGTGGCGGCACGAAGTTGGAACGTGCAGATGGGCATAGGTGCGCCCCGCTTCCCGGTCGAGGCGGGACAGGCCTTCATGGCTGTCCGCGCACGCCTTCTCGCAATTGTCGCACCCCACGCACAGATTCTCGTCGATCAGAAGCACGTCGGTCGCTTCGCCGATCCCGTTTTCAATCAGGAAGTTGGCCACATTGGAATACATATCGACGACGTTCGAGAAACTGTCCTTTTTCGATTCCACAAAGGCATTGAGGTTCTGCCGCTCCGCCATGTCCGCGCTCGCCTTGGCGAGCAGTTGCGGTTTGGCATCCAGCAATTTGCGGAAGGTCGGGCCGTCAATGCGGATCACTTCGGACTTGATGGCAGCGCGAACGGAGGCAGTGCGCTTGCCGCCCGCGATCACCGCCATTTCCCCGACATAGGAACCAGCCGGCAGATAGTTGAGGAAGACCGGTTTGCCGCCGATCTGCTTTTCCACCACCATCGATCCTTGCCGGATCACCAATATGTCGGTGCCCTCATCGCCCTCGTCAATCACGGTCTTGCCGGCCGACACTTGCTCGATGCGGGCCGTATCCAGAACTTCGGTCAAATCGGCCGACGTCAGGCCGGAACCGAACATCTGGAGCAATTGCCGCTCGGTCGAAATCCGCTCAATCGCACGTTTGGCAGCGGGCACGGAGGATTGCAGCTTGAGCGCAGCCGTGCGGGAGATTTCTACGCAAATGGCGTCTTCGGCCGCGACGATGGTTGCCCCGCGCTTCCGCCCGGAAATCAGGCCGACTTCACCGAAGATCGAACCCTTGCCAATCGGCACGGTGATGGACGGATCATCCGGATTGACCTGCACAGACACGGACCCGTCTGCGATGGCGAACAGCGAAGAACCCGGCTCGTTCCGCTCAAAAATCACCTCGCCCCGGCGATATGCGCGCACAGTGGAATCCAGCATGAATTCGCGCATTTGCAGCGGGTTCATGCCCTCCAAAATCGTGATGCCAGACCGCAGATAGTCGAGCCATTCCGCGACATCGCGCCGCCCCGGCAAGTCCTTGAATTTCGCTTCCAGAATCGGTTCGTCTGCGGGCTTCAGGCTGGCATTGCCATTGACGAACTCTACCACATCATAGCCCTGGTTCATGCAGTGCTTGATGAGGGGATAGCCTGCCAGTGCACCGATCACGAAGATGCCGGGAGCAGTCGATTCGAACACCGGAGACAATCTGGGAAAGGCAAGCCTGTCGCCACTGGTGAATTCAATCCCGCAACTTTCCACAAAGCCGCGCGGCGGGGCGGAGCCCATGCGCGCAATCACGCGGTCGCAGCGGATTCGCTCCTCTCCGTCGCGGGTCGTGAACGTGATCCAGCCCGGCTCGATGGCCTTGGTTTCGGAATTGAACTGGATGTTCACCCGCCCGGCATCGCGCGCCGCGAGCAGCGCTTTCACATTTGCGCCCTTGGCCGTCGCAAACTCCATGCCGCGATTGACGATGGTCACGACATTGCGCTGCTCTGCGTCCTCGGCGAGCCCCAATGCATTCTCTATCCCCGCATCGCCGGTGCCGACCACGACGATATGCTCATCAATATATTCCTTGGGATCGTCGAGCTGATACTGGACGTGCGGCAAATCCGCCCCTGCACAGCGCATCAGATTGGGATTGCCCTGCGTACCGATGGCGAGAATCACGGCGTCGGCAACAATCTCGCTCCCGTCCGAAAGCTTCAGGCGATAGGGGGGTGCGCGACGCTGAATCTCGCTGGTCTCGCTTGTCCCGTCGCGCTTGCGGGTGACGATTTTCATCACGCTGCCTGCAATCGGCTCGCCTGTGCCTTCAATAGAGAGCACTTCCGCATTGTGCCGGACAGTGACTCCAGCTCCCGCCACCTGCTCATCCCACAGGCCGAGAATCGCTTCGCGCTTGCCCGCGTCAAAATCAAGATCGGATCGGAGCACCAACTGACTGGGCGTTGCCATCACATGCTTGCCCTTCTGATACTTGTAGATGGTATCAGACAGGTGATCGGTCTTTTCGATCAGCACATGGGACAGGCCGAGCTGGGCGGCGCGCGCGGCTGCGCTCAGCCCGGCGGGACCAGACCCGACAATGGCAATGCGACAGGATTCGGTCAAACGGTTCATCCCCCAAACAGGCCGCCAGTTGCTTTGGCTGACTTGGCTTTTCTCTTGTATTTTGGCGCGAACCTGACCAGCAATCTATCATCTGGATCACAGAGCGCCAGCATGAAAATCGGATCGAGGAGCGAAATGGAGAAACCAGCGACGGCAAAGGGAACCAACCTGTCGCTTTGGGCGCTGGGGGTTGCGGCCCTGCTGGCGGCGGGAGCCGTGGGCGTCAAAGTCTGGCAAAGCCAAAGCCCTTCGAAACCCGCCGCCGAAGCGCCTGTTACTGCTGAAGAAGTAGGCGTATTGATCACCCAGCTGGAGGCGCACCTCAAGAAGAATCCGGACGATGTCGAAGGCTGGATGCGGTTGGGCTGGTCGCTTTACGGCACAGAAAAATATGCAGAAAGCGCACTCGCCTATCGCAAGGCAACGCAACTCGCTCCGGACAAGGCCGAAGGCTGGTCCGCGCTGGGGGAAGCGCTGGTGGTGTCTGGCGATGGGCGAGTGACGCCCGATGCGCTGTCCGCCTTTGCCAAGGCGCTGGCGATTGACCCCACAGACGCGCGGGCACGCTATTTCGCCGCGCTGGCCAAAGAAGAGGCGGGCGATCATGTCGGTGCGCTCGATGGCTTTTTCGCGCTGCTCCAGGATTCGCCGCCAGACGCCCCTTGGGTTGCGAACGTGCGCGCAACCATAGCAGAAATTGGCAAGACGGCGAAGATTGACGTCGCCCCCCGCCTCGCTGCACTGCGCCCCGCCGAACCGGGCAAAGGGGCTGATCGCGCGGCCGCCGCCATTCCCGGCCCCAGCACAGGCCAGATGCGCGATGCTGCGGCGATGCCCAAGGGTCAGCAAGATGCCATGGTCCAATCCATGGTGGATGGGCTGGAAGCCAAGCTGAAGGCCAATCCCAAGCAACTTGATCGCTGGATCATGCTGATCCGCAGTCGCGTCCAGCTGGGTGAAACCGTCAAAGCCGCACAAGCTCTGGCGAATGCGCGGACGGCCTTTGCAGGGGATCCGGCTTCACTCACCCAGTTGAGCGAAGCTGCCGACCTGCTGGGCGTTCAATAGGCGATGCTCAACATCCGTCCCGTTCTGGCCTTTTTGAAGGACGCTGCGCACAGAGGCCAGCGCACGGTGCTCGTTTCGATCATCGCCGTCACGGGTGCGTCCACCCGCAATCCCGGCGCACTGATGGGCGTAGCGGACGATGGCCGCTGGATCGGCAGCTTTTCGGGCGGATGCATCGAGGCGGCGGTTGTCAGCGAGGCGCTGGCGGCGCTTGAGGACGGTCGCGCGCGCACTGTCCGCTACGGCGCAGGCTCGCCCTATATCGACATAAGGCTGCCTTGCGGCGGCGGGATTGACCTGCTCTTTTCACCCCTGCCCGCTGGTTCGCTGGCCGATACGGCTCTTGAACGCCTTGATGCCCGCCTGCCGGTTGCATTTTCGCTGCCTCTGGCTGAAGGCGCGCCAGCGCTGGCGGATGCCGATGGCACACGATCCGTGTCCGCCAACGGCAGCCATGTCATCATCAACCATCTGCCGCCCTTGCGCATATTGGTGACCGGTCAGGGTGCCGCCGTGGAGGCGATGGTCCGGCAGGCCTCTGCCTTTGGCGCAATCACCGAGATCATGACGCCAGATCAGGCGCTGATTGACGCACTTTCCTCTGTAGACGTACCAACCACCCTGCTCAAATCACAAGGCTCCTGCCCGGCATTCAGGGCGGACCCATGGACGGCCTGCGTCTTCTATTTCCATGATCATGACTGGGAAGCCCCGCTGATGGCGCAGGCGCTGGCCAGCCCCGCCGTTTATGTGGGGGCGATGGGCAGCCTGAAGACGCATCAGACCCGCTCCGCTTTGCTGATGAGCCTCGGCGTGGATGCGGACTCTATCGCTCGCATCGCCGCGCCCATCGGCCTGATCCCCTCATCGCGCGATCCGGAAGTGCTGGCGCTTTCCACCCTCGCCCAGATCGTTGACCGGTTCGAGCGAGGGTGAAGCGAAGCGGCTATTTGCCGCCCAACGCCTTGTCTTCATTGGCGCGGCGGATGACATAATGGCGCACCGATTCGATCTGTTCGGGCGAGTAGTTCGCTTTCCACGACACCATCCCGTTATCCTTCAACAAGCCGTCATGAACGATCTTCTGCCACATGCCGGGATCGCTGAGCGAAGCGGCGTGGCGCAGATCGGGGTTCACCCCGCCGGCCACCGCACCATCGCCATGACAGACATGACAACTGCGGTGATAGATGTTCTGCCCCGCCAGCGCGACTTCGGCTTTTGCGGTGACGGGCGGCGGATCAAGCACGCGTTTCGCTTCAGGCGGCGGCGCGGGCAGTGCGGCCTTCCCGCCGACCTTGAAGACGAGCATCCGGCTGATGTTGCGCACCGTGCCAGACTTGGTAGCGAGCACGCCAGTCGCCACATCCCACACGCCACCCCAGCCGACCAGAATGGCGACATATTGCACACCCTTGACCGAATAGGTCATCGGAGCGGCAATCACGCCGGTCTGCACCGGATAGCTCCAAAGCTGCTTGCCGCTGTCCGCCGCATAAGCACGGAACTCGCCGCCCGCCGTACCCTGAAAAACGAGATTGCCTGCTGTGGCCAGCGTGCCGCCATTGCTTGGCCCCGGATGCTGGACGGTCCAGCGCGCCTTTTGCGCCACCGGATCCCATGCCACCAGAGAGCCGGTGGTGTCGGCCATGGCAGCGGCGCGGATCAAGGGATCAGCCGGCATCGAGAGCGGCCCGCCTTCCAGACCGAGCTGGAAACCCACATCGCTGGGCTTCCAGTCCTTCGCCGCCATATAGCCTTGCGCCGCCCGGTTGGCCGGAATGTAGACCAGTCCGGTTTTCGGGCTGTATGACATGGGGTGCCAGCTATGCGCGCCGGTTGCCCCAGGATAAGAAACGAAGGGTTTGCCCGTCTGCTCATAGCGCGCTTCGGGCACAATGTCTGGCCGCCCGGTCACCGGGTCAAGCCCCTTGGCCCATGTCACCTGCGCAAAGGGCTTGCCAGAGATAAACTGGCCGGTTTTGGCGTCCAGCACATAGAAGAATCCGTTCTTCGGCGCGTGCATCAGCACGCGGCGCGGCTTGCCCTCAATCGGGATGGTGGCCGCGATGATCTGCTGGTTCGAATCGAAATCCCAGCGATCTTCCGGCGTCTCCTGAAAATGCCAGACATATTCGCCCGTGTCCGGGTTCACAGCCACAATCGACGCCGTGTAAAGATTGTCGCCTCCCTTGGGGCTGCGCGGCGTCGGGTTCCACGGCTCTGCGTTGGCGGTGCCGAAATAGACCAGATCGGTCTGCGGATCGTAAGTGATCGAATCCCACACGGTGCCGCCACCGCCAAGCTTCCACCATTCGCCGGACCAGGTTTTGGCCGCCGCCTCCAGATGCTTGCCTTCAAATCCTTTCGCGGGATCGCCGGGCACTGTGTAGAATTTCCACACTTCCTTGCCGCTTTCAGCATCATAGGCCGCCAGATAGCCGCGCGTGATATATTCCGCCCCGGCAGAGCCCAGCAGTACCTTGCCCTTCACGATGCGCGGCGCGCCGGTGATCGCCATGGGGGAGCCATCGGGCACGGCCTTGGTTTCCCAAAGAATCTTCCCATCATCGGCATTGAGCGCCACCAGACGCCCGTCGAGCGTGCCAACATAGACGCGCCCCTTGTAAACGGCGACGCCCCGGTTCACGGCATCGCAGCACACTTCCACCAGCTTGGAGCGCGGCACCTTGGGGTCATAAGCCCAGAGCAGCTTGCCGTTGGTGGCATCGAACGCTTTCACCATGCTCCACGCGGTGGAGACATACATGATGCCATCCACCACGACGGGCGTGGCTTCCTGACCGCGCGCTGTATCCAGATCATAGGACCATTCCAGGCCGAGCTGGCTGACATTGGTGTCGCTCACATCGCTTAACGGGGAGAAGCGCTGCTCATCCTGCGTGCGCCCGTATGACAGCCAGTTGGCCCCGTCCTTTTCTGCCTCCAGCAGCCGCGCGTCATCCACTGCGGCCGATTTGCCACCCGGTGTAGAACAGCCCGCAAGTATGACGCCTACCAGTGCCATCGCGGCAGAAGCCGCAAGATATGATCTGCTCACCGGAAATCCCCTCCCTCTGTTCGACCCACCGGGTCGCATCCGTCACTGTCCTGCCAGTCTGTAGGCGAGGTAGCCAGCCGGAAATTCCTTCCGAGTGCGCGATCTGCACAATTTTTGCGAAAACTGCGCATCGCTTCACGCTTGACCTTGATCAAGGTCCGTCGCATCCGCCGTCGCCAACGCAGATTTGCGCGGCACATCAACGGGAGGACGCACAGTGGATAAGGCCAATGTCATCATAGTCGGCGCAGGCCATGGCGGAGCCATGGCATCCATCGCGCTGCGTCAGGCCGGATTTGAAGGCAGCATTGCAGTCATCGGGCGTGAACCTGAAATCCCCTATGATCGGCCTCCGCTCTCCAAGGAATATCTGGCCAAGGACAAGACGTTTGACCGGCTGTACATCCGCCCGGCGCAGTTCTGGGCGGACAAGGCGGTGTCCATGATCCTCAACACCGAAGTGACCGCGATTGATCCTGCCGCGCAAAGCGTCAGCCTGTCAGACGGTCGGACGATGGGCTATGATGATCTGATCTGGGCCGGAGGCGGAGACCCGCGCAAACTGCCCGTGCCCGGCGGTGATCTGGGCGGCGTTTATGGCGTGCGCACCCGTGCCGATGTCGATTCGATGATGGCCGCACTCGATGGCGGCGTGGAGAAAGTCGTCGTCATTGGCGGTGGTTATATCGGGCTGGAAGCAGCGGCCGTGCTGACCAAGCTGGGCAAATCGGTGGTGTTGCTGGAGGCCCTGCCCCGTGTGCTCGCCCGCGTTGCCGGAGAGGAACTTTCTGCCTTTTACGAGGCCGAACATCGCGCCCACGACGTAGACCTGCGCACCAATGTAGGCGTAACCGCGCTGGAAGGCGACAATGGTCAGGTGACCGGCGTGCGTCTCGCGGATGGCAGCCTCATTCCGGCGGAGATGGTCATAGTCGGGATCGGCATCATCCCTTCCGTCCAGCCGCTGATCGCCGCCGGAGCTGAAGGCGGAAATGGCGTGAATATCGACGCGCTCTGCCGCACCAGCCTGCCGCACATTTATGCGATCGGCGATTGCGCCGCCCATGCCAACGGCTTTGCGGAAGGCGCTGTGATCCGGCTCGAATCGGTGCAGAACGCCAATGATCAGGCCAAGGTCGCGGCCAATGCGATCTGCGGCAATGAAGCCCCGTACAAGGCAACGCCTTGGTTCTGGTCCAACCAATATGATCTCAAGCTCCAGACGGTCGGCCTCTCCACCGGGCATGATCAGACCGTGACTCGCGGTGATCCGGCCACACGCAGCTTCTCGGTGATTTATCTGAAAGCTGGGAGGGTTATCGCGCTCGACTGCGTGAATGCCATCAAGGATTACACGCAGGGCCGAAAGCTGGTTGAATTGGGACTGGAGGCCAGTGAAGAAGCTCTGGCGAATACGGATGTGCCACTGAAGGAACTGGTGCCAGCCTGAATCCTTGCCCGTTCGTGATGAGCGCGGTCGAGATACGCAATCTGTGTCTCGACTGTGCTCGGCACACACGGAAACAGGCAGCCCCTATTCCGCCTTCAATATCCTCAGGATCGCGGCATTCACCGTGCGTCGCATCGCGACCATATCCATATCCGGATCCAGTAGAAGTTCCACGCTGATTCCAAGCTGGAGGCTGCCGATCGAGAGCGCTACGATGTTGGCGTCTAGCGCCGGATCGATCTCGCCTGCGCCTTGCCCTTCCAGAATGAATGCGCGCAGCGTTTCGCGGACTTCATCATGCACAGCCAGAAACACGACCTGCGTGTCGGACCGATGCCCCACTGCACCTGCCATCATGACGAAATAGGCGCGTAACAGCCGGTCCTGCTCCACTTCGCTCAGCATCGCATCCGCATAGGCGATGATTCGCTCCAGCGGGCTTTCCACCGCGCCGATGCGCGCCGCAATCCGCTCTTCCAGCCGCGAGGCCAGAAAGTCGATGACCGCGCGCACCATACCATCCTTCGAACCAAAGCGAACACTCGCCAGCGCACGGCTATATCCGGCCTGCTTGCCCACCGCTTCGAACGTTGCGGCCGCTACGCCATCACGCTCGATCACTTCCGCTGCGGCAATCAGCAGCGCCTGTTCCGATTGATCTCGACGCTCAGCCTGACTGCGCCGTCCTGAAGGGGCCTGGGTTGCGATTTTCGGTCCTCCGGTGAAACTTATTTGTTGACTGTCTAACAAATAAGAGGCAACCTGTCACGCGATAATCACTGCGAGAGGAATGCAGACGTGGCCATAACCCAGGAGCTTGCCAATACCATTGTTGATCCCAAAGCCTATCAGGCTGGCGATCCGGTGGACGAAGCCTTCAAGATCATCCGCCGGGACATGCCCTTTGATCGGGCGCATCCTGAATCCTATGACAAGATCTGGGTGGCGAGCCGCCATGCCGATATCATGGAGGTCGAAAAACGCGCCGACGTGTTCCACAATGGCGCCCGCTCGTCGACCATCGCACCTCTCGAATCCGAACCGATGGTGAAGTTCCTGACCGGCGGCGAACCCAACCTCATCCGCTCTCTCGTGGCCGTGGACGGTCAGGAGCACAAGGATCTGCGCAGCATCGTTTTCCCGGCGGTAACACCGCAGGCGATCAAGAAGCTGGAAAACGACATTCGCGGCATCGCGAAGGAATTTGCGCAATCCATGCTGGAAAAGGCCCCGACGTGCGACTTCGCGGAAGACGTCGCCTTCCTGTATCCGTTGCGCGTGATCATGACTGTGCTGGGCGTTCCGCAAGAAGACGAGGCCTATATGCTCAAGCTGACGCAGGAAATCTTCTCCAGCGCCGACCCCGAACTGAACCGTAACAAGGGTGAAGTCACAGCCACCGAAGGTCTGGAGCAACTCACCCAGACGATTGCCGATCTGGAAGCCTATTTCGGGTCCGTCACCGAAAAGTTCCGCGCCAATCCCGCTGGCAATGTGAACAGCATCATCGCCAATGCCCAGATCAACGGCGAGTATCTCAATCAGCGCCAGTTGATGGGCTATTACATCATTGCGGCCACCGCCGGGCATGACACCACGTCGAACACCACGGCGGGGGCCTTCTGGGCGCTGGCCGAACGGCCCGACGTATTCAACCAGATCAAGGCGGAACCCGGCCTGTTGAACGCCTATGTGGAAGAATCGATCCGCTGGGTCACGCCGGTGAAGCATTTCATGCGGACTGCGGTGGCAGATACCGAGTTTCAGGGTCGGAAGATCGAAAAGGGTGATTACATCATGCTGCCCTATCAGTCTGGCAACCGTGATGAGGCCGTGTTCGACAATCCGTTCGAATTCCGGCTGGATCGCCCGCAGGCGGGACGTCACGTTGCGTTTGGCTATGGCCCGCACGTCTGCCTTGGCCAGCATCTGGCGCGCATGGAAATGCGGCTGTTGTGGGAAGAACTGCTTCCGCATATCAAGTCAGTGGAATTGAACGGCACACCGGAACGCACGCGCTCCAACTTCGTGTGCGGACCCAAGCATGTTCCCGTGCGTTTTGAACTCAACTAAGGAACGCAGTCATGAGCGAACCCTATAAAATCTGGCAGTGCCTGAACTGCGGCTATATCTACAGCGAAGAAGATGGCGACGCTGCCGAAGGCATTGCGCCCGGCACGCGCTGGGCCGATCTTCCCGAAGACTGGTATTGCCCGCAATGCGGCAGCGGCAAGGAAGATTTTGAAATGGCACAAATCGGCTGAATTCAAAGCCGAGACCGTTGACCCCTCCCCCGTGCCGCGTATTAACTGCGCGGTACGGGCTTGGGGTGACATGATGACAGCTGTTCCAGAAACCATGATGGCAATTGATCCGTCTGCCACAGGCGGGCCAGAGGTTTTGTGCTGGGTCCGGCGCCCCGTTCCCAAACCGGCATCCGGAGAGGTGCTGATCCGCGTGGCGGCCGCTGGTGTGAACCGGCCTGATATTGCCCAGCGGCGCGGCTTTTACCCCCCGCCCCCCGGCGCGCCTTCAATTCCCGGGCTGGAAATCAGCGGAGACATCATTGCCACAGGTGAAGGCGTAGGCGCGGAACATCTGGGCCAGCCAGTCTGTGCGCTGGTCTCTGGCGGAGGCTATGCCGAATATTGCGTGGCCCCTGCGGGGCAGTGCCTGCCTGTGCCTGCGGCTCTTTCCATGATCGAAGCGGCAGCCATGCCCGAAACATTGTTTACCGTGTGGACGAATCTGTTCGAGCGCGCTTACGCCGTGGATGGAGATGTGGTGCTGGTCCATGGCGGCACATCCGGCATCGGCACCATGGCCATCACACTGGGAAAATTGTTCGGGCTTACGATCATCGTCACCTGCGGATCAGACAGCAAATGCGCCGCAGCTCGCAAGATCGGCGCGGATCATGCCATCAATTACAACAAGCAGGACTTTGTAGAGGCGGTGCGCAGCATCACCGGTGGCAAAGGTGTCAATGCCGTGCTCGATATGGTGGGCGGAGACTATGTCCCGCGCAACCTGGATTGCATGGCAGAGGATGGTCGCCACGTCACCATTGCGGTGCAACGCGGTGTGAAGGCAGAGATCAACATGGCCGCGGTGCTGATGCGCCGCCTCACCCTCACAGGCTCCACCCTGCGCCCGCGCTCGGTCTCGTTCAAATCGCTGGTCGCAGACGAAATTGCCCGCACGGTCTGGCCGCATGTAGAAAATGGGCGATTGAAACCCGTGATGGATCGGACTTTCCCGATGCAGGACGCCGCCGCCGCCCACGCCCGCATGGAGGCCGGTGACCATGTCGGGAAGATTGTGCTGTTGACCTGACCATAGGCCAATTCCCGGACCATTCTCACTGACCTTAGAACACCGTTCAATCGATTAGGGAGAGGATTTGCATGAAACGCTGGCACAAGATCATCGTTGCGCTGCTCGCCCTTCTTGGATGCGCCTTTTACTGGCTGCTATACGATAACCGCCCCGGAGACACCGCCCCTGCCCCGCTCGACATCGCCTCCTTACGGGCGGCGGCCAATGCCATGCCGGGGAACAAGCCAGACACAATCTCGGTGGAAACAGTCGCGCGCGGGGCGCTGGCTGACACCATGCTGGTGGCGGGCAGCGGCTTTGGCAGGCGCGATCAGGGCGTGCACAGCTTCCGCATCGCAACGGGCGATCAGAGCATCATTCTCGATTCCGGACTCAGCGCAGAATCCAACGCCGCCATGCCGTTCTACAAGCATGATGGGGACGCCTATGCCCGCGTACTGGCGGCACTGCCCAGGGCCAGATTGATTGTGGTGACGCATGAGCATCTCGATCATATCGGCGGCGTGTTGGCCGCGCAGAACTGGGCCAATGTTAGCCCGCGCACCCGAATCACTCGGGAGCAAGTTGATCACCCGGAGGTGACGGCTCCATTGGAATGGCCCAAGGGATCGCGCGAAACCTATCAGCCACTCTCTTATCAGGGGATGCTTCCAATCGCTCCCGGCGTGGTGCTGATCAAGGCCCCAAGTCACACGCCGGGCTCTCAGATGATGTTCGTGCAATTGGCAACTGGCCGCGAATATCTGTTCATGGGCGACATTTCTTCGATGGACCGCAACTGGCGTGAAACCCGCGCCCGCTCCCGGTTGGTGGGCGACCTTTTTGTGGGCGAGAATCGGGCTGCGGTGTTCGGCTGGCTGAAAGCGTTCAAGGCGCTTCATGAGGCCAATCCGCAGGTCGTGATGGTGCCAAGCCATGATGCGGTGACAGTGGATGAAATGGTACAGGCCGGGCTCCTCAAACGTGGTTTCTAGACACTAATTGCGAATCGTTCGCACTGGATTCCCTGCCCTTGCGCGATTAAAGCTGCGCAATTCGAAGGTCGCACCAATTGGGAAGCAGGGGCTGGGCGTGGATTACGGCAAGGTTTTCAATGCAGCAATTGACCGCCTTCATGAGGAAGGCCGTTATCGCGTCTTCATCGACATTTTGCGCAACAAGGGGGCCTTTCCCAACGCGCGCTGCTTTGCGGGTCATAACGGGCCGAAGCCGATCACGGTGTGGTGCTCGAACGATTATCTTGCCATGGGGCAGCATCCCAAGGTGATTGCCGCGATGGAAGAGGCGCTGCATGATGTCGGTGCGGGTTCCGGCGGCACGCGCAACATTGGCGGCAACACGCATTACCATGTCAATCTGGAGGCCGAACTGGCCGATCTGCATGGCAAGGAAGGCGCGCTTCTGTTCACCTCCGGCTATGTCTCGAACGAGGCGACGTTGGCCACGCTGGCCAAGGTTCTGCCGGGCTGCATCATCTTTTCGGATGAGCTCAATCACGCCTCGATGATTGCGGGCATCCGCAATTCGGGCTGCGAAAAGCAGGTGTGGCGGCACAATGATCTGGTTCATCTGGAGGAATTGCTCGAAGCGGCAGACCCGGAGACGCCCAAGCTGATCGCGTTCGAAAGCGTCTATTCGATGGATGGCGACGTGGCGGACATCACCGCGATCTGCGATCTGGCCGACAAGTATAACGCCATCACCTATTGCGACGAAGTGCACGCCGTGGGCATGTATGGCCCGCGCGGCGGCGGCATCACCGACCGCGATGGCGTGGCGCACCGCGTGACGATCATCGAAGGCACGCTGGGCAAGGCGTTTGGCGTGATGGGCGGCTATATCGCAGCCGATCAGGTGATTGTGGACGTGATCCGCAGCTATGCCCCCGGCTTCATCTTCACCACGAGCCTCTCGCCCGTGCTGGTGGCCGGCGTGCTGGCGAGCGTGCGGCACCTGAAACAGTCGAGCGTGGAGCGTGAGGGCCAGCAGGCCGCTGCCGCCTATCTCAAGCGGATCATGGCGGAGGCAGGCCTGCCGGTGATGAACTCCACCACGCACATCGTGCCGCTGATGGTGGGCGATCCGGTGAAGGCGAAACGCATCAGCGACATCCTGCTCGCCGAATATGGCGTTTATGTGCAGCCGATCAACTTCCCCACCGTCCCGCGCGGCACCGAACGCCTGCGCTTCACCCCCGGCCCCCAGCACAGCACCGAAATGATGGATGAACTGGTGCAGGCCCTGTGCGAAATCTGGGAACGCATGGAGATGCGGAAAGCCGCGTGAGGCGGGATATTTTCCGCGCAAAGGGGCTTGCATTCCCCGCCTCAGATGCTAATTGCGCGGCTCGCTTTTGAAGCTGTTCCCCGATAGCTCAGCGGTAGAGCATTCGACTGTTAATCGAATGGCCGTAGGTTCGAATCCTACTCGGGGAGCCACCTTTTCCAGACATTGTGAATCACGCCCGCGGACGCGGCGTCATTGTGTGTCCGTCATACATCGCCATGGCGGCCCATCTTTGCACACAAAAAAGCCGCCCTTCCGGACGGCTCTTCTGCTCAGCATTGAGCGTCGTTCAACCCTTTTTGAGGGAGAGACCACCAAAACGCTTGTTGAAGCGGGCCACCTGGCCACCGGCGTCAAGCAGGCGCGAATTACCACCGGTCCAGGCCGGGTGAGAGGTCGGATCAATTTCAAGCGTCATCACATCGCCTTCCTTGCCCCAGGTCGTGCGGGTCTGGAATTCGGTGCCATCGGTCATCTTCACGGTGATGAAGTGATAGTCGGGATGCGTGTTGGCTTTCATCGGTCATGCTCCAAATGCGGCTGGTTCCGACCAGCCTGAGGAATAGGATGCGGGGCCGTAACGTCGCCCCGCACAAAAGGCAAGATCAGTTTGCAGGCGGGTCCGCAATCATGGCCGTGAAATTGGCCTCAGCCGCCAGCTTGCCATCCACCAGTGCGCGTCCGGCGAATTTGCAGACGCTGGCGCGCTTCTGGACGAACTCTACTTCCAGCGTCAGCAGGCAGCCCGGCTCCACGGGCGTGCGGAACTTGGCGCCGTCAATCGCCATGAAATAGACGAGCTTGCCAGAGCCGGAGAGCCCCAGCGATTCGACCGCGAGCACACCAGCGGCCTGCGCCAGCGCCTCTACGATGAGCACGCCCGGCATGATCGGGCGTCCCGGGAAATGCCCCTGGAAAAAGCCCTCATTGAAGCTGACGGCCTTGATCGCGCGGATCGACTTGTCCACGACAATCTCTTCCACGCGGTCCACCAGCAGCATCGGATAGCGATGCGGCAAGGCCGCGAGGACCGCCCGAATATCGAGCGGTCCTTTTGTCACAACATCATCAGACACCGGATCAGCGGCTCTGCGGCTGGGCCGGGCGAGCGGGCGCTGCACCAGCGGCGGGCGCTGCGCCACCCTGTTGCGGCCAACCGGCAGGCGGCGTGATGCTGACATTGGGCACCAATGCGTTCAGCTCTGCAATCACGTCCGTCGTGATGTCAGCCGAAGGCGCGGGAAGGATCAGCGCATTGGGCTGAAGCAGCACGGAAACGCGCTTCTTGGTCATCGCATTGCGGACGGCCTGTTCGAGCTTGCCGCGAATCTGCTCCATCGCATAGGCTTCTGCCAGCGAATAGGGGCGTGCCAGGTTCTGAAGCTCGGTCTGAGCATCCTGCTGCTTTTTCTGGATGGCGGCCGCCTGCTGCTGAAGCGCAGCCTGATTGGGGTTCGGCGCGCGCTGTGCAGTCTGGAACGCCTGCACCATGGTGCGATATTCGTTGTTCAGGACGCCGGTCCGCGCTTCCACGGCGTCAATCGTCGCCTTGTGCGTGATCTTGATCTGGTTGGCGGCCAGAACGGCGGCGTTCGACTTGGAGACTGCATCATCCAGATCGGCAACACCCAGCCCCTGCACGGCTTGCGCAGACGCAACCGGAGCCAGTGCCACAACACCCGTGGTGGCGACCGAAGCGAGCGCCAGAGCCTTGAAAATGGTTTTCATCAGAATTGGGTTCCTACGTTGAAAGTGATGAGCTTGGTATCATCGCCTGGCTCTTTTAGCAGGGCCTTGGCTATATCAATCCTGAACGGACCGAAGGGCGAGTTCCAGTTGACACCGAAGCCGACCGACAGGCGCGGCTTCCATGTATCGCCGAAGTAAAATTCCTCGAACGGGTTGATCGTGTTGGCCAAAGCCGTGTTGGCAAAGCTGCCAACGCATGTTCCGCCAGCGGTGCCGGAATAGCCCGTCACGCACGTCGTGCTCTTGCCGATGTCTGCACTGGTTGTATCCACCACCGTGTACAGCGCGTTGCCGCCTGTATCCGTGATGGGACGCACGATCGGGTCCAGCTTTCCGTCTGCGTTGGTGTCTGAGAAGATCACCGTCACATTGGGTGAAGTATTGCGCGCCGAGCCGAGCAGTTGCGGACGCTTTACGCCCCAGACCGAGCCCACATCCAGGAAGAAGGACGGGCGAAGGCCCATTTCACGCGCGCCGGAACCCAGCGGAATTTCGAGCTCCAAGCGACCCTTGTAATAGTAGCGCCCGCCCAGCGAATCGTCCGACACCTGATCGCGCGCCGTGACCAGTGCGCCGTTGGCATCATAGAATTGGCGAACGACCCGCGGCCCAATGCCGCGAATGTCGAAGCCGCGCATTTCCGGCTCGCCCAGGAAGAAGCGATCGGTCAGGCGGATACGATCCACACCCACACCGCGGCTCTTGCCGAAGGGCATGATGTGTCCGGCTTCGGCGCCTGCCGAGAAGATGAAGTTGCCCAACACCTTCCAGTATTTGGCCGCATCTACGCGGGTGCGCAGATATTTCACGCTGCCGCCCAGACCCGCAAAGTCCTGACTGAAGATGAACCGCTGGCCCTTGCTGGGGCGAATGCGATTGTTGAGATTGTCAAACACAAGACTGTAGCCGAGCGACGACGTCATGCGGTTGCCCACCGCGTCGCACAAATAGCGCCCGGCGAGCAACGGATCGCAGGCCCCATTGGAAGAAGAAGGTCTGCTTGTCGAGCGAGACTTCATCATAGTTCAGGCCGTAGCGCCCGGCGAGCGACCAGAATTCGGTCAGCGGAATACCAACACGCGCCTGACCACCGGTCGTGATCTGCTGGTAAGTCGTATTGCGGTTGTTGTTGATGAAGTTGAACGAGTTGTAATCGCGCCGGAAAATATCCACGCCCAGCGCGATATTGCGATCAAACAGATAAGGTTCGGTAAAGCCGAGTTCAACCGATTTGGAATAGTTGGAATAGTTGATGCCTGCGCGCAATTCCTGCCCTTTGCCGCGGAAGTTGCGCTGGCGGATCGAGAAGCTGAGAATGAATTTTTCCAGCGAGGAGAAACCTGCCGAGAGCTGGAGCTCGCCAGTGTTCTTTTCTTCCACATTGGCTTCCAGCACAATCCGGTCCGGTGCGGAACCGGGCTTCTGCTCGATCTCCAGCTTTTCCTGAAAGAAGCCGAGGCTCTGGATACGGTCGGACGAGCGCTTGACCTGGAAACTGTTGAACGCATCGCCTTCCGCCAGACGGAATTCGCGGCGCACCACCTTGTCCTGCGTCACCGTGTTGCCGTTAATGTCGATCCGTTCGACATAGACACGCGGCGCGTCTCCGATGTTGAACGTCATGGACATGGTGCGGGCATCCTTGTCCCGCTCGAAATTGGGGTTCACTTCGGCAAAGGCATAGCCGAACAGTCCGGCGGATTCGGTGAGGCTTTCCACCGTGTCTTCGACCGTCTTGGCGTTGTACCATTCACCCTTTTTGAAGGGGATGGCTTCCACCTTGGGCTTGAAATCGCGCAATTCGCTCTCGACCCCGATGTCGCCGAATTTGTAGCGCTCGCCCTCTTCCACCACATAGGTGATGATGAAATCGCGCTTGTTGGGCGTCAGTTCCGCCACGGCAGAAATCACGCGGAAATCGGCATAGCCCTTGGTCAGATAGAATTGGCGCAGCTTGGACTGGTCATATTGCAGCTTGTCCGCGTCATAGCTGGTGCCTGATGAGAAGACCTTGGTGAGGCCCGTCGTCTTCGTGGCCATTTCGCCCCGAAGCTTCTTGTCCTTGAACTTCTCGTTCCCGATGATGTTGATCTGGCGAACCTTGGATTTCGGCCCTTCGGTAATTTCAAACACCACATCGACGCGATTCTGGTCGAGCATCACCATCTTGGGCTCGACCGTTGCGCCGAACCGGCCCTGACGACGATACAGCTCGATGATGCGGTTCACATCTGCACGCACCTTGGATCGCGTGAAAATCTGGCGCGGCGCGACCTTGATTTCCTTGTTGATCTTGTCTTCCTTCAGGCGCTTGTTGCCATCCAGAACGATCCGGTTGATCACCGGATTCTCGCGCACTTCGATGATCAGATCGCCGCCATTGTCGCGGATCTGCACATCCTGAAACAATTCGGTTTCAAACAGATCACGGATCGCCTGATCCAGGCTTTCCGTGGAATAGGCGGCACCTGCTCGCAACTTGACGTAGGAGCGGATCGTGTCCGGCTCCAGACGCTGCGAGCCGGACACGGCAATTGAGCGGATGGTGGAGGCTGCCGCGACCGGAGCCGCCACGTCCTGCGCAAAGGCCACAGCGGAAGGCAGGCCAAGGGCCGTTCCCACCATGAGCGAGGCCGCGAAACGGCGGGTGTGGGTGGTGTGACGTTGCTTCACGGGTGAGACTTTTCCTGCCATTGCGCTTTCCTGCTGTTGCCCTGCCCGAACCGGGTCAACCAATCAAGTCGCCAAACCGGCTGAACCAGCCGAAGCGAATGAAATCGTTGAATGTTACCATCAACATGAACCCAACCACCAGCGCGAAGCCGGCACCATAGGCCCATTCCTGCGTGCGGTTGCTGACCGGCCTGCGCTGCAACGCCTCGATTCCGCAGAAGAGCAAATGGCCACCATCCAGCACGGGAACTGGCAACAGGTTGATGAATCCGAGATTAATCGAAATGGCCGCCACAAAGAGAATGAAGGGTTCCCAGCCATGGTGGCGATTTCGCCGGACATGCGAGCCATCATCACAGGGCCGCCCAGTTCCTTGACCGAGATATAGCCCATGATGATCCGGCCTAGCCCGTCCACCATGGAGCGGACCATGGCAGCAGTGGCCTTCACGCCTTCAACAGGCAGGCGATACCATGGCGGAAAAACGGTTTCCGCGCGGACTGATCCGATACCCAGCAATCCGAATTCCGCCTTGGTTCCGAAGCGGCTAACAAACACCTCGCTGCGCGGTGTGGCGACAATGTCTGTCTTCACATCGTTGCGGACAATGCCGAAAGTGATCGCCTGTTTCGCACGCAGGCGGACATGATCGCTGATGTCCGAAAAATCATCGATCTCGCGCCCGTCCATCGCAACAATGCGGTCTCCGGCCTTGAAACCGGCGGCAGCGGCAGCGCTGTCTGCTGCCACAGCCGAAATGACCGGCGGGGTCACCTGAATGCCCGTGCTGGCAAACAGGCCCATGAAGATCAGCACCGCCGCCAGAAAATTGGCCACCGGTCCGGCGACGACGATCAATGCGCGTTGCCACACCGGTTTGGCGTGAAAGGTGCGGACGCGCTCGTCCTCGGGCAATTCGCGCCAGGCGCCATCGGCCTGACTGGCGGCATCCCAGTCTCCGGCAAAGCGCACATAGCCGCCCATCGGCATCCAGCCGATTTTCCAGCGTGTACCATGCCGATCCGTCCAGCCTGCGATTTCGCGTCCAAAACCGATCGAGAAGGCCTCAACCTGTACGCCGCACCAGCGCGCGACGAGAATGCCACAGTTCATGAATGAAGATCAGCGGGCCAATGGCGACCAGAAACCACAATATGTGTAGAAGAAGCCGGGGGAACCGCTCACGCAAACTCGCTTTCGATCAGGGCGGCGCTGATCCGCCGCGCCTCGGAATCAACCGCCAGAACCTCCTCGATAGAGGCTGGCGGAGCCGCTTCATAGCGCTCCATCACGCGTTCCACAATCGCGGCAATCGCCGTAAAGCCGACACGCCGGTCAAGAAACGCGGCGACCGCAATTTCATTCGCTGCATTCAGGATGGCAGGAGCCGCCCCGCCCGCTTCCATCGCCACCCGCGCCAGCCGCAACGCCGGGAAACGCACCGGGTCCGGCTCTTCAAAATCGAGCCGCCCGACCTGCGCAAGGTTGAGCGAGGCGACCGGCGTCTCCATCCGTTCCGGCCAGGCCAAAGCATGGGCAATAGGCGTGCGCATGTCGGGCGTGCCAAGCTGAGCCAGCACCGAACCATCAACATATTCCACCATCGAATGGATCACCGATTGCGGATGCACCAGCACATCGATGCGATCAGACGGCAGGCCGAACAGATGATGCGCCTCGATCACCTCCAGCCCCTTGTTCATCATCGTGGCGGAATCGACGCTGATTTTGGCACCCATGTCCCAATTGGGATGCTTGACCGCCATGTCCGGCGTGACAGTGGCCATGGCATTCGCGCCAAATTCACGGAATGGCCCGCCGCTTGCGGTCAGAATGATCCGGCGCACCGCCTTGGGCGCTGTCGCATCCATGCACTGGAAGATGGCGTTGTGTTCGGAATCGACCGTCAGCAGCGTCGCCCCTGCCGTTTTGGCAGCAGACATCATCAGATCACCCGCCGAGACGAGCGATTCCTTGTTGGCCAGTGCCAGCGTCTTGCCGGTCTTCAATGCGGCCATGGCGGGGGCGAGGCCCGCACAGCCGACAATTGCAGCCATTGTCCAGTCCGCCCCCAGAGACGCGGCTTCCACCAGCGCCTCCCGCCCGGCGGCCACTTCAACGCCCGTGCCCGCCAGCGCCGCCTTCAAGTCCGTCAAATGCGCTTCATCGGCGATCACCGCGCGTTTGGCCTGCGTCGCCCGCGCAGCCTGCGCCAACGCGTGCACATTGCTGTGCGCGGTCAACGCCAGAACTTCAAATTGATCGGGATTGCGGCGTACCAGATCAAGCGTCGATTCCCCGATCGAGCCGGTTGCGCCGAAAACAGAGATGGTGCGGCGGCTCATGCCGTTTGCCAATGCAGCATCAGCCCGACAAGGATCAGCACCGGCAGCAGCCCGTCCAGACGATCCAGCAGGCCACCATGGCCGGGGATGAGGGTGCCGCTGTCCTTCGCCCCTGCCCTGCGCTTCAGCCAGCTTTCGAAAAAATCGCCCGCCTGCGCCAGAATTGCGACCAGAGCGCCGGTCCATGATGAAATCTGCACGAAATAGCTGTTGCCCATCGCGTCAGTGACCGAGAGCAGGTCCAAGCGCTTCATCAACCACAGCGTCAGGATGGCCGCCACCATGCCGCCTGCCAGCCCCGCCCAGGTTTTGGACGGACTGATGGCTGGCGCAATCTTGGGGCCGCCAATGGACCGCCCGGAGAAATAGGCACCAATATCGGTCGCCCAGACCAGTGCCATCACCGCCAGCGTTCCAAGCGCGCCCATCGCAGCCTGTACCGTCAACAGCCTGAGAATGCCGACATGATTTAGCCCCGCCCAAACAGGTTGCGAAATCATCGCGGCCGGTGCCCAGTCCGGCGCAGCCGGCTGCTAAAAAGCTTGGGCCGAGCGGCCGCACCCACTCAACGATCATGCCCCAGCCGATCAGCGCCACCAGTGCCTGAACCACCAGCCGCCCAGCCACAGCGCTGCGCCAACGATCGCGATCATGACGATGGCTGAAGCGGCGCGAACGCCGAGATCAGACTTTTTGGGGGCAGCGGCGCCGGTCACAGGCCACCATAGCGCCGTTCGCGCTCCCCGAAACCATCCAATGCGGCGGCCAGTTCCGCCTTCCCGAAATCGGGCCAGAGCGTCTCTACAAACAGCATTTCAGCATAGGCCGCCTGCCACAGCAGGAAGTTGGAGAGGCGCACCTCGCCCGATGTGCGGATCAGCAGATCAAGCGGCGGCAAGTCCGCAGTTTCAAGACCCTGCGCAATATGATCCGCCGTAATGGCATCAGGTTTCAGCGCGCCTGCCTTCACCTGCTCTGCCAACCTGCGCACCGAAGCGGTGATTTCTGCCTGACTGCCATAGTTGAGCGCAATCACCAGCGTGGACGCCGTATTGCCCGCCGTCTGCGTCAGCGCGTCTTCGATCAACACCACCAGATCTGGAGCCAGCGCCCGCCAGTTGCCGATGACCTTCAACCGCACACCGCGTTCGGACAATTCCCGAACATCGCGCTGGATGAAGATTTTGAGCAGGCCCATCAGCCCGCTCACTTCCTCTTCAGGCCTCGCCCAGTTTTCAGTGGAAAAGGCGTAGAGCGTCAGCACCTCGACCCCCAGATCGAGCGCGGCATAGGCAACCTGCTTGGCCGTATCCACGCCCTTCTTGTGCCCCGCCATGCGCGGCAACAGGCGCTTCTTGGCCCAGCGACCATTGCCATCCATGATGATGGCAACGTGGCGGGGAGATGTGGGCTGGTCAGACACGCTCAGGCTCCTGCCAGACTCACTTGCCGAGGATTTCCTTTTCCTTCGACGCGAGCGCCGCATCGATATCTGCAATCGCCGCGTCGGTCATTTTCTGGACTTCGGCCTCACCGCGCTTGCGCTCGTCCTCGCCGATTTCCTTCTTCTTTTCATCGGTCTTGAGATCGTCATTGCCATCGCGGCGCACATTGCGGACAGCAACCTTGGCCTTTTCTGCATAGGACGATGCCAGCTTGGCAAGTTCCTTGCGGCGCTCTTCCGTCATGTCGGGAATCGGCAGGCGGATATTCTGGCCGTCGGTGATCGGGTTAATGCCCAGCCCGGCGTTGCGAATGGCCTTTTCCACCGGCGTCACGTTGGATCGGTCCCAGACCTGCACCGAAAGCAGGCGAGGCTCCGGCGCGGAAACGGTCGCCACCTGATTGAGCGGCATGTTGGAGCCGTACACTTCCACCTGGATCGGATCGAGCAGCGACGTGTTTGCGCGGCCAGTACGCAGGCCGTTCAGATCGTGCTGCAAGGATTCGACCGCCCCGTGCATACGGCGTTCGAGATCGCTCTTATTATAAGCTGGCATGTTTACTTCCCTTCGTTCTGAACGATCGTGCGGGTTCCGCTGCCATCCAGAACTTTCAGGATATTGCCCTGTTCACGGATGGAGAAGACGACGATCGGGATGCTGTTATCTCGGCACAAGGCAACGGCGCTGGCGTCCATCACCTTGAGATTGTCTGAAAGGACGCGATCATAGCTCAGCGTCTCGTAACGCTTGGCAGTCGGCACCTTTTTGGGATCGGCATCATAAACGCCATCAACCGAGGTGCCCTTGAGCAGCGCATCGCATTTCATTTCGGCAGCGCGCAATGCTGCGCCGGAATCGGTGGTGAAATAAGGCGCGCCCACACCCGCTGCAAAAATAACAATCCGCCCCTTTTCCAGATGGCGTTCGGCACGGCGGCGGATGACCGGCTCGCACACCTTGTCCATCTCGATGGCGGATTGCACGCGGGTCGGCACGCCCAGCTGCTCCAGCGCATTCTGCATGGCCAGCGCGTTCATCACGGTGGCGAGCATCCCCATATAATCGGCTTGCGCGCGGTCCATGCCCTTGGCAGCGCCAGCCATACCGCGGAAAATATTGCCTCCGCCGATGACGAGGCACAGTTCCAGCCCGGTATCCTTGGCGGCCTTCACTTCGGCAGCGACACGCGCCACGGTTTCCGGATCAATGCCAAACGCCTGATCCCCCATCAGCACTTCACCCGACAGCTTCAGCAGAACTCGTTTGAAGCCGGGGCGGGACATAGGGACACTTTCTGTTCAGGTCTTCGGATATGCAAGCGGCGCGCACCCTAATGCGGGTACGCGCCACTCACAAGCGTTAGAAGGGGGTTCAGCCCTTGTTGACGCCAGCCGTCGCGGCCACTTCCGCCGCAAAGTCGCTGACTTCCTTCTCGATGCCTTCGCCAAGCTGGAAGCGGACATAGTCCTTCAGCACGATTGGCGAACCGGCTTCCTTGCCAGCAGCTGCCACCACGTCCGAAATCTTGGTCTTGCCATCGATCACGAACAGCTGGTTGATCAGCGTGTTTTCCTTCAGGAACTTGGCCACTGCGCCATCGACCATTTTGGCGACGACTTCGGCAGGCTTGCCGCTTTCGGCGGCCTTTTCCTGCGCGATGGCGCGTTCGCGTTCGATGGTTTCAGCCGACACGCCCGATTCGTCGAGCGCGATCGGGAAGGCCGCTGCCACATGCATGGCCAGCTGCTTGCCCAGTGCTTCCAGCTTGTCGGTCGCGGCTGCTGATTCGAGCGCGACGAGCACGCCGATCTTGCCCAGACCCGGCACAACCGCATTGTGGACATAAGGCACAACCACGCCCTGCGAGACACTGAGCTTCTTCGCGCGACGCAGATTCTGGTTTTCGCCGATGGAGGCGATATTTTCGGTCAGCGCTTCAGAGACCGTGCCGCCACCGGGATAAGCCGCGGCCTTGATCGCTTCGACATCGTCGGAGCCATCGAGCGCAACCTGCACGACATTCTTCACGAACGCCTGGAACTGCTCGTTCTTGGCGACGAAATCGGTTTCGGAATTGACTTCGACAGCAACGCCGGTCGCACCCGAAACAGCCACGCCAACCAGACCTTCCGCCGCCGTGCGGCTGGACTTCTTGGAGGCGGTCGCCATGCCCTTGGCGCGCAGCCAATCGATGGCGGCTTCAATGTCGCCATTGGTTTCGGCCAGCGCCTTCTTGCAATCCATCATGCCCGCGCCGGATTTCTCGCGCAGGTCTTTCACCATTGCAGCAGTAATATCTGCCATTGTTCGGTTCCTTTTCCTTCAAAATGTCACCCCCGCGAAAGCGGGGGTCCATCTACAGTTGGCTCCCAAGTTGCACCAAGGGGCCTGCTTCACGGGAGCCGAATGCGCGGGAATGACGAAATCTGCTTAAGCGCCTTCAGCCAGCACGGCTTCCGCCGGGGGCTCGTCCATCGCGCCGAGATCGGCACCACGGGCCGCTGCACCCTGTGCACCACCCTTGGTGGAAGCGCGGGCGATGGCGTCACAATAAAGGCGGATCGCGCGGCTGGCGTCATCATTGCCCGGAACCGGGAAAGCGATACCATCGGGCGAGACGTTCGAATCGAGGATGGCGACGACCGGAATGCCCAGCACATTCGCTTCCTTGATGGCCAGCTCTTCCTTGTTGGCGTCGATCACGAACATCACGTCCGGAATGCCGCCCATATCGCGGATGCCGCCCAGCGAAAGCTCCAGCTTGTCGCGCTCGCGCGTCATCTGAAGGACTTCCTTCTTGGTGAGGCCGGTGGTGTCGCCGTTCAGCGTTTCTTCCATCGTCTTCAGGCGCTTGATCGAACCGGAAATGGTCTTCCAGTTGGTCAGCATCCCGCCCAGCCAGCGGTGGTTGACGAAATGCTGGCCAGAGGCACGCGCAGCTTCGGCAATCGATTCAGCTGCCTGACGCTTGGTGCCAACGAACAGCACCTTGCCGCCGCGTGCAACCGTCTGCGACACGAAATCGAGCGCGCGGGCAAAGAGCGGAACGGTCTGCGAGATATCGAGAATATGTACGCCGTTGCGATCACCAAAGATGTAGGGTTTCATCTTCGGATTCCAGCGATGCGTCTGGTGTCCAAAATGTGCGCCTGCTTCCAACAGCTCGCGCAGCGTCACGGTGGGTGCCGCCATGGGATAGTCTCCTTCCGGTTGGTCCACTGGGCAGCGAGAATGACGGATTTGCGCCGTCACACCGGGATATGTGCCACCCATGCGGGATTGAGGTCTGCGCCGTTAGCGGGGAATGGCGGAAAAGGCAAGGGGGTGCGGAGTCAGGCCGTTAGCTGCGCCAAATCCCGCCGCACCTGCGCCAGATCGCGCTCAAACCCCGGATGCGCGCCCACCCGCGCGAGCAGCGCCGCCATGATCGCCTCCGCCGCCCTGAATTCCGCCACCGCCCCAGCCGTGTCTCCCCCGGCTTCGGCCAGTTGCCCCAGCTTGGCATGGCTGATGAAAAGATCGCGCTGCCACTGCGCATTCCCCGTATCCGCCGCCGCCAGACGCTCGGCGATGGCCAGCCCCTTGCCAAATTGCGCCTTGGCCTCACCCAGATCGCCCGTCGCCACCGCCACATCGCCCAGCTTGTTGTGGCTGATCGAAAGATCGCGCTGCCACTCCGTATTCCCGGCATCCGATGCCGCCAGACGCGCGCGGATGGAGAGAGCCATGGCAAACTGCGCCTTGGCCTCACCCATATAGCCCAACGCCACCGCCACATCGCCCAGCCGCTCATGGCTCACCGACAGATCGCGCTGCCACCCGGCATGCCGCGCATCCGTCGCCGCCAGACGCTCGGCGATGGCCAGAGACTTGGCAAACTGCGCCTTGGCCTCCACCAGAGCGCCCGTCGGCACCTCTACTTCTCCCAGCTTGTTGTGGCTCACCGAAAGGTCGCGCTGCCACTCCGCATTCCCCGCATCCGCCGCTGCCAAACGCTCGGCGATGGCGAGGGACTCGGCAAAATGCGCCTTGGCCTCCCCCAGAGCGCCCGCCGCCGCTGCCACGTCGCCCAGCTTGATGTGGCACACCGAAAGATCGCGCTGCCACCCGGCATGCCCTGCATCCGCTGCCGACAGACGTTCGCGAATGGCGAGAGACTTGGCAAACTGCGCCTTGGCCTCACCCAGGTCGCCTACCGCCACCGCCACATCACCCAGCCGCTCATGGATCACCGAAAGATCGCGCTGCCAGCTCGCATGCCCCTCATCCGCCGCTGCCAGACGCTCGGCGATGGCGAGAGCCTTGGCAAACTGTGCTTTGGCCTCACCCAGGTCGCCCACCGCCACCGCCACATCGCCCAGCTTCTCATGGCTCACCGAAAGGTCGCGCAGTAGATTCAAATCATCTGGCTGCCCATCAACCAAGGCCTTATTTGCCGTCAACGTCGCTTCGAAATGCGAACGAGACCGAGCCAGATCGCCTTCGGCGACCGAAATATCGCCAAGCTCGCCCTCCGCCACCATGGTGTCGCGCATATCTCCTGCATATTGGCGCGCGTGCTCCGCCGTGCGCCGCGCTTCGGGCAATGAACCTGCGGCCCGGTGGAGGCGGGAGAGTTCAATCCATGTCCAGAAATCAGTGGGGTCGAGATCGGTGGCGCGAGCGTAGGCGCGGATGGCCTTTTTCACGCTGAACGGCGCGGCAATGCGGGCGGCTTGCCGAGCCCGCTCGGCGGCGCGGCCGGCTTCGACGTCGGCTTCGGCCAGCAGCCGGTCCGATGCGTCCAGCGGATCGCCCTCAACAATGTCTTCGGCAATGCTCTGGTCCACAGCGGCAGGCGATTCGGCCAGTTCCGTTGCGGTTGCAGTGAAACTTTCAATCTGTTGGGCCTGCCCCGGATTGGCGGCAAGCAGCCGGGCTTCCATAGCGGCGAGGTGGGCGATCAACTCACCATGCCGGGCATCCGCCACCCGCCCCTCTTCCCAAACCTGGCCGGACAGGTCCGCCACACCGGCGCGCGTCTTGTAACCATCACCGGTTACATCGTCCGGCGTTGCGGCGTTGGGCTGGAACATCTGCCAGATCGAATAGCCCGCCGAAATGCCTGCTAAAGCCGCAGTGATGCCCGCCAGCGTGTTGTTGCCATCCGCAATCCAGCGCAGCACATCCAGCAAGGCAGGCTCTGGCGGGTTCGGAATCTCCTTGAGCGCAGTGGACCAAGACGTGACGCCCGTTGCCGAGGTCGCGAGCAAGCCCGCCGTGATCTTCTTCAACTGGGCCATGCCGCACTCCTTACTGTCAAGGATAGTAACGGCACTGGCGAATTCAAGTTAAACTGCATGGGCGCGGCAGTTTTGTTCGAACTGTGGCAATCCCATTACGCTCGCTCATCGCAAGTCGATGGGAAGGGATGTGCCCCTTTACCCTTCGCACCTTTGCGCCTTTCCGGCTGACATTGAAGCAATCCCCGCCGTCCTGAGCCTGTCGAAGGACCGTTCTTGGAACTTTGACACCAGAGCAAGACGGTCCTTCGACAGGCTCAGGACGGCGGGAGGGGGGCTTTTGCCGATGCACACCCACAGAAAAAGGCCCCGGCAGTGTCCCGCCGGGGCCTTCCTCTTTCCTTCCAGCCCGTCACGGGAGCGAATTCCGTGACGTCAGTCGATGCTGTGCATCGCTGGCCGGGCGTTCGGCTGCGCTTCGCGCACCGGGATGCAACGGGGTTGCATCCCTGCCTTCGCCTTAAGCGCTGTAGTACATATCGAATTCAACCGGGCTCGGCGTCATTTCCCAACGCGCGACTTCGCCCATCTTGATTTCGATATAGCTTTCGATCTGCTCCTTGGAGAAGACGTCGCCCTTCAGGAGATAGGCGTGGTCGGCTTCAAGGCTTTCGAGCGCTTCGCGCAGCGAGCCGCACACGGTCGGCACCTGGCTCAGCTCTTCGGGCGGCAGGTCATAGAGGTTCTTGTCCATCGCTTCGCCAGGGTGGATCTTGTTTTCGATCCCGTCGAGGCCGGCCATGAACAGCGCCGCATAGCAGAGATAGGGGTTGGCCATCGCATCCGGGAAGCGGATTTCAACGCGCTTTGCCTTGGCACCGGCCCCATAAGGAATGCGGCACGAGGCCGAACGGTTGCGCGCCGAATAGGCGAGCAGCACGGGCGCTTCATAGCCCGGCACCAGACGCTTGTAGCTGTTGGTGGTCGGGTTGGTGAAGGCGTTGATCGCCTTGGCATGCTTGATGACGCCGCCGATGAAGTACAGGCACATGTCCGACAGACCGGCATAGCCATTGCCCGCGAAGAGCGGCTTGCTGCCTTCCCAGATCGAGAAGTGCGTGTGCATGCCGGAACCGTTATCTTCCTTGATCGGCTTGGGCATGAAGGTTGCCGTTTTGCCATAAGCGGCGGCCACCTGATGCACGACATACTTGTACACCTGCATGCGGTCAGCGGTCTGCACCAGCGTGCCGAAGGTCAGGCCCAGTTCGTGCTGCGCCGAGGCGACTTCGTGGTGATGCTTGTCGCAGGGCAGGCCCATTTCGAGCATGGTCGAAACCATCTCGCCGCGGATGTCCACGGCGCTATCCACCGGTGCAACGGGGAAGTAGCCGCCCTTGGCGCGCGGACGGTGGCCGAGGTTGCCGGTTTCATATTTGGTGCCGGTGTTGGTCGGCAGTTCGATATCATCGAGCTTGAAGCCCGACTGGTTGTAGCTGGTTTCGAAGCGGACATCGTCGAACATGAAGAATTCGGCTTCGGGGCCGACATAGACGGTGTCACCAATGCCGGTGCTCTTGAGGTAGGCTTCGGCGCGCTTCGCGGTCGAGCGCGGATCGCGGCTGTAGAGTTCGCCGGTCGAGGGTTCGACGATGTCGCAGCAGATGATCATCATCGGCGTCGCGCTGAACGGATCCATATAGACCGCATCCAGATCGGGCTTCAGGATCATGTCGCTCTCGTTGATGGCCTTCCAGCCTTCGATCGACGAGCCGTCGAACATCAGCCCGTCGGTCAGTTCGTCTTCACCCATCACGCCGGCGCACATGGTGAGGTGCTGCCACTTGCCCTTGGGGTCTGTGAAACGGAGATCGACCCACTCGACTTCCTGTTCCTTGATCTGGCTGATGATGTCTGCCGCTGAGGCCATGTGCATAGTCCTTCTTCGTCTGTGCCCCGCCCGCCTGCGGGAGGGGTGAGGGGAGGGTTTGGATAGTGTTCTGGGAAGCCGCGCAAGCGCCCTCCCCTGCCCCTCCCAAACGCGGGAGGGAAGATTGATCAGATGGCGTCGCTGTCTTTCTCGCCGGTGCGGATGCGCAGCGCGCTTTCCACCGGCATCACGAACACCTTGCCGTCGCCGATCCGGCCGGTTTGCGCGGCCTGCGCAATGGCTTCCACAACGCGCGGGGCCACCGCATCGTCTACCACCACCTCAAGCTTCACCTTGGGGAGGAAATCAACGACATATTCCGCACCGCGATACAGTTCGGTATGGCCTTTCTGGCGGCCAAACCCCTTGGCTTCGGTAACGGTGATGCCGGACACGCCGACATCGTGGAGGGCTTCCTTCACATCATCGAGCTTGAACGGCTTGATGATGGCTTCGATCTTTTTCATCAGGGGCTCCCCAAATTTTCCGGATAAATGGCCTTAAGCAGGGCTGTTGACAGCGTGCAACAAGAGTCCGCGTGGGCGCGCAATACGGGCAAATTCCTGCCCAATTCATAGGCAAAAACCCGAATTCAGCCCAAATTTTGGGCAGAATAAGCCGAAATTCAAGCAATTTCCGATTCGCCGGGAGCATCCGCGCTGCGCCGGGACTCAGCGCGCGCGCTCGTCCAAGCCGGGACACGCCCCGTGTGGCGGAAAGCTTGTGCCGCGCGCAAGCGGAAAATATTTGTGGTGCCACTGACCGCTGACTTCATGGATGGCCCGGCCCATTGATCCGTCGCTGGTTGTCACAGCCATTTCGCACAAGCCCCCGCCTACCGGCACACCGCCCTGGAGGCCACCCAGGCAATCGCGTCCTCCATCAGCGTCACGTTTTGCGGGTGGCTGTAGGTGGCGGGCAGGTGGCCAATCGCGGAATAGAACATGCGGCCTTTGCCGTTACAGCGAGTCCAGGCCAGCGGGTGATCCGCGCCCATGTCCAGCGGTTCGCCGAAGCGGCCCTTGCGGCTGTAGGTGCTTTCATCGAGCGTCAGCAGCACCCTGGCTCCCGTGGCGCGAGGGTTGGTTTTGAAGGAGTACCATTCGTCGGTCATCCGCCACTCATCGGGCAGATTGGCCGCGAGCGGGTGGGCCTTGTCCACCGCGATGCGGGCTTCCTGAAATTGCGGGTTCATGGGATGCCCGGCAAAGCGCGCGCCGAGCAACGTATCGGGATACCAGTCCCAGAAATAGACCGGATCCCCCGCCGAACCATGAAGGCCAACATAGCCGCCGCCCCGGTTCAGATAGGTCTGGAACGCCTTGCGCTGCGAGAGCGTGAGCACATCGCCTGAAATATTGTTCCAGATCACCGCATCAAACTGCGCCAGCGTGCGCGGGTTGAACGCGCCGCCCTGATCGGTGGAGACCATGCGCCACCCCTTGCGGGCGGCCATCACCGTCAACGCTTCACGCGCGCCATTGACGGAGGGGACATCGCGAAAGCCATTGATCTTGTCGAACAACAGGATGCGCGGCCCCTTCCCGGCGGGCAGCGTCAGCTTGGGCACGGCCCCAAAGTATGGGCGCGGGATGTTCATGCCGGTCGGGCGGCGACCAATCCTGACCCCGAAGTCTATGCCTGGGCCGCCAGTCAGGTTCGCGACGCGCTGGAGGCGACGCACCGGCTGGGCGGGGCCAATTATGTGCTGTGGGGAGGGCGAGAAGGCTATGATTCGATCCTCAACACCGAAATCGGCGTGGAGCAGGAGAATTTCGGGCGCTTCCTGAGCCTCGTGGTCGATCACAAACACCGCATCGGCTTTAAAGGTACGATCCTGATCGAACCCAAGCCGCACGAGCCGACCAAGCATCAGTACGACTTTGACACCCAGACGGTTTACGCCTTCCTCAAACGCTTTGGGCTGGAAACCGAAGTGAAGGTGAATATCGAGGCAAACCACGCCACTCTGTCTGGCCATATGTTTGAGCATGAACTGGCGATGGCCCGCGCGCTCGGCATTCTCGGTTCGGTCGATGCCAATCGCGGTGATCCGCAAAATGGCTGGGATACGGACCAGTTCCCCAATTCGGTGGAAGAACTGACGCTCGCCATGCTGGAAGTGTTGCGCGCGGGCGGGCTGGGCCAGGGCGGATTCAATTTTGATGCCAAGGTACGTCGTCAAAGCATTGATGCAGCAGACCTTTTCCACGGACATATCGGCGGGATAGACACGATTGCTCACGCCCTGATCCGCGCTTCCGCGATCATCGAGCAAGGCGATCTCGAACGCTTCCGCGCCGAACGCTATGCCGGATGGCAGAGCGAACTGGGTCGCATGATCCATGCCGAAGGCACCACGCTGGCGCAGGTGGCAGACCGGGCCGTGGCGAGAAACAGCGCGCCGCAACCGCGATCAGGCCGTCAGGAATGGTGCGAAAATCTGATCAACCGCTTCGACTGAGTGCCTAGGTTCACCTGCCTTTTTGGCTGCGCAGTCGGCGATGATCGGTGCGGGATCGAAAATAGGGTTTGATCTCGCACACCTTGCCATTGCGGGAACGGAAGAGTTCCAGGAGGTCCGCCTCTTTCAGGCCGGAATCCTGAAACCGGACCGTGACATGGCACACGGCATAGTCTCAGTCCGTGCTGGTTTCGCCGCGCTTCACGCCTGCCAGATTCATCATGCCCATGACCATAAAGAAATCAGCCCCCAGGCTCACATTTCCTCAACAGCTTGCATATGACCCGAAAGGGTGCGTTCGAAAAAACATTTTTTCCATATATGTCAAAACGTTAAACGATCTTTTAGAGCATGAAAACAATTTGGTGCGCCCGACTGGATTCGAACCAGTGGCCCCCAGATTAGGAATCTGATGCTCTATCCTGCTGAGCTACGGGCGCCTGCCATTTCGCCTAAGCGGCCATGCGAGTCGCGTCAATTGCGCTCCTCGGGCGGAATCACGGGGATGAGCAGCGGCATCACACCGATCCCGTCTTCCATCATTGCGCGCGCCTGTTCGGGTGTGGCCTGACCATGGATTTGCGCCTGATCCACATCACCTGCGTCCATCGCGCGCGCCTGTCTCTCAAAATCCTTGCCAACCCATGTGGAAGTCTTGATCGCTTCGGCCTGCACCTCTGCCAGCTTCTGCATCACCGCCACCATCGCAGCCGCTTCTGGCGAAGGCGGAGCCATGACAGCGGGTGCCTCATGTGAAATCGGGTCGAGGTGCTGATTGCCTTTGGCCGCAACATTGGGGGCCATCACCGCCTTGTCGATGCCGGTATCGCCGCAGACCGGGCAGAGCAGCAGGCCGCGCGCCTTCTGATCCTCAAAGGCCATCGAAGACGCGAACCACGCTTCAAACACATGCTCTGCCCGGCATTTGAGATCGAAGACAATCATGAAGAGACTGCCCCGATGCTGCGGCGATGCCTGATGACCGGCACACGGGCGCGCGCATCTGCCACCTGAGCCAGATCAAGGTCAGCGAAACCAACCCCCGGCGCGTTCCCCATATCGAGCAGAACATCCCCCCACGGGCCCACCACGAGCGAATGGCCAAAAGTAGCACGGCCATCCTCATGCGTGCCGGTCTGCGCGCTGGCAACGACATAAGCCGCATTCTCTATGGCGCGCGCGCGCATCAGCACATGCCAGTGCGCTTCGCCGGTGGGAACAGTGAAGGCGGCAGGAATGGTCAACAGATTGGCCCCTGCCCCGCTCAAGGCCTGATAGAGCGCGGGGAAGCGCAGGTCATAACAAACCGAAAGGCCCAGCCGCCACCCTTCCGGCCCGTCCGCCACGACAGCGGTTTCGCCCGGTGCATAGGCCGCTGATTCGCGCCAGCTCTCGCCAGTCGCCAGATCAACGTCAAACAGGTGCATCTTGTCATAGCGCGCGCGCACCACGCCATCCGGCCCGACCAGAAGGCTGCGATTGACGAGGCGACCATCGGACGTTTCACCCGCCAGCGCCAGGCTGCCCAATGCAATCCACAGGCCATGGCGGGCCGCCGCCGCAGACACGGCCTCAAGCACGCGATCATCAGTCTCGCCCGTCAGATGGGCCAACGCGCGATCACGCTTGCGATCCAGAAGCCCTGTCATTTCCGGCGTGAACAGCATCTTGGCTCCGCCCGCAGCGGCATGCGCAGCAGCATCCACCACGGTAGCTGCGTTGGCGGCGGGGTCAATCCCGCTGGTCATCTGGAGCAGAGCGATGCGCATGATATGGGGTCAGGCGGCAGCCAGCATCGGATCCAGCTTGCCCGCCGCCTCCAGCGCCATCAGATCATCGCAACCGCCGACATGAGTGCCACCGATGAAGATTTGCGGCACCGTGGTGCGGCCCGGCACGCGATCCAGCATTTCGGTGCGCTTTTCGCCCCCCATGGTAATGTCATAGTCTTCAAACACCACGCCCTTGGCCTGCAGCAGCGCCTTCGCGCGCGAACAATAAGGGCAGTGGAATTTGGTGTAGATTTCAACGCGTGGCATGGGCGAAACTCCTGTCTCGCCCTCAGATGTGGATGGCAGCGCCGCTTGTCAATTGCCCGGCCCTTCATCCTGCAACACACGCGCCCAGCACAGCAGCGTGACAGAGGCGGCCCCGGCCCGTTTGAGTGCCTTGGCGCAGGCGTTCGCGGTGGCCCCGCTGGTATGCACATCATCCACCAGAAGAATGTGCCGCCCGGCAATGCGTGGCCTGCCTTCTGGCGATACCGCGAACACGCCTTTCACGGCCTTGGCGCGTTGCCGTGCTGATAATGGCCCCAACATGGGCGTAGCTTTGCGACGGGTCAGCACCTGCGCGTCCACAGCCAGCCCGGTGCGGGCGGACAGGTGCCGCGCGAGCAGCATCGACTGGTTGAACCCCCGCCGCCAGATCCTCCAGCGATGAAGCGGCACTGGCACCAGCAGCGCATCCCGCATTCCCGCTGCATGACGCGCCATGATCAGCGCCATCAGCCGGGCGAGCCCCATTCGCCGCCCGTGTTTGAGCCGCACCACCAGATCGCGCGCAAGCCCGCCATAGGCCACTGCCGCACGCGCGCCGTCATGATCGGGCGGACTTTGCAGGCATCGCCCGCAGATCAGGCCGGGCTGACCCATCGGTACGCCGCAACTGGCGCACCCTTCTCCATCCAGAAAGTCGAGCGCTGACCAGCAGGGCGCGCACAATTCATCATCCTGCTCCACAATCATGCCGCACCCCGCACAGCGCGGTGGCAGTGCGAACGCGATGACCCGGCTGATGATGGAGCGCAGCTTCATGTTTCGCTTGTTCCCGCTCGATGCAAACGGCACAAGCCCCCGCCATGTCATCCGATGAGATTTTCAGCCGCGCTGCGCGCCGCGTCCGCCGCCATCATGTTGCCCGCGCCGCGCCGGAAGACCGCTGGCTGCTTGACCGCATGTGGCAGGAGTTGGCCGCGCGCGCGGCAGAAGCGGCCCCCTCTCCCAAGAGCCTCTTGCTGGTGAGCGAGGATTTCGGCGCGCTGGCGACCTCACCCTGTCTGTCTGCCGAAACGATCATGCGCATTGATCCGGGCTGGACAGCGGACTGGCCGCACGCGGCGCTCGCCTGCGATGAAGACCGCCTCGATACGGGCGGCGCGCGTTTTGACTTGATCCTCGCCTGCGGCACGCTGGATTCGCTGCACGATGTACCCGGTGCGCTGATCCTGATCCGCCGCCTGCTGAACCCCGGCGGGCGCTTCTTCGGGGCCATTCTGGGCGCGGGCAGCCTCTCCTTGCTCCGGCAACTGGCCTATGCGGCGGAGGGCGCGCAAGTTGCGCGGCTTCATCCGCAAATCGATGTGCGGGCTGCCGGAGATTTGCTCTCACGCGCAGGATTTGCTGAGCCGGTGGCAGATATGGAGATCATTCCCGCGCGCTATGGTGCCTGGTCACGCTATATCGCAGATCTGCGCGCGAACGGGATCGGCAATTGCCTGACCCAGCGCCACCCCCTGCCCCGCGCAGCATTGGCCCAATGGATGGCGCGTTTTGATGCCCTGAAGGATGATGACGGGCGCGTGACCGAAGCATTCTGCCCCGTTTACCTCAGTGGCGCGGCCCTGCGCTCCAGCCAGGCCTGAAGCAGCGTGACCATGGGATAGTCCGCAGGCGGCATCGGCAGGGCGTCCATCATGACCGGGCGCTCCCATCGCAACGCCGTGGCGTGGAGTGCCACAGGCTCTCCAACCCAGTCAGGGCAGCCATAAAGCAGCAGAATCAGCGCCTTGTCGCCTGCGTTAACCGTTGCAAAGGTGATCGGCACCAGCGTTTCGGGGTTCGCCGCGATGCCCAACTCCTCGTGCAATTCCCGAACCAAGGCGGCTTCCGGGCTTTCCCCCGGCTCTACTTTTCCCCCGGGAAACTCCCACAAACCAGCCATCGCACTACCTTCAGGCCGTTGTTGCAGCAATACACGCCCTTCATTGTCCGGCAAGGCCGCTGCCACCACTGTTAAACTATTTTTACTGTTCACCATCTCAGTTCAACCAATCATTAACTATCGTTCGAATATCACCTTGCCGTTGTCCATGGGAACGGACGACCGGGGAACGAAGATGAAGCAACTCTTGCAGCGCCTGCGCCGCGACAACCGCGGGGCAACCGCACTTGAATACGGGATGATCATCTCGCTGATCGTGATTGCCGCAGTTCCGGCCATGTCAAGCGTTGCTGATGAGACCATTGCCATGTGGGGCGATGTCGAAACAACGATGTCCGCTCCGTAATAGCATCTGGGCACGTCCGAAAAAACGATCAACCCGTTAAACCTTTCTCAACACATTGCCGATAGAAAAAACCTCGTTGGAAGCGCAAACACACTTTCAACCGGGTAGTTGAAGCAAAACTCAGGAGACCAAAAATGAAGAATTTCCGCAAAATGTTCCGTGACTCCAAGGGCGCGACCGCCATCGAATACGGCCTGCTGGCCGCTCTGATCGCGGTTGCCGCCGTGAGCTCGATGGACACGCTGGGTTCGCAGGTCGGTTCGACCTTCGGCCAGGTCAAGTCCGACATGGCTGGCTAATAATCCTTCTGGGATTATTCCAAACCAAAAAGGAAACGGCGGCAAGCAATTGCCGCCGTTTCTTTTTGTCTGCAAAAATGGTGATCATTAATTCTTGTATGTGACAATCTTGACCTTACGCCCCACCGGCAGCGCCTGACCGGCACTCAGCGCATTCAGCGTTACAAAGCGTTCTGTCTTGAACGTGGAATAGGCCATCTTGGCCGATAGCGATGCAATCGTATCGCCCTTCTTCACCGTCACAATATCCAGCACGCGCGGCTTGACTGCAGCCGCCTCGGCATCGCTGATCCGCCGCACGCTCTCGAACAGAGAGGTGAAGGGCGTTGCCGCATTGGCCGGAGTGATCGCGTAGATGAAATACGCCTGCGACTTCGAAAACTCATAGCCATAGACCGTCACCGTCATCTGCCCGGATTGGGTGGTTGCGGTCGCAGCAGCATAGCCCACAGGAAGCCCATTGATTGTGGTGCGTTTCACGCTGCCATAATCAAGCGCAGCATTCTGCCCGCCAATCGCCTTGAAAACACTCGCCACAAAGGCATCCATGTCGCCGGTATAGGCACCACCGCTGAAGCTGGCCTGCCCGGTGCTGCCACTGACGGTAACGGCGTCGGTCCCGTTGGAAAGCGCAAAGCCTGCCGGCGCTGTGAATTTCAGCTTCAGATCCGGATGGATGAACTCCTGCCCTTCGACAATGCCCTGCTTCGGGTCATCGTCATAAAGCAGGCCGTCCAGCTGGTTGATGAACACATCCGCATTCAGCGCCTTGCCCACCGGTTTGGAGGCGGCAGCCTTCTGCGCGGCGCGTACCACGCGGCTGGCCGGATCGGGGTGCGTGCTGGCCCAGGCGGGAAGTTTGCTGTCTCCACGCCCCTGCACCTTGGCATCAAGCGCAGTCTGCGCGGCGAGTGCCGCCAGCATCGTCGATGCCGCATTGGGATCATAACCCGCCTTCGCCAGATAGGCGACGCCCAGATCATCCGCCTGATATTCCTGCGAGCGCGAGAATCCCATCACCCAGCGTGTCGCCAGATTGCCGCCGAGTTGCTGGCCCAGTTGCGCACCTTGATTGCCTGCGAGCACACCGCCCAGCACCGTTGCCGCAATTGCGCCCAGACCGCCCATGGTCGCGCGCTTGTTGCGGGACTGCGCATGGCGGGCCGCCACATGGCCCACTTCATGCCCCAACACCGAGGCGAGTTCAGCCTCGCTGTTCATCAGCCCCATCAATTCACGGGTAACGTACACAAAGCCGCCGGGCAGCGCGAACGCGTTGTTGACCGAGGAATTGAGCAGCGTGACCGTGAAATCGCCCTGCGCGTTGGACAGGCCGGATTGCACTGCAATCTTTTGCCCCACGCTACGCACATAGATGACTTGGGAGCCTTCATAAGCCCCGCCAAATTCCTTCAGGATTTCCGGGTGCGCCTTGGCTCCGGTCGCCTTGTCGGACGCAGTCATCGGCTGTGCAACAGGCAGAGCGTCCTTGGGCTTTTTCGCCCCGACTGCAATCAGGGCCACACCGATCAGGAAAACCTTCTTCATGCTCACACTCCGTTACCTGCACTCAGGCTCCGGATATTGAGGCTAGAGAGCGCCCATCGCAAGGAATTTCCGACGTCGGTCGGCGCGCAGTTCATCGCGCGACAGACCATCGAGCGACTCAAGCGCGGCTTCCACTGCATCCGCCAGCAGGTCGATGGCCACATCAGGAGAACGATGCGCGCCGCCCAGCGGCTCGGGAACCACTGCGTCGATCACGCGCAGAGCCAGCAGATCATCCGCTGTCATCTTCATGGCTTCTGCGGCATCGGCGGCCTTTTCGTTGGTCCGCCACAGGATCGACGCGCAACCTTCCGGCGAAATGACCGAATAGACAGCGTTTGCCATCATCAGCACGCGGTTGCCCGCGGCCAGCGCAATGGCCCCGCCCGAACCGCCTTCACCCACAATCGCCGCGACCATCGGCACGCCCAGATTGAGGCAGGCTTCGGTGGACCGCGCAATCGCTTCCGCCTGCCCGCGCTCTTCGGCCTGAATGCCGGGGAATGCGCCGGACGTGTCCACCAAAGTCACGACCGGCAGGTTGAACCGGTCCGCCAGTTCGACCAGACGGATCGCCTTGCGATAGCCTTCCGGCTTGCCCATGCCGAAATTATGCTTGATGCGAGAGGCGGTGTCGTCACCCTTTTCATGGCCGATCACCATCACCTTGCGGCCGCGAAATCGCGCCAGTCCGCCCAGAATCGCCTGATCATCGGCAAAGGCGCGATCTCCGGCAAGCGGGGTGAAGTCTTCCACCATGCGGCTCGTGAAATGCTTGAAATGCGGGCGGCTGGGATGCCGCGCCACCTGCGTCTTTTGCCACGGTGTCAGCTTGGCATAGGTGTCCGCCAGAATGCGTTCGGCCTTGGCTTCCAGCTTTTCCAGCTCGGAATCGATGTCCGCATCGCCCGCTTCGGCACTGACACGCAGCTCGGAAATGCGCGTCTGAAGGTCTGCATACGGGCGCTCGAATTCAAGATAGGTCTGCATGTGCCCGCGTTAGGCCCGGTCTGGCAGTGCGTCAACGAGGGGATGCGCCTTGTTGACCAGATCAACCAGCCGCTTGGTAGAGACATGTGTGTATATTTCTGTCGTCGCGATATCGGCATGGCCCAGCATCATCTGGAGCGCGCGCAAATCCGCGCCGCCTTCCAGCAGGTGAGACGCAAAGGCATGGCGCAACACATGCGGGCTGACGCGCTCTGGCGGAATGCCAGCCCGCACTGCAAGCTCCTGCACCAGCTGATACAATCTGATTCGGCTCAGATGCGCTTTGCGTGAGGGAAACAGCCACCATGTCCCCTGTGGCCGCTCCTTAAGCCACGCGCTGACGGCGGCGCGCGCGCGGTCTGACAAGGGAACCAACCGCTCCTTGCCGCCCTTTCCCTTGAGAATCAGCCACGGCCTGTCTGCGGCAAAGGCCCGGATGTCGAGAGACACGAGTTCGGTCGCGCGCAGGCCTGAGCCATAAAGCAGCTCCATCAGTGCCACCGTGCGCAAACGCCCCGCTTCGCCGGGGCCGAATTCGGCCGCGGCGGCGATCAGTGCCTCCACATCCGGCTGGTTGAGAACCTTGGGCAGTGCGCGCCTCGCCCCCACGCGCGGCAAGGCATGGGACGGATCATCCCCGCGCAACCGCTCATCTGCCAGAAATCCATAAAAGCGCCGCAAACAGGCCGATTTGCGCGCGACGGTCGAGCGGGCCAGCGATGCCCAATCTTCGCCAATGCGCGCCAGATCGTCGGCGTCCGCGATTGCGAGTCTGCCATGCAGAGCTTCCGAGACCGCCCGCAGATCGCGCTCATAAGCGGCCAAGGTATTGGCAGCGGCCCCGGCCTCAACCGCCATCATTTCCAGAAAGCGGTCGATCAGGGCCGGGTCATTCGACACGGCGATTCCTATCCTCGCGCTACGGCTTCAGCGGCAATCAGGCGCGCTTCGCTCTGCAGGCCGACCCGGTTGAGCGCAGATACGGCACGATAGAGATACACCGGATCAACCGCCCCCCAGGCATTGCCCTGCAATCCCAGCGCTGCCAGCACGACGACCGTGCCCTGCTCACCTGCCATGACGGCCTTTTCAAGGGCGCGCGTCCACGCGTCTTGCCGCCCCAGCGCGACTTCCAGCGATTCCGCTGCGTCATTGGCCTGTTCAGTATTAATCTTGCCCAGCCCGGCCATGGCGGCCAGAAAGAACTTCGCGCGCTTGCCAGACTTGCCTTCATCAAGGCTGGTGATGTCACCCGAATCAACAGCTGAAACCGCATCCGGATTGGCCGAGACAATCTGCGCCCAGGCCGGAGAGCCCTCATCCACCGAATTCAGCCAGCCGGTCGCCTGATCAACAAATCCGGCAGTCAGCAGCGAAGAGACAATCTGGTCCGCAGCATCGGCAAGTCCCGCCTCGGGCCGCAACAGCGCGACAGCACGCGCGGTCAGTACAAGACGGCCATAGCCCTCGATTGTTTCGGCGCTGGTTTCACCCCACAGGCTGCGCAATGCTTCCAGCCTGTCACCTGAATTGTCACCGGCATAGGCTTGGCGCAGAGCCATAAAGGGCTTGCCCGCACGTTCGGCAGGATCGGTTTCATCATAGGCAGCCCCGTACAGGTCAACCATTGCCTGATTGGAGAACACGCCCATACCCGCCGCAATCAGGGCATCATCCATCCGCGCACTTGCCGTGCGCAAAGGTGCGCGAGCCCGCCATGCTCGCAACCGCCACGCATCCGCCGGCAGCAAAGTGGCCGGAATCTCGACGCCCGTCGCCGTCGCCATGCCGAAGCGCCAGTTGGTCAGCTTCGAGACCTTGTCCCACTGGATTTTCACCGAGCGCCGCGTGTTTCCGGCAGCCCCCACGACTTTTTCTGCCAGCAACGTGTCGATCTGCTTGGCCAGCCCCTTGTCCGCCACCGAATCGACCAGAGCGGCGGCTTGCGCGGATTCGCCCGAAAGCGCGTTGCACACGGCGCGGGCCAGCATCCATTGCGCTTCCTTGTACACGCCCGGCGCATGTTCAACCGCCGGGCAGGCGCTCGCCGGATCAGCAGTCGCCAGCGCCGCCTGCAGCGCCATATCGCGCATGCGGGTGCTCTGGCGGTCGGAATCGATGCCCTGCGCCAGCATGCGTGCGGGATCAGCCTCTCCCATTTTCAGCAGCAGCCAGGTTCGTTCGGCAACCCAGTCTGCCGGATCGATGCCGACAGGGGCCTTGGCCCGAGTCAGCAGTGTCCGACGCAGCATGATCGATGCCCAGCGCGAGGCGATCGGCGCGTTGATGCCTTTCAGGACATGCGCGAGATAGGCCCCTTGCGACGCTCCGAAAGCATCGGCCTCCAGCCCGTCGCTTTCGGGACCGATAACACCCACGAACTCAACAGGGCGCCGCGCATAGGGCGGCAAATCAGGCATGATGGGCACGTCGAGAAGGTCTTCCCCGTTCGTTTCCTCCGTTCCGTCCGCCACCTGCACGGAGGCCCCGGCACCACCCGATGCGGCGCGCGCGCTGCCCGAACCGGAGATTTCGCTGGAGGCCGCACTGGACCGCTCTGCGGCATCAATATCGATATCGAGCCGCGGCGCGGCGGGCTCGCGCGACGGAGCCGCCGAAGCAGGGCGCGGCGCGGATGGTTTACCGGACGGCTTGGCCGCAGGCCGTGAATCCGCCGGATCTCCAAATCCGGGCGGAAGGATCGATTCGGGCGCACCCTGACCCAGCACGGGCAAGGCCAGCAGGCCGAACGATGCCGTGGCCAGCAGGGCCACGATGACGGGTTTACCGAATCGCATTGGCGTCCACCGCAATTTCCTGACGGGCAAGGTCTTGGGAACCAACCCTGGACTGGAGGAACCAAAGCACGCCAAACACGGCCAGTGCCACCAGCGACCACTTTAACATTTGAGACATTTTCAACCGACGATTGCCCTTGATCCCCACCTTTTGCCCCATTTGACCATGCCGTGTATAGCCCCCCGCCAGCATGACCGCCGATTCCGCCTTCCAGCCCCCTCTGCCGGGCCGCAATGCCGCCGCGCAAACCATCGCGCTGGTGGGGCTGATGGGTGTGGGAAAGACGAGCATCGGAAAGCGTCTGGCGCAGCGGCTGCATCTTCCCTTTATCGATGCTGATCACGAGATTGAGCGCGCAGCAGGCTTGAGCATTCCCGAGATTTTCGAACGCTATGGCGAAGCGATTTTCCGAGACGGGGAACGTCGGGTGATTGCCCGCCTGATTGACGGCAGTCCCAAAATCCTGGCGACCGGTGGTGGCGCGTTCATGAATGACGCCACGCGAGCGCTGCTCTTGTCCAAGGCCGTCACCGTCTGGATTGACGCAGATATTGCGACGCTGGCGGAGCGCGTCTCGCGGCGCGACAATCGTCCGCTGCTGGCAGGCCGGAATGCGGCAGAGGCTCTGGCTGATCTCGCCGCGATCCGGAACCCCATCTATGCACAGGCACCCATCCACGTCACCAGCCAGTCCGGGCCGCATGATGCGACGGTGGATGCGATTTTGGAGCAGATCAAGTGAACACCATTCAGGTCGCGCTGGGCGATCGCAGTTATGACATCCTGATCGAACCTGGCCTGTTGAAACGTGCCGGGCCGATTCTGGCCCCTTATGCCCGCAATGATCGGCTGATTCTCGTCGCTGATGACAATAGTGCCCGCCATTGCGTCCCCCTGTTGAGCGATGCGCTGGCAGCAGAAGGCATACGCTGTGACGTGCTGACATTGCCAGCCGGGGAAGCCACCAAGAGCTGGACACATCTCGCCGAATTGTGCGACCGGCTGCTCGCGCTCGAAATCGAGCGGAAAGACCATGTGATTGCCGTTGGCGGCGGCGTGATCGGCGATCTGGTCGGGTTTGCCGCAGCGATCATCAAGCGCGGCTGCCAGTTCATTCAGGTCCCTACAACCCTCTTGTCTCAGGTCGATTCCTCCGTAGGCGGCAAGACCGCGATCAACACCGGTGCAGGCAAGAATCTGATCGGCAGTTTCCATCAACCCTCGCTGGTTCTGATCGATCCTGAGACGCTGGCGACGCTGCCCGAGCGCGAACTGCGCGCAGGCTATGCCGAAGTGGTCAAATATGGCCTGATCGACGATCCCGCCTTTTTCGACTGGTGCGAAGCAAATGGGGTGGCTTTGCTTGCGGGCGATCTCGATGCCCGCACCCGCGCCATCGTCTCCAGCGTGTCCAGCAAGGCCAGGATTGTGGCGGCAGACGAGCGTGAAACGCTGGACATCCGCGCCCTGCTCAATCTGGGCCACACCTTTGGCCACGCGCTCGAAGCGGAACGCGGCTTTTCTTCCGCCATGCTGCACGGGGAAGCCGTTGCCGCCGGCATGGGACTGGCCTTCCGCTTTTCAGCTGAACGCGGCCTGTGCCCGACGGACGAGGCGGAGCGCGCTTGCGTCCATCTGGCCGCTGTCGGCCTTCCCGCCGGTCTGCATGGTTTCAACACGCCTGGTGCGCACCTTGTTGCGCACATGCTGCACGACAAGAAGCGCAGCGGCGGCACCCTGCCCTTCATTCTGGCACGCGGCATCGGCCAGAGCTTTGTCGACAAATCGATTGCGCTCGACGAAGTTGCCGCCTTTTTGGACCGTCAGCCCCGCTGAACGCGCCCCATGCAGCGCAAGCGGAACACCTCAGGACTCTGTGCGCATTGAAAATGGAACATATTGTGATTTTTACGCTTGACGAAGGAACATAGAGGGTTCACACCTTGAAGAACAAAGGGAGATAATCCATGCACATTCTCGCCATGTTCTTTTTCGTTGCCGTCGCAGCCTTTGCCGTCCGTGTCGTCACTGACATTCTGGGTGAAGATGGCGACAGGATGTGGGCTGCGCTGATGGGGCGCAGCGTAGTGGATATGCCATTCCTGGTTGAAGCGCCTGCTTCGGCCGGCGAGGCTCGCGTGGTGCCGCTGCGCGGGGTCAGGCCACAGTGCGCGCTTGTTCTGCCCTTAGCTGCCTGACCTTGGCATAGCTGCGAATGCTGAACGGGATGGTCAGCACATAGCCGCCACAGATTGCGATCAGCGTCCACCACGGCTCGGCAAACAGCGCAGCACCGAACAGGGCGATGATCAGAATGGCCTCCATCCGGAAGTTGCGGCGCAAGCGGATCGACCCCCAGCTGTAGGTGGCCAGATTGGAGATGAGCAACATCGCCACAAACACCATCCATGGCGCGACAATCCATGTCGCGCGGAACAGGTCGTTGCCAGTCACGATCCACAGATAAAGCGGCATGAACGCCAGCCCAGCTCCTGCGGGCGCAGGCACACCGGTCAGGAAACCGGCGGATTTGTGAGGCTGGTCTTCTACATCGATCCGCGCATTGAATCGGGCGAGCCGCAAGGCTTGGCACACGGTATAAGCCAGCGCGCAGAACCAGCCATATTGCGGCACATTCTGGAGCGACCAGAGATACATGATGATGGTCGGAGAAACGCCAAACGCAATCACGTCTGACAGCGAATCAAGTTCGGCGCCGAACCGGCTCTCGCCTTTGAGCAGGCGGGCGATGCGGCCATCCAGTCCATCGAGCAGGCCGGCGATGATGATCGCGCCAATTGCCCGCTCCAAATCGCCCGGATTCGCATCCGGTGAAATGGCGGAAATGGCAAAACGGATTCCGGTCAGGCCAAAACAAAGCGCCAGCGCGGTGACTGCATTGGGCGCAACGGCGCGCAGGCTGATGCCCCGTCGGGCCGGGCCTTCGGCCGGTTCATCCGCTGCGTCGCTCACTGCGAGATGGCCGATATACTGTCAGTCTGGCCCAGCACTGCAATCAGCGTTTCACCCGCAAGCGTCCGCTGCCCCAGTGCAACCTTGGGAGACGTGCCTTCAGGGAGCCACACATCCACACGACTGCCAAAGCGGATCAGGCCCACGCGCTGGCCAGAACCGACGATGTCGCCCGGCTTCACGAATGGCAGGATGCGCCGTGCGATGAGACCCGCAATCTGCGTGATGGCAATCTTAACGCCGTCATTCCGCTCAATCAGGATGTGCTGGCGCTCATTGTCTTCGCTCGCCTTGTCCAGATCGGCATTGATGAACTTGCCTGGAATATACGCAACTTTGCGGATCGTCCCCGCCACAGGAGAGCGGTTGATGTGAACATCGAACACGCTCATGAAAATTGAAACGCGCGTGAACGTTCCGCTGCCCAGTTCATCCGCACCAGACAGTTCGGGCGGGGCAGTTACGGTGGTGATCAGCGTCACCAGCCCGTCCGCAGGAGAGACGATCAGCCCCTCCCCTTGCGGCACCGCACGCTGCGGATCGCGGAAAAAGGCCAGCACCCACAAGGTGATGCCTGCCATCGGCCACGCTAAGAAGCTTCCGCCCAGCCACGCCAGCAGCAATGTGATGCCACCCGCAATAACCGCGAATTTGCGCCCTTCCGGATGCACCGGAGGGAATTGCCATTTGACCGGCTGAGCCGGAGCTTGAGATATATCGTTTGCGCCCATCCGCCCCTTGTAAGGCCGCTTGGCCCCACTGACAACCGGGGCGGCCCAATTGGGCAGTTGATCAGGGCGCGACTCACGCCTAGACGGCGCAGGAAAGCCCGCAACCGCCATCCCCAGGAAAGAAGAGAACATGGCCAAAATCAAGGTGAAAACCCCGGTCGTCGAGATCGACGGCGATGAAATGACCCGCATCATCTGGCAGTGGATCCGCGAAAAGCTGATCCTGCCCTATCTCGATATCGACCTTGAATATTATGATCTCAGCGTTGAAAAGCGCGATGAGACCAATGACCAGATCACAATCGATTCCGCCAATGCCATCAAGAAATATGGCGTGGGCGTGAAGTGCGCCACCATCACGCCGGACGAAGCCCGCGTGAAGGAATTCAACCTCAAGAAGATGTGGAAGTCGCCCAATGGCACGATCCGCAACATCCTGGGCGGCGTCGTGTTCCGCGAACCCATCGTCATCCGCAACGTGCCGCGCCTCATCCCCGGCTGGACCGATCCCATCGTGGTGGGCCGCCATGCTTATGGCGATCAGTATCGCGCCACCGATTTCCGTGTTCCCGGCCCCGGCAAGCTGCGTCTGGTTTGGGAAGGCACCAATGGCGAAAAGATTGATCGCGAAGTGTTCGATTATCCGAGCTCTGGCGTGGCGATGGCCATGTATAATCTGGATGATTCGATCCGCGATTTCGCGCGCGCCAGCATGAATTACGGCCTTGGCCGCGGCTGGCCGGTCTACCTCTCCACCAAGAACACGATCCTCAAGGCCTATGATGGCCGCTTCAAGGATCTGTTCGCGGAAGTATTCGAGGCTGAATTTGCCGACAAGTTCAAGGAAGCCAACATTGTCTACGAGCATCGCCTGATCGACGACATGGTGGCCGCCGCGCTTAAATGGAGCGGCAAGTTCGTGTGGGCGTGCAAGAATTATGATGGCGACGTCCAGTCGGATCAGGTCGCCCAGGGCTTCGGTTCGCTGGGCCTGATGACCTCGGTGCTGATGACGCCCGATGGCAAGACGGTGGAAGCCGAAGCCGCGCACGGCACCGTCACCCGCCACTACCGCATGCACCAGGAAGGCAAGGCGACATCGACCAACCCGATCGCATCGATCTTCGCCTGGACGCAGGGGCTGGTCTATCGCGGCAAGTTCGACAACACGCCGGACGTGACGCGCTTTGCCGAAACGCTTGAGCGCGTCTGCATCCAGACTGTCGAAAGCGGTGCAATGACCAAGGATCTCGCGATCCTGATCGGCCCGGAACAGGCTTGGCAGACCACCGAGCAGTTTTTCGAATCGATCCGCGTCAATCTCGAAAAGGAAATGGCCAACTGGGCGTAAGCCCGGACTGTACATGAGCCGGAACAAGCAGGCCCGGAACTCCAAAGGTTCCGGGCTTGTTTGTTTGCATCGCTTCAGCATTGCCCTGAAACCGGCAAGGCTTTAGCAATTTGCCATGATCGAACGCCGCCCACTCCTTGCTGCCCTTCTGGCCACCGCCATCTCGCCCACCATGGCAAGATGCGCCGCGCCGCCGCGCGGAACCGTGGCGATCATCGGCGCCGGCATGGCTGGACTTGCAGCAGCGGTAGACCTGCGCGCCGCAGGGTTTGGCGTCATCATCCTCGAAGCGCGTGACCGGATTGGCGGGCGCATCCACACCAGTCATGCTTGGCCCGATCTGCCGATTGATCTCGGCGCGTCCTGGATTCACGGCACAAAGGGCAATCCCGTGACCGCGCTTGCCAAGGCGGCAGGGGCCGCGACAGTGACCACCTCTTATGACAGTGCAGCGCTGCATGTGGACCCGGCGCTGGCGGCCTTGGGCGTTGACGACGCCGCTGAAGACGAAATGGAGGCGCTTTTCACGCGCGCGATGCGGCGCGCGGGTCGGCATGGCACGGACATGTCCGTTCAGGATGCGATTGAGGCCTTTGCTGCGACACTCTCCCCTGCTCGCCGCGCGCAGCTCGATTTCTATCTCAGCAGCCAATACGAACAGGAATATGGCGGCGGAACGACGCACCTTTCAGCCCGCACCATCGACGACAATGACGTCTTTCCCGGCGAAGACGCACTGTTCCCCGGCGGCTATGAACAGATTACCCGCCACCTTGCCAAGGGCCTCGACATTCGCCTGGGCAAAGTCGTCACCCGCGTCCGGCGCGAGCCCGGGCAGGTGCGGATCAGTTTGCAGGATGGAACAGAGCTGACCGCAGAACATCTGCTCGTCACCGCCCCGCTGGGTGTGCTCAAATCCGGCAGCATCGCCTTTGATCCGCCGTTGCCGCCAGCCAAGCAGCAGGCCATCGACCGGCTGGGCATGGGTTTGCTCAACAAACATTGGCTGCGTTTTGATCGAATATTCTGGCCCAAAGAGTTTGACTGGCACGAATATCTCAGCGCCGAAAAGGGTCGCTGGTCCGAATGGGTAAGCCTCGCCAAGGTCGATGACGCGCCGGTGCTGCTGGTGTTCAGCGCCGCAGAGCGCGCCAGCCGGGTGGAGGCGATGAGCGATGCCGAGATTGTGCGCGATGCGATGCAGGTGGTGCGCACCATGTTCGGACCGGACGCGCCTGACCCGGTTGCCGCGCAGATCACACGCTGGAGCGCCGATCCGTTCGCACGTGGTTCCTATTCGTTCAATGCCGTGGGATCGTCCAACGCAGATAGAGAGGCGCTGGCTGAAAATGACACAGGGCGGCTCCATTTCGCGGGCGAAGCGCTGAATGCGCTTTACCCCGGTACGGTCCACGGTGCCCTGCTGAGCGGAAGGCGCGCCGCACGCACTATCATCAAGGACAAGACGCCCCATGACTGAGCCCCAGCCCCCGCGCGACATCGCCCCGTTCCGTCAGCCGATGGTCACGTCGATCGGCATCATCCTCGGCTTCCTGCTCAACTTTCTCGCCAATTGGGCAACTGAAGATGAGGACGGGGACACACTGATGACGCTCGCCGACTATGCGGTGGCCGGAACGCTGCTGCTCAGCATCGCCATGATGTGCGGGGTGCTGTTCCGCCTGCTCGACATCCGCAAGGCAGACCAGATGCAGGAGGTGCACTATCTGGTCACCTTCCGGCTCTATGTCGCGTCGATTGCGACCGCCTTTGCCGGCGTCGGTCTCGCGTTATTCCTGTAAGACCAACGCCTGCCAAGAGCGATCAATAGCGCCGCAGCAGCCCCGCCAGCTTGCCCTGCACGCGAACGCGGTTGGGCGTATAGCGTTGCGGTTCATAGGCGCGGTTGGCCGGATCGAGCCGGACCATATTGCCTTCCTTGCGGAAATATTTGAGCGTGGCGTCTGCATCGTCGACCAAAGCGACGACGATTTCACCCTCACGCGCCACATCGGCCTTGCGGATCAGGGCATAGTCGCCGTCGAGAATGCCGGCTTCCACCATCGAGTCACCGGAGACTTCGAGCGCATAATGCTCGCCTGCGCCCAGCAACGCTGCCGGCACCGGCAGCACCGTGCCGACCTCCATGGCTTCGATCGGCACACCGGCGGCAATCCGGCCATGAAGCGGAATTTCCAGCACGTCGTTCGCTGCACTCGCAGAAACCCGGGCGGATTTGGCGCGGGGAGCAAGATTGACGACATTGGTGTTGCTCACCTCTCGCGTCTGGCCGCCGCGTTCGGGCATCTTGACCACTTCCAGCGCGCGGGCACGATTGGCAAGGCGGCGGATGAAGCCGCGCTCTTCCAGTGCGGAAATCAGGCGGTGCACACCCGACTTGGACTTGAGGTCCAGCGCCTCTTTCATCTCTTCGAACGAAGGAGACACACCGGATTCAGCCAGTCGGTCATGAATGTAACAAAGAAGGTCATGTTGCTTGCGCGTCAGCATGAATCGCACTCCGGAATTGAACGGACGCGGAACGTATGCGAAACTGCGCAGAACAAGTCAAGTCAAAACCAGCACATCCACGGGTTCATCCTCTGCCACCGGCGGTGCGCCGGGTTGGCGGACGATCAGACACTCTGCTGCGGAGAGCGCGCGCAGGGCAGCGCTGTCGTTGATGCCGACGGGTTTGGCGCGTCCATCCACCATATAGGCGCGGATGTGGTCGGTGCGGTTTCCCGTGGCAGGCAACGCAGCGGCACATGGGGCGATCCTTGTTTGGGGCAGAGGCGCGTCCATGCCTCGGAATGCGTTGATGAGCGGCACTGCAAACAGGATAGCGGTAACATAGGCCGAAACCGGATTGCCCGGCAGACCCACCACCATCCCATCGCCCAGCCGCCCCGCCATCAACGGTTTTCCGGGCTTGATCGCGACTTTCCAGAAGTCGATTTCGGCTCCGGCTGCGATCAACGCGGGACGGACCAGATCATGATCACCCACCGATGCTCCGCCGATAGTGACGAGAATGTCGCAGCCTTTGGCCCGGTCAATCGCGGCGGCCAGCGCATCGCGCCGATCCGGAGCGATGCCGAGATCGACAATGGTCACGCCGGGTCGCGCGAACAGGGCAGAGAGCATCAGCCCGTTAGAGGACGGAATCTGGTCCTCCGCGCATGGCAGCCCCGGCGGAACCAGCTCATCGCCTGTGGAGAGGATTGCAACAGAAACGGGCCGGGTCAGCATGACTGTGCCATGGCCCGCCGATGCAGCGAGCGCGATGCAGGGCGGCGTCATCATCTGTCCGCGCGTCAACAGCGTCTGCCCTTCCGAAAAGTCCGATCCGCGCAGGCGGATATGTTGGCCAGGCCGGGCTTCAGCCCCTTCCGCCAACGCCACATTATCCTCGGTGCGCACGACATTTTCCTGCATCACCACGGATTGAGCACCGTCGGGCACAACGGCGCCGGTGAAGATGCGAACAGCCTGTCCCGGGCTCATCCGGCCGGACCATGCCCGGCCCGCCGCAGACTCTCCGACAAGCGTCCAGGGACCAGCCCCCGCAACGGCATAACCATCCATCGCAGAGAGATCGCGCACCGGCTGGGTTCGTGCCGCCATGACGTCAGCCATCAGAATGCGGCCCGCAGATTCTGCGAGCGGCGTCGCCACCACGCGCGGGCCTGCTGTTTCCGGAAGGAGTGCGAGCAAGCGCGCCTGTGCCTCGGCCAGGCCGATCATGCGGGACGGACCCAATCGCCAGACTTGCCGCCTTGCTTTTCCAGCAGGCGCACAGCGTCGATCACCATCGCCTTGTCCAGCGCCTTGCCCATGTCATAAATTGCGAGCAATGCGACAGAAGCCGCTGTCATTGCTTCCATTTCTACTCCCGTCTGCCCGGTGACGCGCACTGTGGCCAGCACTGCAATCGCGCCCTCTTCAAACGAAAACTCAACACTCACCTTGGTGATCGGCAGCGGATGGCAGAGCGGTATGAGATCGCTTGTGCGCTTGGCCGCCATGATGCCGGCAATGCGCGCGACAGACAAAGCATCGCCCTTCGCCAGCGCAGAGGTGCGGATCGCCTCCAGTGCCGCCGCGTTCATGGTGATGCGCCCGGTTGCAGTGGCGGTGCGCTGCGTAACGGTCTTGGCAGAGACATCCACCATATGCGCCGCTCCCTGCGCATCAAGATGCGTCAGGCCGCTCATGCCGCACCCGTCAGCAGGCTGCGCGTGGCGGCTTCAACATCGGCGTGGCGCATCAGGCTTTCGCCAACGAGGAAGCAGCGCACGCCATGCTCCGCCATGGCCAGCAAGTCTTCGTGGCTGCCCAGCCCGCTTTCGGCGACAAAGGTGCAGCCCTTCGGGGCGAGGCTGACCAGATCATAAGTGCGCTGGAAATCGACCGTGAAGTCTTTCAGATTGCGGTTGTTCACACCGATCAGCCGGGACTTGAGCTTCAGCGCGCGCTCCAGTTCTTCAGCATCATGGGTTTCCACCAGACAGTCCATGCCCTGTTCCAGTGCGGCCGCTTCCAGCTCTGCAGCGAGCGTGTCATCGACCGCCGCCATGATGATCAATATGGCATCGGCACCAATGCTGCGCGCCTCGGCCACCTGCCACGGATCGATCATGAAATCCTTGCGGATAACGGGCAGACTGCACGCGGCGCGCGCGGCCACCAGATACTCTTCATGCCCCTGAAAATAGGGCGCATCGGTGAGAACGGACAGGCAAGCTGCTCCCCCCGCTTCATAAGCCGCCGCATGAGCGGGCGGATCAAAATCGGCGCGAATCAGACCTTTGGAGGGGCTGGCCTTCTTCACTTCGGCAATCAGGCCAAAGCCTAGTGCCGCCTTGGCATCAAGCGCGGCGCGAAAGCCGCGTGGCGCAGTCTGGCGCGTGGCAAGCGCTTCCAGATCGGCCAGCGTGGCCTGCACCTTGCGCGCTTTGACTTCGATGCGCTTGGTCGCGCAGATTTCATCCAGTTTGTTCGACATGGGCTGTGGAGAGCGGGAAAGCGGTGCACCTGTCAAGCCGATTCGGCCAGTTGGTCCTTGTCCAACCGGTCCTCCTGTGGTTGACGGGGTGAAGCGGGATGGGCCGCGCGGATCAGGGAGAGTGTGATGACAGAACGTGTCGCGCGGTTTCATGCCCATGGCGGGCCAGAGGTCATCCAGTGGGAAGAGGTGGATTTGCCAGCGCCCGGCGCGGGCGAAGTTCGGTTCCGCACCACGGCGGCGGGCCTCAATTTCATCGACACCTATTATCGCAAGGGCCTCTACCCCTCCCCGCTCCCCAGCGGATTGGGCGTGGAAGGGGCTGGCGTGGTGGAGGCCATAGGGCCGGGCGTGACCGGCGTTTCCGTGGGAGATCGGGTGTGCAATTTCGGCCCGAATCTGGGCGCCTATGCCACCGCGCGCAACATTGCGGCAGACGCGCTGTTTCACATTCCGGACGGGATCAGCGATGAAGTGGCCGCCGCCATCCTGCTCAAGGGCTGCACCACCGAATTTCTGGTGGAACGCTGCGCAAAAGTGGAGCCGGGAATGCCCGTGCTGGTCCATGCCGCAGCGGGCGGCGTTGGCCTGTTGCTGGTGCAATGGCTCAAGCATGTCGGCGCAGTGGTGATTGGCACGGTCGGTTCGGATGACAAGATTCCGCTCGCGCGCGCCGCCGGGGCCGATCATGTCATCCAGTCCCGGCGCGAGGATACCGCCAAGCTGGTCCGCGAGATCACGAATGGCGCGGGCGTGCGCGTTACTTTTGATGGCATCGGCATGAAAATGTGGGACACATCTTTGAAATCAACGGGAAAGCGCGGCCTTCTGATCAGCTATGGCAATGCGGGCGGGCCGGTCAACGGCATCGGGCTGGCGACATTGGCCGCACATGGTTCGCTTTTCTGCACGCGGCCCACGCTCTACCATTATTATGACACGCCAGAAGATCGCGCGGCGGGCAGTGGACGGCTGTTCGATCTGGTGGCCAAGGGCGTGCTCAACCCCAATATCGGCCAGCGTTATGCGCTGTTCGATGTGGCGCAGGCCCATGCCGATCTGGAAGCGCGGCGCACGACCGGGGCAACGGTGCTTCTGCCTTAGAGCATCCGTGATGATCAAGGCTGTGCATGGAATCAAGCCCTGACGCGGCAAAATGGCGTCATGCCATCGCGGTCCAGATCAATGAAAATCCCGTGATTTCGGGATGATGCGCACATTGCGCGGATGTTTGCGCAGTTCGGGCGGTGCGGTCCCCTGCCCTCCTGTCAGCCGGGAAAGGGCGGCGGTTGCGTCCGTCACCCGGCGGACCATCAGGTGGATCACGCCTTCCTTGCTGCGCTGAATCTCCCCGTCAATCAGCATCAGCCGCGCCGCCATCACCGCCCGGCGCTGCTCTTCCAGATCGCGCGCCCACAGCAGCGCGTTGACGATACCGGTTTCATCCTCGATCGTGATGAATACGGCATTGCCCTTGCCCGGACGCTGGCGGATCAGCACCAATCCGGCCACACGCACCTTTGCCCCGTCCCTGGCGGCATTGGCGGTGGCGCAATCCAGCACGCCGCGCCGGGCCAGATCGGCGCGCAGGAACTGCATGGGATGGCCTTTGAGCGAAAGCCGCTGAGTCTGGTAATCGAACACCACCTCTTCGGAAGGCGGCATGGGCGGAAGCGCGGCATCCGGCTCCACCCCCAGTTCGGGCGCATCAAAGGCCGCAAACAAGGAGAGCTGGACCGGCGGCACCCGCCGCGCTTCCCACCCCGCATCACGGCGGCTCTGCCCCAAAGAGCCGAACGCATCCGCATCAGCCAGCAACTGCAAGGCGCGCGCGGGCAGCGCGGCACGGCGCGCAGCGTCTTCCAGACTGACGACGGACCGCTCCCCCCGCGCGACGGCCAGCGCCTTCGCCCACTCCTCATGAAAGCCGCCAATCTGGCGCAAGCCCAGCCGCAGCACCCGCTCCCCCTCCAGCGCATTGTCCCACCCACTGGCATTCACATCGATGGGGCGCACCTCCACTCCATGCTCACGCGCATCCCGCACCAGCTGCGCCGGGGCGTAAAAACCCATCGGCTGGCTGTTGAGCAACGCGCAGGTGAAGATCGCCGGATGATGGCATTTCAGCCATGACGAGACATAGGCCAGCCAGCCAAAGGCCTGGGCATGGCTTTCCGGGAAAGCCATATTCGCCAAAGCCCTTGATCTGTTCGAAACAGCGTTCGGCAAATTCCAGCGGATAGCCGCGCGCCACCATCCCCTCGATCAGCCGCACCTGATAATGGTGGATCGTACCCGTATGGCGGAACGTGGCCATGGCCCGGCGCAGGCCATCCGCTTCTGCGGGCGTGAAGCCGGCGGCAACAATGGCAAGCTTCATCGCCTGTTCCTGAAACAGCGGCACACCCAGTGTCTTTTCCAGCACGCTGCGAATTTCCCCCGGCGGGCCGGGATACTCCACCGCCTCCTCCCCATTGCGGCGGCGAAGATAGGGGTGAACCATGCCGCCCTGGATCGGCCCCGGCCTTACAATTGCCACCTGGATGACAAGGTCATACAACTCACGCGGCTTCATGCGCGGCAGCATGGAAATCTGGGCGCGGCTTTCAACCTGAAAGGTGCCGATACTGTCTCCCTTTTGCAGCATGGCATAAGTGGGCTGATCCTCCAGCGGCACCGTTGCCAGTGTCAGATCACGCAGGCCATGATCGCGCAACAGGTCAAAGCATTTGCGGATCGCGGTCAGCATCCCCAGCGCCAGCACATCCACCTTGAGCAACTTCAGCGTATCCAGATCATCCTTGTCCCATTCGATGAAGGTACGGTCTGGCATGGCGGCATTATGAACGGGCACCATCTCGTCCAGCCGCGCCTCGCTCAGCACGAACCCGCCGACATGCTGGGACAAATGGCGCGGAAAGGTGATGAGCTGGCCAACCATATCCTGCAAACGCACCAGTTCCGGATTGGTGGGGTCAAACCCTGCTTCCGCCATGCGCTTGTCCGGCAGATCGCCCCCGCCCCAGCTGCCCCAGATCGTGCCGGAGAGACGGGCCGTCACATCCTCCGTCATCCCCAGTGCCTTTCCCACTTCGCGGATGGCGCTGCGCTGGCGGTACCGGATCACAGTCGCGGCAATGCCTGCCCGCTCGCGGCCATAGCGCTTGTATATATACTGGATCACCTCCTCGCGCCGCTCATGCTCGAAATCGACGTCGATGTCGGGCGGCTCATCGCGCTCTTCGGAAAGGAAGCGGGAGAAGAGCAGCTTTTCGCGCACCGGATCAATCGGCGTGATGCCCAGCAGGTAGCAGACCAGCGAGTTGGCCGCAGAGCCGCGCCCCTGGCACAGGATGGGCGGGTCCAGACTGCGGGCAAAGCGCACCACATCATGCACAGTCAGGAAGTAACAGGCATAGTTGCGGCTGCTGATCAGCCTGAATTCCTCCGCCAGCGTCTCGCGATAGGCATCCGGCAGGCCATCCGGAAAGCGGTCGCGCGCCCCTTGCATCACCAGATGCTCCATCCAGCCCTGCGCATCCCAGCCATCGGGCACCGGCTCGCGCGGATAGTGATAGACGAGTTGGTCCAGCGTGAACCGGATGCAGGCCAGCCAGTCCTGCGTGGCGTGGAGCGCCTGCGGGCAGGCGGCGAGCAGCCGCGCCATTTCAGCAGGCGGCTTCAGATGGCGTTCGGCATGGGGGGCAAGGCGGCGGCCTGCCGTCTGCACCGTCAGCCCTTGGCGGATGCAGGTCAGCACATCCTGCAACGGGCGATCCTCCGGCCCCGCATAGAGCGCATCATTGGTGGCGATCAGCGGAACACCGGTGCGGGCAGAGAGCGCCATGCGCTTCACCAGCTGGCGGCTATCACGCCCGCCGCGCGGCATGGAGGCGGCGAGCCACAGGCACGGCGTGGCGGCGCGCAACGCCTCCAGCAGCGCCTCATCCGCATCCATGGCAATCAGGGCGATATCCTCCGCATGGTCCAGCAGATCGGGCAGGCGAAGCTCGCATTCCCCCTTCGCCGCGCGGCGGTTGCCCTCGGTCAGCAGGCGCGTCAGCCGCCCCCAGCCATGGCGCGTCATCGGATGGGCGGCGAGATCGGGCGTGCCATCTGCAAAGACCAGCCGTGCCCCCGCCACCAGCCGGAACGGCCTGCCATCGCTGCGCGTCACATCCTGCCACGCTCGATAGGCACGCACCACGCCTGCCACGCTGTTGCGGTCTGCGATACCCAGCCCTGTCATCCCCAGCCCCCAGGCGCGCAACACCATGTCCTGCGGGTGGGACGCGCCGCGCAGAAAGCTGAAATTGGTGGCCGCCACGGCTTCGGCAAAGGCGGGTACGACGCTCATGGAAACAGCCCGTGCAGATACCAGCCGGGATCGGGCTTCTGATCGAACAGGCCGTGGCGGAACATCCAGAAGCGCCGCCCCTGATCATCCTCCACCCGGTAATAATCGCGCGTCAGCCCGCCCTCGCCCGGCCTGTGGCCCAGCCGCTTGCGCCACCATTCATCCGCCATCCGCTCTGGCCCTTCGGCCAGAACCACAGCATGGAGCCGCCCCTGCCAGCGGAAGCGCTGCGGCGGACCGTCCGGCACGCCGGCAATCACTTCCACCGGCTGGGGCGGATCAAACAGCATCAGCGGGCGCGGCGGCTGGCCTGCCACTGCGCGCCAGGGTCGGGGCGGCGTTTCCATGGCGGGCACCAGCGTCTGCGCCACTTCCGGCAGATGCCGGTTTTCAGGAACAATCCGGCAGACGCGCGCGCGGCCCAGCCGGGTGCTGAGCCGGTCCACAAGCTCCAGCACGCCTTCCCCTGCCTCTTCCGTCCGGTCCAGCGCGATCTGGCGCGCGGCGAGCGGCTCGGCCCGGAACGCCTCCAGCAGGATCGAATCAAAGCCGAAGCCGGGATCAAGCGGATCAGCCAGCGTCTCGATCCGTTCGTGCAACAGGCGCAGCACCATCGCCGGATCGCGCACCGGCTGGCCGGTTTCCACCGCCAGGCGCTGTCGCAGCCCATCACTGCGACACAGCATCACCCCAAAGCGTCGGCACCCCAGATGCCGCCGCTCCAGCTCCGCCGCAGCCTGCACCAGCAGCGCCTCGATCACATCAAGCGCATCCTCGGTGCGTCCCAGTGGCTCGGCAAAGCGGGCTTCGAACCGGATTGGCGCAGCGCGACGGCGCGGGGTGACCGGACTGGGAGCCTCCCCCAATATCCGGCGCAGCCGCATGACCGCATCCTCGCCAAAGCGGGCGGCCAAAGCGGCATAGGGCCGTCGTGCCAGATCCCCCAGCGTGCCCAGCCCGGCGCGGCGCAGCGCGGCCAGCGCGTCTGGCGCCAGTTCAAGCGCAGAGACGGGCAGCGCGCGGACATCCGTCTCCCGCCCGCCATGCCGAGCCAGCGCGCGGGCAGCAGCGGCATGATCGGCCAGCGCATGGCAGGTTGTGAGACCGGCCAGCGCCACCGCCTGCGCCGCCAGTGCATCCTCTCCGCCAAACAGATGCGCGCATCCGGTAATGTCCAGAAGCAGCCCGTCCGGCGGGTCCAGCGCCACCAGCGGCGTGAAGCGCCCCATCGCAGCCGCCATCAGATCCAGCTCGCGCGCATCGGCTGACGGGTCTGCCGGGCGGGTGAGCAGCGTCGGGCAGCGCGCCCGCACATCCGCCAGCGCCATGCCGGGCATCAGCCCCAATTGCTCTGCCAGCGCATCCACGCCCAAAAGGCGCAGCGCATTGCCCGCCCGCACCACCAGCGCCAGCGGCTCAGGCCGCGCGGCGGCTGTCCTGCCCGTCATCCGGATGCGTTCGCACCCCAGATAGGGGAACCACAGCGCCAGGCAGCGGCGAGAGGCTGGTGGTGTCCCGATACTGTCCATGATCCGCATCCCATTCCAACCGCCAGTGCCGCCCCGCCATGCCCCCGCGCCAGCGCAGCAGCTCTGCCTCCAGCACCGGCCAGCCCGGAGCATGCGCCTCCAGCGGGGTGGAGGGTGCGCTGGCAATGCGCCAGCGGGTGCGCGCCGCACTGGGCCGGGCCTCCGCATCATACCGCACCAGCACCACGCAGGCCCCGGAGCGCTCCACCGCCAGCGCCAGCCTGCGACTGGCCGTCAGATCATAGCCAGACAGCCGCCCCCGGCTTCGAGCAGCACCAGCCCACGCCGGGACAGCGGCACGCCTCCAGCCCGGCGCGCAGCAGATCCTGTTCATCCTCCACCTCGATCAGCGTCAGCCGCGCAGGATCAAGCCCCAGTCCGGCCAGACCGTCCCCCGCCAGCACGGTGCGGCCCCGGCGGCGCTTTTCCATCCGGGCCAGCACAACCTGCCCGGACGGGCCGGGCCGGGCATTGCACAGCGCAAAGGCGAGAGCAGCGGCCCGGTCTGCCGCGCAGGCCAGCACCTCATGCACCGCGCCTGTGTCCAGCACAGGCATTGGCGCAAACCCGGCGGAAGCTTGCGCCCCTGCCCCATCGCGACCCCAGCGCATGGCCTGTTCTGCATGTGTCCGAATCTCATCCATATGTTCATATTATGTTCCATCATTCGCGCTGTCCAGCCCGAATGTTCGGGCCAAGGCCCGGGTCATCTGATCAAAAAATGAAAGAACGCAGGAAAGGAGCGGCACCAGCCCTACAGATAGGCCCCATCCTGATAGATGAGCGGCGCAACCGCCTCACTCACCTTCGCACGCAGCACACGGGCAATGACGATGCTGTGCGTGCCATAAGCCAACATGGCATCCACCACGCATTCCAGATTGGCCTGCGCGGCATCCAGCGAGGGCAAACCATTCTCACCCGTTGTCCAGGACCCGATCTTGAACCGCTCCTCGCGCGGGACCCCGCCCCCGAACGCCGCAGAGACATCCTGCTGATGCTTGGACAGCAAATTGACCGAAAGCGGCGCGGTGGGCACAAGCAAGGCGTGCAGGCTCGTCGCGCGGTTGACGCAGACCAGCACAGCGGGCGGATCGACCGTCAGCGAAGTGATGGATGTCGCCGCCATCCCCACCGGGCCATCCGCACCATTCGCCACCACGATGGAAACCGACGCAGCCAGACGCCGCATAGAAGACCGGAAAAGAGCGGGAAGCTCGTCGGGAATAGCAGGATAGGCGTCAGTCATGGCGAAACAGGTCAAAACTCCCTTGAGAACACGGCATCACCATGCACTGCGCAAAAAGGCTCTGCAACGCAAAAGGAAAATCAGCCCTGCTGATCCAGTGCATAACCCGCTGACCGCACGGTGCGGATCAGGTCGCGCGTGCCGGGGATGTTGATCGCCTTGCGCAGGCGGCGGATGTGAACATCCACGGTGCGCAGGTCGATGGTCTTGTCCATGCCCCAGACGGCATCGAGCAGCTGATCACGACTGTGAACGCGGGTGGGGCGTTCCATGAAGTGCATCAGCAGCCGGTATTCGGTGGGGCCGAGGTGGATGGATTGTCCCGCACGGCGCACCTTGTGGCTGGCGGGGTCCAGCTCCAGATCGGCAAAGACCAGCGTGTTGCCCCCGGCGGATGGGCGGCTGCGGCGCAGCAGGGTTTCCACCCGCGCCATCAATTCGCGGGGAGAGAAAGGCTTGGTGACATAATCATCCGCGCCGGTTTTCAGCCCACGCACCTTGTCTTCCTCTTCCCCACGCGCGGTGAGCATGATGATGGGGATTTCACGCGTTTCAGGCGCACGACGCAGCTGGCGACATACTTCGATGCCCGGCACATTGTCGATCATCCAGTCGAGCAGGATCAGATCGGGGGCCTGTTCGCGCACCAGCAACAGAGCCTCTTCACCATCGCCCGTCACCTGAACGGCATAGCCTTCCGCCTCTGCCGTCCAGCTGAGCAGTTCGGCGAGCGAGGCATCATCCTCGACGATGAGCAAGCGGGGCTTCATGCAGGGCCCCCAACCCCGTCAGCCAACGCTTCGCGGCCCGCATGATAGAGGCCGGTTGCGGCAAAATAGACCATTTCGGCCACGTTGGTGGCATGATCTCCAATGCGTTCCAGATTGCGCGCCACGAACAGAAGCTGCGCCGCGCTGCTGATCGTGGCCGGATTTTCCATCATGTGCGCCACGAGATTGCGGAAGATGGAATCATAGAAATTATCCACCTTGTCATCGCGCTTGATGATCTCGGTCGCGGCCTGCGCATCACGCGCGGCATAGGCGTCGAGTACATCATGCACCATGCCCTGCGCAATATCGCCCATGGCGGGGATCAGCGTCAGCGGCTCGAAGCGGGATTGGCGCTCGATCGAGCCGACGCGCTTGGCGATATTCTTGGCATAATCGCCAATGCGTTCGATCACGCCCGAAATCTTGAGCGCCGCGATCACGTCGCGCAGATCGTCTGCCATAGGAGCCCGCAGCGCAATCGTGCGCACCGCCAGCCGGTCCACTTCGGCTTCCAGCGCGTCGATGCGGTGGTCCGCCTCAACAACCTTCTTCGCCAATTCCTCATCATGCGTCACCAACGCGCGGATCGCGTCTGCAATGCCGACTTCCGCCAGACCGCCCATTTCCGCGATCAGCCCGCGCAGCTGGCCAATCTCTCCATCGAAGGATTTTACCGTATGCTCAGCCATGTCTGTTCCCCTCAGCCGTACCGGCCGGTGATGTAATCTTTGGTCCGCTCTTCGCGGGGGTTGGTGAAGATGTCGGACGTTTTGCCGTATTCGACCATCTTCCCCAGATGGAAGAACGCTGTTCGCTGCGAAACGCGCGCTGCCTGCTGCATCGAGTGGGTGACGATGACGATGGCATAACGCCCCTTCAGCTCGTCGATCAGTTCCTCGATGCGCGCGGTGGCAATCGGGTCCAGCGCGGAGCAGGGCTCGTCCATCAGGATGACTTCGGGGCTCACCGCGATCGCGCGCGCGATGCACAGGCGCTGCTGCTGCCCGCCGGATAATGCGGTGCCCGCTTCGTTCAGCCGGTCCTTCACTTCATCCCACAGCCCGGCGCGACGCAGCGATTTTTCCACGATGGCGTCCAGATCAGGTTTGGAGAGCGCCAGCCCGTGAATGCGCGGGCCGTAGGCCACATTCTCGTAGATCGATTTGGGGAAGGGGTTGGGCTTCTGGAAGACCATGCCCACCCGCGCGCGCAGCTGCACCACGTCCATGCCGCTGCTGTAAATATCCTCACCATCGAGCGCGATGGTGCCTTCCACGCGGCAACCGGGGATGGTGTCATTCATCCGGTTGAGCGCGCGCAGGAAGGTGGATTTGCCGCAGCCGGACGGGCCGATGAACGCTGTGACATGCTCGGTGGCAATGTCGATCGACACATCGTCGATCGCCTGTTTCGCGCCGTAAAAGACGTTCACGTTGCGGGCGGAGATTTTGAGTGTTTCTGTCATGGACCTACCAGCGGGTTTCAAACTTGTTGCGCAGATAAATGGCGATGCCATTCATCGTGATGAGGAAGGCGAGCAGCACCAGAATGGCTGCCGATGTGTTCTGCACGAACGCGGAGTCCACCTCGTCAGACCAGAGGAAGATCTGCATCGGCAGCACGCTCGACGGATCTGTGATCCCGCCCGGCGGGGTGGAGACAAAGGCACGCATCCCGATCATCAGAAGCGGCGCGGTTTCACCCAATGCGCGCGCCATGCCGATGATGGTGCCGGTCAGGATGCCGGGCAGCGCCAGCGGCAAGACGTGATGAAACACCGCCTGCACCGGGCTCGCCCCCACTGCCAGCGCGGCATCGCGGATGGAGGGCGGCACGGCCTTGATGGCGTTGCGCCCGGCAATGACGATGACCGGCATGGTCATCAGCGCCAGCGTCATGCCCCCCACCAGCGGTGCGGAGCGCGGCATCCCCATCCAGTTGATGAACACCGCAAGGCCGAGCAGACCGAAGATGATCGACGGCACGGCTGCCAGATTGTTGATCGAAACTTCCACCCAATCGACCCAGGGGCTTTTGGGCGCGAACTCTTCCAGATAGACGGCTGCCAGCACGCCCATCGGGAAAGACAGGGCAAGGGTGACGCCCATGGTGAGCAGCGATCCCTTGAATGCCCCCCAGATGCCGGCATTTGCCGGTTCGGTGGAGTCTGACCCGCTCAGGAACGCCCAGTCGATCCCGCCCACGCCCTGCGCCAGCATGGTAACCAGCAGAAAGACAAGGAAGAGCATCGAAATGCCCATGGCGATGAAGCCAATGGCGCGGAAGCGGCGTTCTGACGCGTAGCGGCCTTTCAGCCGCGCGGTCATGGCGGGTGTCTGCCACACGGATAGGGGGTTATTCATACGCCTCCCGGAAGCGCTTCACGACACGGAGCGCGATGATGTTGAGAACAAGCGTGACGACGAACAGGACCAGCCCCAGCGCGAAAGCGGAGAGCGTCTTGGCGCTGTCAAACTCCTGATCACCGGTCAGCAGCTGGACAATCTGGTAAGTGACAGTCGTCATCGAGGCGAAGGGATTGGCTGAAAGATTGGCCGCCGCACCCGCCGCCATTACCACGATCATCGTTTCCCCGATGGCGCGGCTGATGGCGAGCATGACGCCCGCGACGATGCCTGGCAGCGCGGCGGGGACCAGCACCTTCTTGATCGTTTCCGATTTGGTGGCTCCCATGGCGAGCGAGCCATCGCGCATTGCCGAAGGCACGGCTGCAATGCTGTCATCCGCCATCGAAGAGACAAACGGGATGATCATGATGCCCATCACCAGACCAGCGGCCAGCGCGCTTTCCGTCGAGGGATTTTCCATGCCCAGCTTTTCAGCGAGATCACGCACCATCGGCGCGACAGTCAGCGCGGCGAAATAGCCGTAAACCACCGTCGGAATGCCTGCGAGAATTTCCAGCATCGGCTTCATCCAGGTGCGCACCCGCGCGCTGGCATATTGCGTCAGGAAGATCGCGCTCATCAGACCCAGCGGGATCGCCACGATCATCGCAATGATCGCACCGATGAAGATCGTGCCCCAGAACAGCGGCACTGCGCCATAGGTCTTGGAGACTTCCGGCCCGGTTCCATCCTGCGGGCTCCAGTGGAGGCCGGTGAGGAAATCCAGGGCCGACACCTTGGAAAAGAACAGCCCGGTTTCAAACAGCAGCGAAGCGATGATGCCAATGGTCGTCAGGATCGCCATCAGAGAGGCGACGAGCAAGGCTCCCATCACGGCGCGCTCCACCCGCGTACGCGCCGGAAAATTGGCCTTGATCCGGGTATAGGCGAACGCTCCGCCCGCAAAGGCAAGCAAGGCCACCAAAGCGGCACCGATCAGGTTGAATTTCATCGTGGCCGCACGGATCGGCTCCACCAGACCTTCCGCCGCAGGGTTGAACGCTGTGGCCGCCGGGTCAGAGGCCAGCTGGAACGCTTCGGAAATGATCGAGTCGCGCTCCATCTCCATGGCGGGCAAGGTCGCGGCAGCCGGATCGAGCATGATCGCGCTGTGAACCAGCCCTGGCGAGACAATCGACCAGATCAGCCAGCCAGCCAGCGCGGGGATGAGAATCCACAAGGCCAGATGCGTGGCATGATGGGCGGGCAGCGAATGGAGCGAGCCCTTGCCTGTGTAGAGTGCGCGCGCCTTGGCACGGCCAACGAACCAGCCAAGGGCGGTCAGCGCGACAAGAACGAGGAGGAGGATATTGGGAGACATGTTTCTTAGTCCGTCACCCCCGCGAAGGCGGGGGTCTTTGTCCGGAGACGCACATTGGGCTGAGTCTTACCCTCACTCGCCAAGCAGCCCCCGCCTGTGCGGGGGCGACGAGACGCGCTTGGAAAACTCACTTCAGCTCGGACGGATCGAGCGGCGTCATCGACTGGACGATGCCAGCCGCCTTGGTGCGCACATCTTCCGGCGCGACAACCATGCCACGGCCTTTCAGCGCGCCATCCGGCCCCCAGTTCTTGGCGAACTCGGCGGCAAACTCGTTGATGCCTTTGATCGACTTGAGATGAGCCGCCTTCACATAGATGTAGAGCGGGCGCGCACCGGGATAGGAAAAGTCAGAGACGGTCTGATAGGTCGGCGCGATGCCGCCCACGGGCACACCTTTCAGCTTGTCCATATTCTCTTCAAGGAAGGAAAAGCCGAAAATGCCGAGCGCCTTGGGGTTGGCGGCGATCTTCTGGACGATCAGATTGTCATTCTCGCCCTGCTCCACATAGGCCCCGTCAGTGCGGACTTCGGTGCACAGCTTTTTGTGCTTGTCCTTGTCGCTGTCTTTCAGGGCCTTCATCGCAGGATCGCTTTCGCAGCCCTTCGTGAGGATCAGTTCGGCGAGCGCATCGCGCGTGCCGGAGGTGGAAGGCGGGCCATAAACGCTGATCGGGTTGGCAGGCAGCGCCGGGTTCACGTCATTCCAGTTCTTCGCCGTGTTGGGCTTGCCGAACGGGTTGGCAGCGAGCGCTTTGTAAATATCGGCCACGCTCAGCTTCATATCCTGACCGCCGGTCGCTTCGGCAAAAGCGATGCCATCAAGACCGATCTGGATCTCCACCACATCCTTCACGCCATTCTTGGCGCAATCTTCATATTCGGAAGCCTTCATCCGGCGCGATGCCATTTCAACATCCGGGTGCGCAATGCCGACGCCCGCACAAAACAGCTTCATGCCCGCACCCGTGCCGGTCGATTCGATGACGGGCGCCTTGATGCCTGCTGCCTTCACCGTGTTTTCAGCGATCAGGCTGGCGAACGGATAGACAGTGGACGAGCCGACGACGCGCAAATGATCGCGCGCGCCGCCGCCTGAGGAACCACTGCCGCAAGCGCTGAGAGCCAACGCAGAGGCCGCGACCAGAATGGTGTTTTTCATCGGGAACATCGTGTGCCTTCTTTCCTGTGCTTTTCGATTCTGCCGACAGGATAGGAAGGCTTGATGACAGTCCTGCGACGGTTTGATGACAGTTTTATGTCAGCCCATCACTGTCACCAAAACGTCATCCAACTGTCACTGCGCCGTCCCGAATCGTCCCTATTGGCGGCAAACGGGAAAGGCGGATTGGCTGCTTTCGTCCCGAACAGAAGTCCAAGGGGCAACAATGAAGAACTCGACAAAGGCGGTCCTGGCACTGGTCGCTGTCAGCACCCTGGCGGTGCCGGCACAGGCCCAGATGCGCCGCAACATCCGGATCGTGGGCTCATCCACAGTCTATCCCTTTTCCAAGGCGGTCGCCGAACGCTTCTCGCGCACCAACCCCGGCGTTCCTGCGCCGATCGTTGAATCGACGGGCACAGGCGGCGGTATGAAGCTGTTTTGTGCAGGCGTGGGCGGCAATCACCCGGACATCACCAACGCCTCGCGCCGGATCAAGGCGAGCGAGTTCCGCACCTGCCAGGCCAACGGCGTTGCCCAGATCACCGAAATTGCCATTGGCCTCGATGGGCTGGCGCTGGCCACCGGCGAGCGCTCGCAGGCGATGGCGCTGACCACACGCGATGTCTACGCGGCTCTCGCTGCAACGCCGTTCGGCAAGACCAATACCGCCAAGACGTGGAAAGATGTCAATCCGAAGCTCCCCGCCGTCGCGATCCGCGTTTATGGACCGCCGAGCACTTCGGGTACGCGCGACAGCTTGCACGAACTGATCATGAAGCCGGGCTGCAACAGCAATGGCGGCATTGCGGCGATGGCCAAGACCAATGCGGCAAAATATGACCAGATCTGCACCAAGATCCGCACCGATGGCGCGTATGTGGAGCAGGGCGAAAATGACAATCTGATCGTCCAGAAGCTGGCCGCAAACCCCGGTACCATCGGCGTCATGGGCTATTCCTATGTCGAGGAAAATCCCGGCAAGCTGAACCCGGTTTCGCTCAACGGCGTCATGCCCAGCACGGATAGCATCCGCACCTTCCGTTATCCCGGATCGCGCCCGATGTATATCTACGTCAAGAACGCGCACCTCAAGGCAATTCCCGGCATTCGCGCGTTCGCCGCCGAATTCGTTCGCGAAGGCACCTTTGGCAATGGCGGTTACCTCCAGCGCCTCGGCCTCGTCCCACTGGGCGACGGCATCCGCAAGCGCAACCAGAGCATGGCCACCAGCATGACGCCCATGGGCGGCGGCGGCCTGAAGTGAGGACCGAAACCATGACTAAGACCCGCAAAGCCCCCAAGCGCATCAGCCTGCTGCGCATCCTGCTTTGGGCCAGCGTGATGGGCGTCACCCCGTCCGCCTTTGCCCAGACAGCACCGGTTGAAGCCGAACCGCCCGCCGATGCCCCCTCCCCCGAAGATCCGTCTCTGCTGACGGTCGCTCCGGAAGAGGCCAACATGAATGCAGCGGAAGCGCGCGCCGAACTGCTCGAAGCGCAGCTGGCTTCGCTTCAGGCTCAGCTTGACGAGCTCAAGAAGCAGCTCCCCAAGGCCACGCCGACCTGGAAGGGCGCGCCGCAATGGGAAGACAAGGACAAGGGCTTTGCCTTCAAGGTCCGTGGTCGCCTGATGTACGATGTCGGCTATGTGAATGATCCGGGGGCCACGCCCACCGCGATTTCATCCACGCAGGATCTGGGCTTCAACAGCCGCGTCCGCCGCGCCCGACTGGGTGTGGAAGGTACGCTTCCCGGCGGTTTCGCCTATAAGGCCGAAGCCGATTTCGCGAGCAACGCGGTCAGCTGGGCGGACGTGTTCCTCGAATATAAGGGCAAGGGTCCGCTCTCGGTCCGCGCCGGTCATTTCGAGACGTTCCAGAGCCTCGAACAGATCACCTCATCGCGCCACATCATGTTCCTTGAGCGTGCGCAGATGAACGATGCCTTCAGCCATGGCCGTCGTCTTGGCCTTGCGCTTGGCTATGATCAGGGTGACATGTTGGTGCGCGCCGGTCTGTTCAACGACAGCATCAACGGCGATCTGAACAATGACGAATGGCTGTTCGGTGCCCGTGCGGTCTATGCACCCAAAATGGGAGCCAACCAGCTGCACTTTGGCCTGAACTACCAGCACCGCGAATATTCGAACACCGCGCTGGCATTCCGCTACCGTGCGCGCCCGTTCCTTCAGACGACCGGAACACGCTTCGTCGATACCAACAGCTTTGCGGCCAAGGGTGACGATGTTTTCGGTGTGGAAGCGTTCGGCATCTTCGGTCCGCTCTGGGCTGGCGGTGAAGCGCAATTCGTGAAGGCCAAGACCTTTGCGCCCACCGATGTGCTGCCTACGGGCGGCGTCCCCGGCACGACCAACCGCCTGCTGGAGGATCCCAGCTTCAAGAGCTATTATGCCGAAGTCGGCTATTGGCTGACGGGCGAAACCCGTGGCTACAAGAAGGGCGAATGGGATCGCACCAAGCCGCTCAATGGCTTTGACAAGGGCGGCATGGGCGCTGTTGCGGTCGCCCTGCGCTATGATCACCTCGATCTGGCGGACAAGGCGCTCTACACTGGCGGCGTTGGCACCAGCCTGGCTCGCGGTGGCAAGCAGAATGGCTATCTCGCCAGTCTCGTCTGGCAGCCGATCGACTATGTTCGCGTAACGGCGCAATATGCGCATGCGGCCGTGGAAGGTGGACCCTTCGCATCCATCGTCAAGCCGCTCTCCACCGATCCGGTCAAAGATCGCAAATATGGCGTGGATACCTTCTCCATGCGTTTTGCCTTTGACTGGTAGGACGGTTTTGCCCTGAACCCTCCTCCCCAATTCAGGGCAAGCATGATGGCCACCCTCTCCCGGATGTACGGAGAGGGTGGCCAAGCCGTTTAAGGGCGATAGGGCGCCTGATCCGGCATGATCACGCCCATGCGCTTGGCATAGTCCTCCCACGCGGCAGACAACGCCTTGAGCCGGTCCGGTTCATCCAGAGAAAGGTCGTTCGTCTCCCCTGGATCGCGGGCGATATTGAACAATCGCCAGGCCCCATCACCAATATCGGTGACCTTCCAGTCCCCCTGTCGCAGCGCGCGCGATCCGAACAGCTCCGTCCCGAACGCATCGTCCGGACCATAAACCCGGTCTGCCTGCCCTGTCAGATAGGAAGCCCAGCTCTTGCCCGTGATTTCGCGCACGTCGCGCCCGGCAAAACGCGTCCCGGCATAGCGCACCCCGGCAAGGTCGAGGAATGTCGGAGCCACATCGGCCACAGACAGGAACGCACCCGATGTCTGTCCCTGCCGCTTTGACCCCGGCCAGTTGATGAAGGACACCACGCGCGTACCGCCTTCGGTGGCATAGCCCTTCACCCGCCAGGACGGTGCAGTGGCCGCCTGCGCCCAGTTTGCGCCATAAGTGACATAGGAGGTTGCGGCACCGCGATTGGCGAGGCTGTTGTCCGCCTGTGCGGCCCATTTGCCGAGCATTTTGGCTCCGGTGGTTTCAACATCAAGCGCTTCCGCGCCATTATCTGCCATGAACAGGATTATCGTATTGTCCAGTTCCCCGCTGTCCTCCAACGCGGCAAGGACGCGGCCCACATTGCGATCCATACGGTCTACCATTGCCGCGTAGATTTCCATGTCGCGCGCGGCGACCTTCTTCTGCGCGGCGGTCAGCGAATCCCACCCCCCCTCGGTCAGACGGAGGCTGTGCGGAACGGTTCCATCAGCCAGAAGGCCCAGTTCGGCCTGCCGCTTGAGCCGCCGCAGCCGAAGCGCTTCAAACCCGTCATCATAGCGCCCCCGATATTTGGCGATGTCCTCTGCCGGGGCCTGCAACGGCCAGTGCGGCGCTGTGAAGGCCAGATAGCCGAAAAATGGCTTGCGGCTTTTCGCCGTGCTCCTGATCTGATCGACCATATGCCCAGCAAACGCATCCGATGAGTAGAAATCGGCAGGCAGGCGATCAAGCGGCTTGCCGTTCAGCGCATAGATGCTGCCCTTGGCCGGATCGGTTGAAACATCGGTTCCAAAATGATTGTGCCCGCCCTGCCGCAACGCAAAGCTATATTGAAAGCCGCGCGCGTGCGGGTCTTGCGCGTCGGTCAGCCCCAGATGCCATTTGCCGGAAAAAAGCGTCCGGTAACCGGCGGCAGACATGCGCTCGGCCAGCGTGGCGATGTCTGCGCGCAGATAGCCCTCATGCCCCGGCTTGCCCTTTTGGTTCGGCGCCAGCACTTCCGCCATATTGCCAAGGCCTGCGCGGTGATTGTCCGTGCCAGACAACAGCATGGAGCGGGTGGGCGAGCAGGTTGGCGCGGTGTGGAACCCCGTCATCCGCATTCCCGTCATGGCCAGCCGGTCAAGGTTGGGCGTGTCGATTTCGCCACCAAAAGCCCCGATGTCCGAAAAGCCCAGATCATCGGCAATGATGATGAGGAAGTTGGGCCTTCTCGCGTCCTTGGCTTGCACCGGTGCGGTCGAAATTGCCACAAGCGCAGTCACCAACGTGCCAATGCGGCGCACAAATTTCATGCCGAGACCTCCCATCCAATTGTCAATTTAATTGTCCTGTTGTGGTGCAGTTTGCCTGTCCAGTAAAGGTCAATTGCCAAGCACCGCCATTGAACCCGTCTGCCTTTCCAGGTTAGACTGGATCGGCATACTGAGGGGATACTCGTGACGGACACGGAAGACGCGCTGCGCCAATCATCATTGCTGAGAGGTGCACCCGCATCGGCCATGGAGAAGCTGGCTGCCATTGCCCGCGTCAAGGCCTATCCGCGCGGCGCAACGCTGTTTCTGCAAGGAGAACGCGCCAATGCCATCGGGCTGGTCGCTGCAGGCTGGGTAAAGCTGTATCGCATCACCCCGAGCGGCAATGAAGCCGTGGTGCGTGTCTTTTCTCACGGAGAGAGTTTTGGCGAGGCGGTGGCATTGCGCCACGCCCCCTACCCCGTTGCCGCCATGGCCGTCAGCGATTGCAGCATCATCTGGCTCGATTCAACGCGGCTGCTGGGCCTGTTGCGCGAAGATCCGGAGATAGCGGTCTCCATTTTATCCTCCACCTTCATCCACTTGCATGATCTGGTCAACCAGGTTGAACAACTGAAATCGCAAAATGGTGCGCAGCGCGTGGCGGGCTTCCTTGCAGATCTGAGCGGGCAGGCTGAGGGCGCGGCGGACGTGATCCTGCCCTATGACAAGGTGCTGATTGCTGCCCAATTGGGCATCAAGCCTGAAAGCCTCTCCCGATCCTTTGCGCGACTGCGACCGCTGGGGGTGACCATAGACCAGTCGCGCGCGCTGATCGAAGATGTCGCCATGCTGCGCGCCTATGCCGCGGAAGATCCTGGCACGGTGTGGAGCAAGAAGGATTAAGCCGCCAGAAAGAGCCCGATCAGCAGTGCCGTCAGCACAACCAATCCTCCATCGAACCCACGCATCCAGCCCGGTGTTTGCCCCAGACCCAGATAGCGGACAAGAATGATCCGCGCCTTGACCAGTCCCAGCAGGAGCACAGCGACACCCACCCAGCGCGCGCCATGGCGGGACAATAACGCGGAAGCCCCGCTCAACGCCACCAACGCCAGCCATGCGCGGAACAGGGAATCACGCATTCGAGTCATGGCAGCAAATAGATCACAGGAAAAAGCAGGACCCAGACGAGATCAACCATGTGCCAGAAGGCGACACCCGTTTCGGCATTGCGCAGCGACAGTTTCCATCCGACCAGCCCGAGGATCACAATCCCGGCGGCGACATGTGCGGCGTGAAAACCCGTCAACAGGAAATAGAAGGTAAAAAACGCCGTATCGTCCAGACCATGGCCCAGCGCAGAAAGGCTGGCATATTCCCACCCCTTCACCGCCAGAAATCCGGCGCCAAGCGTTGCGGCAACGCCAAGCCGCATCCGGCAGGTCCGGGGCGCATCCTCTTCTTGAGCGCGCACGGACAGTGCAGCCATCCATCCGGACGTGACGAGCAGCATGGTGTTGATCCCCGCTGCAAAGCCATGCAGCGCATGCCGCCCTTCGGCGAAACCCGCCGGATCAGAGATGCGCACGCCGAGAAAGGCCGTAAGCCCTGCACCGAACACGAGCAGTTCAGAGATGATCAGCACCCACATCATCAAATCACCGGGCAGGTGATCCGGATTCTCCCGCGCGGTCATGCGCGCACCAGCTGGCGATAGAGAGCGGGCAGAATTTCGGTCAGCCGCTCCGCATGGGGCACCAGCGCAAAGCCCCCCCGCCCGAAGATCCGGGGGAACCAGCTTCTGCCATCCCGGTCTATTGTGATGCCGAACACGGCGTGGCCTGCGCGTCGCGCCTCGCGCACGGCCATCGCCGAATCCTCGATGCCATGGCGGCCCTCATAATGATCCAGATCATTGGGCTTGCCATCGGTGATGACCAGCAACAGCCGCCGCTTGCGCGCCTGCAAGGCGAGTTCGGCACTGGCATGGCGGATCGCAGCGCCCAACCGCGTGTAGAAGCCGGGGCGGAGTGACCAGATACGCGCTTCGACTCCCGGCCCCATCGGTTCGTTGAAATCCTTGCACGTCATCATGAACACCCGTTCCCGCCGCAACGAAGAAAAGGCATGGATTGCGCAGGCATCGCCGCAGGCATCAATCCCCCAGGCGAAGGCTGTCAGCGCCTCACGCGCGATTTCGATCACGGCACGCCCGCCAACCGCGCTTTCGGTGGAACGGGACGCATCGAACAGGATCGAGACTGCCAGATCACGCTGCTGCGGGCGCAACTGTCGCCAGATGCGGTCATTCCCTTCCCCCGTCGCGCGTAAATCCGCTGCAGCGCGGATCGCTGCGTCCATGTCCAGCTCCTCGCCATCCAGCTGGCTGGATGTCCATTGCCGTGCCGGGCGCAGCGCTTCGAACTGGCGACGCACAGCCTTGATGCGGCGCTGCGTGGCGGCATCTGACGGCAACGCCGTGCCCACCACGGCCGCCTGACGGCTTGCCAGCACGCAGGCGTGCGCGGGGATGTAGGCGTTGGTCCGGCAGTCCCATTCGGGATAGACAAAGCGGCCTGACACCCCCTCCCGATCCACATCCTCAGGAGCAAGGTCCAGATGCAGCTTCAGCCGCGTGGCCGGGGCCTTGCTGGTCTGGCCCAGACCGATTTCATCCTGATCGTCTGCTGCCTTTTTGGCATCGTCATTTTCGTCATCTTCAATCCGGCGATTGAGGTTGAGGAATTCCGCCCAGCTGAGGATCGCTTCGAAGCGGTGGAGAATCAGACTATCACGCCGGTCCGCCTGATCGGATTTGCGACGCTTGGCGCGCTTGGGCGTGGCATTGCCTTCTTCCGGCGTGCCATCGGTGGTGCGGGTTTCTACCGCGCTTGCGGCAGAAAGCGAGAGCGAGCGCAGGTCCAGCCACATCGGCACCGGCTGAAAGGGCTGATAGCGCGACGGCGCGAGCGGCAACGCAGACAGATCGCCGCTGCGGATCGCCTTCGCGAACATGGTGCCCTCTGCACACAGCGGGGATGGATCGCCCAGCCTGTCGCGGATCGCCCTCTCCAGTGCCAGCTCGAATGGCGGCAACCCGGCGCGTTTGCGCACCAGCAGACAGGCCGCTTGCAATTCGGTGTGGAGTTTGGCCAGACCCGGCGCTTCGGCCAATGTCGCTTGGGTCATGCACTCGACGGCATGAAGCGCCATGATGTCTGCGTGCAGCGGATCGCACGCCTCCACCATCGCTCCGGAATGAGCGGCCATGGCGGTCAGCCAAAGATATAGCGCACCATTCGCCTCTGCTGCCGGCAATGCCGCGAGCGAGAGCGGCAGTCGCAGCGCTCCGCCGTCAAAACTCGCCCGCGCCACGCTTTCGCTCGCCGCGCCCAGCCTGCGCTTCCAGCCGAGCCGGTGATTGCTCGCCTCGTCTGCCACGCCTTTGATCTCGACTGCGGCACTGCCCCCCAGCCCGCGAAAGAAGACGCCCAGCCGTGGGGCAATCGCCGCCAGCGTGATACGCGCTTCCTCGAACACAGGCGGCGCATCAAGCTGGCTGGCGAAGCGGTGCCAGAGCTTGCCGACGCTCTCTTCGGGCTCCCAGGGGACAAGAGAGATCATGCGCGGCTCAGCCGAACACTGCCGCCACCAGATCGGCCAGCCCGCGCTTCACATCCTCATCATCGGTCAATGGCTCGATCATCGTGGTGCGGATGGCGCGTTCGATGGGCAAACCAGCCATGATCAGCGATGCTGCGTAAACGATCAGGCGGGTTGAAACGCCCTCTTCCAGATCCTGTCCTTTCAGCGCGCGCAGCTTGCCCGCCAGCCGCACCAGCGGGCGCACCCGGTCTTCCGCCAGCCCGCTTTCTCGCGCCACCACCGCCACTTCCTGATCCGCCCGAGGGAAATCAAATTCGATGGCGAGGAAGCGCTGGCGGGTGGAGGGTTTCAGCGTCTTGAGGATATTCTGGTAACCGGGGTTATAGCTGGCAACGAGCATGAAACCCGGCTCCGCCTCCAGTTCCTCGCCTGTCCGGTCAATAGGGAGAATACGGCGATCATCGGTGAGCGGATGGAGCACCACTGTCACATCCTTGCGCGCCTCCACTACCTCGTCGAGATAGCATATTGCTCCTTCGCGCACCGCGCGGGTGAGTGGACCATCCACCCAGACCGTCTCTCCACCTTTAAGCAGAAAACGGCCGATCAGGTCCGCAGCGGACAGATCATCATGGCAGGCCACGGTGTATAGCTTGCGCCCCAGCCGCGCCGCCATGTGGCGAACAAAGCGCGTCTTGCCGCATCCGGTCGGCCCTTTCAGGAGCAAAGGCAGGGTCTTCGCATGAGCGAGCGCGAAGAGTTCGCACTCATCGGCCTGCGGCAGATAGAAGGGCGGGGCGACCGAAGCCGCCCCGCCCAGCTGGCTTCGGTTTCCGGACATTGTTACTCAGCCGGAACCGCATCCGCGTGGGAAGCCTGGGAAATGACTTCCCGCCGCGGAACCAGCACGGCGTAGATGTAGAGCAAAGCCCCCAACACCACTGCCACGCCAGAGCAGAAGCGCATGGCATAAAAGACCCAGAGCTGATCCTGAACTTCCATGTAATTCATTCCCATCACGCGTTGCAGGTGCGTTTGCACCGCGCCTGCAAAGGTCAGCGTGAAGGTCATGAACACCATCCCGCCTGACATCAGCCAGAAGGAGGCCATGTTGAGCACCTGGTTATACGGGTCACGCCCCTTAAGCAGCGGCAAAGCGTAAGAGAACATGGCGAGGTTGAGGCTAACATAAGCCCCGAAAAACGCCAGATGCCCGTGCGCCGCCGTGATCTGCGTGCCATGGGTGTAGTAATTGACCGGGTGCAAGGTGTGCATGAAACCCCACACGCCGGCACCGAAAAAGGCCAGCGTCGCACAGCCAAGGCTCCACAGCAGCGCTGCCTTGTTTGCGTGGTCACGCCGCCCCTTCCACACCATCACAAAGGCGAAGGCCATCATGCCGAAGAAGGGGACCACTTCCAGCGACGAGAAGATCGAACCGATCCACTGCCAGTATCCCGGCGTGCCGATCCAGTAATAATGGTGGCCGGTGCCAAGAATGCCGGAGAAGAGCGCAGTGGCCACGATGATGTAGAGCCATTTCTCGACAATCTCGCGGTCGACGCCGGTCAGCTTGAGCATCAGGAAGGCGAGGATCGCGGCCATGATCAGTTCCCATGTCCCTTCAACCCACAAGTGCACCACGAACCACCAATATTGCTTGTCCAACGCCAGATTGCCCGGATTGTAGAAAGCAAACAGGAAGCAAAGCGCCAGCCCCCACAGCCCCAGAAGCAGGATGTTGGAAATCGCCGTCTTGCGGCCGGCAAGGATGGTCATGGTCAGATTGTAGAGGAAGATGAGCGCCGCCACGACGATGCCGATTTTCACCCACAAAGGCTGTTCCAGAAACTCGCGCCCCTGTTTTCCGAGCAGCATATTGCCCTCAAACGCGTTGGTGACATATGTCAGCACCGCGCCCAGCGTTCCAACCACCAGGATCAGCAATTGCAGATAGGCCAGCTTGGGCGAATGAATTTCCCGCTCAGCTTCTTCTGGCACCAGAAAATAGGCACACCCCATGAATCCGGTGAGCAGCCACACAATCAACGCGTTCGAATGGAGCATCCGTGCCACGTTGAACGGCAACAGGTCCGACAGAAAATTGGGGTCCACATAGATCCACCCCAGAATCAGCCCCGCTGACACCTGAATGGCAAACAGCGCAATCGCCACAAAGAAATAGGCGAGCGCGATTTTTTGCGTCTGATATTTCATCGCTCTTCCCCCTTAACCCGAATTCTTCGGCGGCCAATTCTGGTTGCGGATCGTATTGGTCCACATCAGAAAGTCCGTGAGTTCATCATATTGCTGGTCGTTGAGGTGGAACTGCGGCATTTGCCGCCGTCCCTTGATCCCGCTGGGCTGCGAATCCATCCACGCCTTCAACATCGCGCGCGCTGCCGTGCGGTCTTTCTCCACGCCCCAGCGCTTCACGACATTGCCGAGTTCCGGCGCGAAATAGGCCCCTTCGCCCAAGAGCGAGTGGCAATTGATGCAGCCCTTGTCTTCCCAGATGCGCTTGCCCGCCACCACGCTGGGCGTGAGCGTGGCCGCATTGGTTGACGTGGTCACGATGTATCGGTGGCTCTGCACCACAAGCCCGCCAAAGATCAGCAGGAAGAATATGGACCCGCCATAAAATATGTTGCGGGCCATGCTTTTGGTCACGATCTCGCTCATAGAGCGCCCCCTTCGCTTGGCCTGCACCTGATGGTGCATCGTGCGAAGGCTAGGTCACTCGAACAGAACGAGTCTTAACGGAAGTCAAGCGGGCGACTGGGGTTCCGCAACAAACATCTACTCCGTCGCGAGACGATGGAAAGGAGCATCCTTATGGCTTGTGCTCATCCAGCGGCTGGCCATTGTGCAGGTAGGCCGGGGCCTCGATCAGGATGAAGGCGATGCGGCACACGCGGTTGCTGGTGTTGCGCCAGAGATGGTTGGTGCCGCGCTGGATGATGATACCGCCCTGCCGGATGGTCTTCTTCGCGCCGTCTTCCAGTTCCAGCTCGATCTCGCCGTCGAGCACGATGCCGTAATCGATGCTGTTGGTGCGGTGCATCGGGCTTTGCTTGCCCGGCAACATGTCTACGATGCGGATGACCGAGCCCTGGTTGAGCGTGAGCCCGGCATCACGCAGCCGCCCGTCAGTTTCGTCATTATTGTCGGCGGGGACAGTCTCGGTCGTCCAGATCAGCAGGAAGGATGCATCGCCTGAGGGGATCATGCGCGTGGGTGTCACGTCTTCGGATTTGAAGATGGCGCGTCCGTTGGCGTCATGCCCTGTCACCACCCGCTGGACGGGCGGAAGGCCCGAATCGCTCAGATCGCTCAAGGCTTCACCACCGTCTGATCAATAGCCCCGAACGGCGCACGGCCATCGGCCAGAACCCCCTGCATCCGCACCGTATCGCCATAGCGCATGAATTCGGTCTTGGCTCCGCCTTGATCCATAATTTCGATTCCGCGCCGCTCGGCAATGCAAGAGGAACCGATTTCGCGATAATTCTCATTGGAGACCGTGCCGGAGCCAATCACCGTGCCCGCCACCAGATTGCGTGTGCGCGCGGCATGGGCAACGAGTTCGTGAAAACCATGCCCCATCGGTTCGCCATTGGCTGCACCAAAGCGCTTGCCATTCCAGTCCACCAGCAAATCCAGACAGGCCCGGCCATTCTTCCACTGCGCGCCCAGTTCATCGGGGGTCACTGCGAACGGGGCCATGCTACACGGCGGCTTGGCCTGCACCCAGCCAAAGCCGGTCTTCATTTCCGGCCCGGCCAGCGCGCGGAGCGACCAGTCGTTGATCTGGACGATCAGCCGGATATGCTGGATGCAATCCTCAGCCGATGTCCCCATCGGCACGGCGTCCACAATCACGCCAAATTCGCCTTCAAAATCGATGCCGAACGCTTCATCCGCCATCACGACATCATCATTGGGGCCATAGAATTTGTCTGACACGCCCTGATACATCAACGGACGTTCTGTCTTGAGCGGTTCGATGCCGAAAACCTTGTCCATCAGCTCGCCATGGCAGGCAAAGGCCGATCCATCGAGCCACTGCCACGCGCGCGGCAAGGGCGCGGTCAGGCTCGCGGGGTTGATCATATCCGGGAAGCTGGAAATCGCAGCCAGTTGAGGTGCAACCGCCGACCATTGTTCCAATGCTGCCTGCAACGTGGCGACCGGCGCATCGGCACTGTGCGTGCCATCGGGGGATACCACCACCAGCTGCCCGTCCGGCGTTCCGTTTTTCAATGTTGCAAGTCTCATGGCTTCCCCATCCTCATATGAAATCCTGCCCTGCCCCACCCATCCCGCAGCAGCAATCGGAAAGGGTGGATATCAGCCAACCATAATATGGATTGGTTGAATACGCCCGGTTGTTGCAGGGGCATGGCTAAGAAATTCCAGATGGAGGACTTCATGGCCGAATGGCTGAAGCGCGGCGCGACTGCTGAAACCAAGGCCGATCATGACCGCAAGGTCCGCGACACGGTGGAGGGCCTGCTCGCCGACATCGAAGCGCGCGGCGACGCAGCGGTGCGTGATCTGTCCATCAAGTTCGACAATTGGGAACGCGAGTCCTACCGCCTGACCCCTGCCGAGATTCAAGGCTGCATCGATCAGCTGACCGGGCGGGATCTGAAAGACATTGAATTCGCGCAGACGCAGGTCCGCAACTTCGCGCAAATCCAGCGCAATTCGATGCTCGACGTGGAGGTGGAAACGCTGCCCGGCGTCGTGCTGGGCCATAAGCATTTACCGCTCAATGCCGCCGGTTGCTATGTGCCGGGCGGCAAATATCCGCTGCTCGCCTCGGCCCATATGAGCGTCATCACCGCCAAAGTGGCAGGCGTGCCGCGCGTTGTGACCTGCGCCCCGCCCTATCAGGGCAAGCCAGCCCCTGCGATCGTGGCGGCCCAAGCCATGGCGGGCGCAGACGAGATATACTGCCTCGGCGGCATTCAGGCCGTCGCCGCAATGGGCGTTGGCACGCAGAGCATCGCTCCAGTGGACATTCTTGTCGGCCCCGGCAATGCGTTCGTGGCAGAGGCCAAGCGCCAACTTTACGGGCGCGTGGGGATAGACCTGTTCGCAGGCCCCACCGAAACACTGGTGATCTGCGACGACATCGGCTGCGATGGCGAACTCGCCGCCACCGATCTGCTGGGGCAAGCCGAACATGGGCCGGACAGTCCGGCCATCCTGCTCACCACGTCGCGCAAGCTGGCCGATGAGACGATGAAGGAGATCGAGCGCCTGCTCAAAATCCTCCCCACCGCAGAGATTGCGCGCCGGGCATGGGAGAGCTTTGGAGAAGTGATCGTGGCCGAAGACGATGCCGAAATGGTTCGCATCGCGGACGAGATCGCGTCGGAGCATGTGCAGGTGATGACGGCAGATCCCGATTATTTCCTGAAAAACATGACCAACTATGGCGCACTGTTCCTCGGCAACCGCACCAACGTGTCTTATGGAGACAAGGTGATCGGCACCAACCACACCCTCCCCACCAAGAAGGCCGCGCGCTATACCGGCGGACTATGGGTCGGCAAATTCATCAAGACCTGCACCTATCAGAAGGTTCTGACCGATGAAGCGAGCACGATGATCGGTGAATATTGCAGCCGCCTGTGCGCGCTCGAAGGCTTTGCCGGGCATGGCGAACAAGCCAATATCCGTGTGCGGCGCTTTGGCGGAAAGAATGTGCCCTATGCCGGGAAGGCTGAGGCTTGACCCTTCCCCGCACACCTTCCTTCCGCCTTGATGGCCGCCGCGCTATTGTCACTGGAGCAGGCCGCGGCATTGGTCTCGCTGCCGCCGTTGCACTGGCAGAAGCCGGGGCAATGGTGACGCTTGTCGCGCGCACTGAATCCGAGATTGAGGCCGCCGCCGCCGAAATCGGCCCGCTCGCCACCGCCGCCACGCTCGACGTCTCAGACTTGGCAGCGGTCAGGGAATTCTTTGCCGATCGCCCCGCCTTCCACATCCTCGTCAACAATGCAGGCACCAACAGGCCCAAGCCATTGTGGGAGGTGAGCGAGGATGATTATGATGCGGTCTATGATCTCAACGTCAAATCCGCCTTTTTCGTCGCGCAAGCCTGCGTGCAGCGCATGATGGCAGACGGCACAAGCGGCAGCCTCATCCATATGGGCAGCCAGATGGGCCATGTCGGCGGGCCGAACCGCAGCCTTTATTGCGGCTCCAAATGGGCACTGGAAGGCATGAACAAGGCGTTTGCGCTCGATCTTGCTGCGCACAATATCCGCAGCAACACCATTGCCCCTACGTTCATCGAAACGCCCCTGACCCGTCCTTTTTTCGAAGATGTGGCGTTCAAAGCCAGCGTCCTTGCCAAGATCAAGCTGGGCCGCATCGGGCAGGTCGAGGATCTGATGGGGGCCATCGTCTTTCTGGCGTCGGATGCGTCCGCGCTCGTCACCGGAACCAGCCTTGTCGTAGATGGCGGCTGGACCGCAGATTAGGAGAAGAAGCCATGACCCGTCGTTTCGTTGATCTGTCGATGACACTGGAGAATGAGATCGTCAGCGATCCACCCTTCCTGAAACCCCATATCGAATATGAAGTGCATGACGACACCCGCAAGGAGCTGGAATTCTTCTTTTCGGGCGTGGATTATGGCGGGATGATCGGCGGCGATGTCGGCTTTTGCGCGGCAGAGCGAGTGACGCTCACCACGCATAGCGGCACACATGTTGACGCGCCCTGGCACTATCATCCGCAGCAGGACAGCAAGTCGGGCAACAGCCGCCCGGCGATGACCATTGACGAAATGCCATTGGAATGGTTTTTCCAACGCGGCGTAAAGCTGGATTTCCGGCATATGGAAGACGGCACTGTGGCGACCGCCGCCGATGTGGAAGCCGAACTGAAACGCATCGGCCATGAACTGGCCCCGCTCGACATTGTGGTGGTGAACACCGCAGCCGGCATGGCGCTCGCCAACCGCGATCCCGAATATGTCAGTCGGGGTGCGGGCATGGGCTATGAAGCGACCATGTATCTGCTTGAACGCGGCGTGCGCGTGACCGGCACAGATGCGTGGAGTTGGGATGCGCCTTTCGTCTACACCGCCAAGAAGGTGGTGGAAACCGGCGATGCCTCGCTCATCTGGGAAGGCCATCGTGCGGGCGCAGACATTGGCTATTGCCACATCGAAAAGCTGCACAATCTGGAAGCCATCCCCTCCACCGGCTTCATGATTTCCTGCTTCCCCCACAAGATCAAGGGTGCGTCCGCGGGCTGGACCCGCGCCGTTGCCATTTTCGAGGATTGATCCATGGCTCTGTTTGAACCTTTTCCCAATTATGTCTGGAATCTCTCTGTCTCCATTGCGATGGAAAATGGCGGGCGGATCGGCGAGATTGTAGATATTATCGGCCCGCTCATGGCCAAGGCGCAGGCCGGTGAAGACGCGAACACCCAGGATTTCATGATCGAATGGGTGAAAATGGCAGACAAGCTGACCGGCCTTGCCGAAGAGGATATCGCCGCAGGCCGTCTATTCTCTGCGGGCAACAAACTCAAACGCTCTGCCATCTATTACCAGACAGGCGAACGGATGCAGGCGCATGGTTCTCCGGGCCGCGCCGAAACTTATGACAAGGCGATCAAGAACTTCCTGAAGGGCACGGAATTGGCGGGCGATCCCGTCACGCGCGTGGAAATCCCTTATGAGGGCAAGACCATCTCCGGCCTGTTCCACCGTGCGCCAGGCGACGGCCCCATGCCGTGCGTCGTCTATTGCAACGGGCTGGACAGCATGAAGGAGATGCTGTGGATGGGCGGCATCCCCTATGCCCTCGCCAAGCGCGGCATCCACACCTTGTGCGTCGATCAGCCCGGCACGGGCGAAGCGCTGCGCCTGCAAGATCTGCCCGCAACGCCCTATAGCGAGCGCTGGGCAAGCAAATGGGTGGACTGGCTGGAAACCCAGCCACATGTGCAGGCGGACGCGATCGGCATGACTGGCATTTCGCTGGGCGGCCATTATGCGCCGCGCGCTGTCGCCTATGAACCGCGCTTCAAGAGCGGCGCGGCATGGGGGGCCAACCATAATTGGCATGAAGTCCAGTATAAGCGGATGCAGCGCGAAGGCGAAAATCCCGTGCCGCATTATTGGGGCCATGTCTTCTGGGTGTTTGGCGCCAAGGACATGGACGATTTTCTCGAGAAAACCAGGGACATGAACCTGAACGGCCATATGGACCGGATCAAGGTGCCCTTCCTTGTCACCCATGGTGTCAATGATCGCCAGATTTCGCCCGATTATGCCAATCAGACCTATGATCAGCTGATCAACTCCCCACGCCGCGAACTCAAATGGTTCACGGACCGGGAAGGCGGCGTGGAGCATGTCGGCGCAGACAATCACGCCTTTGCGATAGACTATATCGCGGACTGGTTTGCCGAAACATTGGGTGGCCACACCGCCTGATTTCGCAATGGGAAGGGTTTGACATGAAGCATCTGCGCAACTGCTGGTACATGGTGGGCTGGGCCGATGACGTGGGCACAGCTGGCCTTTCCCGCGAAATTCTGGGCAAGACCATCTTCTTCTATCGGCTGGAAGATGGAACGCCTGCGGCCATTCTCGACCGCTGTCCGCATCGCTTCGCGCCCTTCTCAAAGGGAGAGCGCGATGGCGATGTGCTGGTGTGCGGTTATCACGGATTGGGGTTTGACCGGAACGGGCATTGCGTGCGCAACCCGTTCAGCGCGCGCATTCCGGCAGGAACGGACGTGCCCGTCTGGCCCGTCGTTGAGCGGCATGGCATTTTGTGGCTTTGGGCCGGAGATGCGGACAGGATCGATCAAAACCTGATCCCCGATTTCAGCTTCGTGCCGGATACGCCCGCGTTGCGGTCCGTGCGCGGTTACACGCTGATGAAGGCCCATTTCGAATATGGCACCGACAATCTGATGGATCTGAGCCATATCGAATTCGTCCATCGCGGCACCTTTGCCGGACAAGGCATCATCTTTCAGGGTGAGCACAGCATCCGGCAGGAGGGTGAGACGCTCCATTCGGACTGGTGGATGCCGAACATCACCCCGCCCATGGTGGCGCAGGGGCTGGTGGCAGCAGGCGAGACGGTTGATCACTGGCTGCGGATGCGCTGGAATGCTCCAGCGTCGATGCGGCTCGATGTGGGGGCTTGCCCGCATGGTGCCCCCGAAAGCGCGGGCTTCGACATTCCGCAGGCGCATATCCTGACACCCGCCAATGAGCATGAGACCCATTATTTCTGGAGCGCCAGCCGTAACCATGACATCGATAGCGCAGAAGCAGACGCCTATATGCTTGGCCTGTTCCGCGAGGCGTTCGACGTGGAAGACAAGCCGATGATCGAGGCTGCCTATGCCAATGTGAGGGGCAAGGATTTCTGGGGCGAGAAGCCTGTCTCGCTCGGCATCGACCAAGGCGGCACGCGGGCGCGACGGTTGCTGGAAAGCCTGATCGCCAAAGAGGGGGCGCATGGCTGATTTCAGCTTCCACCATGGCGGCGTCTCTGTCCCCTCGCTCGATGACGCGATTGACTGGTATGGCCGCGTACTGGGCTTCGAGCTGGAGCGGCGCTTCTACATAGAGGCTGCCAAAAGCCACGCCGCGATGGTCTGCAAGGGCGCGCTGCGCTTTGAACTGTTCGAAGTGGAGGGGGCCGCCGCCCTGCCCGAAGACCGCCGCCATCCGCCATCCGATTTGCGCACGCACGGCAACAAGCATGTCGCCTTTCGCGTCGATGATCTGGAGGCGTTTCTGGAAGAGGTTGAAGCCAAGGGCGCAGACGTGGCCTTCGTGGTGCGCGAGGCGTTCGGCAAAGGCTGCTTCCTGCGCGACTGCGCCGGTAATTTGATTGAGTTTGTGGAAGAATGAATTCTTCTTCGCGCCTTTGCGCCTTTGCGCGAGAAATCCTTGGTTCGCGCAAAGGCGCAAAGGCGCGAAGAGGGGAACGCTAAGGATATGATCATGTTCATCACCCCGGAAGCCCAATCCATTTTCGCCGCCTATGAAGCCCGCGCCGCTGCCGATGAGGCCCGGATGCGCGAGCTTGGCCCGGCAGGGTTTGCCATCCGCGATGAATTCCTGCTGCCCGTTGGCGCAGAGGTGGGTGCGTTACTCCACGCGCTGATCATGGCCAAACGCCCATCCCGCATCCTAGAACTGGGCACGAGCTACGGCTATTCCACGCTTTTCCTGGCGGACGCGGCCAAGGCGGTTGGCGCGACCGTCATCACCATGGAACTGGCCGATTACAAACAGGCCTATGCGCGCGAGCAGCTTGAGAAAGCGGGCTTGGCGGATGTGGTCGATTGGCGCTGCGGCGACGCGGTCGCGATGGTCAACGCCGATCCCGGCCCGTTCGATCTCGTTTTGCTCGACATCTGGAAGGAGCTTTACACACCCTGTCTGGAGGCGGTCTATCCCAAGCTGTCAGACGAAGCCATCATCGCGGCGGACAATATGATCTACCCCGAAATCGCTCGGGAGGATGTCCGCATCTATCGTGCGGCAGTGCGGGCGAAAGCCGATTTGCAGACAATGCTACTGCCGATTGGAAGCGGGATCGAACTGAGCGTGAAGTGGGAAGCGGGGAATGCCAAACTTTAGCCGCGTTCCTTTCGCCACCCTCCTCAATTCCCGTCGGTAATCGATGTCCCCCCATCCACCGCGAGTGTCTGGCCCGTGATGAAGCTCGCTTGGTCGGAGGCGAGAAAGAGCGCGGCATCTGCGACTTCGCCCGGCTCGCCGATGCGGCGGAGCGGGGTCATCTGCATCCGGCGCTCTGCCTTTTCCGGGGTGGCGAGCACGGCCTGTTCCCAGCCGGTGGCGATCAGGCCCGGCGCAATGGCGTTCACACGCACCCCGTCCGGTCCCCAGCGCACGGCCATATCGCGCGCAAGTTGCACGATGGCCGCCTTGGTGAGGCTGTAGACGCCGATGTTGTGATTGCCGCGCAGGGCAGAAAGACTGGCGGTCAGCACCGAACTGCGACCACCAGACGCAGCCATGCGCGGCAGAAGCAGGTCACACAGGCGGCGCACATGATGGAGGTTGATGGCAAAAACGCGCGCAACCTCTTGCTCATAGCCTTCATCCCCTGCCCGCAACCGCCCGGTGATGCCGGCGTTCAGGAACAGATGGTCGATCCGGCCCCGCGCGTCCCATGCTGCAGCGGCGAACCCGTCCAGCGCGGCATTGTCTGTCAGATCAAAGGGGAGCGGTATGCCCTCCACCTCGGCTGCCACGGCGTCACACGCCCCGGCATCCTCGCTGTTGACGATCACGATCGCGCCACGCTTGGACAATCGCTCTACCATGGCACGACCGATGCCCGTCGTGCCGCCTGTCACCAGCGCGACGCGCCCCTGAAAGTCCAGCACCACTAGAGCGCGTGCTCGTCGGCTTCGGTCAGGCGAGCCAGATCGTCCGAAATCGGTCCCTTCCCCTTCCCCACCTTGCGGAACGGCTCGAAACTTGCGCGGTCTGCGTCGAAGGTCATGTCCCATGGGATGTTGTCGCCGCGGAAGATGGGCGGGGCGTTGTTGGCCCAAAGCAGCGAGCCGAAGCGGAAATCCCAGGCGCGGGGCACCCAATTGTCATCGAGATAATCGGTGTCGGCGTGATATTCCGCCTCGCCCGATTTCCCCGGAATGTCGCAATAATAATAGATTGCGCTGGAGATGCGGTGACGCGAGATGCCACCGGAGCTGTTCATGCTGGTGTTCTTCCAGCCCTTTTTCTCCATGATATTCGCGCCCAGCATCACTTCATCAATGTCATCCATGCCAAAGGCGATGTGCATGAATTTGAAATGGTCCGGCGCAATCGGCAGATCGCAATTCACCCAGAAGATGGAGTGATGTTCAAACGTACCATCGGCCCGCGCGAAAATGCCGGTGCCCTTGCTATGGTCGGTATAGCGGAAGCCCAGATGGCGTTCATAAAATTCGAAGCTCGCCACATAATCGGGCGAGAAGAAGACGACATGGTTGATCGTTTTCGGGATCGCCTTGTGCCGCCAGATGCGGTGCTGGTTGAAGCGCGGGAAGTTCGCCGGGGTGTTGACCGGGCTTGCCTCGCTCACCACCGGGCGCTTCTCCCACACGCGCAGCGCAATCGGCTGGCCGTCGGGGCACATGCAATGGACAGTGCCATCCGCATCGCAAGTGACGGGCACATCGCGCGCCAGACTCGCGGCCAACCGCTCCAGATTGGCCGCCGTGTCCACGCCCCACACGGTTTCCTTAACCCCGTCTCCGGCGAACGGATCGGGGGAAGGCAGGCGCGAGTCGCCATGCGGCAGGATGATCACGCGCGAACCGGATGCGAGCCGGAACACCGCCTCACCAGCGCTCACGCTTTCAACCGGCAGTCCGAAATCGGTCCAGAAGCGCGCATGTTCCGCCACATCGGCAACACCAAACACAACGCTTTCCACGCCCAAAACGCTCATAATTCCTCCATATGATCTTTGGATGGGCTTATGCGCAGGGGCGTGGGGCGTGTGAAACGCTTTGTGTGGCGGGCTGGTTATTGAGGGGGTGGATAGTTGGAGAATGACACCCTGTGCTCCGCAACAGACCGGAGACCTGTGGTCAGATCGGCTCGGCCAACTTGACGCGGATTCGTTCGGTCAGCTCCACCGGATTGCCTGCGCTTTCCGGATGCATTTCCCACTCACCGAGCTGGATCGAGCTGGTACCCACCAGCTTGGCGCGTTCGAAGCGGCGTTCCATGAAGGCGCGCAGCGCAGCGGCAAGATCATCCTTGCCCGCCACTTCTTCAGCGAGCACGACGGCGTCTTCCACTGCCATTGCGGCCCCCTGCCCCAGATGTGGCGTGGCGGAGTGGGCGGAATCGCCGATCAAGACCACACGGCCCTGATACCAGGGATCGGGCATGATGCAGGCTTCAAGCGGACGATAGACGACCAGCGCCGGATCGGTGACGCACTTGGCACTTTCCGCCATCTGCCCGCCAAAGCCTTCCAGCCGCTTCTGCATTTCATCAGCCAGCGTTTCGGGCGCGAATTTGGGGTTCCCCTTCTCTTCGAACACAGCGAAGATATACATCTCTTCCTCGGTCAGTGGGCAATAGCCCACCTTTCCGCCGGGCTTGCCGATATAGAGATCAGACCATTCCAGCTCAGCGGGGCGCGGCACATTGTAACGCCACACCCCTTGCCCGGTATATTTGGGCGTCGCATCCGGCCACAACACTTTTCGCACGGCGGAGTAATTGCCGTCACAGCCGATCAGCAGATCATAGCGGCCGGAGGTGCCATCGGTGAAGGTCACGTCCACCCCGTCGCCGGTGTCGTTGAAGCTCTCGAAGGTCACGCCCAGTCGCACTGGAATGCCAAGTTCCTTCACCTTGTCGGTCAGCACGGTATGGAGCGCGGGGCGCGTAAGGCCAAGATCGCCGGGGAAGCCATCTGCAGCGGATTCGCCCGGCAGTTCGGCGATCACCTGACCGTCCATGCTCATGAACCGCGCGCCCTTATAGGCAAACCCGGCCTTCACTGCCGCATCACCCACGCCCAGTTGCGCCAGCGCGCGGACGAAATTGGCCTGCACGATGATGCCGACATGATAAACCGACCAGTCGGCATTTTTCTCGACGACTTCAACGCCGACGCCCTTGTTGTGAAGGCCGATGGCGACGGCGAGACCGGCAACTCCGCCGCCGACGATCAGCACCTTATTGGCTGCACTCATTTTGGTGTTCCTTTCTGGATAAGAAGCCGTTCGTCCTGAGTAGCCATTGAGCTGGTCGAAATGGCATATCGAAGGTCTGTTTGGCGCTTGAGGACGACCCTTCGATACGGGCCTTCGGCAAGCTCAGTCCCTACTCAGGGCAAACGGTTTTGTTTCAATTCCTCACTCCGCCGCCTCGGCCAGCGGAGCTGGTTCAGCGGGGTGGTAATGAAGCTGGTCGGGCCGGGCATAGACGACATCCCAATTGGGCTCGCCCTTCATGAAATCCGGCAGGTTGGTCATGTAGATGGCGGTGCCGAACGCGCCATCCCAGATGCGGGGCTTCCAGCTGTCATCCACGCAATCCGTGTCTGCGCCATATTCCACATCACCGCCGCCGGGGCACGGGACGTAGAAAAAGGCGGCAGAGGTGAGACGGTGGCGGCCAAAGCCCCAGTTCCAGTCCCCATAGGTATAGCCGCGCCGGTCCAGATAGTTTTTGGCAACCATCAGCTCGTCAATATCTTCCACCTCCCAATTGGCGTGGTGGAATTTCAGCGTGCCGTTAAAGCCCGGCATCGGCGCGTGCGCATTGGCCAGAAAGATGCTGTGATGCTCATAGCAGCCATCCGCGCGCATATAGACGCCGAACCCCTTCTGCATGTCGGTGATGCGGAAGTTCAGACGGTCTCGGTAATAGTCCACCGCCTCCTGCACATCGGGGAAGGTCCACACGCAATGATGGATGCGCTTGGGCACCGCGCGGTCGATCCATTTGCGCGGCTGATTGAGCCGCCCGATCTTCCCCACCGTGTTGAACGGGCTGGGCGCGCCAAAAACCGGACGCGGCTGCCAGACTTGCAGGGCAATGGCCTGACCGAACGCTGTGGTGAAGTGGACAATGCCTTCATCATCCGTCACCAGATCATGATCCGGCGCGAGGTCGGCCAGCAATTTGTCCATCGCGCGCTGCGTATCCACTGCCCAAACGCATTCATGCACACCCTTGCTCGTCTGAGCGGTCTTGGCAGGAAGGCGCGAATGGCCGAATTTGAGGATCAGATTTTCAGAACCGTCCGCTGCTTCAAACAGCGCCTCGTCTGCCTTTTCCGCAATCAGCGACAGGCCGAAATCGGAGAAGAAGCGCACGCACGCTGCCACATCCTCCACGGCCCAAGTCAACCGACGAATACCGATAATTGCCATGTGCAAACCTCCATTGAATGGCAGGAGGGATGCGGCTGGGAGTGTCTGACTTTCTTGATCTAGCGCAAATTCAGGGCATGGATTGTTTGGAGATCAAGCTATTGAGGGGGTGGATGTGCGGGCTATATCATTCCCCAATCCGCCAGCGCATCCACGTTGCGCGTGAGCAGGGTCAGCAGCAATTTATCCTCATGGTCGCCCGCCGCCAACACGTTTGCCGCGCCCACGGTGGTGAACAAGGCGAATGGCAGCGCATCGGCATAGGCAGCGCGCGCGGCGTCCAACGTCCAATCCGGCGCAACTGCTGAGATGCGCGCCTGATGCCGCGCAATCAGGCCCTCCTCGCACGATTTGCGCAAGCCGCTCTCCAGCGAACCCGCCAAGAAATAGGCAACATCGAACATCGGGCAGCCGCGATCGGCAAATTGCCAGTCGATCAGCCATGCGGTCACACCTTCGGCGCGATCCTCGAACAGGATATTGTCGACGCGCGGCTCGCCATGGATCAGTGTTTGCGTGCCCACCTTGTAGCGGGTCCAATCCGCCACCTGCGCGCACCAATTATCCATCGCGTCCAAATATCTGGCATCAACCCGCCCCTCGAACCGTGCCCGAAAGATGTCCGCGCCGGAGGCATAGCTTTCCGCCGCGCTCTCTGCGTTTGCCTTGCGGTTGAGCAGCCAGTCCGCATCCAGCTCCGGCGCGTTCCAATAGGCGGTGTGGAGGTTGGCGAATTGCTCCACTACCGCGCCTGCATCTGCCGCACTGCACCCGGTCAATTGATTGCCGGAGCGGGTGCGGCCGGTCAGGTCTTCCAGCACGAGATTGAGCGTCCGCTGATCTTCGCTGACCTTGGCCAAGAAGGCGCGCGGCACGTTGAGCGGGGGCTGTGCGCCGAACAGCTGATAAGCCGCCACTTCGCGCCCATGCACGCCTGCCTCCGCTGCTTGCTGCACGGTCTGCGCATGGATCGGCGTGAGCTTGCACACCACCGAATTGACCGCGTTCGCGGCATTGGCGTTGTAGGTGATCGCCACGCGATAGGTGGCGGAAAGATTGCCGTGCCCAACGGCCTCCGCCCCCGCCATAGAGACGCGCGGCATATCCAGCCCGGCATGTTGGAACAGCGATTGCAGCCAAGCGGGTGTGATGCCCTCTGCGCCCGCAATCAGCCCCGGAGGCGGCAGATTGTCCGGCACGGCGGCGTCCCCTTCCCGCCCCCAGCGGCCAGCGACATAGGTGGAGTTCCAGCAATCGGTGAATTTGCCATCCTTCGCGCGGAACACCTCGATCCCGCACAATTCCACACGTTCACCCTTGCGTGTGTGCATGTTCCAGACCGACGTGACATATTCGTCATCGGCAAGCAGCACTTCATGTTCGAAATAGGGTTCCGCCTTTTCGGACTGCTGACGCACCCGGGCGATCTGATCTTCCAAAGAGAGTTCGGTGGTGCTGCCCGGATCGTGCCGGATGATCGGATCTGCGCACAATTCGCGGATCATCTCCGCGTTGCGATTGTTCCACACTTCCGTCCAGTAAAGCTGGATCAATTCCTTCGGGCTGCGATGCGCCATGCCTCATCCTCTCAATGTCTGGAGAATGGCATTGCGGATGCTGCGCAACAAATCAACCGATGACGAGTTGGCCAAGCCCGCTTAGACATGACGCCATGAGCATCACCTTCACCAAACTGGATTGGGCCGATCCGCATCTGGCCCGCATTGACCTGCCCAAAGGCACCATGCGACTGACGCGCAGTCTGGCGTCTGGCCTGTGCCAGTCTGTGCACGATGCACCGAATGTCTTCTGGGGCGTGGGGGATCGTGGCCCCAACATCAAGCCCAGGACGGCAGCCAAGGACTATGGTTGCGATCATCTCCTCCCGCTGGCCGAGATCGATGGCGCGAAAGTCATGCCGCTGCCCGAAGCCGGCCCCGCCATCGCGCGCTTCCGGATCGACGGGCACCGGATCCTGCTTGAAGAGGTGCTGGAGCTGACCGATGCACAGGGCCAGGCCATTGGTGGCCTGCCGGTGCCACATGGGCCTCATGCCGAGTTTGAGCCCATATTTGATCTGTCCGGCACACGGCTGGCCCCGCAATCGGGCGGTGCAGACAGCGAGGGCATCACCGCTTTGCCGGATGGAAGCTTCTGGGTGTCAGAGGAATATGGCCCGTCGCTTCTGCATGTGGACCGCACCGGGCGCGTGCTGATGCGCTGGGTGCCACACGGACAAGCGCATTGCTTTGCCGAGACTCACTATCCGGTGCTGGCCGTCCTCCCCGCGCTTGCCAGCGCGCGCAAACTCAATCGCGGCTTTGAAGCGATTGCGGCGGCGCCCGATGGAGCGAGCCTGCTCGTCGCGTTCCAGAGCCCCCTCGCCCATCCGAACCGGGAGGCGCACGAACGCAGCCGCCATCTGCGCCTGTGGCAGTTGGACGGGGCAACCGGAGCGTTGCTCGCTGAATATGTTTACCCGCTCGACCGTGCTGAGACCTTCCGACGCGATGCGGAAGCAGGCGATGTGAAGCGCGATGACCTGAAGGTCAGCGAGATGATCTGGACGGCGGATGGCACCGTGCTGGTGCTTGAGCGCATCTCGCTCACCACCAAAATCTATGCCGTCCGCCTCTCGCCCGATCAGGCTGCACCCGCCGCACTGGCCGACCCCGCCACGCGCCCGACGCTGGAGCAGATGTCATCGCGCGATCTGGAACAGGCCGGCATCCCGATTCTGGCCAAGCGCCTGATCCTCTCCACAGACGATCACCCGCAGGTGTCCGCCGATTTGGAAGGCATGATCCTCCTCGCGCCAGACCGGCTGTTGCTGGTCAATGACAGCGATTTCGGGATTGAAGGCGCAGAGACACAATTCTGGATGGCTGAACTGGGGGAGCGGATCAAATTGATCGCTCACAGCCCTAGACCCAGTTGAACACCAACTCCCCCTCACGAAACGCAAAGCGGTTGAGGTGGCGTTCCACAGCCCCTTTCAGGCCTTCAAGCTGGCCTTCGCTGGTGGCGTCTATCCGGCATTCCAGCGTTTCAGGCGTGGCGGCCATGGTGAAAATGCCGTCGCCCGGCCAGTCGGCCCCACGTGCGTCTTTCGGGAAGACCACGCGACCCTGCTCTGCGTCAAAGCTGACCTCCAGATTGTGCGCCCAATGTTTGCACAATTGCTGGAGGTAGCGGCTGGCGCTGGCGGTGGGGACGGATGCAGTTGCACTGGTCATGGGTTCAGAGCCTTTCGATCGCTTGAGCCGTCGCATCAATCAGCGCAGCGGCTTCAAACACGGTTTCGGGGGTGGCATCCTCGCGGCCCATGCGTTCGATCAGCACGGCGCGCAGATTGTGTACCGCCCGGCGCACCGGAGCCGGATCAACACGGGCAGCTTCACTGGCCAGACCGTCCAGCCGGGCAAGAAGGCGCTGCGTCTCGTCCGCCGCCTTGTCGCGTTCGGCGACTCCAGCTTCGGTCAGGGCAAAACGCTTGCGGCTTCCCTCCTGCCCGTCTTCGGCAATCAGGCCCATTTCGGTAAGCAGGGCGAGGAGCGGATAGACCATGCCGGGGCTGGGAGCCCATGCTCCGCCGCTCCGGTCAGACAGAGCGCGGATCAAGTCATAGCCATGGCGGGGTTCCTCTCCGATCAGGTGGAGCGCCATCAGGCGCAGTCCCTCCCCGTCAAACAGACGGCGACGGCGTCCGCCGCCGCCTCCCCGGCCTTCGCCATGATGCCCATGGCGTCGGCCATGACGGCCAAAGGCATGAGAGGTTTCAGAATTTTTCATGCGCAGTGCGCGGTGTGTGTGGTTTCTCATGGGGTTTAAGATATATCTTTATTGGATAGAGTCAAGATATATCTTAAAATATTTTCCTCCTCCTCGTCATTGCAAACGCAGCGCAGCAATAACGGTACAGGCTTTTTCCCCTAGCCCCGCCGGAACAGCATCGAGACAATGAACAGCATCGTCTTGACATCCAGCAGCTTGAGCGCCGCCCGCGCCTCGCCCGGCGTCAGCTTGGCGACCATCGGCATTGCGCCAAAAATCTTGCCGCGAATGACGAGCTGGTTGCCGTCGCGCTCGATCTTGCGGATCGCCATCAGTTCCTTGTCACTGGCATCGGTGATGACCGCCGTCGGGATCTTTGCCTTTTGCATCACAATGCCGCTCCACACACTTTGTCATAATCAATGCCCATATCGTCCATCATCTGGATCGCCGTGCCGCGCCCTGCGCCAAACACGCCGCCGCCGGGGTGCATGAACGGGCCGACCAGATAGAGCCCCTCAATCTCCGGCACGCGCAGGCTCCCCAGATCGGGCGTCGGGCGATGGCCCGCCGACTGGTAGAAGAAGGGCGCGCAGCCATGGGCGTCGCCTTCCACCATCGAATTGGGGCTGCCGCGCTCATGGTCGAGCGGTGAGCAGACCAGCCGCCCGAAGATGTTGCTGTCATCCAGATTTTTGTAGAACTTCCGATATTGCGCCAGCGCGCGGTCCGCATGCTCTTCTTTCTGCGTATCCCAAGCCGCAGCGCCGCCATCGAACAGATGGTAGGGCGCGAAGTTGACGCCATAGAACACGCCCGACCCCGCAGGCGCGCGACTGGGATCGAAGATCGCGTTATCTCCGCCTGCAATAAGCCGATGAGAGACTTCGCCGCGCCGCAGCTTGTCATACTCCAGACACATGTCGCGCACCGTGTAGAAATCCATCAGCTCGGTCATCATCGCGTTGCAATCATTGCCGACCTTGAGCTGGAGATTCTCCTTGAGCGCGATGTGCGTGAGGTTGATCGAGAAGGTCGATTGGGTGACGCGCTCCGCCCGCTGCAACACCGGTTCGGGCGTTTCGCTGACGAACTGACGCAATTTGTGCGGATGGATTGCACCGATCACACCGTCCTTCGCCATGATCTGCTCTCCACCTTCTAGCTCCAGCCCCATGGCCTTGCCGGAAGAGACAATGACGCGCTTCACCGTCGCTCCCGTGCGGACTGCGCCACCCCAATGCTCAAGCGCGCGCACCAGCGCCTTGGACAGGCTTCCAGAGCCGCCACGCGGCATCGAGCAGCCGAACGTATGGATGATCCCCGGCATCACGAACGCGCCCATGCCCGTGCCCAGTTCATCGGGCATTTGCAGGTTTTCGGTGACCATCCGGACGATGTGGACCTTGAGCAGATCACTGTCGAAATACTGGTTCACCACGTCGATGGCGGAGCGCTGCATCAGATCGAGCAGGAAGCGGCCTTCATCGCTTTGGTCCATCATTGCCACGAACGCCCCCAGAGGGAAAGGCGGGGCGTACATGCCAGACATCAGCATGGGCAGCGCCTCTTTGGAGGCCATCACGAACTTGCGATAGGCATCCGCATCCTTCTGGCTGGTGGTCTGCGCCAGCTCGGTGCAAGTCCGATCCAGATCCTTGTAGCTGCGGATGACGGTGCCGTCCTCCCAGATGCTGACATGGACGAGATCGGGATAGATATAATCCAGCCCGAATTTGGAGAGCAGCCCCAGTTCATCCTCACGCAGCATCGGGTTGCCCTGGATCATGATGTGGACGTTCGAATGCTCATCATGCCAGAACCCCGGCTGGATCAGCTCACGCGTCGAGACGCCACCTCCAATATGATCCTTCGATTCCAGCACCAGCACCTTCTTGCCCGCCTTGGCCATATAGGCCGCGGCGGTGAGGCCGTTATGCCCTGCGCCCATAACGACGATATCGTAGTTGCTCATCTTTGGCTCTCCTCTCCCCGCCGTCCTGAGCTTGTCGAAGGACCGTTTTTCTCTTGCTGGAGAAGGAAAAAGCGGTCCTTCGACAAGCTCAGGACGGCGGGAATCTTAAGTTCAATGCCCCTCAAAAAAAGCCCGAAACCCGGCAATCCCCGGCACATGGCTGGAACAGCCGCCGTCGCTCACCAGCACCTGACCCGTGATATTCCGCGCAGCCGGGCTGGCCAGAAACGCAATCGCTTCGGCAATATCATCCGGCCCGCCAAGCTGATTGCGCAGCGTCTCTTCTTCCACGCACTGCCGCAGCGGCGGCGGGAAGGCTTCGAGCAGAGCAGGCGTCACTGTCATGCCGGGGGCCACCGCATTGCAGCGCACACCCGCCTTGCCATGACTCGCAGCCATGCTGCGCGTCATCTGGATGATCGCCGCTTTGGACGAGCTATAGGCGGCCTGAATCAGGTGCCCCTGCAACGCCAGATTGCTGACCGTGTTGACGATGTTGCCCCCCACCGCCTTCAGATGCGGCAGCGCCGCGCGGCAGGCGATCATCGTGCCGCGCACATTGGTGGCATAGGTCCGGTCCCACAGGCCTGTCTCCATATGCTCCACATCGCCATCATTCTGCGCGATCTCCGGCCCCAGCAAGGCGGCATTGTTCACGAGAATGTCCAGCCGCCCGCATTGCACGATGGTTTCAGAGATCAGCGCTTCGATCGAGCCTTCCTCTTCTAGGTTCAGCGGAATGGCGAGCGCCCCCTCAAGCGTGGCTGCCAGTTCGGCTGCGCGCTCTGCGGCAATGTCGGCAATGACCACACGGGCCCCGCGTGCCGTCATCAATTGCGCGGTCGCAAAGCCAATGCCCCCTGCCCCGCCGGTAATGATGGCAACCTTGCCATCCAGCCTGATTGCATCTGCCATTTGATCCCCTCCGGTCTCCGTCATTGCGAGCGCAGCGAAACCATCCAGCCTGGCTCGAAGCTGGATTGCTTCGCTGCGCTCGCAATGACGCTGGAGGGTTGTTAGAAGATGGAGCACAAGAGCGTAAGACGGCACTTTTTTGTGCCTGTGGAGACGAAGGTGATCGATCTGACCGGCATTGATGCCAAGCTGCACACAGGGCTGACAGCACTGGCCGGAGAGATGCGCGCGCATGGCTATCAGCGCGACGAGCCGGTGCGGGAGATTTTCGCCTTGCTGGGGGATCGCTGGTCCACGCTGATCCTGCTTGTGCTCGCCATTGGAACCTTCCGCCACGCCGAATTGCAGCGCGCGCTGGGGCGGCTCGGTGCGGAGGGCAAGATCTCGCAACGGGTGCTGACGCTCAAGCTGCGCACGCTGGAGCGCGACGGGATTGTGGTGCGCACCGCAACCGATCATGTGCCGCCGCGGGTCAGCTACACATTGTCAGCGCTAGGGCAAAGCCTGCTGGAACAGGTGCGGCAGTTGCTCGGCTGGGTGCAGCGCCATCGGGATGACATCGAACGGGCGCGCGCCGCGTTTGACCAGTTGGAGCGGTAGCCACCCAACCCCTTTCACCCGCCGTGCTGAGCTTGTCGAAGCACCGTTTTTCCCTTCTCACAAGTGCGGCCGGAAGAAAAACGGTCCTTCGACAAGCTCAGGTCGGTGGAGCGGGAATGACGAAAGGGGCAGCCCTCCTACCGCCCGCCGGATTTCTGGCTTTCCTGAAACTGTGCTGCGATTTCCTCGTGAGAGAAACCCTTGCGCTTCGCACTGTCCAAAGACACCACGCGCCCATCGGAGTGCTCCGCCTTTTGCGAGGCCGCGACGCTCAGCCGTTCCACCACCCAGCGGATCGCCGGATCATTATTGTTGGAAATATGCCACTGGATCGCCTCGCGGATCGTCGGGATGTCCAGCGGCACCTCACGGATCGTCAGCGGATGATAGGTGGAGAGGCGGTTCGCCATGCGGCGGTGCATGGTGGCAATGCGGTTTGAGCCAATCACGAAGCTGGGCATCGTCAGGAAGGACGGCGTGACAATCTCCACATTGCGGGTTTGCTTCTGGCGGCGCATGAACCAGTCATCGAAATTGGTCATCTTGCTGCGCCCGAAACGCGGCACGACATGCCCCAGCGAGAAATAGGTCTCCCGCGTCATCGGCCCGGCCATGGCGGGGTTCTGGTTCCAGCCCACCACCACATAATCATCCTCGAACAGGATCTGGCTGGGGTGATCGGGCGAAATGGCATAATCGATGGTGATCAGCACATCGACAAATCCGCGCTCCAGCGTTTCCACCAGAGATTCTGTCATGGACTGGATTTCAAAGCGCATGGCCGGAGCCACTTCGTGCAACTCGTTGAGCGCGGAAGCCAGCAGCACTTCGGTGATATAATCCGACGCCATGATGCGGATCACGCGATCCGACGTGGCGGGATCAAACGGCGGAGAGACCGAAATTGTGGTGCGGATCTGCTCCAGCACCGCGCGCACCGGCTCCACCAGTTCTTCTGCGCGCGAGGTGAGCACCATCTGGCGGCCCTTCACCACCAGCAACTCATCACCAAAATAGTCGCGCAGCCGCCCCAGCGCGGACGAGGTGGCAGATTGGGAGAGGCAGATGCGCTCTGCCGCCAGGCTCACGCTGCGTTCGGTCAGCAGCGCATCGAGCGCCACCAGCAAGTTCAGGTCCAGCCTTTGGAACCGCATCGTCCTGCTTCCTCTCACCCTTGCGCGATCACCGCCAGCGCGTTGGACACGAGTGTAGCAAGATTGCCGTCATGCGCAAAGCCCGCCCGATCTGCCGCCGGCGTGACAAGCGGCGGGTTCGCTCCAAACGCGGCTTCCAGCGCCGCGTCGGACCGATAGCTGACCAGATCGGTGGAGACGTCGCACTGCCGCGCAATCTCCGCCGCCAGCGCGCCCATGGTGATGCGTTGAGCAGGCAGTGTGACAACACGCGTAACCGGCATCAGGCCAGGATCCATCCCAAGTGCATGCACCAGATTGTCCGCGCATTGCTTGACCGACTGTGCCCAGATCGCCGCGCCTTCTGAAACCGGGCAGACAAACGCCTCCCCTGCGCGCAACGCGTGGAACAAATCGCTCATGAACGCGGACTTCATCCCCGAAGGCCCCTTGGGCCGCGCAAGAATGCCCGGCAGGCGCACAGTCACGCCCTCAATCTCGCCGCGCTGGTGCATCATCGAGACGGCGAGTTCCATCATCGCCTTATGGCCGCCATAGACCATCTTGGGCGCAATCGGCGTGTCATCATCCACGCCGCCCGGCGGAAGCGGATCACCGAACACCGCAATCGAACTGGCATAGACAATGCGCGGCTTGGAACCCGCCGCTTTGGCTGCTTCCAGCAGATCATACATGGCGTCGATATTGATCCGGCGCGAGGCCGCCGGGTCCGCCTCGGCAGCCCCGCCCGGCACGGTGGCGAGGTGGACGAGCGCCGTGCAGCCATCGCGAAAGGCTTCGGCCCTCACCTCTGCTGCGCCAATATCGCCCAAAACCGCACGCGCGCCCGCCGGAATACCGCCCGCAACCGCATCCATGCCGACCACGTTCCGCCCCGCCGCCAGCAGCCGCGCTACAAGTTGCCGCCCCACAAATCCGCCTGCTCCGGTTACGATGATGGTCATTGCGTCTGGTCTTTCATCAATAACGGTCGGAAAATGTCTGGCGAGCATCCTGCGTAAAGGCACCCGCAGGATAGGGCAGCATCTCGCGGTTCCAGCCATCCCATAACAGGCGCATCGCGGCCAGCCGCTCGGGCTCGGCTGTGGCGCGGTTGGCGCGCTCGCGTTCATCGTCGGCAAGATTGAAGAGCATTTCTTTTCCTGCCAGCTTCACATATTTCCAGTCGCCCTTGCGCACCGCCGCCTGATTATAGGCGTTGAAGCGCCAGAACAGCGTCCGCTCCACAACCGCGGCCTTTCCGGTCAGCTGTGCGGATAGGTCCATCCCGTCAAAGCGGCCTACTTTGGCCACGTCGCCGCCCGCCATTGCCAGCAATGTGGGCAGGAAATCCATAGACGCCATCACCTGATCAGACCGGCTACCCGCAGCGATCCCGCCCGGCCAGCGCATCATCAGCGGCACCCGGATGCCACCTTCCAGCACTTCGCCCTTTTGACCTATAAAGGGCCATGTTTCGGAAAAGCGCTCGCCGCCATTGTCGCTGGTGAAGGCGATGATCGTATCATCCAGCTTTCTCGCCTTGGCCAGCGCCGCAAGGATACGGCCGACATTCGCGTCCATCGTTTCGACCAGCTCGCGATATTTCGCGAGCGTGCCGCCATCATAGTGGAAGGAAGAGCCTATGGCCTTGGCCAACGCAGCATCCTCGCGCCCTTCCCACGGCCAGTGCGGTGCGGTGAAATGCAGGCTCAGGAAGAAGGGCTGGCTGCCCGGCTGGTTGATCAGGCGGATCGCTTCATCACCGAACAGATCAGTCAAATAGCCTTCCCGGCTGGTTCCGGCATTGCCCTCTGCCAGTCCGATGCCCACTTCCTTGCCGCCCATCACCATCTTGTGACGAAAATAGTCCGCCCCGCCTTCGACAATGCCGAAAAAATGATCATAGCCATGCTGGAGCGGGCCATGCACCGGCGGATCGCCCAGATGCCATTTGCCGACCAGCGCGGTGCGATATCCCAGCGCCTTCATCACCGTGGCAAGGGTGGGCTGTTCAACGGGCAGGCCGATATCCTTGGCTGCATTCGGCCCCAAAGGCTCTTCCAGCCCCAACGGAAACCGCTGCGCGTAACAGCCGGAAAGCAACGCCGTCCGTGTGGGCGAGCAGATGGGGGTTGAGGAATAGCCCTGCCGCAAAGACACGCCTTCCGCGCCGATGCGGTCAATATGCGGCGTCTTGATGTGATGAGATCCTGTGGAGGACAGATCGGCATAGCCGAGATCATCAGCCATGATGAACAGGATGTTGGGCCGTTTGACTGGCGCAGCCAACGTGCGAGCCGCCAGTGGAGCCGCCATTTCGGCAAGCGCAAGTGCCGACGCTCCTGCTAGAACCTGCCTGCGATCCGATGTCATCATCACCCCCTCCTCATATTGATTGGGGCGGATGTTGCCACCCGCCCCGATCTAGAATCAACCATTACAGCCCGAGAGGGATCAGAAGTCTGCTGACACCCGCAAACCATAGGTGCGCGGCGCCGAATAGGTCGTCGTCGCAAAACCCAACGGCGAAGCCTGCGGGCGCGAGGAGTGGCGATTGCCTTCCACATTGTTGATAAAGCCGGTCACGCCCCAGCCCTTGTCTGCCTGACGCAGCGTCAGACTCAGGTCGCTCAGCCAGTAAGACGGGATCAGCTGGTGGACGAGATATTCGAACGAGCCCCATTGCTTGGCGCGCCAGCTGGTGCGGGCAGAGCCGACCAGTTCATAGTCACCCAAAGGAATGACCTGTTCCAGCCCCATGTTCACCGTCCATTTGGGCGAGAAGAGCAAAGGATTGCCGGTGCAATTGAAATCCTTGGCTGGAGCTCCCCCCACGATGATCGGCGCACCGCCGCTCATCATGATCGAGGATGGACAGTTGATGTTGTCCCGCGGCGCTGCCGTGTAGAGGTGAAGATCGGTATATTTCGTCTTCAGATATTGCGCCTGAAGCGACAGTGTGGTGTTCGCCATCGGCTTGGCGATCACATCCACGTCAAAGCCCTTGATCGTCGCCCGGCCCGCATTGGCCGTGCGGTTGATCAACACTCCGCTCGCGAAATCCAGCGAGAAGTAGCTGATCTGCTGATCCCGGTATTTCCACAGGAACGCTTCGGCATTGAGTTGCAACTTGTTGCCGAAGAAGCGGTTCTTGGAGCCGATGGAATAGGCCGTGATATACTCCGGCGCATAGCGCGGGTTGCCTTCGGCCAGCTGGAAACCGCCTGCGCGGTATCCGGATTCAGCTGTGGCATAAAGCAGGCTGTCCGGCCCAACGTCGAACTCGCCAGAGAGCTTCCACGTCACCCGGTCGAAGCTGCCGCCATCGCTGACCGGGCTGTGGCTCTTCAGGATGGTACCGCGCCCATTGAGCAGCGGGAAGACCTGCGTGTTGGCTTGCACGGTGGTGGCCGCGTTGATCCAGCCGTTTGATTTCAGCCAGTTGACCGTATCACCGACACTCAGGAAGTTGGGATAGCGCGGTAGGCTGGTGGGAGCTGCGCACCCGCCTCCGAATGATGCCGGCGGAACCAGATTGGCCGGCGGGAGCCCGCCGCAGAAGGTCACGAAATTGTTGATGATGCCATCCATGAACTTCTTGTCTTTGGTGTAGCGTGCGCCCCCCTTCAGACGAAGCCGGTCAGACAGGTTGGCCGTCAGCTGGCCGAAAAAGGCAAAGCTTTTGGTGCCGGTGTCATAGGACTGGATCGGCAGGACAAATTCCTGATTATACTCGTTGTTATTGTGGATGTTTTCCTTGAAATAATAGCCACCCAGAACATAGTCGATCATCCCCGCAGAGCCGTCGAGACGCGCTTCAAGGCTGGTCTGCTTGATCGATTCCTTGTTATAGGCCGTGTTGAACGCCGGACCGTAGAAGAAGGTTTCACCCTTGCTGCGGCGATAGGCGGGAATGACCGTAATCTTGCCGATGCCGGTGTCGATGCCGATTTCTGCATTCACACCCCAATAGGTGAAGTCCAGAAACTGCTCATGGTTCATCGGCGTCAGGAAGCCGAAGCCCGGCGCACCCAGCGCCGTGGTGCGATAGGCGTTGGCGGCAGCCGTGTTGAGGCCTTCGCTGGTGTCAAAGCTGGACGGAACAAATGTATATCCAGCCGGGCCGGGCAGGAAGTTGCCAACATAGGTCGCGCCCGCACCATTGCCTTTCAGCTTGGTCCAATCCGCGCCGAGTTTGACCGACAATCCTTCCGAAGGCTCGAACAGGAACTGACCGCGCACACCGGAACGATCGAGATCGTCGCTGCCATCCCGGTTATACCCATCATGCACCTGCCGCATGGCAGACACACGCAACGCGCTCGTCTCACCCGTGGAAAGGTTCAGATAGCCCTCGGCATTGACGGCATCATGATTGCCGAACGAGACGTTGAAGCCTCCGCCTGTATCGCCCAGCTTCGGCGCGTTGGGGATGATGTTGACCGCACCGCCGGTAGCGTTGCGGCCATAGAGGATGCCCTGAGGCCCCTTGAGCACTTCAACGCGCGCGAGGTCATAAAAGCCCGCCGAAAATGCACCCGAGCCGCGACCCAGCACCACACCATCATAGGACGGGGTCACCGCCGGATCGAGATAGTTGTTGTTGGTGATCGCCCCAACGCCACGCATGAAAATGCTGGTGTTTGTGCCGCCACCATTGCTGAAATTCACGGCAGGCGAGACTTTGCCGATGTCCAGCGCGTTGGTCACGCCTTGCTGAATCAGTTCGGTGCCGATCACCGCGTCAATGGCAATCGCCACCTTTTGCAGCGATTCTTCCTTCTTCTGCGCCGTCACCAGAATTTCCTGGATGCCGCCGTCATCTTCTGCCTCTTGCGCAAAAGCAGGAACCGAAATGGCAGTAAAGGCGAGCGCCGTCGTGGCCAGCAAAATGCGTCGCATGAAATCCTCCCCGAATTGAAACATTACTGAACGCCGCTCTTGGTCAACCGCTCCGGCAAGTCACATTGATTATGTCGATAGGACGTATCGACGGGCAGGAATGTTGCAGCTTGGCCACACTTGCTCGCTTCAACCCCCATCCATTGACCGGCCCGATATGCGTCCATCCATCCTATGCGCTTCCCAAAGCCGTGCGGGCCGATTAGCCACCCGCGCAACCAAACAAGATATTATGAGGAGCAGCAGCGCATGGCGCATATCGACAAGGCCCTGATTGTGGGCGGCGGCATTGGCGGCATGGCAACCGCCATCCGGCTGGCGGAACAGGGCGTGGCGGTCGATCTGATCGATCTGGACCCGGACTGGCGGGTTTATGGCGCGGGCATCACCATCACCGGGCCAACATTGCGCGCTTATGCCCGGCTGGGCCTGATCGAAGCAATCAAGGCTGCGGGTGCCATCACCAACCGTTCTCGCATCTACCGCTTTGACGGGATGCTGCTGCGCGATCTGGAAGAGCCTGCGATTGAAGAAGGCCTGCCTGCAACCGGCGGGATCATGCGGCCCGATCTGCACCGCATCATGCAGGAGCGAGTCCGCGCGCTGAACATTTCCGTGCGGCTGGGCCTGACCGTCTCCGCGCTCACGCCCGATGCAGATGGCGTGGATGTGGATTTTTCGAATGGCGATTCCGGTCGCTATGCGCTTGTCGTCGGCGCAGACAGCGTCTTCTCCGGTGTGCGTCGCCTGGCGTTTCCGCACATGGCAGACGCCATGCCGACCGGACAGGGCTGCTGGCGCATATCGATCCGCAAGCCGCCTGAACTCACCACTGGCGAGTTTTACTTTGGCGGGCCAAATCCGGCAGGCATCACCATCTGTGCCGAGGACAAGGTCTATATGTGGCTGCTCACGCCCCACGAAAAACGCGATGCGCATTATAGCGACGCGGAACTGTTCGACACGCTCAAGGGCCATATGGCAGGCTTTGGCGGCAGCGCAGGCTGGATTCGTGACACGATGTCCCGCGACGACTGGATCAATTACCGCCCGCTCGCCGCAGCGCTCCAGCCACGCCCTTGGTTCAACGGCAATATCGTGCTGCTGGGCGACGCCGTCCACGCCACCACTCCGCATCTGGCCTCTGGCGCGGGCATGGCGGTGGAAAGCGCGTTGGTGCTGGCGGACGAACTGGCCGCAGCATCAGACATTCCATCAGGCCTGGCGGCTTATGAACAGCGCAGGTTCGATCGCTGCCGCGACGTGGTGGAAACCAGCATCTCCGTCGGCCAACTCCAGCTGGAGCATGGCCCGCCAGACCAGATCGCCGGAAAGATGGAAGGTGCGCTGGCGCGGCTGAACCTGCCCTTCTGAGGGCAGGCTGTCACCATGCAGTCGCGCCCGCATCCACGGCGATGTCTGCCCCGGTTACATAGCGCGCTTCGTCGCTCGCCAGCCAGACGGCGGCCCAGGCGACATCTTCGGGCTCGCCCAGCCGCTTGAGCATGTTCTTGGCGAGCACCTGCGCCTCGAATGCCGGGTCTGCCTCCAGATGGCGCACTGTGGCGTCGGTGCGGATGAAACCGGGCGCGATGCTGTTGGCACGGATGCCGTGGGCGGCGCCTTCCATTGCCAGTTGGCGCGTCATCGCCAGAACCCCGCCTTTCCCCGCGCAATGAGCAAGCGCCGGAGAGCCCTCCAGCGCATGGCGGGCATTGGCGGACGCGAAGTTGATGATCGAAGCGGCCCCGCTGTCCTTCAGCCATGGCCATGCCGCACGCGTGGGCAGGAATACAATGTCCAGCTCGCCGGTCAGCGTGGTTTTCCAGTCTGCATAGGACAGGTCTTCAATCCAGCCGAACACGGCAAAGGCGGCGGCGTTCACAAGAATGTCTATGCGACCATGGGCTGCGCCCATCTCTGCGAACAGCGCGGCGACAGCCCCCTCGTCGGTCAGGTCGCAATCCCGGTCTGCCCCGGCGCGATCAATGCCGATCACCGTCGCCCCCTCGCTGCGGAACAGCGCGGCGCAGCCCTGCCCGATCCCGGATGCGGCTCCGGTGACTACCGCAATTTTTCCGGCCAGCCGATCAGCCATCGACCTCTGCCCCCTGCACCCGTGACGCAAGCAGCGCGACCAGAACACCCGCCGCCGCGCAATAGGAGAGGATCTGGAAACTGCCCATGATCCCGCCATTGCGCAGCGCAAAGAAGGTGACGGCGAGCGGGCTCAGCCATTGCCCCAACGCAAAGGCCGATTGCCAGAAGCCTGTGCCGCGCCCGCGAATGGCAAAGGGCAGGATGCTCATCGACCAGACCAGCAGGGTCGGCAGAAGCAGGCCCGCGCCGAGCTGATTGATGAAGCAGCCAATGAGGAACAGGTTCACGCTGCCTGCCCGCCCCATCAGCATGAAGCCGACAGCCAGCAAGGCGAATTCGATCAGCAACAGCCTGCCGACGCCCAGCCGACCGACGCGCGAATAGATGAAAGTACCCAGCGGCACGCCGATGCTGGCCACAGAGGTGAGAAAGCCGATCCGCGCCGGGCTCGTCAGCCCCAGCGCGCTCAGCCCGCTGGCGGCCTGAATTTGCACCGTGTAGAAAAAGACCGAGCCATAAATGGTGATCGCCACGATCAGGCCCATTTTGGCCCATGGAAATCCTGCCCAGCTGAGATTGTGCGGCGCGGTTTCAGCCTCGTCATCGGGATGGGCGTCGCCCGATGGTTCCCATGTGAAACGCCAGACCAGTGCAAACATCACCAAGGCCGAGCTATAGACCCAGAAAGGCGTGCGCCACCCATGCTCGCCCAGCACCCCGCCCAGGTTGAAGAAGAGCAACGCCGACATGGACGCAAAAGCCGTCTGCCCCGCCAGCCATTTATCGCGCTCCGCACCCTTGTAATAATCGCCGATCATTGTCGTGGAGAGCACATAGATCAGCGCTTCGGCCACCCCGACGCCAATGCGGGAGATGAGGATCATCTTCAGATCGGCAAGGAAAACCGGGGCAAGACCCACACCCGCATAAAGCAGGAAGGAAAAGAGCAGCAATTTGCGCCTGCCGAAATAGTCACCCAATATCCCGGCCAGCGGACACAACAGCGCCACACAGAGTGCGGGCAATGTCAGCACCATCGGCACCAGATATTCATGATTGGGAACAACCGCAAACTCGTCCATCAGCTTGGGCAGGACGGGGGCCAGCAGCACGATCGCCATCGTCGTCAGCGTGATAGGCAGCAACAGCGCGATGCCCGTCATGATCGTGGGTTCATGGTGTCTGGACATTCAGCCCCTCTCCTTTCGCGTCAAACCTCTGGACGGTTTGATCGCGCCCTCTTGCGTGTCATGTCCGGGCCGCTGACGCAAATGCTCCGGATATGCGCCCCACCTGCGGCGGGCACGGAAGACTGTCCAATTGAAGCGGTGGGAGGCTGCTATCGGTTTCCTCAATGACGCATCATATTTGTATACAAAGAATGGGAATGTCATCGTAACCGGTCAATTCGGCTGGATTTTTGTATACCGTTTTGATAGAAATCGTCTCATGAGCACTGCAATTGAATTCGTCGAAGTCGGTCCTCGTGACGGGCTTCAAAATGAAAAGGCGCTGATTCCCACGGGCGACAAGCTCGCCCTCATTGAGCGCGCCATCGCTTACGGCGTCCGCAGGATCGAGGTCACCAGCTTCGTCAATCCGAAGAAAGTGCCGCAAATGGCGGATGCAGACACGATTTGCGCCGGGCTGCCGGACCGCGATGACGTGACCTATATCGGTCTGGTCCTCAACCTGCGCGGCGCGGAGCGCGCGCTTGCCACCGGGCGGATCGATGAACTGGGCGCCGTCTGCGTCGCGTCAGACCGGTTTGCCATTGCCAATCAGGGCCAGACCAGCGCTGAATCGGTGGAAGCGGCCAAGGCAATCATTGCGTTGGCGAGGCAGGAAGGGCGTCGCGCTCAGGCAACGATTGCAGCCTCGTTCGTCTGCCCGTTCGAAGGCGAAGTGGCGCAAGACCGGGTGGTCGCCATGGCGCGCCAGCTGGCCGAAGCACGCCCGGTGGAAATCGCACTGGCCGATACGATTGGCGTCGGCAATCCGGCCCATGTCACGCAACTCGTCAATGCCGTGCGCGATGCAGTCGGCGACATTCCGGTGCGCTGCCATTTCCACAACACGCGCGGCACCGGGCTTGCCAATGTCTGGGCCGCCATTGGCGCGGGAGCTTCGGTGATAGACGGCGCTCTCGGCGGGCTTGGCGGCTGCCCGTTCGCGCCGGGTGCAGCGGGCAATGTGGCGAGCGAGGACGTGATCTACATGCTGGATCGCGCTGGCATCACCACCGGGCTGGATCTGGGCCGCATGATCGAAGCCAGCACATGGCTGGGCGGCGTGATGGGACGGACTCTGCCCGGCATGGTTGCCAAGGCCCCGTCCTTTCCGGCACAGGCACAGGCATGAATCGGCCCTACCGGGCCAGACACATCGGATATTCAGGATGGATCGCATGAACACGGGCGCATTGAAAGACATCAGGGTCATCGAACTGGGCCAGCTGATTGCCGGCCCCTTTTGCGGGCAGTTGCTGGGAGATATGGGCGCAGACGTGATCAAGGTCGAGCCGCCTGAAGTGGGTGATCCCATGCGTGAATGGGGTCAGGGCCATGAAAAAGTGCAATGGGAAATCATCGGTCGCAACAAGCGCGCGGTGACCGCCAATCTCCGCGTTGCCGAAGGGCAGGAACTGGTCCGCAGGCTTGTCCGCGATGCCGATGTGCTGATCGAGAATTTCAAGCCCGGCACGATGGAAAAATGGGGCCTGTCACCCGAAAGCCTGATGGCGGAGAATCCCGGCCTGATCATGGCGCGCATGTCTGGATATGGCCAGACTGGCCCTTACAGCAGCCGCGCGGGCTTTGGCGGCATCGGCGAAGCGATGGGCGGCTGGCGCTATATCGTGGGTGAGCCGGATCGCCCCCCAAGCCGCATGGGCGTGTCCATCGGCGATACGCTGACCGCAACCTATGGCTGCATGGGCGTGCTCGCAGCGCTGCATCACCGGGAACGGACCGGCCTTGGCCAGATTATCGATGCCGCGCTGTATGAAAGCGTGTTGCAGGTGATGGAGGGATTGATTCCGGAATATGACCGGATGGGCCTGATCCGCGAACGATCCGGATCGGTGTTGACTGGCATTGCCCCGTCCAACGTCTATTCGTGCAAGGACGGCGAATATATGATCGGCGCGAACAAGGACAGTTTGTGGAAGCGGCTGGCCGAAGCGATGGGCCGCCCCGAACTGGGTGATGATCCGCGCTATGCCACACATCTGGCGCGCGGCGAAAACCAGACCGAACTCGACAATCTGATCAACGACTGGACCAGAACGCTGAGTGTGGACGAACTCGACAAGATGATGACCGACTGTGCCATTCCGGCGGGTCGTGTCTATCGCGCACCTGACATGCTGGCCGACGAGCATTTCAAGGCGCGTGAAGCGATCATCGACGTCGAGACTGAGCGCTTCGGTACGTTGAAGATGCAGGGCAGCTTCCCCAAAATGTCGGCAACGCCCGGCAGTGTGCGCCGCGCCGCATCATCCTTCCCCGGCCAGCACAATTCGGAAGTCTATGGCGATTATCTGGGTCTTGATGAAAAGGCGCTCGCGGCCTTGAAGGAAGCCGGTGTAATCTGACCGGCATGACCGATTCCATCAAGCTGCACGAGAGCTGGAAAGCCCCGCTCGCAGACGAATTCGCCGCGCCCTATATGGCCGAGTTGCGCGCGTTCCTTGTTGCGGAGAAGGCGAAGGGCAAACGCATCTTTCCCAAAGGCAGCGAATGGTTCCGCGCTCTTGATCTGACCCCGCTTGAAAAGGTGCGCGTCGTGATCATCGGGCAAGACCCCTATCATGGAGAGGGCCAGGCGCACGGCCTGTGCTTCAGCGTGCAACCCGGCGTCCGCACGCCGCCGAGCCTTGTGAACATTTACAAGGAATTGCAGGCCGATCTGGGCATAGCCCCCGCACGGCACGGGTTTCTGGAGCATTGGGCGCAACAGGGCGTGCTGTTGCTCAATGCGGTGCTGACGGTGGAAATGGCGCAGGCTGCTTCGCATCAAGGCAAAGGCTGGGAGAAACTCACCGACGCGATCATCCGCCTCATCAACGCCCGTGCCGAGCCGTGCGTGTTCCTGCTCTGGGGCGCCTATGCGCAGAAAAAGGCGGGCTTTGTCGATACCTCCCGTCATCTGGTGCTCAAGTCCGCCCACCCCTCCCCGCTTTCGGCGTATAATGGCTTTTTCGGCAGCAGGCCGTTCAGCCAGACCAACGCATTCCTGGAAAGCCATGGACGGACCCCGATTGACTGGGCTCTACCGGAAATGTGATGCTCGTGATTGACGATCACATTGTGATGTGAGACTTTTGAGCTCATCACATCGGAATGATTCGGAGGGGCTCATGTCCACACAGTTGATCGACAAGCTGCGCAATCTGGTTACCGAAGGCGGCTTGTCCCGCTCTGGCTTGGCGCGGGCCGCCGGCCTTCATGCCAACACGCTGCGTGATCTGGAAGCGCCAGACTGGAACCCCACGGCGGAAACGCTGCGCAAACTCGAATCCTATCTCTTCTCCAACGATGACCGCCCTGCCCTCGTCCCCATCGAGGAGATTATCGAAGAAGCCCGCAACGGCCGCATGTTCATTCTGGTGGACGATGAGGATCGCGAGAATGAGGGCGATCTGGTGATCCCTGCGCAGATGGCGACGCCCGATGCCGTCAACTTCATGGCCACGCACGGGCGCGGCCTGATCTGTCTGACGCTCACCAAGAAGCGCGTCGATGATCTGGGGCTGGAATTGATGAGCCGTGCCAATGGCACCCGGCACGAAACTGCCTTCACAACCTCCATCGAAGCGCGCGAAGGTGTGACGACGGGCATCAGCGCGGCAGACCGCGCCCGCACCGTCTCCGTCGCCATCGACGCCTCCAAAGGCCGCGCCGACATTGTGACACCCGGCCATGTCTTCCCGCTGATCGCGCGCGATGGCGGTGTGCTGGTGCGCGCGGGCCACACCGAAGCGGCAGTGGACATTTCGCGCCTCGCCGGCCTCAACCCCTCCGGCGTGATCTGCGAGATCATGAAGGATGATGGCACCATGGCGCGTATGGACGATCTCGTCTCCTTCGCGCGGATGCACAATCTGAAAATGGGCACGATCCGCGACCTTATCGAATATCGCATGAAGAACGACCATCTGGTTGAAAAGGCGAGCGAAAGCGCGTTCGTTTCTGATTATGGCGGCGACTGGAAGGCGATGACCTATCGCAACAAGGTCGATGGTTCCACCAATGTCGTGCTGCAAAAGGGCCATATCGTCCCCGGCGAACCCACGCTGATCCGGATGCACGCCATTTCGATTTTTGATGATGTTCTCGGCCAGACCGGCCCCAAGAAGCGCATCCTGCAACGCTCCATGGCCGAAATTGGCAAAGAAGGCCGCGGCCTGATTGTGCTGCTCATGCCCAATGGGCCGGAGCGGTTACAGAACGAAATTGGCGGCACCAAGCTCGAAGGCGGCGAACTGCGCGATTATGGCATCGGCGCGCAAATTCTGGCCGATCTGGGCGTGAGCGACATGATCCTGCTCAGCAATTCGCGCCGCACGGTGGTGGGGCTGGAAGGCTATGGCCTGCACGTCGTGGGCGAACGGGCCATCCCGGAAGCGTAAATCGCGTCGCCCCGCGGAGGCGACGCTCAAAACAAGGTATGAACAATGGCCAAATTCCTGATCGTCGAAGCCCGCTTCTATGACCATCTCAACGACATGCTCGTCGCCGGTGCGCAGGCCGCGCTGGAGAATGAAGGGCATAAGGTGGAGGTCATTACCGTGCCGGGTGCGCTTGAAATTCCCGGTGCCATCGCACTGGCGGCGGAAAGCGGGCGCTATGACGGCTATGTCGGTATCGGCGTCGTCATTCGGGGCGAAACCTACCATTTCGAGATCGTGGCCGGAGAAAGCGCGCGTGGCATCATGGCGCTCACCATGGACGGGCTCGCCATCGGTAATGGTATCCTGACCGTGGAGAATGAAGCTCAGGCACTGGTCCGCGCCGACCCGTCGCAAAAAGACAAGGGTGGCGAAGCGGCAAAGGCTGCGCTAGCCCTGCTCGCATTGAAGAGTCGTTTTGAAGGCTGAGCCATTCCCATGTCCAACGTCCCCGAGGATCATGTTGATCACCCGCTCGAGCGGTTGATGTTCTTTTCTGACGCGGTGTTTGCCATTGCAATCACTTTGCTGGTGATCGAAATCAAGGTGCCGCATCTCCACACGCAAAACCCGGCCGAAGCGTGGGAGGGCGTTCGCGGAATCCTGCCCTCTCTATTTGGCTATGTGCTCAGCTTCCTTGTCATCGGTCGCTTCTGGATCGGGCACCACACGGCGTTGCAGGCCATGGAGCATCACACGTCAAAACTGATCTGGCCAAACATCTTTCTGTTAATGGCGGTTGCGTTCATGCCGTTCGCAACGGCATTCATGGCTGAGAATCTGCACAATTCCGGGCCGACCACTTTCTATAACCTTGCCCTGTTGTTCCTTGCGGTGTGCAGTCTGAGGGTCGTTTCGATTGCCACGGCACCAGGCCATACCCGCCCCGGATTCAGCGAAACGACGCGCCGCACGATGATCGCGCGCAGCATGGGCGTGATTGTCACCGTGCTGATCACCTTGGCAGCCACTTTTGCATTCACGTCAGGTGGAATCAGCCAGATGTTGCTGGCCTTGATGCCGCTGGTGCAACGGGTTCTGATCAAACTCAGCCTCTCCCGCATGAAACCGGCAGTCGAACCCGCTGAAGCCTGAAGCGATATGGATCAACGCTATATGTTTCCAACCGCGAGTTGACGCTTACGTTATCGGAAACTAGAGTGCGGCCATGAACTCTCCCGATCATGCGACTGTCGACATCGCCGATCCTTTCGACAAGGATCAGTACAGCATTTCCGACCTTTCGGAAGAGTTTGACGTTACGGCCCGCGCGCTTCGATTCTATGAGGATGAAGGCCTGATCGCGCCCGTCCGTCGGGGTCTCTCGCGCATTTATACCAAGCGGGATCGTGCCCGGCTGGCCTGGATTCTCCGGGCCAAACGCGTGGGGTTCAGCCTCGCCGAAATCCGCGAAATGATCGACTTGTATGACATTGGTGATGGCCGCCATACCCAGCGTCAGGTCACCATCGAGAAATGCCAGTCTCGCATCGCCCTGCTCAAGCAGCAGCGCGTGGATATTGATGCGCATATCGAGGAATTGGCCCGCTTTATCACGATGGTGGAAGAGGCCGACACAGCCCGCTAAGCTGCGTCACAGATTTGCAAGCAGGAGAGAGCCATGCCGCAATATACAGCACCCGTGCGCGATACGCGCTTCATTCTCGATCATGTGATCGGGCTGGACAAATATCTGGACCTGCCCGGATTTCAGAATGCCACACCCGACATGGTGGATGCCGTGCTGAGCGAGGGCGGCAAGATTTGCGAGGAACTCCTCTTTCCGCTCAACAAGTCTGGCGATGAAGAAGGCTGTGTGCGCCACGCAGATGGCCGCATCACCACGCCCAAGGGTTTCAAGGAAGCTTACACGGCCTATAGCGAAGGCGGCTGGGTTGGCCTTTCTGCCCCCGAAGAATTTGGGGGACAGGGCCTGCCACACGTCATCGGCTCTGCCATGGAAGAATTCCGCATGGCCGCCAATCAGGCGTTCTCCATGTACACCGGCCTGACGATGGGCGCGGTCTCGTCGATCCTCGTCAAGGGCACACCCGAACAGCAGGCCACCTATGTGCCCAAGATGGTGAGCGGCGAATGGGCGGGGACGATGAACCTCACCGAACCGCATTGCGGGACCGATCTGGGCCTGATCCGCACGCGCGCGGTTCCCAATGCCGATGGTTCTTACGCCATTACCGGCACCAAGATTTTCATCTCTGGCGGCGATCAGGATCTGACCGAGAATATCGTCCACCTCGTCCTCGCCAAAACGCCGGGCGCGCCAGAAAGTTCGAAGGGCATTTCGCTGTTCATCGTACCCAAGGTGATGGTCAATGCCGATGGCTCGCTGGGCGCGAAAAACGCCGTCTCGTGTGGCTCGATCGAGCACAAGATGGGCATCCGCGCCAACGCCACCTGCGTCATGAATTATGATGGCGCGACCGGTTACATGGTCGGTGAGGAGAATAAAGGCCTCGCCGCAATGTTCATCATGATGAACGCGGCGCGCCTCGGCGTGGGCATTCAGGGCCTCGCGCAAGGTGACGTCGCGTACCAGAATGGCGTGCAATATGCGAAAGACCGGCGTCAGGGCCGCTCGCTGACCGGTGCGAAGGATGCTGGGGCGAGTGCAGATCCGATCATCGTCCACGCCGATGTCCGCCGGATGCTGATGGAGGGCAAAGCGCTGACCGAAGGCTTGCGCGCCTTGTGCCTGTGGGGTGCAGTACAGGTCGATCTCGTCCATGCCGCCCAATCCGATCAGGAACGGCAGGATGCAGACGATCTGCTCTCGCTGCTCACTCCCGTCATCAAGGGCTATGGCACCGATATGGGCTACAAGGTCGCGACCGACATGCAGCAGGTCTATGGCGGGCATGGCTTCATCGAGGAATGGGGCATGAGCCAATATGTCCGCGATGCGCGCATCACGATGATCTATGAAGGCACCAACGGCATTCAGGCGATGGATCTGGTGGGACGCAAGCTGGCAATGAATGGCGGACGCGGCATCCAGCTCTTCTTCAGGATCGTTGCCGAAGAAGCCGCTGCCGCCAAGGCCAATCCGGCGCTCGCAGACTTTGCCACGCGGCTGGAAAAGGCGCTGGGCGAACAGCAGGCCGCGACCATGTGGCTGATGCAGAACGCGCTCGCCAATCCGGACAATGCAGGGGCCGGGGCGACCGCCTATATGCACATCACCGGCATCGTGGCATTGGGCCTGATGTGGCTGCGCATGGCGGTGGCAGCGCAGGCCGCGCTCGATTCTGGCCATGAGGACAAGGCCTTCATGGACGCCAAGCTGATCACCGCCCGCTTCTTCGCCGAACGCATCATGCCCGAAACCGGAGCCTTGCGCCGCAAGCTGGAAGCCGGATCGGACAGCCTGATGGCGCTGCCGGTGGAGAGTTTTTGAAGTCGGTGCTGATCTGGATCATGGGCTTGCTGCTTGCGGCAGGCCTGTTTCTTGCCGTTGCCTATTGGCGCGCGCCGGTTTGGCTGATGGACCGCGCGGACCGTCTGGTTTCGGGTGATCAGGGCGTAGAGCGGGTTGCGGAAGGCCTCTCATTTGGCACGCATCCGCGGCTCAAACTTGACATCTGGGCACCCAGAGCCAAGGGCGCGACACCCCTGCCCGTCATCGTCTTTTTCTATGGCGGCGGCTGGCACTGGGGGGAGCGCGATCAATATGGTTTTGCCGCGCGCAGCCTCGCCGCGCGGGGCTTTGTGGTCGTCGTTCCAGATTACCGGCTGGTGCCCGAGGCGCATTTTCCGGATTTCGCTTCTGATTCCGCCGCAGCGGTGCGCTGGACACAGGCACAGATTGCGCAACATGGCGGAGACCCGGCGCGAATTGCGGTAATGGGCCATTCGGCGGGAGCGTATAATGCGCTGATGGTAGCGCTTGATCCGCAGTGGCTGGGCACCCCCTCCCCCATCAAGGCTGTGGTCTCGTTGTCCGGCCCGACCGATTTCTACCCTTTCACGACCGACTCGGCCCGCAACGCCATGGGCCGTGCACCAGACCCGCAGGCCACCCAGCCTGTCAATTTCGCGCGCGCCGCTGCGCCGCCGCTGCTCCTCATCCACGGCACGGCCGACACAACCGTCCGCATCCGCAATGCCCGCAACCTCAAGGCCGCGATGGATAAAGTCAGCGCGCGGGCGACTGTGATCGAACTGGACGGCGTCGAGCACAACCTGCCGGTCATGGCGCTCTCCGCTCTCTTCAAAAACCGCATTCCCGTGCTTGAGGAATCGGTCAATTTCATTCACGAGATTCAGGACATACAGGAGAGACACGATGCTGACCAAGGGCGACGAATACCCGATTCACCAGACCGCTGAGCCGATTGCCTTTTCAGGCACGGACCGCAATTTCTATGACCGCTTTTTCTTCTGCGGCTATCAACCAGATGGCAGCGGCTATTTTGGGGCAGCCTTTGGCATCTATCCCCACGTCAATGTGGCCGATGCCCATTTTTCAATCATCCGCGACGGTGTGCAGCATTGCATCCACACCTCGCGCATCCTGAACTTTGAGCGCATGGACATGAGCTGCGGCCCGATCCGCATCGAAGTGGTGGAGCCGCTCAAATCCGTCCGCCTGACCGTGGACAATCATGAAGGCATTTCGGCAGACCTGCTCTTCACCGGACGCTCCGAGCCATTTCAGGAACCCCGCTTCACCCGCCGCACAGGCAGCCGCATGATGATGGACCTGACCCGCTTCACCGTGAACTGTATCATAACCGGCTGGATTGAAGTGGATGGCAAGCGCGAAACCTATACCGCAGGCTATGGCACGCGCGATCGCAGCTGGGGCGTCCGCTCCATCGGCGCGGCAGACCCGCAGCCGGTGGTGCCGCAGAGCTTCCCGCAATTCTATTGGCTGTGGTGCCCCACCAACTTTGCAGACAAGGCACTTTATGCCCATGTCAACGAAGACCAGCAGGGCGTGCCGTGGAACCGCCGCGCGAGCCTGATGGCCGATGGCGGATCTCAGAATGACGCGGTGCACCTGCATGATGAAAAATTCAGCATGGATTGGGGCAAGGGCACGCGCCACGCCACCGAAGCGCGGCTCAATATGAAGGACGATGCCGGGCGCAGCGTTTCTGTCGCGTGGGAGCCCATCGGCACCTTCCTGATGAAGGGCATCGGTTATGGCCATAGCGAATGGACCCATGGCGGCTGGAAGGGCGACTATGCAGTGGAGCGCGAGACGCTTTACCCCAATCAGGTCGATCCGCTGGAACTGCCCAACCTCCACATTCAGGCAATTGCCAAGGCGAAGATGACCGACGGCGACGGCAAAGTCTCGGAAGGCATTGGTCTTGTCGAACAGCTGGTGATCGGCCCGCATGATGAAAGCGGCTTCAAGGGGCTGAACGACGGCGCGGCATAAATCTGGAGAAGCGCTTATGGAATTGCTGGCCCGCATCCGTGCGATTGTTGGAGATAATGGCGTCCTTACCGGAGAGGACGCCTCTTCCCGCCCTGCCGACTGGACGGGCATGACCACATGCGCGGCCAGTGCCGTCATCCGCCCGCGCTCTACACAGGAACTCTCCGCCGTCATGGCGCTCTGCCACGACGCGCGACAGAGCGTTGTTCCCGCAGGCGGGCTGACAGGGCTGGTGCATGGCACGGATGCCTCACCTGCGGACGTCCAGATTTCGTTCGAGCGGATGCGCACCATCGAGGCGGTTGATCCGATTGGCCGGACCATCACCGTGCAGGCGGGTGTCACGCTGCAAGCGGTGCATGAGGCCGCTGCCGAACATGGGCTGAGTTACGGGGTCGATCTCGGCGCGCGCGGCTCCTGCACCATCGGCGGCAATATCTCCACCAATGCAGGCGGCAACACCGTGGTGCGATACGGCATGACGCGCGACAATGTGCTGGGGCTGGAGGCGGTGCTGGCGGACGGTCGCGTCATCTCTGCGATGAACACGTTGATCAAGAATAACGCGGCCTATGATCTGAAGCATCTCTTCATCGGCAGCGAAGGGACGCTGGGGCTGGTCACGCGCGCGGTGCTGAAGCTTCAGCCCAAACCGGCGAGCGTTGCCACTGCCATGCTGGCGGTCGACAGCTTCGAGGGGCTGACCAGCCTGTTCGCGCTGGCCGGACGAAGACTGGGCGGGCTGCTCAGCTCGTTCGAAGTGATGTGGCGTGCGCATTATGAACAAATTGCCATTACCAGCGGTCGCCATCAGCCGCCGCTGCCGGGCGGCCATGAATTCTATATCGTGGTTGAAGCCACCGGCACCGATCCGGAGCGCGACGAAGGCCTGTTTGCCGATGTAATGAGTGAAGCGCTCGAACAGGGCCTCGCTGTAGATGCCGTGCTTGCCAGTTCTGGCGCGCAACGTGCCGCCATCTGGGGCGTGCGCGAGGATATTGTCGGCCTCGTCACCGATTTTTATCCCTGCGCCACCTTTGACATCAGCCTGCCGATCAGCGCGATGGATGATTATGTCCGCGCCTTGCGCGCCTCTGTCTTGCAGGAATGGGGTGAGAAGGCTGGCGTGATCGTGTTCGGGCATTTGGGTGATGGCAATCTCCATGTTCTCGTCGCGCCCCGCCCTTGGGATGATGCGCTGCGACACCGTGCGGAAGAGCTGGTTTATCTGCCGCTCAAGGCGCTGGGCGGATCGCTTTCCGCAGAACATGGCATAGGCCTTGAAAAGCGCGACTGGCTGCATGTTTCACGCACGCCCGAAGAGCTTGGCCTGATGCGCGAAGTGAAGGCGATGCTCGACCCGTACGGCCTGCTCAACCCCGGCAAGGTTCTTGGCTGAACCAGCCCTTCCCCGCAGCCATGCATTGCGGCATGATCTGGCGCGGCGAGTCACAGGCCGCAACAGGGAGAGAATGAAATGAATGGTGCAGAAGCCCTCATCCAGACCCTTAAGGATTGCGGGGTGGATGTCTGCTTTGCCAATCCCGGCACATCTGAAATGCAGCTGGTTGCCGCGATAGACGGGCAGCACGGGATGCGCGCCATTCTGGGCCTGTTTGAAGGCGTGGTGACAGGGGCTGCGGACGGCTATGGCCGGATGGCGGACAAACCCGCCGCAACCTTGCTTCACCTCGGCCCCGGCATGGCGAACGGGCTGGCCAACCTCCACAATGCCCGCCGTGCGGCCTCCCCCGTCATCAATCTGGTGGGCGATCATGCGACCTATCACCTCCATTATGATGCACCGCTGACTTCTGACGCGCTGGGCGTGGCCGCCCCGATGTCTGACTGGGTGCGCAAATCCCGCTCGCAGCGTGATCTGGCACAGGCGGGAGCAGAGGCCTTTTCTGTTGCGCAGACCTATCCTGGCAAGGTGGCAACGGTGATCGTCCCTGCCGATCATGCGTGGGACGAAGGATCGGCTGCCGTGGCCACGGTGGCACTTCCTGTTTCGCCCAAAGTTCCGGCTTCGGTTGTCGCTGAAGCGGCAGCGGCGTTGCGGGAGGAAGATGGCCCCAAGGCGCTGTTTCTGGGTGGACGGGCATTGCGCGAAGATGCCCTCCATGCCGCCGGGCGGATTGCCGCTGCCACCGGCGCGCGGTTGATCTGCGAAACCTTCGTCACCCGCCTGCAACGCGGCGAAGGCCGGGTCGCAGTGGAACGCCTGCCCTATTTCGGTGAACAGGCGGCAGACTATCTCAGAGATTTCAAGACCATTGTTTTTGCAGGCAGCGAGCCGCCTGTCTCCTTCTTCGCCTATCCCGGCAAGCCGAGCTGGCTCTCTCCCGAGGGCGCGCAACTGGTGCGGCTGGCGTCTGCGCGCGAAGATGCGCTCGACTGCCTGACCGCGCTGGCCGATGCACTGGGGGCGCCCGCAGACCCGCCGGTTCAGGCCCGCGCAATTCCCCCGGCAGAGGCGGGCACGCTAACCCCATTCAATCTGGCCGCGATCCTTGCCGAGCTCATGCCGGACAACGCCATTGTGTCTGATGAGTCCGCCACGGCAGGCATGGCGGCCTTCCCCATGACGGCAGGTGCCCGCAAGCATGACTGGATGATGTTGACCGGCGGCGCGATCGGTCAGGGACTGCCGCTCGCCGCCGGTGCCGCCGTCGCCTGCCCGGATCGCAAGGTCATCGCGCTGCAAGCCGATGGCGGCGGCATGTATACCTGTCAGGCCTTGTGGACGATGGCGCGCGAGAAGCTGGATGTGACAACGATCATCCTCAACAACGGCTCTTACGCGATCCTCAATATAGAGTTGATGCGGGTTGGCGTGCAGAACCCCGGCCCCAAGGCCTTGTCGATGCTCGATCTGAAAAACCCGGCGATCAACTGGTGTTTGCTGTCCGAAGGCATGGGCGTGCCTGCGGTGCGCGTGGAAACGGCTGAAGCTTTCCGCGACGCCTTGGCCGCCGCGCTGGCTCATAAGGGTCCGCGCCTGATCGAAGCGATGGTCTGAGCGGGATGGGCACGCTCAACCTCCAGCCCGCCACCGTTGGGGATTATCGCGCTCGCCGAGCGCCGCCTGCCGCGCGGTCTTTTCGGCTATCTCGATGGCGGTGCGGGAGAGGAAGTCTCGCTAAGGCAGAACAGCACCGATTTCGAGAATTTGCGCCTGCGCCAGCGGGTAATGCGCGATGTCTCCAAGGTGGAAACCAGCACCACCCTGTTCGGCGAGCCGCTCAAAATGCCGCTCATCCTCGCGCCCGTGGGCATGGCCGGCATGATGGCGCGGCGCTCCGAAATGCAGGCCAAGCGCGCGGCAGACAAGGCTGGCATCCCTTTCTGCCTCTCCACCGTGGGCATCTGTCCGGTGGAAGAAGTCGCAACCGTGTCAGACAAGCCCTTCTGGTTCCAGCTCTACATGCTCAAGGATCGCGGCATCGTGAAGGAGATGCTGGACCATGTCTGGGCACAGGGCATCCGCACATTGGTGTTCACGGTTGATCTGGCGGTGATGGGCGCGCGCTATCGCGATGTGCGCAACGGGCTGACAGGCGGACTTGCCGGATGGAAGCGGCTGCGCGCCGGGCCGATTGACTATGCGCTGCACCCGCGCTGGCTCTATGATGTCGCGCTGCGCGGTCGTCCGCACGATTTTGGCAACCTTGTCCGTTATGTCGGAAAAGGCGGATCTGTGGTCGATTTTCAGCAATGGCTGGGCGGACAATTCGATGCCTCGGTGACGTGGAAAGACATTGAATGGCTGCGCACCATATGGAGCGGAAATCTGGTGCTCAAGGGCATATTGGATGCAGAGGATGCGCGCGAAACGGTGAGGGTTGGCGCAGATGGCATGATCGTTTCCAATCATGGCGGGCGACAGCTGGACGGCGTCTCATCGGGCATTGCCATGCTGCCGCGCATTGCCGACGCCGTGGGGAGCGAAACCACATTGCTCGTCGATGGTGGCGTTCGCAACGGGCAGGATGTCGTCAAGGCACTGGCAATGGGGGCGAAAGCCGCCTTGATCGGACGTCCCTGGGTTTATGCTGTGGCAGGCGCAGGCCAGGCGGGGCTGGACCGGATGCTCGCCGCCTTCCGCCATGATGTGGCGACCGCGCTGGGGCTGACAGGCTTCCCCCGCGCGGTCGATGTGGATGCCAGTGCAATCGATTCAGGCGCGTGAAGGATCAACCATGATCTTGATGCAATCCCCGCCTGCCGAAAGCCGCTGAAACGCATCAGCCACGCCACTGCGCCCCACACTGCCCGACAGCAAGGGCTCAAACACGCGCTCACCCTGCGCAATGGCGTGAAGCGTGGTGGCGAACTCGTCTGCACTATAGGCAAATACGAATTTCAGGCTGAGCTGCTTGTTGATGGCGAGTGATGGCTCGATGACATCACTTTCCATGCAGACGCCCACGACTATGATGGTCGCGGTCGGCGGGACATTCTGGATGAGGTTCTGGAGCATCCCCGGAACGCCCACGCATTCGAACACAATCGCATCACGCCGCGAGCGGCCAAGCAATTGCGCGGTGCTGAAACTGGCCATGGTGGCAGGCACGTCAAAGCCCTCCCACTTGTCGTGCGGGCTGTGCGCGCGCGGATCGAGAACGATGTCTGCGCCCATCTTTTCCGCCGCCGCGCGCCGCTCTGGCGACAAATCGGTGGCAATGACCGGTCCCACGCCGCGCGCCTTGAGCGCTGCAATGACCGAAAGGCCCACCGGCCCGCACCCAATCACCAGCGCCACGCTCTGCTGCGTCACGCCCGACTGCGCCACGGCATGTTCGCCAACAGACATGGGCTCTGTCAGCGCCGCCGCTTCCGCCGAAAGCCCGTTGGGCACTTCCAGCAGCAACGCCTCCTGCAACACCATGCGTTCGGCAAAGCCGCCGGGGAAGCGGTTGGAATAGCCTATCAGTTCCGCGCCCTGCGGGCCAATAGCGGTTGGCACAGACACCACACGCGTGCCGGGCTTCAGCCGCTTGTCGGTGCCGGGGCCGTAATCCAGAACTTCGGCGGAAAATTCATGGCCAAACACCAAGTCGGCCTTGGGGTTGATCGACTCGCTGCCGCCTGCCTTGCGCGTCATCTCTACCATATGATCAAGATAATGGAGCGCGTGCAGGTCAGACCCGCAAATGCCGCACACCAGGGTCTTGACCAGAACCTGCCCTTCGCCGGGCGTCGGTTCGCCCAGATCGGTGGTCACCAATTCGGTGCCACGCCGTACAACAGCCTTCATGCCTCAACCCTCCACTTCATCGCCCATCCACCGGTGCAGGTTTGGCTGACCGGTGTGCGCCGTCAACCCTCCATCAACAGGGATGGATACACCGGTGAGATAGGACGCCTCATCAGAAGCGAGGAACGCAACAACCGCTGCGATTTCTTCCGCCTGCGCAAAGCGGCCCATTGGCACACAATCTTCCCACACTGGCCGCAGACCGGGCACAGCATCCACACCGGAGAGGATCGGCGTATCGACCGGACCGGGACAGACCGCGTTGACGCGAATGCCATGACGCGCATGATCGATGGCGGCGGTGCGCGTGAAGTTGATCACGCCCGCCTTTGCCGCATTGTAAGCGCCAAAGCCGAAATCCCCCGCCATGCCGGATGCAGAGGCGGTGCTGACAATCGCGCCGCCGCCCTGCGCCCGCATCACCGGAATCGCGGCCTTGCAGCCATAAAAGACCGCATCCAGATTGACCGCGATGGTGCGCTTCCAATCCTCAACCGGCAGGTCCGCAATGCGCGAGAAACTGCCCACGCCGGCATTGTTGAAGAGAATATCCAGACGCCCGAATTTCGAAACCGCCAGATCGACAAGCGCCTTCACCTGATCATAGTCGCTGACATCGGTCTTGAGGAAAGCCGCGCGTGCATTTCCCAGCGAATCTGCAAAGGCGGCACCGCCCGCTTCGTCCAGATCGCCAATGACAACCGACGCCCCTTCGTCGTGAAACAGTCGCGCCACCGCTGCGCCAATGCCCGAAGCGCCGCCGGTGACAACCGCGACTTTCCCCGTAAACCGAGTGCGTGACATCCTCTTCCCTTTCCATTCGGACTATGTTTATAGTCCACTATAATTAAACCCCGGTAGGGCTGCAACAAGGAGATTGAGATGGCTGGAACGGAACGAATCGTTGGCGGACAATTGCTCGCGAAAACGCTGAAGGCCGCCGGTGTCAAACAGGCTTTCGCGCTGCATGGCGGGCATCTGGAAGCACTGCTGAAGGGCTGCGTGGAAGAGGGAATCACCCTCACCGATTTCCGGCATGAAGCCTCTGCCGGCCATGCCGCAGACGCCTATGCCCGCGTGACCGGAGAGCTGGGCGTGTGCATCGTCACCGCTGGCCCCGGCTTTACCAACGCCGTCACCGCAATCGCCAATGCCAAGCTGGACAGCTCGCCGGTTCTCTTCATCGTCGGTGCGCCGCCGCTGCGCGAAGTGGAAACCAATCCGCTGCAAGGCGGGATCGATCAGATCGCAATTGCGCGCCCTGCCGCCAAATGGTCGTTGAGCATCCCCGCCACGGAACGGATTGCAGACCTGACTGCGATGGCCATCCGCAAGGCGATGACGGGCACGCGCGGCCCGGTCCTGCTCGAACTTCCGATCGACGTGCTGCACATGAGCGTGCCCGCTGATCGCGCAACGCCGCCCGCTGGTGTGAATGTCCGCCCGCGCCCAGCGCCCTGCCCGTCCGAAACCGCGCAACTGGCGGATATGCTGCTGGCTGCCAAGCGCCCGGTGATCATTGCCGGAACCGAAGCTGCGAATTCTGAAACCGCCGCCGCGGTGAGAGACCTTGTGGCCACCCTGCCTATCCCCGTCTTTGCCAAAGGGCTGGCGACCGGGCTTCTGCCAGATGGACATGCCTGCAACGGCGGTGCCGCCGGCAATCTGGCGATGCTGCCGATGATTGGTGTCGACGTCCCCGATCTGGTGATCCTGCTGGGCGGCAAGATGGGGCTTTTGCTGGGTGGCCGATCTGGCGCGATTGTGCCGCACACAGCGAAACTGGTTCATATCCACAGCGACGCAGGCGAAATTGGCCGCATCCGCGATGTCGATCTGGCCATTGCAGCCTATTCCGATACGAGCATTGCCGCGCTCAAGGCCGAACTGGCCGGTCGCGCGCCTGAAGGGCTGGAGGCATGGCGGGCTCAGGCCGTGTCTGCCAACGGCCTGTTTGCAGCCTCCTTCGCCGGGACAGAGCCGGAAACCGGCAAGGGCATTCACCCCTTCCACGCCGCGCTGGCAGTGACCGAGGCTGCTGGTCCCGATGCCTTTTATGTGTTTGACGGGGGTGAGGCTGCCTCATGGGCTGGCGCGGTCGCCCGCTCCAACAAGCCCGCCAGCTTTCTGTCGCACGGCTATCTGGGGTGCCTCGGCATCGGGCAGGGCTTTGCCATTGGCGCACAACTCTCTGATCCAAAGCGCCGCGTTGTCCACCTCACCGGAGACGGCGCCATGGGCTTCAACCTGCCTGAGTTGGACACGATGGTCCGTCACAAGCTGCCCATCGTCAACATCGTGCTCAACAATGAAGTCTGGGGGATGTCGATCCATGGTCAACAGATCATGTTTGGTGGCAATTACAGCGTCATCTCCAAGATTCCGGGGACGCATTATGCCGATATTGCCCGCGCCTTTGGCTGCCTGAGCGAACGGGTGACGAAGTTTGAAGACATTGCCCCAGCCATGAAGCGCGCGCTCGATCATGATGGCCCCTCTTTCATCGAAATCATGACCGATGCGGACGTGGTTCATCCGGTGACGGAATCTATGCTCGGCCAGGTTGCGCCGGACAGTCAGGACGTGATGATTCCCTATTATGAGAACATCCCGGTTGATCGCGACTAAGACATGGCGCTGTCCCCAGCCTTGCGAGAAGCCCGGTGCCGGAAGCTTGTGGATACCGCCCATGCCCTGATCAGGGACACGGGCGGCACCGGCTTTTCGATGCTGGAACTTGCGCGCCGGGCGGGCGTCAGTCCGGCCACGCCCTATAATCTGCTCGGCTCCAAGTCGGAGGTGTTGCGCCGGGTCGTCCGCGATGAATATGACAGCTTTTCGCTGCGTCTCGCCGACCTTTCGAACGCGCCGCCGCTCGAACGCCTGTTGCAGGCGATTGACCTGATTGTCGTGCAGTACAGCACCGAACCGCTCTTTTATCGTGGCCTCTATCACTCTGTGCACGATGCTCAAGCCAGTGATTTGCGCGCCATGATGACGGCAGAGGGGCAAATCCTGTGGTGTGAGATGGTGCGCAAGGCCGCGCTCGCGGGCGAGCTGGATCTGCTCAGTCCGGCAGAAGACTTCACCGCACTATTGCTGCGCACCGTGGCGGCAACCGTGGAGGCCTGGCTGGCGGAAGGCTGGGCTGAAGACCGCTTCTCGCGCGAAATCTTCGTCGCGTCGCGCACGCTGATTCTGGGGCTGATTGCGCCCGATCAGCGCGAGCAGCTGCGTACTGCGATCAAGGAACGGAGCGCCGCACTTGAACTGGGGCACGCCTGCGCCGCGTAACGTTTCCGTTCCGCGACGCGGCAACCCCTGTCAGCGTCAAGCCGCAACCTTTTTGCGCACGATGGTTTGCGTGTTGGTATATTCCAGCAGGCCTTCCACGCCGCCTTCCACCCCAAGGCCGGACTGTTTCATGCCGCCAAAGGCCGCCATCGGGCTGAGATGCTGGGTTTCATTGACCCAGACCGTGCCACTGGCGATCCGCTCGGCAATTTCCAGCGCCTTGTCTTCGTCCTTGCCCCAGACAGAACCGCCCAGACCATATTTGGTGGCATTGGCGCGGGCAACGACCTGATCGGCGTCGCTGAACTTGATCAGCGGCAGCACCGGGCCAAACTGCTCCTCCTGAACGATGCGGCTATCTTCCGGCGGATTGTCGAGCATCGTCACCGGAATGAAATAGCCCGGCACGTCTGCTGCATCACCGCCCATCAGGAAATTATAGCCCTTGTCCTTCGCGTCCTGAATCAGGCCCAGCACGCGCTCATATTGCGGCTTGTTGTTAAGCGGGCCGATCTGCGTCCCCTGTTCGGAACCATCTCCCACCTTCACCGTCTTGCCATAGGCGACGAGCGCATCGCGCAGTTCGTCATAAATATCCTCATGGATATACATGCGCTTGGTGGCGATGCAGATCTGGCCATTGTTGGTGAACGCGGCCCAGAAGAGCTGCTGCGCCATGGCTTCCACATCCACATCCGGCATGACGATGGCGGCATCATTGCCCCCCAGTTCGAGCGTGACGCGCTTGAGCGTGGGTGCGGCAGACTGCATCACGCGCCGCCCGGTGGCCGTGGAGCCGGTGAAGCTGATCTTGTCAAAGCCCGGATGCGCGGTCATCCACGGGCCAAGCGAATCCCCGCCCGTCACGATGTTGAGCACGCCCGGCGGCAGGATTCCCGCAACCAGTTCACCCATTTTCAGCGTCGTCAGCGGCGTGAAGGGCGAGGGCTTGAGCACCATCGTATTGCCAGCCAGCAGCGCCGGACCGATCTTGAACATCGCCAGGATCATCGGGAAGTTCCAAGGCGCAATCGCGCCCACAACGCCCAACGGAACGTGGCGGGTATAGCTGTAACGCTCCGCCGAATCCTCATTCACCGTCACCGGCAGTTGCAGTTGCGCCGCGCCTTTCAGCCAATAGCCCGCGCCGATGATTTCACCTTCGGCTTCGTGATGCGGCTTGCCCTGTTCCTTGGTGAGCAGCCGCTTGAGCGAGTCAATATTGGCGAGGATGACATCACCCATCTGGTCGATCAGCTTGCGGCGCTCATCAATCGGGGTGGCGGCCCAGCCTGGGAATGCCGCGCGCGCAGCGGCAATCGCGGTGTCCAGATCTTCAGGGCTCGCATCGGGTGCGGAAGCAATCACCTGCTCATTGGCGGGGTTCACCACATCAAAGCTGGCCGCCGCCGTTGCGCGCTGGCCGTTGATAAGCATGGCGTAATCGGAATCGAAATTCATGGGAAAGCTCCAAAATCAGGGAATCAGGACGGCCTTGATGCACTCGCCGCGCGCCTGCGCTGCAATGGCTTCGTTGATCTGGGCCAGCGGGAAAGTCTTGATCAATCTGTCGAACGGGAAGCGCCCGGCCGCATGATGCGCAAGCAGTTCGGGAATGAACACTTCCGGGTCACTATCGCCCTCGATGATGCCGATGATGCGGTGCCCCGGTGTCATCAGTGCCGCAATGTTGACCGTGATGGCGGCATCGGGCTCTTTGGGCACGCCGACAAGGCCAATCGCGCCATGCGCGCCGAGCGAGGCCATGCCAGCTTCGATCACGCCGACATTGCCGGTGGTATCAAACGCGAAGTCGAGTCCTTCCGGCACGATCTCGCGCAGTGCGCTCGCCAGATCGCCGGTTTTGGGATCGACCACATGTGTGGCCCCCAAATCAAGGCCAACCGCGCGTCGATCTGCAATGGGCTCGACCAGAATGATGGTCGAACACCCCTGAATGACCGCCCCCATAACCGCTGCCAGCCCAACAGGCCCGCCGCCGAACACGGCAATGGTCGAGCCTGCCTTGGCGCCAAGCGAGCGCATCACGCCCCCTGCCCCGGTCTGGAAGCCGCAGCCCAGCGTGCCAAGATACTCGAGCGGCACTGTCGTATCCCCAACCTTCACCAGATTGCGCGCGCGCGTGATGCAGGAGGAGGAGAAGGAGGATTGGCCGAAAAAGTGCGATGACACCCGCTCTTCACCGATGGAATAAGCGGTGGAGCCATCCTCCAGCCGCAGACCGGCATAATTGAGCGGCACGAAATGCTGGCAATAGCTGGGCAGGGTTTCTCCGCACTGCTTGCATCCGCCACAGCTGGAAAAGCCGATGACCACGCGATCACCCACGGCAAAACCGGTGACGCCTTCGCCGACTGCTTCGACGATGCCAGATCCTTCGTGACCAAACACGGCGGGCTTGGCAAAGCTCTCAATCTGGTCGCGGAAGACGAGATCGGTGTGGCACACGCCCACGCCCGCGACTTTCACCTGCACTTCGCCCGGTCCCGGAGGGCTGACGGTCAGCGTTTCAATCGTAAAATCGCCATGGGCCGCGCGGGCCACTGCGGCTGTGCTTTGTGTCACGGTCATTCTCTCCCAAATACGTCAGGCGCGCGGGCATACAGTGACGTATGCCACGCGCCAGTCAAGCCCGACTATTCGACCTCAAAGCGGATCGGAACCGACTTCGGACCAGCCACAAATTCGGATTCCGCCATGCGCGGTGCGCCAGACAGTTCGACCGACTTGAGACGCGGGATGATCTCCTTCCACAACGCAATCATCTCCAGCCGCGCCAGATGGATGCCCAGGCAGGTGTGGCCGCCAAAGCCGAAGCCGACATGACGATTGGGCATACGGCGATGATCAAAAGTGAAAGGATCAGGGAACGCCTCTTCATCGCGGTTGGCCGAGAGGTAGGAGAGATAGACCAGATCCCCCTTCTTGATCGTCTTGCCTTTGATTTCATAATCTTGCGTGGCAGACCGCACAAATTGCTGCACAGGCGTCGCCCAGCGGATGGTCTCTTCCACAAAGCTCGGGATCAGGTCCGGATTGGCCTTGAGATCGGCGAGGATGTCTGGCCGCTGCGCCAGCTGCCACATGCCCGTGCCGGTCGTGGCGGCGGTCGTGTCATGCCCCGCCGTGGACGCAATCGTGAAGTAGGAGATCAGCGCACGATGCTCCAGCGGGCCGCCGTCAATCTTGCCATTGGCAAGGACTGAAGCCAGATCGGCGCGCGGGCATTTCTGCCGGTCTGCAATGACGGGCGTGTAATATTTCTCAAACTCTTCGAACACAATTCCCCAGGTGCGGGTGATTTCGCTGGGATCGGTCAGGTCAGAGCCGGGGCGCTTCAGGTCCGGATCGGCATAAGTGAAGAGCCACTGGGTCAGCTCCAGCATCTTCAGATGGTCTTCCTCCGGCACGCCGATCAGATCGAGCACGATCTTGAGCGGATAAAGGAACGCGATTTCCGCTGCAAAGTCACATTCGGGCGCTAAGCTGACCAGTTTGTCCGCGAAAATCTTTGCGGTCGCATCCACCAGCGGCATCGCCGATTTGACGCCATCAAGCGAGAACGCCCCTGCGGCAACGGCGCGATATTTGCCATGTTCCGGCGGGTCGAGCTGGACGAGTGAGCGGAAGATGTTGGACTGGCCACCAGTATAATGCTTGACCAGTTCTTCACCCGCCTGACTGATCAGCGTCTTGGAACGGTCTCCGCCGTGAAAGATGTCATCCTGCCGGGCAATCTCGCGCAGATCGGCATATTTGGTGATCATCCAGTGCGGATCATAGCCGGGAACTTCAACCTGATTGAGCGGATAATCCTTGCGCAGCCGCGTAAAAAGCGCGTGCACTTCGTCCCGGTCCGCGAAGGTCGCGGGGTTGAATGCAGGGGCCACCAGTTCGGGCGGAATCAGTTGATCGGTCATGTGTGTCCTCTCCCAAGGATGAAGCTGTTCCCGTCCTGCATCATCCGGTCCCGCAGGAATGGGAAGACACAGATCAAATTTCGTGAAAAAACAGATCAGTTTCGGGCAGGATCAGGCTGCGTGAGACGGCATATTGAGCGAGCGCCTCCCCCTGTTGCGATAGTCATTGGGCGTAACACCGGCATAGCCACGGAACGCCCGGCTGAAATGGCTCTGGCTGGTAAAGCCCAACGCTTCGGACACAGCCGCCAGAGTCAGGTCGGTCTGAACCAGCATTTGCTGTGCCTTGTCCAGCCGCGCTTTCATCACATATTGATGCGGAGAGACGCCTGTTGCCTTCTTGAACACGCGACAAAAGTGCGAAGGTGTGATGCCCGCCATCGCGGCCATCTGGTCCAGACTATGCTCGGCCTCCGGATGGTCCAGCACGGCATTCATGATCTTGTGGAGCCGGAAGGAAGAGAAATCGGATGTGGGAATCTCCACCGGATGCCCTTGAGTTGGCGGCCCTGCCAGAATGTGCGCCTTCAGCGCATTGACCATGGCAGAAACATAGGCTTCGCGCTCATGCGCTTCGGGCGCATAGAGTTCGGACAATATCTGCCGCGTCAGCGCAACACCTAGCGGGTCTGCAAACGCAAAGCGCATCCGGGCAAACATGTCTTGCGTGGTTTTGGTTTTCAGCAGATCGGAAGAGACGCTGAGTGTCACCACGTCCAGCTCGCCATCCACCAGCCAGCCCGTCGCCATGCCACTGGGCACGATGGTGGCACAGCCGGGGATGGAACTCGTATCGCTCCACCCGTCGCGCTGCCACGTCTTCACCTGCGGCTTGCCTGCGATATGGACAACGAACATCGGGTCCGGGCAAGCCGTCAATGAATAGGTGCCCACAAATTGCCGCCACCGGCACAGCGACCAGCCATCGCCGACCGAGCCCAGCTCCATATCAGGCGGACGACCCAGCGAGTCGCAGATGATGGCCTTATTGTGCCAGATCTTCGTCATCCGGCTCTCCTGTACGGAGATCATGCCGGTCCGGCGGGGGAAAATCCACCCGCCGGACAGTGCATGGTCAGAAGCCTGCTCGAACACTCAGGCCATAGGTGCGCGGCGAGGACGGCACCAGGAAGTTATACGGGAAGCCCGCCCCCCGCAAATCCAGCCCATAGGCATAGGTCTTGCGGTTGAAGAGGTTGTTGGCGAACAGGCGCACGCCATAATTCCCGTTGGACCAGCCCAGAGTCGCGTTCACCTTGGCATTGGCACCCTGCTGCAACTCCGAATTGACCTGCGGCGAACCCACCACATTGATCTGGTTGAACGGAGAGAAGAACTGGCGGCTGGAATAGACCATGTTCGGCGAGAAGGTTATTTTGCCGCCGCCCAGTGCCACGATGTCCCAGTCAAACCCGGCCTGCGCCGTGAATTTCGGCGCGAAGGGTAGAGAATTGCCCGACAGGCTGGTGCCTTGCAGGTTCAGTTGCTTGTATTTGGATTTGAGCAGGCCAAATGACAGGTTGAAAGCGAAGCTGTCTGCCGCCTTGAACGTGGTTTCCACTTCCGCGCCATAGACTTCGGATTTGGGCGTATTCACCAGGAAGGAAACCGGGCCGGGCCGCGTATCCTGCAACTGCTGGTTGGTATAGTCATAGTAGAAGAGCGAGGCCGCCAGCGTCAGCCTGCGGTCCAGATAGCGGCCCTTCAACCCCAACTCATAGGCATTGACGCGTTCCGGATCGATGAAGCTGATGCCTCCGGACGACGTATAGCCGCCGCCATTGACCGCGCCCGCGCGATAGCCGCGGTTGAAGCTGGCATAGATCAGCGTGTCATCCGGCAGCGTGTAGCTGAGCGCGACACGCCCCGTCAGCGCACTGCCCTTGTCCTTCAGGGCAAAACGCAGCGCCGGATTGTAGGCGCAGGTCCCGGCGACCGTGGCACAAGGCACCGTGGTCGCAATAGGGAAGTCCGCTACACCGACACCACCGACGAACAGATAGGCATAGGCATCGTCATACCGCGCCTTGTCCTCAGTGTAGCGTGCGCCGACCGTCAGCACGAGCTGATCGGTCAGGTGGAAATCGCCTTGCGCAAAGACCGCGTAAGACTTCCGGTTCTGCACATAGTGCTGGAAAAAGCCGCCTGCCGGGGAGCGGCAGGTTGAAGCGGTTGTCCGTAATGTTGCGGTCCCAGCCATAGAAGAGGCCGCCAACCAGATTCATGCTATCGCTGTCATAGTTGGCGCGCAGCTCCTGGCTGAGCTGGCGATATCTGGAAATCCAGGTGATATCGAGCACGTCGATTGGGGCACCGTCCGCCGCCTGCTGGAGGTGCTGCTTGCCGCCATCATAGGACGTGATTGAGGTCAGGCTGAGCGTGTCGCTGAGCGACAGTTTCACATTCCCCGATAAACCCCACGCGTCTGTATCATTGTCGCCAATGCGGCTTTCGTTGGTCTGGAAGAAGCCCAGACCCGTGCGAAACGCCAGAATCCCGTGCGGTGCGGCCTGCGCACCGCGATCCCGCCCGGCATAGGCCTTCAGCGTGACATCCAGATCGCCATTGCCCGGCTTGATGCGCAGCGTGGCGCGGCCTTGCAGCGTATCGACCGAATTGGCGTCGCGCCCGCCCGCGAACACATTTTTGATCTGGCCATCACCCTTGGCATAATTGACCGCAAGACGCAGACCGACCTGATCTTCGCTCAGTGCTGCTTCCACCGCGCCCTTGGCGGTGAAGGTGTTGTAATTGCCATAGCCGAGTTCGATATTGCCGTTGGCGCCGCTCAACGAAGGCTTCTTCGTTATGAAGTTGACAGCACCCCCTGTCGTGTTGCGCCCGAACAGCGTGCCTTGCGGGCCGCGCAGCACTTCGATCCGGTCCAGATCGAACAGGCCCATACCATGGCTGGTCCGCGGCGCGAGATAGACGTCGTCGATATAGACGCCCACTGGAGAAGCCTGGTTGGAGTTATATTCGTTCGCCACACCAATGCCGCGCAACGAGAAGTTGGGCTGCGTCGTGCCGAACGGGCTGTTGATCTGGAGGTTAGGCACCAAAGCGCCAAGTTGTGCGGAATTGGTGACCCCCTTGGTCGCCAGCGACTCGCCTGCCAACGCCGACACGGCAAGCGGCACATCAAGCAACGACTGCTCGCGGCGCTGCGCGGTCACAAGGATTTCGTCACTGGGTTCGTCTCCGGGTGCATCCTGTGCGTAAACCGGCATGGCGCAACCGGTGGCCAGCAAGGCCAGCACTATGCGCGCGCGAAATTCACTCCTCATATGTCCTCTCCCTAGAGCTGATGGGCTTACAGGACCCCATCTTGAGAGCTACTTAGAGGAAGGCAGCGCGATTGGCTTTAAACCGGCTTGCAGTGGAATTTGACAAAAATTGATCTGCGTCGCGTTATCGAGTCAAGCGGCATAGATTTGCCGCAGTGCCGCTTTCTGCACTTTGCCCATCGTGTTGCGCGGCAAGGTCGACAATGTGGATGTGGCGGGGTGCTTGAAACGCGCCAGCCGGGCCTCCACCCACGACGCCACTTGGGCCGCATCGATATCGGCCCCGTTGCGCGGGCACGATCACGGCCACCACCGATTCCCCGAAATCCGGATGCGCAATGCCGACGACCGCGCTCTCCTCCACGCCAGGCATGTCATCCAGCACGGATTCGATCTCCTTGGGGTAGATGTTGTAGCCACCTGCGATGATCAGATCCTTGGCGCGACCGACAATGGTGACGCGGCCATCGTGCGCCTGCGTCACCAGATCGCCGGTGACGAACCAGCCATCGGGCGTGAAGCTCTCCTCGGTCTTGTCCGGCATCTGCCAATAGCCGGAAAACACGTTGGGGCCTTTGATCTCCAGCGTGCCCACTTCATCCGCGCCGACAAGCATATTTTCTGCGTTGCGCACCCGCGCGTCCACACCCGGCAGTGCAAAGCCTACGGTTCCTGCCACGCGCGCGCCATCATAGGGGTTGGAGGTGATCATCCCGGCTTCGGTCATGCCATAGCGCTCAAGAATGCGCAGGCCGGTGCGTTCTTCGAACTGGTGGTGCGTTTCCGCCAGAAGCGGCGCGGAGCCACACAGGAAGAGCCGCATCGAGCCGCAATCTGCGCTGCCAAATACCGTGTCACCCAGCAGCCGCGTATAATGCGTGGGCACACCCATCATCACGCTCGTTGTGCGCAGCAAAGTGCGCACTCGGCCCGTTTCAAACCCGGTCTCGAACAATATGGTCGCGCCGGAAAACAGCGCGCAATGCAGCGCGACGAACAGCCCATGGACATGGAAAATCGGAAGGATGTGCAGCAGAACGTCCTGATCGGTAAAACGCCACAGCGCGATCAGCGTGCGCGCATTGCTCGCCATATTGCCATGCGTGATCATCGCGCCTTTGGAGCGCCCCGTCGTCCCCGATGTGTAGCAAATGGCCGCGACATCAGACGCCTCGCAGGGAACCACATCCGGGGCGGACGCCAGTTCCCGCGCCTCCGCACCCAGCGCCGCAAGCGTCCGGCTGGTCTGCCAAAGCGGCGTGCGGCCTTCATCATGAACGAACAGGCCGGGCTGGCTGTCCTCCAGAAAGTAGCTCACTTCTGCATCGGTATAAGCGGTGTTGAGCGGAACAAAGATCACCCCGCTTTGCAGGCACGCCAGATAGAGCGCGACAGCATCGGCGCATTTGCCGACCTGCACGACGATGCGTGCGCCCTTGGCGATATTGTGCGCAGCAAGCGCTGCACAAAATTGCCCGGCCAGCGCCCGCAATTCGGCGTAAGTCAGCTTCGAGCCGTCCTCCAGCATCAGCGCCGCCTTGTCTGGCACGCGTGCGGCCTGTTCCGCAAACAAGGAGAAGAGTGACCCGCTCATGCTCGCAGTCCCTTCCCGCTCAGAGCCGCACCACCCAACCATGCGGATCTGCCGCCGCGCCGCGCTGGATAGAGACGAGCTTCTCCTTGAGCCTGCCCGTCAACTGCCCCGGACCGCCCGCACCGATGGTAAAGCTGAAATCGGGCGCGGAGACCTTGCCCACCGCGGTCACGACTGCTGCCGTGCCGCACGCGAAGGTTTCAACCAGCTTGCCGCTTTCCGCATCGGCCTGCCATTGATCAATGCCGTAACGCTCTTCGCGCACCGTCAAGCCTTCATCCCGGGCCAAAGTCAGCAGCGAATCGCGCGTGATGCCGGGCAGGATCGTGCCAGAGAGTGGCGGCGTGATCATGGTGCCATCGTTGAACACGAAAAACAGGTTCATGCCGCCCAATTCCTCGATCCAGCGGTTTTCTGCTGCATCAAGGAAAACGACCTGATCATGGCCGCGCGCAATGGCTTCACGCTGCGCCGCAAGGCTGGCAGCATAATTGCCGCCGCATTTGGCTGCGCCCGTCCCACCGGGGGCAGCGCGGCTGAATTCCTGGCTCACCCACAGCGACACCGCAGGTGCACCACTCTTGAAATAGTTGCCGGTCGAGGCTGCGATCACCATGTAGAGATATTCGGATGACGGCTTCACACCCAGAAACGTCTCGCTGGCGATCATGAAGGGCCGCAGATAGAGCGAGCCGCCCTCGATCGGCGGGAACCAGTCCTTGTCCACATCCACCAGCAGCTTGCAGCTTTCCACGAACAGCTCTTCGGGCAGTTGCGGCATCGCCAGCCGGTCAGCCGAGGCGTTGAAGCGGCGGGCATTGGCGTCCGGGCGGAACAGAGCCATGCTGCCATCTTCAAGGGCGTAGGCCTTCAGTCCTTCAAAAATCTCCTGCGCATAATGGAGCACGGCCGCCGCCGGATCGAGCGTGAGCGGGCGACGCGCATGGATGCTCGCATCATGCCAGCCCTGCCCTTCGGTGTAACGGATCGTGATCATATGATCGGTGAAGGTTTTGCCGAATCCGGGGTCTTGCAGCAGCGCAGTGCGGGCCTCCGCTGCGGTAGGGTTCGGATGGGCTTCGCGGGTAAAGCTGAGGCTCATGGTAACTTCCTTGCGAATAACGACGTGAATCGAGACATATTGTTTCTGAAAGCCGCTCTAAGGCCGAATGATTAATACGTCAACATCACTGTCCTATTTTTTCTGCCCGCTTCCCTATCGCATCCCGGGCGTGTAAAACAGACAGCATGGCTGACCCAATTTCCCGCCCTTTTTCCGAAAGCGACATCCGGCGCGGGATCGAACTGATCTATTTCGGCTATAGCCATCTGACGCGCGCGGCAGATGAACGTCTGGCGGCGCAAGGGCTGGGCCGTGCACACCACCGCGTCCTCTATTTCGTGTCGCGCCAGCCAGGCCTGAATGTCAGCGAATTGCTGCGGCTCTTGAACGTCACCAAACAATCGCTTTCGCGCGTGCTCGGCGAGCTGACCCAACGTGGTCTGGTGGAATTGCGGACCAGCGCGCAGGATCGCCGCCAGCGCCTGCTCTTCCTGACCGGAGAAGGGGCCGCACTGGAAACCGCTTTGTTCGGCGATTTGAGTTCGCGCCTGTCCGCCGCTTATGGAGAAGCAGGCACAGAGGCCGTGCCCGGATATTGGGCTGTGCTGACTGCGCTGATCACCATGGAAGATCGCGCGATGGTTCGGGCGCTGGGCGACGCTTGAGCGTTTACCGGTCCGGCAGATTGTCCAGCACCAGCCTGATTTCGTGCAGCACGCGATACGCCGTTTGAAGCTGGTCCGTCGGGATTTCACTCACCAACTGGCGAATTTCCGGGCCAATGCGAGACAGATGATCGTCCTGAGCCTGCCGCCCCGCTTCGGTTAGCGTCACCACGGTGTCGCGCTCGGTCACGCCCGGCGTCAACGCCACATAGCCTCGAGAGGCCAGCAGCCGGGCATTGCCCAGCGTATAATCTTCTTCCTGCTGGAACGCCCACGCGATTCCCGCGACCGTGTCTGGCGAGGGATGAGTCCGCACGAAATAATTGAGAATGCCGAACTGGTTGGACGTCAGATCCGCCAGCACGTCACGCTCCACCCGTGTGCGGGCCAGATGCTCCACAATCGCGATTTCCGTAAACAGGCCGAGCAGCGTGTCTTCCAGCGTCATGACATATTCCATTCAGCAGCCACTCACCGGATCGTACAGGCAGGATCGAGCCGGAAATCGAGATAGCGATCCACGGAGCCCATCAGGTCCGGCATTTCGCTTTCAAAGAAATGGTTCGCCCCTTTGATCTCTTCATGATGAATGGTGATGTGCTTTTGCGTGCGCAGCTTGTCGACCAGCTTCTGCACCGCAATCGGCGTCACCACTTCGTCATTCGTGCCCTGAATCAGGATGCCGGATGACGGGCACGGCGCCAGAAAGCTGAAATCATACATGTTGGCGGGCGGCGCGATGGAGATGAAGCCGCGAATCTCGGGCCTGCGCATCAGCAATTGCATGCCGATGAGCGCGCCAAAGCTGTATCCCGCAATCCAGGTGGTCTGGGCCTCGGGATGGATCGACTGCACCCAGTCGAGCGCTGAGGCGGCATCGGACAATTCGCCAATGCCATTGTCAAACGTGCCCTGAGACCGCCCCACGCCCCGGAAGTTGAAGCGAAGCGTGGCAAAGCCGCGCCGCACGAACGTCTGGTAGAGGTTCTGGACGATGCGGTTGTTCATCGTGCCGCCAGCAGCAGGATGCGGATGCAGGATCATGGCCACGGGCGCGCGCGGACGCGGACCGGGATTGAAACGACCTTCAAGACGGCCTTCAGGGCCGGGAAAAATGACTTCGGGCATGGATACTCGCTGACCGGAATGAGGTTGGGCAAGACTGGCTTTGCCAGAATGATCGGCGCTATATAGGAAGTGCTGACAAAATCGCAATCATCGGGTCCAAATCATTGAGCGACAGACTCTATCTTGATCACGCGGCAACAACGCCGGTTCTCCCTTCAGTGCGCAAGGCCGTCACCGATGCGATGTCGAAGTGGGCCAACCCCTCCTCGCCCCACGCTGATGGCCGCGTGGCGCGCGCTCAACTGGAAGAGGCACGCGAGCGGATCAAGGCGGCACTCAACTGGCCACATGAACTGATCTTCACCAGTGGGGCGACCGAATCGCTGGCGATCGCGCTCACCCGTACGCATCGCGATGCCGTGATAGTGTCCGCAACCGAACATGACGCGGTGCACCGGGTGCTGCCCGAATCCTTTTTTCTGCCGGTCACGCCGGATGGCCGCGTGGCGCGCGATGCGCTGTTCGGGCGACTCGCGGCACTGGGCGCCACCCGCCCTCTGGTCGTGATCCAGCAAGCCAACAATGAAACCGGTGTGATCCAGCCGCTCGACGATCTGGGGCAAGTCGTGCGGGACAAGGGCGGAATCGTGCTGGCCGATTGTGCCCAGTCCGCCGTGAAGATGCCGCTGCCCGACGCGGATCTGATCGCGCTCTCTGCGCACAAACTCGGCGGGCCTCCGGGCATTGGCGCACTGCTGGTGCGCGATCTGGGCATGCTGGAGCCGTCTGGCGGGCAGGAAAAGGGCTATCGCGGCGGCACGGAAAATCTGCCCGGCGCGATGGGTTTTGCCGCCGCCGTAGAAGCCAAACGCGGCTGGATCGACCGCGCAGCCGATCTGCGCGCGCATCTGGATGGCGCGATTGAAGGGGCTGGCGGCAAGGTCGTCTCCAAGGCTGCACCGCGCGTGCCGACCATCGCCTCTTACCAGATGCCCGGCAAACCCGCCTCTGCGCAGCTGATCCAGCTCGATATGGCAGGCATTTCGGTCTCAGCGGGCAGTGCCTGCTCCTCGGGCACGATCAAGGCCAGCAAGGTGCTGACTGCCATGGGCTGGGACGAGGCGGCGGCATCCGAAGTGATCCGAGTCAGCTTTGGCCCGGACACGAGCCGCGCCGACATTTACCGCTTCATCGAAGCGTGGAAACATATCCGCCCGTGACCCTCTATCTCGATTATCAGGCGACGACACCGCTGGCCCTCGAAGTCGCCGCCGCGATGCGGCCTTGGTCAGAGGACAAATTTGCCAACCCGCATTCGGCGCACAAATTGGGGCGGGAGGCTGCCGCCACCATCGCAATCGCGCGCGAACAAGTGGCGGCGCTGCTGCCCCCCGGCGGAAAACTGTGGTTTACCAGCGGCGCGACCGAAGCGCTCAACTGGGCGCTGCGGTGCGCAGGATCGGGCGGAATCACCCTGCCCGACACCGAACATGCCGCCGTGCGGGATACGGCGCTCTGGCTGGGTTCGCATGGCAGGCCTGTTTCAATCCTGCCTGTCAGCCAGGACGGCCTGCTGGATGCAAATGTGCGCCTGCCTGATGGCACGGGCATGATTGCCACCATGCTGGTCAATAACGAGATTGGCGTGATCCAGCCCGTTTCCGCCTTGGCACAAGCGGCCCATGCGCGCGGCGCGCTGATGCTGTGCGATGCCGTGCAAGGCTATGGCCGGATGCCCATTCCGGACGGGCCGGACCTGATCGCCATTTCCGCCCACAAGATCCACGGCCCCAAGGGCATTGGCGCCTTGTGGGTTAAGGATGGCGTGGCCATCACTCCGCTCCTCTTCGGCGGCGGGCAGGAAGGCGGTTTGCGCTCGGGCACGCTGTCACCGGCCTTGTGCGCGGGATTTGGTGCTGCCGCTGCACTTGCCAAGACATGCATGGATGCAGACGCGGCGCATGTGGACCGTCTCTGGGCTCTGGCCCGCGCGCACCTGCCCAAGGGCTGGCAGATCAACGGCAGCGCGGAGGCGCGTTACAAGGGCAATCTCAACATCAGGCGCGACGGGCTGGACGTGGCGCGGCTGATGTCAGACCTACGCGGCGTCGCCTTTTCGGCGGGCTCGGCCTGCGCCAGCGGCTCCGGGCGGCCTAGCCATGTGCTCAAAGCCATCGGCCTGAGCGACGCGCAGGCAAAATCCAGTGTCCGGCTTGGCTTTGGGCGCTATACGCAGGACACAGACTTGGCCGACGCCCTCGATCAGATTGTGGCGGCGGCCCATCAACAGGGAGTATAACATCATGGTGCGGGTGCGCTTTGTTAGCGCCGATGGCGAGCAGTTCAGGGATGCGGACGGCGCGGCGGGAGAGACTCTGCTGACGGTCGGCCAAATTGCCGATCAGCCGCTGGAAGGCACCTGCGAAGGTCAGATGGCCTGTTCCACCTGCCATGTGCATGTGCTGCCCGATTGGTTCGAGAAACTGCCGCGCGCCAGCGAGAGCGAGGAAGACATGCTCGATCTGGCGGCGTCCGCCACGCGCTACAGCCGCCTCTCCTGCCAGATTTTGCTGACGCCCGCATTGGACGGGCTGACGGTGCGCATCCCACCCGAAAGCCGCAACATGCAGGGTCGCTGACAGCGTGTCTGGCGAATCCGATCTGATCCACGCCCTGCGCGCGCTGGCAAATGATCCGGCTGCGCGCGGGCTGGCTGATGATGCCGCCGTGCTGGACTGGGGCGGAAAGCGGCTGGTGCTCACGCACGACATGCTGGTCGAATCGGTTCACTTCCTGCCCGGTGATCCGCCCGAAACGGTCGCATGGAAGCTGCTGGCGGTAAACCTGTCGGATCTGGCCGCCAAAGGGGCGCGGCCCATCGGGGCCTTGATGGGATATAGCCTGCGCGGCGACCCGGATTGGGATGCAGGCTTTGTGCGCGGGCTGAAGGTGGCGCTGAACCATTTTGGCGTGCCACTGCTTGGCGGAGACACCGTGACATCGCCCACGCGGATGCTTGGCCTCACTTTGCTAGGCGAAGCGAGCGGCTCCGTGCCGGACCGGCGCGGCGCGAACATGGGCGATGCGCTGTTCGTCACCGGCACATTGGGTGACGCGGCACTCGGCCTCTCGCTCTTGCAAGCCGGAACAGACGCGCCCGCCGCATTGACTGAGGCGTATCGCCTGCCTTTGCCCCAGCTGGAAGCGGGCGCGATGATCTCGGTCTTTTCACCCGCAATGATGGACGTATCAGACGGATTGCTGATCGACGCCGCGCGCATGGCGGACGCGAGCCAGGTGGGCATCCGGATCGACCTGGACGCACTGCCGCTCTCGGCGGATTTTGTGGCCATTGCAGGCTCTGACCGCGCGGCCCGGCTGCGCGCGGCGACGGGCGGCGACGATTATCAATTGCTGTTCGTCTCGGGCCGACCACTGCCCATTTTGCCGTGCCCGGTGACGCGGATCGGGCAGATCGTGCGCGGCTCTGGGGTGCACCTTCATGATTCGGGCGGCGATGTTACCCTGCCTGACCGGCTGGGCTGGGAGCATCAATAGCAGGCGCTACTGCCCCTATCGATCCGAAACCAGCACCCCATCCTCAATCCGGCGATAGAAACAGCTTTGCGCGCCGGTGTGGCAGGCCGGGCCGTGCGGCAGGCATTTGAGCCAGATACAATCCTGATCGCAGTCGATCCGGACCTCTTGCACGTCGAGGAAATGGGCAGACGTTTCACCCTTCACCCACAGCGCCTCACGCGAGCGCGACCAGAAGGTCGCGCGCCTGTTCGCCAGCGTGGCGGCAAGCGCCGCTGCGTTCATATGCGCCACCATCAGCAGGTCACCGGTTTCAGCATGGGTGCATACCGCCGTGATCAGCCCGTTCGCATCCCAGCGGGGTGTGAGTTCGCTGCTCGTGTCGATTGCGGTGCCCATGCGATTTTCCTGTGACAAATGGGAGACAAATGGCGCGAGGCAGCCTATAGGCGCGCCATCTTCTCGCGACAATCCGGGACCAGCCATGATCACCACCAATCCCTTCGATGATGACAAATTGCGCGAGGAATGCGGCATTTTCGGCGTCTGGGGGACGGACACCGCCTCTGCCGTCGTCGCGCTGGGCCTCCATGCGCTCCAGCATCGCGGGCAGGAAGCCGCGGGAATCACCAGCTTTGACGGCACGGAATTCTATACTCTGCGCGCGCAAGGCCATGTGGCCGGCAATTTCGACAATGACAATGCGATCGGCTCATTGCCCGGCTTCATGGCTTGCGGGCATGTCCGCTATTCCACAACCGGCGAAGCATCGATGCGCAATGTTCAGCCGCTTTATGCCGATCTGGCATCGGGCGGATTTGCCGTGGCGCACAATGGCAATATTTCCAACGCGATGACACTGAAGAAGGAACTGGTGCGCGGTGGTGCTATCTTCCAGTCCACCAGCGACACCGAAACCATCGTCCATCTCGTCGCAACCTCCACTTACCGGACACTGCTCGACAAATTTGTCGATGCGCTCAAGCAGGTGGAAGGGGCCTATTCGCTGATCTGCATGACCAATGAGGGCATGATTGCCTGCCGCGATCCACTCGGTATCCGTCCACTGGTGATGGGCCGTTTGGGAGATGCCATCGTCTTCGCATCGGAAACCGTGGCGTTTGACGTCGTGGGTGCCACCTATGAACGCAGCGTAGAGCCGGGCGAAATCGTGATCGTGGCCAAAGGCGAAGTGCGCTCCATCAAGCCCTTCAAGCCGCAGAGCCCGCGCCCGTGCGTGTTCGAGCATATCTATTTCGCCCGCCCCGATTCAATTACCGATGGCACCAGCATCTATTCGGTCCGCAAATCGATTGGCGCGCAGCTGGCGGTGGAGAATCCGGTGAAGGCCGATCTGGTAATTCCGGTTCCCGATTCGGGCGTGCCCGCTGCCATTGGCTATGCTCAGCAATCCGGCATCCCGTTCGAACTGGGCATCATCCGCAGCCATTATGTCGGGCGCACCTTCATCCAGCCGACCGACAATATCCGCCACCTTGGGGTCAAGCTGAAGCACAATGCCAACCGCGCGCTGATTGCAGGCAAAAGCGTCGTTCTGATTGATGACAGCATCGTGCGCGGCACCACCAGTCTCAAGATCGTGCAGATGATGCGCGAGGCGGGCGCGAGCGAAGTGCATATGCGCATTGCCAGCCCGCCGACCCGGCACAGCTGCTTTTACGGCGTCGACACGCCCGAGCGTGAAAAGCTGCTCGCCGCCCAGCATGACGTGGAAGGGATGCGCGAATGGATTCAGGCGGACAGTCTGGCGTTCATTTCCATCGAGGGGCTGTATCGCGCCGTGGGAGAAGAGATGCGCAACGACATCCGCCCGCAATATTGCGATGCCTGCTTCACCGGCGATTATCCGACACGGCTGACCGACCATGATGACAGCAAGGATATGGATCAGCTGAGCCTTTTGGCCGAGCGGGTGGTCTAGTCGAAACTGTCCGCACACGCGCCCAAGGATGACGTGGAGTTTATCAATGAGTGAGAAACCTCTTTCCAATCAGGTTGCGCTTGTGACCGGCGCATCGCGTGGAATCGGGGCGGCCACGGCAGAAGCTCTGGCCGCGCAGGGTGCGCATGTCATCATCACCGCGCGCACGGCCAAGGCGCTGGAAGAGGTTGAGGAACGCATCCATCAGGCGGGTGGCTCCGCCACTATTGCCCCGATGGATCTGATGGATGGAGACAGTATCGGCCGTCTGGCGGAGGCTGTGGCAACGCGCTGGGCCAAGCTCGACATCATGGTGCTCAACGCGGCCATGCTGGGTTCGCTGTCTCCCGCACAGCATCTGGACCCCAAGGAGTTCGGGCGCGTCCTCTCGCTCAATGTTGGCGCGCAGGCGGTGCTGATTTCCGCTTTTGATCCGCTGCTTCGCGCCAGCGGCGATGGCCGCGTGTTCGGCGTCACCTCCAGCGTGGGGCAGAAGCCGCGCGCTTATTGGGGCGGCTATGGCGCATCCAAAGCGGCGTTCGACACGTTTCTGGGGGCCTATGCCGAAGAGCAGGCCAATCTGGGCCGCATCCGCGTGGCCATTATCGATCCGGGTGCAACCCGCACAAAAATGCGCGCCGAAGCCTATCCGGGTGAAGACCCCGCCACGGTAAAGGAACCGGCGCTTGTAGGCGCACGCATTGCCGCGCTGGCCGTCAGCGGCTTTGAAACCGGTCTGCGCGAACGCGTCAACGCCTGAGATTCAGCCAAACAGCGCGATGCTTTGCATGCCGCTGGCCACCGGTTCGCCATCCGTGTTCCAGATGCCCATCGACTGGCTGGAGCAGCCATGCTCTGCATAATTGCCCCATGATCGCAACAGCCACCAGCCATCGCGCGTCTTGGGTTCGGGCGTCAGCAGGTTGCAGATCCACGTCATCGAACTGATCGGTGCGAATTTGGTCATCAGCGGCATCACCGCAGGCGGCAGCGCATCCGCAATGGCCAGAATTTCCACCATCGGATCAAGCCCGTCGCGCTCCTTCAACCGCATCCAGCGACAGATTTCGGGCTGTGGCGCGTCAGACTTGGGCAGCGCGTGGCGCCAATCAAAATTGGGCAGGAAATCGGGCATACCACGCAGATAATCCCCGCCGCTCGCCTCTTCCGGCTGGATGAGCGAAGGCGACGGAAAGTCGTTCAGATGCACGCTGCTTTCCATCGCGCTCATGAACACGAACGTCGCGGACAGGCCGACACCCCCTTCTCCGCTCACATCGGCCTGCACCCAACTGGCATTGCGCCCGCGCCGCATCATCCGGGCGTGTACGGAAACAGTGCCACTGAGCGGACCGATGAAGGAGACCTGCGCAGACCGCAGCGGCGGCAGATCATCCGCAAGGCCGCGCGCAGCTTCCAGCGCCAGCGCAGACGAGACGCCGCCATAGGCCGTGCGGCCCTGATGCCATGGGGTGGGAATAGTGGCGGTGAAGCCGCCTTCGCGCCGTTGCGCATCGGCTATTATCGTGGGGATGCTCATGCGGCATTCCATTGACGGCTGCGACCGTCAGGTCAATACTGGTTGCAGAATGAAATGCGATGTCTCGCTCTCCGACCATCTGCGCGCGCGCCTTGAGAAACAGGCGGACCCGAACCGCGCACCGGCAATGCAGGCCTATATGAAATCGCCCATGCCGTTTCTGGGCGTTGGCACGCCAAAGCGCCGTCGCGTCACCAAGCTACTCTTTGCGCCGCTGATCTATGGTGATCCCGCCGCGTGGCGCGCGGATGTGCTCCAGATCTGGCGTGAGGCCCGCTATCGAGAAGAGCTCTATGCCGCCATTGATCTGGCCGGCATTCGCCCGGCACGCCCCTTTCAAAGGATGGAGGCCCTGCCTCTCTATCGCGAAATGATCATCAGCGGAAATTGGTGGGACACAACTGACGCCATAGCCCCGCATCGGCTGTTCGACATCCTGATGGCTGAGAGGGACGCCATGAGCCGCGTACTGCTCGCATGGGCCAGCGACGACAATCTGTGGATCAGGCGCAGCGCGATATTGTGCCAGATGTTGGCGAAAGACGCGATGGACATTCCCCTGCTGGAAGCCTGCATCGCGCCTTCGTTGGACTCAAAGGAATTTTTCCTGCGCAAGGCCATTGGCTGGGTGCTGCGTCACTATGCCCGCACCAACCCGGACTATGTCCGCGGCTATGTTGCCGCAAATGCCCAACGCCTGAGCAGCCTCAGCAAGCGTGAGGCGCTCAAGCATCTGGACTGAGTATCACTCCATTTCGAGAATGATGGCATCCACTGGCAGGCTTTCGCCCGCCGCTGCATTCACCAGCTTCACCGTCCCCGCCTTTTCGGCGCGCAGGATGTTCTCCATCTTCATCGCTTCGATGATGGCGAGCGGCTGGCCCGCCTCCACCTTGTCACCCGCTTCCACATGCAGCGCGGTGAGCAGGCCCGGCATCGGGCAGATGAGATATTTGGAGAGATCCGGCGGGATCTTTTCGATCATGTGTGCTGTCAGATGCGCCACGCTGGCGGGCAGGCATGTCACGCCGTGCGAGGCCCCGCGCGCCGTCATCCGGAAGCCGGAGCCCGACTTGGCGACCTTCACCGCCATGCTTTCACCACCTGCCTTCGCATGGATCATCCGCGCACCGGGAACGTAATCGATCTCCAGCGGCAGTTCCACGCCATCCACCTGCACCTTGCCATCGCGCACTACGACTTCATGCTTCACCTTGTCGATGGAGACCTGCCATTCGCGGATCGGGGCAAGCGGACCGCCCAGCTGCCCGTCAATCTGGCGGGCACGATCCGAATTGCGCTTGGCGACGACGCCCGCAATCGCACAGAGCTTGCGCGTAAGGTCTTCATTGGCCGGTGCACCCGTGAAGCCATCGGGATATTCTTCCGCGATAAAGCCCGTCGTCAGCTCGCCCGAACGGAAGCGCGGGTGCTGCATGATCGCCGAGACGAAATCGATGTTGTGGCCGAGGCCTTCGATCTCGAACCGGTCGAGCGCCGCCACCTGCAAATCCGCCGCTTCGTCGCGCGTCTTGCCCCACGTCACCAGCTTGGCGATCATCGGGTCGTAGAACATAGAGACTTCGCCGCCATCATAGACGCCGTCATCCACGCGCACACCCGCAACACCGCGACGGCCATTTTCGCGCCGTCATCGGTCCAGCCTTTGACCGGCGGGATGTAGCGCGTCAGACGCCCGGTGGAGGGCAGGAAGCCGCGATATGGGTCTTCGGCATAGACGCGGTTTTCAATCGCCCAGCCGTCGATCTTCACATCGTCCTGCGTCATCGGCAGCTTTTCACCGTAAGCCACGCGGATCATCTGTTCGACCAGATCGACGCCGGTGATCGCTTCCGTCACGGGATGCTCCACCTGAAGGCGCGTGTTCATTTCAAGGAAGTAAAAGCTCTCGCCGCTCGGGTCCGCGCCCGAGACGATCAGCTCGACCGTGCCTGCCGAGTAATAGCCGACAGCCTTGGAGAGCGCGACGCACTGCTCGCCCATCGCCTTGCGCATCTTGGGCGTGACGAAGGGCGATGGCGCTTCTTCCACCACCTTCTGGTGCCGCCGCTGGATCGAGCATTCGCGTTCGTTCAGATACAGCACATTGCCGTGCTTATCGCCCAAAATCTGGATTTCGATATGGCGCGGATTGAGGATGAATTTCTCGATGAACACGCGGTCGTCGCCGAACGAATTCAGCCCCTCGCGCTTGGTCGCTTCGAAGCCTTCGCGCACGTCCTTCTCATTATAGGCCAGCCGCATCCCCTTGCCGCCGCCGCCTGCCGAAGCCTTCATCATCACCGGATAGCCGATCTCGTCCGAAATGCGCACGGCATGTTCGGTATCCTCAATCTCGCCGACAAAGCCGGGAACGACATTGACGCCTGCCGCCTTGGCAAGCTTCTTGGACTCGATCTTGTCGCCCATCGCCGCAATCGCGTTCACCGGCGGGCCGATAAATTCGATGCCCTCTGCCTTGAGCTGCTCAGCAAACGAGGTGCGTTCGGAGAGGAAGCCATAGCCCGGATGCACCGCCTCCGCGCCGGTCGCCTTGCACGCCGCGATGATCTTGTCGGCGATCAGATAGGACTGCGCGGCAGGCGACGGGCCGATATGCACGGCTTCGTCCGCCATCTGCACAAACGGCGCGCGGGCATCGGCATCCGAATAGACTGCAACGGTCTTGATGCCCATGCGCTGGGCGGTTTTGATCACGCGGCAAGCAATTTCGCCACGGTTTGCTATGAGGATTTTTTTGAACATTTTAGCTTCTTTCTTCAAACCAACGCATCAAGCGAAAAACACCAAACCAAACCGCCCAGCCAAGGCCTAGAATCGCGCCGCTTTCTAGCAACGCCGACTGCCAGCCCGTCTCTGGCGAAAGCATGTAGTCGCGCGCCAACCATGCAAGTGCCAGAGCACCCAAAACGATCAGCCCCCACAGCATGGAGAAAACTGCAAGGATGCGACCTCGCCAGCCACTCATCCTGAGCACTCCATCAATCTGCGCGTTTTCGCGTCTTCGCGTGAAAAAAGAAGATTGGGTTCACGCGAAGGCGCGAAGGCGCAAAGGTTCCCGCCATTGCGAGGAGCCCAGCTCGCATTTGGGCGACGGGGCAACCCAGTGGCGCGTTCCACCGCTGGATTGCCGCGCTGCGCTCGCAATGACGGGTGAGGGTCAATCGCTTGACCACCAGCCGTAACGCAGTTGATCGGCCTCACAGCGCTTTCCTCGACAGACAAAGCCCAAAGGCCATCACCGCGATGCCCAGCAGCCGTTTAGGCGTCAGTGAACTCTGGATCGAACCCAGCCAGCCGAAATGGTCAATCGCGGCGGCGGCTACAATCTGCCCCAGCAGCACGAAGAATATCGCATTCCCCAGCCCGATGCGCGGTGCGGCATAAGTGACGGACACCCCGTAAAACAGGATGAACACCGCGCCGAACCAGATGTAGGGCGTATCAAAGTGCAAGTCCTCCCGCTGCGGAAATCCGGTCAGCGCGACGAGGATCAACGCAATGACCAGCCCAACCCCAAACGCCGCTGCCGTGGCCACAATCGGCCCGCCGAGCTGTTTGCCAAGACCAGCGTTGAATGCCGCAAAGACCGGAATACCGATCCCGGCGGCAAACATCATCGCGGCAATCGGCAAGAAGGCACTGGGCTGGGAACTGCTCATTGCGGTGACTCCCTATTCCCCAACCGGCGGCATATTGTGCCCCAGCAGACGCAGCACGTCCGCCGCGCATTCGACGACGTTCGAGCCCGGCCCGTAAATGCCCTGCACCCCGGCGTCGCGGAGATAGTCGTAATCCTGCGGGGGGATGACGCCGCCTGCGATGACCTTGATGTCGCCGCGGCCTTCCTTCTTGAGCAGGCTGATCAGTTCGGGAATCAAAGTCTTGTGCCCCGCCGCGAGGCTTGACGCGCCGACCACGTCCACATTGTTTTCCAGCGCCAGCACCACCGTTTCTTCCGGCGTCTGGAAGAGCGGACCGCTGACCACGTCAAAGCCCATATCGCCGAATGCAGAGGCGATCACGTTCGCGCCGCGATCATGCCCGTCCTGCCCCATTTTGGCGACGAGCAGCTTGGGTTTGCGGCCAAGACGGCGCTCGACAGCAGCAACGCCGTCCACCACCTGCGCCCAGCGTGCATCGCCTTCATAGGGTGCGGCATAAATGCCCTTCACCGGCGTCGGCTGCGTGCCGTAGCGGCCAAACACTGCCTCCATCGCGGAGGAGATTTCGCCAAGGGTGGCACGTTCGCGGGCTGCATCGACGGCGAGCGCGAGGAGATTAGCCCTCTCCCCTTCAGGGGAGAGGGTTGGGAGAGGGGGCTGTCCATTGGCGTCGGAGCTTGGGACATTCCCCTCTCCTAACCTCTCCCCTGAAGGGGAGAGGGACTGACGCGCCCCCTCGGTCAACGCAGCCAGAGCCGCCTGACACTTGGCCTCATCGCGCGCGGCCTTGGTGGCCTTGATGCGGGCGATCTGGCCTTCGCGGACCTTGGCATTGTCCACATCGAGCGTTTCGAGATGGTCTTCGCTGGGCAGGCGATATTTGTTGACGCCCACCACCACATCTTCGGCGCGGTCCACGCGCGCCTGACGGCCAGCAGCAGCTTCCTCGATCATCGCCTTGGGCCAGCCCGCCGCCACGGCCTTCGCCATGCCGCCTTCGCTTTCGACGCGCTCGATAATCTCCCACGCCTTGTCGACCAGTTCCTGCGTCAGGCTCTCGATATAATAGCTGCCGCCCAGCGGGTCGACGACATTGCACATGCCGGTCTCTTCCTGGATCACGATCTGCGTGTTGCGGGCGATGCGCGCGGAGAAATCGGTCGGCAGCGCGATCGCTTCGTCCAGCGCATTGGTGTGGAGCGACTGGGTGCCGCCCAGCATCGCGGCCATCGCTTCAATCGTCGTGCGGATGACGTTGTTATATGGGTCTTGCTCGGTGAGCGAGACGCCCGACGTCTGGCAATGCGTGCGCAGCATCTTGGAGCGTTCATCCTGCGCGCCGAGCTTGGTCATCACGCGGTGCCACAGCACGCGCGCCGCGCGCAGCTTCGCCACTTCCATGAAGAAGTTCATGCCGATGGCGAAGAAGAAGCTCAGGCGGCCGGCGAACTTGTCGATATCGAGGCCCGAGGCGACGCCATATTTCACATATTCCATGCCGTCGGCGATGGTGAAGGCCAGTTCCTGCACCTGCGTCGCCCCGGCTTCCTGCATGTGATAGCCGGAGATGGAGATGGAGTTGAACTTGGGCATTTTCTGAGACGTGAAGGCAAAAATGTCCGAAATGATCCGCATCGAGGGTTCGGGCGGATAGATGTACGTGTTGCGGACCATGAACTCCTTGAGGATGTCGTTCTGGATGGTGCCATCCAGCGCTTCCACCGGCACGCCCTGCTCTTCCCCTGCCACGATGAAGAAAGCGAGGATCGGGATCACCGCGCCGTTCATCGTCATCGAAACGCTCATCTTGTCGAGCGGGATGCCGTCGAACAGGATCTTCATATCCTCAACGCTGTCGATGGCCACGCCCGCCTTGCCGACATCGCCCAGCACGCGCGGATGGTCGCTGTCATAGCCCCGGTGCGTCGCGAGATCGAACGCAACCGAAAGCCCCTTCTGACCCGCAGCGAGGTTACGGCGATAGAAGGCGTTGCTCTCCTCCGCTGTTGAAAAACCAGCATATTGCCGGATTGTCCAAGGGCGGCCCGCATACATGGAAGCCCGCACGCCGCGCGTGAACGGCGCGAAGCCCGGAAGGCCAGGATCAACGGACGCATCGTCCGCCGTGTAAAGCGGCTTGACGGTGATGCCTTCGGGCGTCTCCCAGTTCAGATCCTTGCCTTTGACTTCTTTTGCGGCGGCGGTCTGCCAATCGGACAGGCTTTTTTCACTCATCTTCATAACCTTCAAGCTACGGCGCTGGGCCGGGCGGAAACGCGCGCATGCCATGCACGCAGGGAAGCGAGATCGTCTGGCATTTCGATGCCGATGAACGCGGCGAAATCGACCGTGGTCAAAAGCAGAATGTCAGCGATCGAATAGTGATCGGCGGCGAGAAATTCGCGGTCGCACAGGGAAGAGTCGAAAAAGCGCAGTGCATCCAGGGCTCGCGGGCGGTTGGCTTCACCCCATTCGGCATTTCGGCCCGGCAGCCGCGCGGTGAAAGCATGGGTATGCACCCAGACTGCGCCCACCGGCGGCATCAGGATCATTTCGACCCTGCGGCTCCACATCTCGATTAGCGCCTGTTCGCGCGCATCGCGGCCAAACAGCGGCGGTTCGGGATGCACGCCTTCCAGATAGCGGCAGATGGCAACGCTTTCCGCAATCACCGTGCCGTCATCCAGCTGCAACGAAGGCGTCTGCCCGCGCGCATTGAGCGCCAGATAGTCGTCCGCTTTGTGCTCGCCAGCGATGATGGAGATATCGCGCGTTGGCAACGATATCCCCTTCTCCGCCGCAAAGATGCGGACCCTGCGCGGATTGGGCGCGGGACTGGGCGTGTTGAAGAAGAGCATCAGCGCCCCTTGAACTCAGCCTTCCGCTTTTGCAGGAAGGCCATGCCGCCTTCCATCGCATCGGCGCTTGCCCCGGCCACGCGCTGCCCTTCGGCTTCGGCCAGCAGAACCTGCGACACGGTGCCATCGAGCGCGGTCTGGATATTCGCCTTCATCGTCGAATAAGAGACGGTCGGCCCTTCGGAAAGGCGCGTGGCGAGCGCGAGCGCTTCGTCCATCAGAGCTTCGCCATCCACAGCCTTGTAGATCAGGCCCCAGTCTTCAGCCTGTTCCGCACCGATCTTTTCACCCAGCATCATCATCCGCGTGGCGCGGGCACGACCGATGGCGCGCGCCAGCAGCCAGGTGGAGCCGCCATCGGGAACCAGCCCGATGTTGACGAACGCCTGAAGGAAATAGGCGCTTTTCGATGCCATCACGAAATCGCCAGCCAGCGCGATCGAGCAGCCAACACCGGCGGCCGCGCCGTTCACGGCCGTCACCACCGGCACCGGGCAGCGCAGGATCTGGGTGATCAACGGATTGTAGAAATTCTGCAAGGCGCGGTGGCTGCCGCCCTTTTGCTCAAGCGCGCTCGATTCCCCGCGTGCGGCCAGATCGGCCCCTGAACAAAAGCCCTTGCCTGCACCCGTGATCAGCACAGCGCGCGCGCCGTCCAGATCGTAGAAGGCCGCACCCAGTTCCTGAGCGAGCTGGATCGAGGCGGCATTCAGCCGCTCCGGACGGTTCAGCGTGATAATCAGGACGTCGCCCTTGCGCTCGGTCAATATCGTTTCGTAAGTCATTTTAGTCTCCTTATAGCCCCTCCCCTTCAGGGGAGGGGTTGGGGTGGGGCTTGTCCACCCGGTTCAATGCTGGAAGCGAAGGGACTGTCTCACAGCCCCCACCCCCATCCCCTCCCCTAAAGGGGCGGGGGGCTTTTCTTAATGCGCTCCCTTTGGCGTCTCCATAATCTCGGTCAGCACCCCGCCCATATCCTTGGGATGGACGAAGAAGATCAGCGTGCCATGCGCGCCTATGCGCGGCTCACCCAGCACGCGCTTGCCCATCGCTTCAAACTCCGCCTTGGCGGCCATGATGTCGGGCACTTCGTAGCACATGTGGTGCTGCCCCCCTTGCGGGTTCTTTGCGAGAAAACCGGTGATGCTGGTATTGCCCGGCAGCGGCTCGATCAGCTCGATCTGCGTGCCCGCCGTGCCATTCTCACCCGGCGTATCAACGAAGCAGACGGTGAGCTGCTGATCGGGCATGGCAAACGGCGCGTGGATTTTGGTCGCGCCCATCACATCGCGGTAAAAGGCGATGGAGTCCGCAATGGACGGCGTTGCAACGCCGATGTGGTTGAGACGGCCTAATTTCATATTATCACTCCAAGCTTACGCATCGCCTCTTCAAGCTCTGCGCGCCTTTTTTTCAGGACATGGATGGACTCTCCCGTCTTCGGAATGACGATTAAATGCGATCCTATTGGTCAACCCATGTTCGCTCTTGATGTGCGCTATCCAGCAGCTTTTTGGCACGAAGTCATAGTGCGATCGAACATAGTCTTGGATATCACCATAGGTAGCCACAGCCTACTACTCCTCACAGCGGAATATTGTCATGCTTCTTCCACGGATTCTCCAGCGTCTTGTTCCTTAACTTCCGCAACCCCAGCGCAATCCGCTTCCGCGTCGAATGCGGATAAATCACATCGTCAATGAAGCCCTTGCTCGCCGCCACGAACGGGTTGGCGAAGCGGTCTTCATATTCCTTGGTGCGCTCGGCAATCTTCTCCGGATCGCCAATGTCGCTGCGGAAGATGATTTCCACCGCGCCCTTCGCGCCCATCACGGCGATTTCAGCCGTGGGCCAGGCATAGTTCAGATCGCCGCGCAGATGCTTTGAGGCCATCACGTCATAGGCGCCGCCATAGGCCTTGCGGGTGATGACGGTGATCTTGGGCACGGTCGCTTCGGCATAGGCGAAGAGCAGCTTCGCGCCGTGCTTGATGATGCCGTTATACTCCTGCGCGGTGCCGGGCAGGAAGCCGGGCACATCCACAAAGGTGATGATCGGAATTTCGAACGCATCACAGAAGCGGACGAAGCGGCCTGCCTTCTTCGACGAGTTGATATCGAGCACGCCCGCCAGCACCATCGGCTGGTTGGCGACGATGCCCACGGTGCGGCCTTCGATGCGGCCAAAGCCGATCACGATATTGCCCGCATGACCCGGCTGCACTTCGAAAAACTCGCCTTCATCCACCGTCTTCCGGATCAGCTCCTTCATGTCATAGGGCTGGTTCGCGCTCGGCGGGATCAGCGTGTCGAGGCTCGGCTCTTCGCGGTTCCACGGGTCGGTCGTGGGGCGCTCGGGCACGCCGGTGCGGTTGTTTTCGGGCAGATAATCGAAGAAATCGCGCGTCGCGAGCAGCGCCTCGATATCATTCTCGAACGCATTGTCCGCCACGCCCGATTTGGTGGTGTGCGTGGTCGCGCCGCCGAGTTCTTCCTGCGTCACGACTTCGTTGGTGACGGTCTTCACCACGTCCGGGCCGGTCACGAACATGTAGCTCGAATCCTTCACCATGAAGATGAAGTCCGTCATGGCAGGCGAGTAGACCGCGCCGCCCGCGCACGGTCCCATGATCAGGCTGATCTGCGGGATGACGCCTGATGCCAGAGTGTTGCGCTGGAACACTTCGGCATAACCGCCGAGCGACGCCACACCCTCCTGAATGCGCGCGCCGCCTGAATCGTTCAGACCGATCACCGGCGCGCCGACCTTCATCGCCATGTCCATCACCTTGCACATCTTCTGCGCAAAGCGTTCGGAAAGCGAGCCGCCGAACACGGTGAAATCCTGAGAGAAGACATAGACCAAGCGGCCATTGATCGTGCCACTGCCCGTCACCACGCCATCGCCGGGGAACTTCTGGTTTTCCATGCCGAAATCGGTGCAGTTGTGCTCGACATACATGTCGATCTCTTCAAAGCTGCCTTCGTCGAGCAGGATATCGAGCCGTTCGCGCGCCGTCAGACGCCCCTTGCTGTGCTGCGCGTCGATCCGCTTCTGCCCCCCACCCAACAGGGCTTGGCTGCGGCGGCTTTCGAGTTCGGCGATATTGGCGGACATGGATTTCCCCGTCTTTTCTTGAAATGCGAAGCGTGCGGGATGGCGCGGGCGCATGGGAATTGCAAATGTGAATTTGCAAAGTTGCAAAGTTCAATTTTGCAAACTACCAAAGCCATTCCCGCGCGGCCGGGTGCGACGGAGCTTTGACATGATAGTTTACTTTGCGCCTTTGCGCCTTTGCGCGAGCCCTAAATCCTCTTTGAGTTCGCGCAAAGGCGCAAAGGCGCAAAGGGTCTTATGAGCGCCACCAAACGCCGCATCTTTGCCGGGAACCGTTTGAAAGCGCTGCGCGCGGCCAAGGGCCTGAAACAAGTCGATATGGCGGCGCGGCTGGGGATTTCGGTCTCTTACCTCTCGCAGCTGGAGCATGATGATCGTCCCCTCACGCCCGCCCTGCTTGAAGCCTTGGCGCGCGATTTTCCGCTCGACTGGCAGGAATTTGAGGAAGACGCCGCCACCCGCCGCTTTGCCGCCTTGCGCGAGGCGGCGGCAGACCCGCTGTTCGCGGCCACCCTCCCCCCTGAACAGCTCGCCCGCATTGCAGAGCAGCAGCCCGCTTTTGCCGATCAGTTCATCGCCATGCACGCGGCCTACAGGCGCGCGGGGCAGCGGCTGGAGATCGTGGATGAAGCGCTTGATGCGGACACAGTGCAAGGTAGCCGCCTGCCGTGGGAAGAGGTCCGTGACTGGTTTCATGAAGCGGGCAATTATGTCGGCGTGCTTGATGAAGCTGCCGAGCGGTTGGGAGACATGTTGCGCGGACGCGACCTGACGCCCGCCCTGGAGGGGCTGGAACTCTATCTGCGCAACGCCCTCTCGGTCTCCCTCGTCTATACCGGCCATGCGGGCTTGCGCGACTATGATGCGGAGATGGGGCATCTGGTGATTGACCAAGGCCAGCCCGCCGAAAGCCAGCGCTTCCAGCTTGCCCACCAGCTCGCCGCGCTGGCTTTGCGCGAAGAAATCAGCGCCGTGGTGGAAGGCGCGCGGCTGAGGACTGCTGCGGCACGGCAATTGCTCTCGATCGGACTGGCCAATTATGCAGCGGGCGCGATCCTGATGCCCTATGCGCGGTTCCGGGAGGAGGCCCGCGCGGTACGACACGATATAGACCGGCTGCGGCAATTGTTCGGCGTCAGCTTCGAACAGGCCTGTCACCGCCTCTCCACACTGCAGCGGCCCGGCACGCGCGGGGTGCCCTTCTTCTTTTGCCGGGTCGACATGGCGGGCAACATCACCAAGCGTCATTCCGCCACGCGCCTGCAATTTGCGCGCTTTGGCGGGGCTTGCCCGTTATGGATCGTGCATGAGGCGGTCGCGATCCCCGACCGTATCCTTGTCCAGCTTGCGGAAACGCCTGATGGCGTGCGTTATGTTTCTATGGCGAAGGGGCTGGTCAAGCCTTCGGGCAGCTATGACCGCTCGCCCCGCCGCTATGCCGTCGCGCTGGGGTGCGAGGTCGATCATGCGCGCGAATTCATCTATGCCGACGGACTCGATCTCGCGTCCGAACGCAGCGTGACGCGGATCGGCGTCTCGTGCCGTCTCTGCCCGCGCCCCGATTGCGACCAGCGCGCCTTTCCGCCCAGTGATCGGGAGATTGTCGTCGATCCGGACCGGCGCGGCGTCGTGCCTTATGGCCTTGCGTGACAGCCTTGCCATACGGCATGATGATCGACATGACCCAAGCAGATAGACCATGGCCGCAAACTGGCCGCGAACGCCTGATCTTCCCGGCCCCAGTTGGCCGCATCGGCACACCCGACGAGATTGATGAGGAGGCGCTGCTGGCACATCTCAGCCCCGCCGTCGTCTGCATGATGGGAGACAATCCCGCCTTGCCGCGTATGCCGGAAAAGCCGTCGCTGCTCGACTTCTTTCACCATCGCTTTGGCACCATCACTTTCCGCCATTTGCTGTGCAGCGCACGGCGGGCGCTGCGGGGCGGTCACAACGAAAAGATCGTCATGGCATGCCTGCTGCATGACATCGCCAATGGCTGCCTGATCCGCGCCGACCATGGCTATTGGGGGGCGCAGCTGATTGCACCATATGTGGATGAAGAAGTGGCATGGGCGGTGCAATATCACCAGCCGCTCCGCTATTTCGCAGATGAGAGCGTGGGTTACGAATATCCGGAAAGCTACAAGCTGTTTTTCGGCCCGGACTATGTGCCGCCCGCCTATCTCCAGCGCGATGCAGAGATTGCCCGCAACCACAAATGGTACATGACGGCACGGCAGGTGACGATCAACGACATCTACTTCTTTGAGGAGGAGGATGTGCCGGAACCCGAATTTTTCACGGACATTATCGGTCGCAACTTCCGACAGCCGGAGGAAGGGCTGGGCTTCGACACCTCGCCCACTGCTCACATGTGGCGCACGATGATCTGGCCGAACAATTTTCTGTAAACACCCTGCCCCTTGCAAATTTCGTTGCGTTGCGGAAAGGGTTTGCGACATTTTTCGAGTCGGAGAGGACCGAAAGGGGGCGGGCAACGACCCGCCCACACACCATTCCAGCGATAAAGGATTCGCAGCATGAGCACTGATGCCATCGTCATTTCATCCTACGCCCGCACGCCTATGGGCGGTATGCAGGGTGCGTTTTCAAGCGTTGCGGGCCACCAGCTCGGCACTGTCGCCATCAAGGCCGCGCTCGAACGCTCTGGCGTCAATCCGGGCGAAGTCGATGATGTCATCATGGGCTGCTGCCTTCCGCATGGTCAGGGTCAGGCCCCGGCGCGTCAAGCCGCTCTGGGTGCGGGCATTCCGGTCTCTACGGGTGCCGTTACCATCAACAAGATGTGCGGATCGGGCATGAAAGCAGCCATGATGGCGGCAGATGCGTTGCTGGCGGGCTCGGCGGATGTCGTCGTTGCGGGCGGTATGGAGAGCATGACCAACGCGCCCTATCTGCTCGCCAAGCACCGCTCCGGCGCGCGTCTGGGCCATGACGTGATCAAGGATTCGATGTTCCTTGATGGCCTGGAAGACGCTTATGAGCCCGGTCGCGCGATGGGCACCTTTGCGGAAGAAGCCGCCACGCACTATCAGTTCACGCGCGAAGCGCAGGATGACTATGCGCTGCGTTCGCTGACGCGCGCCAAGGATGCGATTGCGTCGGGCGCGTTTGATCGTGAAGTGGCTCCGGTCGAAGTCTCGGGGCGCGGTGGTTCAGTCACCGTGTCGGTCGATGAGCAGCCCGGCAACGCCAAGCCGGAGAAGATCCCGTCATTGAAGCCCGCTTTTGCCAAGGACGGCACGGTGACGGCGGCCAACAGCTCTTCCATCTCGGACGGTGCAGCTGCACTCGTCATCACGCGTGAAAGCGTGGCGAAGGAAAAGGGCCTGACGGTTGAGGCGAAGATGGTTGCGTGGGCGACCCACAGCCAGGAACCCTCCAAATTCACCTCCGCCCCCGTGCCCGCCATCCAGAAGGCCATGGCCAAGGCGGGCTGGACCATGGACGATGTCGATCTGTTCGAAGTCAACGAAGCCTTCGCGGTCGTCCCGATGATTGCCATGAAGGAACTCGGCATCCCGGCGGAAAAGATCAACGTCAATGGCGGTGCCACCGCGCTCGGCCACCCCATCGGAGCTTCTGGTGCGCGCGTGATGGCGACCCTGATCGCCGCCCTTCAGAACCGCGGCCTGAAGCGCGGTATCGCATCGCTCTGCATCGGCGGCGGCGAAGGTACCGCTGTGGCGATCGAATTGGTGTGATTCAATCGATGCTCCGGGACGTGCCCGGAGCATCGGCTTGCCTGCATTGTCAAAACGCCTATCCTCCTTTCAACCAAGAGGAGAGCCCCCATGCGCGTTTCGATTCCCAGTGAACCCAACCAGATGTTCCCCAATCTCGGCGCGCATTTTGCGCCGGAAATGATCGCGGCATCCGGGGCCTATTCGCAGGCCACCTACAAGCATTCCAAACTGCCGCTGCGCATTTTCGAAGCCGCCCGCATTGCGACAGCGGTCATCAATGGCTGCACTGTCTGCCGCAACTGGCGCGCGGAACGTGATGTGAGCTTCATGGGTCTTGAAGGCGGCGTGATTCGCAATGGCGATGTACCGGACGAAGCCTTTTACCAAGCCCTGCTCGCCAATGATCTGTCCGCTCTGACAGATCGTGAGCGTGTCTCAGTGCAGTTTGCGCAGCGCATGGGGAATGATCCGCAGGGACTGGCAGCAGACGAAGCCTTCTGGGCGGAGGTGAAGACGCACCTCAGCGATGCCGAAATTGTCGATCTGGCCTATTGCACCGCCTGCTGGATCGGTCTTGGTCGCGTCGCGCATGTGCTGGGGACGGATACCGCCTGCAACATACCGACGCACAAGATGGCGGCGTAACAAGTTAGTCGTCGTCCCCGCGCAGGCGGGGGCCGCCTGATCGCCTTTCACCCAACCCGGCCCCCGCCTGCGCGGGGGCGACGAACCCTTCGCATGTCCCCTCCTCTCCGCAAGATCATCCATGTCGATATGGACGCCTTCTTCGCGTCAGTGGAGCAGCGTGACTTTCCCGAATTGCGCGGCAAGCCGGTCGCTGTGGGCGGAGCGAGCGAGCGCGGCGTGGTGGCAGCGGCGTCCTATGAAGCGCGCACCTTCGGCGTCCGCTCTGCCATGCCAGGGGCAAAGGCGCGGCGGCTCTGCCCGGACCTGATCTTCGTCCGCCACCGCTTCGACGTCTATCGCGCCGTTTCCCGGCAGATCCGTGCCATATTCGAAAGCTGGACACCGCTGGTGCAGCCGCTGTCGCTCGACGAGGCCTATCTGGACGTGACCGACAATATGAAGGGAGAAGCCAGCGCCACGCGCATTGCCGAAGCCATAAGGGCGGAGATCAAGGCGGTTACCGGCCTCACCGCTTCAGCGGGTGTCTCCTACAACAAATTCCTCGCCAAGATCGCGTCAGACATCAACAAGCCCGACGGGATTGCGGTGATTCGTCCATCCGAAGGAGAGGCATTCGTGGCCGCCCTGCCGGTGCGCAAATTCCATGGCGTCGGCCCCGCCACCGCCGCCAAGATGGAGCGGATGGGCATTGTGCTGGGCAGCGACTTGAAAACGCTCAGCCGTGAACAGATGGACGCGGCGTTCGGCAAATTTGGCGGCTACCTTTATTGGGCTGCCCGCGGGGTGGATCATCGCCCCGTCAATCCGGATCAGGAACGCAAATCCATTGGCTGCGAAACGACTTTCGCGCCCGACCTCACCACACGCCCGGCCTGTATCGAGGCACTGCTGCCGCTGATTGCGCGCGTGGCCACCCATTGCGACAAGCATCACATCACCGGCCGCACCATCACGCTGAAACTGCGCTGGTCCGACTTCCGCACCGTGACCCGCAGCAAGACACTGCCTGAAGGTGTGCGCGATGCCGAAACGATCTGCCATTGGGTGGAAGCCCTGCTTGATCCGCTGATGCCTCCGCCAATGGGCATCCGCCTGCTCGGTGTCACTCTTTCCACATTGGAGGCGGATGATCGCGCCCCGCCCGCCCAGCGAGAATTGGACTTTGGCTGAACGGCCCCATAGGAAGAGCCGCGCATGACCACCACCACGCCTCCCGTCCGCCTTTCAACAGGCGCTGCCTATCCGGCGGCGCTGAGCGGTATTGCGGCCTTTTCGGTGATGGACGCCGTGATGAAGGCGCTGACGCTGGAATTGGGGGCGTATAACGCCATGGTCTGGCGCAGCTGGATCGCGCTTGCCATCATGACCCCACTCTATTTCGCCACCCGCAAGCGCTGGCCCGATCCGCGCGCGATGAAGCTGCATATGCTGCGCGGTTCGATTTCGGCGGTGATGGCCTTCACCTTTTTCTGGGGCATTGCCCGTGTTCCGCTGGCGGAAGGGATTGCGCTGTCCTTCGTTGCCCCGCTGATCGCCATCTATCTCTCTGCCGTATTTCTGCATGAAAAGGTGCAACAGGGGGCCATATTGGCGTCACTGATCAGCCTGTCGGGCGTTGTGGTGATTGCTGCGGCGCGGGCAACAGGCGACTTTTCGGACGATGCCGTATGGGGCCTTGCCTCTATCATGATCTCCGCCATTCTTTACGCTGCCAATATCACCATGATGCGCGCGCAGGCGCAGGCCGCCGGGCCGATTGAGATTACCTTTTTCCAGAATCTCGTTGCATCGGCTCAATTGGGGCTGCTTGCACCCTTCCTTCTGGAAACGCCCACGCTGGACACGCTGGTGCGGATGAGCGGAGCCTCGCTCCTCACCGTCTATGCGCTCTTCATCCTCGCCTGGGCTTATGCGCGCGGGCAGACGCAGCATCTGGTCTCCACCGAATATACCGCTTTCATCTGGGCCAGCCTGTTTGGCTGGTGGTTCTTTGCCGAAGAAGTGACACTGACCACGCTTGCAGGCTGCGCCCTGATCGTGACAGGGTGCCTGATGGCCACGCGCAACAAGGAGTGACGAATGGCGCGCAAGTTTCTCTATCTGGTTGTCGCCATGATCGTGCTGGTCGTGGCAGGGCTGCTGGCGTTGCGGCTCTGGCCGCAGGAGTTGGGCAGGATCGCGTTCGTGCCCAATTCGGCGTTCGAAGGCGCGCCGCCCAAATCCGCCGCCGATTTCGCCGCACCCTCATTGTGGGTGGCCAGACCGGACATGAAGGACAGCCCCGCCCTCTTCCTTCCCAAGGGCGCTGCGGCGGGCAAAGGCGAGGCGGCCATTTTTTACATCCACCCCACCACCTATCTCAATCGTGCGCATTGGAACGCGCCGCTGGATGATACCGATGCGAATGAACGCGCCGTGATGATCACGCGGATGCAGGCTAGTGTTTTCAACGCGGCCGGCGATATCTGGGCACCGCGCTATCGTCAGGCAACGTTCGGCACCTTCCTCGGCTCCAATCCCAATGTCGCGCCCGCCATCAAGCTGGCTTATGCCGATGTCGAAGCCGCCTTTGCCGCGTTTCTGGCACAAATCGCGCCGGATCGTCCGATCATTCTGGCGGGGCATAGCCAGGGCTCGCTCCACCTCACCCGCCTGCTCAAGGACCATGTCTCGGGCACACCGCTCGCGCAGCGGATCGTTGCGGCCTATGTCGTGGGCTGGCCGATTTCGGTGGAAAATGACCTAGCCAGCCTTGGCCTGATGCCCTGTCGCCGCAAAGATCAGACTCAGTGCATCATGAGCTGGCAGAGCTTTGCCGAGCCAGCCGAGCCCGACTATCTGACCAACTCGTTCGATACGTCTAAAGGGCTGAATGGCCAATCCAACGCGGCGACGGTGATGCTGTGTACAAACCCGCTGACCGGCGGAACGCTCCCGGAAGCGCCGACACGCTTTAACCAAGGCACCATGAAGGCAAATTCGGAAATGACCTCGGGCGAGCTGCTCCCCAACATGGTGCCTGCCCGATGTGCCGGACGCGGCCTGTTGCTGATCGGAAACCCCATTGATCTGGGCAGCTACATGATGCCGGGCAACAATTATCATGTCTATGATTACAGCCTGTTCTGGGCAAATATCCGGGCCGACGCACTGGCCCGCCTCGCGGCGTTCAAGGCCGCGCGGTGATTACCGAATCGCCGGAACTCTTTGCGCAGGCCCTGCCTGATTGCGGTCGGCTGATCGGACTTGATGTTGGCACCAAGACGATTGGCACGGCTTTGTGTGATGCCGGCTGGATGATTGCCAGCCCCGCCAGCCTGATCCGCCGCAAGGACTTCAAGGCGGATATGGCGGCGCTGGCTGATCTGATCCGGGCTCAGTCCGTAAAGGGGATCGTGATGGGTCTGCCGCGCGGCATGGATGGGAAGGATACGCCGCGCACCCAATCTGTCCGTGCCTTTGCCCGGCATGTTGAGAAACTGGGGCCGCCTTTGCTGTTATGGGATGAACGCTGGTCCACCGTCGCTGTCCAGCGCGCGATGATCGCGCAAGATATGAGCCGGGCCAAACGCGCCGAACGGGTGGACAACGCGGCGGCCGCCTTCATTCTTGAAGGCGCACTGGCTGCTTTGGGGCGCATTTGGGGCGCATATAGCCGAAATATCGCCGCCGGAAGATTTACTTTCTCGCCAATGTCTACTGAATTGATCGAGATGGGAACCGACGAGCCGGTGGGGGGCCGGGCGGGCCGCCCCCCCCCGCGGCCCCCCCCGGCGGCCGCGGGGGCGCCGGCCCCCCCGCCGCCCCCCCCGCCCCCCCCCCCCCCGGAGGAGTTACACCATGTTCCCCTTACCCGAACTGACCGCCGAACATATTCAGGCCATGATCCCGTTCATTGGCGTCGGCTTTCTCGCCCAATTGGTGGATGGGGCGTTGGGCATGGCCTTTGGCGTCATCACCAACACGTTGCTGGTGAGCATCGTCGGCCTGCCGCCTGCCCGCGCTTCAGCCAGCGTGCATGTGGTAGAAAGCTTCACTACCGCAGCTTCGGCCATCAGCCATATCCTGCACAAGAATGTCGACTGGCACCTGTTCCGAAGGCTGGCAATCCCCGGCGTGATCGGGGGCGTTATGGGGGCCTATGTGCTGGCGAATATCCACGCCGATGCCGCCAAACCGTTCGTGATGGGTTACCTCACCTGTATCGGACTTTACCTGCTGTGGCGCGCGTGGGAGATGGATCATCATATCGAACATAAGCCCGCCAAATATGTGGCCCCGCTGGGTTTGCTCGGCGGATTTCTGGATGCAGCGGGCGGTGGCGGATGGGGTCCGGTTGTAACCTCCAACCTGCTCGTTCAGGGCACCGAACCACGCAAGACGATTGGCACCGTAAATACTGCCGAATTTTTCCTGACCACCACGGTCTCGCTGACCTTTGTAGCAACCATCGGCCTGGAGGCGTTCACCATCGCTGCCGTGGGCCTGATCATTGGCGGGCTGATGGCCGCCCCGATGGGTGCCGCGCTCGCCAAACGCTTTCCGGCCAAGACCTTGCTGTTCATGGTGGGCATTGTGTTGACCGCCACCAGCCTGTTCAGCCTCTACAAATCGCTGGCCTGAATGTACCAGCGGACGCGGCAGGTGATTGCGCCACCTGTCGCGTCTTTGGCACCCTTTAGAATTTCTTGTGCCCCCTTGCATTGTGTCTGAAGGCAACTCGCCATAAGCGCAAACCATGTTGTCAGGCCGCTTTGTTGAGTTGTGCCGGGCGACGGGGGACGAGACCGGATGCCAGAGTTTAATGCCGAATTGATGGAAGCGGTCCTGCCCTTTATCGGGATCGGCTTTCTCGCTCAGCTCGTCGATGGCGCGCTCGGCATGGCCTTTGGCGTGATTGCCAACACATCACTTCTGGCTATGGGCGTCCCCCCTGCCCTTGCCTCATCCTATGTGCACATCATCAAGGCGTTCACGGGCGGCATTGGCGGCATCAGCCATATCTCCACAGGAACATTGACTGGCAGCTGTGCTGCGACTGTCCATTTCTGGCATGGCAGGGGGCGTTCTGGGTGCAGTGGTTCTGACCAACATCCATGCCGAAGTCGCCAAGCCATTCGTATTGGCCTATCTCACGCTGATCGGGCTCTATATATTGTGGCGCGGTTTTGGCCACGCCATTGCCGAACGCAACGCCACAGTGATCGAGCCTGTGGGCGTTCTGGGCGGCTTTCTGGATGCAACCGGCGGCGGAGGCTGGGGTCCGGTCGTCACGTCCAACCTGCTGATTCAGGGGCATAATCCGCGCCTGACGGTAGGGACGGTCAACCTCGCTGAATTCTTTCTCGCCATTGCGGTTTCGGCCGCCTTCATCGCGTCGCTGGGCTTCAAGGATTTTACCGCGCCCGTGATTGGCCTTCTGATCGGCGGCATCATCGCGGCCCCGGCAGGAGCCTGGCTGACCAAACACATTCCGGCCAGACCGCTGATGATCATGGTCGGTGTGGTTCTGACACTGACCAGCGCCTTCGGGATTTACAAGGCGGTCTCCTGACTCCCCTTGCCGATTGCGGCTGGCCGGTCTATCGCGGCGCTTTAATGACATCGCCACTTTTCCCGCACCGCCATCTGCTCGGCATCGCCGGTTTGCAGCCCCATGAAATCAGCTATCTGCTCGACGAAGCAGAGCAATGGGTGACGCTCAACCGCTCGCTCACCAAGCATGACAGCCGGTTGCGCGGGCTAACGCAAATCAACGCCTTTTTTGAGAATAGCACGCGCACGTTGCTCTCCTTCGAGATCGCCGGAAAGCGGCTGGGGGCGGATGTGGTGAACATGCACGCAGCCCAATCGAGCGTGAAGAAGGGCGAGACGCTGATCGACACCGCCATAACGCTCAATGCGATGAAGCCCGACGTGATCGTGATCCGCCATGCCGGATCGGGCGCAGTGGCGCTGATTGCAGACAAGGTTGATTGCCCGGTGCTCAACGCAGGCGATGGCCGCCACGAACACCCCACGCAGGCACTGCTCGATGCGCTCACCATCCGCCGCCGCAAGGGCCATGTACAGGGCCTCAAGGTCGCGATCTGCGGCGATGTGCTCCACAGCCGGGTGGCGCGTTCCAACATATTGGCGCTGACCAGCTTGGGCGCGGAAGTTCGCGTTGTCGCCCCGGCCACCCTGCTGCCTGACAGTCTGGAAAGCCTGCACGTCACGCCGTTCACGGACATGGATGACGGCATTGCCGATTGCGATGTCGTGATGATGCTCCGCCTCCAGACCGAGCGGATGGAGGGCGGATTCGTGCCCTCTCTGCGCGAATATCACATGCTCTACGGCCTCACTTATGAGCGGCTGAAGCGCGCCAAGCCCGATGCACTGGTGATGCACCCTGGCCCGATGAACAGAGGCGTGGAAATCGCCAGCGACGTGGCGGATGACGTGAATCGCTCGGTCATTGCCGAACAGGTGGAGATGGGGTCGCGGTGCGCATGGCCTGTCTTGACGTGTTGACCCGCAGCCGCCGGGAGACCGCCGCATGACCCGCAAGACCGCCATCATCAACGCCCGCATCGTCGGGCGCGCCGAAACCGCCTTGCTGATCGAAGGAGACCGGATCGCGCATCTGGGTGATGCGCCCCTGCCCGCCGATGCCGAACTGATCGACGCCAAGGGCGCGATGCTCGCGCCTGCGCTGATTGATCTGGGTGTGTTCGCGGTGGACAAAGCCGCCTGCATCGCAGGGGGCATTGCCCGCATCGCACTGATGCCCGATCAGAACCCCGTTCTGGACGAGCCGGGCATCGTGCAGCGCGCGGCGCTTGCCGCCAAGCCGGACCTGTGGGTGCATCCGCTGGCCGCTGCCACGCGCGGGCTCAAGGGACAGGAACTGGCCGAACTGGCGCTGATGCAGCGCGCCGGGGCGAAAGCCGTCTCCACCGGGCGCGGCTGGATTGCGGATTCGGGCGTGATGGCCAAGTTGCTCATCTATGCCGCCTCGCTGAAGCTGACCGTGATCAGCCATGCCGAAGATGGCGGGCTGACGGCAGGTGCAGTGGCGACGTCGGGCGAAACGGCCACGCGCAACGGCCTGCCCGCAGCGCCCGCCATGGCCGAAGCGATGGCATTGGCGCGCGATCTCGCCTTGGTGCGCGATACAGGCGCACGCTTGCATGTCCGCCAGATCACAACCGGTGCTGCGCTGGATCTGATCCGGCAGGCCAAGCGCGCGGGGTTACCCGTCACCTGCGGCGTGGCACCGACGCACTGGCTGTTGACCGACATAGCCTTGTCGGATTTCCGGACCTTCACCCGCCTCTCTCCGCCGCTGCGGTCCGAGGCGGATCGTCAGGCGGTGCTCGCTGCGATTGCTGATGGCACGATCGACGTGCTCACCTCTTCGCACGATCCGCGCGGGCCGGAAGCGAAACGCCTGCCTTTTGTGGATGCAGAGCCAGGTGCTGCCGGCGCGGAAACGCTGCTGCCGCTTGCGCTGGGCCTTGTGCGCGATGGCGTGTTGTCCATGGATCAGTTGTTCGAGAAACTCGCCACCAATCCGGCGCGCATTTTGGGGCTGGATGCCGGTGTTCTGGCTGAAGGCGCGCCTGCAGATCTAGTGCTGTTCAATCCGGATACGCCGTGGCAAATCCGCCGACCCGATCTGAAGGGACTGGCGAGCAACACGCCATTTGACGGCCTTCCCGTGCAGGGCCGTGTGCTCCAAACGATCAAGGGCGGCCAGACTCTCGCCTGACCGCCCTCAAATCCTGAACCTTGGCGGGTGTTAGCGCGAAGCCACCTTCACAGCGGGCTTGGCCGGAGCCTTGGCAGCGACCTTTACGGTCGTCTTCTTTGCGGCCATCTGGACGGCTGCGCCATCCTGCCCGGCACGGACGAAGCAATTGCCACCCGATGCCTTCACCTTGGCACACAGCGCATCAGCATCAGCCTTGCTCTTGATGCCCGAGGCAGAGAGACGTTGCAGGCTGGCCGAACCGGACTGTACGCTCGACTTGGACGGGGTATAGCTGGCAAGCGCCGGAACCTTGGACTTGGCAGACGCCCAGGCCTGATCCGCGGCCTTGGCGGTCGAATAGGCACCCAACTGGACGACATAACGGCCGCCAATTGAAACCGGCGCCGTCGAAGCGACCTGCACGGGCTTCTTGGCCGGAGACGAAGCAACAGCTGTCGGCTTGGCCGTCTTGGCTGCCGGAGCCGCAGTCTTCTTCGCTGCGCTGTTGGCGGCCAGAGCGGACGGGCGAGCCGCCGGTTTGCCGATGGTTTCAACGATCGGGCGACGTTTGGCAGCGCCTGACGGTGCAGCGATCAGCGGAGCCTGAGCCGGGCGGCTAACTTCAATCGGCTTGAAAACCGGTGTGGGCGCTGCCGAAGGCGGCACATCAACTGACTTGACCGGTGACAGCGAAGAAAGTTCAAAAACCGGAGCCTGTTCGCCGCCATTCTCCTGATTGGAGGCGAAGCCAGCGGGGTCACGGCTAGGCCGCGGTGCAGTTGCAACGCGAACCGCGGCATTCTGGCTGCCATTCAGCGCAAGACGCACCGGCTGGCCGGGGTCTTGTGCCGGGCGGACGCCCAGCAGGCTGGCGACCTGATCCCATGAGGAGCGCGGTTTGGCAAATTGTGCCCATTGCGTCATGCGCGCATCAAGCGTGCCGGCAGACAAATCCTGCGCCGCCACGGTGCGCGCTTCGACCCAGCGACCCGACATGGCATAAGCCAGAGCGAGGTTCTGACGCGTGCGAGCATCAGCGCCCTGAGCGCGGGCTGCGGTTTCAAGCGCTGTGGCACCCGTTTCCGGATCCCTGCGAGCGACATGGCCAGACCATAATCGGACGCGGAGAGCGTGCCGCGATGATCGTTCAGCAAATCCTGCGCGTCCTGGCTCTTGCCCAGTGCCGATTTGACGAGCGCCAGCTTGAGCGCTGCACGGTCATCGGAAGGAGAGAGCGACAGGGCATCACCAAAGGCCGATTCGGCGGAGGCAAAGCGCCCGGCGAGCAGATAGGCCTCACCCAATTGCATACGATAACCGGCATGGCTGGGCTGACGAGCAACCAGCTTTTCACCCAGATCAACAGCATCCGCCGCGTTGCGCTTGGCAATCAGCTTGGCCAGATCCTTCGACATGGACGAAGCCTTGCCATCCTTGGCGACGGGCTGGCTGTCTGCTGCGGAAGCGACGCCCTTTTCGGAGTGGCCGCACCCAGACAATGCGAAACCAAGCACAAGGCTGGTTGCCGCAATGCGAGCAAATCCGGTGTTCTTCATGTCCGATCCCCTGTCGATGGGTTGAGGCCGCGAACTGCGGCAGGCAGGACCAACTGGTCCGAATGGTGATTGAGAAAATCGTCGAGCGCCTGGGTCACAAGCTGTTGCGCAGAGCGATGCTGCATGGCGCAAAGCAGGCGCAGGCGAAGATGACGATCTTCATCGAGGCGCAACGTAAACGCCGCCTTTGATTTGGCGCGCGAAACCGGGCGCGGCGCTGGCGCAGCGGCAACCGGTTCAGGAGCAGATACGAAAACGGGCTCTGCTTCCGGCACGCTGACCTGCGGTGCGAAGCTGCGGGCGATTTCTTCCTGCTGCGATACGGCAGGCGATGCGACCGGCTGAGGATCGACATCATCGGAATGCTTCAGCACCTCTCCGGAATGAACCGGGTGCGTGAGCGCATGATCATGGGCCTGGCCATGATCATCACCCATGTCATCCCAACCCAGATCTTCAAGCGGACTGGTAATGCCATGCGCCATGCGGATCGCCTGCGGGCGCATGGCCGGGCGGGCGGCACCGCGCCGCGCAAGCAGCGAGGAGGACAAGGATGCGAGAGGGCGGGGATCGTCAGACATGGACGGCCTCCCCTTACTGGCCAACCACGCGACGACCGAAGCCGCCGGGTGCTGCACGATGGAATGTTGCCGCTGCGGGAGCGCCAGGAGCGCTGAACACCGTGCGGCGGAAATTCTTTTCAAGACGATCTGAAATGTAGCGCCAAAGATCGGTGATTTCTTCAGCCGAACGCCCGTTCGGATCGGTTTCCATGACCGTGCGCCCGTCGATCATCGAGGCGGCGAAATCTGTACGGTGGTGGACCGTAACCGGCGCAACCGTGCCATGCTGAGAGAGCGCGACGGCGGCTTCATAAGTGATTTTCGCCTTGGGCGTTGCGCCATTGACCACGAAGATCAGCGGCTTGCCCGCCCGATCGCACAAATCGACAGTGGCACCAACAGCGCGCAGATCGTGCGGGCTGGGGCGCGTCGGGATGACGATGAGTTCGGCGACAGAGATCACGCTCTGGATCGCCATGGTGATGGCGGGCGGCGTATCGATGACAGCCAGCTTGAAGCCCTGCTGGCGCAGCAGCTCGAGATCGCCGGCCAACCGCGCGACCGTGGTCTGCGCGAATGCCGGAAACTCGGTGTTCCGCTCGTTCCACCAGTCGGCCAGCGAGCCTTGCGGATCGATGTCGATCAGCACCACCGGCCCTGCGCCAGCAAGCTGAGCCTGTACGGCGATATGGCCAGACAGGGTTGTCTTGCCCGAGCCACCTTTTTGTGATGCCATTGCCAGAACGCGCATTGATGCTTCCCAGAAAATCAAAATCTCCGATGCTGTCTGGCATGGGATGGATAAAATTCGGTTAACACTGCATACGCATTTCTACTGATACAGGACGTTGATGTGCCGAACGGTGCTGCTAATCTTGTGTTAACCAGATTTGCCCTAGGGGGATCGCCGCATCAGTATCGGGGAACTGTCATGAAAAAGTCTTTCAAATGGGTTCTGGCGGCAGGCGCCGCGTGCATCATGGCCGCGCCCGCGCTGGCCGATGTCAAGGCAGGCGTGGATGCCTGGGGCCGGGGAGACTATGAAACCGCCGTCAAGGAATGGCGACCGTCCGCCATTAGCGGCAATATGGATGCCCAGTTTAATCTGGGGCAGGCCTATAAGCTGGGTCGCGGCGTCACGCAGGATCTCGCACAGGCTGAAGAATGGTATCGCAAGGCCGCGGTGCAGGGCCATGAAAAGGCCGAAGACAATTACGGGCTGACCATGTTTCAAGGCGGCAAGCGCAAGGAAGCGCTGCCCTGGATTGAAAAATCAGCAGCCCGCGGGGAACCGCGCGCACAATATATTCTGGGCACGGCGCTGTTCAACGGCGATGGCATGAACAAGGATTGGGTCCGCGCCTATGCGCTGATGACCCGCGCTTCTGCTGCCGGGCTCGCTCCGGCCTCGGCCAGCCTTGCCCAAATGGACAAGTTTATCCCGATGGATCAACGCCAGAAGGGGCTCAAGCTTGCACAGGAACTGGAGCAGGCTGCCAGCCGCAAGCAGATCGCGCAGGCACCTGTTCCCCAAATGCCCGTGCCGGTTACCAACAAGCCCGTGTCTCGTGATGTCGAAATTCCGGGTTCGGCCCCGGCTGATCCGTCCAGCCGCGGTGCAAGCTTCCCGGCCAACCCGGCTCCGGTATATGCTCCGCAAAATGGTCCGATCTATGTGCCGCAACCCGCTACAAGACCGGCCCCTGCTCCCGCGCCGGAGCCTGCTCCGGTGTTCAGGCCCGAACCTGCCCCCGTGTTCAAACCCGCTCCCGCCCCGGTCTTCAAGCCCGCGCCTGCACCCGTTGCGGCTCCGGCCATAACCCATGGCGGGGTATGGCGCATCCAGTTGGGCGCGTTCAGCGAGCAAGACCGCGCCGAAGCGCTGTGGGACCGGCTTGAACCGCGTTATGCAGTGCTGGGTGACCTCCAGCCTTATCTCGTCAATATCGGACGCGTGACGAAGCTGCAGGCCGGTGGCTTTGCATCAGAGGCAGCCGCCAGCCGGGCGTGCGCTTCGCTCAAAGCGAGCGGACAGGCCTGCATACCAGTACCCAAGGGGCGTTAGGCGTTCTCGCCCAGCCCCTGAAGGATGGCTGCAAGCATCCTGAATTCGGGGGCGCGTGGGCTCGCCTTGCGCCAGAGCAGGGCGATCGTCCGCATGGGATAGTCAGCCTTGAGCGGTTGCACAAAAACGCCTGTACCGCGCAAAATTCCGGCATCGATCGCCATTTGGGGCAGAATCGTCACACCCAAGCCATTGTCCACCATCTGGACCAGCGTGTGAAGCGACGTGCCCAGCATGGTTGCGCCTGATTGCAATTCAGGCCGGTTGCACGCCGCCAGCGCATGATCCTTCAGGCAATGACCATCCTCCAGCAGCAAGAGCCGTTCCGGATCGATTGAACCAGGCTCCACTGGCGCGGCAAACGGGTCCGCAACCGAAGCCGCCAGCAACAAGGGCTCGTCAAACAGCGCGGCGGCTTCAAAATCGCCGCAAGCATAGGGCAATGCCAGCAACATGCAGTCCGCACGCCCCGTGGCCAGCGAGTCGCAGGCAGAAGCGCTCGGCTCTTCGCGCAGATAGAGTTTGAGCTGAGGCCAGTCCCGCCGCAATGCGGGCAGAATGCGCGGCAGAAAGAAGGGCGCGATGGTGGGGATGACACTCATCCGCAACTCGCCAGACAGAGGCTCGCTCTCCGCCTTGACCATGTCTCCCAATTCCTCCGCCTCGCGCACGACGCGGCGGGCCTTTTCCGCAATACGGGTGCCAAGTGCGGTAAAGCGCACCACCCGGCGCGTCCGCTCGACCAGCGTGACACCCAGCAGGCTTTCCAGTTCTCGAATACCGGCAGACAGGGTGGACTGGGTCACAAAGCACGCATCTGCGGCTTTGCCGAAATGCGCATGTTCCTGAAGCGCCACCAGATAGTGCAACTGTTTGAGTGTCGGCAGAAAAATTGTCATGCTCTGCGCAGTAGCAGCGCCAGCGCCTGTCAGGAAGGATTTGCTCTTAACCGCGCTCCCCACTGGCAATCACGCTCGCGCCACCCTACATTGCGGCGACAACAGGGGTTGAGGATTTTATGTTCGAGGCATTGCTGGACTATCTCGATTCGATCAAGGCGCGCGATCCTGCCCCGCGCAGCCGATGGGAAATCCTGCTTTATCCAGGCGTCTGGGCGCTGGGGATGCACCGCATTGCGCACTGGCTCTATCAGGCTCAGCTCTTTTTTCTCGCCCGCTTCGTCAACCATGTCGCGCGCCTTTTTACGGCGATCGACATCCATCCGGGCGCTGTGATCGGGCGCAATTTCTTCATCGACCATGGCTTCGTCGTGATCGGGGAAACGGCGGAAATCGGGGACAATGTCACGATTTATCAAGGGGCAACGCTGGGCGGCACCAACCCGACCGACGGTGTTGCCGGCAAGCGCCATCCCACCATTGGCGATGATGTCATCATCAGCCTCGGCGCGGCGATTCTCGGCCCGATCCATGTCGGAAAAATGCCCGCATCGGGGCCAATGCCGTTGTCACCAAGGAAGTGCCCGAAGGGGCCACGATGGTTGGCATCCCAGCGCGGCCCACGCTGGTCGAAGTGAAAAAGGAAACGCAGGATTTCGTGCCCTATGGCACGCCGTGCAGCGAACGCTTTGATCCCGCGACGCAGCAATTGGAAATCCTCAAATGCGAGATGGAACAGCTCCAGAAGCGCATTGAAGCGATGGCGGGCGAACGTACGCAACCCAAAAAGCGGTCAAACGGCTAAATGGGGGAAGTTACCCCGTTCCCGAAACCTGTCCCCGCCCAGACTGTATTTGACCGGCTGGAACTGACCCGAATCCTAGGCCTGTACGGGCGCATGGTCGCAGCAGGCCATTGGCGCGATTACGCCATTCACATGGGCCGAGATCTGGCCGTGTTCAGCGCGTTCCGCCGCGCGACCGAACGCCCCGAACTCCGCATTGAAAAGCGCCCTGCCTTGCGCAACCGCCAAGGCCAATGGGCGCTGATCGGCGAACAGGGCATGGTGCTCAAGCGCGGCCATGACCTGAGCGCCGTGCTTGCCCCTGTGGAGCGGCGATTGTTGAAGGTTGTGGGAGAGTAAATCTCCCTGTGTCGTCACCCCCGCGAAGGCGGGGGTCCAGCTTAGACTTACCCAGCTGGATTCACGCCTTCGCGGGAATGACGAACAAATTTCAGTTCACTTCAGCCCCTTCAGAGCCTCGATGATCGCCGCACGCTTGGTCGGATTGGTTTCCCCGGCAAAGGCCATGCGGTTGCCCGGAATGAAGGCCATCGGCTTTTCAAGGTAGGCGTTCAGCGTCGCCTCATCCCAGGTCTTGCCAGAATCCTTCATTGCAGGCGAATAGGCAAAGCCCGCTACCGTGCCTGCCTTACGACCGACAACGCCCGCAAGGTTCGGCCCGAGGCTGTTGCCTTCGGCTGCCGTGAATTTGTGGCACACGGCGCATTGCACCAGCGCCACCTTGGCAGGATCTTCGGCAGCGGCAGGGGCCGCCTCAGCGGTGTTGGCAGCCGGAGCCGCCGTTTCCGTGCCGCCGGTGGATTCACCCGGCATGGTTTCGGCAGGCTTGGAGCAGGCCGAGAGTGCCAGAACGGCGGCGAGTGCGAGTGTCATTTTCATGCGTCAATTACCTCTTCATCGACCCGAGCCGCATTTTCCTGAATGAAAACAAAGCGGTGTTCGGGATTCTTGCCCATAAGCCGGTCCACCAGATCGCGGACCAGAGCCCTCTCCTCATATTCCTGCGGCAGCGTGACTCGCAGCAGCGAGCGCGTCTCCGCATTCATTGTTGTTTCTTTCAGCTGGTTGGGATTCATCTCTCCCAGGCCTTTGAATCGGCTGACTTCCACCTTCTTGCCCTTGAAGGCAGTGGCCTCGATCTCGGCGCGATGCGCATCGTCGCGCGCATAGAGTGACTTCGCGCCATGCGTCAGGCGATAGAGCGGTGGCTGCGCCAGATAAAGATGCCCGCGCCGCACCAGTTCCGGCATTTCCTGAAAGAAGAACGTCATCAGCAGCGTCGCGATATGCGCACCATCCACATCTGCATCAGTCATGATGATGACGCGTTCATAGCGCATCAAGTCCGGGTTGCAGTCCTTGCGGGTGCCGCAGCCAATCGCCTGAGTCAGGTCCGCTATTTCCTGATTGGCACGGATTTTGTCTGCGCTGGCTGAAGCGACGTTGAGGATCTTGCCGCGAATGGGCATGATGGCCTGCGTCTTGCGATCCCGCGCCTGCTTGGCAGAGCCGCCCGCGCTGTCACCTTCGACGATGAACATCTCGGTACCTTCAGGACCGTCATTCGAACAATCGGTCAACTTTCCAGGTAATCTCAGCTTTCGACCGGATGTAGCTGTTTTTCTTTTGATTTCCTTTTCAGCGCGCCGCCTCAATCGGTCATCCATCCGGTCAAGCACGAGCCCTAGCAGGGCCTTTCCGCGTTCCATATTGTCGGTCAGGAAATGGTCGAAATGATCGCGCACCGCATTTTCCACCAGCCGCGCAGCTTCGGGTGACGTCAGCCGGTCCTTGGTCTGGCTCTGGAACTGCGGATCGCGGATAAAGACTGACGCCATGACCTCACTGCCCGCCACAATGTCGTCCGCCGTGATGCCCTCAGCCTTTTTCTGCCCTGTCAGCGCACCAAAAGCCCGGATGCCCTTGACGATTGCCGTGCGCAGCCCCGCTTCATGCGTGCCGCCATCTGGCGTGGGGATGGTGTTGCAATAATAGGAATAGCTGCCTTCGCTCCACAACGGCCACGCCACTGCCCATTCGACGCGGCCCTGATCTTCGGGGAAGTCCTGCCGCCCGGAGAAAAACTCGGTCGTTGCACATTCGCGGTCCCCCACCTGCTCGCGCAGATGATCAGCAAGGCCGCCGGGAAACTGGAACACCGCTTCGGACGGCGTATCATCGGTGATGACCTCAGCCGCGCATTTCCAGCGGATTTCCACGCCTGCGAACAGATAGGCCTTGGAACGGACCAGCCGGAACAGCCGCTGCGGCTTGAAGCTCAATTCTCCGAAAATCTCGGTATCGGGCGTGAAGGCAACAGTTGTCCCGCGCCGGTTGTTGACCGCACCCAGCTTTTCGAGCGGCCCCAGCGTTTCGCCCTTGCTGAAGCGCTGACGGAACAATTCCTTGTTGCGCGCCACCTCGACAACCGTGTCGCTGGAGAGCGCGTTGACCACGCTGATCCCCACACCATGCAGTCCGCCCGATGTGGCATAGGCCTTTCCCGCAAATTTGCCGCCGGAGTGGAGCGTGGACAGAATCACTTCAAGTGCGGATTTGTCCGGAAATTTGGGGTGAGGATCGACCGGAATGCCGCGACCATTGTCGCTGATCGTCAGCCGGTTGCCGACATCAAGGACAACCTCGATCCGCGTGGCATGGCCTGCCACCGCTTCATCCATCGCATTGTCGAGCACTTCGGCAGCGAGATGGTGGTAGGACCGTTCATCGGTGCCGCCAATATACATGCCGGGGCGGCGACGGACGGGCTCCAGCCCTTCCAAAACTTCGATGTCAGACGCGGAATAGGCGTTGGACTCGGGTGACGCGCTGGAAAACAGGTCTGACATGGCGGCGCTATACGCCTTCGGGAATCAATGTGGCAAGGATCAATTGGCGAACATCCGCCCTTTGATCACATCTTTACGCCAACCCGCCCGGCGCAATCGATCATGATCTCTTCCGCGCCATCTTCGGGCAGGGAATCAACGCCGCCATGCAGGTCCGCACGTTCGGCAGCGAGCGCTTTGGCGAACGCCATTTTGTCTCCGTCAAAGCCCATGAGTGCCTTTTCTTCAAGCTTCTGCGCGATCAGGGCGAGCCCCTTGGCCTCGTTGCTGCCGGGCTGGCTCTTGGCCTGGCCTTGAGCAAACAGGCCGAACAGCGCAGCGCAACGGGTGTCGCTATAGGGGGCATCGGCAAACACGGGTGCAGGTATCGCCAGCAGGGCGATGGAGGCGATCAGGGAAACACGCATCATACTTCTCCTTTTCAGATGGCACCACGAATGGCCGGGCGCCCCATGGCGTCCAGAGCCGCAGCCAGTGCATCAGCACAGGCCGCCAGCTTTTCTGCATCGGTGGAGCGGATCACGAAGTTGGAGCCGGTCCGGCCTTCGCGAAAGAAGGGGTAGCTGCCGATCTGGCAGCCTTCGTGCGCCTGCTCGATACTGCCCAGCATGTCCGCAATCTCGCTTTCTGCCACCCAGCAACCCACCGTATCAGACAGGAGCGGCGCACCGCCTTCCAACGTGCCGGTCAACGCATCGAGCATCCCTGCGGTGATGCTGGGCACGCCCGCCATGATGAAAATGTTGCCGTGGCGGATGCCCGGCGCGCCAGACATGCGATTTGGGATCAGGTCCGCCCCGTCCGGCACGCGCGCCATGCGCATCCGCGCTTCGGTCGCCCCGCCCCGATTTTCGTAATATTTGTGGAGCATCGCGCTCGCTTCAGGATGATGGACCACACCCACACCCAACGCTTTCGCAATCGCATCCACCGTGATGTCATCATGGGTGGGGCCAATGCCGCCGGTGGTGAACAGATAATCATTGCGCGCGCGCAACTGGTTCACCGCCTCTACAATCGCGTCTTCCACATCGGGCACCACGCGCACTTCGCGAAGGCGGATGCCCTGCAAATTCAGCCATAGCGCGATCTGGCTGATATTCTTGTCCTGCGTGCGGCCAGAGAGAATCTCGTCGCCAATCACGCACAGAGCAGCGGTATAAATGCGGTCAGTCGTCATGACGATTTCCTAGGCCTGCCAAGAGGGCGTGGGAAGGGCAAATTTGCGCAGGGCCATGATGATAGGATGCGAAAGCGCTCAGGCGTCTCCGTTCGTGTCGAGATCAGGCGCACAAGAAGCCGTGTTTTGCTCATCTCGAAAGCACACCACGAGAAAAGGCCCCGAATTCGCATCCGGAGCCTTTTTCAGATGTCCTGTGGAACAGATCAGGGCAGCAAGCAGGAGCCGCCGGATGCCTTGATCGCGCTGCACGCCGAAGCCGCTGCCGCCGGAGAAGAAGCGCTGGCGCGGAGGCGATAGACGGTTTTGCCGCCAGACTGGCCCGCTTCCACCGTTTTGGCCATGCCAGCCAGAACCTTGTGGCGCGCGGCAAGCTTGGCCCATGCCTGATCGGCTGAAGCCTGCGAACCGAATGCACCGAGCTGGATCGGTGTTCCGCCTACAGCAGAAGGCGGTGGTGTGATCTTGCCAGCGGGTGCAGCAGGCACCGTTGCAGTCACAACCGGCTTGGCCGCCGTTGCGGGGGCCGTGGCAGTGGCCGGAGCTTTCACGCCCTCAACGGGTGCTTCGGCCTGCGCGGCCGCGGCTACGGTGCCATTGGCCTCTGCGCCTTCAGAAGCGGCGAAGGTGGCATCGCCCTGACCTTCGACCTTCAGGCCGTCATCATCATTGGCCTTGACCTTGTAATCGCCTTCCTGCGCGGTGATGAGCTGGCCATCACCATCCGCCGGGGCCTTCTGGCTGCGCAGCCACCACACGCCGCCAATCACGACGAGCAAGGCGAGCAGCGCCGCGAGCACGAAGCCCAGCAGCTTGGAGGCCGACATGCCTTCCTGATCATCATCGCTTTCGACAGCCTCTAGCCAGGGCAGCCGATCCTGATCATCAAGATTGGTCTGATACTCGGTGTCGGACATAACTCACATCTCCTGGACGGGCTGGACCCCCATGATCGACAGGCCGTTTGCAATAACCTGCCGGATCGCATCCGCGAGATAAAGACGCGATATAGTTAATTTGACGTTATTAACCACCAATATTCTCCGATCCGGCCTGTCATTGCCCACATTCCAGAAGGCATGGAAGGCCGCAGCCAGATCATACAGATAGAATGCAATGCGGTGCGGCTCACGCGCGAGCGCCGCGCTTTCCACAATCCTGGGGAATTGCGCGGCCAGTTTGGCAAGATCCAGATCCTCTGCATCCAGCAGAGCAGGTTCGGGCGCGGCGTTCACATCCATGCCCGCTTCGCCAATGCGCCGCCGCAGCGAACAGATGCGCGCATGGGCATATTGGACGTAGAAGACCGGATTATCCTTGCTCGCCTCCACCACCTTGGCGAAATCGAAATCCATTTGCGCATCGGCCTTGCGGGTGAGCATGGTGAAGCGGACAACATCCTTGCCGACTTCCCGCACCACATCAGCCAGCGTCACGAAATTCCCGGCCCGCTTGGACATCTTGACGGGCTCCCCGCCGCGCAGCAGCCGCACCATCTGGACAAGCTTGACATCAAACGGCTTGGTGCCACCTGTCAGCGCCTCGACCGCCGCCCTGATCCGTTTGACGGTGCCCGCATGGTCCGCACCCCAGATGTCGATCAGCGCATCGGCCTTTTGCGCCTTCTGGAAATGGTACGCCATGTCGGCACCGAAATAGGTCCAGCTGCCATTGCTCTTCTTGATCGGGCGATCCTGATCATCGCCGAACTGCGTTGAACGGAACAGCGGCAGCGTGACCGGCTCCCAATCGGGATCAACCTCACCTTTGGGTGCTTCCAGCTCGCCATCATAAACAAGGCCCCGCTCGCGCAGGAAAGCCTCGGCAGCTTCGGGCTTCTTCTCCGCCTGCACGACGGCTTCCGAAGCGAACACGTCATGATGAATGCCCAGCAGCGCCAGATCATCCTTGATCATGACGAGCATTGCCGCGACCGCCGTTTCGCGGAACAGCTTCAGCCAGTCAGCTTCCGGCTTGCCCACAAAGGCATCGCGATGCTCCGCCGCCAGCTTCTGCCCAACCGGGATCAGATAATCGCCGGGATAGAGACCTTCCGGAATTTCGCCAATCGCTTCGCCCAGCGCCTCGCGATACCGCAGATGTACAGACCGGGCGAGCACATCGACCTGACCGCCAGCATCATTCACATAATATTCGCGGATCACGTCATGCCCGGCAAAGCCCAGCAGGCTGGCAAGAGCATCGCCCACCACTGCGCCGCGGCAATGGCCCATGTGCATGGGACCAGTGGGGTTGGCGGAAACATATTCGATGTTCACGGTCTTTCCCGCGCCCATCGCCGATTTGCCATAATCGGCACCGCTGGCATGGATGGCAGCCAGTTCGCTGCGCCACGCATCCTCGGCCAGCCGCATATTGATGAAGCCCGGCCCGGCAATGTCGGCAGAAACCACTTCATCCAGTGCAGACAATCGCCCGACAATCGCCTCTGCCAGCGCGCGCGGGTTCATCTTTGCGCCCTTGGAGAGGACCATCGCCGCGTTGGTTGCCAGATCGCCGTGCGAGGCATCGCGCGGCGGCTCCACCGTCACATTCCTGCGGTCCAGCCCGCGCGCCAGAACGCCATCGGTTTCAAGGGCATCGAGTGCCGCATCAACATGGGCAGCAAAGCGGGCGTACAAAGTGGACACAATCGGTTCCGATATTTGCGTTTTGTGAAGGGTCGCGGCTTTAGACCATGCAGGGCGGTTCCCGCAATGGGCGGTTGCATCGCGCCAACCGCTTCGCCAAAGACACAATCATCACGAACAAGGTTAATGCTCCATGTCGCTCGATCCCGTCGATTTCGCCTCCCTCCTCTGCTCGCGTCTGTGCCATGATCTGCTCAGCCCGGTGGGCGCGATGGCCAATGGTCTGGAACTGCTGGCTGACGAGAAAGACCCCGGCATGCGCGATCAGGTGATGGGCCTGCTGGCAGACAGCTCCACATCGACCGCCAACAAGCTCAAATTCTTCCGCCTCGCCTTCGGGGCAGCTGGTGGATACGGCGATGAAGTGGATACGGGCGAGGCCAAGACCGCGCTGATGGGCCTTTTCTCCACAACGGGTCGCGTCCAGTTGGGCTGGATGGTCGATGCGCCACTGCTGCCCAAGCCTGCCGTCAAGCTGATGCTCAACCTTGCGATGATGGCCGGAGACGCGCTGGTGCGCGGCGGCCAGTTGACGGTGGGCGCTGAACAGCGTGGCTCCGCCATCGAAATCGTGGTGCGCGCAGAAGGCCCACGCCTGATCCTCGATCCGGAAATCCGGGCGGCAATGCTCGGTCAGGCCAAGGCCTCCGATATTTCGCCGCGCACGGTGGGCGCATGGCTGGCGCATGAAATCCTGGCGCGCCATGGCGGATCAATCCAGGCGTCTGACCCGACCGAACCGGCACTGCTGATCGGTGCCACCCTGTCGAGCGCGTGAGCGAGGCGCAGCCGCACCAGCCTTTTGGTGCTGCCGACATTTTCGCTGTTATCGTCATGAACGTGATGTGGGGGCTGAACCTCGTCGCGGTCAAAATGGGCGTCGATCTGGTCCAGCCGATGACAGCCGCGTGGCTGAGGCAGGCGATGGTGCTGCTGATCTGCCTGCCCGCGCTCCGCATCGTGCCAGGGCGAATGCGCGAATTGACGGGGCTCGGCCTTCTGTCTGGCAGCCTGTTCTACATCCTCGTCAACTGGTCGCTTGCCGTGTCGGACAACGTCCCCGCACTCGCCATTGCCGGGCAACTCGGCGCGCCCTTCTCGCTCATCCTTGCCGTTCTGGTGCTGGGCGAACGCATCCATAAATACCGGCTGATCGGTATGGCGCTGGCCTTTATCGGCGTCGCGCTGCTCGTCTTCGATCCGGCAGCGATCAACGAAGAGCTCGGCATGGCCATCACGGCAGGCGCAAGCGCGGTCTGGGCGGTCTGCTCGCTGATCCAACGGCGGCTGAAGGGTGTTCCGGTGCTCACCATCTATGCGTGGATTGGCCTGATCGGTACTTTGTGCCTGTTTCCGGTGGCGTGGCTGGCAGAACCGCAGGCGGTGCGCGCCATTCCCGATTTGCCGATGTCGTCGCTCAGCTGGATACTTTTCTCCGCCTTGGGCTCCACTGTCTTGGGGCAAGGCGCAATGAGTTTTCTGCTGCAACGCCATCCCGTCAGCACCGTTGTGCCGCTGACATTGGTCAACCCTGTCATTTCGGTGGCCGCTGCGGCATGGTGGTTCGGCACGAATATCACACCGGTGATGATTGTGGGTGGCATCACCGTGCTGGTCGGCGTTGCCATCGTTACCATCCGTACCGCCCATGCACGCGAACATGAGGGATTGGCATGAGCCACATCATTGAAACCCCCTCCCCCAATTTTGATGAGCGCAGTCTGCCCGTCACCATGCTGGTTCTGCACTATACGGGGATGCAGGACGCCGCCTCTGCTCTGGCCCGGTTGACCGACCCGGAAGCAAAGGTTTCCGCGCATTATCTGGTGGCAGAGGATGGTCAGGTGATCCGCATGGTCGATGAAGACCAGCGCGCCTGGCATGCAGGACGCTCGTATTGGCGAGGCATCACCGATGTGAACAGTGCGAGCGTCGGTGTGGAAATCGTCAATCCCGGCCATGAATTCGGATACCGACCCTTTCCCGAGGCACAGGTGGAAGCGGTCATCAAGCTCTCTCGCAAGATCGTCCACCGCCACCGCATCACGCGCGGCAATGTTGTCGGCCATTCGGACGTGGCCCCGGCGCGCAAGAATGATCCAGGCGAGCTTTTCCCCTGGGCGCATCTTGCCAAGCATCGGCTGGCCTTGCCGCGTCCCACGAAGAATCTGGTCGATCCGCTTTGGAATGATGCCAGCTTCCTGCTCGCGCTCGAACGCTTCGGCTATGACGTGACAGACAGGGAAGCGGCCGTGCGCGCCTTTCAGCGCCGTTTTCGTCCCGAACTGATCGACGGGATTATCGATGGCGAAAGCCGCGCGATCTTGCTCGCGCTGCTGCTGCCCCGCCCGATGGGGGATTGAGGCTTAGCCCAGCGCCTCGCGGAACAGGGCGAACATCTTGTCCCATGCCCGTTCGGCCTGCACCGCATCGTGCGCGGGACCGCCTGCCGGCACCCAGCCGTGCATCGCGGGATAGACCTCTACTTCGCCCTTCAGCCCTGCGCCTTTGAACGCTTCGGTCAGTTGCGCCTTTTCATCGGGGCGCTGCTCATCATCATTTTTCGCCGTGGCAATCCGGAATGCCGCCTTGCTCTTCTGAAACAGGAGGTGCGGGCTGTCTGCCGCATCCGTCACCAATGGCACCGAATGGAAGGTCGCCCCTGCTTTCACCCGCGCGGGAACGGCCGCGGCTGAAATGACGACCAGCGGGCCGCCCATGCAATAGCCGGTCACGCCCACACCCTTGCGCCTGTCCACGCCCTTCTGGCGATCCAGAAAGCCGATATAGGCGGTGGCATCCTGCTTGGCGCTCGCCGCATTCAGCTTGGCCGCATAGCCGCGCACAATCGCAAAATTTTCTTGAGAGCGCGGGTTATTGCCCGTCAGGATGATGGGGGCTTTTGCATCGCGGTAGAATTGATTGACAGTCAGCACAGCATAGCCCTGCGCCGCCATCCGGCGTGCCATATCCTTGAAGGCCGGGCGCAGGCCCCAGATATCGGGCCAAACCAGCACAGCAGCATGCTTTCCCTTGCGCGGGCGGACGAAGTGCGCGTCTGCCACACCATCGGGTGTGGTGATGGCCACATCCTGCTCGATCAGATCCGCAGCCCACGCCTCTGCCGGCAGCATGGCGGCAACGCCTGCCGCGCCCAGGCCCGTGGCAAAATCACGCCGGTTCAGTCCGGCATCAGCCAGATCGGCTTCGGTCTTCTCGTCGCACATTGCCCGCTCCCTCCGGTTCAGCCTTCCAGTAGCGCTGCCGCCTGCATCAGCCGGTCGCCATGTTCGGTTTCTTCCTTGCCATTGAGGCGGAACAGCGCGGCGGCCTCTGCATTGTCGGTTGAGTCCGCCCATTTGCCATAGAGCGCGTCGCCGCCAAATTCGGCCTGGGCCGTGCCGCGCAGCCCTTCGGGCGTCAGCTTGGCACGCGGAAAATCGGCCTGAAGATAGGGATTGTCTGCGCGCGAGGGCGGCGCGAAATCTTCGCCCGAAATCGCCTTGATCGCGGCCGACACGCGCTGCGCATGCTTCATTTCCTCAACGCCATTCTCGATCAGCAGCCGCTTCACTTCGGGATGATCGGTGCCTTCGGCACTGACATCATAAAGCGTCTGGCCCGCCGCTTCGACGAGCACCATCACCTTGAGATCAAGAATGCTGGGCGCGGTGCAGGCGTTGATCCGAGCGAAAGCCTCTCCCAGCGTGGCGGGCGCACCTTCGGGCAGTGTCATCGGCATGTCAGTCTCCTCAATCCATTTATCCCGAACCAAGATAGGGCTGGAACGAAAAGAGGCAAGCGGTCGATCAGCGTTCAGGCCATTTCCGTTTGCGTTCGGCCAGCATCTGTTCGGTCTGTTCGCGCAAATGCCATGGTTCTTCTGCAAACACATCCTCGAACAGTGTTTCGAGCGGCTGGTGCAGCCCATGGCCCAATATGCCATTCGACTCGGCCGCCTTCTGCGCCGCCTTCACTTCGGCCATCACCTCGGTCAACATTGTGTCATGCCGGGCCTCATCCCATTCGCCCAGACCTTCCAGATGCGCCTTGAGGCGATCAACCGGATCACCCAACGGCCAGCCCGAGGCTTCGCGCGCCGGGCGATAAGCGGATGGATCGTCCGATGTGCTATGCCCTTCGACGCGATAGGTGACATGCTCGATCAGCGTCGGCCCATGATTGGTGCGCGCGCGCTCTGCCGCCCATTGAGTCGCCGCATAAACCGCAAGCGTATCATTGCCATCCACACGCAGCCCCGCCACGCCATAACCCAGCGCGCGCGCGGCAAAGGTGGTTGCCTCTCCACCAGCAAAGCCCGCAAAGCTGCTGATCGCCCATTGGTTGTTGACGATGTTGATGATCACCGGCGCACGATAGACGGTGGCAAAGGTCATCGCCGCATGGAAATCCCCTTCCGCGGTCGATCCTTCGCCACACCAGGCGGCGGCTATGCGCGTATCGGCCTTGGAGGCGCTCGCCATCGCCCAACCCACCGCCTGCGGCAGCTGCGTGGTGAGATTGCCGGAGAGGGTGAAGAAGCCATAATCCGGAAAGCCGTACATGATCGGCAATTGCTTGCCCTTCAGACGGTCTGCCCGGTTGGAGTAGATCTGGTTCATCATCTCGACCAGAGGGCAGCCGCGCGCAATGAGCAATCCTTGCTGGCGGTAAGAGGGAAAGCACATGTCATCCCGGTCCAGCGCGTGCGCCTGCGCCACCGAGACAGCCTCCTCGCCAGTGCATTTCATGTAAAAGCTGGTCTTGCCCTGCCGTTGCGCGCGGAACATGCGATCATCAAAAGCACGGGTGCGCGCCATGTCTCGCAACATCACGCGCAGCGTATCCGGCGCAAGTCTTGGATTCCACGGCCCCACCGCCTGCCCGGCCTCATCCAGAACGCGCACCAGCCCGAACGCCTGATCGCGGATGATGGCCGCAGCATCGGACGGATCGGGGCGCGGCGTCTCACCTGCCGGGCAGATGATCACATGACTGAAATCCGGTTCCGCACCGGGCCGCGCCTGCGGTTCCGGCACATGAAGCGAGAGCGGCGGAAGGTTTGATCGTGTCATGACCTTATAATATAATTTCACGCGCGTGAAATCCAGCCCGAACTCGCCCCGTGCTCGCACAGCGCTTTGCAAGGCGTTCGCAACGCGCTAGGCAGGCAGCATGAGCATCGATCCCGCCCAGCTTGCCACCGCCCTCATGGCCGCCCCCAGCATCACGCCCGCCACGGGCAGCGTCTTTGCCGTGCTGGAAGAAGCGCTGGTGTCGCTTGGGTTTGATGTGCATCGCTTCGTCACGGGCACACCGCCCGAAGGCCCGGTGGAAAACCTGTTCGCCACGCGCACAGGATCAGCGCCGGGCAGGCATTTTGCCTTTGCCGGCCATCTGGACGTGGTTCCGCCCGGCGATGGCTGGGAAAGCGGGCCGTTCGCGCCGGAAATCCGGGGCAACATCCTGTACGGGCGCGGCGCGTGCGACATGAAGGGGTCGATTGCCGCCTTTGTCGCCGCCATTCCGGCGGACCATGCCGGGCGGATCAGCCTGATCATCACCGGAGACGAGGAAGGCCCCGCGCTTTACGGAACGCGCGCGTTGATCACCTATATGGAAGAGCAGCAGCTCGTGCCCGACCTGTGTCTGGTGGGGGAACCGACCAGCGCGCAGCGTCTGGGTGACATGGTCAAGATCGGGCGGCGCGGCTCCGCCTATTTCAAGATCATCGTGCCCGGCACGCAGGGCCATGTCGCCTATCCGCATCTCGCCGACAATCCGGTGCCCAAGCTGGTGCGCATCCTCAAAGCCATAGACGATGTTGTGCTGGATGAAGGCACGGACTGGTTTCAGGCCTCCAACATCGAGATTACCAACATTGATGTTGGCAACACGGTGGGCAATGTCATCTCCGGTCAGGCGTCCGCCAATCTTTCGATCCGCTTCAACGATACGCATTCGGGCGCCAGCCTGACCGCGATGATCGAGGCGATCGACACAACAGAGACGCCGCAGGCCCGCGTGGAAGCCCGTATCTCCGGCGAGCCGTTCCTCACTCAACCAGGCGAATTGAGCGCGCTGGTGAGCGAGGCGATCCGCAGTGTGACCGGGCTTGAGGCTGAACTCTCCACCACCGGCGGCACCAGCGATGCGCGCTTCCTCTCGCGCCTGTGCCCAGTGGTCGAATTTGGCCTGCCCAACGCCACCATGCACAAGCTGGATGAGGCGGTGGCGCTGGAGGATCTGACGGACATCACCCGGATTTACACGGCAATCATTGCCGGGGCGACGGCGCTCCCCACTCCAGCCTGAGCAGATAGTTCGGCTCAAACAGCATGAAATTATTGTCATTGGCCAGCCACAGCGTGGCGCGGCCATGGCCCCGGTCTTCAACGGCCAGCGCTTCCCAATTGTCTGCGCCAAGCCCGGCATCCAGCCAGGTGACGGGCTTCGTCTGAAGCGAGGCACCGCGCGCACTGAGGTTCAGCGTCCCGATGGACAGAATCGCCGAAAAGGCGAACGGCAGTTGGAACCGGCGGTGCAACACCAGCACGCGCCCGTCTGGCAATTGCGCCGCATCCACCGGCGTGAATCCGGGCGGAGGGCGATAGCGCGCTTTGGTTACACGCACGGACGGATCTGTCGGATCGCGGTCAAAAACCAACATCGGCACGGTCGCTTCCGGCGGATGGCTGCGCTCCGCAAAGACAAGGAACCGCCCGTCAGCCAGTCGCACCATGGCTTCCGGCCCGCCCGTCATGGGCCATTTGCGCATCGCCTTGGGCGCTACAAAATGCGCCCCTCCGCCTGGCACAACCGCGCAAATCCGATTGTGATATTCCAGCCCCAGCCAATAGCGCGAGCCCGCCGGATCAACGGCGAGCGATTCACTGTCCCGATCAAATTTGGATGTGCTGCGCACGCACGACGCTGGAATGGGGCTGATCTGGCCAAACCAGTTCGCCAACTCTGGCGTCGGTCGGGTTTCAACCAGCACCCCGGCATCCGACACGCCCAGCAGTCCACCCCGGAACGGCACCAGCGCAGATATGCCTCCAAATTCCACATTGTCGCTGTCCAGACGCCACGCCTTCGCCAAACGAAGAGGAACGCCGGGTGCGCGACGCCCTTGAAAGGCTTGCGGCCTGATTTCGGTGGCACGAATCGCGATTCGCGCGACCTCTGGCGGTCGCCCCGCGCGCGGTTCAGACGAAGACAAACTGAACAACAATGTTAGCAAGATGAGAAATATCATGCTTTTGTTCAGGGATTTAGGAAGGCGCAGCGGCATGATTTGCACCCATAAAGCACCGAAATCCGGGCACAAGCTCTGATGATGAACGGCAGATAAATGAACGGAAAATAACCGTAATGTTCAGGAACGGGCCAGCGCACTCCTGCCATAAGGGCTGCATCGGACGGGGCGAACGGAAACGCTCTCCCCCCTTCGAAAAGGAGAATTCGAAATGGCACGCACAACATTGATTCCGATGCTTGCACTCGCACTGGGCAGCACTGCGGTGCTCGCATCTCCGGCGGAGGCCCGCCATGGCCGCTGGAGCAACGCCCCGGTGGTGGTGATGGACAATGGTTATGGTGCCTATGGCAGCTATGGCCAGAACGGACGCGGCTATCGCACCGATCATCAGTATCGCGGCCAGCGCGGCTATCGCGACGGCTATCGGTGCGATCGCGGCACCGGCGGCACGATCATCGGCGCCATTGCAGGCGGGCTGCTGGGCCATGAAGTGGCCGGACGGCGCGGAGACCGCACCATGGGCGTGATCATCGGTGCGGGCGTCGGGGCCGTTGCGGGCCGCGCGATCGACCGTTCCAGTGGCGGCAACCGCTGCTGAAGCCAAGCGCGAACAGACATTTAGTGCCGGAGAGCGGGGCGCGTATTTGCCCGGCTCTCCAATCGGCAAATCCAAGACAAAATCGCTGAACCAGGCCGATCACCTGATCCAGCCATCCTTCCCCCTCGGGTCGCTTAACGAGGGCGGGAGCCGGGCGCGCGCAAGTGCATCCGGCTCCCAACAGTAAGGCCGCGTATATGGCCGAAGCGGGTACCCTCCTGTTGCGTATCGAGGGCCGCCGCTCTTTTCTCGCCAGCCCCAAAGGCTGACTCCAGACTTTCCGGATTTCCCGCGCCGTTCGCGCAGGATCGCAATGCCCCCCTTTTGCTTTTCAGGGGGCGGGTGTCGACACGCGTAATGGTTTGCCGACACCCAACATCATGCTGTCCGGTTGCAACAGGGGGTTGCACCGCGTGCGGCGGAGGCCGAATTCCGGGTTATGGGCGTACCCGGCCTCCGCCGCCAAGACCATGATCAGTCAGCGGGCTGCCCCATGCGCCGCAACGCCAACGCATAAATGACCGCCGCGATCAGCGCGAACGCAAACCACTGGATCGCATAGGACAGATGGTTGTTGGGGATATTGGCAGGTGAAGGCGGTGCGCTTGCTTCCAGCCCCGGTGCCAGCGGCTTCGCACTCACCAGCCGGATTACCGCAGCATCATCGGTGGTGATGACACCCTCGACATCGCCCCCTGTCCAATCCGGAGCCTTGGGCTGGCGGGACCAGCCCACCTCCACAGCCATGCCCGGCCCTTCTGCCCCTTTGCGGCAATCCGCAATGTGCGCCCAGCCGGTTTCCTCCCGAAGATTATGCCCGGCCTTGGTTCGCCAGCCGGTGACGGACAGGCAATAACCGCTCGCCCGGCGGAAGAGCGGCAGGTCTTGTGGAAGCGGCATCGCCGGATAGGCCATGGCTGGAAGGCCTGATGCAGCCTGATAGCGTGCCAGAAGCGCCGCTTTTTCATCACCACGCCGCAGTTGCCACACACCCAGCCCCACCATGGTGGCGCAGGCAAATCCGACAATCAGCGTGGGAACCAGCGGAAGCCGCTTCATCCGACGATGCGGCCTTCATGCGCGCGGTTGCGATATTCAAGCACGAGCATGGCACCTTTGGCGAGCCGCAAGAGACCGACCGTCAGGATCACCAGCAACGGCAGCCACAGCAGCAGATGCACCCAGATCGGCGGACTGAAGGAAAGCTCGACCAGCACCAGCCCGACGGTGAGAATGCCCCCCACCACAAAGACGAGGAAGGCCGCAGGGCCATCCCCCACATTGAACTGCGTGAAATCGAGCTTGCACCGTCCGCAGCCATCCGCAAACGAAACAGCGCTCCGGAACAGGCCCGGAGCGCCGCATCGCGGACACAACCCCTTCAGCGACGCCTGCGTCGTATCAGGGGCCTGCCAGTCACTCATATCAGCCGCCGTGAACCGGTGCGCCCCAGCCGCCCCAGACATAGACGACGACGAACAGGAACAACCACACCACGTCCACAAAGTGCCAGTACCAGGCAGCAGCTTCAAAGCCGAAATGCTGGCGCGCGGTGAAGTGGCCCTTATAGGCGCGGATCAGGCAAACGATCAGGAAGATCGTGCCAACAAGAACGTGGAAGCCGTGGAAACCGGTCGCCATGTAGAAGGCCGCGCTGTAGTTCAGGCCCGAAAAGCCGAACGGTGCGTGCGCATATTCATAGGCCTGAATGCTGGAGAAGATCAGGCCGAGGATGATCGTCAGCCACAGGCCCTTCTTCAGCGTGTCGTTCGAGCCGACGCCGAGCATGCCCCAGAAACCCTTGAGATCACCACCGCGTTCGCCATGGATCAGGCCATGGTGCGCCCAGGTGATGGTGGTGCCGGAGCAAAGCAGGATCAGCGTATTGAGCAGCGGGAAACCCCAGGCATCAATCACTTCCAGACCCTTGGGCGGCCATTGGCCCAGACCCATGGCAGAAACCGTGCCCTCCACCAGCGAGACTTCGCCTTCGGTGACCTGCACGCCCGCCGGGAAGAGCGAGAAATCGAACCAGGCCCAGAACCAGCCCACGAAGAACATGACTTCGGAGGCGATGAACAGGATCATGCCATAACGCTGGTGAAGCTGCACGACCGGCGTGTGATCGCCCGCATGCGCTTCCTTGATCACGTCCGCCCACCAGCTGAACGCGCAATAGAAAACCGAAATGATGCCCGCCAGGCAGATCAGCTGGCCAAAGGGCTGTTCGTGCATCCACATCACACCACCGCCGGTTGAAGCGAGCAGCGAGAAGGACGTCACCAGCGGCCAGATGCTGGGCGGAAGAATATGATAATCGTGGGTTTTTGCGCCTGCCATTTTAGCTTTCCCCTGGGTTTTATAATGAAGCTCTAGCTGCCCTTTTTGGCCTCGTCCACCGGATAGAAGGTGTAGCTGAGCGTTATTTCCTGAATGTTCCGGGCAGCCGGATCATCAAGGATTTTCGGATCGACGAAGTAGGTGACAGGCATCCGCACCGATTCGCCGGGTTTCAATGTCTGCTGATTGAAGCAGAAACACTGGATCTTGTTGAAATATTTGCCGGCGGCAGTCGGCGAAACGTTGAACGTCGCCATGCCCGTCACAGGCTTGTCAGACAGGTTCTTCGCCGCAAAAAAAGCCATCTCGCGCTCACCGATGGAGACCGAGTCCAGATTGTCTTCAGGCTTGAAATCCCAATCGAGCGCGGGAACATGATTGGCATCGAAACGCACCAAAATCGTCTTCCCCGCAACCGCGCCAGGCACAGCGGAAGCTTCCGCCCTTTGCCTCGTGCCGCCAAAGCCGGTGACCCGACAGAACATGCGATAAAGCGGCACGCTGGCATAGCCAAGCCCGGTCATCCCCACGGCCAGCCCCAGCGCCATCAGCCCGGTTCGAAGTTTGCGATCACGGAGCATCAGTGCTGCATCTTCGCAATGGAGATGAAGAAGATGAGCAGCACGAATGCGCCCAGCAGGACCGCTGTTACCAAGGCGCGCGAATTGCGGCGGCGGTGGAACTCGGCATCGGGTTCGGTCATGCAGCCATCATCCTGTCAACAGCGAGCGCCAGAAACAGCGCGAAAAGATAGAGAATCGAATAATAGAACAGCCGCCGTTCGGGCTTCGCTCCGTCATCTGCCCGTGATTGCCGCATACCGACCTGAGCCGACAAGGCGAGGAACAGCGCCGTGCCAATCAGCGCGGCAATGCCATAGATTGCGCCAGCCAGACCCATCGCCCAAGGTGCCAGCGCGCAGGCTGCCATGGGCAGCGTGTAAAGGAAAATCTGGACGCGCGTGGTGCGTTCGCCCGCCACAACCGGCATCATCGGCACACCCGCGCGCGCATAATCGCTTTCGATGAACAGCGCGAGCGCCCAGAAATGCGGGGGAGTCCACAAAAAGATCAGCGCGAACATCAGCACCGGCAGCAGCGTGATGTCGCCGGTGGCCGCCGCCCAGCCGATCACCGGCGGAAACGCACCGGCAGCGCCGCCGATGACGATATTCTGCGGCGTCCGGCGCTTGAGCCAGACCGTGTAAATCATGACGTAAAACAGGATAGAGACCGCCAGCACGGCTGCCGCCAGCCAGTTGGTGGCAAGACCCAGCAGGATGACTGACAGGAAAGACAGGCCCACGCCGAAATGCAGTGCAGACTGGCGGTCCATCCGCCCGGCGGGAAGCGGCCGTCCGGCGGTGCGCTTCATCAGCGCATCAATATCCGCCTCATACCATTGGTTGAGCGCGCCTGCGGCTCCTGCCCCCAACGCAATGCACAGCACGGTGGTGAAGCCCAGTACGGCGGGCAGCGCAACCGGCGCGGCCAGCAGGCCGCACAGGCCGGTGAACACCACCAGAGACATGACGCGCGGCTTGGTCAGCGCAAGGAAATCGCGCCAGTCCGCCGGGAGCTGTTGGGCGGGGATCGCCGCGTCTGTCATTCCATCCTCATACACAACGCCCCGGCACAGGCCGGGGCTCCATGCCGGTTCCGGATCACCCCGGAACCGTGTTGGAAGGAGAGCCGCGCATTGGCTGGCGGCTCCCCTGCCCCGCCGATGATCAATCGATCTTCGGCAGCGTTTCGAACTGGTGATACGGCGGCGGGCTGGACAGCGTCCATTCCAGCGTCGTGGCACCTTCGCCCCAGTAATTGCCTTCGGCCTTCTTGCCCGCCATCAGCGACCAGGCAATGTTGACGAAGAAGATCAGCACACCAATCGCCATGATGACATAGCCATAGGAAGACACCGCATTCCAGTAAGTCTGGGCATCCGGATAATCCGGATAGCGGCGCGGCATCCCCTGAAGACCGAGGAAGTGCTGCGGGAAGAAGATCACGTTCACACCCACAAAGAACACCCAGAACTGAAGCTGCCCCAGGAATTCGTTATAGTGCTTTCCGGTCATCTTGCCGAACCAGTAGAAGAAGCCGGCGAACAGCGCGAACACCGCACCCAGCGACAGCACATAGTGGAAGTGCGCGACCACATAATAAGTGTCGTGCATATAGTTGTCGACGCCACCATTGGCGAGCAGAACGCCGGTCACGCCACCCACGGTGAACATGAAGATGAAGCCCAGCGCCCACAGCATCGGCGTCTTGAAGGTGAGCGAGCCACCCCACATCGTCGCGATCCAGCTGAAGATCTTGATGCCCGTGGGCACCGCGATCACCATCGTGGCGAGCGTGAAATACATCTTCGTGTTCACGTCCATGCCGGTGGTGTACATGTGGTGCGCCCACACGACAAAGCCGACAACACCGATCGCGACCATGGCATAAGCCATGCCGAGATAGCCGAACACCGGCTTGCGGCTGAAGGTGGAAATGATCTGGCTGACGATGCCGAAGCCCGGCAGAATCATGATGTACACTTCGGGGTGACCGAAGAACCAGAAGAGATGCTGGTAAAGCACCGGATCACCACCGCCGGCCGGATCATAAAAGGCCGTGCCGAAGTTGCGGTCCGTCAGCAACATGGTGATGCCAGCGGCCAGAACCGGCAGCGAGAGCAGCAGCAGGAAGGCGGTGACAAGCACCGACCACACGAACAGCGGCATCTTGTGCAAGGTCATGCCCGGGGCACGCATGTTGAAGATGGTCGTGATGAAGTTGATGGCGCCCATGATCGAGCTGGCACCTGCAAGGTGGAGCGAGAAGATCGCCATATCCACCGCCGGGCCAACCGAACCACTGGTGGAAAGCGGCGCATAGACCGTCCAGCCAGTGCCCGCACCGGGGCCGGAGCCTCCACCCACGAACATCGAACCGAACAGCAGCAAGAAGCTGGGGATCATCAGCCAGAAGCTGATATTGTTCATGCGCGGGAAGGCCATATCCGGCGCGCCGATCATGATCGGAACGAACCAGTTGCCAAAGCCGCCGATGATGGCGGGCATGACCATGAAGAACACCATGATCAGGCCGTGCGCCGTGATCAGGACGTTCCAGAGATGCTCACCCTGTGTCTGATCGGGCTGGCCGCCGTGAAGCACGGTCGCCACCCAGGGCAGATACTGGATGCCCGGCTCGACCAGTTCGAGCCGCATGACACCGGACAGCGCGCCTCCGATGATCCCCGCGAAAATCGCGAAAATCAGGTACAGCGTGCCGATGTCCTTGTGGTTGGTTGACATGAACCAGCGGGCGAAGAACGCCGGCTTGTGGTCCGCGTCGTGATGATCGTCGTGTGCGTGTTCAGCAGCAGCAGACATGTGACCCTATCCTTATTTCGTCGCGGGAGCGGCTGCGGCGGGCGCAGCAGCAACGGGAGCAGCAGGTGCGGGAGCGGCAGCCTCAGCAGCCGGAGCGGCAGCTGTTTCCGCATCAGCCTTGGTCAGCGAACCACCCTTGGCCACCACCCATTTGTCAAAGTCTTCCCGTGAGACGACTTCAACCGCGATCGGCATATAGCCGTGCTTGATGCCGCACAGTTCGGAGCACTGACCGTAATAGACGCCAGTTTTCTCTACTTTGAAGCTCAGTTCGTTGATCCGGCCCGGAACCGCGTCCAGTTTCAGCCAGAAAGCGGGAACCGCCCAGCTGTGGATCACGTCGGTTGCCGTTGTCAGCAAGCGGATCGGCGTGTTGACCGGGAGGACAACGCGATTGTCCACACCCAGCGTGCGCGGTTCGCCTGCCTTGGCAGCAGCCTCGTCCGACAGCATGTTGGAGGAAAACTCCACGCCATAGTCCGGATATTCATAGTTCCAGAGCCATTGCGCGCCAATCGCCTTCAGCGTCACCGCTTCCTTGGGCGCGGGTTCGAATTGCGCTGCGAGCAGCTTGATCGACGGAACGCCAATGACGACAAGGATCAGCACCGGAATGCCAGTCCACAGCACTTCGAGCAGCGTGTTGTGCGTCACCTTGGACGGCACCGGATTGGCCGCGCGACGGAAACGCACGATCACATAACCCAGCAGGCCCAGCACCAGCAACGCGATGCCGATCATGATCGGCGTCAGGATGCTGTTGTGCATCCACGCGGCATAGCGGCCATTTTCGGTCACCTGCGGCTGAAGGCCGATCTGGCCCTCAATCGGCTGTCCGATCATGGGATCGGGCTTGGACGTGCCGATGGTCGTTTCAACCGTCTGGGCGGCATCCTTCGCGTCGGCGGCGACTGGTGCGGCGGCGGCGGGAGCCGCAGCCGGTGCAGCGGCCTGGGCCACCCCCAATGGCGCCAGCAGCAGGCCCGCGGCCATCAATGCTGATTTGATCCTGATCATATAATCTTCCGTTCAGAGCCCCTATTTAGGCTGCACACATAGTCTGCGCTTAGCCTGACTCGGATCGCTATAGGCAGGACTTGTTTCGCTCTCAAGCCGTTTACGCCGTTTTTTGACGGGATTGCCCGAAACAGCCGCCCGCCCTAAGGGCAAAAGATCGACCGGCAAGGAGCATGACGTGACCGAAGACGAGGTTTTGGCGGAATTCCGCGCAGCAGGCGCGCTTCTGGAAGGACATTTCATTCTCTCGTCCGGCCTGCGCTCTCCCAAATATCTGCAATGCGCGCGCGTTTTGATGAATCCCGCCCGTGCTGCACGCCTGGCCGAAGCCCTGGCGCAAACGATTCCGGACGTCCTGCGCGATTCGATTAACGTGGTGCTTTCACCTGCCATGGGCGGAATCATCATCGGTCATGAAATGGGCCGCGCGCTGGGCAAGGACGCATTGTTCCTCGAACGCCCCGAAGGCGTGTTCGAACTGCGGCGCGGCTTTGCGGTGGAACCCGGCCAGCGCGCCTTGATGGTGGAAGATGTCGTGACAACCGGCCTCTCTTCGCGCGAAGCCATTGCGGCAGCGGAGAAAGCGGGCGTGACGGTCGTGGCCGAAGCCTCATTGGTGGATCGGTCCAATGGCAGCGTTGATCTGGGCGTGCCTTTCTTCCCGCTGATCCGGCTGGACGTGCCCACCTATGCCGCAGACGCCCTGCCCCCCGAACTCGAAGCCCTTCCGGCGATCAAGCCGGGCAGCCGGGCCAAGCCATGAGCGCGCATCTGCGTCTGGGCGTCAATATCGATCATGTCGCCACCGTCCGGAACGCGCGTGGCGGGATTCATCCTGATCCGGTGCAGGCCGCGCTGATGGCGCAGGCGGCGGGTGCAGACGGGATCACCGCCCATCTGCGCGAAGACCGCCGCCATATCCGCGACGCCGATCTTGACGGGCTGATGGCCGCGCTCACCATTCCGCTCAATCTGGAAATGGCCGCGACCGACGAGATGGCGGAGATTGCGCTGCGCCACCGCCCGCACGCGGCGTGCATCGTGCCCGAACGGCGCGAGGAGCGGACGACCGAAGGCGGGCTGGATGCCGCCGGGCAGGATAACCGCCTTGTGCCACTGGTCGAGCGTCTCTCTGCAGCCCATATCCGTGTGTCCTTGTTCATAGAGCCCGACGTCCGGCAGGTGGAGGCCGCGATCCGGCTCAAAGCGCCGGTGGTGGAATTCCATACCGGGCGTTACGCCGAGTTGGACGGGCAGGCGCGCGTGGCGGAGCTCGCCCGCATTGCGGACGCGGCCAAGCTCGCCGTCGCGGGCGGGATCGAGCCGCACGCCGGGCATGGCCTGACCTTTGACAATGTCGGCCCGATTGCGGCCATCCCTGAGCTGGCTGAACTCAACATCGGCCATTATCTGATCGGCGAAGCGATCTTCATGGGGCTGGACGCCAGCATCCGCGAGATGCGCAGGCGGATGGATGCGGCGCGGTGAGGCTTGCGTTTTTTCCGTCATTCACGCGAAGGCGGGGAGAGGCTATGAAAATGGCGGGGAGGATTTGACCCCATGATCATCGGCCTCGGCTCAGACCTGTGCAATATCGAACGCATCCGCGCCTCGATTGACCGCTTTGGCGAGCGGTTCGAGCAGCGCGTCTTCACAGAAGTCGAACGTGCCAAGGCCCGCCGTCGCACGCTCACCACGGCAGAAACCTATGCCAAGCGCTTTGCAGCCAAGGAGGCGTTCAGCAAGGCGGTCGGCACCGGCTTCAAGCGCGGCGTCTTCATGAAAGACATTGGCGTGGTCAACGCCCCGTCCGGCGCGCCGACGCTGCACCTGACCGGTGGCGCGAAAGCCCGGCTCGACGCGCTGATACCGGACGGCTATGAGGCGCGCATCCACCTGACGCTCACGGATGATCATCCCTGGGCGCAGGCCTTTGTCATCATCGAGGCTTTGCCCGCAGCGAAAGAGTGAATGAGCGTGAGCGAACAGAGTGAAGCAGTTCCGGCCCCGGACACCAGCCCCGCCGAAGCCGAAGGGTTTGACTGGAAGGGCGAGCTGAAAGGCGTGTTCTGGCTCGTGCTCGCCGTGCTCGGCTTTCACAGCCTGATCGCCAAGCCCTTCTATATCCCGTCTGAATCGATGATGCCGGGCCTGCTGGTGGGGGATCGGCTGGTCGTTTCCAAATATCCCTATGGCTGGAGTTTCGTCTCCATGACCTTCCACCTGCTGCCGCCGATGAAGGGCCGCATCATGGGTTCGCTTCCGGAACGCGGCGATGTGGTGATCGCAACACCGCCCGGCTCCTCCCAGGATTATATCAAGCGCGTCATCGGCCTGCCGGGAGATCGGCTGGAGGTGCGCAACGGCACGGTCATCCTGAACGGCACACCGGTGCAGCGCGCGCCTGTGCAAGTGCGTGACATTCCTGTGGATGCCAATGCGCCGTGCGATGACATGCATTATCCGGGCCTGCTCGTCACCACGGCGGATGGATCGCAGGTGTGCCGGATGCCAATCGTGCGTGAAACCCTGCCCAATGGCCGCAGCTATGATACGATCGATCTGGGCCTGAAGCTGGAGGCCGATGATTATCCTGCCATCACCGTGCCGGACAATCATGTTTTCCTGATGGGCGATAATCGCGACAATTCGGCAGACAGCCGCTTCGGGCTGGAGCAAGGCGGGCTGGGCGGACCGGTGCCGTGGGAGAATATCGGCGGTCGGGCGGAGTTCATCACCTTCTCGCTGGATGGCAGCACCAGCCTGATCAATCCGGTCAGCTGGTTCACTGCCATGCGCGGCGGTCGTGCGGGCACAAGCCTCCACGCCAGCGAGGCGGCAAAAGAGCGTTACCGCGCTCGACAAGCCGCAGTTATTCGGCCAAATCCTGTTGTGCACAGGTTCCGGAGCGTGAGAATGAGCGAGACACAGCAGACCCAGGCCGGGATTGACCGGCGCAACGCCATCCGTTTGGGGGCTGCGGGCGCGACTGCCATTCTCACCATCAAGCCCGCTGTCGCACAGGCCGCGACCTCCGTGCTGAACTGCCAGATCCCGGTGCCGGATCCGGTGCAGAGCGGCCAGTATATCGCGGCAGACGGCACGCTGGTGCCCGCTGGTACAGATGGGTCGTTCGCGCCCGCGCTGCGCCCGTTCACCGGCGAAGAAGTGAAGCAGGCGCTGGCCGGTTCCAACCTGCCCGGCACCACCTATGAGCAGAATCAGGCCTATCTCGCCTATATCCGCAAGCTGCAATTCGGGCAGAGCGGCTATACCTGCTTTGCCTCGCTCCAGATGCCGGGACGCTGATGGCGGCAGACCGCTTCGCGGCCCCCGATTCCGACACGTTGCGCGTCACCCCGCTGGAGGGGCTGACAGCGTTATACCATCGCCCATCCGGCCAGACGCATGTCGTGGCAGAACCCGTGCCCGAAATTCTGACAGCTTTGGCCGGAGCCGCTCTGTCACTTGACGACCTGTTGGCGGCTATGGGGCTGCCTGCTGATGATGGCGAGATTCGCGCGGGGCTTTCCGGCCATCTGTCTGCCTTGCAGGCCAGCGGGCTGGTGTGGGTGGCCTGATGCACAGCCTCACCGTCACTGTCGGCCCGCGTGCCTTCCGCATCGGCTCCATCTGGCGCGCGCCCTTGGCTCAGCTTGCAGCGCTTTACGCCGATTATCCGCAGCCCGCTGACAGCATCGCGCATTACCGCATCAGGCTGGATGCGCCACGCTGGATGCGCCGCCATCTCCGCCCGCAAGTCGCCATTCAGGGCGACTATACCCTGCCCGAAGCGGTTCCCCTGCCCTATTCGCAAGCGATCCTTGCCGCGGAAATGGGGATGAACCTGCAAATCGCGCTGGGCGAGCGGCGCCTGATGCTGCTCCATGCCGCTTCGGTGGAAAAGGCTGGCAAGGTCGTGATCCTCACCGGTGAATCCGGTTCCGGCAAATCCACGCTGGCGGCGATGCTGGGCGAAGCGGGCTGGCGGCTGATGGGAGATGAGTTCGCGCTGATCGACCCCGAAACCGGTCAGGCCTTCCCCTTCCCCCGCCCGGTCAGCCTCAAGAATGAAGCGATTGCCGCGATGCAGGCGCTGGCCGGGGAAGAGCGGTTCGGGCCTCTCCTGAAAGACACGCCCAAGGGCGACATCCGTCACTTCAGGCCGAGCGCCGATGCCGTGGCGCGGATGGCAGAGCCCGGCACGCCCACGCTGATCCTGTTTCCCCGCTTCGGTGCAAACTGGGCGATCCGCCCGGTCGGTCAGGGAGAGGCATTTGTGCGCCTCACCCAGGCCTCCACCAATTACACCATGCTGGGCGAACGCGGCTTTTCCGCACTGACCCGGCTGGTGCAAAGCGTGCCCGCCAAGGCCATCGACTATATGAGCGGGGCGGAGGGCATCTCCATCGTCGAAAGCCTGTTCGAAGGAGCCGGGGCCTGATGGACGCCCGTCATCTTGCCCGCGCGCTTGCCGATCCGGACTATGTCACCACGCTTGATGCGCGCGGCTGGAACGCGCTGATCGCCATGGCGCGCGCAGAGCGGCTGGATGGTTCGCTGGCCTGGCGGCTCAAGGGCATGGATGTCCCTGCCGCTGCGCGCGAGATATTGGACAATGCGCTGGTCAACGCAGAAGCCAACCGTGTGCAGGCGCTATGGGAAGCAGAAATGGCGCGGCGCGTGCTGACTCCGCTCGGCATTCCGCTCGTCCTGCTCAAGGGCACCGCTTTTGCGGCCGCCGGGCTGGATGCAGGCAGCGGGCGGCTGATCGGCGATCTCGATATTCTGGTGCCGCGTGACCGGCTGGATGAAGCGGAGGCAGCGCTGCTCGCGGCGGGCTGGAGCTGGGTGAAGGACAACCCTTACGATCAGGCCTATTACCGCCAGCACATGCACGAACTCCCCCCGCTGATCCATGATGAGCGCGAACGGATGATCGACGTGCATCACACCATCTTGCCGCTGACCGCCGGGCCGAAGCCCGATGCGGCGGCGCTTGTCGCGGACTCGGTGGAGGCAGGGTCATTCCGCACCCTCTCCCCCGAAGATATGATCATCCACGCGGTCGCGCATCTGCTTGCAGACGGCGATTTGCAGGGCGGCCTGCGCAATCTGTGGGACATAGACCGGCTGATCCGTGAATTTTCTGAAACACCCGGCTTCTGGCCCCGCCTGTTGGCGCGCGCACGTCACCACCAGCTTGCAAAATCCACTTCGCGCGCGCTGCGCCTGACCGCGCACATCTTCGACACTCCAGTGGACAAGCACTTCGCCTGGCATGGCCGACGGGGCGACGTCTTCTACATGGGCCGCCTGCTCGCGCGCGATGACTGGGGCCGGGAAAGCCGCAAGCTGCTGGGCTTTGCCTTCTATGTCCGTTCGCACTGGCTCCGTATGCCGCCACTCAAGCTGGTGCGGCATCTGTGGACCAAGTGGCGGATGGGGCATAGGGGATGAGACCTGTTTAGAGCAATATGACTCGCCCACACGAACGGGCATGCGTCAATGTGAAGTCATTCCGCTCCAGGGGCACGCAAACGAAACAAAAAGCGCCCCTTCCCGCATCCGGGAAGGGGCGCTTTTCATGTCAGCGCACTGAGGAGGACGCTTAGTCCTCCACGGTGTCCGCAACGGGCGCAGGAGCCGGCGCGGGCGCGGGAGCGGCCTTCGCCGAAGCCGCTTCGAGGCTGTCCTGCCATGCCTTCTGCTGAACGCGCAGGGCAGCATCGCGGCTGGTGGCGGTGACGCGCAGGCGGTTCATGCCTGCACCCGTGCCAGCCGGGATCAAACGACCCACGATGACGTTTTCCTTCAGGCCGACGAGCGAGTCCTTCTTGCCCTCTACCGCCGCCTGCGTGAGCACGCGGGTGGTTTCCTGGAAGGAGGCCGCCGAGATGAACGAACGCGTCTGCAGGCTCGCCTTGGTGATGCCAAGCAGGATGGGCTTGCCTACTGCCGGACGGCCACCAGCGGCTTCCGCCTTGGCGTTGATTTCCAGCATTTCCTCGCGATCCACCTGTTCCGCCGCCAGCAGCGTCGTATCACCGGCATCGGTGATTTCGACCTTCTGGAGCATCTGGCGCACGATCGTTTCGATGTGCTTGTCGTTGATCTTCACGCCCTGCAAGCGATAGACTTCCTGAATTTCCGCAACGAGGAATTCAGCCAGCGGCTCAATGCCCATCACTTCCAGAATGTCATGCGGGTTCGGCGAACCGGCGACGAGCTGATCGCCCCGCTTCACATAATCGCCTTCCTGCACGTCGATCACCTTGGACTTGGGGATCAGATATTCGACCAAATCACCGCCATCCTCAGGCTGAATACCGATCTTGCGCTTGGCCTTGTAATCCTTGCCGTAGACGATGCGGCCCGATGTGGATGCGATGATCGCATTGTCCTTCGGGATGCGCGCTTCGAACAGCTCGGCCACGCGCGGCAGACCGCCCGTGATGTCGCGGGTTTTGGCGGCTTCGCGAGACACACGCGCCAGAACGTCACCACCCTGAACCGTGGCCCCATCCTCCACCGAGAGCATCGCGCCCACGGCCAGCATGTAACGACCCGCTTCGCCCGAATCCGAGTCAAGCAAAGTGAGGCGCGGACGCAGATCGACCTTGGACCGGCCCGGACGGAATTCGGTGACGACCTTCTGGGAAATGCCCGTCGCTTCGTCGACCTGTTCCGCAAGCGTCTGGCCTTCGATCAGATCCTGATACTTCACGATACCGGGGTTTTCCGTGATCAGCGGCAGCGTGAACGGATCCCATTCGGCGATCTTCTGGCCAGCCGTCACGGGGCCGCCATCCTCAACGAGAACATAGGCACCATAAGTCAGACGGTGGACAGAACGTTCGCGGCCATCGGCATCCATCACGGCAATTTCGCCCTGACGTGACAGCGAAACCGTGCGGCCCATCTTGTCCTTGATGGTGCGCAGGTCACGATATTCCAGAATACCGTCCGAAATCGCCTCATGGTTGGACTGTTCGTTGAGCTGCGCCGCGCCACCGATGTGGAACGTGCGCATCGTCAGCTGCGTGCCGGGCTCACCGATCGACTGCGCCGCGATGACGCCCACCGATTCACCGATATTGACCGGCGTGCCGCGTGCAAGGTCACGGCCATAGCATTTGCCGCACACACCCATGCGGGTTTCGCACACCAGCGGAGAACGGATGTGGATGGCCTGAATGCCGATTTCTTCGATGCGGGCAACCATGGGCTCATCGAGCAACGTGCCTTCGGTGACCAGCGTTTCACCCGTCTTCGAATCCACCACATCCTCGGCCACCGTGCGGCCCAGAACGCGTTCGCCCAACGATGCGATGACGGTACCACCCTGCACGATGGCACGCATTTCCAGCGCGCGTTCGGTGCCGCAATCTTCTTCGGTGACAACGCAATCCTGAGACACATCGACCAGACGGCGGGTCAGGTAACCCGAGTTTGCCGTCTTGAGCGCCGTATCCGCCAGACCCTTACGGGCACCGTGGGTGGAGTTGAAATATTCAAGAACGGTCAGACCTTCCTTGAAGTTCGAGATGATCGGCGTTTCAATGATTTCGCCCGACGGCTTGGCCATCAGGCCGCGCATCCCCGCCAGCTGGCGGATCTGGGCGGCAGAACCACGCGCACCGGAATGCGCCATCATGTAGATCGCGTTGGTGGGCTTTTCCCGGCCATTTTCGTCAGTCTTGACGGCCTGGATTTCCTTCATCATCGCGCCAGCCACCTGATCGCCGCACTTGGACCAGGCATCGACAACCTTGTTGTACTTTTCCTGCTGGGTGATGAGACCATCCTGATACTGCTGCTCGAAATCGCGCACCAGAACCTGCGTTTCCTCGATCAGCACTTCCTTTTCGCCCGGAATGACCATGTCATCCTTGCCGAAGGAAATGCCAGCGTGGCACGCGTGTTTAAAGCCGAGACCCATGATCGCATCGGCAAACAGCACCGTCTCTTTCTGGCCGGTGTGGCGATAGACGATGTCGATGACGTCGCCCACTTCCTTCTTGGTCAGCAGCCGGTTCACAACGTCGTAAGGCGTGCGGTGGCTCTTGGGCAGGCATTCGCCGATCAGCATCCGGCCCGGCGTGGTTTCAAACCGCTTCATGACGGTTTCACCCGCTTCATTGGTTTGCGGCACGCGCGCCGTGATCTTGGTGTGCAGCGTGACAGAGCCGTTGAACAGCGCCTGATGCACTTCCTGCATGTCAGACAGGATCATGCCCTGCCCCGGCTCGTTTTCCTTCTCCATGGAAAGGTAATAGAGACCCAGAACCATGTCCTGCGACGGCACGATGATCGGCTTGCCGTTGGCGGGCGACAGGATGTTGTTGGTGGACATCATCAGCACGCGCGCTTCCAGCTGCGCCTCAAGGCTCAGCGGAACGTGGACGGCCATCTGGTCACCGTCAAAGTCGGCGTTGAACGCTGAGCAGACCAGCGGGTGCAGCTGGATAGCCTTGCCTTCGATCAGAACGGGTTCAAACGCCTGAATGCCCAGACGGTGCAGCGTCGGTGCGCGGTTGAGCATCACCGGATGTTCGCGGATCACCTCGTCCAGAATGTCCCAGACTTCCTTGCGTTCCTTTTCCACCCACTTCTTGGCCTGCTTCAGGGTCATCGAAATGCCCTTGGCGTCCAGACGCGAATAGATGAACGGCTTGAACAGTTCGAGCGCCATCTTCTTGGGCAAGCCGCACTGGTGCAGCTTGAGTTCCGGACCCGTCACGATCACGGAACGACCCGAATAGTCAACGCGCTTGCCCAGAAGATTCTGACGGAAGCGGCCCTGCTTGCCCTTGAGCATGTCGGAGAGAGACTTGAGCGGACGCTTGTTCGCACCGGTGATGGTGCGGCCACGACGGCCATTGTCAAACAGCGCGTCGACGGCTTCCTGCAGCATGCGCTTTTCGTTGCGGACGATGATGTCCGGCGCGCGCAGTTCCATCAGCCGCTTCAGACGGTTGTTGCGGTTGATCACGCGGCGATACAGGTCGTTCAGGTCGGACGTTGCAAAGCGGCCGCCATCGAGCGGCACCAGCGGACGCAGCTCCGGCGGAATGACCGGAATGACTTCCAGGATCATCCATTCGGGACGGTTGCCCGATTCCAGGAAGCTCTCCACCACCTTGAGGCGCTTGATGATCTTCTTCGGCTTGAGTTCCGACTTTGTGACGGCCAGCTCGTCCAGAAGTGCGGTCTTTTCGCCTTCCAGATCCAGCTCTTCGAGCATCCGGCGCACCGCTTCCGCGCCAATCCCGGCGGAGAAAGCGTCTTCGCCATACTGGTCCTGCGCTTCGAGCAGTTCATCTTCGTTCATCAGCTGGAATTTTTCCAGCGGCGTCAGGCCGGGCTCGATCACGATATAGTTTTCGAAATAGAGCACGCGTTCCAGCTGCTTCAGCTGCATGTCGAGCAACAGGCCGATGCGGCTCGGCAGCGACTTCAGGAACCAGATGTGCGCAACCGGAGCCGCCAGTTCGATATGGCCCATGCGTTCGCGGCGAACCTTGGAAATGGTGACTTCCACGCCGCACTTTTCGCAGACAATGCCCTTATATTTCATGCGCTTGTACTTGCCGCACAGGCATTCATAATCCTTGATCGGACCAAAGATGCGCGCGCAGAACAGGCCGTCACGCTCGGGCTTGAACGTGCGGTAGTTGATCGTTTCGGGCTTCTTGATCTCGCCGAACGACCACGAACGGATGCGCTCCGGAGAGGCGATCCCGATCTGGATCTGGTCAAACGTCTCCGGCTTTGCAATCGGATTGGCGAAGTTCATCAACTGGTTCATTTTGGACTCCTAAGCATAGTGCTTGGGGTTGAATTTTATTCCGCTCATCCTGAGGAGGGACTGAGCCTGTCGAAGTCCCGTCTCGAATGGCCCTTCGAGACGCCGTTTCGACAAGCTCAACGGCTCATCAGGATGAGCGCATTCCGGTTCACTCGGCGGCAATCGCCAGCCCGTCTCCATCATCGTCGCCCGACTGATCGGTGATCGCGGTGAGTTCGACGTTGAGGCCAAGGCTGCGCATTTCCTTCACGAGCACGTTGAAGCTCTCCGGAATGCCCGCATCAAATGTGTCGTCGCCCTTCACAATGGCTTCATACACCTTGGTGCGGCCCACCACGTCATCGGATTTGACCGTGAGCATTTCCTGCAACGTATAGGCAGCGCCATATGCCTGAAGCGCCCAGACTTCCATTTCCCCGAAGCGCTGGCCGCCGAACTGCGCCTTTCCGCCCAGCGGCTGCTGGGTAACAAGGCTGTACGGCCCAATCGAACGCGCGTGGATCTTGTCGTCGACCAGATGGTGCAGCTTGAGCATATAGATATAGCCCACCGTCACCTTGCGATCGAACGAGTCACCCGTACGACCATCGAACAGCGTCACTTGGCCCGACGTATCGAGCCCTGCCAGGCTGAGCATGGCAGACACGTCCGCCTCGCGCGCGCCATCGAACACCGGCGTGGCCATCGGCACACCATTTTTCAGCAGCCCGGCGAGTTCGACCACGTCGGCATCGGTCCGGCTGTCGAGTTCGGCCTTGTAGTTCTCACCATAGACCTCTTCGAGCCGTGCCCGCACCGCAGATGGCGGCGATCCGGCTTCCGCACCGCCATTGGCCCGCCACCCTTCCAGAGCCGCCGTGATCGATTGGCCCAGACCGCGCGCGGCCCAGCCCAGATGGGTTTCGAAGATCTGCCCGACGTTCATGCGCGAAGGCACGCCCAGCGGGTTGAGAACGATGTCGACCGGCGTTCCATCTTCAAGGAAGGGCATGTCTTCTGCCGGCAGAATGCGGGAGATAACCCCCTTATTGCCGTGGCGACCGGCCATCTTGTCGCCCGGTTGCAGCTTGCGCTTCACCGCGACGAACACCTTGACCATCTTGAGCACGCCCGGTGCCAGATCATCGCCGCGTTCCAGCTTGTCGACGCGATCTTCATACTTCGCGTTGATCGCCTTCACCGCCTCGTCATACTGGCCCTTCACGGCTTCCAGATCGGACTGGACCTTGTCATCCTCGACCGCGATCTTCCACCATTCATGCTGTTCGATTTCGGCCAGAGCAGCCTCGTCGATGACCGCGCCCTTCTTCATCGATTTCGGTGCAGCCGTCACAATCTGACCCAGCAGCATGTCCTTCAGACGCGACCATGTGGCGCGATTGAGGATGGTGCGTTCGTCATCGCGGTCCTTGCCCAGACGTTCCTTTTCTTCGGCCTGAATGGCGCGGGTCCGATCGTCCACGTCAATGCCGTGACGGTTGAACACGCGCACATCAACAACCGTGCCCGCAACGCCCGGCGGCAAGCGCAGCGACGTATCACGCACGTCAGACGCCTTTTCGCCAAAAATGGCGCGCAGCAGCTTCTCTTCCGGCGTCATCGGCGATTCACCCTTGGGGGTGATCTTGCCGCACAGAATGTCGCCCGGCTCCACTTCGGCACCGATATAGACGATGCCCGCTTCGTCGAGGTTGCGCAGCGCTTCCTCGCCCACATTCGGGATGTCGCGGGTGATGTCTTCCGGCCCCAGCTTGGTGTCGCGCGCCATCACTTCGAATTCGTCGATGTGGATGGAGGTGAACACGTCATCCTTCACGATCCGCTCGGAGATCAGGATGGAGTCTTCGTAGTTGTAGCCATTCCACGGCATGAACGCGACGAGCGTGTTGCGGCCAAGCGCCAGTTCACCCAGTTCGGTCGACGGACCGTCTGCGATGATATCACCCGCGCTGATCACATCGCCCACCTTCACCAGCGGACGCTGGTTGATACAGGTCGACTGGTTGGAGCGCTCGAACTTTTGCAGCGTGTAGATATCCACGCCCGATTCACCGGCAATAATCTCGCCAGAGACGCGGATGACGATGCGGGTGGCGTCCACCTGATCGACAATGCCGGAACGCTTGGCCGCAATGGCAGCGCCCGAATCCCGTGCCACGGTCGATTCCATGCCCGTGCCCACAAACGGCGCTTCGGCGCGCACCAAAGGCACGGCCTGACGCTGCATGTTCGATCCCATCAATGCGCGGTTGGCGTCATCATTTTCCAGGAACGGAATGAGCGAGGCCGCAACAGACACCAGCTGCTTGGGACTGACGTCCATCAGCGTGATGCGTTCACGCGGGGCAACGAGGAATTCGCCGGCTTCACGCGCGGAAACCAGCTCCTCAAGGATGTTGCCTTCGCCGTCGAGCTCGACACTCGCCTGCGCGATGACGTGCTTGGCCTCTTCCATGGCGGAAAGATAGACGACTTCGCCCGACACCTTGTGGTCGATCACCTTGCGGTACGGCGTTTCGATGAATCCGTACTTGTTCACCCGGCTGAAGGTGGACAACGAGTTGATGAGACCGATGTTCGGGCCTTCCGGCGTTTCAATCGGGCAGATACGGCCATAGTGCGTCGGGTGAACGTCGCGGACTTCGAAGCCTGCGCGTTCGCGCGTCAGACCGCCCGGCCCGAGCGCCGAGACGCGACGCTTGTGCGTCACTTCAGACAGCGGGTTGGTCTGATCCATGAACTGCGACAGCTGCGAAGAGCCGAAGAATTCACGCACCGCAGCCACTGCAGGCTTGGCGTTGATCATGTCGTTCGGCATCACGGTGGAGACGTCCACCGAAGACATGCGCTCCTTCACGGCGCGCTCCATCCGCAGCAGGCCGACGCGATACTGGTTTTCCAGCAGTTCGCCCACAGAACGCACACGGCGGTTGCCGAGATTGTCGATGTCGTCGATTTCGCCCTTGCCGTCCTTCAGATCGACCAAAGTCTTGACGACCGCCAGAATGTCTTCAGCGCGCAGCGTGGTGTGATCATCCGGGCAATCCATGCCGAGACGCATGTTGATCTTGACGCGGCCCACCGCCGACAGGTCATAGCGTTCTGCATCAAAGAACAGGCCATAGAACAGCGCTTCAGCCGTTTCGCGGGTCGGCGGTTCGCCGGGGCGCATCACGCGGTAAATGGCATCGAGCGCCATGTCGCGATCTTCGCTCTTGTCGACCTTCAGCGTGTTGCGAATCCACGGACCCGTCGTCACATGATCAATGTCGAGCAGTTCGAGACGATCCACGCCAGCCTTGTCGAGCGCTTCGAGATTTTCGGCGGACACTTCGTCGCCCGCTTCGATATAAATTTCGCCAGTCGCTTCGTTGATCAGGTCGAACGCAGAATAGCGACCGAAGATTTCCTCGGTCGGAATCAGTAGCGTCTTCAGGCCATCCTTTTCCGCCTTGTTGGCGGAACGCGGCGAAATCTTCTGACCGGTTGCGAACACGACTTCGCCCGAATCCGCATCGACAATGTCGAAGGTCGGCTTCTGGTTGCGCCATGCTTCGGCCAGATAAGGGATTTTCCAGCCATCAGCCGCGCGGTCGAAAACGACGCGATTGTAGAACTGGTTGAGAATGTCTTCTGCACCCAGGCCCAGCGCCAGCAGCAGCGCCGTGACGGGCAGCTTGCGCTTGCGGTCGATACGGACGTTGACGATGTCTTTCGCGTCGAACTCGAAATCGAGCCACGAGCCGCGATACGGGATCACGCGGGCGGCAAACAGATATTTGCCGGAGCTGTGCGTCTTGCCGCGGTCATGATCGAACAGCACACCCGGCGAACGGTGCATCTGCGAAACAATGACGCGCTCAGTGCCGTTGACGATGAACGTGCCGTTCTCCGTCATCAGCGGCATGTCGCCCATGTAAACATCCTGCTCCTTGATGTCCAAGACAGAGCGGGTTTCGGTTTCGGAATCGACTTCGAACACGATCAGGCGCAGCGTCACCTTCATCGGCGCGGCATAGGTCAGCCCGCGATGACGGCACTCTTCAGTGTCATATTTGGGGTCTTCCAGTTCGTAATTGACGAAATCCAGCTCGCAAGTGCCTGCAAAGTCGCGGATCGGGAACACGCTGCGCAGCGTCTTTTCCAGACCAGACACATAGCCCACCGCAGGATTTGAGCGCAGGAACTGTTCATAGCTCTCGCGCTGGACCTGGATGAGATCCGGCATCTTCGTCACTTCGTGGATGTTGCCGAAAACCTTGCGGATTCGCTTCTTTGCCGTTGCCACCATTGTGGCCGCGTTCGCCTGTTTCGCCATGAAAAAAGTCTCGCCTTATGTGTTCAGTTTCGGACACGCGAAAACACAAAAAGCCGCAGATTCCGAAAGGAAATCGCAGCTTCAAGCGTCCGGTTCCCCCGCTGGTCCGCCCATTCGTTCGGCCTGCTGCGCTACATCAGGCCATGTCCCGGCGGCCGGGGTGTGGGATTGCGTATAGGGATTGTGGGGGATTCTGTAAAGGCCCCCTGCCCCGCGAAACGCCGCCGCCCCTTTGCGCTGGATCAATGCGCGCCGCCTTATATCGCAATATGCGAATTTATAGATTCAAAAGGAACCCGATCATGGAAACCAAACTCGCGCTCGTTCTGTTCGCGGTCATCGGCACCACGCTCGCAGGCAGCATCGTCACCGCCTTGCTGAGCATCAACATGGATGGCGGCCGCGAAATCCTGATCGGCAGCATCACCGGCTTCCTCCTCGCCGCCCCGATCAGCTGGCTGGTGGCACGGAGGATGACGCATTTGATCGGGTGAGCGCGATCTCAATCATCTTTCAGCGATTTGAGCGGGATGCGCTTCAATAGCGCCATCATGCGGTTAAAATTGCCAAGGCTCTTCACTGAAGGGGAGAATATCTCCCGCCAGCTGTCTTCATTCGCAATGAAGTAGCGACCGACATGATAGGCTGCTGTCAGCCCGCCTGCGACGACAGCTGCAGTCGCCGTGACTCCCAATCTGGTGACGGCGACCGCAACGCTGCCCACAGCGCCAATCCCAGCCAGCTCGGGGTAAGTTGTCACAAGCTCAACGCCATAGCGCCCCATGTTGAGCGCCATTGTGGCCATGAAGCCCAATTGACGAGTATCGCCCTCACCGCCGCCCAACGCATTGGCCACGGCCCGATCCAGATCGCCCTTCGTTTCTGGATCGATCAAATCGGCTTTGGCAGCTGCTGCGGCAACGGCTGAGACCACTTCAGGAGAGGGCAGCGGACGGCGCTTGTCCGGCCCCGCAATCTTGCTGTCTGCCTCATCAAGGAACGGATCAAAGCCGATCCACATGTTCAGCGCATTTTGCGCAGACGAGGCAATGAACAAGCGTGTTTCGTCAAGCGGGACAAGATCGCCCTTGCCATCGGCCCGCTGCTGAATTTCAACAGCCTGACGCAGATTCTCGGTGTAGAGGACAACCGTCTGCGGCTCTACCTGTTCAAGCGTTGCACCAAGGGCTGCAGCGAGCGTTCTTGCCGTTTCCCCGATGATTCCAGCCTGATTGTCACCGCTCAGCCGCTCTGCCAGATGACGCACAGCGTCGCGGGCGGCTTCGTACATCCTGCGCGCAGCAGCATCGTGGCGAAGGTCCTCGCGATTTGCGCCCCTGTCAATGCCGAGCCTTCCATCTTCATCCAATTTGAAAATGGGCGCAGTCGGCTCCTGCGGGTCAGGCTTTGGCGGCGTCAATTCATCGAGCCAGCTCTGGATCTCGACGTTCACCGCCGCCGGTCCGCGGCCCCACCAGCCATTGTCCTGCGCGATCAGACGGCGGTGGAGTTCAAGGTCCTGCTCGGGTGGCAAAGCAAACCCTGTGGGATACCCAGCCAAACGCCGCTCATACCAATCGTGCCACAATGCCATTCCGTAGTTTCTGCCTTGCACGCGCAAATGCTGCCATATTCGATCAATTTCCTCCGGCATTTGCAATGGCCACAAGGGCTGATCGAGTATTTGTTCTTCTGTTTTTAGTCTCTCAAATTTTCCTAAATCACTCAAGTCGGAATTGATCGCGGCCCAAAATGTGACATTTGCGGCATGCGCGGCGTCTTGCGAAACGTTTCCACTGTCACGTTCAATGATCTCATAAGCGACTTTTTGTGCGCTCTGTGCAGATATCACAGCATCAAGTGCGAATTTCCGGCAATCATCTGGATATGAATCCATACAAGCAATACTTTTTGCACTACTTCGAAGTGATCCGCCAGCGGCACTAAGGGCACCTGCGCCGTCGCCATCGGCCAAAAGATACGAACGAGCTGCATCTTCTCGATCCACAGACCAAGAGAAGTCTGCCGCACGTGATAGCGCGTCAACGAATTCAATATCTCTGTAAAAGAGCGCAACCGTTGAAATCGCATGCAATCTATAAAGCGCATGAGGTAAATCCCATCGCCTCGTCTGTCGAATACGACTTCCCGGACCAATTGCAATTGGGAACACTCGAGACGCAGCTCTATGGCCAACAATTGCCGCCCAAGGCGCTGGCCTGCTACGCAGCCACTCTTGAAGGCTTCCTCCGTTGGTGATTTCGTTCATGTCGGTACCATGCAACCCAATTTTCTTGCGAACAAGCCCCATCCAGCAAAGTTCGAGGATATGAGATCGCAGGTAATCGTAGACCGTTTCCTTCTCTCATAACTCCACCCAAACCCTATCAGTCGCGTGCGACCGCATCAGCCATTGCGCGCGGCAAATCATCCGCTAACCTGCCCGAAAATACAGAATGACAAGAGGAGAGACCATGCCCCCCATCGCCCCCGTGGATGTGAGTGATGCTGCGCTTTATACCGAAGATCGCTGGCGCGCGCCCTTTGCGGCGATGCGGCGGGACATGCCGGTCGCTTACCATCCCGAAAGCCCCTATGGCCCCTATTGGTCGGTCACGTCGCACGATCTGATCCAGCATGTGGAGGGGCAGCCCGCCATTTACTCCTCCTCGTTCGATGTGGGCGGGATCACGATTGGCGACAATATCGAGTCCTCGGACCGCGAATTCCCCAATTTCATCGCCATGGATGGCGAAAAGCATCGCGAGCAGCGCCGCGTCGTCGCACCCTCCTTCACGCCGAGCGAGATTGTGCGGCTCGAAGCGCTGGTGCGCCGCCGCACGCGCGAATTGATGGACAGCCTGCCGCGCGGCGAGACGTTTGACTGGGTGGAGACCGTCTCCATTCCGCTCACCATCGGCATGTTGTGCATCCTGTTCGATTTTCCGTGGGAAGAACGACATGATCTGAAACGCTGGTCTGACTGGGCGAGCCAGGTGAGCCCGGACAATAGCGAAGAACGCTATATGCAGTTCATGGAGCAGATGGGGCAGATGCTGACGCGGTTTGACCAGTTGCTGGAGGAAAAGCGCGCACTGCCGCCGACCGACAATCTCCTCTCGCGCGTGATCCATTCCAAGGCGATGGGAGACATGCCGCCGATGGAGCGGATCGCCAACATTGCGCTGCTGATCGTGGGCGGAAATGATACGACGCGCAATTCGATGAGCGGCTTCATCGAGGCGATCAACCTTTTCCCCGATGCGCTGGCCAAGCTGCGAGCAGACCCGTCTCTGATTGCCAATGCCGCGCAGGAGATTGTCCGCTGGCAATCGCCCGTCACGCACATGCGCCGCACGGCGCTGAAGGATGTCGAACTGGGCGGGCAGCAGATCAAGGCTGGCAGCAAGGTCGTGCTCTGGTACATTTCCGGCAATCGGGACGAGAGCGTGTTTTCAAACCCCGACAGCTATGATGTGACGCGCACCAATTCCCGCCGCCATGTCGGCTTCGGCTTCGGCGTCCATCGTTGCGTTGGCGCGCGGCTGGCGGAATTGCAGCTGGATGCCGTGATCCGCGAAATCGTGGAGCGCGGTTGGACGGTGCAAATGGACGGCGCACCCGAGCGGATGGAGAATTGTTTCCTGCACGGGTTCAATCATTTGCCGGTGCGGATACCCGCCTGACCAAAACGTCGCCCCCGCGCAGGCGGGGGCCGGTTTCCAGATAGTGCTCCATAGTGTCAACCTGGCCCAGCCTGCGCGCAGGGGCGATGTTTTGGGAGTGCCTTATCCCTCCAACCGCATTCGGAAAAACGCCAATATCTCGTCCCGCGCCTTGGCAGTCGGCTCCCCTGCCCCGTCAATCAGATGCAACGTCACAACGCTGTGCGGCATGGCAAGGATCGGGCTGGGATAGGCAGAGGTGTCGGGCAGCACGGTGCCTTCGAACCGATCCCCCAAGGCAGCTTCATACGCCGCGAAGCGCTCCGCCTGGCAGAAGCTGTCTCCTGCAAAACGATAAGCCTTCACGGTCAGGTCTTCCGCCTCCATCCGCGCCTTGACCGCCGCCAGTTCGTCCGGCGCGATGTGCATCCCGCCCTTTTGCCCCATGGGCAACGAAGGCTGCGAGAGAACGGGCGCAAGCACCGATTTTTCCAGCATCATCGAAAGCGCGAAATTGCCGGTGAAGCACATGCCGATAGCCCCCACGCCGGGGCCGCCTGCTTCCTCATGCGCCAGTTTGGCGAGCGCGCGCAGCCATTGGGTAACGGGCGAGGATTTGTTCGCGGCGAACGCCTTGAACTCCGCGCTGATACAGGCGCGGGCAATGGTGCTGATGCTCTGCCAGCGCGTCGGCATCGCGCCATCCTTGCCAAACAGGCTGGGCATATACACGGTGAAGCCCGCATCGCGCACCCAGCGGGCAAAGCGCCCGACATAGGGGCTGATCCCCGGCATTTCGGTCATCACAATCACTGCGGGGCCGGTGCCGCCCACATAGGTGCGCTTGGTGATGCCGAGCAGGCTGATCTGCCGCGCCTCGAAATCGTCGAGCGCGTCAAAATCCGGAATATCTGCGGGATGATGGGGCATCGTCTCTCCTCCGTTATGGCGAGGTATAGACTTTGCTGACATTTCACAAACTCATCCGCTCATCCTGAGTAGGGACTGAGCTTGTCGAAGTCCCGTATCGAAGGACGGTGCCGAGCCGACTGCCAATCCGTCGATACGCCAATTCGACAAGCTCAATGGCTACTCAGGACAAACGGATCAGTATGAAGTCATCAGGCTCTATTGCCCCGCTGCTATATTGCGGGCTTTGCTTCGATTCGGGCAAGCGCTTCGCGTATCTCTGGCGAATGCGGATTCGGGCCATCGCCCTTGCGCGCAGCAATCACGCTGTCGCAAGTGGCAATGCAGCGGCCGTTCTGGAACAATGCCTGCACGATTTCCCAGCTGGAGCCGCCAATCTTGCCAGTTCCCGTGCAGACGATCACGTCATCGGGATAATGCCCTTCGCCCAGATAGTTGATCGTCACGACAACGACCATGGTGCGCTCATCCGCAGGGCGGTCGCGCCAATCCCGAATGTCCAGATTCAGCCGAACCCGGCCATGCTCAAACAGCGCGGCAAAGGCGACATTGTTCAGATGGCCGTTCGGGTCCAGATCCTGAAACCGGGTGTTGACCGTGTGATGGATGGGGTAGCTGGAGGCATCAAGCCGCCATGCCTCTGGCTTGGCCATGGCTTCACAGCCCTGCCGGAAACATGTCAAGCTTGCCGAGCGCCACGCCCTTCATCCTCAGGATCGCGTAGATCATTGAGAGGTGGAAATAGATGTTGGTGGTCGCAAAGCCGGTGATCCACTGCCCGGCAGGCAAAGTCGGCTCCATGATGTCACCGATCTTGAAGGTGATCGAAGCCTCATCACGCCCGGCAAACTGGTCTGCCGTCATCGCGTCGAGCGCGGCAATTGCCTCCGCAAATGCTGCTTCAAAAGCCTCCATGTTCATTTCTGCACCAATCACCGCTTCCGGCACGGGCAGGTCTGCCGCGCGCGCCGTCCAGCCAAGGCTGAAGTTGCGGACAACGGCCAGCTGGAATGAAAGCGGCAGCATGTCTTCGGCCAGCGTCCATGCCAGCATGTCGGCCTCGGAGATGTCATGCGCCGCTGCATGCGCCTTGCCCTTGGCCAGCAAATGCGCCGCCGTTTCAATCACGCGCCGATACATCGGCACAAAGCTGTAGAGCGAAACGGCCATGGCACTTCTCCTTGATCTTTATCATTGTCAGGGCGCGCGGGAGGCACCACCGGCACCCCCCGCGTGCGTATCGTCAGATCAACGCGGCGCCATGCGGATGCCGCCATCAAGGCGCACATCTTCACCGTTGAAATAGCCGTTTTCGATCATGGTCATGGCGAGATTGGCATATTCAGCCGGGTTGCCGAGACGCTTCGGATTGAGCACCGTCGCACCCAGCGCGTCACGGACATTCTGCGGCGCACCCGCCAGCAGCGGCGTATCGAAAATGCCGGGCAGGATGGTGTTGACGCGGATATTCTCGCCCGCCAGATCGCGCGCAATGGGGAGCGTCATGCCGACCACACCGCCCTTGGACGCGGAGTAGGCAGCCTGACCCATCTGGCCATCTTCAGCCGCAACCGATGCGGTGTTGACGATGGCACCGCGCTCACCGTCTTCCATCGCGGGAAGCGTCATCATGCCCGCAGCCGACTTGGCGATGCAACGGAAGGTGCCGACGAGGTTGATCTGGATGATCCAGTTGAACGCATCAAGCGGGAAGTGCTTGATCGAGCCATCTTCCTTGGAACGGCCGGCGGTCTTGATCGCGTTGCCGGTGCCGGCGCAGTTCACGAGAATGCGTTCCTGGCCAATGGCAGCACGCGCCTTGGCGAAGGCCGCATCCACGGACGCATCGTCGGTCACGTTGCATTCGCAGAACACGCCGCCCAGTTCCTTGGCGACGGCTTCGCCCTTTTCGGCCTGAAGGTCGAAAATGGCGACCTTGACGCCCTTTGCAGCCAGAGCGCGCGCGGTTGCGGCACCTAGCCCAGAGGCACCGCCCGTGACGACGGCGGAGACGGAGGAATCGAGTTTCATGAGGGTTCTCCTTATTCAAATGAAGCCGCTCACCCTGAGGAGGGGCTGAGCCTGTCGAAGACCCATCTCGAAGGGTCCTTCGAGACGCCATTTCGACAAGCTCGATGGCTCCTCAGGATGATCGGCAGTTAGACAATCAAAGACGTTCGACAATCGTCACGTTGGCGACACCGCCGCCTTCGCACATCGTCTGGAGGCCGTACTTGCCGCCGCGCTGCTTGAGCACGTTGAGCAAGGTGGACATCAGCTTGGTGCCCGAAGCGCCGAGCGGGTGACCGAGCGCAATCGCGCCGCCGTTCACGTTCAGCTTTTCCGGGTCCGCGCCGACATGCTTCAGCCACGCCATCGGCACCGAAGCAAAGGCTTCGTTGACTTCATAGGCGTCAATGTCGCTGATCTTCAGGCCGGCACGCTTGAGGGCGCGGTCGGTGGCGAAGAGCGGTTCTTCGAGCATGATGATCGGATCACCGGCGGTCACCGTCAGGTTGTGGATGCGCGCAATCGGCGTCAGGCCATAATCCTTGAGCGCCTGTTCAGACACGATCAGGGCGGCAGAGGCACCATCGCAAATCTGCGAGGAAGACGCCGCCGTCAACGCGCCGCCTTCAGAAAGCAGCTTCACGCCCGCAATGCCTTCGAGCGTCGCGTCAAAGCGGATGCCTTCATCCACCGTGTGCCAGCCAGCGCCTTCCGGCGTTTCGACGGCGATCGGAACGATTTCATTGCTGAACAGGCCAGCTTCGGTCGCGGCCTTCGCCTTCATGTGGCTGTTGAGCGAGAAAGCGTCGATCTGATCCTTGGTGAAGCCATGCTTCTTCACGATCATTTCCGCGCCCATGAACTGCGACCACATCACGCCCGGATATTTTTCTTCCAGACCCGGAGACTTGTACATGCCCAGGCCTTCCTTGGCATGGAACATCGCGCTGGAGCCCATGGGAACGCGCGTCATGCTTTCCACACCCGCTGCAATCACCATGTCCATCGTGCCAGACATGATGGCCTGCGCGGCAAACTGGATCGCCTGCTGGGAAGAGCCGCACTGGCGGTCGATCGTCACGGCGGGGACATGTTCGGGCAGCGTCTTGGCGGCGAGCACGGCGTTACGACCAACCTGCATGGCCTGCTGGCCCGCCTGCGTGACGCAGCCCATGATCACGTCTTCCACGCGACCACCATCAATGCCTGTGCGGGTGACGATGGCATCCAGCGTGGCGGCAGCCAGATCAACGGGGTGCACGCCTGCGAGACGGCCATTGCGGCGTCCGCCAGCGGTGCGGACGGCATCTACGATATAGGCTGTCGCCATGGTCGATTCCTTCTCCAAAGTTGTTGAATGGCGAATCCCCTTGCGCAAATTGACGTTTACGGCAAGGGAAAGTTGCAGAGCCTATCAACACGGGATGAGGTCAGTTTGATGAACGTTTCGGAAGCCGTTGCCTATCGCCGTTCGGTCCGGGGTTTTCTGGACAAGCCGGTTGATGTTGCCTTGATCCAGGACATCGTCACCCGCGCCGCACGCGCCGCGAGCGGCGGCAATGTCCAGCCCTGGCATGTGGATATTGTCAGCGGCGAGTCGATGGCGAAACTGAAGGGCATCATGGCGGAAAAGACCGCCAATCGCGAAATGGAAAAGCCCGAATATCACGTCTATCCGCCGGGACTGAAGCAGCCTTACGAAGGCCGCCGCTTCGAAGTGGGCGAGACGCTTTATGGCGCGCTGGGCATTCCGCGCGAAGACAAGAAGGCCCGTGCCATCTGGTTCTCGCGCAACTTCCAGTTCTTTGGTGCACCGACGGCGCTGTTCATCTCGTTCGACCGGCAGATGGAGCATCCGCAATGGGCCGATGGCGGTGCGTTGCTCGCCACCATCATGCTGCTTTTGTGCGAGGCCGGTCTCGATTCCTGCCCGCAGGAATGCTGGGCCATCTATCCCAAAACGGTGGGCAGCTTCCTGAAGCTGCCCGAAGAGCGCATCCTGTGGACGGGTCTTTCCATCGGATACAAGGACTCGAGCGATCCTGTGAACAGCGCCATGCCAAGCCGCGCACCGGCGGATGAGTGGCTGGTGACACACGGATGACCCCGAACGGCGCGCTTGTTTCGACCGAATGGCTGGCCAAACATCTGGGTGATCCCGATGTCCGCATTCTGGATGCGACTGCCGTCATGCCCGGCGATCCGCGTGATCCGGCGGCGGAGTTTCGCTCCGCCCATATTCCGGGCGCGCGCTTCCTGTCGCTCGGCACGCTGGGTGACCCGCACGATCCGCGCCCGATGATGCTGCCGTCCGCCACCTTCATCGAAGAGCGGATGGGCGCACTGGGCGTGAGCGAGCGTGACCGGATCGTCATTTACGACAATAGCGCGATGGTGAGCGGCGCACGCGCCTGGTGGATGCTGCGCGAGATTTACGGTGCCCCCAGCGTGCATTTGCTCGATGGCGGGATGAAGGCATGGGCAGCAGAAGGGCGCGCGACCGAAAGTGGCGCGGGGACACCCGCCCCTGCCCGCTTCGTCGCGCGGGTGGATCGCAGCAAGGTGCGCAGCAAGGCAGACATGCTGGCCAACATCGCCAGCCGGGCCGAACAGGTGGCAGACGCGCGCGGCGCAACGCGCTTCACCGGCGCAGACCCGGAGCCGCGCCCCGGCATGGCATCCGGCCATATTCCGGGCAGCGTCAATCTGGTCTATTCCGCCATGCTTCAGCCCGATGGCCGCTGGAAGCGCGGCGAGGCCCTGAAGGCGGCATTTGACGCCGCAGGCATCGATCTGTCCCGCCCGCTTGTCACCACCTGCGGATCAGGCGTGACGGCCTGCGTGCTGGCACTGGGGGCGCATTTGCTCGGCAAGCGTGACGTGGCGGTTTATGATGGCAGCTGGTCCGAATGGGGCATGGACCCGGATTTGCCGATTGCAGTGGGGGGTTAAACCTCCTCAAATCCCCGCTGAGCCGAGCTTGTCGAAGCACCATTCTGTTTCGGCACCATTGATCCACGAAAAAATCGGTCCTTCGACGCGCTCAGGATGGCGGGCTACAAATCCCCAAACGCCACATCGAGCAGCGGAAACTGCTTCCAGTCCTTGAAATCATAATGCCACCACTCGTTGCCCATGGCGTAAAAGCCATGGGCCTGCATCGTGTCGCGCAGCAGCGTGCGGTTGGCGATGGCCTCTGCCGGGGCCTGCATGAAATCATGATGGGCACGCGCGCTGAAATCATCAAAGTCGCTCGGCATGGGCACTGGCTTGCCGGTGGCGAGAACATAGAGCGAGAGATCAACCGCGCAGCCGCGATTATGGCGTGATCCGTCCTTGGGATTGGCGACATAATTGCGCTTGGATCGCGGTGTCACGTCCCACATCAGCCGGGTAATGCGGAAAGGCCGGTATCCGTCGAAAATCAGCAGGCCAAACCCTGCGGCTTTCAATTCGCCGAGCGCGCCCAGCAAGGCGTGCGCTGCTTCCCTGCGCAAAAAGGCGCGGGGTTGCGGGTAAAGAATGCGTCCGGTGAAATTGTTCGCGGTGGCATAACGGATGTCGAGCTTGAACGCCGGATCAAGCGTGACAAGGTCAACAAGGCCATGCGTTTCGCCCGCGGCCAGATCCGCTTCGATAGCTGGCGTGTCCGGCGGGGGAGCGGGCTGGCTGCATCCCCAGACAGGAAGCAGCGCCAGCCCGCCCAGCGCGGTGCGGCGGTTCAGCCTTGAGCTGCCAGCCACTCTTCCAGCCATTTGATCGAATAATCGCCGTCGATCACATCGGGCGCGCGCAGCAGATCCATGTGCAGCGGAATGTTGGTCTTCACCCCGTCCACCACCATTTCCTCCAGCGCACGGCGCATCCGCATCATGCAGCTTTCGCGCGTCCGGCCGTAAACGATCAGCTTGGCAATCATGCTGTCATAATATGGCGGGATTTTATACCCGGCATAGAGCCCGCTATCGACACGGACGTGCATCCCGCCGGCCGCATGCCACGCCTTGATCGTACCGGGAGACGGCGCGAACGTGCGCGGGTCTTCGGCATTGATGCGGCATTCGATGGCATGGCCGCGAAACTCCAGATCTTCCTGACGGACCGACAGGCCATTGCCTTGCGCCACGCGGATCTGTTCGCGCACCAGATCAAAGCCGGTGATCATTTCGGTCACCGGATGCTCCACCTGAATGCGGGTGTTCATTTCGATGAAATAGAATTCGCCATTTTCCCAAAGGAACTCGATGGTGCCGGCACCGCGATAGCCCATGTCCGCCATCGCGCTGGCCACGATGCCGCCCATGCGTTCGCGTTCGGCTGCGTCGATCACCGGAGAAGGCGCTTCTTCCAGCACCTTCTGATGGCGGCGCTGAAGCGAGCAATCGCGCTCACCCAGATGGATGGCCTTGCCCTCCCCGTCACCAAACACCTGAAATTCGATGTGGCGGGGATTGCCGAGATATTTCTCCAGATAGACGGTCGCATCGCCAAACGCGGCCTTGGCCTCGGTTCCGGCCTGCTGCATCTGGGTTTCGAGTTCCTCTTCGGAATTCACGACCTTCATGCCGCGCCCGCCCCCGCCAGAGGCTGCCTTGATGATGACGGGATAGCCCACTTCGCGCGCAAGGCGCTTGGCTTCGTCCACATCCTCGATCGCGCCATCGGAGCCGGGGACGAGCGGCAGGCCGAGTGCGCCCGCCGTCTTCTTGGCCATCACCTTGTCACCCATCGTCCGGATATGCTCCGGCTTGGGGCCGACAAAGATGATCTGATGCTCTTCGATGATTTCCGCAAAACGCGCATTTTCAGACAGGAAGCCATAGCCGGGATGGATCGCATCCGCGCCTGTGATTTCCGCCGCCGAAATGATCGCGGGAATGTTGAGATAGCTGTCCTTGGCGGCAGGCGGGCCGATGCATACCGCCTCATCCGCCAGCCGGACGTGCATCGCATCCGCATCTGCCGTGCTGTGGACGGCCACCGTCTTGATGCCCATTTCCTGCGCGGCGCGGTGAATGCGCAGCGCAATCTCGCCGCGATTGGCGATCAGCAGCTTTTCGATAGTCACTCGATCACCACCAGCGGCTGGTCGAATTCGACAGGCTGGGCGTTGGCGACGAGGATCTGCGTGATCTTGCCGCCGCGCGGTGCTGCAATCGTGTTCATCACCTTCATCGCTTCGATGATGAGCAGCGTATCGCCCTCCTTCACCGTGGCACCAACGCTGATAAAGTCTGACGCATCAGGCGAAGGCGCGAGATAGACCGTGCCCACCATCGGCGATTTGACCGCGCCGGGATGATCCGCAGGCGACGCTGCCGGAGCCGCCGCAGCGGGTGCCGCCGCTGCCGCAACCGGGGCCGCAGGTGCTGCAAACTGCACCGGAGCCGCCGCCGCCTGAAGCGTGCGCGCCACGCGGATCTTGCGATCCTTGTCTTCAACCTCGATTTCGCTCAATCCGGTTTTATCCAGCAGCTCGGCCAGCTGGCGCACCAGCGTTACATCAACCTGCATGGACCCTGCCTTGTCACTCATGAGACCCCCGATCTTGTTAATGGCTGCCCTTTGTCAGAGCTTCGCCGCCGCGTCCAGCGCAACGGTATAGCTCATCGGCCCGAAACCGGCCACGGTCGCCTTAGCGCCCATGCCGACATAGCTTTTGTGGCGGAATCCCTCCCGCGTGTGCGGGTTGGACAAATGAACTTCGATCACCGGCACCTTGATGGACTTGATCGCATCCAGAATCGCAATCGACGTATGGGTGTAGGCCCCCGCGTTGAGCAGCACGGCCTTGGCCCCGCGCGAGCTGGCTTCGTGCAGCCAGTCCACCAGATGCCCTTCATGATTGGATTGACGAACATCGACTTCCACACCCAGATCGCGCGCGCGGTCTTCCAGCTGCCCGGCGATGTCATCCAGCGTGTCATGCCCGTATATGTCGGGCTCCCGCGTGCCCAGAAGGTTGAGATTGGGTCCATTCAGGACGTAGATCAAAGGCCGGTCGGACATGCACTTTCCCGCAATCAGTGTTTGACTTGCCCCTAGACCCGTAACCCGCGCAGGCAAAGGCAGAAATTGTGATCATAATCACATGACACAGGGTTGAAAGCGGGTTAGCCTCTCTGCGTGGCACCAACGATCCCCGTTCAAATCGTGCCTTACGATCCGGTCTGGCCCGAGATCGCGGCACGGCACATGACGCAACTCAGCGCCATGGGGTCACTCTTTGTCACCACCCACCATATCGGATCGACCTCGGTTCCAGGGCTCAGCGCCAAGCCGGTGGTCGATCTGATCGGACTTGTCGATGATCTGGGCGAACTGGAGCGGCATCGCACCGACATGGAAGCGCTGGGCTATGTCTGGCATGGCGCATTCGGTGTGGAGGGGCGGTTGTTCTTCACTTGGGATGATCCGCAAACCGGCGCGCGCGTGGTGAATCTGCACTGCTACGAGACGCACTCTGCCAATGCTGCGCTCCAGCTGGCCTTCCGCAATTATCTGCGCGCCTTTCCCGATGTCGCCGCCGACTATTCCCGCGAAAAGCGCCGGGCGATGGCGCTGTTTCCTGACAATTCCACGCTCTATGCCGAAGAAAAAGGCCCCTTCATCCGCGCCACGCTGGAAAAGGCCAAGGCGTGGGTAGGCGAAAGCGCCAAGGGCTGATAACGCACGCTTCATGAGCATTTCCATCACTCTGAACGGTGATCCCCGAACGATAGAGGCCGGGCTGACCATCGCTGCGCTGGCCGAACAGATCGGCCTCAACCCGGCCAAGATCGCGGTGGAACGCAATCTGGAAATCGTGCCGCGCTCTACGCTGGCCGATGTGGTTCTGGCGGATGGGGACACGCTGGAGATTGTGCATTTCGTCGGCGGGGGGTGAGCTCGCACCTTGACATACGCGGCGCAGCTTGCGCTTGCATTGCCTCATATCAGACTATGCCAACGCAGGATTTTGCCCCGTGACCCAAATGCATGACACACCTGACACCTGGACCGTCGCAGGCCAGACCTTCACGTCACGCCTGATTGTCGGCACAGGGAAATATAAGGACTTCGCACAGAACGCCGCCGCTGTTGAAGCTTCCGGCGCGGAAATCGTGACCGTTGCCGTGCGGCGCGTGAACATATCTGACCCCAAGGCTCCGATGCTGACGGACTTCATCGATCCCAAGAAGATCGTCTATCTGCCCAACACAGCGGGCTGCTTCACAGCGGATGATGCCATCCGCACGCTGCGGCTGGCGCGGGAAGCGGGCGGCTGGGATCTGGTCAAGCTCGAAGTGCTGGGAGAGGCCAAGACCCTCTACCCGGACATGCGCGAGACGTTGCGCGCCACGGAAATCCTCGCGAAGGACGGCTTCAAGCCGATGGTCTATTGCACCGATGATCCGATTGCGGCCAAGCAGCTCGAAGAAGCGGGTGCCGTGGCCGTCATGCCGCTGGGTGCGCCCATCGGCTCCGGATTGGGCATCCAGAACCGCGTGACGATCCGGCTGATCGTGGAGAATGCCAAAGTGCCCGTGCTGGTTGACGCCGGCGTTGGCACTGCGTCCGATGCGGGCGTGGCGATGGAACTGGGCTGTGACGGCGTGCTGATGAACACCGCCATTGCCGAAGCCAAAGACCCGGTGATGATGGCGCGCGCCATGCGTCTGGCCGTGGAAAGCGGGCGTTTGTCCTATCGCGCCGGGCGCATGGGGCGCCGCATGTATGCCGATCCGTCCAGCCCGCTCGCCGGGCTGATCTGACGGGCTCAGGAAGCGCCCATCAGGAACAGGATGATCGCGAACACCCCCACGACAAGCAGCGCCGAAATGCCCAGAACAATGCTGCGCCACAAAGCGGACTTGACCGATATCTGATACGCCCCCCGCAATTGCAGGAACATGTGCGCCAGCACGGCGAAGGTGAATATCTTGTCCTGAACCGCAGAGAGCGGTCCCAGATGCGCCATGATGGCCATGAGGACCAGCAGCAATGTGACGAAACTCAGCGAATAGGTGATGAACACCAGATGGTCATAGGCCGTCACGTCGCGCCGGAACGGGAAAAGCATCCAGAGAAAGGGCAAGGAAATGGGAATCATCAACCAGCTGAACTTGTACGCGCTGGACTGCAATTTGTAGATCAGCAGATCAGGGTTCGACAAGGCGTGCCGCAGGCGCACGTCCAACGCGGCATTGCCCGTGTCGATGTTTATCGCGCCTGTCTGGATGACGCCGTTGTTGAGGCCGCTCGACAATGTGTCTTCGAGAGAAAGATCGCTCAGCAATTTTTCCTGAACGGCAATCTGCTTTTCAAGCACGGGATCGGAACCGCCCCTCTTGTCAAGCGCAGCCTCCATCGACTTGAGTTTGGCAGTTTCCAGAACGATGCGCGCCGCGTTTGCGCGGGGTGCCACATTGTTCGTCTTCGTGACCGCCCCTTCCACGCCGCGGAAGGGCGCGCCCAGCCAGTTGAACGATGCGAACATCAGAAAGACGCTGAACAGGAACAATGCGAGCGGCGACACATAGCGCGCGCGATGCCCATGCGCATAATCGCGCGTCAGCGTGCCGGGGTGCAGAAACAGCATCGGCAGAGTGCGCCAGACCTTCCCTTCGAAATGAAAGATTGAATGCGCGAGATCGTGAAAAAAGGCACTGATCGTGCGGTGAACATGCGCGGTCTGCCCGCACCTGTGGCAATAGCTGCCAGCCAGCTTCGTGCCACAGTTCAGGCAACCCCCCTGCTCTGCGGATGAGGCGCCAAGGTTCGCCTGTTCCACCGCCGATGCCAGCACCGCACCTGTCGCAACGCTTGCTGCCGCTTCAATTTCATCGCTCATGCAACAGGATTAGCGGGCCAGAGGCGCACTGAACAGGCAGATTATGACTTACCGCTTGCGCACGAACTCCGCGCGCAGCACCAGCCCCTTGATGCCATCAAATTTGCAGTCGATCTCCTGCGGGTCTCCGGTCAGGCGGATCGACTTGATCAGCGTCCCGCGCTTGAGCGTCTGCCCCGCCCCTTTCACCGTCAGATCCTTGATCAGCGTCACCTGATCGCCATCGGCCAGCAAATTGCCAACAGCATCGCGCACTTCCACGGCCCCTTCAGCAGCCTGGCGCGCGGCCAGTTCTGATGCGGGCAGCCATTCGCCGCTGACTTCGTCATACACATAATCGTCATTGTCGCTCATCGCGCCAGTCCCTTCATCCCCGCCCCAGGCGGGATACCATGGTTACAAAAAACGCTGTGGACCAGCCCAGCAACAACAGTCCGTCAATCCCCTCGATCGCGCCAACAAGGCGCCAGGCGGGATCGATATAACGATCATCATAGCCAATGCCGGCATAGCTGATCGTCGAGAAATAGATGGCGGTTTCCAGATCGGGAATGGCCCCGATCACCTTGTACAGAAACGCATACATCCAGATCTCCAGCCCGTGCAGCGCAAACAGCGCACCGACCATGAACAGCGTGAAAAACAGGCTGCGCAAAGACAGGGCCGGAACATGGTGCGCGCGCTCTTCCTTGGCTTCGACCAGAACCAGCCGCCCCAGAACAGCCAGCCCCCCGCCGTGCACAATCACGGTGACCAGCACCATCCCGGCGGATACAATCAGGTGGAGCAGCATCCCGGATCAGGCGTTACGGGCCATCAATCCACCATCGACAGCTATGGTGACTCCGGTGATGTAGGACGCAGCGGGCAGGCATATGCTGACTGTAACCTGGGCCACTTCCTCCGGTTCGCCATAGCGATGCATGGCAGTGCGCCGCTTGGCGAAAATCGTCTTATGCTCTTCGGAAACACGTTCCGTCATGCCGGTGCGGATCGGGCCGGGACAGATCGCGTTGACGCAAATCCCCTCCCGCCCGAGTTCAACCGCCAAAGACCGGGTGAGGCCGGTAATGCCGGCCTTGGCCGCGCTATACCCGCTATGGCCTGCCGTCGCGCCCAGTGCCTCGGTGGAGGCAATGTTGACGATGCGCGCCGCATCGGACTTGCGCAGATGCGGCAAGGCAGCCCGCGCCATCATGGCAGTCCCGGTCAGCATCACGCCGATCAGTCGGTCCCACGATTCGGGATAGCGCGGATCATCGAGCGGGAGCGGATCGGAAATGCCCGCATTATTCACCAATATGTCGAGCCCGCCAAAATGGGCTGCGGCCTCATTGACCACCCGTTCCACCGCCGCGCGGTCCGCAATGTCGAGCGCCCACGCATGGGCATTCGCGCCAATTTCGTCCGCAACCGCCTGAGCACCGGCCTCATTGACGTCAATCACCGCCACCTTTGCCCCCAGCGCGGCAAGCAGACGTGCGGTCGCCCGGCCCATGCCGCTGGCGGCTCCGGTGACAATCGCAATCCGGCCTTCAACCGATCTTTTGGCAACTTCGGACATGGTCAGGCCTTTTCAAGAGTGCATTGCAGCGGGTGCTGATTCTTGCGCGCATATTCAATGACTTGCGTCACCTTGGTTTCCGCCACTTCGTAGGAAAAGGTGCCGCACACGCCCACGCCCTTCTGATGGACGTGCAGCATGACGCGTGTCGCATCCTCGATGCTCATCCTGAAGAACGTCTGGAGGACGTGAACGACAAATTCCATCGGCGTATAATCGTCATTCAGCATCAGCACGCGATAGGGCGTGGGCTTTTTGGTCCGCGCCCGGGTGCGTGTGGCCACGCCCAAGCCGGCCCCGCCGCCATTTTCCTTGTCAGAATCCGTCATGTTCGGGGTGAAGCGCGTCATCATTGCGAAATAACGCACGCCCTCACCTGCGCGCAAGCACAAAGAATGTCTGCCTGCCGCGATTGACGCCCCTTGGCCTTCCAGTGCAAAAGCGGCCATGCCCGAAGCCAAATCCATCGCCCGCAGAGGCCTGCTCTTTGTCATATCTTCTCCATCTGGAGCAGGAAAATCAACGATTTCCCGGCGGTTGTTATCAGAGGATGACAGGATTTCCATGTCTGTTTCCGCCACCACCCGCCCGATGCGGCCCGGAGAGGTGGACGGCAAGGATTATCATTTCGTCGATCTGGAACAGTTTCGCACAATGGTTTCAGCGGGCGAATTCCTCGAATGGGCGCATGTGTTCGGAAACCGTTATGGCACGCCGCGCAAGCATGTGGAGGATATGCTCGCCAGCGGCCGCGACGTGCTGTTCGACATTGACTGGCAGGGCGCGCAGCAATTGTATCAGCAAATGGGCGGGGATGTGGTGCGCGTCTTCATCCTGCCGCCCTCCATCACCGAGTTGGAGCATCGCCTGCGCTCTCGCGGGACAGACAGCGAAGAGGTGATACAAGGCCGCATGGATCGCGCAGTGTCTGAAATCGGCCACTGGGACGGCTATGATTATGTGCTGGTGAATGAAGATGTGGAGGCGTGCTTCCGGCAGGTCCACACCATCCTTCAGGCGGAGCGCCTGCGCCGCAGCCGCCAGACCGGCCTGATCGGCTTTGTCCGCAAGCTTTCTCGCGGCGAATGACGTCATGACGCCTGCCATCCGCACCATCGTGTTCGACATCGGCAATGTCGTGGTGCGCTGGGACCCGGACTGGATCATCCGCCAGACCTTTGGCGACGGCCCTGATCATGACGGCTTGCGCGCTGGCGTCTTTTCGCGCGACATATGGCTGCCGCTCAACCTTGGCCAGATCAGCGTGGAAGAGGCCAAGGTCAGCTATGTCCAAAGCGGATTGATGCAGAATGCGGACGCCGACCGGCTGTTTGACGTGGTTCTGGAAAGCATGAGCCCCCTGCCCGGCTCGGTCGAGCTGATGCACGAGGCCTTGGGCGCGGGCTATCGCATCCTAGCGCTGTCAGACAATGTCCATGAGTTTGTGGCGCACTACAAGGCGCATCACAGCTGGTGGCCGCTCTTCGAAGGCGCAGTGATTTCGGCGGAAATCGGCGAGGTGAAGCCCAATCCGGGGATTTACCAGCATCTGCTTTCCACCTGGAGCCTGCACCCGGCCGAGACCCTGTTCATGGATGACGTCGCCGCCAACGTGGCCGGGGCTCACGCCATGGGGATGCACGCCTTTCAGTTCACCACGGCAGACGATGCCCGCACCCGCTTTGCCCGGGATTATGGCATCACGCTCGGCTGACGCATGCCAAGGGCAGAGAAGGATTGCGCCTTTGCACCCGCCACGGCATAGGCAGCCCCATGGTTGACACATATTCCCTGACCCTTCCCGATGGCTCCGTGCGGGAGTTGCCCGCTGGTTCCACGCCCGCTGATCTCGCCGCCTCGATCGGCCCCGGCCTTGCCAAGGCCACCATTGCCGCGCGCGTGAACGGCGAACTGCGCGACGTGATGCGCCCGTTTGACGGCGACGCCCAGGTCGCGCTGGTGACCACGCGTGACGAAGCGGATGCGCTCGAACTCGCCCGGCATGATTATGCGCATGTGCTCGCAGAAGCGGTGCAATCGCTTTATCCCGGCACGCAGATCACCTTCGGTCCTTCAACCGATGACGGATTCTATTATGATTTCGCCGCCGCCCAGCCCTTTACCGAAGATGATCTCCCCAAGATCGAAGAGGCGATGCGCGCCATCATCAAGGCGGACAAGCCGCTGCGCCGCGAAGTCATTGCGCGCGATGATCTGATCGCCAAATGGTCCGCAGCGGGCGAGAGCTTCAAGGCCGAATGGGCCGCCGAACTGCCCGCAGGTGAAGAGTTGACCGTCTATTGGTCGGGTTCCGACTGGATGGACATGTGCCGCGGCCCACACCTCGCCTCGACCGGCAAGCTTGACCCGCAGGCGTTCAAACTCATGCGCGTTTCGGGCGCTTACTGGCGCGGCGACCAGAATAATGCGCAGCTGACGCGCGTGTACGGCACCGGCTGGCTCAACAAGAAGCAGCTTGATGCCCACCTGACGCGGCTCGAAGAAGCCGCCAAGCGCGATCACCGCAAGCTGGGGCAGGAGATGGACCTGTTCCATTTGCAGGAAGAAGCGCATGGCAGCGTGTTCTGGCACCCCAAGGGCTATGTCATTTATCGCGCGCTGGAAGATTATATGCGCCGCGCGATCGACGATGCTGGCTATCGCGAGATCAAGACGCCGCAGGTGATGGACGCCCGTCAGTGGGAACAGTCCGGCCACTGGGGCAAATATCGCGAGAACATGTTTGCCGTGCCCGATATCGTTCCCGATGTGGAGAGCGGCGCGCCCAAGGTGGCGGATGATGCGGACTGGATGGCGATCAAGCCGATGAACTGCCCGGCGCATGTGCTGGTGTTCAAGCAGGGGATCAAATCCTATCGCGAGCTGCCGATGCGGCTTTACGAAAATGGCTGCTGCCATCGCAACGAAGCCCATGGTGCGCTGCACGGGATCATGCGGGTCCGCCAGTTCACGCAGGACGATGCGCATATCTTCTGCCGCGAAGATCAGATCGTGGCAGAGGTAGAGGCGTTCTGTGCACTGGCTGATCGCATCTACCGGGATTTCGGCTTCAAATATGCGATCAAGCTCGCGCTGCGCCCCGAAAAGCGGTTTGGCAGCGATGAAGACTGGGACAAGGCGGAGAAAGAACTGCGTGACGCCGTTGTGCGCGCGGGCCTCGCCACGCCTGAACTTGGCTGGGAAGAACTGCCGGGTGAAGGCGCGTTTTATGCCCCCAAGCTGGAATGGCATCTGACCGACGCGATTGGCCGCACCTGGCAGGTGGGCACCATCCAGTCAGACCGGGTTCTGCCCGAGCGCCTCGATGCGTCCTATGTGGGCGAGGATGGTGCAAAGCACCGCCCCGTGATGTTGCACCGCGCGATCTTCGGCGCTTATGAACGCTTCATCGGCATCCTGATCGAGGAATATGCCGGCCGCTTCCCCACCTGGCTCACCCCGGTGCAAGCGGTGGTCGCGACCATCGTGTCGGACGCGGACGATTATGCCAACGCCGTGACAGAGAAGCTGGCGGCCGCTGGCATCCGCGTCGAAAGCGATCTGCGCAACGAGAAGATCAATTACAAGGTCCGCGAACACTCGCTCCAGAAAGTCCCGCATCTGCTGGTGGTCGGCAAGCGCGAGGCCGAGGAAGGCAAGGTCGCCATCCGCACGCTGGGCAGCGAAGGCCAGCGGATCATGACGCTTGAGGAAGCCATTGCCATGCTGAAGGAAGAGGCCACGCCGCCGGATTTGCGGGGGTAGTTGTCACTTTTCGTCACCCTGAACTTGTCTCAGCATGACCGTAATATTTTGAATTTGCACACTTGCCCCACAGGAACCCATCCCATGAAATTCTTCGCAGACACCGCAGACACCAAGGAAATCGCCGAACTCGCCGCCACCGGCCTGCTGGACGGCGTGACGACAAATCCGTCGCTGATCGCCAAGGCGGGGCGGGATTTCATGGAAGTCACCAAGGAGATTTGCGGCCTCACCGATGGCCCGGTTTCTGCCGAAGTGATCGCGCTTGATCACGAAACGATGATGAAAGAGGCGGACGTGCTGCGCAAGATTGCGGACAATGTCTGCATCAAAGGTGCCGCTGACGATTGACGGTCTGAAGACCTGCAAGGCGCTGACTGGCGAAGGCACGATGGTCAATGTCACGCTCTGCTTCTCGGCCAATCAGGCACTGCTGGCAGCGAAGGCCGGCGCGACCTTCGTGTCTCCGTTCGTGGGCCGGCATGATGATAACGGCTTTGACGGGATGGACCTGATCGAAGACATCCGCCTGATCTATGACAATTATGATTATCAGACGCAAATTCTGGCTGCCAGCATCCGCCACGTCACGCATGTGCTGCAAGCCGCGCGGATCGGCGCTGATGTGATGACCGCGCCGCCTGCCGTCATCAAGTCGCTGTTCAACCATGTCCTCACGGACAAGGGGATTGAAGGCTTTTTGAAGGATTGGGCGGGAACGGGGCAGACGATCCTGCGGTAATCACGTCTGATTTCCGGCGCAGGCCTCGGCCCTCTATGGGCCGGGGTAGGATCACGCGCATTGAATCGCCATCAATGTCCGTTCGCGTCAATGCTGAGTGATCCGTCTCAAGGGGTCGAGATCAACCGCACCTGTTTGGCGGACGACGCATCGGTGCCGCCCTCCGCCGCGAGTCTCGCTTCTTCGCGAGCCTGACGCATCTCCTCGCCAAAACAGCCAACCCAGCTGCCCCCGCTTGCCGCAGCACAAGCGCTCGGCCCGGTGCGGCCCGGCTCCAGCGTGGAGCTGACGCGCGCGGCCCAGCTGCGCTGCGTGGGGGACAATTCGGTCTGCTTGCGCAATTCCTTGGGAATGCGGAATCGTTCCTTCTCTGGCGCGCGCACACAGATGGTGGCGGCAGGGCATTCGTCATCGCCAAAAACGGTCAGCACGCGTTCTTGCGCGGGAGCGGCCACTGGCAATGACGCCAGCACGAGTCCGAGGGAAAGAAAAAGTCTCATGCCGCCTTATCGCTCCACAGATCGAGGGTTGCAAGCCTTAGAGCGCAGCCTGCCTGCACCGGCGATGAACGGGCCACCCTTCCCTTCCCTCCATGGCTTCGCTACCCTGATCGGCTGACCGGGAGGATACATGGCAGAGCAGACCGAGACGATAGCGATGCGCGGCGAGTTTCGCGCAATGCTGGCGCTCGCCGGTCCGCTGGTGCTCGCCAATCTGTTGCAGATGGCGGTTTATGCCGTGGACGTGGTGTTCATTGCGCGGCTGGGCGAGTTGCATCTGGCGGCGTCCTCGCTGGGCGTGTCCGTTTACGGGCTGCTGCTCTGGGCGACAACCGGGCTGATCGGCGCGACGGCCCCCGTTGTCGCCGCAGAACTGGGGCGAAAGCGTCACAGCGTGCGCGAGGTACGCAGGACGATGCGGATGGGCATGTGGATGGCGGTGCTGGTCGGCATCCCCGCCATGCTGATCTGCCATTATGGAGAGGCGCTGATCCTGTGGAGCGGGCAACTGCCCGAAGTGGCGCATAACGCAGGCCTGTTTCTGACGATTCTGAAATGGGCGGTGATCCCGGCGATCCTCTCTGCCCTGCTGCGCATTTTCGTTTCCGCGCTGGGCCGCGCCAGCATTGGAACCGCCATCACATTGCTGGCGCTGGCCGTGAACTCAATCGGCAACTGGCTGTTGGTGTTCGGCCATGCCGGATTTCCGGCGCTGGGGCTGCAAGGCTCTGCCATCTCCAGCGTCATCACCACTTTCGTGATGCTGGCGGCCTATCTGCTCGTCATCCGAAGCGATCGGCGGCTGCGGCGCTATGCGCTGTTCGGGCGGATCTGGAAGCCGGAATGGAGCCGCTTGCAGACCTTGTTCGGCATCGGCCTGCCGATTGCCGTCACGGTGCTGGCCGAAGGCGGATTGTTCAACGGGGCCGCGTTCCTGATGGGACTGATCGGCCCTTCCGAACTTGCCGCACACACCGTCACACTCCAGCTGGCCGCCATCGCCTTCCAGGTGCCGTTCGGGGTGGCGCAGGCGGCCACGATCCGCGTCGGCTATCATTATGGCGCGGGCGACACGGCCTCCATCGCGCGCGCTGGCCGCGCCGCGCTGACGATGGGCATCGGCTTCATGGGGCTGACTGCACTCTCCATGATCATCGCGCCGCGCCTGCTGCTCTCCATCTATGTAGACCCGGACGCGCCGCAAAATGCCGCGCTGATCGGCTTTGCGCTGCAATATCTGGTGGTCGCGGCCGCCTTCCAGTTGCTGGATGGTGCGCAGGCGGTGGGCGCAGGCCTGTTGCGCGGTGTGCAGGATACCAGCATCCCCATGCGCTATGCCCTGTTCGGCTATTGGCTGCCGGGTCTGATGACCTGCGTTGGGCTGGGCTTTTACACGCCGCTCAAAGGGCTGGGCGTGTGGATCGGCCTCGCCATGGGCCTGCTCTTCGTGGCAAGCCTCATGCTGTGGCGCTGGTCGCGGCGGGAGCGGCTGGGGCTGGTGTCCGGCTGAAAAAATCCCCCGCTCCACCCCTTGACGCCCCTGCACCCCATACCCATATGGCCTCTGTTGGCACTCATTCTGCATGAGTGCTAATTCCCATTCAAACGCCAAGAGAGGAACACAATCATGGCATTCCGTCCGTTGCACGACCGCGTGGTCGTTCGTCGTGTCGAAGCTGAAGAAAAGTCGGCTGGCGGCATCATCATCCCCGACACCGCCAAGGAAAAGCCGCAGGAAGGCGAGATTATTTCCGTGGGCGAAGGCGCCTATAATGAAGATGGCGACCGCATCAAGCCGGACGTGAAGGCCGGTGATCGCGTGCTGTTCGGCAAATGGTCGGGCACCGAAGTGAAGGTCGATGGTGAAGATCTGCTGATCATGAAGGAATCGGACATTCTCGGCATCATCAGCTGAGAATCATCCCCCTACCCCGCGAACTTTCGCGAACTTTGAAATTCTGAAGGAGCATCCAAATGGCTGCAAAAGACGTAAAATTCGGCCGCGACGCGCGTGAGCGCATCCTGCGCGGCGTGGACATTCTCGCTGACGCCGTAAAGGTCACGCTGGGGCCGAAGGGCCGCAACGTCGTGATCGACAAGAGCTTCGGCGCACCCCGCATCACCAAGGACGGCGTCACCGTCGCCAAGGAAATCGAACTGAAGGACAAGTTCGAGAATATGGGCGCGCAGATGATCCGCGAAGTCGCTTCCAAGGCGAACGACGCAGCGGGCGACGGCACCACCACCGCGACCGTTCTGGCTCAGGCGATTGTCCGCGAAGGCATGAAGTCGGTTGCCGCCGGCATGAACCCGATGGATCTCAAGCGTGGTATCGATCAGGCGGTCGGCATCGTGGTTGCAGACCTGAAGGGCCGTTCCAAGCCCGTTTCTGGCACCGCCGAAATCGCGCAGGTCGGCACGATCTCTGCCAATGGTGAAGCCGAAATCGGCAACATGATTGCCGAAGCGATGGAAAAGGTCGGCAAGGAAGGCGTGATCACCGTCGAAGAAGCCAAGGGCATGGACAGCGAGCTGGACGTGGTTGAAGGCATGCAGTTCGACCGTGGCTATCTCAGCCCCTATTTCATCACCAACCCGGAAAAGATGTCTGTCGAACTCGACAACCCCTACATCCTGATCCACGAGAAGAAGCTGTCCTCGCTTCAGGCGATGCTGCCGATCCTCGAAGCGGTTGTGCAGTCGGGCCGTCCGCTCCTCATCATCGCCGAAGACATTGAAGGCGAAGCCCTCGCCACGCTCGTCGTCAACAAGCTGCGTGGCGGCCTGAAGATTGCGGCTGTGAAGGCTCCCGGTTTCGGTGATCGTCGCAAGGCGATGCTCGAAGACATTGCGATCCTGACCAAGGGCGAAATGATCTCCGAAGATCTGGGCATCAAGCTTGAAACCGTCACGCTCGGCATGCTCGGCCAGGCCAAGCGCGTCACCATCGACAAGGACAACACCGTCATCGTCGACGGCGCGGGCGATGCGGATGCCATCAAGGGCCGCACCGAAGCCATCAAGGCGCAGATCGAAATCACCACCAGCGATTACGACAAGGAAAAGCTCCAGGAACGTCTGGCCAAGCTGGCCGGTGGCGTTGCCGTGATCAAGGTCGGCGGATCGACCGAAGTTGAAGTGAAAGAGCGCAAGGACCGCGTTGATGATGCGCTGCACGCCACGCGCGCGGCCGTTGAAGAAGGCATCGTCCCCGGCGGCGGCACGGCGCTGCTTTACGCCACCAAGGCGCTTGAAGGCCTGAAGGGCGTGAATGACGACCAGACCCGCGGCATCGACATCATCCGCAAGGCGATTGTCGCTCCGCTGCGTCAGATCGCCACCAATGCGGGCCATGATGGCGCCGTGGTGTCGGGCAATCTGCTGCGCGAAAATGACGAAAATCAGGGCTTCAACGCCTCGACCGACGTCTATGAAAACCTTGTTGGCGCTGGCGTGATCGATCCGACCAAGGTCGTTCGCACCGCACTTCAGGATGCTGCCTCGGTTGCTGGTCTGCTGATCACCACCGAAGCAGCCATCTCTGACGCGCCGGAAGACAAGGCCGCAGGCGGCATGGGCGGTATGCCCGGCGGCATGGGCGGAATGGGCGGCATGGGCGGTATGGATTTCTGATCCAGCGCTTCGTCCCATACGAACAAGAAAGGGGCCGGGGAGGAAACTCTCCGGCCCTTTTTTTGTCCCCATCCGCTCCCCTTCCCATCCTGCCACAAAAAGCATAAACTCCCCCTATGGCCACCCACCCTGCCCCCTATCTGATCTCCGCAGACCAGTTCCTCGCGATGGAATTTGGCCCGGAGGAGAAGGTTGAGCTGGATAATGGCGTGATCCGCATGATGGGCGGCGGCACGGCGGCGCATGCACGGATTCAGGCCAATCTTGTCGCTGCCTTGCGCATCAAGCTGAAAGGCTCAGGCTGCCGTCCCTACGGGTCTGACATGGCAGCGCGGACGCATGATATGTCGGTGCGCTATCCCGATGTCACCGTTTATTGCGGAGATGCAAACAGCCCGGATCGCGACAGGGATACCGCCTTCACCGATCCGCGCGTGGTGATCGAAGTCCTCTCCCCCAGCACCTCCGCGCATGATCAGCGGGTCAAGTTAGCGGAATATCACGATCTCCCCAGCGTCGACACGATCCTGTTCGTTGATCCCGATGCAGAACGTGTGCGCGTGGTGCAGCGGACGAGTGCAGAGGGTTGGTCGGACAATTGGCTGGCCACGGGCAGCCTGGTCGACCTGCCTTCTCTCGCGGTCTCACTTTCTCACGACGATATGTTCGCTAGGGACTGACTCCCCCCCCTTGCCCCGCCGCTCGTTTTGATCCACCTTCCCGCCTGGGACGAGGATGGGGAGAGATGTCATGGCACTTGCCGGGCAAACACCGGTCGCGCCGTTTACGGTGGCCAAGGACTTGACAATCAGGGATTTGCGGAGCGCGTTCGCCGCCGGATGGCGGGATTTTCTCGCTTACCCCGCTTTCGGCCTGTTCTTCGCGGGCTTTTATGCCGTGGGCGGCGCGCTGGTTTATGGGGCGATGTTGAAGTTCAACATGAGCGGCTGGTTCATGACCATCGCGGCAGGCTTTCCGTTGCTCGCGCCCTTTGCCGTCGTCGGCTTGTATGAAGTGAGCCGCCTGCGCGGAGAGGGAGAGCCAGTCACCTGGAAGCCCGTGTTTCGTGCTCTGGGTGGAAAGGGAGAAGAACAGCAGGTGCTGATGATCGGCATCATCCTGTTCGTGGCGTTCAGCTTCTGGATGATTCTGGCGCACGGCATCTTCGCGATCTTCCTCGGCGAATCCGGCATTGGTTCGGAATCGACCGGGCTGTTCCTGTCTTATGAAGCCATAGCGATGCTGCTGGTGGGCAGCTTTGTCGGCGCGCTGGTGGCGCTCGCCCTTTTTGCGATCACCGTTACCAGCCTGCCGATGCTGGTGGATCATGACATTGATTTCATCACCGCGATGATCGTCAGCATGGGCGTGGTGCGTTCCAACAGGCTGGTGATGATCCTCTGGGCGATCTTCATGGCAACGCTGATGTTTGTTGCGATGGTCCCGATGATGCTCGGCCTGTTCGTTGTGCTGCCAGTTCTGGGTCATGCCAGCTGGCACTTGTTCCGCCGCGCCGTGCGGCCCACGCTGGCCTGAACACGCCCCCTTCCCTTCGCGGCCTGCGCAACATATGATGCGATATGGGTAACAAACGAACAGGCGGTCGCATCCTTGTCGACCAACTCCGCATTCAGGGCGTGGATCGCATCTTCAGCGTGCCGGGCGAATCCTATCTCGCCGTGCTGGACGCGCTGTGCGACGTGCCGGAGATCGAAAATATCATCTGCCGTCAGGAAGGCGGCGTGGCCTATATGGCGTGCGCGGATGGCAAGCTGACCGGGCGGCCCGGTATCGCCTTTGTCACACGCGGGCCGGGTGCCACCAATGCCAGCATCGGCGTGCATGTCGCGATGCAGGACAGCATTCCCATGATCCTGTTCATCGGCGACATTGATCGCGGGATGCGTGACCGTGAGGGCTTTCAGGAGGTGGACTTTCCGGCCATGTTTGCGCCGCTCGCCAAATGGGCGACGCGGATCGAGGATGCGGCGCGCATTCCCGAATATGTCGCGCGCGCTTTCCATGTGGCGACCAGCGGCCGCCCCGGCCCGGTGGTGATCGCGCTGCCAGAGGATATGCTTCTGGATGAAGTGGCGGCGCTGGACCGGCCCCGCGTTGCGCCGCCCCGCATCGAAGCCGGAATCAATGAGGTGCGGGCTGCGGTGAAGGCGTTGGTAACGGCCCGCCATCCCATGATCATCGCAGGCGGTGCCGATTGGGGGCCACATACCGGCGAGGCCTTGCGCATATTTGCCGAACAGCATGGCATTCCTGTGGCAACTGCATTCCGGCGGCAGGATGGCTTCCCGCCCTCCTCGCCTGTCTATGCGGGCAATCTCGGCTATGGCCCCAACCCGAAGCTGGTGGCGCGGATCAAGGCATCAGACGCGATCCTCGCGCTGGGCGCGCGCCTTGGGGAAGCGACAACCGACGGCTATAGCATCATCACGCCCGACCATCCGGGCCAGACGCTCGTCCATGTTCATCCCGATCCGGCAGAGCTCCACCGTGTGTTCCGCACCGACATTGCCATCTGCGCCTCCATGGACAGTTTCATGTCGGATCTGGCGGGCACCGAGGTGGACGGCATCTATTTTGCCGACGGCGCAGACGCCCATGCCGAATGGCTGGACTGGAACACGCCGCAGCCGTTCGACACCACGCTCGACCTCGGCCAGTGCGTTGCGGCGATGCGCGCGCAGTGCCCGGCAGACTCGATCATCTGCAATGGCGCAGGCAATTTCTCGGGCTGGTGGCACCGCTATTGGCGCTATGACGGATACGGCACGCAACTGGCTCCCACCAACGGATCGATGGGATTTGGCGTGCCCGCCGCCGTGGCCGCCGCGTTGCGTCATCCAGAGCGCTGCGTGGTTGCGCTGACAGGGGATGGCGATTTCCTGATGAACGGTCAGGAACTGGCAACAGCAGTGCAATATGGCTGCAACCTGCTCGTCATCCTGGTGGACAATGGCAGTTATGGTACGATCCGGATGCACCAGGAGCGCGAGTTTCCGGCGCGGGTTTCCGGCACGAACCTGATCAATCCGGACTTTGCCATGCTTGCACGGGCTTTCAACGGATGGTCAGAAAGCGTTGAAGCGACTCAGGAATTTGCGCCCGCGCTCGAACGCGCCATGGCCCGAAGCGGACTGCGGCTGCTGCATCTGAAGACCGATGTGGAGCGGATTTCAGCGGGAACGACAATCACCGCGCTGCGGGGGCGGTGATACAGCGCCCGCTGTCCTGAGCTTGTCGAAGGACCGTTTTTCCTTCTGATGCGCAAAGATCAGGACGGTCCTTCGAAAAGCTCAGGACGGCGGTTTGACAACCGCGCGTAAAACCTCACCCCAGCCGGGCGAGCGCCTCGAACATGGCGCGGCCATCCAGACGGCCATGCGCGCCTTCCACGACGCGCTCCGGATGCGGCATCATGCCCAGCACATTGCCACCATTGTTGAGAATGCCGGCAATGTTGCGCGCGGAGCCATTCACCTCTTCGGCATAGCGGAAGGCCACCCGACCCTCTCCCTCCAGCCGGTCCAGCGTCTCTTCATCCGCTGAATAATTGCCATCATGGTGGGCAACGGGGAAAACAACGCCCTGCCCCGCATCATAGCCGCCAGTGAAGGCAGACTGGCTGTTCTCCACCGTCAGCGCCACATCGCGGCAGACGAACTTGATCCCTGCATTGCGCATCAGTGCGCCGGGCAGCAGACCCGCTTCAGTGAGCACCTGAAAGCCATTGCAAATGCCCAGCACCGCAACGCCCTTGCCAGCGGCGGCCTTCACTTCGCGCATGACGGGCGATTGCGCGGCCATCGCCCCGGAGCGGAGATAGTCACCATAGGAAAAGCCGCCGGGCACGCCGATCAGGTCCAGCCCTTCAGGCAGGCTGGTTTCGCGGTGCCAGATCATGACAGGCGCTGTGCCGGTGGCGATGCGGATGGCTTCGGCCAGATCCCGGTCGCAATTGGAGCCGGGGAAGACGATGACGGCGGCCCTCATGGCTCAGGCCCGCTCGATCTTGTAATTCTCGATCACGGTGTTGGCGAGCAACTGCTTGCACATGTCTTCAATCGCCGCGTCGCTGGTGCCATCGGCCAGTTCGAGTTCGATCAGCTTGCCGATGCGGACATCGCTCACCCCGTCAAAACCCAGGCCTTCGAGTGCATGATGCACCGCTTTGCCTTGTGGATCGAGAACACCGTTCTTGAGCGTAACGAACACACGGGCTTTCATGGGAAGGACTCCGGCCAGTTGGGGTGGGAATATGGGCCGCCCTATGGCCCTATCCCCTCAAACCCGCAAGCTGGAATCCCGCCTGTGCCGCTCAAAAATAGCGGGCGAGCGCGAAGCGGAAGCGGCTGCGATCCGCCTGATAGAGCGTCAGCGAGGATTTGGTGTTCGAATAGCTGTAGCTGACCGAAGGCGAGAAGCCGAGCACACGCATCGAGCGCAGGCCCAGCGTCACCCGGCCATTCAGCCGCCAGTCGTTGCGCGGCTTGGATGAGAAGAGCGCCAGCGGCGCATCATACCAGGCGCGTGAGGCCCCGATGGAAATCCCGGCAGTGATGCCTTTGGGCAGGTCTCCGCCCACAGCCAGCTGCGCGCCAATTTCCGTATTGGCATAAGGTTTGCCGTTCAGTGCGTCACGCCGGGCAAACAGCGTGGCAGAGCCGATCAGGCTGCGGGCAAAGACGCGCTCATAGCTGGCATAGCCGCCCAGCTGCCATCCGCTATATTGCGATGAAAAGCCGGAATAGTTGCGGCGCGCGTCGATCGAAAAGCCGATACGCTGGCCAAAATCGAGATTGTGCTGAAGGCTGGACCGCACGCCCACCTGGCGCAGCGCGTTCTTGCCGCCATACAGACGCTGCACGCCCAATGCCTGCACCGCAATGGTCGTATCGGCACCGGTATCGAATTCCGGGCCGGCAGCGAGCTGGACATAGCCATCATCCTGCGCCTTGCCCTTGTAATTGGTGAAGCCGGTATCGGCCTCGATCAGCAGGCGCGTTTCACCCTTCAGGCCGATGCGACCTGCGGCAGACATGGTCGCAAACTGACCCGTGCCCGATTTCTTGCGCGCGCTGGCATCCAGCGTCATCGGCAGCGTGATCGGACCCAGATTGACATCCACCGTCTGCGAAGAAGTGCCGTTGGTGATGTTGCTGTCCGGGGCGACGCCGAAATCGGTCGTCATCGTGAATTTGCGCTGGCTGCGGATGTTCGCGCGCGAGGTGCGGACGAAATCGACCACCTCTTTGGGCAGGCTGCTGTCCTGCTGTGCCAGGCGGAAGTGATAATCCGCGTTGAGCATCTTGCCCTTGAGCATCAGCGCGCGACCGAGCTCAAGCCGCACGCGCGTCTGATCCGGATTCTTGGAGAGGATGCGGCGGAACAGCTTGATGCCGTCATCCAGATCGCCCTTTTCCACCGACGCATAGCCGAGCAGAAAATCCCGCTCCAGCGCCAGTTGCGGCGCATTTTCCAGCGCCGCCAGCATGGGGGCGGCCTCTTCGAACCGATGTTCGGACACCAGCTTCTCCGCAGTCTTGAGGAGTTGCTCGCCCGAAAGCCGGGCCGTGCAGGTTCCGTTGACGCATTGCGCCTCCACCGGCGCTTCCACATCCTCGGCAAAAGCCGGAGCAGCAAAGAGCGAGAGGAAAACCGCGAGGAGGCGTGAAATGCGCATGGATGTTACTGCTTGCCCGTGAATGCACCCAGAATGTCGATCCGCTCGTCAGGCACACCGCCCACGATCCGGAAGCCACCGCCGATTTCCTGCGCCTTGTCGCCGAAATAGGCACCGTCGATGCTCGATCCGGCAATCGTCAGGTTCAGTTTCGTACCATTGGGCTGGGTGAAAGCGGCAGACGTCATCTGGCCCAGAAGACCGCCCGCATGGATCAGATCGATGCGGCCATTGCCTTCGGCGGCAAAGGTCGCGCCCTGCTGAAGCGTGAAGCTCCGATCCGTGTAGATGTCGATCAGCGGAGCACCCACCGTGCCGTTCATGGAATAGGTGAACAGGTTGGTCGCAAAGTTGATGTTGGTCGTCGCGTCACCCGCCATCCACTGGAAATAGGTCGGCGCCGTCGCGACGGTGTCGATCAGATTGTTGAACACCAGCGAAGCGATCATCGGCCCCTTGTAGGTCGCCGAACCGATAATCGGCACGCCATCATTCGGGGTCCGCTCGCCATAGACGAAGGCCGCGCGTTCAAGCTTGTGGCGCTGTTCGACATAGGCCGGCGCGGCCTTGGGTTCGACCAGGATGATTTCGGTCTGGTTGCGGACATAGCCGGCAAAGGTCACATATTTCGTGGCTGTGCCCGGCTTTTGATAGAAGAAGGTGGAGAAATTCCGCACACCGTCTGGCAGGCCGTTCGGAAACACATTAGATCCGGCATCATAGGTCACGCGGTTGACGGTTCCACCGGACTGGAGATACTGGATGCCCGGAATGACAAGATCGGGAACGCCACCCTGCGGTTCGCTGGCCCCGCCGAAATTCACGCGGTGCGCGGGATCCTGAAAACGGTGTTCAATGTCGACATTCGCCTTCTTGTCGACAACGACAAGCGAGAAGATGGCGTCGCGCGGATCATAGCTGATCGTGATTTCACTGTCGCGCGCCGTGCTGGAATTGCCGGCATAGACCTGATTATATTGCGTGCCGGGCGCCGGTGCGTTCACATCGTTCGATGTCTTGTAATTGTAACTATGGACACCGCCGATGGCGCTATAGGTCTTGGGGTCCTTCGGCGTGACAAAAGTATGGCCCGATCCGGGCACATCCGGCGTTGCCGAGCCGCCGCCCGAAGACGGTGTGTTCGATCCCACCGAATTTACCCCTGCGCCACCGCAGGCAGTCAGCGCCGTGGAGGCCAGCAAAACCAGAAAATTGCGCATATCGGCTTTTCCTTCGTCGAGAAATTTGATCATGTGGTTACGGCTTTCAGGTTAATTCTGCGTAAACCCTGAAAGCCCTTGACAAAAAATGCGTGTTTTCGATCTGCACCCGCGCACCATCGGTCCGTTGTCCGCCGAAACTGGCCCGCTTCTTGTCGAACCTTGCTCGAATGCTGAGGAATGATTGACGAGTGATGAAGCTGCGCGGCGGGGCTGGCAGATTCATCCCTTCTTCCAGCCCCGTTGCCACCGCTCAGGCGACCCGGCGCTGCTCGGACGAGGCCGCAGCAGCAGCCGCGCCGGGCTTGCCGATCACCTGATCGACATCGATGGGCTGGCCAAAAAACAGACCGATCTTCCCCGCACGCCGCCAGCGCACTTCACCAGAAAAGCGCACGCCGTCGGCCAGCTCGATTTCCACCGAAGGCCCGATGGCAATGCCGCCCGGCACTTCGATGAGCGCGCCGCGTGGCGACACGTTGCGGATTTTGACATTGGCCACGGTTTCGCCGGAGCGCAGCCGCGCCACGCGCAACAGCGAGACCCGGCTTTCCCGCTCCAGCGGATCGCCCGGTCCGCCGGGGCGATCGAGCGGGACGGTCTTGACCGCCTGTTCGCGTGCGATTTCGGCAGAGCGCGGTGCGCCAAAAATAAAGCCTTGTATCTGGGTGCAGCCCAGATTGCGGATCAGGTCGATTTCATCGAGCGTTTCAACGCCTTCCGCCACGGTGATGATGCCCAGGCTTTCGGCCAGGCTGACAATCGCCCGGATGATCGCGCTGTTGCGGCTGGAGGCATCGCTTGCCCCGCGCACAAAGCTTTGATCCACCTTGATCTTGCTGAACTGGACACGCCGCAAATAGCCCAATGACGCATAGCCCGTGCCGAAATCATCCAGCGACAGCTTCACACCCATGGACGTCAGCGCTGCCAGCGTTTCTTCTGCCATTGTCGATTCGGACAACAACATGCCTTCGGTGATTTCCAGCTCCAGCCGTTCAGGCGAAAGGCCGGTATCTGCCAGAATGTTGATCAGCGTCCCGGTCAGCGCCACACTTTCAAACTGAGGTCGCGGCCTCGCGACAGGCTTCCCGCATCACCCATTCGCCGATGCGGCCCACAAGGCCGATTTCTTCCGCAATCGGAATGAATTTGGAAGGCGGAATCTGACCGCGTTCGGGATGTTCCCACCGCGCCAAGGCCTCAAAGCCGACAACCCGTTCGGTCTGGGCGTCAACAATCGGCTGGTACACCACGCTGAGTTCGTTGTTGACGAGCATTTCACGCAGGTCATTTTCCAGCGCACGCCGGTCATCTGCTTCGGAGTGCATGTCTGGCTGGTAGAAGCGATGCACGCCCTTGCCCGCGCCCTTGGCTGCGTAGAGCGCCAGATCAGCATTGCGCGTCAGTTCATCGGCATCCACGCCGTCGCTGGGGGCCACGGCGATACCAACGCTGGCCCCGATGCGGATCGAGACACCTTCAATATCATAAGGCAGAGACAAGCGATCAATGATCGCGTCCGCCATGCGCCCCAGTTCGATCCTGTCCGTGAATTCGGGCACCACCACCTGAAACTCGTCACCGCCCAGACGACCGACCTGACATCCCTGCCCGACCACGCGCAGCAGCCGCTTGGACACGATCTTGAGCAATTCATCACCCACCGGATGACCCAGCGTGTCATTGACATTCTTGAACCGGTCCAGATCGAGCAGCATCAGGCCGCAATTGGGCAAAATGCCATGGACAGGCAGCATCACGTCTTCCAGCGTCTTGCGGATCATCGCGCGGTTGGCGAGCCCGGTCAGCGCGTCATAATTGGCAAGCTGGCGGGCTTCGGCCTCGGTCTTGCGCTGATCGGTCAGATCAATGCCGCTGCCGCGAAAGCCGATGCAGCGCCCGCGCGAATCGTGGATCGCCATGCCCGAAATTGACCACCAGACCTCATCTTCAGCCTTGGCGCGCACCATCAGGTCAGAGAAATCAACCCCGGCGGTCAGCGTGAAACCGAAGGTCCGGTCCGTTGCTACACCGTGTCCGTCTTCAACCGATTCGCTGGACACGAAATCAGAGAAGGGCGTACCGATCACGTCTTCAAGGGCTTTGCCAAGCTTTCGGGCCGATGATTCGGAAAGGTAGGTCACACGACCGATCTCGTCTGTTTGCCAGAACCAGCCGCGCCCACTCTGTTCGAAGGATTCAACCATGAGCTGCGCGGACACCGCCTTGCGGTGTATGTCTTCCAGATTGGAGAAGATCGCGTGCCGCCTGCGGTCCAGCGAAATCATCATGCCAGAGGCCAGCAGGCACACCACCGCAACCATGATCTTCATTTCAATGCCATGGCCCATCAAGCTGATCACCAGCACTGCCGCAGCCAGCCGGGCAATCATCGCCCAAGGCAGAAACGCAGTGGCAATCGTGCCGATGCCCATGGCAACAAGGATAAGCGATTTGCCCTGCCAGTCTGTCTGGCTGATCCCGGTGACCATGACAATCCAGAGCGCAGACGTGGCCGCGCTGAGCGCGCAGAACAGATAAACGCCTTGCAGCCCTTCCCGGCTGCGCAAGAAGCGCCCGAATGCAGGAATCAGAAACAGCCCGTCGAGGAGCAGTGCCGCCCCAAGACATGCAAAAATGGTCTGCATGACCGTGGACCCGACAGGGACGCCATTCGCGACGACCAGCCACCAGATGAGCGCTGCGCCACAGCAAACGTTGATTAGAGCGCCCCAGCGCACGCCCACCAGCGCCAGCCCGATCATGTCTGACGGACGGTCAAATGTGGTGGTGGACTCGGTGACGCGTGGGCTCAACCCCATATCTTGGGGTGGTGTGCCCGTATGATTGATCGCCCGCCGCAAACGGTTGCCCATGGCCTTGAACACTTCCCCATCAAGTGCATTTCAAGGCCAAGCTAAACCGAATCTGGTTAACAAAGTGACAAGAGAGAAAAAAAGGCCAATGACTCTAACGGGTTTGAAAGATCAGAAGCAATTCTTCGGCCCGCTCAACCTCTCCCGGACTGGCCAGCGAGACCAAAAACGCCAATCAGGATTGGATCCTGCGTAGAGGCCGGATCGGCACGGATGGCGCTCTCTTCGCGCCCCATGGCGCGATAGATGCCTTTTGTCGCCTTGAGGCTGACATCATCGCGCAATCCCGCAAAGTCGATACCGGTCGTCAATTTGAGCGCTTCGGTTACAATACCGGAATCGAACAGTTTCAGTCCGCCATCAATGCCGGGCAGCATGGCGGACACCAGCGCCAGACCCATTTTTCCTTCCAGAAAGTCGGTGGCGGCTGTCGGCCCGCCTTTGACCAGCGCCACGGCATCTTCCACACCCACCGTGCGGATCGCATCCGCCACGATGGGAGCCGCCATTTCCGCGCCCTTTTCCGCCGCGCGGTTGACCTGTTTGGTCAGACGGCCGCGAAACGCGCTGCTTTTCAGGATGGTGGAGACGATCAGCCCGCCCGTTTCTCCGCCCAGCGCATCGGGCAAAGCCACGCGCGCCAACTGGTCATCCAGAAAGCCGTTTTCACGGATCAACGACGCAAAAGCGCGCTGCGCGGAGAGGCTGAGCAGCCGCCGGATCGCGTCCACCAGATTGAAACCGGGGCCGCCCGCGCATCCCGGAAGGGCCAGAAGCGGCAGCACCGCAGCCGAAGTAACGAGCGAACGGCGAGACATTTCCATGATGCGACTCCTTGACGACACGCGTGTGGCACCACACGCCCAATGACAAGACTATCAAATTGATGCTTCCGCGCAACCGCTGCTTGGCGCATGAGGGCGCGCATGTCCCGCGCGCGCGTTATCCTGCTCAATCCCGCCCTTGGTCCGCTCGATTATCGCGTGCCTTATGGCATGACGGTGGAACCAGGCAGCATCGTGCTCGCCCCGCTTGGCCCGCGCCAGTTGGTCGGTGTGGTGTGGGAGGAAGAGGCCATGCCCTCCGCCGGAGAGGTGGGAGACAATCGCCTGCGCAACCTGATTCAGGTCTATGATGTGCCGCCACTGGGTGCGCCATTGCGGCGACTGGTTGAATGGACCGCCAATTATTATCTCGCGCTGCCTGCGGCTGTCTTGCGGATGGTGCTGTCTTCTGCCGCCGCGCTGGAGCCTTCGCCCACCGTCACCGAATATCGCGTATCCGGGCAGGTGCCAGACCGCCTGACGCCACAGCGTGCACAGGCGCTGGAACGGATCGGGGATCGCCAGGGACTTATCAAGGAATTAACCTTGATTTCAGATGTTTCCGAGGCAGTTATCAGAGGCCTTGTGAAGTTGGGCGCGCTCGATGCTGTAAGCGTCACCATCGACACGCCCTATATGGCTCCCGATCCGGACCATGCCCGGCCAGAGCTCAACGCAGCCCAGCAGAGCGTGGCGGACCGGCTGGTTTCCGCTGTGAAAGACCAGGCCTTCGCGCCCATCGTGCTCGACGGCGTCACAGGCTCTGGCAAGACCGAAACCTATTTCGAAGCCATTGCCGAAGCGATTCGCAAGGGCCTGCAAACGCTGGTTCTTTTGCCAGAGATTGCGTTGACGGAACCTTTCCTTCGCCGCTTTGAAGCACGTTTTGGCCATGTCCCCGTGTCATGGCATTCCGATTTGCGCCAATCCCAGCGCCGCAGGGCGTGGCGATCCATCATCAAGGGTGAGGCGATGGTAACGGTGGGCGCGCGGTCCGCGCTGTTCCTGCCCTATCGCAATCTCGGACTGATCGTGGTCGATGAGGCGCATGAAACCAGCTTCAAGCAGGAAGAGGGTGTGCAATATCACGCCCGCGACGTGGCAGTGATGCGCGCGCGGTTCGAGCAGTGCCCGGTCATCCTTGCCAGCGCGACGCCTGCCATCGAAACGCGCATCCAGATCGAGCAGGGACGGTATGAGGAAGTACGCCTGCCCGCGCGGTTTGGCGGCGCGGAAATGCCGGATGTGGCGGCGATAGACATGCTCGCCAACCCGCCGCCGCGCGGGCAGTGGCTCGCCCCGCCGCTTGTGGCGGCACTGGCGGAAACGCTGGAGCGTGGCGAGCAATCCCTGCTGTTCCTCAACCGGCGCGGCTTTGCCCCGCTCACGCTATGCCGCCAATGCGGGCATCGCTTCCAATGCCCCAATTGCACGGCATGGATGGTGGAGCATCGCCTGCTCAACCGCCTGCAATGCCATCATTGCGGCCACACCATACCCCCACCCCGCGCCTGCCCCGAATGCGCGACGGAAGACGCGCTGGTCGCCTGCGGCCCCGGCGTGGAACGGATTGCCGATGAAGTGGGCGCGCTGTTTCCCGAAGCCCGACGCGCCATTGTGACGTCGGATACGCTCTGGTCTCCCGCCAAGGTCGCCGAATTTGTGGGGCGGATGGAAGCGGGCGAAATCGACATCGTCATTGGTACGCAGCTCGTCACCAAGGGCTATCACTTCCCCAATCTCACGCTGGTGGGCGTGGTGGACGCCGATCTGGGCCTGCAAGGCGGAGATTTGCGGGCGGCAGAGCGGAGTTTCCAGCAGATCATGCAGGTGGCCGGACGCGCCGGGCGCGGCGAAAAGCCGGGGCGCGTGCTGGTGCAGACCCATGCGCCCAACGCGCCGGTGATCCGCGCGCTCGTGTCTGGCGACGCGGAAAGCTTTTACGCCGCCGAGACCGAAGCCCGGCGAGAAGCCAATGCACCCCCTTTTGGTCGCTTTGCCGGAATCATCATTTCCTCGGAAAATCAGCAGGATATGGTTAATACCGCACAATTGATCGCAAAAATGGCACCGGACGTGGAGGGCATGTCTGTTTATGGCCCCGCCCCTGCGCCGCTCGCCATGCTGCGCGGGCGGCACCGGATGCGCCTGCTCGTCCATGCCCGTCGCGCGCTGGATGTTCAGGCCGTGATCCGCGACTGGCTGGGCGCGCTCGAATGGCCCCGCTCGGTCCGTGTGAGTGTGGATGTAGACCCCTATAGCTTCGTGTGATCAGGGCGGGGTTGAAGCCGCGCCCGCAATAATGTTACGAACGATTATTCAGGAATTTCAGGAGTATCTGCCGTGCGTATCACCGTATCCCTGTTGGCGCTTGCGCTCTCAGTCTCGCCTGCCATCGCCAGAAAGGGCCATGATGATGCGCCCAAAGATCCGATGCAGAAGAAGGTTTGCCGCGAATCTGCCGAAACCGGCACCATCCTGCCGCGCCGCATCTGCAAGACGCGCGCCGAATGGGCCGAAATCGACAAGCTCAACGGTGCCAATGCCGAGCGCGCGCTGGAAAACCGCCGCAACCTTCCGCAATAGCCACGCCCGCCTTGACTTTCGCGCTCCAGCCGCTAAGGCCGCGCCTTCGCAATTGACCCTGCACGTCCGGTGAAGCAGGTGTCCGGCCCTTGTTTTTGCAAGGGTCGCGCGGGTCCGGGCAGAACATGAACGCAATTGGAGACAGAATATGTCGAAGCGCCACAGCGCCAAGTACAAGCTCGACCGCCGTCTGGGTGAAAATATCTGGGGTCGCCCCAAGAGCCCGGTCAACAAGCGTGAATATGGCCCCGGCCAGCACGGCCAGCGCCGCAAGGGCAAGCTGTCCGACTATGGCATGCAGCTGCGCGCCAAGCAGAAGCTGAAGGGCTATTATGGCGACATCACCGAAAAGCAGTTCAAGCGCTCCTATCAGGACGCGGACCGCATGAAGGGCGATACCAGCCAGAACCTGATCGGCCTGCTGGAACGCCGCCTCGACGCGATCGTCTATCGCGCCAAGTTCGCCCCGACCATTTTCGCGGCACGTCAGCTCGTCTCGCACGGCCATGTCCGCGTGAACGGCATCAAGTGCAACATTGCTTCGCGTCGCGTGGATGTTGGCATGGAAATCACGCTGTCGAACAAGGCGCAGGAAATGGCGCTGGTGATCGAAGCGCAGAGCCTGACCGAGCGTGACATTCCCGATTATCTGGCCCCCGATGGCGCGGCCAAGGTAACCTTCACCCGCGTGCCGACGCTGGATGAAGTGCCCTATCCGGTGAAGATGGAACCGAATCTGGTCGTCGAATTCTATTCGCGCTGATCCGGTTCGGCATCGCCGACAGAAAAAGGGCGGTCCTTCGGGGCCGCCCTTTTTCGTTTCAGTTTGAAGAGGCGGCCTTCACCATATCAAGCGCGATATCGACGATCATGTCTTCCTGACCCCCCACCATTTTTCGCTTGCCCACTTCGGTCAGGATCGCGCGCGTATCCACGCCATAATCCTGCCCGGCCTTCTCCGCATGGCGCAGGAAGCTGGAATAAACGCCCGCATAACCCAAAGTCAGCGTCTCGCGGTCCACCCGCACTGGCCGGTCCTGCAAGGGGCGCACCAGATCCTCGGCAGCATCCATCAGCGTGTAGAGGTCACAGCCATGGTTCCAGCCCATGCGGTCCACGGCGGCAATGAAGACTTCGAGCGGCGCATTGCCCGCCCCTGCCCCCATGCCCGCAAGGCTCGCATCCACACGGATCGCGCCATTCTGCACCGCGACAATCGAGTTGGCGACGCCCAGCGACAGATTGTGGTGGGCATGGACGCCACGCTGCGTTTCAGGCTTCAGAACCCGATCATAAGCCTGACAGCGCGCAGCATATTCATCCATGTTCATCGCGCCGCCTGAGTCCGTCACATAGACGCAGTGCGCGCCATAATCTTCCATCAGCTTGGCTTGGCTGGCCAGCGCTTCGGGCGCGGTCATATGGCTCATCATCAGAAAGCCGGAGACGTCCATGCCCAGATTGCGCGCGGCCTCGATATGCTGTTTCGAGACATCCGCTTCGGTGCAGTGCGTGGCGATGCGGACCGAGCGGACGCCCATTTCATAGGCATGCTTCAGATCATGCACCGTTCCGATGCCGGGCAGCAGCAGCGTGGTGAGCACGCTATGCTCCAGCACTTCGGCGACTGCGCCGATCCAGTCCCAATCGGTGTAGGCGCCAAAGCCATAGTTGAAGCTGGAGCCTTGCAGGCCGTCGCCATGCGCGACTTCGATGGCATCCACCTTGGCATTGTCGAGCGCCTTGGCGATGGCTTTGACATGATCAAGGCCATATTGATGGCGAATGGCGTGCATCCCGTCGCGCAGGGTCACGTCCTGAATGTAAAGCTTGGTGGTTGTGGGATCGAATGTCATGCGCCCATCCTTTCAGCGATTCGCTCGGCCGTCCGCAGCCCAGCCGAAGTCATGATGTCGAGATTGCCGGCATAGGCCGGGAGGTAGTGCGCAGCCCCTTCGACTTCGAGGAAGACCGTCACCTTCAGGCCGGTAAACTCGCCACCCATTTCGGGAATGCGCAGCGGCTTGTTGTCGCCGATGCTTTCGAACTGCACCGCCTGTTTGAGGCGATAGCCGGGCACATAGGTTTGCACTTCGGCGACCATGTCTTCCACCGATTTGGCAATCGCCGCGCGGTCTCCATCCTCGCACAGGCAATAGACGGTATCGCGCATGATCAGCGGCGGTTCGGCGGGGTTGAGGATGATGATCGCCTTGCCCCGCGTCGCGCCGCCCACCTGGCAGATCGCCTGAGAGGTGGTTTCGGTGAACTCGTCGATATTGGCGCGCGTGCCGGGGCCTGCGCTTTTGGAACTGATCGAAGCGACAATCTCGCCATAATGAACCTTGGACACGCGATTGACGGCGTGAACGATGGGGATCGTCGCCTGCCCACCGCACGTCACCATGTTGACGTTGGGCGCGTCGAGATGATCGAGCCCGTTGACCGGCGGGATGGTGTAAGGGCCGATGGCGGCGGGGGTGAGGTCCACCACACGCTTGCCATGCGCTTGCAGCACCGCATTGTGCTTGTGGTGCGCACCTGCCGAGGTTGCGTCGAACACGATCTTGATGTCCGCGAATTCGGGCATGGCAACCAGGCCTTCAATGCCTTCCGCCGTGATCGGCACGCCCATGCGCGCGGCGCGCTTCAGCCCATCCGATTCGGGGTCGATCCCCACAAATGCACCCATCTCCAACGTCTTGGAGAGTCGCATGATCTTGATCATCAGATCGGTGCCGATATTGCCCGAGCCGATAATGGCCACCCTGGTCTTGCCATTCGGAGTCTTCGCCATGGGATTAAGCCTTTCCATATGTGAATTGAACTTCGCCAATGCCGCCAACGACGGTGCGCACATGATCGCCGGGCGTCATCGTGACCATCGGGCCAAGCGCACCCGCCAGCAGCACATCACCCTTGCGCAGCGGCTCCCCGCGTTGCGCCAGCGTGGAGGCCAGCCAGGCGGCCGCATTGAGCGGATGGCCCAGCGCTGCGGCCCCTGCCCCCAAGGAGACGATCTGGCCGTTCATCTCCATCACCATGCCCGCGCTGTAAATGTCGAGCCCGGCGAGCGGCTTGCCGACTTCCGAAAGAACATAAAAGGCCGAGGAGCCATTGTCTGCCACCGTATCCGCAAAGGCGATTTTCCAGTCTGCAATGCGGCTATCGACGATTTCGATGGCCGCATGCACTGTCGCAACCGCTGCGCCCGCCATTTCAGCCGTCGTGTTCGGGTCCAGCAGGTCCGCGCCCAGCACGAAGGCGATTTCCGCCTCCGCCTTGGGTTGCAGACAGCGCGCGGGATCAAGCGTGCCGCCGTCCTTGATCTCCATATCATCAAACAGCACGCCAAAATCGGGCTGATCGACGCCCAGCTGCTGCTGCACGGCCTTGGCGGTCAGGCCCGCCTTGCGCCCGACGATACGGCGGCCCTGATCCATCCAGAAGCGGGTGTTGATCGCCTGCACGGCATAGGCTCCGGCAATGTCGACGGGGTCGAGCCATTGCCGCATCGGCGCAATCGCGCCCTTGAAATAGGCATCGCGCAACGCCCGCGCGGCGGCATCATGTTGGGGATCGGTCATGACATGTCCTCTCTCTGTGCACAGGAGGATAATCTGCCAAAGCATTTGCAGCCAGAGGCAGAGTGCGATAGTTTCCCACGATGCGGGAAACTCTTGCAGCGCCGACACGCAATCTCGATCTTCTGGAGGCCGTCATTACCGATGGCGGCGCGTCCAGCGTGGCGGCTATCGCGCGACGGACGGGCATTCCCGTGGCTTCTGCGCACCGGCATGTGGCGGCACTCGTCTCAGCCGGTTTTCTGTCCCCGGCAGGCTATGGCCGCCATCTGGCAGGCCCAAAGCTGCGCGCGCTGGCGAGCCTGATCGACACCAAGCAGCTGATCGCCGCCGCATCCGCCCCCCTTCTGGACAGGCTGGCCGCGCAAACACGGTGCGTGGTGCAACTCGGCACGTTCGAAAATGACATGGTGACCTATCGCCTGAAAACCGGCCGCGGTTCCAATTCGCTGTTCACGCGGGTGGGGATGCAACTGGAGGCCTATTGTTCGGGCATTGGGAAGGTGCTGCTGGCCAATCTGCCTTTTGTCGCGCGCTAGGCCTATCTGGGTACCGGCCCGTTCATCGCGCTGACGCCGCGAACCATTACCGACCCCGATGCGCTGCGTGCCGAACTGATGCGGGTGCGCAGTCAGGGCTATGCCGTGGATGATGAGGAAGTGGATGCGGGCCTGCGCTGCCTTGCCGTGCCGGTACATGGGCCAGACGGAACCGTGCTCGCCGCCATTTCAACCTCCCGCTCGACAGCGCGTGCGCCGCTGATGTCCGAACCCGAGTTGCTCGCCCTGCTCAGCGCCGCCGCGCGGCAGATTGAGGCCAATACCTCACTGGCCTGATGGGGTTGCCATATCAGCCGGAAAGGCGGCCAGCTGGTAGAATTTGCCCGCTTGCGGGGTCAGCACCTTCAAATCCTTACGGCTGAGCCGATCCGGCCCGACATGGACCACGTCTCCGACATAAAGCGGCGGCGCGACTCCTTTGCCCGCCCGCAGCTGGCTGAGCGAGAAGCGCGCGATCAGACGCGTCCCGTCCACCGTTCGAAACAGAAGGATAGGCGCATCCGCCGACTTGAGATCACGGACATTGGCGACATCAAGCACGGAAATCAGGCTGGTTTGCGGCGTCACCGGAATCGCGCCAGGCGTCCGCACATCGCCGCGCACCCAGATGGTCGGTGTCGCCATTGCAACCAGCGAGACCGTCACCTGCGGATCGCGGACATAATGCAGCATGAGTTGCGCCCGCACGATTCCGGTCAGGCTCGGGATGGTTTCACCGGCGGCCCGGATCGTGCCGATCATCGGCAACTGAATATCCCCGTTCGGGTTGACCAGCACCGTCCGGCCCAGCTCTGGCAGGCCAAATATCTCCACCGACAGCCGGTCCCCCGGCGCGAAGCCCTTTTCCTTCCCAATGGTCACATCATTGTCTTCAGGCGCATCGGGCAGGTGCGCTTCGATGGCGAGATGCGGCTTGCGCGACGAGCGCGGTTCAGCAGCCATGCAGCTCCCGCTCAGCATCAGGGCCAGCAGGCCGGATAGGGGCCAGTGAGGAACAACCATCAATTCCGTCTCCGCACGGCAGAAGCCGCGCCGCGCATCCATACCGCACGCACCGCCAAGCTCAAGGCCGAAGCCCAAGGGCAGATTGCGTCATCATCAGCTTAACCAGACCTCAACCCGTCTCTGTTAGGCCTGCGGGAACAGGCGTGGATCGATGGTCGGACACGCCTGCCCAAGGACGCATGCAGGCCAGACCGGCCCGCCAGTTGGAGTGTTGACGCCCGTCATGACGCAGAGCCCATCTTCACGGCGCCGGATCGTCACCGTCTTTGGCACGCGACCAGAGGCGATCAAGATGTTTCCCGTGGTTCACGCGCTCCGGCAGGAACCTGCGCTGGAAACACTCGTGTGCGTCACCGCCCAGCACCGCGAAATCCTGGATCAGGTGCTGGAGATTGCCCGCATCACGCCTGACATTGATTTGAACGTGATGCAGCCCAACCAGTCGCTGGATGCACTGCTCGCCAATCTGGTGCTCGGTCTTGGCAAGACATTTGACGCCATCCAGCCGCACCGCATCCTTGTGCACGGTGATACACTCACCACCATGGCGGCCACGCTCGCCGCCTATTTCCGCAAGATTCCCGTTGGCCATGTCGAAGCGGGTTTGCGCAGCGGAGACATTTACCAGCCATGGCCCGAAGAGGTGAACCGCAAGGTCACGGGTGCCATTGCCGATCTCAATTTTGCCCCCACCGAAACCGCGGCGAAGGCACTGCGCGCGGAAAATGTGGCAGAGGCGACCATTCACATCACTGGCAACACTGTGATCGATGCGCTGCTCGCCACGCGCCAGCGGATCAGCGATGAACCCGGCCTGGCCATCGCGCTTGATCCGCTGCTGCCCAGACTGTCCGGCAAGCGCATCGTGGCCGTCACCTCGCACCGGCGCGAAAATTTTGGCGATGGCATGGAAGCGATTGCCGATTCGATCGCCACCATTTCCGCGCGCGACGATGTGGCAGTGGTCTTCCCCGTCCACCCCAACCCCAATGTGCGGGGCGTGATGGAGAAACGGCTGGCTCACCGCCCCAATGTCCATATGATCGATCCGCTCGATTATCCCAATTTCGTCCGCCTGCTCGATCTGTGCGAACTGGTGCTGACAGACAGTGGCGGCGTGCAGGAAGAAGCGCCCTCGCTGGGCAAGCCTGTGCTCGTGATGCGCGAAACGACCGAACGGCCCGAAGGTCTGGAGGCCGGGACCGCCCGTCTGGTCGGCACGTCGGCGGATCGCATCGTCGCAAACGTCTTTTCCCTGCTGGATGACCGGCAGGCCTACCAAGCCATGGCGCGCGCGCACAATCCGTTCGGAGACGGAACCGCCGCCCTGAAAATTGCAAGGATTATCGCCGGTGAACGCTGAAACAACCCGCCCTTTCAAAGGCCTGCCGCTGTCCTATGCTGAAACCAGCCAGCGCATCACCGTGATCGGATTGGGCTATATCGGCCTGCCCACCGCCGCGATGATGGCGCGCACCGGGTGCGCCGTCACCGGTATGGATGTCAGTCAGCATATTGTGGACACAATCAACAAGGGTCAGGTCCATATCGAAGAGAATGACCTGGATGAACTGGTGCAGGAGGTTGTGACGCAGGGCCATCTCCACGCCTCGACACGCGTGACGCCCGCAGATGTGTTCGTGATTGCCGTACCGACTCCGATCCGGGAGAATAACGCGCCCGACATTGACTATGTGCTGAAGGCCGCAGCCTCGATTGCGCCCGTGCTGGAAAAGGGCAATCTCGTCATTCTGGAATCCACCTCTCCGGTGGGCACGACCGACGCGATCTGCGCGCTGTTTGCCGAAGCACGGCCCGATCTGGGCATTGCGGGCCATGATGGCGAGGAACCAGACGTGTCGGTCGCCTATTGCCCCGAGCGCGTTCTGCCGGGCCGCATTCTGGTGGAACTGATCGAAAATGACCGCTGCATCGGCGGCATCACCCCGGCCTGTGCGCACAAGGCGGCCATTTTCTACCGCCAGTTCGTCAAGGGAGAGTGCATCGAAACCACGGCGCGGTCTGCCGAGATGGTCAAGCTGGTCGAAAACAGCTTCCGTGATGTGAACATCGCTTTCGCCAACGAATTGTCGCTGGTGGCGGAAACGATGAAGGTCAATATATGGGAAGTGATCGCGCTGGCCAACCGCCATCCGCGCGTCAACATCCTCTCCCCCGGCCCCGGCGTGGGCGGGCACTGCATCGCGGTGGACCCGTGGTTCATCGTGCATGGCGATCCCAAAAATGCCAATCTGATCCGCACCGCGCGCGAAGTGAACCTCGCCAAGACGCGCCATGTGATCGCAAAGGCTGCGGCTCTGATCGAGGCCCGGCCAGATGCGCGCATCGCCTGTCTCGGGCTCGCCTTCAAACCCAATATCGACGATTTCCGCGAAAGCCCTGCACTGGAGATTGCCGAACAGCTCGCCCATCGCTTTGGGGACCGCATCACTATTGTGGAGCCCTATGCAGAGGCCCTGCCCGCCGCCTTTGACGGCACCGGCGCGACGCTCGTGACAATCGATGAGGCGCTGGCAAACGCAGACATGCTGATGCTGCTGGTTGATCATGACGCGTTCAAGGCGGTGCCGCTCTCTGCACGGGCAGGCAAGACCGTGCTCGATACGCGCGGCGCCTGGCGGGATCAGCCTTCGCTCTGAAGGCTGCCGCTTGCCGCATGGCCCCGGCTTTGTCACAATGCCAGCCTCTTCACCTGAAAGGGGCCGTTTATCGTGCGTCGTCCAATCCTGTTGCCGGCCTTGCTGGCCATTTCCGCCCCGCTTGCCGCGCAATCTCCGGCGATTTCGGTCGATACGCTGAAAGAGGTCACGCAAACGCTCTCCTCCGACACGTTCGAGGGTCGCGCGCCGACCACGCCTGCTGAGGGGCTGACCATCGGCTATATCGCCGGACGGCTTTCCGCGGCGGGGATCAAGCCCGGCAACAAGGGCGACTGGTTCCAGAAGGTGCCGATGGTGGAGCTGAACGCCGATTCGGCCATGCATCTGGACATATCCGGCGGCGCACAGCCCCTGTCCTTCGCCTACAAGACCGACATGGTGGCCACATCCTACCGGGTTGTGCCCGAAACCCGGATTGCAAACAGCGATGTGGTGTTCGTCGGCTATGGCATCAACGCGCCCGAACGCGGCTGGAATGACTATAAGGGCGTGGATGTGAAGGGAAAGACCGTCATCATCCTGGTGAATGATCCCGATTATGACGCCAAGGATCTGAAAGGCCCGTTCGAAGGCCGCGCCATGACCTATTATGGCCGCTGGACCTACAAGTTCGAGGAAGCGGCGCGGCAGGGCGCGGCGGCGGCCTTCATCATCCATGATACCTACCCGGCAGCCTATCCCTGGAGCGTTGTCGTCTCCAGCTGGACCGGGCCGCAACTGAGCCTTGACCCCGGCGACAAGCCAGTCGACGCCACGCAGGCCAATGGCTGGATCACCGGTGACGCCGCAACCCGGCTGATGGCTGCATCTGGCAAATCCCTGCCCCACCTGATGACCGCCGCGCGCAAGAAAGGGTTCAAAGCCGTGCCGCTGGGCGTGAAGGCCAATCTGGGCTTCTCCAGCACCATCCGCCGCCAGCAAAGCAGCAATGTCATCGGCATCCTGCCCGGCAAGACGCGGCCCGATGAATATGTGCTCTATTCGGCGCATTGGGACCATCTGGGCCGCTGCGAGGCCGTGAACGGCGATGACATCTGCAATGGCGCGATCGACAATGCCAGCGGCGTGGCCGGACTGGTGGCCTTGGCAGAAGCCCATGCCAAGGCGGGAGCGCCGGACCGGTCGATCCTGTTCCTTGCGGTGACGGGCGAAGAGTCCGGACTGCTGGGCTCTGCCTGGTATGGCACCAATCCGGTTTACCCCCATGCCAGAACGGTGGCGGGGATCAATATGGACGGCCTCAACACCAACGGACGGACACGCGATGTGACCGTCATCGGTGCAGGCAAATCCGAACTGGAACCGATCCTCGCCCGGCATGTCGCCGCGCAAAGCCGCTCGATCATGCCCGAATCCGCGCCGGAAAAGGGCTTTTTCTACCGCTCGGACCATTTCAGCCTCGCCAAACAGGGCGTGCCGATGATCTATTTCGATTCAGGCGAAGACCTTGTGGCAGGCGGCACAGCAGCCGGGCGCGCGGCAGCGGAGGACTATACCGTCAACCGTTACCACAAGCCGCAGGATGAATATCGCGCAGACTGGAACTGGGACGGCGCACTGGAGGATCTGACGCTCAACTGGCAGATCGGGCGCGAACTGGCAGATGGCACGGGCTGGCCCAACTGGTATCCCAAGGCCGAATTCCGCATCCTCCGCGACAAGAGCCGCGCAGGGCAATAGGCAGCGCCCTAGCCGCGGCCGCGATAGCCGGGCACGCCCTGATCCGGCACCCACACGCCTTCGGGCGGCGGGCCGGATTGCCAGAACACGTCGATGGGAATGCCCCCGCGCGGATACCAATATCCGCCGATCCTCAGCCAGTGCGGCTTCATTTCCGCAAACAGCCGCTGGCCAATGCCCACCGTGCAATCCTCGTGAAACGCGGCATGGTTGCGAAAGCTTCCGAGGAACAGCTTGAGCGACTTTGATTCGACAATGGTGGCGTCGGGCACATAGTCGATCACCAGATGTGCGAAATCAGGCTGCCCCGTCACCGGGCAGAGCGAGGTGAATTCCGGCACTGAAAAACGCGCCATATAGAGCGCGCCGCTGCGCGGATTGGGCGGATAATCCAGCACTGCTGCATCGGGCGAAGCGGGCAGCGTGCTGGTCTGGCCAAGATGGGTGCGTGTCATGCCCCTTCCCTAATCCCGCTTGCCGCCCTGCGGAAGGGGCCAAAGCAGAATGATGTGCCCCGCGTTTACTGTTCGGAAACGGCACGAGAGTAAGGCATTGATCAAGCACAGAGAATCCGGACCGCCGGTGCCCGAGCGCGAGACCGCAACCAACGCATTCAAAACACTGGGATTTCATGGCACGCCGGCCATTCCTCAACTTCTTCCCGCAAGCACAAGAGGGAGCCATCGTCGAGCGGCGCAATCCGCCCGCCGAGGCGAATCTCTTGCTGCGGAACTTCGAGGAATCGGGACGCGGCTGGTTCTGGGCGACCAATGCCGACGGGCGTCTGACCTATATTTCCGACATCGTCTCCAACCTGTTTGGCTTGGCGCAGGATGCCCTGATCGGCACGCCCATTGTCGATCTGTTCGTGACAGCCGACGACCGCGATGTGCGCGATCGCCTGCCCTTTGTGCTGGGGCGCCAGATTGCGTTCGACAAGTTCGTGCTGAAGAGCGTTCACAGCGCCGACCCGCATTGGTGGGAAGTGTCGGGCCGCCCCTGCTTCAGTGGCGCGAATGAATTTCAGGGCTATCGCGGCTATAGCATCGACGTGACGGAGCAGCTGCAAAGTTCGCATTCCGCAAGCCAACTCGCCCTGTTCGACACGCTGACCGGTCTGCCCAACCGGTTGAACATGACGCAATATCTGGCTGCCAGCCTGTCACGCGTCGATCATCCCGGCGGGGCGTGCACGGTGATGCTGATCGATCTCGATCGCTTCAAGCAGGTCAATGATTCGCTCGGCCACCCGGCGGGCGACGCCCTGTTGAAGAGCGTTGCGAGCCGTCTGTTCAAGATCATCGGCGAAAAGGAAAAAATCTTCCGCCTGGGCGGAGACGAATTTCAGGTCATCCTGCCCGCCACCGATGATCGCGGCACATTGGGCAGCCTGGCAGAAAGCATCATCGAAAGCCTGTCTCAACCCTATATGATCGAAGGCAGTCGCTGCGTGATCGGCGCGTCGGTCGGCATTGCGGTGGCGCCGTATGACGGCCGCACCAGCGAAGATCTGGTGCGCAATGCAGATCTTGCGCTTTATGAAGCCAAGGCCAATGGGCGGGGCTGCTTCCGCTTCTTCTCCTCCAGCCTGCTCGAAGTGGCTGAAGACCGGCGCGTTCTGGAAAATGATCTGCGCGATGCCCTGAGCACAGGCGGGCTGAAAGTCTATTACCAGCCTCAGGTCAGCACCAGCACCAGCTGCGTGACCGGCGTCGAAGCGCTGGTCCGCTGGCATCATCCGGTGCGCGGGCCGATTTCGCCCGGCCAGTTCGTGCCCATTGCGGAAGAGGCCAATCTGATCGAGCCCTTGGGCGAATGGGTGTTGCGCCGGGCGTGCGAAGACGCGGCTCAATGGCCGGGTGACATCCGCGTCGCGGTCAATCTCTCTCCCATCCAGTTTGCGAACGAGGCGCTTCCCGCGCTTGTCGTGTCGGCGCTTGCCAATTCAGGCTTGCCGCCCAGTCGGCTGGAGCTGGAGCTGACCGAGGGCGTGTTTCTCAACGAATCGGCGGCCACCGATGCGATGTTCTCCAACCTGAAGGATCTGGGCATCCGGCTGGCGCTGGATGATTTCGGCACCGGCTATTCGTCGCTCGGCTATCTGAAGACCGCGCCGTTCGACAAGATCAAGATCGACCAGAGCTTCGTGCGCGGGGCCACCCTTCCCGGATCACGAAATGGTGCCATCATCGCCGCCATTGTGGCGCTGGCAGGCGCGCTCGACATGGAGACAACGGCGGAAGGCATTGAAACGCTCGACCAGCTGGATCTGATCCGAGAGCTCGGCGTCAGCCATATTCAGGGCTATGTCTACAGCAGGCCCATTCCCAATGACGATCTGTCCGAGCAGCTGAATCAGGGCGTGTGGACGCTGGTCCCCACCGGGCCTCCCAAGCAGCGCAGCGACCGCCGTGCGATGTTCCGCCGGGCTGGCGCGATTGTCGGCAATTATTATCACTCGATTGTCGTGCGCAACCTCTCCGAATCGGGTGCGTTCGTCGAAGGCTTGGTAGACGTGCCCATCGGATCGGTGCTTGTGCTCGATCTGGGCGATGGCCAATTTGAAACCGCTGTCGTCCGCCGCCTTCAGAAGCGCGGCCACGGCATCGAATTTGCACAGCCGCTGGTGGGAGACGGAGCGGGCGGCCTGTGCACCAACCGCCGCATTTCGCCCTATGTCCTGTCGCGGATGGGGCTTTCGACTTCGGACCATCTCGGTGCATCCCGGACATGGGACGCATCGAATTCCGTCACGATAGAGGCGTTGGCCGGTTCACTTGGCCTTGCCATGCCGGACTCCGCTTTCGGACGCGCCGACTTCGGGTCCGACGGTGCGCACGACCGGGTAAAACAGGCCTTTGCCGCTTCCAATCCGTTGCAGAACATGATGTTGCTCAATTCGGGCCGCCCAGGAGATCAGCAACTCTCCAACGATGACTGGGAACGCCTCAAAAATGCCGTTGAATCGAGCCACAACACCCAGCTCAAATATATCATTGCGCTGGTCGTGCTCACGGGCATCCGCCTGCATGAGCTGATGGCCGCGCAGTGGGAGGATGTAGACCTGCTGACCCGACTCTGGACGGTGCACAAATCTGGCAATGTGCCCGCACGGCAGATTCCGATCACGGCCAATGTGCTGGACGTGATCAAGCAATTGCCGCGCTGGGATGAGTGCCCGACGGTGATCGTCAACCCCCGCACCCGCAAACCCTATAACAGTTTCTATGGCAGCTGGGACGCGGCGCGCAAAAAGGCCGGGCTGGACCATCTCAGCATCCACGAACTGCGCAACAGCCTGCGCCGCACCTGGTAGGGCCGGATTCAGGCCAAAACGGTTCCCGAACCGGCCTGCCGCCGCTATGACCGGCGCATGAGCACAGACAAGAAGCCCGCCACTCGCGTCACAACTGCGGGTCGCCGCCCGGAATGGACAGGGCCGGTGGTCAACACCCCGGTCTGGCGGGCGTCCACCATCCTGTATGACAGCGTCGCCGATTTGCGGCAAGGGCCGAAATCCAATGCGGATGGCCATTGGTTTTACGGACGGCGCGGCACGCCGACGCAATGGGCGCTGGCCGAGGCACTGACCGAGCTGGAGCCGGAAGCCGCAGGCACGATGCTCTACCCCTCCGGCGTGGCGGCGGTGGCGGGCGCGCTGATGTCTGTGCTCAAGCCCGGCGATCATCTGCTGATGGTGGATAGCGCCTATGACCCCAGCCGATCCATGTGCACCGGCCTGCTGGCGGACTGGGGGGTGGAAACGACCTTTTATGATCCGCTGATCGGCGCAGGGATTGCCGCGCTGATCCAGCCCAACACGCGCACCATCTTCATGGAAGCGCCGGGCAGCCTCACCTTTGAAGTGCAGGATGTGCCTGCCATCGTGGCCGCTGCCAAGGCCCGCGGGGTGACGACGCTGATTGACAACACCTGGGCCACTTCGCTCTTCTTCCAGCCGCTTTCGCTGGGCGTAGACCTCTCCATTGTCGCGCTCACCAAATATGTCGTGGGCCACAGCGACGGGATGGCGGGCGCGGTCACGGCCAATGCCGCCACATACCCGGCTCTGCGCGACACCGCACAGCGGCTGGGGCAATATCTCTCTCCCGATGACGCCTGGCTCGCGTTGAGGGGCCTGCGGACGATGGAAGTGCGCTTGCGCCAGCATCAGGCGAGCGCACTGGAGATCGCCCGCTGGCTGGAGGACCAACCCGAAGTGGCGCGTGTGCTCCATCCAGCCCTGCCCTCCTGCCCCGGCCATGAGAACTGGACACGCGATTTTACGGGCTCCAGCGGCCTGTTCAGCTTCATTCTGAACGGTGGAAAGGAGGCCGCCCGCGCCACCCTGATCGACGGGCTGGAGCATTTCGGCATTGGCTATAGCTGGGGCGGCTTTGAGAGCCTCGCTTTGCCCGTCGATCCCGCACAATATCGCACGGCAACGCGCTGGCAGGCCGAAGGGCCGGTGGTGCGGTTGCAGATCGGGCTGGAGGATGTGGCGGATCTGATCGCGGACTTGCGGGCCGGGCTGGATCGGTTTTCTCTGTGCTCTTGAGCGCGAGACTCAGCCAAATTTGAATTGATCCGCTCATCCTGAGTAGCCATTGAGCCTGTCGAAATGGCTACTCAGGATGAGCGGAAATTTTAAGATCAACCCGCCCTAGCGCAGCACCCCCTCCACCACCCAGATGGCTCCACCCAGCTTCACTGCGCCATCGGCCTGTGCGCCCTTGGACAGGGCGTCTTCGAGCAGCGTCCGCGCATAGTCCCGCACTGCCTCTTCCTGTTCGGCCAGAGCCGCTGCTGCCGGACCGATCTGGAGCGTGAAGCGCGCCGCGGCTTCCACGCCACCCGTCCGCGCCAAGGTCACATCGAAATCAAGCGGCTCGATCCGCAGATCGCCAAAGCCTGCGCCTTCGAGGATGCCCGTCAGCCGATCCTTATCGGCAAAAGCAAAGGGGCCGGGGGCATGGGGTTCCGGCGCGGGCATATCCGGCATCAGCGGAGCGAGGACGGCGAGCGGGCGGCTGACCCACTCATTATCCTTCGCAGGCCGCCAGCAGGCGAACAACAGCCGCGCGCCGGGATTCAGATTGGCCGCGATATTGGCGAAGGCGGCGTGCGGATCATCAAAGAACATCACGCCAAAGCGCGAAAAGGCCATGTCCAACGGCGCATCGCCGCGCCATGTGGAAGCATCCGCCTTGTGCAGCGCCGCGCGACCGTCCGTGCGCTCACCCGCCAGCGCGAGCATCGGTTCGGAGACGTCCACCCCTGTCACCGCCGCACCCTTGTCCAGCAGCAGCAAGCAGGTCTGCCCGGTGCCGCAGCCGATATCGAGCACCGCCGCCCCCGAAACATCGCCCACCCGCGCCATCAGCGCCGCAGTGACGGGTGCCAGCATCGCATCCAGATCATCCTGCATCGCGCGCCACTTTTCGCCCGCGCGACCGTTCCAGTAATCAATCTGTGCATCGTTGCTCATGTCAAATCCTTCCAGCGTCCGTCTTCATCCTGCTTCCAGTAATGCCGCTCCACGCCATCGCGATCCTTGAGCGATTTCCAAGCTTCGCGCGCCGCCTGAATGCTTGTTTCATCGAAAAAATGGAATGCGCGCTCATGCCCCAGCGCCGCATCGCGCCACACGCCATCGGCCAACGCGATGAAGGGATAGCCCTTTGCTCCCTCGGGCGCACAGAGCAGGATCGGCTGATCCCCCTCGCGCCCATGCGGCAGGAAGCTGTCTGCGCGATAGGTCCACAGCGCCTCATCCAGTTGGCCAAGCAGATCCTCATCATCCGCCACCACCGCTAGCTTCTGGCCAGACGCCAGCACCTTGTCCGCAATCACGGGCAAGGCGCGCGCGATGGGGAGCGCGGTCAGATGGTAGAAATCAACGCGCATTTCTATCCCGTCTGCCCTTGGCCACCAACACCCATGTCACCAGCGCTGGTCCGCACAAGAACGCCAATGCAAAGGGTTTCAACGCCATCGAAAGCAAGAGCCCTAACACGAAAACCGCGCCAGCCGTGCGCACGGGATACGTCATCCAGCAATTCGGCAATAGTCTTGCCAGCACAAGGCCGACAAGAAATCCCGCCGCTGCGAAACCAGCCCCGATGGCCAGAACATAAATGCTGAAGCCCGAAAAATCGCTGGCTCGCGCAGGTGACGCCCATAGGATCAGTGCAAGTGCTCCAGCGCGGATGGAGAAAAGGATCGGCAATGTGTTCAGCTTACCCATGCCAGCCCCCTCTCCGCTCAACCCTCAAAATGGTCCGCCACCAGCTGATTGAGCAGGCGCACGCCGTAACCGGTCGCGCCCTTGTCCCACACCGCGCCGGGCTTGCTCGCCCAGACCATCCCGGCAATATCCAGATGCGCCCATTTCACGCCCTCATCCACGAAGCGCTGGATGAATTGCGCGGCGGTGATGGAGCCGCCTTCACGCGGGCCGACATTCTTCATGTCTGCAATCGGCGAGTCGATCAGCTTGTTATAGGCATCGCCCAGCGGGAAGCGCCACAGCGGATCGCCCGACGCCTTGCCGGAAGACAGCAACTGATCGGCCAGCCCGTCATCATTGGAGAAGAGCCCGCCATATTCATTGCCCAGCGAAATGATCATCGCGCCTGTCAGCGTCGCCAGATCGACGATCACGGTGGGCGCAAACTTGCGCTGGACCCAGGTAATGGCATCGCACAGCACCAGACGCCCTTCGGCATCGGTGTTGATCACCTCGATGGTCTGGCCGGACATGGAGGTGACGACATCACCGGGGCGCTGTGCGTTGCCATCGGGCATATTCTCCACAAGCCCGCACACGCCGACAACATGCGCCTTGGCCTTGCGCGCGGCGAGCGCCAGCATGGTGCCAGCGACGGCCCCTGCCCCGCCCATATCCCATTTCATGTCTTCCATGCCTGCTGGCGGCTTGAGCGAGATGCCGCCCGTATCAAAGGTCACGCCCTTGCCGACAAAAACCAGCGGTGTCGGCTGCGTGCCGCCCGAACCATCCCAGCGCATCACAAGCAGCTTGGGTTCCCGAACCGAGCCCTGCGCCACGCCCAGCAGCGCGCCCATGCCTGCCGCTTCCATTTCTGCGCGGCCCAGCACGTCGATCTGGACGCCATGCTCCCGCAGCGCCTCGCACCGCGCAACGAAGCTTTCGGGATACAGGATGTTGGCCGGTTCGGTGACAAGCTCGCGCGTGAAGCGGACGCCCTTGGCAATCGCTTCACTCCGCGCCCAGGCCGCCTCGCTGCCTTCGGGCGCACCGGCCAGCACCGCTTCGACAAGGCTGCGCTTCTGCTTTTCGGGCAGCTTGGTGCGATAGGCGTCCTGCCGCCAGTTGCGCAGCACCAGCGCGCTGGCAAAACGGGCCACCGCGTCAGCCGAGGGCGCAATCGCCAGCGCGCCGAGCGCAACCGTCAGTACAGCAATGCCGGCAGATTGATATTTCGCGGCCAGCGCCGCACCGGCCTTTTCCAGGTCATCCGCGCTCGCCTGCCCTACGCCCGCCAGCACAATGCGGCGCACGGACCCGGCTGAGCCCGCCAGGAAAGTTTCGAACACGCCCCCGGCCTCTCCTTCGAACCGCGAGGCCGCAGCCGCCGCACGAAGGGTGCCATTATCCTGATCGGACGCAGCGGGCACGGAAACAGCGGCCACAGCGCCTTTCGCAACAGGAAGGACGAGGGTTTCGGCCTGTTCGGGCACGGTGGCGGCAAAGCTGATCTTCATGGTCTGGATTCTCCTGATCGCGCGAGCGGCTCGAATGGACCGCCTTCGAATCGAATATGTCCTGTTAGCCCGCCATGCGGGCGGGTCAAAGCGTGCAGCGGCGGATTGTCTTCCAACGCGTCCGGTGCAATAGGCAGTCCAGTCCATTCCAACAGACGGATTTTTGTGCGGCATACCGGTTTTCTTGCAGGAGCAGCGCTCCCCTTCGTGCTTTTTGCCGCACCGCTTGCCGCACAGGATGCGCCCGCGCCGGTTGAAGCACAGCCTGCCCCCGCATCCTATGATGTCGATTTCACCGCCGACGCGCTCGATTATGACAGCGAGCAGGACATTGTTGTCGCGCGCGGCAATGTGCTGATGACGCGCGAAGGGCACAGGCTTCAGGCGGATGAAATCCGCTGGACCCGCAAGACCGGTCAGGTGGAGGCGCGCGGCAATGTGCGCGTGACAACGCCGGCAGGTGACACGGCCTATGGCGACACCGTGCAACTGACCGACACATTGCGCGACGGGGCGGTTGAGAATCTGCTGATCGTGCTGGCGGATGGCGGCAGGCTAGTGGCGGCAAACGGAACGCGGACGAACGGCGTCTCCTCGCTTGAACGGGCAGCCTATACGCCGTGCCGGGTGGTGGATGATGCCGGATGCCCGGTTGATCCGGTCTGGCGCATCACGGCAGTCAAGGTCACGCATGATCCCGTCAAGAACCGCATCAGCTATGAAAACGCGCGGCTGGAGCTGTTCGGCCTGCCGCTCATCGCCCTGCCCGGCTTTTCGCATCCGGCCGATGATCGGGGCGGCTCCGGCCTGCTGATCCCGGACATCCAGTATTCGCGCACCAACGGGTTTGAACTTTCGATCCCGGTCTATTTCAAACTTGCGCCGAACAAGGATCTCACGGTCACGCCGCACGTCTACACAGACGTTATGCCTTCGCTTGAGCTCAAATACCGGAATTTGACCGAAACCGGGGCGTTTCAGGTGGGCGGCTTTGCAACCTACAGCTCCCGCTTGTCCAACGCGACCACCACATTGGCGCCGGAACGCGATTTCCGCGGCTATCTGGAAGCCTCCGGAAAATTCCAGTTCACCCGCAAATGGAGCCTGCGTGGCTCGTTGCGGGCCGTGACCGACCGGACGTTCCTGCGCCGCTATGATATTTCGCGCGATGACCGGTTGCGTAACACCATAGAAATCCAGCGCATTTCGCGGACCAGCTATTTCTCCTTCGCAGGCTGGGCGTTCCAGACGCTGCGGCCATCGGAAAAGCAGGGCCTTGTCCCCATCGCTCTGCCGATGATCGATTATCGCAAACGCTTTGAAGAACTGTTCGGAGGCCGGGCCGAGGTGCAGCTCAACTCGCTTGCCGTGGCCCGCACCGACGGGCAGGATACGCAGCGCGGCTTTGCCTCTGCCCGGTGGGACATGCGGCGGCTGACCCCCATGGGGCAGGAATTGCTGTTCACGGCCTATGCCCGTGGCGATGCCTATCATTCGGATGAAGTCGCGGCGACCACGACCGCGCTTTATCAGGGCACAAAAGGCTGGAACGCGCGGGCCATCGGCGCATTGGCCGCCGAAATGCGCTGGCCGCTGATCGGGCCGCTTTTTACCGGCACGCAAAGGCTGACGCCGCGCATCCAGCTGGTCGCCACACCGGCCACGCCCAATCTGCGCGTGCCCAATGAAGATGCCCGCGCGGTCGATCTGGAAGATTCGAACCTGTTCGCACTCAATCGCTTCCCCGGATATGATCGCTGGGAAGACAGTTCGCGCGTGACCTATGGGCTGGATTGGGCGCTTGATCTGCCCGGTTTCAGCCTGCAATCCAATATCGGCCAGAGCTATCGGCTCAACAATCGCGCCACGCTCATTCCCGATGGCACCGGGCTGTCCAGCCGCACATCCGATATTGTCGGGCGGACCACGGTCAAATATCGCCGCTATGTAAGCCTCACCCATCGTTACCGGCTCGACAAGGACAGTCTGGCGATCCGCCGCAATGAAATCGATGCAACGCTCGGGACAGACCAGACCTATGCCACGCTCGGTTATCTCCGGCTGAACCGCAATATCGGCCCCACATTGGAAGATTTGCGTGATCGCGAAGAAATCCGTCTGGGCGGTCGCCTCCAGCTGGCGCGCCGCTGGTCGGTGTTCGGATCGACCATCGTGGACCTCACCGGCAAGAAGGATGATCCGACAACGCTGGCCGACGGGTTTGAACCCGTGCGTCACCGCGTCGGCCTTGCTTATGAGGATGACTGCCTGAAGCTCAGCTTCACCTGGCGGCGCGACTATGACGATTCCGGAGATGCAAAGCGTGGCAATAGCTACCTGTTAAGGCTTTCCTTCAAGAATCTGGGCCGCTAGAGAGGCGTGTCAGCATTCGTTCAGGGCAGCGGCGATAGCAAGACGAACTTGGTCACTTTCGGGAACCACTGCACATGAAGAAGAATTCCGGTTTGATTGCAGCCCTTTGCCTGATGGGCTCAACCGCGACCGGCCCGGTTGCGGCACAAACCGTCGGTGATGACAATGCGGCACCCTCGATGGGTCTCAACCTTCCGTCAGACATGTCCGCTTTGGGCAAGGTCGATCCGAAGCTGCGCAAGCCGACCGTTGTCATCAATGGGGAAATCATCACAGGCACCGATGTTGATCATCGCCTTGCGCTGGTTCTGCTGGCCAATGGCGGCCGCATTGATGAAGCCGAAAAAGAGCGGCTGCGCTTGCAGGTGTTCCGCAACTTGATCGACGAAACGCTGCAGATTCAGGAAGCGAAAGCCAACAAGATCGAGATTGGTCGCCCCGAGATCGATCAGTCCTTTGCCCGCGTCGCCACCAACTTCAAACGCTCGCCCGACCAGCTTGACGAATATCTTCGCAAGGCCGGGTCGTCCGCGCGGACGATGCGGCGGCAGATTGAAGGCGAAATGGCCTGGAGCCGCCTCATCCGCCGCAACATTGACGTCAACGTCAGCGATGCGGAAGTGAATGAATATATCGCCCGCCTCAACGCGGATCGCGGCAAATCCGAATATCGGGTGAGCGAAATCTATCTGGCAGCAACGCCGGAATCGCTGCCTGACGTTGCCCGGAATATGGAACAGATTGTCGAGAAGCTGAAACAGGGTGCGTCCTTCGTGGCCTATGCCCGCCAGTTCTCTGAGGCCTCGACCGCCATTCAGGGCGGCGATCTGGGATGGGTCCGGGCCGCTGTTCTGCCTGATTCAATGGCGCAGGCCGTGCTCGGCATGCAGCCTGGCCAGCTAGTCGGCCCGATCGAAGTGCCCGGCGGCCTCTCGCTCCTTTATCTGGCAGATGTCCGGCAGGTGCTGATGGCCGACCCGCGCGATGCCACGCTCTCGCTCCGCCAGCTTTCGCTGCCCATCGCGGCAGGCACGACCAAGGAACAGCTGGACGCCCAGATCAAGGCGTTTGGCGATGCAACATCCAAAATGGGCGGTTGCGGTGGCGCTGAAGGCGTCGCACGCCAATTTGGTGCCGAAGTGGTGGACAATGAACTCTCCGCACGCGAGCTGCCGCCGCAGCTGCTTCAGGCGCTGCTGACCATGCAGGTCGGCGAATCCACGACGCCGTTCGGCTCGGTTGAAGATGGTGTGCGCGTGCTGACACTGTGCGGCCGCGATGAGCCGCAGGTGGAAAGCGGTGTCGATCCGGAAAATGTGCGCAGCCGCTTCGAGAATGAACGGCTTTCCAAGCGCGCACAGATTCTGCTGCGCGATCTGCGGCGCGATGCCGTGATCGAGTTCAAATAGGATCGGACCGGCCTTGCCTTGCACGGATCTTCCGCTCGCCATCTCTTTGGGTGACCCGGCGGGCGTAGGGCCGGAAATCGTCACCAAAGCCTGGGTTGCGCGAACGACGCAGCGTCTGCCGGCCTTTTTTGCGGTGGGAGACATCGGCTCGATCGAGGCAGTGTGGCGCGGGCCGCTGGCCCGGATAACCGACCCGGCAGACGCGGCGGGCGTTTTCGGCGATGCCCTGCCGATCATTCAGGTTGCCGATGGCAGAGACATCCGCCCCGGCCATCCCGACATGGAAGGTGCCCGGTGTGCGCTCGATTCGCTGGAAATGGCGGTCGGCCTGACCCGCTCGGGCGCGGCCTCCGCGTTGGTCACTGGCCCTGTGTCCAAATCGCAGTTGCAGGCTATCGGCTTCAGCCACCCCGGCCAGACCGAATTCATCGCGGAACGATGCGGCATGGCCAAGGATAATGTCGTGATGATGCTGGCCGGACCCACATTGCGCGTCGTGCCGATCACCACGCATGTGCCGCTGTCCATGGTTGCAGATTTGCTGAGCGTGGACCTCCTGCTTGCCAAGGCGCGAGTGACCGCCCGGTCGCTCGCCCGCAATTTCGGCATAGAAAATCCCCGCCTCGCCTTTGCCGGCTTCAATCCCCATGCGGGAGAACAGGGCATGTTGGGTCATGAGGAAGAGAGGATCATCGCGCCCGCCATCGCGCAGCTGCGCGAAGAAGGCATTGATGCAACCGGCCCCTTCGCTGCTGATGCCATGTTCCACCCCCGTGCGCGGGCGCAATATGACGTGGCCATGTGCCTCTATCATGATCAGGCGCTGATCCCGCTGAAAACGCTGCATTTTGATGATGGCGTGAACACGACGCTTGGCCTGCCCATCGTCCGCACCTCCCCCGATCATGGCACCGCGTTCGACATAGCCGGGCGCGGCCTGGCCGAACCTGGCGCCATGATCGCGGCCATCCGCATGGCTGCCAGCGCAACCGATTGTCGCGCGCGCCACAACCAACCCTGCCCCGCCCCGCTGACACAGTGAGCATAAACCTTCCGCCGCTTCGCGAGACGGTGCGCACGCATGGTCTCGCCGCGTCAAAGGCATTGGGGCAAAATTTCCTGTTCGACGAACAGCTGCTGTCCCGCATTGCCGCCATTCCCGGTCCGTTGCAGGGCCAGCACGTCTACGAAGTCGGGCCAGGCCCGGGCGGGCTCACCCGCGCGTTGCTGCGCGCTGGCGCACTGGTGACGGTAGTGGAGAGAGACCGGCGCTGCCTGCCTGCGCTGGCAGAACTGGCAGAGGCTTTTCCCGGACAATTGCGCGTGGTGGAGGGTGATGCGCTGACCATCCCGCTGGAAGAGGTGCTGCCGGAAGGCGGGCACATCCTCTCCAACCTGCCCTATAATGTCGGCACGGCCTTGCTTGTCGGCTGGCTCGGCGGAGCAAGCTGGCCGCCGCGCTGGGCCAGTCTGACATTGATGTTCCAGAAGGAAGTGGCGGAGCGGATCGTGGCGGCGAGCGGATCAGATGCGTTCGGCCGCCTTGCGGTCTTGGCCCAATGGCGCAGCGCGGCGCGAATTGCGATGCCGGTTCACCGCTCTGCCTTCACCCCGCCGCCCAAGGTGATGTCTGCCGTTGTGCATATCACGCCGGGGACCATGCCGGAGCATGTTTCCCCTGCCCTGCTCGAACGCCTGACCGCAGCCGCATTCGGCCAGCGCCGCAAGATGTTGCGGCAAAGCCTGAAGGGCGTGCCCGGTGCCGTGGAGGCGTTGGCAGAGTTGGACATTGATCCGGCGCGCCGGGCAGAAACGCTGGAAGTGGGCGATTTCGTTCGGCTGGCGCAAGCGCTGAACCGGTAACTCGCCGGGATTTATTGCTTTTTCACTGTCGCTTCTGGCTTGGGCGCAACCGCTTCTGCCGCGATTTCTGCTTTGGGTTTGACGGCCTCAGCGGCGATCTCAGGCTTGGTTTCCGCCTTCTTGATCAGCGCCGTCAGACGTTCCTGCTCGGCGCAGACCGAAATGCAGATTTTGGAAATCCGGTCCAGATTCTCACGCGCCTTGCCCAGCGCGCCCTTCTGCACCATCGCTTCGCCCTGCCCACCGAGCGCAACGACATCGTTCGGCTCGATCAGCAGTGCTTCCCGATACAGGCGGATCGCTTTGCCGGGCAGTTCCTGCTTGCGCGCAACGTCGCCCAGAATGATGAAAGCCTCACGATTGAGCGGATCAACCGCAAGCGCAGTTTCCAGCCGGTCAATCGCTTCATCATGCTTGCCGGCCGTCAGCGCGGTCTTGCCCTGCACCACCAGAGACTGGGAAAGCGGGCTGATTTCATGGTCCGCACGCTTCTTGCCATAAGAGACGCTCGACACAGTCAACAGGGCAAGGGACAAGGCAATGGCAGGCGGCGAAAAGCGCATGAACATCTCCAACGCATTCATTTCGACTGCCGTCTAGCAGCTTCTGCGTAAACGGGCGATGAAAAATCCGTCGCATCCATCCTGCGCAGGAGAGAGCAGCCAGCCTTTGGCATCCGGACGCCCCATCGGCAGATCCAGCCGCTCCGCAGACCAGTCCTTGTTGCGCTAGAGAAAGTTGGCGATCTGATCCGCCCCTTCGGATTTGATCAGCGAACACACGGCATAGACCATCGATCCGCCCGGCTTCACCAGCCGCGCGCCAAGGCGCAGCACATGGCCTTGCAGGCTGTTGATCGTCTTCAGCCGGTCCGGTGAAATGCGCCAGCGCGCTTCCGGATTGCGCCGCCATGTACCGCTGCCGCTGCATGGCGCATCAACCAGAACCACATCGGCAAGGTCGTTGAAGGCGTCGAGCACGTCGCGTTCAGCCCCCGGATTGAGCAGATGCGATTCAACATGGATCGCACCGGCCCGCTCAGCCCGCGGGGCCAGCCGCTGGATACGATCCCGGTTGGTATCGGTTGCGATCAGGCGTCCTTCGTTGCGCATGGCCACTGCCAGCGCCAGCGTCTTGCCGCCAGCCCCGGCACAGAGATCGACGATCGTCTGCCCCGGCTGCGCGGCACAGGCGTCTGCGATCAATTGAGACCCGGCATCCTGCACTTCAATCAGCCCGTCCCGGAAGGCGAGCGAGGACTCGACCGCCGTGCCTTCGGGCAGGCGCAAGCCATCGCGCGTGCCGGCAATGGGCAGCGCGCCTTCAAACTGCTCCATCATCCGTTCGCGCGTGGTGGAAAGGCTGTTGACCCGAATGTCCAGCGGTGCCCGGTCCAGCAGCGCCTCATGCTCTGCCGGATCGATCAGCGCACCCAGCCACGGAGCCAGCGGAGACCGCGCCACGCGCTGTTCGCCGTCTTCGATGACAGCAGGCCCATAAGGCGTGCCATCAAACAGCGCGGCCAGTTCCTTGTCGCCCTTGGTGAGGCCGATCATCGCCATCCGCCCGGTCTTGGGCATCATGCCAAAGGCGCGGATCGCGGCGTAGACATGATCGCGGATCGCGCGACGGTCCTTTGACCCGGCAAAACGCCGCGTCTTGAACCAGTTGGCGATGATGGTATCGGCAGCCGGGCCGTTTTCCCGTGCGGCGGTGATGATCAGATCGAGCAGTTCGATGGATGCCTGAACGCGGGCAGCGGGGGTCACCCTCTAACCCCGCGTCGGGTAGTTGGGGGCTTCGCGCGTGATCGAGACATCATGCACATGGCTTTCGCGCAGGCCCGCATTGGTGATGCGGACGAACTGCGCGCGCTCCTGCAAATCCTTGATGGTGGCAGAACCGGTATAGCCCATTGCAGCCTTCACGCCGCCGACCAGCTGATGGATCACATCGCGCGCAGGCCCCTTATAAGCCACCTGCCCTTCAATGCCTTCCGGAACCAGCTTGAGCTGATCCTTGATATCCTGCTGGAAATAGCGGTCTGCCGAGCCGCGCGCCATCGCGCCGACCGAGCCCATGCCGCGATAGCTCTTATAGGCCCGCCCCTGATAGAGGAACGTTTCGCCCGGAGCCTCTTCGGTGCCCGCCAGCAGCGAGCCGACCATCACGCATGACGCGCCAGCGGCCAGCGCCTTGGCAATGTCTCCCGATGTGCGCAGCCCGCCATCAGCGATGACCGGCGTGCCCGAAGCTGCAGCCGCTTCTGCTGAATCATTGATCGCGGTCAGTTGCGGCACACCCACACCGGCCACGACGCGCGTCGTGCAGATCGAGCCCGGCCCGATCCCCACTTTCACGCAGTCCGCGCCCGCCCCGATCAGCGCCTTGGTCGCTTCCCCGGTTGCGACGTTACCCGCGACAATCTGGACATTGTTGGACAGCTTGCGCACGCGCTCGACAGCGGCGGCGACCATTTTCGAATGGCCATGCGCGGTGTCGATCACGATCAGATCGCATTCAGCGTCAATCAGCGCTTCGGTGCGTTCGAATCCCGCATCGCCCACGGTGGTCGCCGCCGCCACGCGCAGCCGACCGGTCGTGTCCTTGGTCGCGTTGGGATAGGTCACTGCCTTTTCAATGTCCTTCACCGTGATCAGGCCCACGCAATGATAGGCCTCATCGACCACCAGCAGCTTTTCGATCCGGCGGGCATGGAGCAGGCGGCGCGCCTCATCCTGACTGACACCGGCCTCTACCGTGGCGAGATTCTCATGCGTCATCAGTTCGGAAACCGGCTGCTTCGGATTTTCCGCAAAGCGCACATCGCGGTTGGTGAGAATGCCCACCAGCTTGCCGCCTTTTTCCACAACAGGAATGCCGGAAATCCGGTTCGCCGCCATCACGGCCTGCGCTTCGGCCAAAGTGGCATCGGGCGTGATCGTGATGGGATTGACGACCATGCCGCTTTCAAACCGCTTCACCTGACGGACAGCCGCGCATTGTTCCTCGATCGAGAGGTTGCGATGCAGCACCCCCAGCCCGCCCAATTGCGCCATGACAATCGCCATGTCGGCTTCCGTGACGGTATCCATGGCGGAAGACAGGATCGGAATGTTGAGCGAAATATCGCGCGTCACGCGCGTTGCCGTGTTCGCCTGACTGGGCAGCACCTGCGATTCCGCCGGTTGCAGCAGAACGTCGTCAAAAGTCAGGCCAAGCCGGATATCCATGTGCCACCATTTTCCATTTTCGATTCGTGGCGGCCCATGTAACCAAGGAAGGCATTATTTGCTAGGGGGACGAGGGCGGCTGATGCCGCATTTGACGCGCCAGCACCGGAACATAGTCGAGCTTACGCGGCCACCCTGCATGTCACAGTTCTCTCTTACCGTCGTACAAGCACTAGCCCCACAACTTTTTGCGCAACAAAAACTGGTCAACCAGCCTACGAAATGACTTCTCCAAGGCAGTGACCTCCTCGTTTGAAAGAAGCTCTCCGCTGAACGCGAATTTTGCGAGGCCAGTCTGTTCGTGCCCACGGTTCATATTGCTCAACAAAATGCGGCTTGCGTCCGCCTTGGGGTTGGCAGGAAAATCCCGCACAAGAAAACCGGACATCAGCTTCTTCGAGAGGCTGGTCTTGTACACAGTCAAAAAAGCGACGTGCAATTCGGCATAGCACGTCGATTGGGAAGACGTCGCGCGTGCGCCACGCCCGACTGCGGGATCAAGCAGGTTGCTGAAGCGCATATCTGTGGACGGCCATGGATCGTGCACGATCATCGTATAGCCGTGAAAACGACCTGCCGCCTTCAGCGCTTCCGCAATCACCTGCACTTGCCGGTCTATACCAAAGCCGGAACGGACCTTGTTTCCAGCCGCTTCCTTCGGCGTCAGCACGAGATCGAAAACCGTGCCGACACCCCCAAATCGGAAATTTCCGGCGTGGAAGGACGCACCGCAATAACGCGATGTAGGCCATACATGCAGTTCGCAGGCAGGCGTTTTCGTCGCATCGGCAGGACTTTGAGCATTTGCGCTGGACACAAACACCAGTGTGGCCACCAAGGTTATCGCGCGCGCCAAGCTACACAAGATTCCGACCATGCCCTGCCTAACTATGAATGTAATTTGTTGGGGGGATGAATGTGCCCACGAAATGCGCGAAAATCCATTCAAGTCGCCTTCGCGTCAAAGCAAGACGCACACCCTGTCCTTACCCCGCGCTGCTATCCACCACATCCGCACCAGGGCCATTCTTCTTGATCGAATCGATCGCATTCTGGGCAGAGGCCTTGCTCGCATAGCCTTCGGTGGAGAACATCACTTCGCTGTTATATTTGAAGCGGACGCGGAACTCGCCCGCCTTGTCCTTCACGATTTCGAATGTGTGGGCCATGATCTGACTCCCTTGGTTACGCGGTTGAGGGGCGGAGAATAGGCGTCACCTCACCGCTTCACAAGCGCCAGCATGAGTTGATTGGCCTGCGCCATCATCGCGCCGACTTCATCCTTGTAGCGTTCGCTTTCCTTCAGCGAGGCGGTAAATTTGAACTTGAAGTCCGGGCCGCCGGGAGCCGCGAGAAAACTGCCTTTTTGCCCGCCCTTGCCGGAGAGGAAGAACAGATCTGTGCTGCCCGCCAGCGGTTGATTGAGGAAGACCGACACATCGCCATCCTTGGGCGGCGCAAGCTTGGTGAGCGAGACTTTCTGCCATTTCGGATTGCCGGTCGCGGTGCGGAAGGCGAGATGCGTCTGCTCTGGCATCAAGCCCGGCTGCGCCATCGCCTCTCCAGATCCGGCGCTGGTCTTGGTGGTCTGCGTACCCAGATTGCCGCCCCAATCATAGCCGATGGTGCGATCCCGGCTGACCTTGATAGTGGCCGTTGCCGTGCCGAGCGAGACCACATAGGTCGCCTTCAGCACATGCGCGTTCAATTCCTTGGCGAGCGCGACTTCGGAGCCCGCCACCTTCCAGTTGTTTTGCAGGCTGATATAGCTTGGCCCGCCCGGCGTGCGGCTTTTGCCGCCGAATGCAGAGGTGAAGCCGATAAAGCTTTTCGGCACGGAAAACACGCCCAGTTCCAGCGCGTAGGGCAAATAGGAGGGCAGGCTGGAGGGCGAGACATAATAGGCGTCACCCGCCGCATTTCCGAATTCGGTGACGGCGGGAATGCCGCCCACGCTGCGCAGCGCGGCATAATGCGTGCTCGCCTTCACCTGCGCTTCGGGGACGATTTCATAGCCCGCTGCAACCAGATCAGCCTTCAGCTTGGCATAGGCCTGATCGGCGATCTGGGTCATCAGCCCAGGGTCTGCCCCCGGCCAGCCGAGCACGGTTTCAGACGTGCTCCTGCTCTTGAACATCTGGAACCACGCGCCCGGCCCGTCCACGGCGTTGGTGGAGGCCTGAAACTGGACGATGACGCTCGAAATGGCGACGCGATTGGTGCCCGCCAGCAAGGCCGCATTCGAATCTGCAAAGCCCGCTGGCCCCGCAGGCGCGGCGGCGGGTGCCGCGTCCTTCTTGGCAGAAGTAACAGCCGGAACCGAAAGAGCGGCCAGTGCCGCACACCAAACCAGACGCTTCATGACTTCCCCTCCTTACAAAACTGCCCGCTACCGGGCGTGCGCGGTGTTTCGCATGGGAGGGGGCAGAGGGTCTTGGAGAAATCCATCGTTCGAAGGGGCGTGTCCAAACACCGTCTGCCCCTCCCCAACGTCTTGCGATGGGGAGGGGAACCACTCGAAGAGGGGTGGAGGGGGTGGTTTGCGTGTGCCCCCTCCGTCCTCGCAAGACGCAGGGGAGGATTAAAGCCCTCAGGCCGTCAACCGCGCCTGTGCCAGCAGCCGCTTCGCTGCTTCGACGTGCATGGATTCAACCATGCGTTCGCCCATGCGCACGGCCCCGCCCTTGCCCGCTTCGATCACGGCGCGGGCATCGGCAATTTCGGCTTCGCTGGGAGACCAGATGCGGTTGGCGGCTTCGATCTGGTTGGGGTGGATCAGCGTCTTGCCATCAAAGCCAAGCAGGCGGCCATGCACGCATTCCGCCTCCAGCCCTGCGGCGTTGCTGAGTTCGTTGTAGACGCTGTCGAGCACCCATTTGCCTGCCGCGCGCGCCGCGATGACCATCATCTGGAGCGAGAGCGAGACCTGATCCCGCCCTGCCGCTTCGGGCAAGTGCAGTTCGTTCTTGAGATCGTTGATCCCGGCAAACAGCCCGACGACACCGTCTACAGCGGCGATGGCTGCCGCATTGAGCACGCCCACCGGCGTTTCGATCATCGCGAAAACGGGCTTGCCCACCGCCTGCACCACGGCGGCGGCATCCTCTGCCCGATCCACCTTGGGCACCACGCAATATTGCGCCTTGGACGCTGCAACGGCGGCAATGTCGAGCGCGTGGAGCGGCGTATCCACCGCATTGACGCGAATGGCGGTCATCCGCTCACCAAAGCCCGCTTCCATGGCGGCAACAGCGGCAGCGCGCGCTTCCTCCTTCTTGTCCGCCGGAACGGCATCTTCCAGATCGAGCATGATCATGTCTGCCGCCAAAGTCCGCGCCTTTTCAATCGCGCGGGCATTGGATGCGGGCAAATACAGGGCAGAGCGGGGGCAAAGTGTTAACTGGGTCATGCGATTTTGCTTGGCGCATAACGCGCGACACGGCAATATCCCGATCAACAATTCAGGAGGATCGTCATGGAATTTGCGTTGGCCCTGTTGGTGCTTGGCCTCGTCTTCGTCATCTGGGCGCTCACTCCGGTGCGGCAAGGCTATGTTTACACCATCGAACGGTTCGGGCGGTTTACCCATACCGCGAACCCCGGCCTCAATTTCATCATGCCTTTGGTCGATCGTGTCGGCCGCAAGGTCAACATGATGGAGCAGGTGCTGGACATTCCGGGGCAGGAAATCATCACCAAGGACAACGCCATGGTCGGCGTGGACGCGGTGGTGTTCTTCCAGGTGCTCGATGCCGCCAAAGCCGCCTATGAAGTGTCAGACCTTTACGTCGCCATCATGCAGATCACGACCACGAACCTGCGCACGGTGATGGGCAGCATGGACTTGGATGAAACCCTTTCCAAGCGCGATGACATCAATGGTCGTCTGCTTTCCGTCGTAGATCATGCGACCTCGCCCTGGGGCGTGAAGATCACGCGCGTCGAGATCAAGGACATTCGCCCGCCGGCAGACATTTCCAACGCCATGGCCCGCCAGATGAAAGCCGAGCGTGAAAAGCGCGCCTCGATTCTGGAAGCGGAAGGCCTGCGTGCCGCAGAAATCCTGCGCGCCGAAGGTGAAAAGCAGGGCCAGATCCTGCAAGCCGAAGGTCGCCGCGAAGCCGCCTTCCGAGACGCCGAAGCCCGCGAACGCGCGGCAGAGCCGAAGCCAAGGCCACCGAAGTCGTGTCTCAGGCCATTGCCACCAGCGGCAATCAGGCGATCAACTATTTCGTGGCGCAGAAATATGTCGAGGCCATCGGCATGTTCGCGACGTCCCCCAACGCCAAGACGATCCTGTTCCCGGTCGAAGCCACGGCTTTGATCGGCACGCTGGGCGGCATTGGCGAACTGGCCCGCGACGCTCTGGGCAAGGACAAATAGGATGGACAGCCTCTCCAACATGGACCCGAACTGGTTCTGGCTATCTGCCGGCGTGCTGATGGCGGCGGCAGAGATCATCGCGCCCGGCTTTTTCCTGATGTGGCTGGGCGTGGCCGCGATCCTCACCGGCGTCGTGGCTTGGGTGGTGCCGATCAGCGTGCCCGCGCAAGTGGGCCTGTTCGCGGTGCTCTCCATCATCGCCGTTTATGCCGCGCGCAAATGGCTGGTGGATAACCCCATCGCTTCAGATGATCCGCTGCTCAACGATCGCGGTGGACGCCTCGCAGGAGAGGTGGTGACGGTGGTGGAAGCCATCGTGAATGGCCGGGGCCGTGTGAAGGTGGGAGACAGCGTCTGGAATGCGCGCGGGGCGGATGCGGCAGAAGGCGCCAAAGTCCGCGTGACGGGGTCGCAAGGGGCGGAATTGCTGGTGGAAGGGGTTTGAACGTCCCTCCATTTGCGTCACCCTGAACTTGTTTCAGGGTCCATGCCTCAATATCACCCCGAAATGGCAAACGACCAGCCTAGCGCGACTATCGAGGCATGGATGCTGAAACAAGTTCAGCATGACGGCGTGCTTCGATGATCACCACCCGCTTCGCTCCCTCCCCCACCGGCCTGCTCCATCTGGGCCATGCGTGGAGCGCGGTGCAGGCGCATGAGGTGGCGCGCGCGGCAGGCGGGCGCTTTCTCCTGCGGATCGAAGACATAGACGAAACCCGCTGCCGCCCGGACTTTACCGACGCCATTTATCGCGATCTGGAGTGGCTGGGGCTGGATTGGGACGGCCCGGTTCTGATCCAGTCCGAACGCGGGGAGACGTATCGCGCCGCCGTGCAATGGCTGGCCGAACAGGGCCTCGCCTATCGTTGCTGGTGCACACGCGCCGAAATCGAAGCGGCGGCAAGTGCACCGCATGATGGCGGGCCGCCAGCCTATCCCGGAACCTGCAAGCACCGCACGCCACCTTGGCCGGAAACGCCGCATTGCTGGCGGATCAGCGCGAGCGCAGCAGGTGCCCCCCTGATCGATGACTTTGTGATCGAGCGGAAGGACGCGCTTTCCAGCTATATGCTGGCCTGCACACTGGATGATGCAGAACAGGGTGTGACGGATATTGTGCGCGGGCGCGATATTGAACCCCTGACCCCCGGCCAGATGCTGCTCCAGCATGTATTCGGCTGGCCCACCCCGCTTTACCACCACCACCCGCTGATCGGCACCGCCGACGGCAAACGCCTTGCCAAGCGAGACAAGGCCCCCACCCTTGCTGGCATGCGCGAAGCGGGCGTGGATGGCCGCGCGCTGGCGGCGGATTTACGGCGCGGCGTGTTTCCGGTTGGCTTTGGAGTGCTGGCGGATTAAGCCGTTCCGGTTTAACCAGAGGCATCCACCATGTTTTTCACCATCCTTCTCGTCATCGCCATGATCGCTACGTTGGTGGCACTGGTGCGCGGGCTGATAGCTTTTCTCAAGACCACCGAAGCAGACCTGATGTCTGGCGAAGCCGGGCCGAGCGCCTCCAGCCTTGCCCAGCAAAAGGCGATGCGCAACCGCATCCTGTTTCAGGGCGTGGCCATCATGCTGGTGGCGCTGCTGCTGGTCATGGGCCGGGGTAAACCCCATGGTCAAACTCAACAAGATCTACACCCGCACCGGCGATGATGGCACGACCGGGCTGGTCGATGGCAGCCGTCTGTCCAAATCCTCGCCGCGCATGGCCGCCATTGGCGATGTGGACGAACTGAACAGCCTGACCGGCGTCGCCGCGCTCCATGCCGCAGAGCCGATGCTCAGCCAGTTGCGCGCCATTCAGAATGATCTGTTCGATCTGGGGGCGGACCTCGCCACACCGGGAGACGATTTCGAACCGTCCGACATGGAATTGCGCATCATCCCCGCGCAGGTGACGCGGCTTGAGGCTGAGATAGACGCGATGAACACCGAACTGGAGCCGCTGACCAGCTTCATCCTGCCCGGCGGCACGTCGCTCGCCGCGCAGCTGCATGTGGCCCGAAGCGCGGCACGGCGGGCCGAACGCAGCATGGTGACGGCGGCAGAAGCCAAAACGCTCAACCCCATGGCGCTGCGTTACATCAACCGCCTGTCTGACTGGCTGTTCGTCGCGGCCCGGCTTGCCAATGATGGCGGACGGGCGGATGTGCTGTGGGTTCCGGGGGGATCGCGGTAGGGCAGACGCGCCGGATCCGTCATTCCCGTGATGGCGGGAATGACGGCAAAGTCTCTACCGTGCCTTCAACAGCACATCCAGGCTCCCCTCACCCTCGCCGATCTTTTCCAGCTTGGGATAGCGATGCCCGCCATTCCAGACGAGCGACACTTCGCGCACCAGCGAGCCTGACTTCACGATCAGCTTGATCGGAGCGGTGCCGCCCTTGGCTTCGGTGATGGCGTCGCGCAGAGCGTCTTCATCATAGGTCTGGCCGTTGACGGCGATAATCTCGGTGCCGATCGCCAACCCGGCATTGAAGGCCAGGCTGTCCCAGATCACCTGGGTCAGCTTGCCGCTCTTCACGCTCGCGCCGATTGAGTAGATCAGGCTCATATCCTTGCCGCGCTTCTCATTGTCGCGCAGGAAGGCGCTGGGCGTCTCGCTCCATGCCAGCTTGTACCCGCCCAAAGTCAGCCCGCTGAGCGGTGCGCCCGCGACCTTTTCGGTCAGCCGCGTTTCAAGGAAGCTCTGCCAGTCATGCGGTGCAACTGCGTTCAGCGTGGTGACGACTTCGGCCATATCAAAGCCGCGTGCAGACCAGTCTCCATCCTTGCCGCCGAAAAAGGCGCGCGCGAAATCGTCCAGCCCTTTGGCTCCGCCGGTTTTCTGGCGGATCATCCCGTCGGCTTCCAGCCAGATCAGCAGGCCTTCATTGTAATAATCTTCGCTGCGCTGCCAGCTGACCCAACCCTTGGGACGGCGCGGCGTGATGATGGGATCGAGCACCGTATCATCCAGGCTGCGCCATCCGCGCGCCACGCGTATGTCTTGCGTGGCAGCAATCGCGGCCAGCGCGTCGAGCGTGTCCTGCTTTGAAAACAAGCCGGAGCGCGCGCCCAGCACATAGCCCCAGAACTGATCCTGCCCCTCATAAACCCAGAGCAGGCTGTTATCGAGCGGGGCCGCGAAATCCTTCACCACCTGCCCCACCGGGCGACGATGCTTGCCCACCCAGCTGTGCGACAATTCATGCGGCAGCAGGTTGCGGCGTCCGGGGCCGGAATCCCATCCGGTGAAATATTCCGGATTCACGCCATTTTCGGACGAGCGGTGATGCTCCAGCCCGATGCCGCCCATTTCGTCGGTCAGCGCCAGCAGCAGATCATAATGATCGAACGGGCGCGTGCCGAACAGTTTTACCGCCTGCTCCACCAGCTTGCGGTGCATGGCGATCTGATCATCCTTGGTCACCAGAAATTTGGCGGCATCGGCCACCACATTGAGCGTGACCGCCTGCCCCAGATCAAAGGCCGCAAAATGCTTGCCTGCAAACATCGGTGAATCGACCAGAGTCTCGAAATCGACGGTCTGATAGCGAATGGTATCGCCTTCAGCCTTGGCTGCGCGCAGGGCAGAGGCGGATTTCCAGCCGGTCGGCCAGGTCACGCTGGCGCGGATCGGCATGTCCTTGGTCGCCCATCCGGCGGGATAGAGCGCCATGGAGGCCCATTGCAGGTTCATCATCACCGGCGTGACGACCACCCGGCCCTGATCCCCGTCCGTGGCGGAGGCGAATTCGAACGTCGCCTCCAGCGTCCGTGCGCCACTGGGCACGGTCACATGGAAGGAGAAGACGTCATACACGTCGCGCTTCCATGTCAGCGTCTTGCCGCCTGCCTTGAACGTCAGCCCGGTGATTTTCTCCACCTGCCCGCGCGGCGCATGATTGCCGGGCAGCCATTCGGGATAGCGGATGGTGACCGTGCCGCCATGCGAGCCGAGCGGGATGGTCTGCCGCACGCGGAACAGGCGGTGCGCCAGATCGGTCGCATCCACCTGAATGTCCATCGTGCCGGGAAAGGGCCGCACCGCTTCCGGCGCTGCCTTGACCGGAGATGCCGCCAGAACGGGGCCGGACGCCACGGCAGCACAAGCCGCCAACGCAAAACAAATGGACCGCATTTTTCCTCCAACTGCCATTTTATGTTCAATCAAAGCCCGGCGCGTTCGATCAGCGCCTGTGTGGATGGATCAAATGCCATGCCCCCCGCTTCAACCGATTTTGCCATCTCCTTGCCCAGCTCGACGCCGAACTGGTCAAACGGATTGATGCCTAAAAGAATGGCGTTTGCAAACACCCGATGCTCATAAAACGCAATCAGCGCACCCAGCGTGCGCGGTTCCAGCGCGTCGATCAGGATGGTGGCGGACGGCCTGTCCCCGGCATAAGCCCGCGCCGGATCATCATGGCCCCGCCCGGCCATCAGCGCAGCACCTTGCGCAAAGCAATTCACCAGCAACTGCCGGTGGTGCGCGTCATCCAGTTCATGGCCCGGCTCCACCACGGCGAGGAATTCCACCGGAACCAGATGCGTGCCCTGATGCAGCAGCTGAAATACGGCGTGCTGCGCATCCGTTCCCACCCCGCCCCAGGTAATGGCCGCACTCGGCCCCGCCAGCGCCGTGCCATCCGCCGTCACGCTTTTGCCGTTCGATTCCATCTCCAACTGCTGAAGGTAGGAGGGCAACAGCCGCAACCGCTCATCATAGGCGAACACGCCGCGCGTCTCTGCGCCGCGCACCTGTGTGTAATAAAGGTCGGCAAAGGCGGCGATCACGGGCCAGTTGGCGCGCGGTTCGGCCAGACGGAAGTGGCGGTCCATTTCTGCCGCGCCTTCCAGCATCTCTTCAAACGCCGCCCAGCCCAGCGCCAGTGCCGCCGGAAAGCCGATGCTGGACCAGAGCGAGTAACGCCCGCCCACCGATTCGGAAAAGGGCAGGATGCGCGTTTCATCCACGCCCCATTCCAGCGCCTTGTCCGGATTGGCCGTCAGCGCCACAACGCGCCCGGCGGGATCGTCTACCCCTGCCATCGTCATCCAGCCCAGCACGCTTTCCGCGTTGAGCATGGTTTCGGTTGTGGTGAAGGTTTTGGAGGCGATCACCAGCAACGTCTTGTGGGGATCAAAACGCCCAAAGGCTTCCTTCAGCGCAGACCCGTCCACATTGGAGACGATGGCGGTGTCATACCGCCCGGAATCGCGGCCCAGCGCGTCGATCAGCAAGTCCGGCCCCAAGGCAGAGCCGCCAATGCCGACATGCAGGATATGGGCGACATCGCCCAGAGCGCCTGCCTCGATCGCTTCGATCAGGCCGCGCGTCCGTGCATGAAAGGCCTTGGCCAGCGCCACGGCCTCGGCCTCTCCCTCACCGCGCTGCGCCGTGTGTTCGGCAGCGCGGCCTTCGGTGACATTCACGATCGCGCCAGCAAAGAGCGCGCTGCGATGCGCGTCAAAGTCTGCCGCCTTGGCCAGCGCATCAAATCCGTCCACCAGATCGCGGGTCAGGTGGGTTTTCGAAAAATCGAGATAAAGCCCGGCCACGTCCCCCGAAAAAGCCTGCAAGCGTGCGGCATCGCCCGCGAACAAGGCAGAGAGCGGTTCATGCGGGGCAGACCTGATCCGGGTCCAACATTCATCGAGGCCTGTCATGCACTTGTCCTATTGCTGGCTTGACGCATCGGCTCCGCCGCCCCACATCGGGCCGCATGACCGAAGACACGCCTTCCCTGCCCGATCCCGCGCCCGATGCGAAGCCGCAAAAGCAGAAGGAGGACAGTTTTTTCGCCTTCCTCTTCAAGCTGGCGCTGTTCGTGTTCATCCTGCGCAGCTTCATCGTTGCCCCGTTCAGCATTCCGTCTGAATCGATGGTGCCGCGCTTGCTGGTGGGCGATTATCTGATCGTGGCGAAATGGCCCTATGGCTATTCGAAGCATTCGCTGCCCTTTTCGATCCCGCTGATCCCCGGCCGCATCCTTTCTTCCATGCCCGAACCGGGCGATGTGGCGGTGTTCAAGGCGCCGCCGGGCAATCAGGTGGATTATATCAAGCGCGTCATCGGCCTGCCGGGCGACATGATCCAGATGAAAGCGGGCGTGCTCTACATCAATGATCAGGCGGTGAAGAAGGAACGGATTGAAGACGCCGTCATCCCCGTCAGCCCCAACACTGGCTGCGAGGCAGCCCGCTTTGAACAGCGCGCCAGCGATGGCAGCAGCGCCTGCCATTATCCGCGCTTCCGAGAGACGCTGCCCAATGGCCGCAGCTATGACATCGTCGATATGGACCCGGCTGGCCCCTATGACACGACCGACATCTACACCGTGCCCGAAGGCCATTTCTTCGCGATGGGCGACAATCGCGATCATAGCGCAGACAGCCGCTTCCCCGCGGTGGAAGGTCAGGGCATCAGCTATGTGCCGGTAGAAAATCTGGTGGGCCGCGCGATGGTGATGGTGTTTTCCACCGACGGGTCTGCCGAATGGGTGAAGCCCTGGACATGGTTCACGGCAGCACGCTGGGACCGGATCGGCGGCGGCTTTTGAGCGATAGCGTGGCATGGCTGAAGGACGCGCTGGGTCTCTCCCCGAAAGACCCGGCACTGTTCGAACGCGCCCTCACCCATGGCAGCCGGGCCAAGGCCAGTTATGAACGGCTCGAATTTCTGGGAGACCGGGTGCTTGGCCTGCTGATCGCCGAACTGCTTTATGCGCGCTTTCCCGATGAGCCAGAGGGCAAGATGTCGTTCCGGCTCAACACGTTGGTCGCGCGCACGGCCTGTGCAGAGGTTGGCCGCGCCATGGGCCTGTCTGCCCGTGTCCGCCTTGGCAAGCAGGCGCTGGATGACGGGGCCTATGACAGCGACAATGTGCTGGGAGACGTGGTGGAAGCGCTGATCGGCGCGCTCTATCTCGATCAGGGGCTGGATGCGGCGCGCGCCTTTGTGGAGCGATACTGGTCAGAGAAGGTTTCCGGGCAGACCAAGGCCCCGCGCCACCCCAAATCCGCGCTTCAGGAATGGGCCGCCGCCCATAACCGTCGCCCGCCCGACTATCAGCTGATCGAACGCTCCGGCCCGGACCATGCCCCCCGCTTCCGCGTGAAAGTGCTGGTCGGCAAGCTGGCGGAAGCAGAAGCGGAAGGCACATCATTGCAAGCCGCGCAAACGGCAGCGGCAGCGGCGTTGCTGGACCAATTGGGCGGTTGACGTTGCGGATTCAGAGAAGAACAGTGCTTCGACAAGCTCAGCACGGCGGTTTTTGAAACGCCCTATTTCCGCCGTCCTGAGCTTGTCGAAGGACCGTTTTTCCGGCACTCCAAGGCATGTCCTACTGGGTCTACATGCTCCATTGCTTTGGAGGCCGCTATTATGTCGGCCACACCGACAATCTCGAACGGAGACTGGGTGAACATCAATCGGGCCAGATCAAGGGTTTCACAGCGGACCGTCTGCCTGTAACGCTTGTCTGGAGTGAGGTCTTTGCAAACCGGATCGACGCCAAGGCATTCGAGCATCAACTGAAAGGCTGGAGCCGGGCCAAGAAGATGGCGCTGATCCGGGGCGGCTGGGACTCGATTTCACATCACGCCAAAGGAAAACCCGCCCAGCACTCCAAGCCGGGCGACGGAGAATGACCATTACCGACCAACAGAAATGCGGCCTCGTGAGCATCATCGGGGCGCCCAATGCGGGCAAATCCACACTCGTCAACGCGCTGGTGGGCCAGAAGGTGGCGATTGTCTCGCCCAAGGCGCAGACGACGCGGACGCGGCTGATGGGGATTGCGCTGCATGGCCCAACGCAGCTGATGCTGGTCGATACGCCCGGTATCTTCGAGCCCAAAAGGCGGCTGGACCGCGCGATGGTGCAGGCCGCATGGGGCGGCGCGCAGGATGCGGATGTGATCGCGCTGGTGGTGGATGCCAAGGGCGGACTTGGCCCGAAGGTGGACAGCATTGTCGAAGCGCTCGCCGCGCGGCCCGAGCCCAAGCTGCTGATCCTCAACAAGGTCGATATTGCAGACAAGGGCAAGCTGCTCGTCCACGCCCAGCGCCTCAACACCAAGCTGACTTTTGACGAAACGCTGATGGTGAGTGCCGCCACCGGCGACGGGCTTGATCTGCTGAAAGACGTGCTGTCGCGCTACATGCCCGAAGGCCCGTGGCACTTCCCCGAGGATCAGGTGTCTGACGCAACCGACCGGATGACGGCAGCGGAAATCACGCGCGAACAGCTTTATCTCCAGCTTCACGCCGAACTGCCCTATGCAGCGGCCATCGAGACCGAGAAATATACCGAGCGCGATGATGGTTCGGTGGAAATCCACCAGCAGATCCTGATCGAACGTCCCACGCAACGCGCCATCATATTGGGCAAGGGCGGCGTGCGGCTGAAGGAAATCGGATCACGCGCCCGCGCGGAAATCTCCAAGGCGCTGGGTGGTGCGACGGTGCATCTCTATCTGCACGTCAAGGTCAACCCGAAATGGGAGGATGATCGCGGCCTGTATCGCGATATCGGGCTGGACTGGGTGGATTGATTAAAAAGCAACACCGCCGTCCTGAGCCTGTCGAAGGACCGTATTTCTTGTTGAACGCATTGCGCGTAGAAAAATACGGTCCATCAACAGGCTCAGGACGGCGGGCGTTAGAGCGCCCTTACTTCTTCTCTTTCATCGACTCATCGAGCATGAAGAGCACCTGCACGTCTTCCTTGGCCTGACCGGCCATGCAATTCTTGGTGGTTTCGCCCAGCTTTTCGTTGGTCATACTGCCCACCTGCTCCGCGCCTTTACCGAGCACGGTCATCATGGCGTTGGTAGCCGTCGATCCCGCCACGGCCTTGCCCGCATAGTAAGACTGGAACATCGAGACGAGGCGCTTCTCATTCTCTGCCGTCATCATCGAATAGGCATTGGCGAGCACCACGGTGCACAGTTCTGGCGAGGCCCCGCCTTCCTGCGCGGCGGCGGGCGTGGACATCAGGGCAGCGCCCAGTGCGAGGGCGGACAAGGCGGCTTTCATGGTGGTTGGTCCCCGTTTTGAAGTTATCGTGACGCGCGCTCTGGCAGCTTATCGGCTGGCGGGATTGGATAAATTCACCCTGTTGACGTCTTTCGACAGGCTGAGGACAGCAGCGGTTTGAAGATTCAGTTCAGCGCCGTCAGCGTCGCAATCGTCAGCAGTTGCGGCAATTCCTGCCCTTCCTTGCCTGCCGGATACCAAAGATAAAGCGGCACGCCAGAGCGGCCCCGCGCCTCCAGAAAGCGGGTGATGGCGGGATCGCTGCTTGTCCAGTCCCCCACCATCACACCAATCCCCTTCGCCTTGAAGGCATCGCGCACGGCATCGGTTTCAATCGCGGTCTTTTCATTCACCTTGCAGGTCAGGCACCAGTCTGCGGTGAAATAGAGGAAAACCGGCTTGCCCTCTTTGCGCAGCGCCGCCAGCTTCTCTTCGAAAACACACTATGCGCGCTGGTTGCAGGGGGCAAGGAAGGGGATGTTTCTGGACAGGCCCATCTGCCCCGCCAGCAGCCAGACCAGCGCGAGCGCGGTCAGCCCCATCGGAACAGCTAGGAAGCGGCGGAACCGCTCCATCCACGCGCCGGGGCGCGGCAGGCGGCTGCGCAGCGCGGGCACATAACCAATGGCGAGGAAGGGCAGCGCCATGCCCAGACCCAGCCCGGCAAAGATCAGCAGCGCAACCGGAACCGGCAACACCAGCGCCGCCCCCAGCGCCGCCGCCATGAACGGCCCGGTGCAGGGCGTGGCGACGAATGCGGCGAGCGCGCCAGTCCAAAACGCGCCCTTCACGCCATCCTGCCCCGCCAGTTGCTCCCCGCCGCCAAAGCCCGGCAGCGTGAACCAACCCGCCAGATTGGCGGTGATCGCCACCGCAAGCAGCAGCAGCAGCGCCACGATCCACGGATTTTGCAGCTGGAACGCCCAGCCGACCGCCACGCCCCCGGCACGCAGGCCCAGCAACAGGCCGCCAAGTGCCAGACAGGTGAGCACGACGCCCCCCGTATAGGCCAGCGCCTCGCTCCGTGCGGCGGCTTCGCTCTCGCCCGAACGAACCAGACTGATCGCTTTCAGGCTGATGATCGGGAAAACGCAGGGCAGAATGTTGAGCAGCAACCCGCCCAGCATCGCGCCTGCAAAGGCGATGAGCGCCTGCATGGCTTGTCCGTCCGGCGTATCGCCCTGCGGGACCGCGCCGGGCTTGGCCACAAATTCCAGCCCTCGCCCCGGGCCGGTCATGATCAGGCCGGAAACGGGTTTGCCATCAAAGGGGATCGAAGACCCCTTGGCCTCCACCACCAGCCAGTCCCCTGTGCGCGCTGTGGATTGCGGCGCGACATAATCAACCAGATCGGCGCTTTCAGCAAAGAACCAGGGCTGATCAACCGATGCGCCGGCAGGATAGGGAATGGCGATCCGCACCAAATCCCCCGCCCGCTCGACAATGCCGGGCTGCACCAGAGGTTGCGGCAGCCGCGCACGCCAGCCATCAAAGCGCTTGCGCTGTGCTGCATCCGGCGCGGCGGTGCCGATGGTCACGCTGGTTTGCAATTCACCACTTTCCGGCACACAGATTGTTTCCGTGCAGGCCAGCCAGTTTGCCTTGACAGACAGCGGCAGCACCGTCCCGGCCTTGGCGTCGGCGCTGGCCGCAACGCGGAACAGCAGCACATGTTCGCCATTATAGACATGGTTCATCATCCCCGCGATCACCAGCTTTTCGGGCACGGGAAAGCGCGGAGCAGCGAGTGTCAGCGCGTCGGGTCTGGTCCATTCGAACGTGGCAGGCTGGCCCGCATCGCCGGGATTTTTCCAATAGCCATGCCAGCCCGCATCGGGCACGAAACGGATGGCGATCATGGTGCTGCCACCGGGCGCGATCGGCCCTTCTGCCACCAGGTCCGCCTTGATGTGGGTGTCGCCCGCGCGGACTGGCCCGGCAAACAGGATCGACAGCAGCCCCAGCAGGGCCGCGAGCAGGAGTTTGGGCTTGCCGCGTTTCATGCCGCGCACCATACAGGGCGAAGCAAGATAAGCTCAAGGAGATGTTGGTGCCCCGTTGGTCCCTCGCCGCTTTGGCCCTGATGGCCACATCCTCGCCGCTGGCCGCGCAGACCGCGCCCAAGCCCAAATTGATTGTGGCCATTGCGGTGGATCAGCTCTCCAGTGACGTGTTCAGCGAATATCGGCCCCGGTTCACCGGCGGGTTCAAGCGCCTTTCCGGCGGCGTGGTTTTTCCGCGCGGGCATCAGGGCCATGCCGCGACCGAAACCTGCCCGGGCCATTCGACGATCCTCACCGGCAGCCGCCCCGCGCGCACCGGCATCATCGCCAATGACTGGCAAGACCCCGGCCTGCCGCGCAAGGCCAAGAATGGCAAAACCAGCTATGAAATCTATTGCGCCGAACAACCGCAAGGCGGCGCGACCGATTTCATGGCCTCTTCCGCTGGCTATGTCGTTTCCCCGCATTTCCTGAAAGTGCCGACATTGGGAGACCGGATGAAGGCGGTGGACCCGCGCACCCGCGTTGTCGCCGTCTCGCAAAAGGATCGCGCGGCGGTGATGATGGGCGGCCACAAGACCGATCTGGCCTTGTGGTTTGATGGCAAATCCTATGTGAGCTTTGCAGGTGCCACGCCCAAACTCGCTGCCTTGCCCACGATCAACACCGCGATTGCCGCTGAAATCGGCAAGGCGTTCACGCCCAAACTCCCCGCCATCTGCGCCGGTTACAGCCGCGAAGTGAAGCTGGATGACAAGGTTTCGGTCGGCCTGCTCAAAACGCGCAAGGCAGGCGATGCGCGCGGCTGGCTGGCTTCCCCCCGGTCCGATGCCGCGACATTGCGGATCGCGCTTGCCGCCATGAACGAAATGAAACTCGGCAAGGGCGACGCGACCGATGTGCTCGCCATCAGCTTTTCCGCCGCCGATTATGTGGGGCACGCAACCGGCACCGAAGGACCGGAAATGTGCGCGCAGATCATGGGGCTGGACGCTGTGCTCGGCGAATTGCTGAGCGCGCTCGACAAGGCGAAAATCCCCTATGCCGTTTCGCTCACCGCCGATCATGGCGGCCATGACATTCCGGAGCGCAACCGCATTCAGGCGCTGCCCAAGGCAGAGCGGGTGGACAAGATGCTCTCTGCCATGGCGGTGGGCATGATGGTGCAGAAGAAGCATGGCCTGAGCAACGCCGCGCTGCTGGGCCGCGCGCCGTTCGGAGACATGTATGTCTCGCCCGATGTGCCCGCAGACAAGCGTCAGGCGGTGCTGGACGATGCCGTATCCCTCTATCGCGCCCATCCGCAGGTTGAAGCCGTCTTCACCAAAGCGGAGCTGAACGCCGCCCCCGCCCCCAAGGCCCCGGTGGACGAATGGAGCCTGATCGATCGCGCGAAGGCCAGCTTTGATCCCGAACGTTCGGGCGATTTCCTCGTGCTGCTCAAGCCCTATGTCACCCCTATCCCCGATGCCAGCATGGGCTATTTCGCCACGCACGGTTCGCCCTGGGGCTATGACCGGCGCGTGCCGATCCTGTTCTGGTGGCCGGGTGTGGCGGGCTTTGAACAGCCCAATGCCGTGGAAACGGTGGACATCCTGCCAAGCTGGGCCAGCCTGATCGGCCTCTCCATTCCCAAGGGCGAGATTGACGGGCGCTGCCTAGATCTGGTGGCGGGCACCAGCTCGAACTGCGCGGCAGAATAGGTTCAGTCGAATTGCGTCCCCGTCACCGGCGCCCTGAGCCTGTCGAAGGGCCGTTCTTCGTTACATGCAGGCCGAAGCGCAAAGCGGTCCTTCGACAAGCTCAGGATGCCGGGGAAGGAAGATTGGCCGGACCGCCAGATCTGGACCACGTCGCTCATGCCAATGGGAGGCATTGAGCCAGTTCACATTCCCATTCGCCTCAACTAGAGCAAACGCATGACCGACCAACTCTCCCCCGAAGCCCTTATCCGCACAATGGGTGAACAGGCACGCGCTGCGTCCGCCATCCTCACCCGCCATTCCACAGCGGAGAAAGCCGCTGCCTTGCGCGCTGCCGCCACAGCGATCCGCCGCCACGCCCCGGCAATCCTCGCGGCCAATGCCAAGGATTTCGAAGCGGGCAAAGCGCGTGGGCTGACTTCGGCGCTGCTCGACCGGCTGGCGCTGGATGACACGCGTCTGGAGGGCGTGGCAGCTGGCGTGGAAGCTGTCGCCGCATTGCCGGACCCTGTGGGACAGGTGATTGACCAGAGCGAGCGGCCCAACGGGCTGAAGCTCTCGCGCGTGCGTGTGCCTTTGGGCGTGGTCGGGATCATCTATGAAAGCCGCCCCAATGTGACGGCAGACGCCGCAGCCCTCTGCCTGATGTCGGGCAATGCTGCCATCCTGCGCGGCGGCAGCGAAGCGATCCATTCCAACACCGCGCTGCACGCAGCCATGGTGGAAGGCGTCACCGCAGCGGGCCTGCCCGGCGATGCGATCCAGCTTGTCCCTACCACGGATCGCGCAGCAGTCGGCGCGATGCTGGCCGCGCATGGCCTGATCGACATCATCGTCCCGCGCGGCGGCAAGGCGCTGGTCGAGCGCGTGCAGAATGACGCGCGCGTGCCCGTGCTCGCGCACCTCGACGGCATCTGCCACACCTATGTGGACAAGGCCGCCGATCCGGACAAAGCCCTCGCGCTCGCCGTCAATGCCAAGATGCGCCGCACCGGCATTTGCGGGGCGACCGAGACATTGCTGATCGACAGCGCCTATGCCAATCCCGCGCCCATCCTGTCCGCGCTCATCGCCAAAGGCTGCGAATTGCGAGGAGACAAGGCCGCCCAAGCCATCGACGCGCGCGTTGAGCCCGCGACGGCTGAGGATTGGGACACAGAATATCTCGACGCGATCCTCTCGGTCGCGCTGGTCGATGGCGTCGAAGGTGCAATGGCGCACATTGCGCGGCACAGCTCCGCGCACACCGATGCGATCATCACCGAAGATGCAGACGCCGCCGAACGCTTCCTCAATGGCGTCGATTCGGCCATCGTCATGCACAATGCTTCAACGCAATTTGCCGATGGTGGCGAGTTCGGGCTGGGTGCAGAAATCGGCATCGCCACGGGCCGCCTCCATGCGCGCGGCCCGGTCGCACTTGAAGGGCTGACAACCTATAAATGGCAGGTGCGCGGCACGGGGCAGACACGGCCATGAGCCTGCCCATCTTGCACCATTGCGCAGGCGCGCGCTCCTTCCGCTGCCTCTGGGCGGCAGAGGAAGCGGGCTTTCCGATTGATCTGCGCATGCTCCCCTTCCCGCCGCGCGTGTTTGCCCCGGCCTTCAAGGATGTGAACCCGCTGGGGACGATTCCGGCGTGGGAAGAAAATGGCCACATCATCACCGAATCCGCTGCGATCTGCGAACGCATCGCGCACGGCACGCCGCTTGCGGTCACACCGGATGAAGCGGACTGGCTCCCCTATCTCAACTGGATGCACCGCAGCGACGCCACGCTGACATTCCCGCAGACCATCGTGCTGCGCTACACAAGGCTGGAGCCCAAGGAACGTCGCCTTCCGCAAGCAGCGGAGGATTATCTCGGCTTTTTCCTCGGCCGCGCCAAAAGCATCGAACGGGCACTGGCCGACGGGCGGGAATTTCTGGTGGCGGGCCGCTTCACCATGGCAGATGTCACGGTGGCCTATGCCATCACGCTGGCACAATCGCTGAAGATTGACGGCGAATTGGGGCCGCTCACCAAGGCCTGGTATGCGAGGCTTAGCGCGCGCGAAGGTTTCAAGCGCGCGCGCGAACGCGAAGGCGGCGGGACTTCGATACCGGAGTGATGTCTTAGCTTCCCCGCCGTCCTGAGCCTGTCGAAGGACCGTTTTCCATTGGCACCAGAGTCCCAAATACAGTCCTTCGACAGGCTCAGGACGGCGGGAGCGGGAACTCAGTCCCCAGCACCCTCCTCCTTCCACACCAGCACAGGCTTGCGGGCGGCGAGCGTTTCATCCAGCCGCCGCCGGGGTGCGAAATGCGGGGCGGACTTCAGGGCGAGATCGCCTTGCCGCGCTCGGTTCGCCACACTGCGGAGCGCGCCGATGAACTGGTCCAGCGTCGCCTTGCTCTCGGTTTCGGTCGGCTCCACCAGCATGGCGCCATGCACGACGAGCGGGAAATAGACCGTCATCGGGTGATAGCCCTCGTCGATCAGCCCCTTGGCAATGTCGAGCGTGGAAAAGCCCTCTGCCAGATTATCATCGGTGAACAGCGCTTCGTGCATACAGGGGCCTGAACCGCCAAAAGGCGCGTCGAGCACATCATCGAGCGAACGCAGGATGTAATTGGCGTTGAGCACCGCATCTTCGGCCACCTGCCGCAATCCATCCGCACCATGGCTGAGGATATAGGCCAGCGCGCGCGTGAACATGCCCATCTGGCCGTGGAACGCGGTCATCCGGCCAAAGCTCTGGCCATGATGCTCGCCCGCCGTCTCCTCCTCGATCAGCACGAATTCTTCGCCGCGCTTCACCACGAAGGGCAAAGGCGCGAACGGCGCGAGGGCCTCTGACAGCACAACCGGGCCAGAACCGGGGCCACCGCCGCCATGCGGGGTGCTGAACGTCTTGTGCAGGTTGATATGCATCGCATCCACGCCCAGATCACCGGGGCGAACGCGCCCGACAATGGCATTGAAGTTCGCACCATCGCAATAGACGTAACCGCCCGCTGCATGGACAGCGTCCGAAATCGTCTTCAGATCGCGCTCGAACAGACCGCAGGTGTTGGGGTTGGTGATCATCACGCCCGCCACGTCCGGCCCCAGCTTGGCCTTGAGCGCTTCCACATCCACCCGGCCTTCCGCCGTGGCGGGAATGCTCTCCACACGGAAGCCTGCAAAGGCGGCTGTCGCCGGATTGGTGCCATGCGCGCTTTCGGGCACGAGGATGACCGGGCGATTTTCCCCGCGCGCTTGCAGCGCGGCCTTGATCGCCAGCACCCCGCAAAGCTCTCCATGCGCGCCCGCCTTGGGAGACATGGCCACCGCCTTCATCCCCGTCAGCGTCACCAGCCAGTGCGCCAGTTCGTGAATCACGGCCAGCGCGCCCTGCACCGTTTCATGCGGGGCGAGCGGATGGACATCCGCAAAACCCGCCATCCGCGCGACCTTTTCATTGAGGCGCGGATTATGCTTCATCGTGCAGCTGCCCAGCGGAAACAGGCCGAGATCGATGGCGTAATTCTGGCGGCTGAGGCGCGTATAGTGGCGGATGGTTTCGGGCTCGGACAGGCCGGGAAGGCCGATGGGGGTGGCGCGCTCAAGCCCTCTCTCCTTCAGGGGAGAGGGTTGGGAGAGGGGAGTGTCCGCTTGGGAAGGCTTTCCAGCCCCCTCTCCCCGGCCCTCTCCCCTCAAGGGGAGAGGGAGATCAACAAAATCCACCCCGCACGTCTCCCGTCCGCCAATCTCGAAGATCAGCGGTTCTTCCAGCATCAGCGCGCGGTTGCCGGTGAAGGTCTCCACATATCCTCCCTCCCCTGAAGGGGAGAGGGCTTTCATTTCAGGCTTCCATCCGGACTGGTTCAACTGCGTCATGCGAGCACCTCCTCAAGCGCGGTGGCGAGGGTTTCAATATCTTCGGGGGTCACCACTTCGGTCACAGCCACCACAAGGCCGTTCGCAAGCGCCGCCGCGCCGGGATAAAGCCGCCCGAGCGAAACGCCGCCGAGCACGCCCTTGTCCGCCAGCGCACGCACAACCGGGCGCGCTTCCTTGGGAAGATTCAGCGTGAACTCGTTGAAAAAGGTGCGCGTGGCGAGCGAGACACCCGGAACACGGGCCAGTCGCTCCGCCGCCGCCACGGCATTGGCGTGATTCACTTCGGCCAGCGTCCGCAGCCCCCTTTCGCCCAACAGCGTCATGTGGATGCTGAACGCCAGCGCGCACAGCCCGGCATTGGTGCAGATGTTGCTCGTGGCCTTTTCGCGCCGGATATGCTGCTCGCGCGTGGAGAGCGTCAGCACGAAGCCGCGTTTCCCCGAAGCGTCCACCGTCTGCCCGCACAGCCGCCCCGGCATCTGGCGCACGAACTTTTCCTTGCAGGCGAACAGCCCGACATAAGGCCCGCCGAACTGCAGGCCGACGCCCAGGGACTGCCCTTCGCCCACCACAATGTCCGCGCCCATCTCTCCCGGCGATTTGAACAGGCCCAGCGCCACGGGTTCTGTCACCACCGCCACCAGCAGCGCACCCTTTTCATGGCATTTCGCGGCGATCGGACCAAGATCTTCAACCCGGCCCAGAATGTCGGGATATTGCACGACAACGCACGCCGTCTCGCCATCAACTGCGTCGAGCAGGTGGGCCATGTCAGTGCCGTCGAGCGCAGGTGTCGCCGTCTCCAGCGTGTCGCCGGTGAAGTGCGCCATGGTTTTGGCCACGCTCACATAATGCGGATGAAGACCAGAGGAGAGCAAAGCCTTGTGCCGCTTCGTCACTCGCCCCGCCATGCTGATCGCTTCATAACAGGCGGTCGAGCCATCATACATCGACGCATTGGCCACATCGCATCCAAAGAGCCGCGCGACCTGTGTCTGGAACTCGAACAACATCTGGAGCGTGCCCTGCGCGATTTCCGGCTGATAGGGCGTATAGGCCGTCAGAAACTCGCCGCGCTGGATGATGTGATCGACCGTGGCGGGGACATGGTGCTTGTAAGCGCCCGCGCCGAGAAAGAAGGGATGGTGGCTGGCGGCCATATTCTGGCGGGCGAGCGCCGAGAAATGCCGCTCAACCGCCATTTCGGACGCATGGTTGGGGAGGCCCGCAATCGGGCCAGACAGCCGGGCATCAGCGGGGACATCGACGAAAAGATCGTCAATCGAGGCCGCGCCGATGGTGGCGAGCATGGATTGCCGGTCGGCGGGGGTCAAAGGGAGGTAGCGCATGTTCAACTCCAGTTCCCCTCCCTTTCAGGGGAGGGGTCAGGGGAGAGGAATGTCCAAAACGCCACGCGTGGACAGTCCCCTCTCCCAACCCTCTCCCCTGAAGGAGAGAGGGCTATTCATTCACAGCCCGGCCACAAAAGCCTTATACCCGGCCTCATCCATCAGCCCGTCCAGTTCACCCGGATCAGCCAGCGTCAGCTTGAAGAACCAGCCCGCCCCTTCGGGATCGCTGTTCACAAGGCTCGGATCATCGGCGAGTGCGGCATTGCCTTCGGTGACTGTGCCGGAAACGGGCGCGTACACATCAGACGCGGCCTTGACCGATTCCACCACGGCGGCTTCCCCGCCCTTGCTGACAGACGCGCCTGATGCGGGCACTTCCACGAACACGATGTCGCCCAGTTGCTCCTGCGCGTAAGACGTGATGCCCACGGTGGCAGTGCTGCCATCCACGTCGATCCATTCATGTTCATCGGTGAAATAGCGGGTCATTATTTGGCTCCTTTGGTCTGATGAGGCGCGATGTCCGAGCCGTCAGGCTTTGCCTGCCTCGAAATCGCGCGGTGATAGCGATGGGGGACGAACGGCATGGGCACGGTCTTCACGGGCACCCGCTTGCCGCGCACTTCGGCTTCGAGTGTCAAGCCGGTTTTGGCCCAGTTTTCCTCCAAAAGGGCCATGCCGATGGGCTGGCCGAGACAGGGCGAATGGCCGCCCGACGTGACAAAACCGACGGATCTGTCGCCGTCAAACAGCTCGACATTCTCGCGCACCGGCTGGCGGCCTTCAACGATGAAGCCAAGCCGGGTCAGCGGCGGGCCCTGGTTCAGCTCGATGAGGATCGAGGCGGCACCCGGAAAATCCGCCGCCTCGCGCCGCCGCTTGGCCACGGCAAAGCCCAGATCGGCCATGGCCGGGTTGGTCGTATCGTTGAGGTCATGCCCATAAAGCGGCAGCCCGGCTTCCAGCCGCAGCGAATCTCGCGCGCCAAGCCCGATGGGCTTCACTTCGGGTTGCGCCGCCAAAACGTCAGCCAGAGCCACAGCATGATCGGCAGGAACCGAAATCTCGAACCCGTCTTCACCGGTATAGCCCGAACGGCTGATCCAAAGCGGCTGCGGATCGCCCGCATTCGCCCAGATGAAGCTATCCGCCTCCATGAAAAACAACCGGTCCACGCCCGGCACCACGCGGGCAAGCGCATCAACCGCCTTGGGGCCTTGCAACGCCAGCAACGCGCGGTCTTCGAGATGGGTGAGCGTCAGATGATCCGGCAGATGCGCGCGCAAGAAGGCGATGTCCTTCGCCTTTTCCGATCCGTTGACGACCAGATAAAGCCCCATCGGCGCGCGGGCGACCATCATGTCATCCTCGATCCAGCCATCTTCATTGAGCAGCATCGAATAGCGCTGCTTGCCTTGTTTCAAGCCGATGAGGTCGCTGGGTGTGACAGCCTCCAGCGCAGCGTCTGCCCCGTCACCAGACAGGATCAGCTGGCCCATATGGCTCACATCGAACAGGCCAGCACTCTCGCGCGTCCAGAGATGTTCGGCCATGATGCCTTCATATTGGATGGGCATGGCATAGCCCGCGAACGGCACCATCCGCGCGCCCTTTGCGCGATGCCAGCCATCGAGCGGCAGCGTCAAAACCTCTTGAAGATTGTTTGTGTCGCTCACTAATTTTGTCCTCGTGCAGTGGTGCGCCAAATGGCACCCCCTCTGTCACGGGAACCTGAGAGCTTTCATGCGCCGCTGGTGCAGGCACTTACCCCTTCGGTGGCTCCTGCTTGCACAGGAACGCTTTCCAGAGTGTCGCAAAAGCCGATGCGGTCCTTTTGCCTGAGAGATTCCGGGGCGGTTGCTCCTTCGGCGATCAGGTCTCCCTGATGCTCTCCCGCTCCGTCAGCGACTTCGCTGCAGTGCAGCACGAGCCGATTCGAGTCAACCTGCGATCAGCGACGCAGCGCCGTCGCGCCAACCCTTTTCGAGCAACGCCATGTCCCGAAGCGCTGGCAAGGCTTCTGGTTCGCTCTTCCAGCCTCCGCCAATCAGAAGATCGAACACGCGTTTGACCGTCCAATCAGGGAGTGGCCGCTCCAGCAGCACCATGGCATTGCCCGCCTGCACCTTGCCTTCCTCAACCACGCGGAAATACCAGCCAGAGCGGCCCTCGCGCACCATCAGCTTGGGGAGCGTCGTCCATTCCATGCGATGCCCCTGTTTCCAGCAAGGCTGGCGCGGCTGGCTGATTTCAAGAAGCGCCGAGCCACAGCGGAACCGGTCTCCGATGCACACCTGATCTTCCGTCAACCCTTCGGTCGAGAGGTTTTCACCGAATGCGCCGGGCGCGCCGAGCAGAGGATGATCGGGCGCGTCTTGCCGCCAGCGGGCATAATGATCGAACGGATAGAGATGCAGCGCCTTGTCCGGCCCGCCATGATGAACCCTGTCGGCCTGTTCATCGCCCTCCAGCCCCAGCCAGCCGATCCGCATCAGCCCTTGGCGGGGAGCCTTGGCAATCGCGCTCCCTTCTCCGCGCGCGAACGGGACAATGGTCCCGGCGAGCACCGCGCGGATCAGCGCGCTGGTCATTTGACCGGCTTCAGACCGGGGTTGAGCCCCATCAGATGCTGCAAATAGGATCTGGGCCGTTTCATCAGGCCTTTGGGAAATTCCACCTTCAGGCCGATCGCCTGCGCCATTTCCCCGGCGAAAAACACGCAATTATGCTTGTTCAGATGATAGGTGCTGCCGGGCTTCACGCTCCAGCGCGCGACAACCTCCATCAACGCATCATATTGCGCGTCGGACAGCGTCATCGCAAATTGCGGATCGCTCTTGGCGATATATTCCGGCGTGGCGGTATCCATGCGACCGGGAACGGAACCCATCAGCATTGCCGGTGTTACCGCTTTGGCGGTAAATCCATAATTTGTATCAACCGGTGCTCCGCCACGCACGGGCGTTCCCTTCAGGACGACAAAGGCGTGCGGAAACTGGGTTCCCAACTCATGCGAATAAAAAGTGGCAACCACCTGCGCGAACGCGGGCGTGGGAAGCAGCGCCAGCAAGAGCGCGAAGATGATGTTGCGAATCCTGAGCATTGGCATCACATGCGGTGACTTAAGGCCAGAGACAAGAGGGCAAAACATCCATGGTGCAATCCATCTTCATCACCGGCGGCGCGTCCGGCATCGGTCGGGCCGTGGCGCAGCATTTCGCCGCACAGGGCTGGTTTGTGGGGCTGGCCGATGTCAACGAAGCGGGAATGGCCGAGACAGCCGCTCTGCTGCCGACGGGCATGAGCAGCTGCCACCGGCTGGACGTGCGCGACCGCAAGGCCTGGGATGCGGCATTGTCTGCCTTTGCAGAGAAATCCGGCGGGCGGCTGGACGTGCTGTTCAACAATGCCGGCATCGCGCGTGGCGGACAGTTTGCGGATTGCAGCACGGCGGACCATGACCTGCTGATCGACATCAACTTCCGGGGCGTGGTCTACGGGGCAGAAGCGGGTCTGCCCTTTCTGCGCCAGACGCCGGGCAGCTGCCTGCTCAACACGGCATCGGCGGCGGGCATTTTCGGACCGCCGGGCCTCGCCACCTATGCCGCGACCAAATTTGCGGTGCGCGGGCTCACCGAAGCGCTCGACATTGAATGGGCGGCACTCGGCATCCGGGTGCGCTCGCTCATGCCCGGCTTCGTCAACACGCCGCTTCTGGACATCACGACGGCAGGCACCAACCAGACCGCGCGGCAGGAAGTTCAGGACTCGGGCCTGGAATTCACCCCGTTGGAAGAGGTGGCGCAGACCGCCTGGCTGGCTGTGCATGAAGGCAAGGATGTGCATTATCCTGTCGGCAAGACCGCCAAGCGCCTGCGCTTCCTCGCGCGTTGGGTGCCGGGCCTGATCCGCCGCACGATGAAGAAGGAAGGCCGCGCCAAGATCTGAACGCGGCGGCACTTAAAACAGACCGAGCCCGCCTTCTTTCACGTTCGGATCGCTGTCACACGCGGCTTTGAGCGTCGCCCATTCCGCATCGCTCAGCACCGGCTTGTACGCCCTGGTCTTGTCTGCACTGTCACGGAACGCTTTTTCGCGCGATGCGGAGAGCGGGTGGCTGGAAAGATAGCCCAAGGCGGCCGCGCTTTCGCCCAGCGCCTTCTCCTGCCCCGCCAGCTTGCCGAAAAAGGCGGCGGTGGGATCGGGTGAAATGGATGCGGCCTTGAGCAGGCCGATGGCGTGATCATCCGCCGCCGCCTCGGCCTCGCGCGAGTAGCTGTAGGAAATCAGCGCGTTCGCCATCGCGCCCGTGTTGCCGCCGCCAATCACGGCGGACAGGCCGAACTGGCGGATCAGCGCCTGCGCCACATCACGGTTGCGGACATGGCCAATCTCATGGCCCAGAACCCCCGCCACTTCATCTGGATTGTCGGCCTTTTTCAGCAACCCTTCAAACAGCATGATCTTGCCACCCGGCAGCGCGACGGCGTTGACCATATCGATATTGACGATGCTGACGTCCAGTTTCGCGCCCTTCGGATCAAGCCGCGCCTGAAAATCGGTCAGCACCTTGTTTGCCCCCGGCCCGTGGCAGATGCGCCCGCCAAAATCGCCGATCATCGCATCGCCCAGCTTCTTTTCCCAAGACATGGGAACGTAGGGCGCCAGATATTCAGGGATTTTGAGCACGACGAGGATCAGCCCCACCGACAGCGCAAGCAGGACGGCCGCCGCAGGCCAGAGGCCGAACCGGTCAATCACACCGCCATAATGCTTGGTTTTGGGCAGAAGCGGGATCAGTTCGGCAGGAGTGCCGCTGGGGAAGATGACCCGCCAGCCTTCCAGATCGCGATGCGCGAACAAGTCTGTCCCGTTGCGATGTCCCACCGAAACCATCGCATTCCACGGATAAAAACGGTCAGGGTCCGGCGCATCCCTCAGCCGGAACCCGTCCTGACCCGCTACGAGCGTGCAATCATGCCGCGTCGCGTTGCCGCCATCATAATGCCAGACCGGCCACTCCATCGCTCAGAACGCTCCCACATCCAGCGCGTCGAGCAGGCCTTCGCCTTCCGCCGCACGGCGCGTGGTCGATTGGGTCAGCGCGGCCAGATCAATCTCCCCGCCCGCCTCCATATGGCGCATGAAGAAGCGCCAGTTGCGGTAACGGATGAACGGCATCACCAGCGAAAAGGGCACCAGATAGGCAATCGCCAGCCCGATGATCGAAGCCTGGCTGAGCACCTGTGCGTCACTCGCCCCGAGCTTCGAGAAATCCGTCGTAGCGATAAAGGGCGCGGCAATCAGCCCGGCCACGAGCAAGGCGAGCAGCCCCAACCCGCCATGGCCGAGGAACAGGATCAGCCAGTCCTTGGTGCGCGCGGTAAAGCGGAACTCCAGCGTGGACAGCTCCAGCGTGTCCACGCCTTCGCGGAAAAAGGCGGCATAATAAGCAATCGGGATGATGAAAAAGGCCGCGTAGAACACCACAACCGATACGCCGACCGCAATCGGGCTCGGGTTGGACGCAGACATGGCTGAGGCCCCCAACGCGACAACCGCCGCGACGGCCACCACCAGCAACGGTGCCAGCAAGGCGCAAATCACATAACGCCCCAGCATTTTCTCCCAGCTGGGGTTTGAAACGAAATTGTGCGGGCCGAAGCTCATCGCGTCCCAGCGTTTCTTCCACAGCGTCGTCATCGACCAGGGGATCATCAGCGTCAGCGGAATATATCCCAGCACCGTGCGCCACACGGTCTGAAAGGCATAGCCGATGCCCGGATCATCGCTGCCGCCGCGAATGCCGTGCCAGTGCGTGCGCGACAGGCGGAAGCGCAGCGCACGGAACTTGGCAAAGCCGGGCAACATGATGAGCAGCAGGAACGCCAGCACACCCAATATGCCCGCCGCCATGGTATAGCCTTGCAGCACCAGCGCCTGCACACCGAATGTCAGGATGAGCCACGGCCCGCCGAACAGGATAAGCGCAAGCAGAAAGCCCTTGAACAGTTCGACGCCGGTCCCCGTCCATTCCAGATGATCATCGATAAAGCGGCTGTGCGACCAGAGATATTGCCGCTCCCGCGTGATTGCCCAAAAACGGTAGAAGGACAAAGTGACAATGCTCAACACCGCGTTGGTGAGCGCAATGGGCGCAAATTCTTTCCAGCTTCCGGTGAATTCGAACGCTGTTTCGTCCTGATTGCCAATCCCCATTGATACCCCCCGCACTGTACGAATGCGACCGTCCCACGCACGATGCACATGGTCAAGCGAAATGACGGCGAACCGCTTGCAAAGCCGGTTTTCCGGGCCTAGGGCGGCACAAGTGTGACCGGCAGGAGGAGCGCCCATCATGAGCGAAAATGACCTGCATCCTGCCCCGCCCGTCAGCCAGCTGGACGAAGATGACCGCCTGAAGCCCGAATTCGTGAGCGAAGTGCTCGACGCCGTCAGCGCGCGCGAGGATGAGCGGGTGCGCGAGCTGGTCAAGCCGCTCCACCCTGCCGACATCGCCGACCTGTTCGAGCTGACGCATGGGCCGGATCGTCCGCTTCTGGCGCGCGCATTGGGCAGCCTGCTCGATTCAGACGTGATCGCCGAGCTGAACGAACACGTCCGTGAAGCCCTGATCGACACGCTCGATCCGGGACAGGTGGCAGACATTGCCGCCGAACTCGACACCGATGACGCTGTCGCCATCATCGAGGATCTGGAGGAGGACGAGCAGCGTGCCGTGCTGCGCGCGCTCGCCCCGGATGATCGCGCGGCGATCGAGGAAGCGCTGTCATTTCCTGAGGAATCCGCCGGCCGCCTGATGCAGCGCGAGCTGATTGCCGTGGCAGAGCATTGGACTGTTGGCCAGGTCATCGATTATCTGCGCGAAAATGGCGACCTGACCACCGATTTCTGGGAAGTGTTCGTGGTTGATCCGCAGCATCGCCCGGTCGGCACCTGCCAGTTGAGCTGGATATTGCGCACGCCCCGCCCGATTGCCATTGCCGATGTGATGAAGCGCGAACAGACGCTGATCCCGGTCGATATGGATCAGGAAGAAGTGGCGCTGCGCTTCCAGAAATACGCCCTGATCTCCGCCGCCGTGGTCGATTCTGCCAACCGGCTGGTCGGCATGATCACGGTCGATGACATCGTCCACATCATTCAGGAAGAGGCGGATGAGGACATCCTCAAACTCTCCGGCGCGGGCGATGGCGACATTAACGAGCCAATCCTTGAAAGTTACAAATCGCGCGTCCGCTGGCTGATTGCCAATCTGGGGACGGCGCTCATCGCGTCATCGATCATCGCCTTGTTTGGCGGGGCCATCCAGCAAATGGTGGTGCTGGCCGCGCTGATGCCGATTGTGACCGGCGTGGGCGGCAATGCCGGTACGCAGACACTCGCCGTGACGGTGCGCGCGCTGGCCACCAACCAGCTTACCCAGTCAAACACGATGCGGCAGATCGCGCGCGAAATTCGCGTGGCGGTGCTCAATGGCGTGACAGTGGCGGTGCTGCTTGGCATCGGGACGGCGCTCGTACTGGGCAACACGCAATTGGGCATGGTGATTGCCATTGCGATGCTCGCCAATATTGTGATCGCAGGCATGGTGGGTGTGCTGGTGCCCGTCACGCTCGACAGGCTGGATCAGGATCCGGCGGTTGCCTCTTCCATCTTCGTGACGATGACGACCGATTCGATGGGCTTCCTGGTCTTTCTCGGCCTTGCCGCCGCCACGGGCCTTGCAGGCGGCGGATGACGCTTCATCTCACCAAGGTCGCTTTCGGGTGCAGCGGCCTTGACGTTCTGATCGAGCGCATGGCGACGCGGCAGGAGGACGGCGTTGTGCGCCTTTCCACCCGCAACGCCCCGCAAGCGCCTTGAAGAGCTGAAGGGCGGATCCTTGTTCTGGATCATTCGCCACCAGCTCGTCGCGCGCAGTCCGCTGCTGGGCTTCGAGCCTCAGGACGGCGTGCGCGGCTGGCACATCCTGATTGATCCTGCGCTGATGCTCGTCCACCCTGCGCCCCGCAAGGCGCATCAGGGCTGGCGTTATCTGGAAGAAAGCGCGGCCCCTGCTGATATCGGGGCCTGCGTTTGCGGCAGGTCAGGATGATGCACTGCCGCCGGTGCTGATTCAGGAATTGGGGGATCTGGGGCTGTTGTGAGGGCGACGATTTCCGGAATCTAACCCCCAAACCCCTCAGGCTCCGGCCAATCAGTGTTCCGCAGCGCCATCACCCGGAACAGAGTTCCCATTTCTTCCGGCGCAGTCAGCCGCCAGCGGGCAGCATCGACGTCATTGGCGCGCTCCGGGTTGGTCTGGGACAACCAGTCCGCGCGCGCGGCGATGCCCAGAGCGTCCAGCCAGCCGCCCTGCCCCACCGGGCCATGGACAGAAGCCCCGGTCAGTGCCGCCATCGCCCCCAGCGTCGCGAAATCGACATGCGCGGTCAGATCGCGTTCGCCGGGCTCTTCAAAGGGGTTGACGTGGTCATGGCCCTTCAACGCCTGCAGCGTGTCGCCAATCGCCGGGCCGTCATAGCCATAGTCAATGATGAGTGCGGCACCGCCCTGATCCGCCACCAGTCGGCTGATCGCACGGGTAATGGCCACGCTGGCGGGAGAGGTTTCGATGATGCTCCCCATCACCGCGCCACGCAGCCGGTCCGGCACGATTTCGTCTGGCAGGCGCTTGCCCGCGATGGGCAGGAACAATGTGTCCTGACAGGCCACCAGCCGCTCGTGCCAGCCGTCTTGCGCGCGCACCAGCTGATGCACCGGCAGCGCATCGAAAAATTCATTGGCAACGATCAGCAGCGGCGCATCCTGCGGCAGGCTGGTCACGTCGTCATGAAAGACCGCATCCGGATGGAGGGCTGCCTGCGCTTGCCGCAACACCGGGCTGGTTTCCACGAAATGGATGGACGGCTTCAGCCCGACCGACTCCATGGAGCGCCGCGCATCGGCGGCCAATGTGCCACGCCCCGGCCCCAACTCGACATAATGGACCTGGGGCTTGTCTGCCCGCATCCAGACATCGGCCAGCCACAGGCCCACCAATTCGCCGAACATCTGGCTGATTTCTGGCGCGGTGATGAAATCACCCTTCACGCCCAGCGGATCGCGGGTCGCGTAATAATGCGCGTTGGCCGCCGCCATGAACTGCGCGACCGGAATGGGTCCACCCAGCGTGATGGCGCGGGCCAGCCGCTCCGCCAGCAAGGGTTCCGCCGCGCGGTCGCTCATGCCACGCTCTGCGAACCGGAAACCGGCTCGATCCGAACCCGCCGCCCCTTCGCACTGAAAATCAGGTAAAGCCCGATCAGGATCATCGGGAAAGAAAGGGTCTGCCCCATGGAGAGGCCGAACAGGCCAAACACGCCGGCATCCGGCTCCCGGAAATATTCAACGATGAAACGAAATACGCCCATGCCGGTGCCGAAAATGCCCACCAGCCGCCCCGGATAATAGCGCGCATCGGTCTTCCAGAAGGCCCAAAGCAAGATCAGACCAAGCAGCAGGCCTTCCAGCAGCGCCTCATAGAGCTGGCTGGGATGGCGCACGATCGGGCCGCCTTCCGGGAAGATCATGCCCCATGCCACCGTCGTTTCCCGCCCCCACAATTCGCCGTTCACAAAATTGGCGAGACGCCCGAAGAACATGCCCGCCGGAACCGCGCACACCACATAGTCCGCAGTCCGCAACCAGCTGAGCTTGTTGGATTTCACCAGCCATGTGATGGCGATGGCAACACCAATCAGGCCGCCATGGAAAGACATGCCGCCCTCCCACAATTTGAACATTTCGGTGGGCGTATTCAGCATCGACGGACGGTAGAACAGGATATAGCCGAGCCGACCACCCAGAATAATGCCCAAAGTGGCGTAAAAGATAAAATCGTCCACATGCCGCCGCGCGAAGGGCGCGCCCGGTTGTGCCACCATTTTGAGCAGATACCACCAGCCGCCGACAATCGCGGCGATATAGGCCAGGCTGTACCAGCGGATCTTCAGAAATCCATATTCGAACAGGATCGGATTGAGACCCAGATCCTCGAATTTGATCGCGGTGGCGGCTTCGGTGAGCGTGGCGAGTATCAAGGCTTTCCCCCAGTGGTTTTGCGCGTCATAAGCGAGGGCAACGAGAAGGCCAAGTGGGAGAGAGACAAGATGCCGTCCGCACTCGATTTGCGTATCGATGCTGTTACTGCCGCGATGACCGCCGAAGGCGGGCCAGCCGCGCTGACAGCATACCGCCAATATGGCCGCGATCTGCCTATGGTCGCGGCGGCACCGCCCACACTCCCCGCCTATTTCGACCAGTTCTGCACCGCCTATGCAGAGCGCGAGTTCATCGTGGCCGGAGACGAACGGCTGACCTTTGCCCAAATCCATGCTGCATCGCGGCAGGTGGCGCATGCGCTGGCGGGCGGCTGGGGGGTCAAGAAGGGAGACCGCATCGGCATCGCCATGCGCAATGCGCCGGGCTGGATTGTCCTTTATATGGGAATCCTGATGGCGGGCGGATGCGCCACGCTGCTCAATGGCTGGTGGCAGGGCCATGAACTGGCAGCGGGGATTGATGCGGTTGAGGCCAAGCTGATCTTTGCCGATCCCCAGCGTGCCGCGCGCATCGCCGAATCCGGCCAGCACAGCCCGGCGCATGTGGTCACACTCGACATCAGCCTGCCTCTTGCCGATGCGATTGCTCCCGTGCTCGCGGCAGGCGGTGCAGATGCCGCGCTGCCGGATCTGACCGGGGATGATCTGGCCACGATCCTCTTCACATCCGGCTCCACCGGCCTCGCCAAAGGTGCCGTCAGCAACCATCGACAGGTGGTTCAGGGCACCTATTCCTATCTCGTCCAGACCATGATGATGCTCCAGATCGCCACGCAGGAAGGGTTGGTGGGCGCAAACCCGCCTTTGCCCTGCATGTTGTTTTCGGTGCCGCTGTTCCACGTCACGGGCGAAGTGCCGATGATGCTGGTCAGCTTTGCCATCGGGCGCAAGCTGGTGATGATGCCCAAATGGGATGTGGTCGAAGCGATGCAGTTGATCGAAAAGGAGAAGATCACCAGCTTCACCGGTGTGCCGCTGATGAGCTTCGAGATTGTCACCCACCCTGATCGGCACAAATATGATCTGTCCACATTGCAGGGGCTGCTGGGCGGCGGCGCACCGCGTCCGGTGGAGCATGTGAAACGCATCACCGAAGAAATGCCCCATTCCCCGCCGGGCATCGGATATGGCCTGACCGAAACCAACGGCGTGGGTGCGGGCAATTTCATGTCCAACTATCAGGAAAAGCCGAACAGCACCGGTCGCGCCTCCGCTCCGCTGGTCGAGATTGCGATATTGGACGATGCGGGCCAGCCTGTACCGCAGGGGCAGCGCGGCGAAATCTGCATCCGGACGGTGGCCGTATTCAGCGGATATTGGAACAATCCGGAAGCGAGCGCGGCCTGCATGACCGAAGACGGCTTCTTCCGCACCGGAGACATCGGCTATCTGGATGAAGACAAATATGTTTTCATCGTGGACCGCAAGAAGGACATCATCATTCGCGGCGGCGAAAATATCTCCTGTCAGGAGGTTGAGGCCGCCCTGTACGAGCATCCCGCCGTGGCAGAAGCCTGTGTGTTCGGCCTGCCCGATGAACGATTCGGCGAACTGGTGGGCGCGGTCGTCAGCCTTCACGCCGGACAATCGATTTCCGAAAGCGATTTGATCGCGTTCACCAAACCCCGCCTGCCCGTCTTCGCCCCGCCACACCGTGTCTGGTTTCATGACGGGCCTTTGCCAAGGCTGGGCACGGAGAAGATCGACAAGGTCTCGCTGCGCAAGCTCTATCGGGAGATCTACGCCAAGGAGGCTGGCGCTGCGGGCTGAGGCCGACTATCAGCACGCCCATGCGTGATGCGGACAGTGACCGACAGGACCGGACCGGGGTCTCCCGAAGGACGTTGATGATCGGCGCTGCGGCAACGGGCGGGCTCGCTCTCGCCTGGACGGTCTGGCCGCGCGCCTATGCACCTGCCATCAACACCGCGCCGGGAGAACAGATTCTGTCCGCCTATCTGAAGGTCGGAACAGACGGGCATGTGACCGTGCTGGCCCCTCAGGCCGAACTGGGTCAGGGCAATGTCACGCTGATTGCGCAGATTCTGGCGGACGAACTGGGCGCGGACTGGCGGACGGTCGCGGTTGAGGCTGCTCCCGTCACCCCGCTTTATGCAAACCCCTCGCTCGGCCATGCGTGGCACGAGGGCCGCTGGTCCTCAGCGGACATGCAGGGGACTGACGAGGCTGTGGATTTTGGCCAGCTGGAACCGGTGCTCCGCCGTTCGGCAGCTGCGGCCCGCGCGCTTTTGTGCAAAGCCGCAGGCAAGCGCTGGAATGCCAGTTGGGACGCCTGCACCACAGAGAATGGCTTCGTGATCCGGGGCGATGACAAGATCCGCTTTGGCGAGGTTGCAGCCGAAGCCGCCACCCTCGCCCTGCCCGACGACATTCCGCTGCGCCGGGACAAGCACCCCCTGGCGGGCGAACGCCTGCCTCGGCTCGATGTGCCTGCAAAGCTCGACGGCTCTGTTACCTATGCGGCAGACATCAGGCTGGCAGACATGGTGTTCGCGTCGATCCGTATGGCGCCATGGGCCGGAGGGGACCTGACCGGCCATGATGCCAAGGCCGCAAAGGCGGTTCAGGGACTGGCCGGAATCGTGACCGGACCGGGCTGGATTGCGGCGGCGGCAAACACGGGCTGGGCCGCTGACCGGGCACTGGATGCCGCACGCCCCCGCTTCACAGCCCCACCCGCGGACCTGACCGACAAGGCCGTCAAAGCCGCGCTGGACGCCGCCTTGGGCGAAAGCGGCAGCCGCGAAATCAAGCTTGAAGATGTGGACGACGCGCTGGGCGACCGCCCGGTCGAGCGGCTCTACGCAGCGGCCTTTGCGCCGCATGTCGCGCTGGAACCCATGTCTGCCACAGCGTTTCTGAACGGCAGGCAACTCCAGCTCTGGATGTCCACGCAGTTGCCGGAAGCCGCGCGGACGGCGGCAGCGCAGGCCATCGGCCTGTCTGCCGATGATGTGATCCTCCACGTCCTGCAGGGCGGCGGCTCGTTCGGGCGGCGTTATGAAGTGGAAATTGCCGCGCAGGTGGCCACCATCACGCAGGCGCTCAACCGGCCCGTGCAACTCACCTGGCCGCGCAGTGAAGACATGGCGCAAGACCGGTTTCGCCCTGCTGTCGCCGCCAAGATTGCGGCCCGGATCGGCGCGGGAGGCCGGATCGAAGCGCTGCGCATGGCGATTGCCGCGCCCCATGCTTTGGAAGAAACGCGCGCGCGCACGGCGGGCGAAAGCGCGGCAGACGCCATGGGTGCCGCATCGGGAGAGAGCGGACTGAGTGCGGTCTGGTCTGGTACCATGCCCTATGCCATTCCGGCCTGGGCAATTGATCATCACGCGGCCACCCTGCCCGTTCCTGCTGGCCTGATGCGCGGCGGGGCGGGCGGCTATGCCAATTTCTTCCTTGAATCCTTCATTGATGAAATGGCGCGCGGCAGCGGCATTGATCCTTTTTCGATCCGGATGGGGATGCTCTCCGGCAATCCCCGCCTCGCTTTGTGCCTGTCTCGCGTCGCGACGCGCGGCGGCTGGGTGGGCGGCGCGCAAGGCACCGGGCAGGGCCTTGCCTGCCATAGCGCGGGCGGCAGCAACATCGCCGTACTGGCCGAAGCCCGGCTGGATGACGCGCAACATGTGCAGGTGACCAGACTCGTGGCGGTCGCCGATGTGGGGCGCATGCTCAATCCGGAGATTGCGTTGCAGCAAGTCGAAAGCAGCCTTCTGCATGGCCTGGCTTTGGCCACCATGGTGCCGGTGCGGCTGGAGAAAGGCCGGATCAAGCCCGACCGGCTCGGCGCGCTCAACTGGCCCCGGCTGGCGCAGATGCCGGACATCAGCCTTGAACTGGTGGCCTCCGCCGAACCCTCCACGCCCTTGGGAGAATTTGCGTTGCCTGCTGTTGCGCCCGCCATCGCCAATGCCATTGCCTCCGCCAGTGGCCAGCGCTTCCGCTCCCTGCCACTGGGCGGCGCGTGATGGAGCGGCCCGTCCATCATCCCGAAACGCCCGCGCCACGCATCGGCGTGCTGCTGGTCAATCTGGGTTCGCCCGACGCGCCAGAGCCGGGCGCAGTGCGGCGCTATCTGCGCGAATTCCTGTCTGACCGGCGGGTGGTGGAGATTCCGCCCTTCATCTGGCAGGTCATCCTCAACCTGTTCGTGCTGACCACGCGGCCGCGCAAATCCGCCCATGCCTATCACCAGGTCTGGACGGCGGAAGGCGCGCCGCTGGTGGCGATCACCCGGCGTCAGGCGGAAGCGCTGGCCGCACGGCTGGGCGGCATCGTGATGGTCGATTGGGCGATGCGCTATGGCGCGCCCTCCATCGCAGACCGGCTGGAAACGCTGAAGGCAGCAGGGTGTGACCGCATCCTCATTGCCCCGGCTCTATCCGCAATATAGCGGAGCGACGACCGCGACCGTGATGGACGCCGTGGGCCGTGCGCTTGCTGCGATGCGCTGGCAGCCCGCCATCCGCACGCTGCCGCCTTATCATGATGATCCGCTCCACATCAACGCGCTGGCCACTGACGCAACGGCGCATCTGGCCGCGCTCGATTTCACGCCTGATGCCCTGCTCGCCAGCTTTCATTCGATGCCGGAACGGACGCTGTCGCTGGGCGATCCCTATCATTGCCAGTGCCAGAAGACCGCGCGGCTCCTGTCTGAGTCCTTGGGCCAACCGCTGACGATCTCTTTCCAGTCCCGCCTTGGCCGCGCCAAATGGCTGGAGCCTTCCACCGAAGCGACGCTTGCCACGCTGGCGCAAAAGGGTGTGCGGAAGCTTGCCGTGCTCACTCCCGGCTTTTCGGCGGACAATCTGGAAACGCTGGAGGAAATCGCCATCCGGGGCCGGGAGACGTTTTTGGCCGCTGGCGGAACGCATTTTGCCGCCCTGCCCTGCCTCAACGACGGAGAGCCCGGCATGGCAATGATCGAGGCACTGGTGCGGCGCGAACTGGGGGGGTGGGTTTCCTGATCCACACAACCTCGCGCCCGCGCAGGCGCGGGCCGCTTTCCGGATAAGTCCAAACGGTGGCGCGAACCTCCAACCCGGCCCCCCGCCTGCGCGAGGGCGACCTCGCTCCATGAACAGCCTTTTCCTTGCCGCACCGCACAAATTGAGCTACGGGCGCGGCCAAACATCCATTCCCGCACAATCGAGAGTTTCAATGGCCCTGCGCAACATCGCCATCATCGCGCACGTCGATCATGGCAAAACCACCCTTGTGGATCAGCTTTTCCGCCAATCCGGTACCTTCCGCGACAATCAGCGTGTCGAAGAGCGTGCGATGGATTCGAACGATCTGGAAAAGGAACGCGGGATCACCATTCTTGCCAAATGCACCTCGGTCGAATGGGAAGATACGCGGATCAACATCGTCGATACGCCCGGCCACGCCGATTTCGGCGGCGAGGTGGAACGCATCCTCTCCATGGTCGATGGCGTCATCCTGCTGGTGGACAGCTCTGAAGGCGCGATGCCGCAGACCAAGTTCGTGACCGGCAAGGCGCTCGCGCTCGGCCTGCGCCCCATCGTCGTCGTCAACAAGGTCGACCGGCCCGACGAACGCATTCAGGAAGTTCTGGACGAGGTGTTCGATCTGTTCGTCAGCCTCGACGCGACCGACGAACAGCTGGATTTCCCCGTGCTCTATGCTTCGGGCCGCAACGGCTATGCCTCGCTCGACCCGACGCTGCGCGAAGGCACACTGACGCCGATGTTTGAAACCATCGTCAGCCACGTCCCTGCCCCGTCCGTGAACCGCGACGCGCCGTTCCAGTTCCTGGTGACGCTGCTGGACCGTGACAACTTCCTGGGCCGCATCCTGACCGGGCGCATTGCCGCAGGGTCCGTCAAGGTGAACCAGTCGATCCACGCGCTGGACGTGGAAGGCAAAGTGGTGGAAACCGGCCGCGCTTCCAAGATCCTTGCCTTTCGCGGGCTGGAGCGGGTTCCGGTGGAAGAAGCGCATGCGGGTGACATCATCTCTATTGCGGGCCTGACCGAAGCAACCGTGGCGCACACCATTGCTGACACCTCGGTGATGGACTCGCTCCCCTCGCAGCCGATCGATCCGCCGACGCTCTCGATGCGCTTTGCGGTGAATGACTCGCCGATGGCGGGCCGCGAAGGCAGCAAGGTGACAAGCCGCATGATCCGCGACCGCCTGTTCCGCGAATCCGAATCGAACGTCGCCATCCGCGTGACCGAAAGCGCGGACAAGGACAGTTTCGAAGTCGCCGGTCGCGGTGAACTTCAGCTCGGCGTGCTCATCGAAACGATGCGCCGCGAAGGCTTTGAACTCGGCATCAGCCGCCCGCGCGTGCTGTTCAACACCGATGAAGCGGGCAACCGCACCGAGCCTTATGAAACCGTCGTGATCGACGTGGATGACGAATTTACCGGCACGGTGATCGACAAGATGAACCTGCGCAAGGCGGAAATGACCGACATGCGCCCCTCCACCGGCGGCAAGACGCGCATCACCTTCTCTGCGCCCTCACGCGGGCTGATCGGCTATCATGGCGAATTCCTGTCCGACACGCGCGGCACGGGCATCATGAACCGCCTGTTCGAGAAATATGGCCCCCACAAAGGCAATATCGAAGGCCGCAAGAATGGCGTGCTCATCTCCAACGGCGCCGGTGAGGCTGTAGCCTATTCGCTCGGGCCGCTTGAAGAGCGCGGCATCCTGTTCGTCGGCCCCGGCGAGGCGCTGTACGAAGGCATGATCATCGGCGAGAACGCCAAGACGGATGACCTTGAGGTCAATCCGATGAAGGCCAAGCAGCTCACCAACTTCCGCGCCTCGGGCGGCAAGGATGACGCCATCCGCCTCACCCCGCCGCGCAAAATGTCGCTGGAACAGGCGATTGCCTATATCGACGATGATGAGCTGGTGGAGGTAACTCCGCAGAATATCCGCCTGCGCAAGCTCCACCTCGACCCCCACGAACGCAAGCGCGCCAGCCGGGCAAAGGCTGCGTAGAGTTTTTCTATTTGGATTCGGCGCTTACTGAACCCGCTCGTGCTGTGCGAGTCGGGGCCGAAGGCGCTGCGCAGCAACAACCATTGTTTTTCTTGGGTAGACAGCCCGAAGCAGGAACAGCCCCCTTCGGCAAAGCTCAGGACAGGCTTTGACACGCTCAGGGCGAGCGGTGCTTCTTTGACTTGATCGCATAAACACACAAAAAAGGCCGCCACCCCATCGGGTGACGGCCTTTTTGTTTGAGCCCGCCGGGCCGCGAAGATCAGAAGCTGATCTTCGCGCCGATGCGGATGCCGTAGAGCGAGCGACGCACCTGCACCACTTCGCTGGGAGCCAGCACGTTGCTATAGCGATACTGCGCGCAAGTGCCCGCCGAGCTGGACGTGAAGGTGCCTGCCGTACCCGTTGCAGCTGCGGCACTGAGGCATGCCACACGCACCAGCGGCGCGTTGTACGGGAATTCGACCTGACGGAGCGAACCCCAATCGCTGTCGATCAGGTTGAGGACGTTCTCAATGTCCGCAAACAGCTCCAGCTTGCTGCCCTTCACCAGCGGCACTTCCTGGCTCACATGCATGTCGAGCTTGAAGAAACGCGGAGAGGTCTGCGTGTTCTTCGCAATGATCTTTCCGCGATATTTTTCAATGCCCAGCGACGTGACGAGTGCATTGAACGCGGTTTCGCTTGCGGCGCTGTCGAAACTAACCTTGGTATCGGTCGTTGTGGGGACATAAAGCAGCATCGCGCCCAGATTGCCCACTGTGCCGAACGCGGAACCACGACCGCCAGTGTTTTCAAGCATCGTCAGGCTGTACGGACGACCGGAGCGGATTTCGCCAAACAGGCCAATCCGCGTCTTGTTGTCGCCGAAAAACTCCCGCTTGAAGTCCACGCCAAACTTCCACTGGTTGGTATACTCATAGATTGAGCGGCCATAAGCCGGGAAGTTGGGATCAGAGAAGGCGTTGTTGCCATAGTTGGAGCTGGAGGTAGAGCTCGTCAGGTTGGCCACGTCCTTCACGTTCGAGCGGGTGTAGCTGCCGTCGATCGAGAAGCCTGAATCCCAGCTCTTGGCAAAGCGCGCGGTGTAGAAGAAGGCGCGGCCCTGCTTGGAATTGGTGAGCATGAGATCGCGATTGGTCGTTGAAGCCCCACCAATCGGGCCGTAACGCGTGCGGCCATCGGGCAGCGTGCCGTTTGCGACAGAGCGGATGTCCGTCCACTGATAGCCATAGATGTTCTTGTCATACAGGAACTGAAGGCCAATCAGCCAGCCATCACCCAATGGGCCGAGATTGGCTTCATAATCTGCCTGCAAGGATGCTTTCCATTTGCGCGCCAGCTTGAGATTGGGATCAATCACATCGGTCGGGGCTTGCGCCAGCGACGCCGTGTTGGTCGTCAGATAGCTGTAAATGGCGGAATTGAAGTTCTTTCCTGTTACCCCGTTCAGAGCAACCGGACAGACTGTCGCGCCGGTTGCACCTGTGACATTGCAACCATTCGCGGACGTGTTGCGCTGAATATCGATGGCGTTGGTCAGCAAGCCCGTATTGGCAAAGACGTTGGACAGATACACATCCGGCGTGCCGCCAGAGAAGATGCCGAAGCCACCCTTCACAACCAGACGGTCAGACGCTTCCCAGTTGAAGCCGAAGCGCGGCTGCACCACATCGCGGCCCTTGAAGGTCGACATGTTGGTGAAGCCATAGCGTGCCACAAAATTGGGATTGAGAGCTGGCGCGACATTGTTGCCGAACACATCATAACGCGCACCCACCGTCACCAGCAGGTTATCGGTCACTTGCCAGTCATCCTGAAGACCGAAATTGAACGTCGAGGTCTTGAAATCAGCGGCTGCATCTGCGGCGTTCAGCGACGGGACCGCCCCACCCAGACGCAGGCGGTTAGCCCTCTGCGCCTGAAAATCGGCCAGCGAGTCAAAATACAGATCGCCCAAGCTGCGCCGAAGGAAGACGTTATAGGTGTCGACCTTGGTGTAGCCCGCGATCAGCCGCAGATCATGATTGCCCTGCGTCAGGCGCGCGGTGAAATCCACCGACGCGTTGGAGGTGCGCAGGAAGTTTGCATGGCGGCTGACGTCCGGACCAAAGAACAGGCGGTCTGAACTGCAACTGGTCACCGATCCCGAAGACGTCTGGTCGAGACAGACTTCGAAGTTGGAAATCGAACGCCCGCCAACCGGATCCTGGTTGCGGTTATAGTCGCGATAGGAGCCGCGCAGCGTGGTGGAGAAATTGTCCGACCAGGTGGAGTTGAATTCCACCGTGCCGGTGTTGATCAATTCCTTGGTGACATAGCTGTTCGATTCCAGACCCAGCGCATAAACCGGCGTCAGGAACGTATTCTGCTGGACCTGATATGAGCCCTTGTTGCGGATATAGGTCAGAGCAACACGGTGATCATCGCTGGCATTCCAGTCCAGCTTGGCAATGATCTTTTCGTCACGCTCAGGCTGGTTCGGCTGAAATCCTCCCGTGTCATAGCCATAGACCGTTTTGGCCGTGGCAGTGACGCTGTCGATTTCCGCCTGCGTGATGCCCGGCACCTGGTTGAACACGCCCGGCCCGACGCCGCTGTCATAGGGGAAGCTGTCATTGGCCTTTTCATAGGCAACCATGAAGAACAATTTGTCCTTGATGATGGGGCCAGAGAGCAGCGCGCCATAATTTTTCGAATAGAGGTTCACATCCGCAGACAGACCGCGCGTCTTGCTACCCGTCAGATTCTCGTCGGTATAGCTGTAGAAAGCCGATCCCTTGAACTTGTTGGTGCCCGAACGCAGCACAACGTTGATCGCGCCGCCCTGAAAATCGCCTTCCGCGATATCGAATGGAGCGACCTTCACCGAGAATTGCTCGACAGCATCCAGCGGAACCGGACCACGGCTGGTCGGCAGGCCGCCATTGTTCAGGCCGAAATCATCCGACATCTGCACGCCGTCCACCGAGAAGCGGTTGAGGCGGCCGTTGTTGCCGGCGACTTCCATCGCGCGGTTGTTGGACAGATCGACCGAAACCAGCGGATCGCGGCGAGCAAGGTCGCGGATGTCGCGGTTGATCGAAGCCACACCTTCAATATCATCACGCCCCATCGCCGTCAGCGGACCGGTCGATGTTTCCAGCGCGCCTGAGCGCGATGCCGTGACCACGATTTCCTTCATCGCTTCCAGCGAGACGTTCACGCGCAGCGGCTGGCCCGCGCTGAGATACACGTCGGTCACCTGACTGTCTTCAAAGCCGCCGGCCGTCACCTTGACGGTGAAGGGGCCGCCGACGCGCAGGCCGTTGACGGAGAAGCTGCCGTCTGAATTGGTGGAAACCGAAGCAGTGGTGCCAGAGGCTTCGTGGATCACATCCACCTGAGCGTCCGCCACCGGCGCACCGGCGGCAGACACGGTGCCGCGCACCGAAGACGTTGTTTCCTGCGCCAGAGCCGGGGCGGATGCCACAAGCGCTATGCTGGCTACGCCATAGAGAAACTGATTCCGCATGAACTTTCCCCTGAATAATTTATGTGTTCCTGACGGGAATCACCCGCCCAGGACGGCTATGGCGGTCCTATATGGCGGTTAATTGACAGGCCAGTAAGTTTTCGCACTTGCAGCAAGTTAACGGCCAAGCGTTGCAAATCGGCAACTGTTAGCGGGCTGTTAACCCTGTTTGGACTAGTTTGGGAAAGTTGCATCAGGGAGTGACTCCGCCATGTACAAACTCGTGGCCTTCGTATTTGTCGGCGCTATCACCATGGCCGTGCTGGTGGGCTTGAATCCGCCCAGCCTCGACACGCCGGTCGCCAATGAAACCGCGCCGGTTGAAGCCGCCAAGGCCGCGCCTGCCGAAACCAAATCCGCCGCGCTGGCCGGCAACGGCTTTGCCTCGGCCACGCTGGTTCGTGCCGCAGACGGCCATTTCTACGCGGACGCCATGGTGAATGGCGCGCCCGTGCGCTTCATGGTGGATACCGGAGCCACGTCGGTTGCGCTGACCAAGTCGGACGCGCAGACCATCGGACTTCAGTTCAATGATGCGGAATTCACGGCAACCGGCGAAGGCGCTGGCGGGGCCTTCAAACTCAAGCCCATCACGCTGGATCGTGTTGCCGTGGGCGCGGTGGAAGCGACCGGCATTTCAGCCGTGATCGGCGATGACAGTCTGAAGCAATCGCTGCTGGGGCAGAGTTTTCTCTCCCGCGTGGGAACCGTGACGATTGAAGGCGACCGGATGGAGCTGCGCTGAGTTTCAGCGCATGGCGGACCGCCCAGCCGTCGCGCGGGCCTTTGCAGACGACGCGGCAGCCCAACGGCCAGCGTAAGCGCAAGAAGGAACAGGCAGGGAAACCCTGCCGCGTCCTCAGATGAATTCGATTTTGGAAACGAGGTAGAATTTCTCGCCCGAAGGGACGGTCACTTCCACGTCCTCATCCACCTGCTTGCCGATCAGCGCGCGGCCAATGGGGGAATTGTAGGAGATGCGCCCCTTGCTGGCATCCGCTTCCATCTGGCCCACCAGCTGATAGCGCACCGGCTTATCGTCCTCATCGAGCAGCGTCACAGTCGCGCCGAACACGATCTTGTCTCCCGACAATGTCTTGGGATCGATAACAACCGCGCGCGAAAGCTTGTCTTCCAGATCGGCAATCGTGGCTTCCACCTGCCCCTGACGCTCTTTGGCCGCATGATATTCGGCATTTTCGGAAAGATCGCCATGCGCGCGCGCTTCTTCGATCGCGTCGATGATCAGCGGCCGCTCTGCCTTCAGAAGGCGCAACTGATCCTGCATCATGATCTGGCCTTCAACCAGCATCGGCATTTTTTCAACACTCGCCATAAGGGCGTTCCTTCACACAAAAAATCCAGTCTCAAGCGGAAGCATCCAGCCTCCGCTCGCCGTGTCTCGAAGATGTCGGGAACAACGTGCTCAGGCTTTATGATAGTCCTGAAGCGTGCAAACTTCAAGTTTTCGCTGTTTCAGCGCCGCAATCCCCTGCGCAGCGGCCACTGCGCCGGCCGCCGTGGTATATTGCGCGACCTTCCCGACAAGCGCGGAACGGCGAATGTCTTCGCTGTCTTTCAGGCTCTGCCAGCCCTCTGTCGTGTTGAAGATCATGGCGATTTCACCATCCTTGATCTTGTCCACAATATGCGGGCGACCCTGCGCCACTTTGTTGACGCGCTCGATGGCGAGGCCCTGATCCTCCAGATAGGTGGCGGTGCCACCCGTGGCGCACACGGTAAAGCCCAGTTCCAGCACCTGCCGCACGGCAGGCAGCACAACCGGCTTGTCGGTATCCTTCACGGAGACGAACACCTTGCCTGCCATCGGCAGAACGGCCCCTGCTCCGATCTGGGATTTGGCGAAGGCGGTCGCAAAATCACGATCAATTCCCATGACTTCACCGGTAGACTTCATTTCCGGTGAGAGCACCGGATCAACACCGGGGAAGCGATTGAACGGGAAGACGGCTTCCTTCACCGCGATATGCTTGATGTCCAGATCAATCGCAGGAAGATTGGCGAGCTTTTCACCGGCCATCACCCGTGCGGCGATCTTGGCAATCGGCGCGCCAATCGCCTTCGCCACGAACGGCACGGTGCGCGATGCCCGCGGATTCACTTCGATCAGGTAAACAAGCCCGTCCTTCACCGCGAACTGGATGTTCATCAGGCCCTTCACATGAAGCGCGCGCGCCAAAGCCTCGGCCTGACGGCGGATCACGGCGATGATCTCTGGCGCAAGGCTATACGGCGGCAGCGAGCAAGCGCTGTCCCCCGAATGCACGCCTGCTTCCTCGATATGCTGGAGGATGCCCGCGACGACGACATCATCGCCGTCCGCAATCGCATCCACATCCACTTCGACCGCATCGCGCAAATAGGAGTCGATCAACACCGGAGAGTCGCCCGAAACGATCACTGCCGTCTGGATATAATTTTCCAGCTGCGCCTGCGTGTCGACAATCTCCATCGCACGACCGCCCAGCACATAAGAAGGGCGCATCAGCACCGGATAACCAATCGTGTTGGCCACCGCGATGGCCTCTTCCCGGCTGCGGGCGATGCCGTTTTCCGGCTGCTTGAGGCCCAGCTTGAAGACGAGGGCCGCGAACCGCTCGCGGTCTTCCGCCAAGTCGATCGCATCGGGCGATGTCCCGAGGATGGGAATGCCTGCATCTTCCAGCGCCTGCGCCAGATTGAGAGGCGTCTGCCCGCCAAACTGCACGATCACGCCCTTCAGCGTGCCATTCTGTTGTTCGACGTGGAGGATCTCCAGCACATCCTCGGCCGTCAGCGGCTCGAAATAAAGCCGGTCCGACGTGTCATAGTCGGTAGAGACCGTTTCCGGGTTGCAGTTGACCATGATCGTTTCATAGCCCGCGTCGCTCAGCGCAAAACAGGCATGGCAGCAGCAATAGTCAAACTCGATGCCCTGCCCGATCCGGTTCGGCCCACCGCCCAGAATGACAATCTTTTCGCGGCCCGTGGGTGCGCTCTCGCACTCCGGCACGCCGAAGCTGGGGGCTTCGTATGTGGAGTACATGTACGGCGTTTTGGCTTCGAATTCCGCTGCACAGGTGTCGATCCGCTTGAAGACGGGGCGCACGCCCAATTTGTGGCGCAGCGCGCGCACTTCGGCTTCGGTCACGCCGCCCGCCATCGCGCGAACGGCTTCGGCAATCAGGCCGGAGCCATGGCGAACGGCGGTTTCCATGCCGGCCGGCACATGGACGGATTCAAGCGCGAGGAACGCCAAACGCTTGTCTGAAAAGCCCATGGCCTTCAGACGACGCAGCCCTTGCGCATCCTGCGGCAGGCCGTTTTCCTTGATGCCATTTTCCGCTGCGACAATCTCTTCGAGCCGTTCGAGGAACCAGGGATCAAACTTCGCGACCGCGTTGATCTCCGCCACACTCATGCCTTCGCGCAGCGCTTGGGCTGCGACCAAAAGCCGGTCCGGCGTGGCGCGAGACAGAGCGGCGGTCAGATCATCCTTGGAGGCCCCTTTGAGCGCATCGACATAATTGAAGCCCACCAGACCCGTCTCCAGCCCGCGCAGGGCCTTCTGCATGCTCTCATGGATGTTGCGGCCAATCGCCATCACTTCGCCGACCGACTTCATCGCCGTGTGGAGCAAGGGCTCCGCGCCCTTGAACTTCTCGAATGCGAAACGCGGGATTTTGGTGACGACATAATCAATGGTCGGCTCGAACGACGCGGGCGTCGCACCCGTAATGTCATTGGTGATTTCGTCGAGCGTGTAACCCACCGCCAGTTTGGCCGCGACCTTGGCAATGGGGAAGCCCGTCGCCTTGGACGCCAGCGCGGAGGAGCGAGAGACGCGCGGGTTCATCTCGATCACGATCAGGCGGCCATCCTTGGGATTGACCGCGAACTGCACGTTGGAGCCGCCCGTTTCCACGCCGATTTCCCGCAAGCAGGCAATGCTCGCGTTGCGCATGATCTGATATTCCTTGTCGGTCAGCGTCAGCGCCGGGGCCACGGTGATCGAGTCGCCGGTGTGCACGCCCATCGGATCGACATTCTCGATGGAGCAGATGATGATCGCATTATCCGCCTTGTCGCGGACAACCTCCATCTCATACTCCTTCCAGCCGAGCAGCGACTCTTCGATCAGCACCTCGGTGGTGGGGGAAGCATCGAGCCCGCCCGTTACGATCTGGATGAATTCATCCTTGTTATACGCGATGCCGCCGCCGGTGCCGCCCATGGTGAAGCTGGGGCGGATGATGCTGGGAAGGCCGGTATGCTCCAGCACCTTCAGCGCCTCATCCAGCGTATGCGCAATGCCAGAGCGTGCGGATTCCAGCCCGATCTTGTCCATCGCATTGCGGAATTTGATGCGATCTTCCGCCTTGTCGATGGCTTCAGCCGTCGCGCCGATCATCTCGACATCGTGGCGAGCCAGCGTGCCATCGGCCTCCAGCGCGAGCGCGGTGTTGAGCGCGGTCTGCCCACCCATGGTGGGGAGCAACGCCATTGTCTCATGCGGATATTTCGCCTTCTCCGCCGCAATGATCTTCGCCACAATCTCCGGCGTGATCGGCTCGACATAGGTAGAGCCATTCTCCCCCACCAGATCGGGATCGGTCATGATCGTCGCCGGATTGGAGTTGACGAGGATGATGCGATACCCCTCCTCGCGCAGCGCCTTCACGGCCTGTGTGCCCGAATAGTCAAACTCGCACGCCTGCCCGATGATGATCGGGCCCGCGCCGACGATGAGGATGGATTGGATGTCTGTGCGTTTGGGCATTTGACTAGAGTGCTTTCATTGCATACATTGATTGCATTGACATCATTTGAGGTGAGTCGTGGCAAGTCTGACTGTGAGGAATATACCCGAAGACGCCAAATTGCGGTTCAGGCAGATTGCGGCCGCGCATGGCCGCTCGATGGAAGAACATTTGCGGCAATTGGTGATTGAGGCCGGTCGGGGCGATGCGCCCCTTGCTGAAGGAGTGCGGGATATGAACCAGAGTTTTCATGGTTTTGAGCCGGTTGAAACCGCCGCTCACGCCAAAAGCCGTGCCCGCATCGAGCGCCTGATCGCGCTGGGGCGCGGCCTTGAATTTGAATTGCCGCCCCGCGAGGTCGAAAAATTGCGAGACGTTGATTTCGGATGATCCTTGTCGATACCAACGTCTGGAGCGAGTTGACGAAACCCACGCCCAGCGTCCGTGTGACGAACTGGCTGATCGACCACGACGCGGAACTGTGGCTGTCGGTAATCGTGATTGCCGAGATCCGGCGCGGCCTTGAAATGCCAAAGGCACATGCGCGGCGGGGTGGCTTGCTGACATGGCTCGCCACGCTTGAGGCTGACTATGCGACACGCATCCTGCCTTTTGACGCGGATATGGCACATTTGTTCGGCGCATTGCTGGCCCGGCGCAACGGCGAGGCCACCCTGCTGGACGTCCAGATTGCGGCGCAGGCGCTGGCGCATGACATGACCCTCGCGACGCGCAATGGGAAGGATTTCGCGTGGACAGGCGTGAAGCTGGTGAACCCTTGGGAGGAGTGAGGTGACCGCCAAGCGCCTGACCCCCGTTGCTCGAGCACTGCGCCGCAATCGAACGGACGTTGAAGACCGGCTGTGGCAACGCCTCCGCAATCGGCAATTGGAGGGAGAAAAGTTCGTATTCCAATTCCCCATTGGCCCATATGTGGCGGACTTCGCCTGCCGCACAGCTCGGCTGGTGGTCGAGCTTGACGGCGGCCAGCACGGAGAGATGATCGCAGCAGACGCCGCACGCACGGCAGTAATCGAAGCCTTCGGCTATCGCGTGATCCGGTTCTGGAACAGCGATGTGACAGGAAATTTGGACGGCGTTCTGGAAGCGATCCGGCAGGAATTGCTGATCGCGCACAACAGGCCGGAATGACCATACATGCCTGAAGCCCTCTCCCTTGAGGGAGAGGGTTGGGTGAGGGTGTTCCAAACCATCCGCAAATAGCGCCCAACGGGGGAGCCCCCTCACCCCAACCCTCTCCCCCAAGGGAGAGGGAGCCGTTTGGTGCCCCTTCCCCACGCGCGCACCACGAAAAGCCCTCTCCCTTGAGGGACGAGGAGCGCAAACCGTGCGGGGCACGGTTGAGCACCCGAGTGGGCGGGTGAGGTTGTTACGAGGGAGGGGAGTAGGCACGGTCAGCTTGTAATTCCGAAGTGCGCACGACCAATTTTCATAAGCTGCTCAAACGCTGATTGGCTCAGCCTGAAATTCTGAGTTCGACCGGCCGCAGGGCCACGGTTCGGATTTCCGTAGCCATTGAGTTGGAGAAAGGGCTCTCCATCAATCTCCAACGGGAAAAGCTTCGCAACGCATGGTTCCGTGGCATGCTCTTGGCCTTGCTCTAACAATTCAAAGCTTCTTACTGTTGCCATCACATCATCCCCACAAACCGCTCGAACAGATAGTGGCTATCCTGAGGCCCCGGAGACGCTTCGGGGTGATATTGCACGCTGAAAGCCGGTTGATCGACCAATTCCAGCCCGCACAGCGAGCCATCGAACAGCGAAATATGCGTCGCCTTCGCGTTCGCGGGCAGAGTCTCTACCTCCACCGCGAAGCCGTGGTTCATGCTGGTGATTTCCACCGCGCCGTCGCTCAGCCGCTTGACCGGGTGGTTCGCGCCGCGATGGCCCTGGTGCATCTTCACCGTTTTCGCGCCAATCGCGAGGCCGAGCATCTGGTGGCCGAGGCAGATGCCGAACAGCGGCTTCTTCGTTTCCAGCCACGCCTTGATGACGGGCACGGCATATTCGCCGGTCGCGGCCGGATCACCGGGGCCGTTGGAGAGGAACAGGCCATCGGGCTGATGCGCCATCACCTCTTCAAAGCTCGCGGTCGCGGGGACCACCGTCACGCGCGCGCCGGCATCCACCAGATTGCGGAGGATGTTGCGCTTCACGCCATAATCAATGGCGACGACCTTGGGGCCGTCCGGGTTGGCGGTGCTGGTGGCGTATCCAGCTTTGAGCGTCCACAGCCCATCATCCCAATCATAGGTCTGGAGCGCCGTCACATCCTTGGCGAGATCCATGCCCTCCAGCCCCGGCCACACTTTGGCGCGGGCGAGCAGGGTCGGAATATCGAACTCACCTGTGGCCGAATGCGCGATGACCGCATTGGGGGCACCCGCCAGCCGGATCAGTCGCGTCAGCGCGCGCGTATCTACGCCCGAAATGCCGATGCGGCCATTGGCTTTCATCCACGCGTCAAAATGCCGGGTGGAGCGGAAATTGGACGGATCGGTCACATCTTCGCGCACGATGGCGCCCAGAGCGTGCGGGTTGTTCGCTTCAATGTCTTCCGGATTGGTGCCGACATTCCCGATATGCGGGAAAGTGAAATTGATGATCTGCCCGGCGTAAGACGGATCGGTCATGATTTCCTGATAGCCGGTGATGGCGGTGTTGAAGCAGACTTCGCCCACGGCCTCACCTTCAGCGCCGAAGCCCCGCCCCCAGATGATCTCGCCACTGGCCAGAACCAAGGCCCCTGTCGCTCCGGAAGGCGCGCGCGAAGAGGTGGGGTCGGCCATGATGGGGTCGCTCCTGAACAGGGGTTTGCAGCAATGTCGCTAAGGCGTTGCAGCTAGAGATGGTGCGGCGCAGCGTCAATCTGTTAAATCGGGAATCTTCCTGCTAAAGTCCCTTCTTTCCATATTTCGAGAGAGCCATGATTCGCGACTCCATCAAAGCCGCGCTGGTCACCGCCATGAAGGGCGGAGACAAGCAGAAAACCGCGACCATCCGCCTGATTCAGGCCGCGATCAAGAATCGCGACATCGAAGCCCGCACCGGCAAGGCCCCGGCAGATGACGATACGCTGGTGGTGGAAGTGCTGCAGAAAATGGTCAAGCAGCGGCGCGAATCGATTGAGCTTTATGTGAAGGGCGGCCGTCAGGAACTGGCCGACATCGAAGCGGCGGAAGTCGCGGTGATCGAAACCTTCCTGCCCGCGCAGCTGAGCGAGGCCGAAACGACCGCGCTGATCATGGACATCAAGGCGGAAATCGGCGCGGAAAGCGTGAAGGATATGGGCAAGGTGATGGCCGTTCTCAAGGAACGCCATGCCAGCAGCCTGGACATGAGCAAGGCAAGCGCGCTGGTGAAGGCGGCATTGTCCTGAGTGGTTGAATGACCCTCTCCCCCGCATGGCTGGATGAACTGCGCGCGCGGACGTTGCTGTCTTCTCTGATTGGCCGCACGACCAAGATCAGCAAGGCCGGTCGCGAGTGGAAGGCCTGTTGCCCGTTCCACAACGAGAAGACGCCCAGCTTCACCATCAACGACGAGAAGGGCTTCTACCATTGCTTCGGCTGTGGTGCGCATGGCGATGCCATCCGCTGGATGACCGATCAGCGCGGCCTGCCCTTCATGGATGCCGTGAAGGAACTGGCCGATGCTGCGGGGCTGGATGTGCCTGCCCCCGATCCCCGCGCAGCAGAACGGGCAGAGCGCGCCAATTCGCTGCATGATGTGATGAAGGCGGCGGCGGACTGGTTTGCCGAGCAACTGGGCAGTATCGATGGAGCGGAGGCCCGCGCTTATCTGGAAAAACGCGGCCTGAAGGCGGAAACGATCCGCACATTCGGGCTCGGTTTTGCGCCGGACAGCCGGGGCAAATTGCGCACGGCGCTCAAAAGCTTTGGCGATGACAAACTCATCGAATCCGGCCTGCTGATCAGCGTGGAAGATAAAGAACCTTATGACCGGTTCCGGGGCCGCCTGATGATCCCGATCCGCGATCCGCGCGGGCGCGTGATTGCCTTTGGCGGGCGGATATTGGGCAGCGGAGAGCCCAAATATCTCAACTCTCCGGATACGCCGCTCTTTGACAAGGGCCGCACGCTCTACAATCTGGACATCGCATCCCCGGCAGGGCGCAAGTCCGGGCGGATGCTGGTGGTGGAAGGCTATATGGACGTCATTGCCCTGGCGCAGGCGGGCATTGCCGAAGCGGTGGCACCGCTGGGCACCGCGCTGACCGAGCACCAGATCGAGCGGCTGTGGCGGCAGGTTGATGTGCCGATCCTCTGCTTTGATGGCGATGCGGCAGGGCAGAAAGCCGCTGTACGCGCTATCGGTCGTGCCCTGCCCGGCCTGGCCCCGTCCCGCTCGCTCTCGTTCGTCACACTGCCACAAGGGCAAGACCCGGACGATCTGATCAAGTCCGGCGGTCGATCCGCCATGGAAGGTTTGCTCGCCGCGCCGGAACCGTTGGTGGACAGGCTGTGGCGGCATGAGCTGGACGCCCTGCCCCTCACCACACCGGAAGCGCGGGCAGGATTCAGACAGCGTATGAATGCTCATGCACAAGCCATTGAAAATGGTAATGTTCGCGAACAATATCAGGCCGAATTCCGCAACCGCTTTGACGCGCTCTTTTCCCGCCGCCAAGCCCCGCAACAGGGCACGCGCTTCACGCCTAGCGGGCAACGCGGCAACCGCTTCCAGCCCTTTGAACGCCCGCCCGGCACCATGGCGCGCAGCATTGGCGGGGCCGGCATCGAGCCGCTTTATGCCCGTGCAATCCTTAACGGTTTGCTGAACCATCCGCAGGTCATCACTGGCCATGCCGAACAGATTGCATCGCTCTTCATTGCGGACGCAGAACAGGCCCGGCTGCGCGATCTGCTGATCGATGCCGCCTATTCCGGACAAAGCCTTGAAAGCGGGGCTGTGCTCCCCATATGCGAAGAGCAAGGCTTGGGCGGCCTTGCGCGCACGCTCAAAGACGCAAATTCGCTTGCTTTTTCGTTCACCAGACGGCAGGCGGATGCCGCGCTTGCGCAGAGGGATTTGGGGATGGTCATCGAAGTGCTTGCTGCGCGCCCGATGCTTGATTCCGCCATTTCCGCTGCAACGGCACGGCTTTCAGAGCAATGGGATGATGCCGGTTTCGCCGAGCAGACCCGATTGCTGGAAGAGCGCCGCGCGGCAGACCAAAGGCTTGCCGAGCTGGTGCAGCCGGACACGGATTGATAAGGGTAAGATATGGCCAAGACCGAAACCGCCGAAGCCACTGACACCACCGAGGCGGCGGATGCTCCCCTCATCGACTTGAACGAGGCTTCGATCAAGAAGCTGATCGCCCGTGCCAAGAAGAAGGGTTATATCACCTATGACGAGCTGAATGCGGCGCTGCCGCAGGATCAGATGTCGTCCGAGCAGATCGAGGATGTGATGTCCGCGATCAACGATATGGGCGTCAACATCGTCGAAAATGAAGAGGCCGCCGAAGACGGTGAAGAGCCCGAGGACGAGGTTGAAGGCGTTGACGCGCCCGACCCGATGGGCGGCAGCGAACCCGTTATCGAAGTCAAAAAGGCCACTGTAGACCGCACCGATGATCCGGTGCGCATGTATCTGCGTGAAATGGGCGCGGTGGAACTGCTCAGCCGCGAGGGCGAAATCGCCATTGCCAAGCGCATCGAGGCCGGTCGCGACACCATGATTCTGGGGCTGTGCGAAAGCCCGATCACCTTCAACGCCATCATCGAATGGTCAACCGCGCTCAACGAAGGCACGATGCAGCTGCGCGAGATCATGGATCTGGAAGCGATGCTCTCCAAAGATCCCGCGCCCGAGCAGCTGACCGATGAGGAAGGCGAAGGCGACGACGAGATTTCCGAGAAGAATGCCGGCGTCTCCTTCAAGGAAGAGGATGATGTGGCGGAAGAAACCTCTGCCTCTGCCGAAGCCGATGATGAGGATGAAGAGCTGATCGAGCGCCGCATGAAGGCGCAGAATGAAGAGGAGGAGGAAGACAACACTCTCTCCCTCGCCCAGATGGAAGAAACGCTGAAGCCGATGGCGCTGGAGCGCTTTGCCACCATCACCGCGCTCTACAAGAAATTCTCCAAGCTTCAGGGCAACCGCATGGAGGCCATGGCGGCGGGCATTGCGTTCAGCGCAGCAGACGAAAAGAAATATCAGAAGCTGTCAGAGGAACTGACAGCAGAGGTGGAAAGCGTGCAGTTCCACGCTGCCAAGATCGAATATCTGGTCGATCAGCTCTACAGCTATAACCGCCGCCTGACCGCGCTGGGCGGGCAGATGCTGCGCCTGGCCGAGCGCCACAAAGTGCCGCGCAAAGACTTTCTTGAACGCTATATGGGCCGCGAGCTGGACGAAAACTGGCTGGAAAGCGTGGCGCAGCTCGACAAGAAATGGGCCGCCTTTGCGGACAATGAAGCTGAACCCGTCGAGCGCATCCGCAGCGAAATTGCAGATATCGCGCAGAATACCGGCATGGCGCTGGTCGAGTTCCGCCGCATCGTCAACATGGTGCAGAAGGGCGAACGCGAAGCCCGCATCGCCAAGAAGGAAATGGTGGAAGCGAACCTCCGCCTCGTCATCTCCATTGCGAAGAAATACACCAATCGCGGCCTGCAATTCCTGGATCTCATTCAGGAAGGCAATATCGGCCTGATGAAGGCGGTGGACAAGTTCGAGTATCGTCGCGGCTACAAGTTCAGCACCTATGCCACCTGGTGGATCAGGCAGGCGATCACGCGCTCGATTGCAGACCAAGCCCGCACGATCCGCATTCCGGTCCATATGATCGAAACGATCAACAAGCTGGTGCGGTGCAGCCGCCAGTTCCTCCACGAAACCGGCCGCGAGCCGACGCCGGAAGAAATGGCCGAGCGCCTCTCCATGCCGCTCGAAAAAGTGCGCAAGGTGATGAAAATCGCCAAGGAGCCGATCAGCCTTGAAACGCCAATCGGTGACGAAGAGGATTCGCACCTCGGCGATTTCATCGAGGACAAGAACGCGATCATCCCCGTTGATGCCGCGATCCAGCAGAACCTGAAGGAAACCGTCACCCGCGTGCTGGCGAGCCTCACCCCGCGCGAAGAACGCGTGCTGCGCATGCGCTTCGGCATCGGCATGAACACCGATCACACGCTGGAAGAAGTCGGCCAGCAGTTCAGCGTCACCCGCGAACGCATCCGCCAGATCGAGGCGAAGGCGCTGCGGAAGCTGAAGCATCCGAGCCGGAGCCGGAAGATGCGGAGTTTTCTGGATCAGTAGGGGCCAGTTGTGCTCATGCTCACTGCACGACACGTCGTTGCCAGTGTCATGGCGGTCCAAATGGTCGCGTCTCCCGCTCTGTGTTGGGCGAGTGATGCCGCGTTAGACGTTGCCAGAGTAGCCGCGTTAACGCTCCCGCCTGACATAGCGCCTACGATCATTGACGGGATAATGGACGAGCCCCTGTTTCCGGGGGCTCTTTCTACCATCGCGACGCTCTTCGCCCGTCCGCAAGTCGCGGCACCCGGCCTGTGTCGCCGGGACAGCTACACCGTCACGCTCAACAACCAGAGCCGCCCCGCTCATTGGGTGGGTCTCGCTTTTGGCAAGGATTGCAGCACATTGCCGCAACATCAGTTTGCCCAATTGCAGCCGTTTCACGCGCCTGAAAAGCTGGCCATCAATGCCCTGCAAAATCTCAAGGCGGCACAACGCGCCAGCCGACGCAGAGGCTCGACTCTGAAATTCACTTGCTCTGAAGAGGCTGAACCAACCGGCTGCGCAGCGGACCCGCGGCGTACAATGTCAGCCCTCCCGTTCGATCAGATTTTCATCGTGTCAAAGACCGGTGCCGACAAGTGGGTGTTTACGCTGCGTGACCCAGAAAGCAGCAGGTTCGTGTGGACAGTGGAACTCACGACCTCAGAGCAGGGGAGCAGTCACGTGCATCTCAGGAAGCTTATCCCACCTCCCTTTTAGCGCTCAAGCCAGAAACGCCGGCCAAGCGACGCGCTGCCCGTCAGCACACTGCCAATCGTCCCTTTGCGGTAGCGGGGCTGAGCAGGCCGATCAGCAAGCCGCCCATCCCCCCTTGCCCGCCCGCGCGCCCTCCCCTAAGCGTTCAGGCATGACCAGCACCAACGATATCCGCCGCTCATTCCTCGATTATTTCGGCTCTGCGGGGCATGAGAAGGTCGCCTCTGCGCCGCTCGTGCCGCATAATGATCCGACGCTGATGTTCGTCAATGCGGGCATGGTGCCGTTCAAGAACGTGTTCACCGGGCTGGAGAGCCGTCCCTATTCCACCGCGACATCCTCGCAAAAATGCGTGCGCGCGGGCGGCAAGCATAACGATCTCGACAATGTCGGCTATACCGCGCGGCATCACACTTTCTTTGAGATGCTTGGCAATTTCAGCTTTGGCGATTATTTCAAAGAGCAGGCGATCACCCACGCCTGGACGCTGCTGACGAAGTTATGGGGGCTTGACCCCAACCGCCTGACCGCCACCGTTTATCACACCGATGATCAGGCGTTTGATCTGTGGCGCAAGATTGCGGGGCTTCCTGAAGAGCGCATCATCCGCATTGCCACCAAGGATAATTTCTGGGCGATGGGCGCGGACGGGCCGTGCGGACCGTGCAGCGAGATTTTCTACGATCATGGCGATCACATCTTCGGCGGTCCTCCCGGCTCGCCCGATGAAGATGGAGACCGGTTCGTCGAAATCTGGAACCTCGTCTTCATGCAGCATGTGCAGGAGGCGGACCAGATCGTCAGCGATCTGCCGCGCCCCAGCATCGATACCGGGATGGGGCTGGAGCGCATCGCCGCCGTGATGCAGGGCGTGCATGACAATTATGATACCGACACGTTCAAGGCGCTGATCGCGGCCTCCGCCGATCTGACGAAGAACGATCCCAATGGCGCGATGAAGGCGAGCCACCGCGTGATTGCGGATCACCTCCGCTCCACCAGCTTCCTGATTGCGGACGGTGTGCTGCCGGCGAATGAAGGGCGCGGCTATGTGCTGCGCCGGATCATGCGCCGTGCTATGCGACATGCGCATCTGCTGGGCGCGAGCGAGCCCCTGATGCACCGGCTCGTCGGATCGCTGGTGAGCGAGATGGGCGCGGCCTATCCCGAACTCGTCCGCGCGCAGCCGCTGATCGAAGCGACGCTCAAACAGGAAGAAACCCGCTTCCGCCAGACGCTCCAGAACGGCCTGAAGCTGCTCGACGAAGCGACCGCAGGCATGGGCGCGGGTGCCACGCTGCCCGGCGACGTCGCGTTCAAACTCTATGACACGTTCGGCTTCCCCTATGACCTGACCGAGGACGCCCTGCGCGCCCAAGGATATGGCGTAGACCGCGCCGGGTTCGATACCGCGATGGCCGCGCAAAAGGCCGCAGCCCGCGCCGCGTGGAAGGGCTCGGGCGACGCTGCCTCTTCCGAAATCTGGTACGACATTGCCGACGAGCTGGGCGGCACCGAATTCACCGGCTACACCTCCACCGCTGGCGAAGGCGAAGTTGTTGCGCTCGTCAAGGACGGCGCGCGGGTGGATGCGGCCAGCGCGGGCGAGAGCGTGACGATCCTCACCAACCAGACGCCCTTTTACGGCGAAAGCGGCGGGCAAGCGGGCGATGCGGGGACAATCACCGGCGATGCCCTCTCGGCAACCGTCACCGATACCGCCAAGCCCTTGGGCCGCCTCCACGCGCATGCCGCGACGATTGACAGTGGCAGCGTGAAGGTTGGCGATACCGTCAAGCTGGCGGTGGACGTCGCGCGCCGCGATGCGATCCGTTCGAACCACTCGGCCACGCACCTCTTCCATCAGGCGCTGCGCAACCGGTTGGGTGAGCATGTCAGTCAGAAGGGGTCGCTGGTCGCAGCAGACCGGCTGCGCTTCGACTTCTCCCACAACAATGCGCTCTCCGCAGAGGACGTCGCGGTGATCGAAGCCGAAGTGAATGCGCAGATCCGCGCCAACGCCGAAGTTTCCACCCAGCTGATGACGCCCGAAGACGCCATCGAAGCGGGCGCGATGGCGCTGTTTGGCGAGAAATATGGCGACGAAGTGCGCGTGCTCAGCATGGGATCGGATCGCTACTCGGTCGAGCTGTGCGGCGGCACGCACGTCCGCGCGACGGGCGATATCGCGCTGTTCAAGATCATCTCCGAAGGAGCAGTCTCCTCGGGCGTCCGCCGCGTCGAGGCGCTGACCGGAGAAGCCGCACGGCTCTGGCTCACCGACCGCGACACCAAGCTGCGCGACCTCGCCGCGTCCTTGAAGACCAGCGTGGACGATGTGCCCGCGCGCGTGGCGAGCCTCGCCGAAACCGCCAAGCGCCTCGAAAAGGAACTGGCCGACGCCAAGAAGGCGCTTGCGCTCGGCGGCGGCGCAGGCGGCGGTGAAGCTTCCGGACCCGAAGAGGTGAACGGCATCGCCTTCTCCGGCCAGGTGATCGAAGGGCTGGACCCCAAGCAGTTGCGCGGCCTTGTCGACGAAGCCAAGCAGCGTCTGGGCGAAGGCATCGCGGCCGTCGTGGTCGTCAACGAAGGCCGCGCGTCCGTGGCCGCAGGCGTGACACCCGGGCTGGTGGACCGCTTCAGCGCCGTCGATCTGGTGAAAGCCGCTGTCGCCGCGCTGGGTGGTCAAGGCGGCGGTGGCAGGCCGGATATGGCGCAAGGCGGCGGGCCGGACGGGGCGAAGGCTGGCGACGCGCTGGAGGCTGTTCGGGGGGTGTTGCGGGGGTGAGAGCCCTGCTGATCGGTGTTGCGATCCAATTTGGCTGTGATATGTTTCGCTCATGAACGCGCCCCTTCCCGCCTTGAACGTGCCGCACGCATACCGGTTCAGCGTGGACACATTCGAGACGCTCTGCGCGACCGGCATTTTTGACGATGTGGCGAAGACAGAGCTGATTGAGGGGGAAATCTTCTGCATGAACGCGCAGTATAGCCGTCACGCTCGTGTCAAATCAAAGCTCCTCGTGGAACTGTCGTTGGCGCTTCGCGCGTTGAATTCTGATTTGACCGCCATCAGCGAAGTCGCCGTGCGGCTGTCAGACAATTCCATGCCAGAGCCGGACATCGTGCTGACCCGCTATACGGGAGACGCCGCCGTCCCGCTTGAAACCGTAGCCCTGATCATCGAAGTGTCCGACACGACACTCGACCATGATCTGGGCCGCAAGGCGGAGCTTTATGCCAAAGCAGGCGTTCCCGAATATTGGGTCGTCGACGTCACCGAGAACCGCATCCTGATGCACAGCGCGCCAGCCGATGGCGACTATCCCGGCCAATGGGACATCCCTTTTGGCGAGACGCTGCATTCACTGACGATAGAGGGGCTGAGTGTGGAGAGCGGGCTTTTGGAGTGATGGACACCATCGTCACCATCGGCATCGCATCGGTTGACGAAGCCAAGCACCGCCTCGCCGCCGCCTTCCGGGGCGAGCCGCAGGGCAACCGCATTTCCTTCCTGAACGTCGAGCAGCTGTGGAAAACGCTCAGCCCCAAGCGCATCGACATATTGAGCGCCATGACGGGCCAAGGCCCCCTTTCCATCCGCGAAATCGCCCGCCGCGTAGGCCGCGATGTGAAGGCCGTCCATGGCGATGCGCACGCGCTCTTGTCCGCAGGCGTGATTGAGCGCGACGGGAAGGGCTTGGTGTTTCCCTATGATGGGGTGCATGTGGATTTCAGGCTGGGGTTGGCGGCTTGAGGCATATTGCCACCATTTCCCCAAATTACTGAGCAGTGAGGAGAGGTCATGAGTTCCGGGGATGAGTTCCGGGAACACTATACTTAACTATCCCACTCCCCAACCAAAGCCCTGCCCCCCTTCGGCGTAGCTCAGGGCAGGCTAAGTCAAGCACGGGGCGACGGGTGGGGTGTTGGGAGCCCCTTTGCCCCTAGGCTCCGGCCTGCGCCTGAGAGCATGGCGAGCCTATGGCCGTTACATTCGATGACTGAAACGGGAGAGCGCGCCGGGCGAAAGGCTTGACTCTCGCATTTTGTTCTTTTATTGTTCTCATCGCTCTTTGAACCGTCGAGACACCCGCCCCATCCCGAAGTGCGGCCGCGCGCTTGCGACGATGTGATCTCTGTGAACGTCAGTGACTTTCAGTGACCTTCCGGTTTTGCAAAAACACACGCGACCCCGCGAACTTTGACGAACTTTGGACGTTTGGCGCCCCTGCCCCGTTGGCCTTTCCGCACCGGAATCCGCATAGTTTGGCCGGTCCGTCTACACCCAGAGGGGCAACACACGCATGAGCGAAAAGTCCATTCTCCCCGCGATCTGCTGGCTGCTGCCCGATGCGGCGGAGCGGCGGAAGCGGGTGCCGCGCATGTTTCGCGCCGGTGCCGATCTGATCGTTTCGGCGCAGCGCTGGGCCGGGCGACGGCATTAAACGGTATTTCTCCGCCAGCAGATCAGCGCGCCGTCCTCCTCATCGACACGACGATTGACCTCGATGAACCCGTTTTTACGCAATACGCGCTGCGACGCCAGATTTTCGACCGCAGTCTCCGCGGTAATGGCTTTCACGAACGCGACACCCAGAGCCCAGTCAACAATGTCTCCGATCGCCCGCCCCGCGATGCTCCGGCCCTGCCTTGTCGGCGCGATGCCATAGCCGATGTCGATCTCGCCATTCCGAGGCGGTCGCGTGATTGAGCACAAGCCGACAACCTCGTTGCCTTCGACGATGAGCCAGGATGCGGGTGAGAAGGTCTCGCGCACATGCGCGGCGACTCCGGCCAGCATTTCAAGGACTTCAGGTGGCGCGATCGGACTGTCCGCTGACTTGTAATCGCGCAGCGCCCGGCCGCTTGTGAGCGCGGCGTAATCGTCGCTGGTTGTCTCGATAATCATCATAGCCTCGTGCTGCGGCGTGTTGTCGTGAATGAGGACGACCGGGCTCGCGGCATTTCTCTCATGGCTGATCCATATATGCGGTGTTGCAGCAAGAGTCATAGCGGTATTCGGAAACTCTCCGTGGATCAGACCGCGAGGGACTGCCATTCAGCCAGAGCAGCCGAGCGGTGATGCGCGCCCATCCTCGCCCTGCGCTTCACCCGATCTTAACCCTGTTTGGGCAGGGTGCATCGATGGGGATCGTCTCTGCCTTGAGGAACCGGCTGATGCCGCCGCTGCCTGACAGCGTGCGCGATGCGTTCACGCTGCTTCAGTTCCGGCGGCTCCAGCGGCAGGTGCCCACGCTTTATGCAACGCTGATCCTGATTGTCGGGGCTGCCACCATGATTGCGGGCAAGAACCTGCCCTTCTGGCTGCGGGTTGGCATTCCGGCCATGGTCGGGCTGGTCGCGCTGGCCCGCCTGACCGTCTGGATGGGCCGCCGCAACCGCACTGTTTCTACCGAGCAAGCGGGGCGACTGATCCGCACGATGGTCATCGTTTCGTCCCTGATCGCCATCGCGTGCAGCTTCTGGTGCGTCTATAGCTGGACCATGGCCGAACCCGCGAACAAGATCTATTTTCCGCTGTTCATCTCCATGGGCTCGCTCTCCACGGCCTATTGCATTTCCACAGTCCCGATCGGCGCGATGCTTACCTTGCTGATCGGCATGGTCCCCATCAACGTGGCGCTGCTTCTGTACGGCAATTCGATGGACATGGCGGCCGCGGGCTCCATGCTGATTGCCTGCGCCTTTCTGATCCGCATGATCCAGCAGCAGCGTGTTGTGCTGCGCGATCTGCTCCTCCTTCAAAATGACATGCACCGCCTTGCCACCACCGATCCGCTGACGGGCCTGCTCAACCGGCGCGCCTTGAACGACGTGTTCGAAGCTGAACTTGCCAGCTATCATGGCAATCATGGCCCGGTGATCGCGCTGCTTGATCTGGACGGGTTCAAGCCGGTCAATGACCGCCACGGCCATGCGGCAGGAGACGAACTGCTGCGCGGCCTTGCACGCCGCCTGCAAGCCGTCGTCACGGACCGCGCCGATGTTGCCCGGCTGGGCGGAGACGAATTCGCCATCATGATCAAGGCCGCTCATGCGGGAGAGGCCGATGCGCTGGCGCAGCAGATGCTGAGCAGTCTGGCCGCTCCCTTCAATGTCGGCCCGGCCGCGATCCGCGTGGGTGCCAGCCTGGGCTTAGCGCGCTGGAATCAGGATGGTCGCACGCTCGACGATCTGTTTGCGACCGCAGACCGCGCGCTCTACGCCTCCAAAACCCGCGACAAGCCCGAAGCACCGTCTGCGGCTTTGCTGGATCATCCGATCCTGAATGCTCTGGTGAAAGGGTAGCACCCGCTGCCACGCGCCATTGCCACCCGCGCCATAATCCGCATAGGGATCGGCCAGTCCAGCCACAGCCGAAGGGGCAGCACAGCCGATGAGCGCAAAGACGATCCTGCCTGCCACCGCCGCGCATCATGCGGAGCTGATTGAAACGCTGGCGCTCGCCTTTCAGGATGATCCGGCGTTCTGCTGGCTGCTGCCCGATGCGGCGGAGCGGAGGAAGCGGTTGCCGCGCATGTTTCGGGTGTTTGTTCCGGCGGACATGCAGGTCGGCATCGCCTTGCGCGCGGCAGGCGGTGAAGGCGCAACGCTGTGGCGCGCGCCCGGCAAGGCTCAAACCGGGATGGTTGAATATCTGAAGAGCGCCCTCCCCCTGGCCCATAGTTTCGGCGCAGCGCTGGGCCGGGCGATGGCGCTGGGGAATGCGGTCAGCCAGCATCATCCCAAGGATTTTGACTATTGGTATCTCCATTATGCCGGTGTGCGCCCCGCGCATCAGGGCAAAGGCTGGGGCGGCGCTGCGATCCGCGCGGGGATTGAGCGCGCCAATGCGGAGGGCAAGCCCTGCTTTCTGGAGACCGCGACGCCTGCGAATGTCGGCCTGTATCAGCGCCTTGGCTTTCGCATCCTCAGTGAATGGGATGCGCCCAAGGGCGGGCCGCATTTCTGGTCGATGCTGCGCGATGCAGACTGACGATCCGGCGGCGCACCGCCACGGTTCGCGCCCCTATCAGCACTGATCCAGCTTGGCCGGCACGAGGTCCGCGCCGCAGCTGTTCTTGATGTCGCGCTCTGCCACGCTGACGGAATCGCAGATCTGGCCCAGCGTGTAATAATATTTGGAGTTCTGGTTCATCACGCCGCACATGCGGCCCTGATCGTCACACATGTCGATCATGCGCGGGCCAGCGGCGGCGAGGCGGCCGGGAATTGAGCGCAGGATCGAAGCATAGCGGCTGCTGGCCCCTTCGCAGGCCGCGCTGACGGTGGGCTCCACCGGGGCAGAGACAGTCTGGCGCACGGGGGCTGCCGAGGTTGCGGCATAACTCGGCAGGACCGAGCGGCTCAGCGACAGGGGCAAAGGAACCTTGAAGGATTCAGCACAGGATTTCGCACCGCCGATGATGTCTGCTTCGGAGAGCCTGCCCTCGCCCATCGCTGTCCTCAGCCGCAGCGCGCCTCTGCCGGCCTCTTCGGTCGCGGCGGCCTCGCTATAGTCCGAATAGATATAGAATTTGTGCATCATCTCCAGATAGTTCTTGTCCGCTGCATCCACCGAAATCGCCGCATAGATGGTGGCGCAGGTGCGCGCTTCCTCCTGAACCGACATTTCGGCTGACGCCGACCCGCCGGGGATTGGCAGCGCCAGTGTGAGCGACACAGCGAGCAGAGCGGCGCCAACGCGGTAGCCAGAACGGATCGGTGCATGGTCTTGATGCTGCATGACAGTCTCCCAGGAAAACAAGCGGTATGGACCGGTGGTAAGCGAGGCCGATGGCACCGGATAGGAAGGATTCACTGTCTCGCCGAGCTCGAGGCATCGCGTTGATTGGTTGCCGCAGAGCAGGATATGAGAGCCCCGCCCCAATCATGAACTTGGACATTTTCGACATGGTTCAATCCGAACCCCTTGCCGCCAAGTAAAATTCTTAATGCTCCCACGCTAAACCATCCTCACGCATTGCGCTTTCGGCGCATGGAGGGTGTATGAAGGAAATCATTTTCGGTGCCGTTGCGCTCGGGATTGTTGGCGTGGGCGTATATAAGGGGGCTCCGGCCACCAGCGCGCCGGACGTTTATGAGATGACGCAGGCGGAAGCCGTCGAAAAGCTGACATCCAAGGCCATCCCCAAGTCCAGCCAAGCCTTTTCCGGCCCGTTCGGCACAATGGATGTGGTGACGCACACGCCCTCGCCAGACAAGATCACATGGTCAGCATCGGGCGATCATGCCGCCGCCCTGTGCGAGGTGACGCTGACTCCGGTGGAGACAACTCATGTGCGTGTGGTCACCGAATGCGGCAGCGAGGCCCCCAGTGCTGGCGTCACCGGCGGAGCGCTGAACGACATCATCTCTGTGTCCATGATCGAATTCGTCGATTCCACGCTGGAAGACCGCCCGTTCAACGAGAATGTGGTGATGGCTGCCAGCACCGCCGCTTTCGCCAAACGCTATCCCACCATGGTGAAGGACGCGGTGCAGATGGACATGGAAATGCGCAAGATGCAGCAAGAGGGCAATCAAGGCCAGTGAGTGCGGCCCGCGCGACAAACGGTCGCGGGCGCGTGCAACAATCCGGAGACATGAAACATCGCTGATCGCGGCAGGCGCTGGACTGGCCCTTGCCGTGCTGATGCCTTATCTGTCTGGCTGACGTGGTCGATAGACGGCCCGGCCAGATCTAAGGCGCACCATCAACACCCCAATTGAGCGTGACCTGTGTGCCGCTGCCCTCCGCTTGCACCATCACCATGACATTGCGATGGGCGGCGCGCGCGGAATAGCTGCTGCTTGTCACCAGTCCGTCGGCCATGCCCGCCTGTTTCGCCTTGTCGCGATACCAGGCCAGCACCGCGTCAGGTGCCTTGGGCACGGTGAAGATCACCGTCCCGCTGGTTCGCTTCGTCGCGCTGGATGTCCCGCTGGTATCGCCCTGCGTGCACAGGCTGATTGTCGCCCCGTCAGCAATGGCCACGAAATCGGGCAGCGATTTGCATGTGACCGGAGCGGGTGCAGAAGCCACGGCGTCGGCCGCGCCTTCTCCGGACGGAGCCGAAGCCCCGCCCCCGCACCCGGCCAGCATGGTGCCCGCTAACCCCAAGATGATCAGCCTGATGCGCATGGCCGCTCCCTTTGCTTGCCGCTCAGCTTTCCAGATCAAGGTGCGATGCCGCCCGCTATTCGCAGGTGCCGCCTGAACAGGTATAACCTTTGACGACAGGGGATTTGAGCGGAGCAACCGGTGCCGCCACAATCCCGGCCCCGCCTTGCGCTGCGTCCAGCCGGTCTTCGTCAATCTCGACAGGCTGGTTCTTCTCAGCGTCCTTTTCCACCTTACCGGTCATGATCCATCCTTCCTTTCAAGCTGTGTCATCAGAGAATGAAAGGCCAATATCGCGCTGGCAAGATGGATTCAGTGACGCGTGTCACATGGGGGGGGGGGATTTTGGAGGAGAGCGATGCATGAGAAGATCGAGTCCAAGCTCGTCCAGCGTCTTTTGGCGCTTGTCCGGATCAAACTCGATCTTCATCGCATGATGAAACTACAAAACCCTACCGCGTCAACTTCTTGTAGGCCAAGCGCGTCGGCCGATCCGCGGCGTCGCCCAGTCTGCGGCGCTTATCTTCTTCATAGGCTTCGAAATTCCCTTCGAACCATTCGACATGGCTATCGCCTTCAAACGCCAGAATGTGCGTGGCGAGGCGGTCGAGGAAGAAGCGGTCGTGCGAGATGACCACGGCACAGCCAGCGAAATTCTCCAGCGCGTCTTCCAGCGCCCGGAGCGTTTCGACATCGAGATCGTTGGTCGGTTCGTCGAGCAGCAGGACGTTGCCGCCTTTCTTGAGCATCTTGGCAATGTGGACGCGGTTGCGCTCACCGCCTGAAAGCTTGCCGACATTCTTCTGCTGGTCCGTGCCCTTGAAATTGAACGCACCGACATAGGCCCGCGTGCTCATGTCATGGCCATTGACCTTCACATAATCGAGCCCGTCAGACACTTCTTCCCAGACATTCTTGGACGGATCGAGATGGTCGCGGCTCTGATCAACATAGCCCAGCCGCACGGTGGTGCCGATGTCGATGGTGCCGCTGTCCGGCTGCTCTTGCCCGGTGATGAGCTTGAATAGCGTCGATTTACCAGCACCGTTCGGCCCGATCACGCCCACAATGCCGCCCGGTGGCAAGATGAAGGAAAGGCCTTCAAACAGCAATTTATCGCCATAGGCCTTGGAAAGGTTGGTCGCCTCGATCACCTTCCCACCCAGCCGCTCGGGCACCTGAATGACGATCTGCGCCTTACCCGGCGTGCGGTTTTCCTGGCTCGCCACCAGTTCGTCAAACTTGGCGATACGCGCCTTGGACTTGGTCTGGCGCGCTTTGGAGCCCTGCCGGATCCACTGGAGTTCCTCGCTGATTGCCTTTTGCTTGCCCGCGTCCTCGCGCTCTTCCTGCTCCAGCCGCTTCGCCTTCTTTTCCAGATAGGTGGAGTAGTTGCCTTCATAAGGATAGTAACGGCCGCGATCGAGCTCCAGAATCCAGTTCACCACATTGTCGAGGAAATAGCGGTCGTGCGTGATCATCAGCACGTTGCCGGGATATTCCTTCAGATGATTTTCCAGCCACTGCACACTTTCCGCGTCCAGATGGTTGGTCGGTTCGTCGAGCAGCAGGATGGAGGGCTTCTGGATCAGCAGGCGGGTCAGCGCGATGCGGCGCTTTTCACCGCCGGACAGATTGTCCACTGCCCAATCACCCGGCGGGCAGCGCAGCGCTTCCATCGCGACTTCAAGCTGATTGTCTAGAGTCCAGCCGTCCACCGCGTCGATCTTGTCCTGCAACGTGCCCATTTCTTCCATCAGCGTATCGAAATCAGCATCGGGCTCACCCATCAGGGCAGAGATTTCATTGTAGCGGTCCACCATGTCCGCCACATCGCGCGCACCGTCCTTGACGTTTTCGAGCACGGTCTTGCTCGTATCGAGCTGCGGCTCCTGCTCCAGATAGCCGACGGTGATGTTTTCACCTGCCCAGGCTTCGCCGGTGAAATCGGTATCGATCCCCGCCATGATCTTGATCAGCGTCGATTTGCCGACGCCATTGGGGCCGACAATACCGATTTTCGTGCCCTGATAGAATTGCAGGCTGATATTGCTCAGGATCGGCTTCTGGGCACCCGGATAGGTTTTTGTCATGCCCTTCATGACATAGGCATATTGCGCGGCCATCGGTCGGTTCTCTCACTGCAAGGAATGGATTTGGACGCGCTGTTAGCGCGCAGGCGCGCGGTTGGCAAACGCTTGCGCGGGGCTATAACGGGATCATGCGCATCTTGTCCGCCCTCGCCCTCCACCTGCTCCTGCTTGCGGCCTGCACCGACGCTCCGTCTGGCGACGGAAACGAAGCGGCTATCGCCAAGGCGGCTGTCGATCTGGAACGCACAACTGATGAGCAGGCGAACGGAATTGTCTCCGAAATAGAGGCGGCGGCAGACAAGGCCGCAGACAGAGCAGCCGCCGAAGATGCTCAAGCCGCAGCAATCGAAACGGCAAACGGCAGCAACAGTCATGCAGAGTGAAGGTGACAAGCGCCTTTCCTGAGCTTATGTAGCGACTCCATGTCGTTCTGGCGCGCCCTGATCCACAACCGCCGCAGTCTTGCGCTGCTGCTGATTCTGTGCGCGCTGTTCATGAAGGCGCTGGTGCCAACCGGCTATATGGTTGGCAGCGCATCCAAGATGCTCACGGTTGAAGTGTGCGCAGACGGCAAAACGCCTGCGCTGTCTCGCCAGATCGTCATTCCGATGAAGCAAGGCCTGCCTGACCCGACGGGTGAGCATGGCAAGATGGATGGACAATGCGCCTTTTCTTCGCTTGCAATGTCTGGTCTGGCTGGCGCTGACCCGATCCAGCTGGCGCTGGCGCTGGCTTTCATTCTGGTGCTCGGCCTTTCCGCTGCGCCCCTTCCGCTGCCTTCGCGGACATCCCACCTCCGCCCGCCGCTGCGCGGGCCTCCGGCTGCTGCCTGACAGACTGAACTGACCTGTCGGATACCGGACTGCGCCTGAGCGCACGTCCGGAGCAACCGGAGACCCAATTTCCATGTTTCAGATTTCAGACCGTTCCCCGGAACGGACCGGGGCCGATGCGAGCGGAAACAGCTCTGCGTCACATCCCGATGGTGAAGAGGCGTTTGTCCTTCACATGCAGCAGAACCGTTCGAGCTTCCCGCAGGAAGCGCGCGGGATGCTGAGCGTTCTGGTTACATTGTTGATGGCGACATCCATCTTGCCCGCGCTGAACGGCCACTGGATGGTCCCGCTCTTTTCACTGGGCGTGATGGCGCTGCTCGTCTGGGCACTCGACACCCACACCACGTCAGAACCGAAAGCGGAGGCCGTGGAACTCGCCCAAGGCGTGATGCGTTACCGCGATCCTGCCGGCGCTGTGTGCGAGCTTCCCTCCCATTGGCTGCGCTTCGATCTGGAAGTGTTCAGCCCCACCGACCTGCGCCTCGTCTTCCGCCATCGCGGCGAGCGGATCGAGGTCGGCCATTGCCTCAATCTGGAGGAGCGGCGCGCAGTTGCCCCGATCCTCCGCCAAGCCCTTGCTTGTGCGAAAGGCGGGTGAGCCATGGGTATCATGCGTCTCACAGACAGACAGGCGTGCGTTTTTCGCCGCGTCCGTCAGCGAACATGGGCGCTCATAGCCCTGTCGCTCGCCCTTCGCCTTGGTGCGGCGGTGCTGGCACTTCCCGAACCAGCCAGTGCCGCCGCATCACATCATTCCCCCGATCCTTGCCAACCGGAGACACATCCATGACCCGTTCCCTATTGTTCCGCACTGCACTGCTGTTGCTGGCCGCAGCCTCTGCTCCGCTTCTGGCGCATAGTTTCAAATCGGGTGGTTTGACCATCGATCATCCCTGGGCGCGAGAGACCGCGCAAGGTCAGGTGGTGGGTGGTGGTTTCATGGACATCCGCAATGCAGGCAAGGCCGATGACAGATTGCTGTCCGCAACATCACCCGTTGCAGCGGAAGTGCAGCTCCACACGATGACGATGGATAATGGCGTGATGCGCATGCGGCAGGTGAAAGATGGCATTGTCATCCCTGCCGGGCAAACGGTCTCGCTGAAGCCAGGTGGCCTGCACATCATGTTCATGGGACTGAAGAGGCCGCTGGCGAAGGGAACCAAGGTGCCCGTATCGCTGCGTTTCCAGCGCGCGGGCGCGGTCAAGGTTCAGTTTGCGGTTCAACAGGCCGGCGCGATGAACCCTGCGGCGAAGAATCATGCCGGACACTAAACCCGCCGCCCCGCGGGGGCTCGTCACACTGCGCGCGTTCCTTTGGATTGCTGTGGCGCTGGTCACGATCATGGGCCTTATTGCATGGCTGGGGGATAGCCGACATGCCCCGCCGGCCGGCGTGGCGAGCCGTTTCGGCGGCCCGTTCGCACTCACCGCACCCGATGGCACAACCATCAGCGACAAGACTTTGGCGGGCAAGCCTTATGCCATCTTTTTTGGCTTCACGCGCTGCCCGGACATGTGCCCCACCAATCTGGCCCGCATGGCACGCTTGCGGCAAAAGCTGGGTGCGGATGGCATGAAATTCGCCATCGTGTTCGTCTCGGTCGATCCCGGCCATGATAGCCGCGACGGCATCGGCAAATATGTTGCACTGTTCAACACGCCGATCATCGGGCTGACCGGTACGCCCGCGCAGCTGGCGGGCATCCAGAAGGGCTTTGGCGTCTATGTGAAGCGCGTCCCGCTCGACGCCGCCAAGCCCGATGGCGATTACACCATCGATCACACCGCCGCGACTTATCTGATGACCGCAGACGGCACACTCCAATCCATCATTGCCCATGAAGAGGCCGACGAGATGGCGCTCGCCAAACTCAAACGGCTGGTGGGCTGATCGACACGAAACAACACAATTTCACAGGGAGTATCCACATGAAGACCTCACTCACCACCCTCACCCTTGCTCTGGCGGCCACAACGCCTGCCTTCGCGCAGGACAAGGCCGAAGGCTGGACGCCGGACGACATCATCGTCACCGGCCAGAAGGAGCAAGGCTATGTCGCCGCCGAGGCGACCACGCTGCGCACGCCGGTTTCGATTCAGGAAACACCGCAATCGGTGCAGGTGCTGACAGCAGCCCTGATCAAGGATCAGGAGCTGAATTCGATGGACGAGGCGCTGGCCAACGTCTCCAACGTCACGCCTTCACACTCTTCCGAAATGCTGCTGGTCAATCCCATCGTGCGCGGCTTTGAGGCTGAAATCTTCACAGACGGCCTCGTCGGCTATGGCGATACCGCTGTCAGCGATGCCGCGAGCCTGTGGCATATCGAGCGCGTCGAAGTCGCCAAGGGGCCGACATCGACCTTGTTCGGCGGCGGCATTGGTGCGCCGGTGGGCGGGCTGATCAATCAGGTGACCAAAACCGCCAACTTCAAAAGCGCAAACGCCGTGCGGGCGCGCGTTGGCAGTTATGACACCTATGCCCTCGCCGGAGACGCCAACATCGCCCTTTCGGATTCGGCTGCGATCCGGCTGGTGGGCGAAGGCCAGAAGGCGAATGACTATATCGACAAGGTCAATATCAACCGCCTCATCCTCGCGCCGTCGATCCGCTTGCAGCCATCCGAAGGCACAGACATCATCGCGCGCGTCAATTACAGCCGCATCAAGCAACTCGAATATGTCGGCTTGCCCGGTGTGCTGCGCGGCGTGGCGGGCATCAAGCGCGACCGCTTCACCAGCGCCACCAACGCGCCCCGCTCCGACATCGAGAATTTCAGCGCCAGCCTGGAAGTGACGCAGCGCCTGTCTGACACGATCAAGGCCAACCTCCGCGTGCGTCGCTACGAGAACCGCTTTGATGAATATAGCGCCTCTCCCTTTCTGTCCTTCTTTCCGTGCGCCGGAACCTTTTGTGCAGAAGTGAATGCCGCGCTCAAATCCGATGTGGCCGAATGGACTGCCGATGCCTCGCTCTCGGCAGAAGTTTCGACTGGCGGGATCGACCATGTCCTGCTGGCCGGCGCGCAATGGCATCGCGTCAATTATGACGGGATGCTGACCTTCGATCTGTTCGGCGCGAGCTTCATTGATCTGGCCGATCCCAACTCCGACATCTCTTATGTCGAGCCTGCCGCCGTGCCGTCGAACATCAGCCGCTATTCCACCTTCGCGCTTTATGCGCAGGACCAGATGACCTTTGCCGAAAGGTTCCACCTGCTTGCCTCTGTCCGGTACAGCCGGATGCGGATCAACGAATTGCAGGGCGGGGCCGGCAATGATGAGGTCTATCATGAGATCAATCCGCGCATCGGTGCGACAATTGACCTCACCAAAGGCGTCTCGCTGTTCGCGGGCTATGCCACAGGTTCGCGGCTCTCGCTCTTCTTCAACGGAACCAACGCACCACTTCCTGAAAAGTCGAAGAGTCTGGAGGGCGGCCTGAAGTTCGCGCTGAAGGGTTCCGGACTTTCAGGCACGGTTTCCGCCTTCCGGCTGACGCGCACCAATGTGCCGACACCCGATCCATTCACTTTCCTCACCTCGATCAGACCGGCAAGCAGCGGAGCACGGGCGTGGAACTGGATCTGATCTATGAGCCCTCCGCCGCCTTCTCGCTTCTGGCATCCTATGGCTATACCAACGCGAAAGTGGTGGCCGATACGATCATCCCGGTGGGAAGCCGCCTTGCCCGCGTGCCCAAGAGTCGGGGCCGCATTGCCGCGCGCTATCGCTTCGGCAATGGGCTGGAACTGGGTGCGGGACTCACCACCGTCTCCAAGACATGGCTCGCGCTGCCCAACACCGAAACCGCCAAAGGCTACACGCTGGCGGATGCGCAGGCGGCCTACAGCCTTGGCCCGGTGCGCATCGGGCTGCGTGTCGACAATTTGTTCAACAAGAAATATTTCGCGCCCTACGCTTACTATGCCCAGAATGTCGTGCGCCCCGGCAATCCGCGCTCAGCCTATCTCACCCTTGGCGCAAACTTCTGATCGGGAGATATTCGATGGACACCAACCGCCGCGCCCTGTTGCAGGGCTTTACCGGGGCGGCCTTGCTGGCCCCTTACCTCGCGCTGGAACGCGCCATGGCGGCAGAAACCGCCAAGGCCGCTCCTGCCGCCACCGCGATGAGCAATGAAGACCATATGGCCGCCATGTCGAAAGTGCTGGGGCCGGGCCTGTGGGGGCAGGAGCAGGTGGCGATGCTGCTCTATCCCAAATTCACCGCGCTCGATCTGGTCGGCCCGCATTATTTCTTTGCCTGCATGTGGGGCGCCAAGGTGCAGCTGGTGACGACCGAGAAAGATCTGAGCCCCGTCATGTCCGATCTCGGCCTTGCCATCAGTCCGACCATGACGATGGCCGACGCGCCCAAGGATCTGGATGTGCTGTTCATCCCCGGCGGGACGGAGGGCACGCTCTCCGTGATGGGCCGAACAGACACGATCGGTTGGGTAAAAGACCGCGCGTCCCGCGCCAAGCACATCACCAGCGTCTGCACCGGATCGATGGTGCTGGCCAAGGCGGGGCTGCTCAAGGGCAAGCGCGCCACCTCTCACTGGGTGACGCGCGAAACGCTGGCAGATTTTGGTGCGACCCCGGTCAATGAGCGGGTCGTGAAGGATGGCAATATCCTGACCGGCGCAGGCGTCTCATCCGGTCTCGATTTCGGTCTCGCGCTCGTCGAGATGCTCCGTGGCAAACCCTATGCCCAGAGCCTAATGCTGCAAGCCGAATATCATCCGCAACCGCCCTTCCCCGGCGGTACGCTCGCGACAACGCCGAGCGATGTGGGCCAGATGATGGATGACATGTTCAAGCCCGTCGCCGCCATGTTCAAGGCGATGGCGCCCGGATAACTGGAGTCTGCCGGTGCGTTGCGATTGTTGAACCGTCCTCTGCCAGCCTTGGGCCGAGGCCGACAACAATCGAACGGGCCGCCACGTTTGAAAGCGCCGTTCCACGTCTTCGTGACGGCGATGTCGCTGGCCCGTTCGCGCGACCCGCTGTGCCGCTAAGCGTGACGGTTCTGCCGCGCCGAAACCGCCGCGACCGGTACCGCCACCGCTCCTTTGAAATAATCTAGCGCACGTTACCGCGACGGATCAGGTTGATGATCGCAAGCAGGATGAGAGCACTCAGAAGCGAGACGACCAACGACTTCATGTCGAACGAGCCCGTCGTAATCGGTGCTCCGCCAAGAAAGGGGGGCACGAAATATCCCGAGAGAACGGCACCGACGATGCCGATCACGATATTGAGGAAAATGCCCTGCTGGCCATCTGTGCGCATGAGCATGGATGCGATCCAACCAAGCACCCCTCCGACGACGAGCATGATGATGATACCCATGATCGGCTGGCCGGTCGCAGACATAGCCCGAATCCGCGCCAGATATTGCCCGAACCACCAGAGGCTCGAAGAACTGGCCACCCGCATCGCGGCCCGCCAACTGTAAACCCCCTGTAAACCGCTTCTGGAACCCTCTCCAAAAACGGCAGAAAACTGGTCGGGGAGACAGGATTCGAACCTGCGACCCTCTGCTCCCAAAGCAGATGCGCTACCAGGCTGCGCCACTCCCCGACACCGGCGGTGCTTTAGACGCGGATGCCGCCCAAGTCTATCCCGCAGAGGTTGCAATCAGCTGGGCATAAAAGCCCACCATGCGACGCAGGTTTTCGATGGACATATGCTCGTTGGTACCGTGGATCATCGCCGTTTCCTTCATGGTGAAGAGCATCGGCATGAAGCGATAGACGTCGCGCGAGACTCCGGAGAAGTTGCGGCTGTCCGTTCCCGCCACCACCAGATAGGGGGCGATGACCGCATCCTTGGCCTGAACACGCGCGGCCGCCGCGATAAAGCGCCAGCCTTCCGAGTTGGTGGAACTGACCGGCGTCGGCTCACGCGGCGGCTCCACCCAGTCAAGCGCGACCGGCATTCCCTGCGTGGCCTGCTTCGCCCGCGCCATCACGTCCGCAGACCGGTCCCAAGGCGCGATACGGTAATTGATCAGCGCGTTGGCGGATTGCGGCAGGACATTCTCCTTGGGGCTTCCCTGCAACATGGTGGGGGCAATGGTGGTATGGAGCGACGCCGCCCCGGACGGTGTGCCCGCCACCTGCCCCTTCACCATCGGCCCGAACAGCCAGCGATTGGCCACCGCCAGCTTGGTGCTGCCGCCTTTCTCCGCTGCCAGCGCCTCCAGCATCGAAACCGCAGGACCATCCAGCCGCAGCGGGAACTGATTGTCATTGATGGCAATCACCGCCTTGGCGAGATTGATCACGCCCGTTTCCTTGGGCGGCATGGAGCTGTGGCCACCGGGTGCATTCGCCGTGACCTTCAGCGTGGCATAGCCCTTTTCAGCAACGCCGATCATGATGGCAGGCTTGTTCACCACCGGCGCATCGGCCACGATCACGCTGCCTTCATCAATCGTGAAAAGCGCTTTCACGCCGCGCGCCTTGAGCAGTTCGGCAGTTGCCTTTGCCCCCTTCCCGCCCACTTCCTCATCATGGCCGCTGACGAGATAGACAGTGCGCTTCGGCGTGAAGCCCTGCCGGGCCAGCGCCTCCATGGCTTCGAACAGGCAGACGAGCGAACCCTTGTCATCCACGCTGCCCCGTCCCCAGACGGCCCCATCGGCAATCACTCCGTCAAAGGGCGCGTGCGTCCAGTCCTTCTCGGTGCCGGGCGTGACGGGGACAACATCCTGATGCGCCATCAGGATGATGGGTTCGGCCTGCGGATCGCTCCCTTCCCAACGATAGAGCAGGGTCTGCCCGCCCACCAATTCCCGCGCCATGGCCTTGTGCATCAGCGGATAGGTGGATTGCAGCCATGCCTGCAAAGCCGTCCATTGCGCGGCGTCATTCTCTGCCGCGCCCTGATGTGAAATCGTTTTGAAGCGCACGGCGGCAGAGAGGTTCTTCGCGGCATTGGCTTCATCAAAGGCCGGAATAGCGGCCAGCGTCACGCCATCCGGGGAAGCCACGGCTTCCGGTGCGAAGGTTGCCGTGCGATACGCCGCCACACCTGCCGCCAAGGCCAGCACGGCGGCAGCCCCGCCAAGCCCTTTTCTCAATTTCCCCATGCACCCTCTCCCTGTCTTCCTCTTGGGCAGACACTAATCGCTGAGCTTTGAAGCGCAAGGGGAGGACAATCTGGTAGGCCCGGCAGGACTCGAACCCGCGACCTAGCCGTTATGAGCGGCCAGCTCTAACCAACTGAGCTACGGGCCCCCAGTGGAGCAGGCGCAATAGCCGCCAATGCGCGTAAGTTACAAGCCCCGCGACACCCAGGCGGCCGCAATTACATCTTCCACCGAGGCCGGCTTCACACCGTGGCGGTGGAGATGGTTCAGGACGATGTCCCACCAATCGTAGAACAGCGATAATTCGGCCGAGTTGCGCACATAGGGCGTGTGCCCCGGCGCGACGGAGGGCGAATGGAAGGAGATGGAGAGGTAAACCTGCCCGTCCGCCAGCAGCGCGTCGATTGCCTGCCGCACTTCGGCTTCGGGCATGTCTTCGGGCGTGAGTGCCACGCGAGAGAGCATCCCGGAACGCGAGAGCGCGGAAATCGCCACCGCCTTCTTGCTGGAGTAACGGCTGAGCGCCGCACCCACGCCCCGCATCCGTCCGACATAGGCCACGCTCAACGGCAGCTCGATCAGGCTGCCATCGGGCCCCGCCCAGGACGGCCACGGGTTGTGCTTCAGGAAACTGGGGCCACCATCAGCGCTGTAATCGAAATAGGGGCGGATTGACGTATCGACCTTATATCCGGCTTCCACCAGCAGTTCGGCGGTGTGCTGGCCCACGCCGTAGCGGCCTGCGCGATACACTTCTGGCCGCTTGCCCGTCACAGCGGCGATCCTGTCTGTCAGCGCGTGCAGCTTGGCCCGCTGCAATTCGACCGGAAGGTTGCACACATAGCTGTTGTGCGCGTTGACCTCTTCTTCGAACGGCGGATTCACCCAGGGATGCAGCTGCGTGCCGACCGAACTATGTCCGCCCGCCAGCATCTGGTTGATCACCTCGGCAGAACTCGGCGTGTCGATGATCGGCCAATCCACCAGATAGCAGGGCGAAGCCCCGTGCGATTCCGCCATCTTCTGGAATTCAGGCAGATAGCGCATATGGCTGGTGCCCGTGGCGTCGCGGCGCTGCGGCTGCGTCCAGTCAAATTCCTCTTCGGTATCGACATAGATGACGTAACGACGCCCGAAATCCGCCGGAAAGCTGACTCTGTCCGCCTTGCGGGCGACATGATCCAGACGGCCAAGGTTGCGTTTGCGCGTTTCCTGTTTTTTTGACGCCACAATCCGCCCCGACGCTAGAATTACCCCCGCTTGGTCTGTTCCTCCCTAGACGTCGCCATGGGCAGGATCAAGGTCAAGCGGTTTGCGGTGCCGGAAAGCGATCCTCCGACCCGCTGAGCAAGGCGGGACAGCAGACGGAATTTGTATCCCAGCCCCAAAGGCAGGATGTCAGAAGGCTGGCCCGGCCCCTCGGCGACAGTGGCTGACCAATCCCACCCGGCGGGCAATCCAGCCTCGTGCACCGGCATTGCCACCAGATGCGCAGCCATGGCCTGTCGATCCAGCGAGACCTGGATCACGTCGCTTTCACGCGCAACCCCCGCCAGCAATTCGACAAATCCAGACAGCAGCTGCGTCGAGCTGCCTTCATCCAACCCGGCCATGATATCGCCTTCGGGCAGCGACACGCGCAGGCTGATCTTGCGCTCGGTCGCCATGGGAGAGGCCTGCGCAAAGCTCTCGCGCACCAACCCGACGAGATCGACACGGGCACCCTCTGCAATCGGGAAATCGCCCGATTCCAGCCGCGCTGCGCTGTCCAGATCCTCAAAAACCCGAAGCAGACGCTGCGAATCGCGAATAATCGCATCGGCACGCTGCCGGTATCCATCCGCCACCGGGCCGAGGAACTGGCCTTCAATCATTTCGGCGAAACCGCGAATTGCATTGAGCGGCGTGCGCAGTTCATGGACCAGCTGACGCACCGATTCCGGGCGCATCGCTCCACCAATAAGCGGCACAGCAGCACCTTCGGGCGCGTCAGCCGTCATCCGGCGCGCCTGCCCCTGATAACCCAGAAAACGCCCGCCTTCGGGATCGAACACCGGATCACCGGAAATCAGCCAGTCACCCGCTGCCGGGCCATGGCCGCTGACACGCAGCCGGGCATGGTCGAAGCGCGCGCGCTTGCGGAAGGCCCCTGCCGCCTGCCCGTCTACTCCGCATTCGCCAGGCAGGGCCATATCGGCCAGCGACAGGCCGATCAGTGCGCCGCGCGGGGCACCATCCAGCCAGTTGATCGCGCCATTGCGGTCGGTTTCAAATACAAAGGCCTTGGCTGGCCCGCCAGAGCCCCGCGCAGCCTGTGCACTTTGCGGATTATCCTTGCGATAGCGATCAATGCGCGCGAGCAGTTCGTTGATCGGTGCCACGGCGGGCGCGACCGGTTCAACTGGCGGCATCGCTTCTGAAATCGGTTCCGCAACGATGGCTTCAACCGGCAGATCAAGCACCGGCATTTCGGGCGACTGCGGCTCTGCCAGCTGCGGCGTTCCATGGACGGGCGCGATGGTTTCTACCGAGCCGGTCAATGCCGGGTCAAAGCGGATTGGCGGCGCAAGCGGCGCGGCTTTCGGCTCAACCGCAATTGGCGGCAAAGCCAGCGTCTGCGGGCCAAGGCTTGCCAGACCGCGCGCCAGATCCTCCGGCAGGTCGGTGCGTTCGGCCAGAATGGCGCGCGATGATGCAGGCCAGCCCGCAAGCATCCCCAACCAGCCGGAACCCGGCGGGCAGCGCTTCAGAACAGGCTTTGCAACCGCAGCCACATCGCGCGCGAAAAAGTCCAGCAAGCCATCTGAGACCGGTTTACCCGCAATGGCGACGGCTGCGCCAAGGCGGCGACGCTCGGGCACATCCTGCCGCCATTTGTCCAGCCAGCGAAATGCGCTATCCTTCAGTTCCGGCGGGAAATTGCCGCGATCCTGCGCCAGCACATCCACCAGTTGCACCCACATCGCGGAACGCGCACCCGCATCCCGGGTGCGGGCCTTCATGATGGTTTCAAGGCGGTCATCGTAGCGCAAGGGATAAGGCTTCCGGGTGGTCAAGGCTCTTTCCTAACGAAGCGTTACCCTTGCCGATAGTGTCCAAAATGGGACGTTGCAAAGTGGCACATTAAGTGTTGCGCGAAACAAAATTATCGGGAAAGAGACAGCCCCCGAAGGAATGTTTCAAAAATGGCCAATCGCAACCTAGATCATACCGATGCCCGCATTCTGCACGAATTGCAGGAAGATGGCCGCATCACCAACGTGGAGCTGGCCGCGCGGGTGGGGCTGACAGCTCCGCCCTGCCTGCGCCGTGTTCGCGCGCTGGAGGATGAAGGGATCATCGAAGGTTATCACGCATCGCTCTCGGGGGAGAAGCTGGGCTACACCATTACTGTATTTGCGATGGTCAGCCTGAAGAGCCAGGCCGAAGATGATCTGCGCGCCTTCGAAGCGCATGTCGCGAAGCTCGATCCGGTGCGCGAATGCCATATGCTGAATGGCGAGATCGATTTCATCCTGAAGATCGTGGCACCCGACCTGCAGCAGTTCCAGCAATTCCTCACCGGATCGCTGACGACAGCCCCCAACGTGGCAAGCGTAAAAACTTCGCTCACCATCCGTTCGTCAAAATCGCTGCCGGGCGTTCCCGTTCCGCTGGACTGACCGAAGCCAGTCCAGCGTGGGAAAAGTGGGAGTTCAGCCCGCCGTGGCGGCACCCAGATCCAGATAAAGCTTCCAGAAGGACCCGATTTCCGCCTTGGGAGACGCTGTCACAGCGCTGAACGCCGCTTTGGCTTCGTCCTTGCGGCCCAGCCGGGCCAGCGCAATGCCGCGCAGCATGTTGACAGTGGACAAATCTGCTCCGGCACGCTTTTCGGCGACGCCCAGCATTTCCAATGCCTTGTCATTGTCCCCATGGCTGATCAGCGCATTGGCCACGTTGAGCGCATAGACGGCGGTGCCCGTGGTCAGTGCCTTTTTCTGATCGGTCATCAATGCAGATGTTTCCACCGGAGACATCGTCTTGACTTCGGCAAGCCGTTCCTGGATCGGCTTGGAGGTTTTCACCACCGCACCGCTATCCAGACCGGCCTGGATCGCCTTCTCGGCTTCCCAGGGGAGCTTGCCTTCGATGGCCAGCGCCGCATAGTCATTGAAGTCGCGTTCACCGGCAAGCGACTTGGTTTCATACATCAGGCGCGCAATGTCGAGCTGCGACTTGGCGTCGAGCTTGGCGGAATCGCGAAAGATGATCAGCGCATCGCGCCAGTTGGTGGCCGACGGATTGTTACGAACAAGCTTGTGGCTCCAATCGGTAATCAGCGCCGTGTTCTTGCTCTTGAGCGACACCGAAACACCACGACGATACCAGTCTTCCGGCACAGCCTGACCAGACGCTTTCTGCTCTTCAGCGGCCTTGTTCAGCACGCCGAGGCCCTGAGCCCACTGGCTCAGCTTGAAATGCGCTTCGGCCGTCAGCAACAAGCGGTTGATGTCCTTGCTGCCCTGCTGGTCGGCCGCGGTCAGGCGGTCAATCGCTTTCTGATACTCACCGGCCTGATAAGCCATCTGGCCCGATGCCATATTGAGCTTGTCGAGGTTCGTCGGGATCTTCGAGCCGGAATCGACCATCATGTCGATGCCCTTGCGAATGCCCGCCTTGTCATTCTTGGCATTGGCAACTTCATAACCGATCGAGCCGAGGAAGAATATTTCGTCGGGCAGTTTGGCGAGCGGCGTGGCGACGGCCAGCGCAGCTTCCGCTGCGGCAACGTCCTTCTTCTGCATGGCTGCCTGCGCTGGCGCGATGGCCGCGCGGAATTCCTTAGACAAGGTTGGCGCAGCCGCCTTGGGCGCCTTTTCCTTCTTCGCCGCAACCGCAGACTGCGGGGCCAGCATCACGGTTGAACCCAAGGCAAGAACAAGGGCAAGCGACACCGAAGAAACAAGTTTCATTGCAATATGGTCCTTCTCCAAACCGGAATGCAGGCGCACTCCGTCCCATGATTTCCCGCTAGTCCGACAGCGCCTGTCGCACAAGCCCGAACACGGGATGAAAGCGTTTTTAGGCGCGCAAAAATGAATGGTGATTGAACCCCTTTTTTGCCTCTTGGCACTGGCCTTTGCCCCCCTCCCCCGCTAAGGCCTTGGAACCGGATTTCATGAGAAAGTAAGTATCTTGAGCAACGACGAGCCGCCCATCGGCGACCCTTCGGACATTTCGCCCATCAGCATCGTTGACGAGATGAAGTCGAGCTATCTCGACTATGCCATGTCGGTCATCGTCAGCCGTGCCTTGCCTGACGTGCGTGACGGCCTGAAGCCGGTTCACCGCCGCATTCTCTATGCCGCGCATGAAGGCGGATTCGTGGCCGGGCGTCCCTATCGCAAGTCGGCCAAGATCGTCGGTGACGTGATGGGTAATTATCACCCGCACGGCGATTCCTCTATCTACGACGCACTGGCGCGCATGGCGCAGGATTGGTCTTTGCGGCTTCCGCTGATCGACGGTCAGGGCAATTTCGGATCGATGGACCCCGATCCGCCAGCCTCCATGCGCTACACCGAAGCGCGATTGGCCAAGGTCACCAATTTCCTGCTGGAAGATATTGACCGGGATACCGTCAATTTCCAGCCCAACTATGATGCCAGCCGCACGGAACCGCAGGTTCTGCCTGCCCGTTTCCCGAACCTGCTCGTCAATGGGGCGGGCGGTATTGCCGTCGGCATGGCAACCAACATTCCGCCGCACAATCTGGGCGAAGTGATTGATGCGTGCATCGCCTATATCGAAAATGGCGGGATCACGATCGACGAACTGATCCAGATCGTCCCCGCGCCCGATTTCCCCACTGGAGCGCTGATCCTCGGCCAGTCCGGTGCGCGCTCTGCCTATCACACGGGCAAAGGCTCGATCATCATGCGCAGCCGCCATGAGATTGAGGAAGGCCGCGGCGACAAGCGCAGCATTGTGCTAACCGAAATCCCCTATCAGGTCGGCAAATCCGGGCTGGTGGAAAAGATCGCCGAAGCCGCCAAGGACAAGCGGATCGAGGGCGTCTCCGACATTCGCGACGAATCCAATCGTCTCGGCGTGCGCATCGTCATCGACCTGAAAAAGGACGCGACGCCCGAAGTCGTGCTCAACCAGTTGTGGCGGCACACGCCCGCCCAGTCCAACTTCCCGGCGAACATGCTCGCCATCCGTGGCGGACGGCCCGAAGTGCTGACGTTGCGCGACATTATCGACGCATTCGTCAAGTTCCGCGAAGAGGTCATCACCCGCCGTTCCAAGTTCGAGTTGAACAAGGCGCGGGACCGGGCGCATATTCTGCTCGGCCTCGTCATCGCGGTGACCAATCTGGATGAAGTGGTGCGGATCATACGCTCCTCCTCCAGCCCTGCCGAAGCGCGCGAACGCCTGTCTGCGCGTGAATGGCCGATTGCGGAAATCGCGCAATATATCGCGTTGGTCGAAGCGGTTGAGGATCATGATGCGGTTTCGGGCGAGACCTATCGCCTGTCCGACATTCAGGTCCGCGCGATTCTCGACCTGCGCCTCCACCGCCTCACCGCGCTGGGCCGCGACGAAATTGGCGACGAGTTGAAGGAACTCGCCACCAGCATCGCCGAACTGCTCGCGATTCTGGCAGACCGGGCAAAGCTCTACGCCGTGATGCGCGAAGAACTGCTGGCGGTGAAGACCGAGTTTGCCACGCCGCGCAAATCCACCATCGCGCCTGCGGGTGACAGCATCGACGATGAAGATCTGATCGAGCGCGAAGAGATGGTCGTCACCGTCACGGTCGACGGCTATATCAAGCGCACCAGCCTTGACACGTTCCGTGCGCAGAAACGAGGCGGCAAGGGCCGCGCGGGCATGAACACCAAGGATGAGGACGTCGTCGCCGAATTGTTCGTGACGAGCACCCATACTCCGGTGCTGTTCTTCTCCACCGTCGGTAAAGTCTATCGCATGAAGGTGTGGCGTCTGCCCGAAGGCGGGCCAAACACACGCGGGCGGCCAATGATCAATCTGCTGCCGCTGGCACAGGGTGAAACCATCTCCACCGTTCTGCCGCTGCCCGAGGATGAGGATGAGTGGGCCAAGCTGCATGTCATGTTTGCCACGGCCAAGGGCTCGGTGCGCCGCAACTCCATGGATGCCTTCACCAACATCCCCTCCAATGGCAAAATTGCCATGAAGTTTGAAGGCGACGATGCGGATGACCGCCTGATCGGTGTCGCCCTGCTGACCGAAGAAGATGACGTGCTGCTGGCCTCGCGCGGCGGCAAGGCCATCCGCTTCATGGGCAGCGACATTCGCGAATTCCAGAGCCGCGCCTCCACCGGTGTGCGCGGCATGACGCTGAAGGACGGTGACGAAGTCATGTCGCTCTCGATCCTGCACCGCTCCGGCGCGGATCAGGATGAGCGCGATGCCTATCTGCGTGCCGCGCCGTGGAAGGACAATGAAAATGCGCCGACGCTCTCGGCCGAGCGCATGGCCGAAATGGCTGAGCGGGAACAGTTCATCCTCACCGTCTGCGCCAATGGCTATGGCAAGCGATCTTCAGCTTATGAATATCGCCGCACCGGTCGTGGCGGACAAGGCATCACCAATATCGACAACCTGGATCGCAACGGCCCGGTCGTCGCCAGCTTCCCGGCCAAGAATGGCGAGCATCTGATGCTGGTCACCGACCAGGCCAAGATGATCCGCATGGAAGTTGCATCAATGCGTGTCATCGGCCGCAACACCGGCGGCGTGCGCCTGTTCAATGTCGCGGACAATGAACATGTGGTGAGTGCAGCGTTGGTGGAAGTTGAGGAAGATGAAGGGGCTGCGGATGCGATCGAAAGCGGCGGTGAAGAGGGCAGCGAAGCGTAAAGACGGCTGTACTCCGGCCTGCGCCGGAGCATATGGAGTTAGCGCGCGATGCACCCCCTCTCTCCCGCCGTCGAAGCTCTTATGCGCCGGGTGGCAGCTGACGTCGTCCTGCCGCGTTACCAGCAACTGGCAGCGCACGAGATCGAGGAAAAGACCCCAGGCGAACTCGTCACAGTGGTCGACCGCGAGAGCGAAGCGCGGCTGAGTGAAGGCTTACTGTCCATCATGGAGGCCAGACTGCTCGGTGAAGAGGCGGTCGCCGCTGACCCCATATTGATGAATGACATCGCTTCCGGTGCAGTATGGATCATCGATCCCATCGACGGCACTGCCAACTTCGCCGCAGGCCGCGCGCCGTTCGCCATCATGATTGCGCTGACGGTAGACGGCGTTGCGGAGGCGGGCTGGATACTCGACCCGTTGACCGGGCGGCTTTGCCATGCCGCGCGCGGGCGCGGCGCGTTCATCGATGGTGCCCGCGTCACTGCCCGCCCCACTGGCGCGCCGCAACTGGTGGCAGGGATCAGCACGCTCTTTCTTGATCCCGAAACCCGCGACCGCTTTCTGGGCAACGCCCAAGGCAAGATGGTCTGCGCCGACATTCCCCGCTGTGCCGGTGAGCAATATCCCAAGATCGTGCTGGGTGAGCATGATCTGGCGCTCTATGAACGCACATTGCCCTGGGATCATGTGCCCGGCGCGCTGTTTCTGGAGGAAGCGGGCGGAAAGGTCGCACGCAGCGACGGGCGCGACTATGTGTTCCATGACGGATCAACCAGCCTTCTGGTCGCCGCCAATACCGCCATCTGGGACGCTGCGGCGGAGATTCTCTTCGTCTGACATGGGGCAATTGACATAGTTCGATATCTATCTATATTTAGTTAGATATCGAATTGGAGAATCACCATGTCCATTTCCCGCAGAACCCTGATCCTCGGTGCCGGTGCGATCGGCCTTGTTCTGGCAGGCGGTGTCTGGCGCGTCACGCGGCTGCCCGAAGCCGCGATCAAGCCATGGATGGCCGATGGGCCGCCGCCTGCTGACATGCGCCTCGCGGCCTTCCGCCACGCCATTCTCGCCCCCAATCCACACAATCGCCAGCCCTGGATGATCCGGCTGGTGGGCCCGGACGAGGCCGAAATCAGCTGCGACCTTGCCAAACGACTGCCCGAAACCGATCCGTTTGACCGTCAGATCACCATCGGCTTCGGCACTTTCCTTGAAACCGCACGGATCGCCGCCGCAGAACGTGGCGTTCGGATGGAGATGACGCCCCTCCCCCTAGGCGAATCGCAGCCGCGCCTGGATAGCCGCCCCGTCGCCCGCGTGCGCTTCATCAAGGATGCCAGCACCGCCCGCGATCCGCTGTTCGCGGCGATTGGCCAACGACACACCAACCGGTTGGTCTATGACCCGACCCGTCCGGTTGCGGAGGCGGATCTGGCCCGGCTCGTCACCACGCCGGACGGCTTCACCGCCACCGAAGCGCGCATCGCTCCGTTGCGCAAAATCGCGATGGATTCGATCCGCATTGAGCAGGAGACGCACCGCACGCATATGGAAAGCGTCAATCTGATGCGGATCGGCCATGCGGAAATCGACGCAACGCCCGACGGCCTCGCCTTGTCCGGCCCCATGATGGAAAGTCTGACGCTGATCGGCCAGCTTGACCGCGCCCAGCTCGCCGATCCGTCCAGTACAGCTTACAAGACCGGGCTCACCATGCAGGCCGAAACCTATGGCTCAACCCCTGCCTTGTTCTGGATCATCACGCCGGGCAACACGCGCGCAGACCAGCTGGAGGCAGGCCGCCGCTATGTCCGCGCGCAATTGCAGGCGAGCTTGCTGGGGCTGGCGGTTCACCCAATGAGCCAAGCGCTTCAGGAATATCCGGAAGTTGCCGCGCAATATGCCGAAATCCACCGGCAGCTTGGTGCCAAAGCCGGAGAACGCATTCAAATGTTCGCGCGTGTCGGCTATGCCGATCCCGTTCGGCCCGCAGCGCGCTGGCCGCTGGAGAAGCATATCATCGCATGACGCAAGACCCGCTGGCCTTCGAATTCTTCAATGAAATCGGTATATTGGAGCAGCTCTCCGGTGCCTTGCTCGATGGTGTGCTGCCCAAGGGGATGACGCGCGCGCAATTTTCGGTGCTCAACCATTTCGTCCGGCTGGATGTGGCAGAAAAGTCCCCCGCGGCGCTCGCCAGCGCCTTTCAAGTCACCCGCCCGACGATGACGAGCACCTTGGGCCGCATGGAGAAGAACGGGCTCATCAGCATCCGCGCGGACCCGCAGGATGGCCGCGCCAAACTGGTTTCGCTCACACCTGCCGGGCGGGCGATGCGCGAAACCTGCCTGTCCGCGCTTGCGCCCATGGTGCCGGTACTGAACGGCATGGTGTCTCAAGAGGAGATGAATGATCTCCTCCCCCGCTTGAGGGCCATCCGCATCCGGCTGGATGCGGCGCGCAATTAACGCAGCGCGCCTGCCACCAGCTTGTGCAGCTTGGAATGCAGCGTATCATTCGCTGCCAGATATTCGTTGCGGTCGATGCACTTGTCGCCGCCCCGGAAGTCGGTGACGAAGCCGCCCGCCTCGCGCACCAGCAGCATCCCCGCCGCCACATCCCAGGGCTGGAGATCGGCTTCCCAATAGCCATCATACCGCCCCGCCGCGACCCATGCGAGATCAAGCGACGCCGCGCCAAAACGCCGGATGCCCGCCACTTCGGGCGCAACCGCGCCGAAGATGCGGTTCCATTGCGCAAAATTGCCATGGCCCATGAACGGGATGCCGGTGGCAATCAGGGCGTCATCCAGATTGCGGCGGGACGACACGCGGAGGCGCGCATCCTGCAACCAGGCCCCACGCCCCTTTTCTGCCCAGAAGCTCTCATCGGTCATGGGTTGATAGACCAGAGCCGACATGATCTCGCGCTTGCCATTGGGCAAAGGCTCTTCCACCGCGATCGAAATCGCGAAGTGCGGAATGCCATGCAGGAAGTTGGTCGTGCCATCGAGCGGATCAATGATGAAGCGCGGCTTGGTGGGGTCACCCTCAATCTCGCCCGATTCCTCCAGCAGGAACGCCCAATCGGGCCGCGCCTTGCTGAGTTCCTCGTACAGCGTGCGCTCTGCCGCGCGATCCGCCTTGGAGACGAAATCCGCCGGGCCTTTGCGACTGACCTGAAGGTGCTGCACCTCATTGAAATCGCGGCGCAACTTGTTGCCAGCCTTGCGCGCTGCACGTTCCATGATGGTGAGAAGGCCGGAATGGGATGCCATGGCTGTTCCTAAAGCCCCTCCTCTTCAGGGGAGGGGTTGGGGTGGGGCGTTTGAGACAAATTCTGTGCATCAGGAGCGGGCTGACATGCCCCACCCCCGGCCCCTCCCCTGAAGAGGAGGGGTTTTCTGCAGGTCAGTCCGCCCGCTTCACATATTCCTGCGCATACACATCCACCACGATGCGCGTGCCGGCACCGATGTGCGGTGGCACCATCACGCGGACGCCATTGTCCAGCACGGCAGGCTTGTAGCTGGACGAAGCGGTCTGCCCCTTCACCACCGCGTCGGCCTCCACAATCGTGGCGATCACGGTATCGGGCAGCTGCACCGAAATCGGGCGCTCGTCATAGAGCTCAAGGACAACATCCATGCCGTCCTGCAAGAAGGCGGCGGCATCACCCAGCATGTCTGCGGGGAGCGAAATCTGCTCGTAATTATCCTTGTCCATGAACACCAACATCTCACCATCGGTGAAAAGATACTGGAAGTCCTTGGTATCCAACCGCACCTTTTCCACCGTTTCCGAAGAGCGGAAGCGGTTGTTGCTCTTGCGGCCGTCAATCAGGTTCTTCAGCTCCACCTGCATATAAGCACCGCCCTTGCCGGGCTGGGTGTGCTGGATTTTGACAGCGCGCCAAAGGCCGCCATCCCATTCCAAAATGTTGCCGGGACGAATCTCGACCGCGTTGATTTTCATGGGGATCACCTGATGTTGTGAGAAAGAGCAGGCGGCCCCCTACCCTTTTCGCGGGCTGAGGGCAAGTTCCCCCAAACGGCGATCCGGTTCAATCCTGTCCCTTTCATGCAAGCGCAATCGGGCACGCTGCGCTATGTGCAGGAAGAGTTCAGCGCCGCGAGGGGGGCGAGATGATGAAGCAGGCACCATCAAACACGCCAGATCCGGTGGGGGAGGCGCGCGCAGCAGGCTGTTTTGGCGGCGCGTGCGCCTTACCGGCGGAAAGCGGCAGCACGGCGATGGATATGGACCGGTTTGTCAGCCTGTACACGCACAATTGCGTGTGCCGGAAACCCAAGGGCTGGGCCTGCACATTGGCCGATGCCCAAGCATAACGGATAGTCAGGTGCACATTGTAGAAGATGATCTGTCTGGCGCTGCAATCCGGGCGCTGCTGGAACAGCATTTCGCGGGGATGCTCGCCAACTCGCCCAAGGATTCGTGCCATTTCCTCGATTTTGAAGGGCTGAAAGGGCCAGACGTGACCTTCTGGTCGATCTGGCAGGGCGACACTCTGGCGGGTTGTGGCGCGCTGCGCGAAATTGCGCCTGACCTTGGGGAAATCAAATCGATGCGGACTGCCGATGCGCATCAGGGGCAAGGCGTCGGAGCCGCCATGCTGGCGCATATCATCCGGTCTGCGCGGGATCGGGGCTATGCGCAGCTCAGCCTTGAAACCGGCTCCGGCCCGGCGTTCGATGCTGCCCACGCGCTATACGGCAAAGCGGGCTTCCGGCCGTGCGGCCCCTTCGGCTCTTATGTGGAAGACCCGTTCAGCCGCTTCTTCACGCTGGAGATCTAGACGCTAGAACAGCGCGTTGAACGCCTTGACGGCCGCCGCTTCGCCATCCGGATGCTGCCACACGCCTGCACTCACCGCGATGAAGTCCGCGCCTGCCGCAATCACCGGCGCGGCATTTTCCACCGTGATGCCGCCAATCGCCACGCAGGGCAGTTCGAACATGGTGGACCACCAGATCAGGGTTTCCAGATCGGCCTGATGGCTAACCTCTTTGGTTAATGTGGGGTAAAAGGCCCCGAACGCGACATAGTCCGCGCCCGCCTCTCCCGCTTCCATCGCCAGATGGCGGCTGTCATGGCAGGTCACGCCAATCTGCACATCACGCCCCAGCACCTCGCGCGCCTCACGCGGATCACCGTCAGACTGGCCCAGATGCACCCCATCCGCCCCCAGCCGCTTGGCGAGCGCGATACTGTCATTCACGATGAACGCCGTGTCATACTCCGCACAGATCGCCTGAAGCGGAGCCGCCAGCCGCGCCTGCTCATGCTGATCCCCCTCCTTCACCCGAAACTGGAATGCCGCCACCGGCGCGGCGGACAGTGCAGCGCGCAACCGCTCTGGAAAGTCTCCCCCCACATCAAGCGGAGAGATGAGGTAAAGCTGGCAGGGAATGCGTGCAGGATCAGTCATGGCGGGAGCCTATACGCAGACCGGCCCCATTCCGCAAAGGCCCCGTTCCAAAGTTCGCCAAAGTTCGCGGGGTCGCACCTGTTTTCTCACCACACCGGACATGCCTGCAAGACGCAGCTGTGCCTCCGGGCGGGAGGAGGAGGATACCAATGTCCAAAGAGCGATGGAACAATAAGCGAACATTTTGCTCAAATCAAGCTTTTCCGGCGCTCAGTTCTTGAAAAACTGCACCATCTTGCCGCTCTTCATCTCGATAAAGCATTTCACCTGCAACTGCGGGCCGCACCCGCCAAATTGGCCGGGATAGGGGTTGATCACGCTGCCGTCCGTCTTGTGCAATACGGGCAATTACGGTGACACTTGCAATAACCCCTAGAATTACGGTGACACGTCCAACAACCCCCAACACCCTCACCCCCCCCCGCAATTGCAGTAAAAATTTACTCAATACACCAAGTATTGCACATTCTCCCCGAGGGTCCATGCGAGACGCGGGCGGGGTTCAGGCAAGTCAACCCGACCGCCGCCGTTTTTGAAACTCCCTCGCCGCGCTGCCTCACCATGACGTTCGCAGCCGGGGCAATGGTGTCGCCCATGCCACCGCGCGCGCGCTTTGCCGCAGACAGCGGCGGCCCCGCGAGAGGGCACGCGTGACCCCCGCGCTTTGACTGTCCGGAGCCGCTTTCGACTGTTTCCCAAAAGGCGCACAACTTGAGTTCAACTGCATGAAGAGTGCACATTGCACAAAAGCGCCGGACGCGGCAGATGGGGATCAGAGGATTTTGCGAGGGGTGGCTTGATGGGCAAGTGTGCGACGATTTCGAGCCTTAGGCGCAATGCCGCAGGCCAGTTTCGCTCCTCACACGCTGGCTTGACGGCATGATGCGGCGAGTTGCGCTGGGCTTGGGGCTGGCGGCGGTCGCGGTCTTGCTGGGCGGATGCGATGCTTTCGGGCCACCGCCTTATCACTACAAGATGACCATCGAAGTGCAGACGCCGCAGGGTGTCAAATCCTTCTCCTCGGTGCGTGCGATCTCGTACAGAAGTCGGCTGGAGGGGGCCTATATCGTGAAGGTCAAGGGCGAGGCGGTTGTGATCGACCTGCCCGGCGGCCCGGTGTTTGCCCTGCTTTCCGGGGCGGATGGCAATGGTGACTATGCAGGCACCATTGCCGAGGCGGCTTTGGTGAGCAAGGTGAAGCCAGGTGGCGAAAACCGCGATTACCGGCAGGGACAATTTGCCGAGATTTACCCGACTGTGCCCTCAATCGAGAACTACATGCCTGAAAATCCGCTGCCGCTGCTGGTACGGTTCCGCGATATCACTGATCCGACCAGCGTTGAACGCGTGGAGCCCGCCGCCATCGGGCCGGGGGTGGTGCTCAGGCGCATTGCGATTGCGAAGACCGATGAGCCGGTGACGACGGGGATTGAGGGGAAGTTGCCCTATTTCGGGAAGTCGTCTGGTTATCTTTCTTGGCGTCAAACCCTAGACAATGATGATCCACGACGCAGACTTACACGAAGCGATTTTACGGCAGCGGACGAATTCCGGGAACGCAATACTAATTAGATAAGCTGCAGAATTTCGGGGACAGCAGAATTCCGGGAATTACGGTGACAGTGCACTTAATTATCTCCATCGCTCGACGCGGGAAATAATTGAATCAAATCAGTCTTAGAGACAAATGCAATTAGGTGCATTGTCACTGTAATTCCACTGTCACTGTAATTCTAACCCCCCATTGTCTCCACGGGTTATCAAGCGAGGGACTTGGCATCCCGTACTTCGTCCAACCAAGCCAGTTTTCGGTTTTGGGGCCTTAAACGCCCCGGTGCCCACTCGATCATCTGAACCAAGCCCTTCGTGTTTTCAGGGCCGACGCTGACATGAAATGGGCGATCTGGACCATAGACATACATCCGGTCAAACGGCAGTGAGAAGGCTACCCAATGGGCAATCTCCAGAGATGATACCGACGGAACGGCAAAATCAACGGCGGCTCCCATTCGCGGGCAAATCAGCTTTCCCGAACGGCGCAATTCGCAAGCGGCATGTTGATCAAGCGCCGCTGTTGTTCCACCCACCGCCTCTTTCGTTCCACCAAGTGCCGCTTTCGTTCCACTGGAGATATGGCGGAATAGTTCCGACGATGCGAAGCCATAGGTCAATCGGGGCATGCCAAAACGGGCCACCACCGGCTCCAATATGGTTTCGCAAAGCTGTTCCAGCGCCGCCCATGTTTCTTTCTGTTGGGGTTCATTCCAAATGCGGACGCGCTGCCATGTTTCCCCCGCGCAGCATAAATCCGCCGCCGTGAAATGGGCAGATAATCGCTTAGCCTGCATGGATTGAACGAAATCGGATCCGGCTTCCGTCATTTCTTCTCCAGTTACAGTGAGCAGTTACGGCGTTAGGCGTAGCACATCGCGGCACCCGGCTCCGGCTCAAGGCCGGAGCACAGGCACCCTGCCCCTTACGCCGTCTTCTGCGTCGAGCCCTTGTAGATCTCGTCAATCGCGCCGCCGAGCGAGGCGTCGAATTCGGCGTCGCTCATCTGGAAGCGCAGGCCTTCGAGCAGCGCGCGGCTGAAGCTGGCGATGATGCCTTTGTTCTTGGCGAGTTCAACGCAGGCCTCGGGGCGCTTGAAGCCGCCAGAGAGCGCGACGACGCGCAGCACCTTGGGATGGTTGACCAGAGGATCGAACGTGCCCGGCACGACCGGCAGGCTGAGCTTGAGCATCACCTGTTCGCCTTCGGGCAGTGCATCGAGGTTTTTGAGGATTTCTTCGAGCAGGATCGCGTCGCATTCGGCGCGCGTCTCGCTCTTGATGTTCACTTCGGGCTCCAGCATCGGCATCAGGCCACCGGCCTTCACCTGCGCGCCGACTTCGAACTGCTGCTTGACGATGGCGGCAATGCCTTCGCGGTTGGCCGAATTGATCACCGAGCGTTCCTTGGTGCCATAAACGCCCAGCGCCTTCGATTTGGCGAGCAGCGCATCGAGCTCTGGCATCGGCTTCATCATCTGCACGCCGTTCGCTTCGTCTTCGAGGCCCTTGTCGATCTTGATGAAGGGCACCACGCCCTTGTCGAGCAGCGCCTGCGGCGTGGGCTTGCCATCCACACTGCCGTCCATCGTGCGTTCAAACAGGATCGCGCCGATCACCTTGGAACCATCAAACGCCTTTGAGCGGATGATGCGGCTGCGCATGTCATGGATCAGGCCGTACATTTCCTCTTCGGTGGACCAGGCATCGCCTTCGATGCCATAGCCTGCGAGCGCCTTGGGGGTGGAGCCGCCCGACTGATCGAGCGCTGCGATAAAGCCGTTGCCGGCGGCCATGATCTGTGTGGGGTTGGTCATATGCAAATCTCCCTGCAATTTTGGTTCAAAGTTGAAGCCAGGATCGCAGCGCGCGATCAATGGCGTTGATTTCATCGGGGTTGAGGTGGCCAAAAACGCGCCGAACGCGCGAACGCGAAATCGAGGCGATCTTGTCGATCATGGCGAAGCTCTGCTCCTCAAGACCATTTTCGGGCGAAGGCGACAGCGCAACGCGGGCGGCGTGCGTTGGCATGGAGAAGCTCGTAATCCCGCAGACTGTAATAGAAGGTGAATCCGCCAGAGTGGATTCGCGCTGCACAATCACGCCCGGGCGCAGCTTGCCGGTGAACTCGCCGCGCTCTCCATAGAAAACAACATCACCGCGGCGCAGATCAATCATCCATGTCGCTTTCGGTATAGTCCTCCTCGCGATCATGCGCGGCCAGCAGGCGCGCCGCGCGGCGCATTTCCTCATCAATGCTCTCGCGTTCGAGGCGATCCATGATCCAGTCTCGCGCGACCACGCTCTTGGGCCTGCCGACCGACTTGGCATGCCGGGCCAGCATCGCTTCTGCGTCAGGCTTCAGACGAATTCCCAGCATGCAAACCTCCGTTTAACAAGTTAAACGTATCAGATGCTCAACCAGCGGTCAACGCCGCCACACCCGGCAGTTCCCGGCCCTCCATCCACTCCAGAAAGGCCCCGCCTGCGGTGGAAACGAAGGTGAAATCACCCGCCACGCCTGCATGGTTGAGTGCGGCAACAGTATCGCCGCCGCCTGCCACCGAAACCAGCACGCCGCTCTTCGTCAGCGCAGCGGCGGTGCGGGCGAGCGCCACCGTCGCGGTATCGAACGGCGGGGTTTCGAACGCGCCCATCGGGCCGTTCCACACCAGAGTCTTGCAGGTCTTGAGCGCATCCGCGAGCGCTTCAACCGCCGCCGGGCCAACGTCGAGGATCATCTCGTCCGCGGCCACTTCATGCACGTTGCAGGTGCGCAAGGAGGCGGGGTTGGCCGCAAATTCCTTTGCCACCACCACGTCATAGGGCAGATGGACAATGCAGCCTGCCGCATCCGCCGCGTCGAGAATTTCGAGCACGGTGGCCTTCAGATCATGTTCGCACAAGGATTTGCCCACATCCACACCGCGCGCGGCGAGGAAGGTGTTGGCCATGCCGCCGCCGATGATGAGATGGTCAACGCGCGCCACCAGATGCTTGAGCACGTCGAGCTTGGTGGACACCTTGGCCCCGCCAACAACCGCCGCAACCGGCTTTTCAGGCGTGCCCAGCGCCTTCTCCAGCGCGACCAGTTCCGCTTCCATCGCCCGGCCCGCAAAGGCGGGCAGCACATGGGCCAAGCCTTCGGTTGAGGCGTGCGCGCGGTGTGCCGCAGAAAACGCATCGTTGACGTAGAGATCGCCAAGCTTGGCCATTTCCGCGATCAGCGCAGCGTCATTCTTTTCCTCGCCAGCGTGAAAACGGGTGTTTTCCAGCACGGTGATCGCGCCGTTTGCGGCAGCCTGCGTCGCAACGGCCATCGCATCGCCCTGGCAATCATCAAGGAACGCAACCGGGCGACCCAGCGCTTGGGCGAGCGGTTGCGCAACTGTCTTCAGCGACATGTCCGCCACGACCTGCCCCTTGGGGCGACCGAAATGGGCCAGCACGAACACCTTCGCTCCGCGATCCGACAGCTGCGTCAGCGTCTCTGCCGTGGCACGCAGGCGGGTGTCATCGGTGACGACGCCATCCTTCATCGGCACGTTCAGATCTTCGCGGACGAGTACGCGCTTGCCGCTGATATCGCCCATATCGTCGAGGGTTTTGAAGGTCATTGCAGGCTCCACGCAATTCCCCTCCCGTGTGCGGGAGGGGTTAGGGGTGGGCGAGAATCGCCAGCGACGCTTGCCATTTCCCACCCCCAGGCCCCTCCCGCACGCGGGAGGGGAGAAGGTTCAGATCAGCTTCGCAATCGCACCCGCGGTGTCGATCATCCGGTTGGAGAAGCCCCATTCATTGTCATACCAGCTGAGCACGCGCACCAGCTTGCCGTCGATCACCGATGTTTCGAGGCTGTCGATGGTCGAGCTGTGGGCGTCATGATTGTAATCGATCGAGACCAGCGGCTCGTCCGAATAGCCCAGCACGCCCTTCAGCGCGCCTTCCGATGCGGCCTTGAGCAGCGCGTTGACTTCGTCCTTGGTCGTGTCGCGCTTGGGCGTGAAGGTGAGATCGACCACCGAGACGTTCGGGGTCGGCACGCGGATGGCGGAGCCGTCCAGCTTGCCCTTCAGTTCGGGAAGCACTTCACCCACGGCGCGCGCGGCACCCGTGGTGGTCGGGATCATCGACATCGCGGCAGCGCGCGAACGACGGGGATCTTCGTGGATCTGGTCAAGGATCTTCTGATCGTTGGTGTAGGCGTGGATCGTGGTCATCAGGCCACGTTCGATGCCAATGGCGTCGTTCAGCACCTTGGCGAAGGGCGCGAGGCAGTTTGTGGTGCACGACGCGTTGGAAACGATCACATGATCCGCGCTGAGCTTTTCATGGTTCACACCGAACACGACCGTCAGGTCAACATTCTTGCCCGGTGCAGAGATGAGGACGCGCTTGGCGCCTGCGGCCAGATGCTTTTCGCAAGACGCGCGGTCGGTGAAGAAGCCGGTGCATTCCAGCGCAATGTCGACGCCTTGGGCTGCGTGCGGCAGATTCGCCGGATCACGCTCGGCCGTCACATGGATGCGCTTGCCGTTGATGATCAGATCATTGCCATCAACCTCAACCGTGCCGCTGAACGCGCCGTGCACGCTGTCCCGCTTGAACAGCAGCGCGTTGGCCTTCGCGTCTGCCAGATCGTTGATCGAAACCAGTTCGAGATCATGATCGGTGCGTTCCAGAATGGCACGCGCCACATTGCGGCCGATGCGGCCAAATCCGTTGATCGCAACCTTCGTCGCCATGATAAATTCTCCCTATTAAGCAGCCAGTTGTGCGGTGATGGCGGGCACGATTTTCTCCGCCGTGAGCCCGAAATAATCATAAAGCGCGTCAGCCGGAGCGGAGGCCCCGAACCGGTCGATGCCGAAATTCAGGCCATCAAGGCCCGTATAACGCTGCCAGCCGAGCGTCACGCCCGCCTCAATCGAGCAGATCAGCGCATCGCGCGGCAGCAGGTCTGCCTTATAGGCCGCGTCCTGCGCGTCAAACAGTTCAAGGCACGGTGCCGAAACCACGTCCACGCCAATGCCCTGACTTTCAAGCTGATCGGCGGCGGCAACCGCGATCTCGACTTCGGAGCCGGTGGCCATCAGCACGACCTTGCGCGCAGCGGTCGCGGCACGCAGGCGGTATGCGCCTTTGGCCGAACGGTTGGTCGAGCGGTTCCAGCCCTCTTCGCCAGCCCCGCGCAGCTGCGGCAAATTCTGGCGAGACAGGGCCAGCGCCGATGGCGTGGCAGTGGTTTCCAGCGCCAGCGCCCAGCATTCCGCCGTTTCGATCACATCGGCGGGGCGATAGACATTGAGATTGGGGATCATGCGCAGCGACATGACATGCTCAACCGGCTGGTGTGTCGGCCCGTCCTCGCCCAGCCCGATCGAATCGTGCGTCAGGACATAGACGACCTGCGCGTGCTGGACCGCGCTCATGCGGATCGCGTTACGGCAATAGTCGGAAAAGACCATGAACGTGCCGCCATAAGGCACCACGCCGCCATGCAGCGCCATACCGTTCATCGCAGCGGCCATGCCGAATTCGCGAATGCCATAATAGATGTGCCGACCAGCATAATTGTCCGCCCCGAACGGCACGGTCGATTTGGTCTTGGTCAGGTTGGAGCCCGTCAGATCCGCCGAACCGCCAACCAGATGCGGCAGCGTTTCGGTGAGCGGACCCAGCGCCATTTCAGAGGCCTTGCGCGTCGCGACCTTCTGCGGTGCGGCAATGAGGCCAGCAATATAGCCTTCCAGCGCGGGCGAGGCGAGATCGGCAACACCCGCCATCCGGGCCTCGAAATCGCCGCGTGCGGGCGACGCGGCCAGCCGCGCATCCCATGCGGCGCGGACAGCACTTCCGCGTGCGCCAAGCGTGCGCCATTTGGCGAGGATGTCGGCAGGCACTTCGAACGGAGCGGCGCTCCAGCCCAGATAATCGCGCGCGGCGGCGATTTCGTCTGCACCCAAAGGCGCGCCGTGAACGCTGTGGCCGCCCTGCTTGTTGGGTGCACCCTTGCCGATAATGGTCTTGCACGCGACCAGCGACGGGCGCGGATCAGCAGCGGCTTCGGCCAGCGCGCGGGCAATATCCGCAAAGTCATGCCCGTCACAGCGGACCGTGTGCCAGCCGGTCGCGGCATAGCGTGCCAAAATGTCTTCGCAGGTGGAGAGCGAGGTATCGCCATCGATGGTGATGTTATTATCGTCCCACAGGACGTTCAGGCGGCCAAGCTTGTTGACGCCCGCCAGGCCAATGGCTTCGTGGTTGATGCCCTCCATCAAGCAGCCGTCGCCTGCAATCACCCAGGTCTTGTGGTCGACCAGATCGTCGCCATAGACTGCATTCAGGTGCCGTTCGGCCATCGCCATGCCAACTGCCATGGCCAAGCCCTGCCCCAGCGGGCCAGTGGTGCATTCGACGCCGGGCAGTTCAATATTCTCCGGATGACCGGCGCAAACCGAATGCAATTGGCGGAAATTGCGGATGTCGTCCATCGTCGGGCGTTCATATCCGGTCAGATGCAGCAGCGCATAAATCAGCATCGAGCCGTGGCCCGCAGACAGAACGAACCGGTCGCGATCAGCCCATTTCGGGGCTTGCGGATCATAATTCAGAAACTGTGTGAACAGCACCGTCGCCACATCGGCCATGCCCATCGGCATACCAGGATGGCCGGAGTTGGCGGCTTGAACCGCGTCCATCGCCAGCGCCCGGATGGCATTGGCAAGTTGCTGGGGAGCGACGGTCATGAATGTCCTTTGCAAAGGCTGGTTGTGGAGCGAGTCGCCCCGTTTGCGCGCGCGGTTCCTTTGTCTTGCGAAAGCGCAAGCGTCAACCGCTCTTGCCCCCCGGCGCTTCCATGCCTATCCAAGCGGTTATGGCGGGAGAACGCACCAGATCAGCCTTGTCACGGATTGAAGCGGCCCTTGTGCGGCTCGATGCCGCGACCGACGCGCTGGCCCATGCGCCTGCGCCCCGGCTGGATGCGGCAGTGATCCGGCAAGAAGTGGCCGCCGCCATCCGTGAACTGGACCAATTGCTGGACGCCAGCGGGGACGCCAAGGGAGATGAACGCCATGGCTGACGTGCGTCTGGAAATCGGCGGTCATGATTATCACATTTCTTGCCGGGACGGGGATGAGTCCAATCTGATCGCGCTCGGCGCGCAGGTGAACGAACGCGTGCAGCGCGCAAAATCCGTGGTGCGCAACGCCACTGTGGCCGAACAGCTGGTCATGGCAGCCATCCTGCTGGCCGACGAATTGCAGGAAAACCGCTCTGGCGGGGCCGCACCGGACATGTTGGCCCCGGAATTGGCAGAGGTTGTTGCCGCACGCATGGAGGTGCTGGCCGACAAGCTTGAGAATCTGGCGCGACACGCCTAACATGGTGATCGGCGGATGCTGCCCGGTGCGCGCCTTGTGAACATCCCTGAGGCGATTCAACATCCTAGGGGGCTGTCCCTGCCCGGACCCTGGTCCGGATCATATGGTCCCCACCTGACGTTTACGGCGTCAGAGGATATTCCGGCAAACGGCCCATGGTGGCTCCGCCAACCTGCTCGATGAGCGGACATGCCGCCTTGCGCGCAGAATTGCGCACGCAATTGCGGGATCAGCGAAAGCTGCGGTGCGCGGATGGAAAGCCTGCCATCCCGCTGCATCCGGCGCTGACTGCGCGACTGCTGAAGGCCCGCTGCGTCGGCGGCTATTGCCCGACCGCGCTGGAAGCGGACGCCCTGCCCATCCTTGACTGGTGCCACGCGCACGGCGTGCCCACCGCCCTGCCCTTCATCGGCGCGCGCGAGGCGCAGATGGAATTCCGGCGCTGGTCTCCCGGCGATCCGCTCGAACGATCCGCTTTCGCATTCCGGCAACCGCAAGCCGGATCGGCGTGCATCGAGCCGGACCTGCTCCTGATTCCGTTGCTGGGTTTTGATGCCTCGGGCAACCGGCTGGGTCAGGGCGCGGGCCATTATGACCGTTATCTGGATGGGCATCCGGGCTGCACACGCGTCGGGCTGGGCTTTTCCTGGCAGCAGCTTGGTGCCATTCCGGTCGAACCGTGGGACGTGCCGCTCGAATCGGTGGTGACGGAACAGGAATTTGTTAATTTTTGCGACGCGAAGGATTGAAGACAGCGATGGAACCCACTTTGCGCAAACCTTTTGGCGTTCTGGGCATCCTTGCCTTCATCACGGCCTATTCAGCGCTGATCGCGCACTTCGCGGAAGCGATTTTCCGCTTGCCCTTCTGGGTGCAATTGCTGCTGTTTGCGGTGCTGGGAATCATCTGGGTGTTCCCGCTCCGGCCACTGCTGCTCTGGATGGAAACGGGTAAATTTCGCTGATTTCCGGGAGTTCGCGGCCACTTCCTTGAAGGAGAGTGGCGCGAGTGACGGGGCTCGAACCCGCGACCTCCGGCGTGACAGGCCGGCGCTCTAACCAACTGAGCTACACCCGCATCTCTGCGTGAGGCCGCGCAACTAAGCGAGGAGATTCATCCTGTCAAGGCGGGCATTTCGTTCATCGGACAGAAAGCTAGAAAAGCCCGAAAAACCGCAAATTTCATGACCCTTCCTTAACTCTTTTTTGGGGGTTTCGGTTGCATATCAGCACCGATCGAAAAGGAGTTTTGGGAATATGACGCGTTTTTACGCCCGGTCTGGCATCGTCAACGGGCTTCATGCCCGCACCGCTTTGGCGCTGATTCTGGCCGCCGGGTCAATGTGGTCCACCACCGCATCTGCAGCAGGCACCAATGCCGGCACGACGATCAGCAACACCGCGACCGCGTCTTACACCGACGTTGCCGGAACGCCAAAGACGGTCGATTCCAATACGGTCGACATCAAGGTTGACGAACTGATCAACGCCGTCGTCGATGCAACCGATCCGGGCGACGTCGTGACCATGCCGGGAACGACCGGCCAGGTGCTGACCTATTCCATCACCAACACCGGCAACGGCAACGAGACCTTCTCGCTCACCGCCAATTCGACCGTGGGTGGCGACAATTACGATCCGACCGGCACCCAGATCTATATCGACAATCCGACGTCGGGCACGCCGGGCGTTTATGATCCGGGCGTGGACATTCTCTACACGCCGGGCACGAATGATCCCACTCTGGCGCCCGACGCCTCCGCCACGATCTTCGTGGTGACCAATACGCCATCCGGCGTAAGCGATGGTGACAAGGGTATTGTCCAGTTGACGGTCGCTTCGACCACCGGAACCGGCACACCCGGCACCTCCTTTGCCGGCCAAGGCGATGGCGGCACGGATGCCGTGATCGGCACGACGGGCGGCGACGGGCAGGATAGCGCGACGTTCATCGTCCAGAATGCGTCGCTCGCCTTCGCCAAGAGCGCCAGCGTGCTGGACCCGTTTGGCGGCTCGGAAACCGTGCCCGGCGCGATCATCACCTATTCGCTGGTCGCCACGATCAGCGGCACGGGCACACTCACCGGTGTGACGCTGAGCGATAACATTCCGGCCAACACAACTTACCAGACCGGAACGCTGACGCTGCAAGGCGGCGGGCTGACCGATGCGGCTGATTCCGACGCCGGTACCTACACCGGTTCCGCAATCAGCGTTGCTTTGGGCAATGTCACCGGCGGCAATACCCGCACGGTCACGTTCAAAGTCCGCGTGAACTGATCGGAACCGGCCTGATGCGCACCCTCCTTCCCATTCTGGCCCTTGCTGTCGCGCCCGGCGCGGCACAGGCGGCAGACCCTCTCGCGCTGCGGAGCAACGTCTTCGTCGAGCGCACCGAGGTGGCTGACGGGCGGACGCGCATCACGCTGACCGAACCGGCAACGGTGACCCCCGGCGATCGCCTGGTGTTCGTGCTGCACTATCGCAACACGGGCAACAGCGCGGCCTCAGGGCTGGTTGTCACCAATCCCATGCACCCGTCTGTCGCCTATCAGGATGCGGATGGCGCGCAGGTATCCGTGGATGGCGGCAAGAGTTGGGGAACGCTCGCCGCCGCCCGAGTGCGCACCGCACGCGGAGACCTGCGCCCGGCCCGCCCGGACGATGTGACACATATTCGCTGGCAACTGGCGGGCACCCTGCCCGCTGGCGGCAGCGGCAATCTGAAATTCCGCGGCACAGTCCGCTGAAGAACCCGCAAATAGGGCGCCGGCGGGGTTTTTCGGCGCTCAGTTGAAACAGGAAGTGAGACCATGACTTTCAAAATCAAGCATCTGGTTGGAACCAGTGCTGTTGCGCTCGCTGCGCTGGCGTCTGCGCCTGCGTTCGCGGCCGGAACGGCCTCCGGCTCCACCATCTCCAACACCGCCACCCTGAACTATACGGTCGGTGGCGTTGCTCAGACGGCCATCAACGCCAACAACGTCATCACCGTTGACCGCAAGGTCAATCTGACGGTGGTTGAAGTCGGCTCGGCAACCACCTCGGTTGTTCCGGGGCAGACCAGCGCTGTGACCAAGTTCACCGTGACCAACACGTCGAACGCCACGATCGACATCGACCTTGCGGCAACGCATCAGGCCGGTGGCGCAGCGCCTTGGGCAGGCGGCACCGACAATTTCGACGTGACCAACGTCAAGACCTATATCGACCATGCCACGCTGGGCACGGCCGGTACCTATGATGTCGGTATTGACGTGGAAGTGACCTATCTGGACGAACTGGCCGCTGATGCGTCCAAGACCGTCTATGTCGTCGCAGACGTGCCGATTGCGCGCGTGAACAACGACATTTCGGCCATCATCCTGACCGGCACGGCTGAAGAGGGTGGTTCCGGTGGCACCGAAGGTGCTGTCATCACCGCAACGGCTGGCGCGAACACCGCTGGTGTTGATACGGTTCTGGCGGATGCCGCTGGCACCAACGATGCGGCTTATGACGGCAAGCACAGCGCGAAGGATGACTATAAGGTCGCCGCGCCTGTTCTGACTGTCGCCAAGCTGAGCCGCCCGATCAGCGATCCGGTGAACGGCACGACCAACCCGAAGATGATCCCCGGCGCCGTCGTGGAATATTGCATCACCGTGGCGAACGCTGCGGGCGGCGCGACTGCGAACAGCATCGTCATCACCGATCCCCTGCCTGCGCAGACCACCTACACTGCTTATGGTGTCTGGGAAGGCGGCACGGTGGCGGGCAGCGTCTGCTCCGGCGGCACGAACACCGGCACGCATGTGTCTGGCACGGTGACCGGCAATGTCGGCACGCTGACGGCAGGTCAGACAAAGACGGTCTACTTCCGCGTCACGATCAACTGAGCGGATGGGTAAGCGGGCTGCTGGACGGGGCGTATTCCGATCCAGCAGCCCGTTAACCATGACCCTATGTCTAGCGTAAACCACTCTCTCTTCGCCTCCCTGATCGGAGCGGCTGCCAGCCTTATCGGGCTGGGCTTGCCTGTTTCTGCACATGCCGAAACGATCAGCAACACGGCGACCATCACCTGGGATGCAGGCGCAAAGCGCGTCGGCCTCTCCTCGAACCGCGTTGACCTCACGGTCAACAGGACGCGCCCGGCTGTGCTGAGCGCGTTTCAGCTCGTTTCGGGTCAGGGTGGCGAAGCGATGAGCGTTCCTGACACCCTGTGCCAAACCGCGCAGGGTGAAGTTCCCGTCAAGCTGGACGGGGCCTTTGCGGGCATCCAGCTCTCTCCGGCAACCGTGAAGCGCGCCTCTGCGATCCATGCGGGTGAACCGATTGTGGTTTCGCTCGAGTCGCCTAACGACAATCTCGACCCCAATGCCATCGACACGGTCCTGATCGACATTGCCACACCGTCGGGAGACGTCGAACGCATCCGCCTGCGCGAAACCGCGGCGAACAGCAACCAATTCACCGGTTTGGTTAGAACCGCTGCAACCCCTCCGCCCCGGTGAAGGGCGATTGCATGCTGTCGGTTCACCCTGGCGACTCAATTATCCTTTCTGGTACAAACACCTCCAGCGGGCAATCTTCTCAGGGTCAGGACATCGCGATCCTGATCGATCCCTATGGCAACGTCTTTGACAGCGGCGACGGCTCTCCTGTGGCCGGAACGCGCGTCACCCTGATCGATGCCGCCACCGGCCAGCCCGCTACCGTATTCGGGGATGACGGCGTGTCGATCTACCCGTCCTCGATGATCGTGGGCTCCACAATCACCGACAGCAGCGGCGCGGTCTACAAATATGATGCAGGGGATTATCGCTTCCCGTTTGCGCGGCCCGGCACATATCGCCTGCTTGTGGAAACACCTGCGCCCTACACGGTTCCGTCCAAGGCCAGCGCCGCCGAACTCGCCGGATTGATTGATTCGCATGGCGAGCCTTTCGAAATCGTGGCCGCGTCCTACGGGGCCAGTTTCATCTTGAACTCGCCGGCTCCCGTGCGGATCGACGTTCCCGCAGACCGGCCCGGCATCGGCCTGACTGTCAGCAAGACGGCTTCGGCTCAACAGGCCGCCCCCGGCGACGCCGTGCAGTATAAGATCGACGTCAGGAATAATGATCCCACGCGCAGCACCGGCGCGCTGACCATCACCGATCTTGTTCCTGTCGAGCTGCGACTGCGCAAGGATACTGTGCGCTACAAGGGGGTGAAGCATCCCTTCACGGCGAGCCCGGACGGACGGACGCTAACCTTTATGGTTCCCGCACTGCCGGGTGGTGGCTCGGGCGTGATCAGTTACCTGCTGGAAGTGCGCCCGGATGCAGCACCCGGCATGGCGATCAACCGCGCCCGCGCCGTGGATGCGCGCGGCACGACCGGGCCGGAGGCAGATGCCGCCGTGCGCATCGTGCGTGAATCGCTGGGTGACCGGATGACCATCATCGGCCGGATCACCGATGGCGGCTGCACAGTGGATGACAAGGCCGCCAACGGCGTGGTCGGCGTGCGCGTGATGCTGGAAGATGGCAGCTTTGCCGTCACAGACATTGAAGGCCGCTACCACTTCGAAGGCGTGATGCCCGGCCTGCACGTTGTGCAGATCGATCCCGCCTCGCTGCCCGAAGGCCAGACGCCTGCCGATTGCGTGCGCAACGCGCGCAGTGCTGGCAGTGCGATTTCGCGCTTTGTCGAGGGTCAGGGCGGCGCGCTGTTGCGCGCGGATTTCCGGACAACCGCAGGTGAGAATCTCGCGCGCGCCAGCAACACCCATGCGCAGCGTGTAAAGCCGGTGAGCGACGCCGAAGCCGCAGGTGCCAACCGCGACTGGCTGGCGGATCAGACACCGACGATCGCCTGGCTTTTCCCCGATACCGGTTTCAACCCCCGGACCAAGGCCGTGCGCGTGGCGATCCGCCATCTGCCGGGCCAGACTGTCAAGCTGACATCCAATGGCAAGCCGGTTGAACCGCTGAGCTTTGAAGGCACCAGCAAAAATGGTCTGGGCACCGTGGCTGTCAGCCTGTGGCGCGATCGAGATCGGCTATGGCGACACCAATTTCACCGCCGAAGTGCGTGACGAAAACGGCCAGATCGTCCAGACGATGAATCACACCGTCCACTTCTCCGGCACGGCGATGCGTGCGGAACTGGTGCGCGAAAAATCTGTGCTGGTGGCCGATGGCGTGACCCGCCCCGTCATTGCCGTGCGTCTGCAGGATCGTGACGGCAAGCCGATCCATCATGGCGTTGTGGGTGATTTCAACGTGCCCGCCCCCTATTTCCCCGCCGTCGAAGCCGATGCGCAGGCCGCCAACCGTCTGTCCGGCCTGGAGCGCGGTCGCCCGGTGTGGCGCGTGGATGGCGATGAAGGCATTGCCTATATCGAACTGGAGCCGACCACGGCCTCCGGCGCGCTGACCCTCACCCTGCCCTTCCGCGACAAGGACACCACCCGCACCCAGCGTATCGAAGCCTGGTTGACGCCTGGCAACCGCGCCTGGACGGTCGTGGGCTTTGCCGCAGGCACCGCAGGTTACAACACGCTGGAAGGCCGCATGGAGGCGCTCAACAACGCGAAGAGCACCAAGCTGACCGATGGCCGCCTTGCGCTCTACGCCAAGGGCCGCGTCAAGGGCCAGTGGCTGATGACGATGGCCTATGACAGCGACAAGAAGGCCGACGAAGCCCGCTTTGGCGGCGTGATCGACCCCAGCGCCTATTACACCATCTACGCCGATCAGACCGAGCGTCGTTATGATGCGGCGAGTGTGCGCAAACTCTATGTCCGTCTGGAACGCCCGCAATTCTATGCGCTGTTCGGCGATTATGAGACCGCGATCAACGAGCCCCAACTGGCGCGCTACAACCGTTCGTTCAACGGCCTGAAGGCGGAGTTTCAGAATTCCAGCGTCTCGGTCAATGCGTTCGCCGCAGACACGCCCTACAATCATCGCCGTCAGGAAATCCAGGGCAATGGCCTGACCGGCCCTTATGCGCTGGGCAGCCGTCATGTGCTCGCCAATTCGGAGCGGATCGTTCTTGAAACGCGTGATCGCCTGCGCTCGGAAAAGATCGTGGACAGCCAGACGCTGACCCGCCACATCGACTATGACATCGACTATGCCGCCGGCACGCTGCGCTTCCGCGAACCGATCCTGAGCCGCGACAGCGATCTCAATCCGCAGTTCATTGTGGCCGACTATGAAGTTGATGGCGTCGCGCAGCGCGTGACGAACGCTGGTGGCCGCGCGCGCTGGACCAACAAGGGCAAGACACTCTCGATTGGCGCGACTGCACTGCATGACGAAAGTGAAACCGAACGCGTCAATCTGGGTGGTATGGATGTGCGCTACACGCCGAATGCGACCACGGAAATCCGGGCCGAATTCGCCGCCAGCCGCGCCTCTACCAAAGCCGGATCGGGCACGCCGCCGGTGGCCGCCAGCACGTCAACTGCATGGCTGGTTGAAGCCGAACACCATGGCGCGCGCTATGACGTGGTCGCTTATGCCCGTCAGCAGGATGGCGGCTTTGGCGTCGGCCAGACCAATGCGGCTGAAAGCGGCACGCGCAAATTTGGCGTGGATGGCCGCGCGCGGTTGAACGACCAGATGTCGGTTTCCGGCAGCGCATGGAACGAAGAGTCGCTGAGCGGCCCTGCCCGTCGTCAGGCCGGCAAGCTGCTCGCCGAATTCCGCACTGACAAGTTCGACGCGCGCGCCGGCCTGACACTTGCCAATGACCGGCTTGATGACGGCCGCACCATGACCTCCACAGTGGCGCAACTGGGTGCCTCCAAGCGGGCGTTCAACAACCGGCTGGAACTGGATGCGCAGACTGAAATCCCGCTGGTGGAAAAGGGTGGCAGCATCGATTTCCCGGCCCGTCACAAGCTGAGCGCACGCTATGCGGTGTCGCAGGCGGTTTCGCTGATCGGCTCCTACGAACTGGCCGACGGCAAGGGCATCGACGCGCGCACGGCCCGCATCGGCTTTGACGTGAAGCCGTGGCGCGGTGCGCAGATCATCGCCTCCGCCAACCAGCAGGTGATGGACGAATATGGCCCGCGCACATTTGCAGCTTATGGCCTCTCCCAATCGCTGCCGATCAACGACAAGCTGACGATTGATCTGACCGTGGACGGCAACAAGACGCTGGGTGGCGTCGATCCCACCCGCGTGCTCAATGCCGATCACCCGGTCGCATCAGGCGGGTTCCTGGGCACCGACAATACGCTGAGCGAAGATTTCACGGCCGTGACAATCGGTGGCAACTGGCGCGGCAAGAACTGGTCATTGGCCGGCCGCGCCGAATATCGCGCCGGGGATCGCACCGACCGTTATGGCTTCAACCTCTCCGCCCTGCGCCAGATTGGTGAAGGCCGCGCCTTCGGCGGTGCCATCAGCCTGTTCCGCGCACGCGAAAATGGCGGCCCGCGCACCGAAACCGCCACGGCGCAGCTCAGCTGGGCACATCGCCCGGACAGCAGCCGCTTTGCGTTCCTCGAAAAGCTGGAACTCAAGTCCGACAAGATCCGCAACGCAGTGGCAGGCGAAACCGGCCCGATTGGCGGCGCGCCCTTGCTCATCACCGGAAACGCCAAATCGCAGCGGATCATCAACACGCTCAGCGTCAACTGGTCTCCCAGCGGTCGCCGCGACGAGGATTATCTCACCCGCAGCGAAGTTTCCCTGTTCTGGGGCAGCCGCTACACGTTTGACCGGATCGAGCAGGATGATCTGAAGGGCTGGAGCAACATGTTCGGCGTGGATGGTCGCTTCGATCTCGGCAAGCGCTTTGACATCGGCCTGTCCGGCACGGTCCGTCAGGCGTCTGGCCAGCGCGCCTGGTCTTGGTCGGGCGGCCCTGCCATCGGCGTGTCTCCGTTCAAGAACGGCTATGTGACCATCGGTTACAACGTCAATGGCTTCCGCGACAAGGATTTCGAAGACAGCCGTTACACGCGCAAGGGCGCGTTTGTGACGCTGCGCATGAAGTTTGACCAGACAAGCTTTGCGGCATTGGGCCTGAAGGGCCGCGATCCCGCACCACGCACGGCGGCCAAACCCGAAGCGATGAAGCCAATCCCGATGCCCGAGCAGACCGATGACATGGCGGCTCTGGCAGACATGGCCGCAATGCAGGCCCCCGCGACCGAACCGATGCCAGTTGCACCGGTCGCAGAGGTCGTCGCGCCTGCAGCAGAAGCCGCACCCGCGCTCGACATCCAGATCGCAGAAGCCCTGCCTGCAACGCCGGAGGTCACCCCATCAAAGACCGAATTGCGTCCGGACTCCATCGAAACGGCAAAAACTCCCGCAAAAGTCCAGCTGGCAAAAGCAGGAACGGCGCAGAAGACGGCCTGCCCACCCAAGTCCGCCGTCAAGAAGACGGCGATGAAGCCGCGCGCGAAAACAATGACGGCCAAGCGCAAATTGCGTGCCCATGCCCGCAAATTCACGCGCAAGCCGACGCTCGCTGCTCAGCACAAAAAGGGTGTAAAGCGCCCTGCCCTGCGCCGTGCTCACAAGGCCAAGGCCAAGCCGAACTGCTGATTTGAAGTTCGCGCTTCGATCAGGCCAACCATCGGATTTTCGCGCCCAAGGACTCCCGTCTTCGCGGGATGGACGATTGAGCGCCACCGCATCACGCAATTTGACCACCCGTCGCGCTGCAGCGCGAGGCAAACCCTCTCTAAGAATGAACCATCCAGACTGGATCAGCATTTATCCAATATGGAACATTCCCTATTTGGATAGGCGGACTGCACTGCGGGCGGAGAAGGACAATATCATCAACGCAATCAGCGCAACGACCGTTGCCGCGATCATCGGCGCGCCGTCAAACCGGAATGGTGCGCGGCTGCTGATGAAATAGGCGTGGACCGGATTGAACAGCATCGGGGCAAGGACCGAACCCAGTGCCATCGCGCTGGAGGCAATGCCCTGCATCTCCCCTTGTGAATCGGCGGTGGCCGCGCGCGTCATCATTGCCGTCAGTGCCGGATGGACCATCGACTGGAACGGCATCAGGCAGCCAATGGCCAGTGCCCATGCTGTGTTCGGGGCCACGGCATAGGCGAGAAACGTCGTCATGCCGCATCCGATCCCGATCAGCGCAGCCCGATATTCCCCATATCGCGCCACCACCTTGGGGGTGACGAACAGATTGACCAACGCCATGCCAATGCCGATCTGCGCCAGTGACAATCCGATCATACCCGGGGACCAGCCATAGGCCGCCTTGGAGAAATAGGGCCAGATCAGCGGATAGACCAGACTGGCCAGCTGCCACAGGAAATAGACACCAACAATCGGCAGAATTCCGGGGATTACGCGTGCATGAGACAAGGCCCCGAACGGGTTTGCGCGCTGCCAGGAAAAGGCCCGGCGCTTGTCTTGCGGCAGCGTCTCCTTGCACGCAGACACGCCCCAGGCAAAGTTGAAGGCTGCCAGCAACCCGGCGGCATAGAATGGCACGCGATGGCCGAACTCCCCCAGAATCCCGCCGATCGCTGGGCCGATGACAAAGCCGATGCCGAACGCAGCACCCAACATCGCAAACACGCGTGCGCGCTCATCGGGCGTGACCAGATCGGCAATGGCAGACTGGGCGGGCGCGTTGCTTGCCCCGGCAATACCGGTGAGAATGCGGGCCAGAAACAGCCAGAACAGGCTTGGCGCGACAGCCATCACCAGGAAATCAATCGCCAGAGAGGCCAGAGAGGCCAGCAGCACTGGCCGCCGTCCGATTGAATCGCTGAGATTGCCCATCAGCGGCCCGAAAATGAACTGGAAGACGGCATAAGACAGTGCCAGCAAGCCACCAATGGCGCTCGCGCCGGCAGCGTCAGCATGGCCCAGCTCCATCACAAGGTTGGGCGTGACGGGCACAATGATACCAAAACTGATCGCATTGACCAGCAAAGTGAACAGCAGAAAGCGGATCTGGGGGTGAATGGAGGTCATGCGCCTTGCGATAAGGAGCCGTCCCGCAATTACAACGCCTGACGCGCAACTTTGTGCCATTAAGTGGCAGGGGCGATCAAAATAGACGCTTTAATCGATTGCATCAATGACTGTGAACGGAAAGCCTCGCTGGACGCCATGGGGGTGGCGGGCGTAGAAGCGCTTCATCGCATTCAACCCCAATGGAAAGGATCATCAATGGGTATCATCGGAACCAGCATCAAGCCGTTCAAGGCGCAGTCTTACAAGAGCGGCAAATTCCTCGAAGTGTCCGACGCGGACGTGAAGGGCAAATGGGGCGTCTTCTTCTTCTACCCCGCAGACTTCACCTTCGTCTGCCCGACAGAGCTGGAAGATCTCGCCGACCAGTATGACGCGCTTCAGGGCATGGGTGTGGAAGTCTATTCCGTGTCCACCGACACGCATTTCAGCCACAAGGCCTGGCATGACAGCTCGCCCGCCATTGGCAAGATCAACTATCACATGCTGGGTGACCAGAATCACGACATTTCCAACAATTTCGGCGTGCTGCGCGAAGGCGTTGGTCTGGCTGACCGCGCGACCTTCGTGGTCGATCCGGATGGCGTGATCCAGGTCATGGAAATCACCTGCGAAGGCGTGGGCCGCAATGCGGCGGAACTGGTCCGCAAGATCAAGGCCGCCATTTATGTGCGCAACAATCCCGGCCAGGTCTGCCCGGCCAAGTGGGAAGAAGGCAGCGCCACGCTGGCCCCGTCGATCGACCTCGTCGGCAAGATCTGATTGGCCTCCCCCTCCGTCATTCCCGCGCGAGCGGGAATCCAGCTTGCTGCTCACCGGTCCGCAGCTGGACCCCCGCTTTCGCGGGGGTGACGGAAAACCGGACCATCGGTGAATTCACCCTACCCACCCCATCATTCCACCCCTGCCGCCCCGTTTCCGGGTGCGCCTTGTTGCGCCCGAATTTCCTGAGGACTCCCCATGCTCGACGCTGCAACCACCGCTCAGTTGAAGACCTATCTCGCCAATCTCCGCGTGCCCGTGGAACTGGTGGCGACGCTGGATGACAGCCCGAAATCGTCTGAAATGCGCGAACTGGTGGCCGAAGTCGCCGCGCAGTCAGCGCTTCTTTCCGCCCGCTATGATGGCACCGCGCCGCGCACGCCCAGCTTTGCCATCCGTCGCGCCGATGGCAGCGCGGAAACGCATTTTGCCGGCCTCCCGCTGGGGCATGAATTTACCTCGCTCGTCCTTGCCTTGCTCCATATGGGCCGCCACCCGCCCAAGGAAGAGGCCGATCTGCTGGCTTCGGTCAAGGCGCTGGAGGGCGAATATCGCTTCGAAACCTTCTTCTCGCTCTCCTGCCAGAATTGTCCGGATGTTGTGCAAGCGATCAACATCATGGCCGCGCTCAACCCGGGCGTCAGCCATGTCGCGATTGATGGCGCGCTGTTTCAGGCCGAAGTGGAAGCGCGCGAGGTCATGGCGGTTCCCGCGGTCTTCCTCAATGGCGCACCATTTGGTCAGGGCCGCATGGATCTGGCGCAGATCATGGCGAAGCTGGACAGCGGGGCCGTGGCGCGTACGGCAGAGAAAATCGCTGCAAAAGAGCCGTTTGACGTGCTGGTTGTCGGCGGCGGGCCTGCGGGTGCGGCAGCGGCGATTTATGCCGCACGCAAAGGCATTCGCACCGGCGTCTTGGCCGAACGTTTTGGTGGCCAGGTACTCGATACGATGGGCATCGAGAATTTCATCTCCGTCTCGCACACCGAAGGGCCGAAGCTCGCCGCGCAGCTGGAACAGCATGTGCGCGATTATGAGGTGGACATCATGAACCTCCAGACAGCGACTGCATTGGTGCCCGCCGCCCCCGGTGGTCTGCACGAAGTGAAGCTGGCGAGCGGCGCGAGCCTGAAGGCAAAGACCGTCATCCTCTCCACCGGCGCACGCTGGCGGCAGATGGGCGTGCCGGGTGAGGATCAATATCGCAACAAGGGCGTGGCCTACTGCCCTCACTGCGATGGTCCCCTGTTCAAGGGCAAGCGCACGGCCGTGATTGGCGGTGGCAATAGCGGCGTGGAAGCGGCGATCGACCTGGCCGGCATCGTCTCGCACGTCACACTTATTGAATTTGATCCGCAATTGCGTGCAGATGCTGTGTTGCAGGACAAGTTGCGCAGCCTGCCCAACGTCACCATCATCACCTCCGCGCTCACCACCGAAGTGCAGGGGGATGGCACCAAAGTGACGGGCCTGATCTACAAGGACCGCACCACCGAAGCGCTGCACACGGTCGAGCTGGAAGGCATTTTCGTGCAGATCGGGCTTGTCCCCAACACCGAATTTCTGAAGGGCAGCGTGGGTTTATCGCCGCGCGGCGAGATCATGGTCGATGCGCGCGGGGCCACCGACGTGCCGGGTGTCTTTGCAGCGGGAGACTGCACCACGGTGCCGTACAAGCAGATCATCATCGCCATGGGCGAAGGCTCCAAAGCCTCGCTCTCCGCCTTTGATCACCTGATCCGCAGCGGAGTCTGATCCCCCCTCCCCATGCAACGGCGATTTTGATCCAGATCAATTTCGCTGTTGCTAATCAGTTGCAATAAGGTGCATCGACTCGTAAGACGCTCTTGCGAACGATTCGCAACACTGCATCTGTCGGGGATATGCCATGGCCCAATTGTCTGTCCTGAAAATGACAATCAGCGCCGCTGCGCTGGCCCTTGCCACGCCTGGCTGGGCGCAAGGCAATGCAATGCCTGCCAATCTCTCGGCCGGTGGCATGTTCATGCAGGCGGACTGGCTGGTGAAGCTGGTGATGATCGGGCTGCTGATCGCCTCACTCATCACCTGGACGGTGTTCATCGCCAAGATCATGGAGTTGCGCCGCGCCTCCTCGAAAGAGCGGGACAGTTACAATCGCATCGCGGCCTTCCGCTCGTTGCACGAGGCCGCAGTCGACGCCAATCTGGCCTTCACGCCGCTCGTGCGTGAAGCGCTGGCGGAACTCAAGGCCTCGGCGGACGCGCTGCATGATCCGGAAGGCATCAAGGAGCGCATCGTCTCCCGCTTCGAGCGACACGAAGCGCTGGTGGGGCGGACGATGACGCGCGGCGTGAACATCCTCGCCACCATCGGCTCCACCGCGCCGTTTGTGGGGCTGTTCGGCACGGTCTGGGGCATCATGAACGCCTTTATCGGCATTGCCGAGAAGCAGACGACCAACCTCGCCGTCGTCGCGCCCGGCATTGCTGAGGCGCTGCTTGCAACCGCGCTCGGGCTGGTCGCGGCCATCCCGGCGGTCGTCATCTACAACCATTTCGCCCGCCTGATTGCCGCGCACCGTGCGATTGTGGCGGATACGGCGGCGGCCGTGCTGCGGCTCGTCTCGCGTGATCTCAGCCGGGGTCAGGCGGCGGCGCTGGCGCAAAGCCGGGAAGGCTGAACACCATGGCGATCCACCTTTCCAGCGGGCAGGATGATCTGCCGCTCAACCATGAGATCAACGTCACCCCTTTCATCGACGTGATGCTGGTGCTGCTGATCATCTTCATGGTCGCCGCTCCGCTTGCCACGGTGGATGTGAAGGTGGATCTGCCTGTTTCCACCGCCCAGTCTGCGCCCAAGCCGGTCAAGCCGGTCTTTCTCTCGATCCAGGCCGATGGCCGGATGTTGGTGGGAGAGAGCGAAGTCTCTGCCGCCACGCTTGGCTCCGTCATTGCCAAGGCGACGGACAATGACCGCGAACAGCGCATCTTCCTGCGCGCAGACAAGAGCATCACTTACGATACGATCATGGCCGCGATGAACGCGCTGCGGGCGGCAGGCTATCTGCGTGTGGCTTTGATGGGAGCTGAAGGCGGAGCCGCGCGATGAGCGCGCTGGCGCTCTCCCCTGAAGACAGCCGCATCTGGAGTGCAGCAGGCGCGACCGCGCTTGCCGCGCATGTTGCGCTGGGCCTGCTCATTCTGGGTCTGGCCCGCCACGCGGAGCCGCCGGTGCCTGATCCGGTGGTGCTGGTGGATTTGCCGCCGCCGCCCGCTTCAACGCCTTTTCCGTCGGAAACAATGCCGCTCACGCCGGATCAGCCGCAGCCCGCCTTCCAGCCGACACCGCTTGCCCCCCTGCCCGCCTTGCCGGAAGCGCGGAGTCCCTTGCCCGCTGAAGCAGCCACCCTGCCGCGCAACGAACCTCCCAGCCCGGCAAGCAATCCCGCGGCTCAGCCGACCGGCGCGCAACCCGCGCAACAGCGCGCAGAGGCTGGCAGCGGCAACCAGAGCGGCTTTGATCCCGCCGCGCAAAAGGCAGAGGCAGACTATAAATCGCTGGTTGGCGGCTATATCCGCCGCAACCGCTTCTCTCCGCCGCAATCGAAAAAGGCCGGGCTGAGCGGCATTGTGAAGGTGCGTTTTGTGGTGGACCGCAAGGGCGGCATTTCTGGCGTGAGCGTGGCGGGCAGCAGCGGCCATGCCCTGCTGGATGGTGAGGCCCTGCAATTCATCCAGCGACTGAGCCCCGTCCCCGCCTTTCCACGCGATCTGAAAAAGGCGGACATCCCGCTGACCATCACGCTCAAATTCGATCTTGAACGCAAATAAGACCCCAAGGATTTTTCGACCATGACCCGCTCCCGCTCTGTCATCCGCCCTGTTTCCCTGCGCCGCTTTGGCCGTGCGCTGGCCGCTGGTGCTGTCACCACGCTGATGGCGACCGCCGCGCACGCGCAAGAGGCTGCAACCGACGATGCCGAAGATCTGGGCGTGGCCGAATATCAGGAAGTCACAGCAGACTCCAACCCCTACACACAGAAGGGCGCACCTTACAAAGCGCGCGTTTCCGGCGATGAGCGCCGCGTGAAGCCGTTGGCCGAAACCCCGGCCACGATCACCGCCATCACCCAGTCGCAATTGCAGGAGGCCGGGCGCTCCGATCTGCGCAACATCCTCGCCTCGCAGCCGGGCATCACCATCGGCACGGGTGAAAACGGCAACGCCTTTGGTGACCGCTACATCATTCGCGGACAGGAAGCGAAAAGCGCGGTGTATGTGGACGGGATGCTCGATCCCGGCCTGCAATCGCGCGAGACCTTTGCCATCGAGCAGCTGGAAATCACCAAAGGGCCAAGCGCGACCTTTGCCGGGCGCGGCGCACAGGGCGGTGCCGTCAACGCCATCACCAAGCAGGCCTCCACCGATTACAGCTTTCATGCCGTAGACGTGACAGGCGGAACGGACAGCCATGGCCGCGCCGCGCTGGACAGCAATGTGCGCCTGTCTGACACGCTGGCCGTGCGCGCCAATCTGATGGTGATGAGCGAGGATGTGCCGGACCGAGACCCGGCGCGGCGGCAGCGCTTTGGCGCGGCCCTGGCGGTGAAGGGGCAATTATCCGAAACCGTCTCCGCCAAGCTCGATTATTACCACCTGACTGTGCGGGACCGGCAGGATCTGGGTCAGGCCATTGCCAATGTGGCTTCAGGTGGCCAGCCCTTCACCGATATTCCCGCCTATGCGCAAAAGGATGATTTCCAGAATGCGCGCGTCAATGTGCTCACCGGTCGTTTGCGCGTCGCACCGTTCGAGGGCTTCTCGATTGAAAATACCGCGCGTTACGGCAAGATTTCCAATGGCTATGTCAACACCGCAGCCACCCGCTTCACGCGTGGTGCCAATGATCCCGCAGCGCCGGGCGCGGTTGATGTCCGGCTCAACGCCTCTCGCGCGGGCTGGCAGGAAATCGATTTCTTCGGAGACCGGCTGAACATCATCGGCGCGTTTGAAACCGGCGGGATGACGCACGCTTTGGCCGCTGGCGTTGAATATATGAGCTACAGCGTGGACAACCGCTTCGGGCAGGTCATCGTCGCGCCCGGCGCATCTGCCACGGCCACGGCGGCCAGCGGTTATGCTTATGCCATCACCGGCGCGGCCAACTGCATCAATGGCACCGGGACGGTGCTCAACGCCTATTGCCTGAGCGATGGAAAAGGCACGCTGCGTGAGAATGCCACCAGCCTGCTCAACCGCACCGGCGTCAGCCGCTCTGCTCTGCCCGCAACCATATGGCAGGTCGATACGCTTTCCGGCTATCTGATGGACAGCGTGGACGTGACCGACTGGCTGACGCTGAACGGCGGCATTCGCTTTGACAGTTTCGACTACCGGCTGCGCGCCAACAGCACGGCCACTGGCGTGCAAACCTCTGACTATAATTTCAACGGCACGCTATGGAGTTACAATGCCGGCATCACGCTGAAGCCCGCTGAAGACGGCATCATCTATGCCGCATGGGGAACGGGTACAGACATTAACGGCGGCGAATCGGATGTGGGCACCAATTGCGGCTATGGCGGCCTGTGCAGCGTCACCGATCCTGCTACCGGGCAGATCGTCTTTTCAGCCAGGCCGGAACGCTCCGAAAATTTCGAAATCGGCGCTAAATGGGAGTTTTTCGATCAGCGCCTGATGCTGACGGCTGCCGCCTTCCGCACCAGCAAGAAGGATCTGATGGAGGGCCTGAATGCAGACAGCTATTCGCTCAATGGCGGATTGAATTCCGGTGCACTGCGGGTGCAGGGGCTGGAATTCGGGCTCGTCGGATCGATCACCGAGCAACTGAGCGGGCAAGTGGTGGCATCCTTCGCCAAATCCAGGGTGACAAAGACGCTCAACCCCGGCCTGACACCTGCGCAACTGGCAGCTGGCGCGACCAATCTGGGCAAGCGGCTGGCCAACTTCGCCAATAACGGCGTGGATGCGCAGTTGCGCTGGCAGGCGAGCGAGCGGCTCGCGCTGGGCGGCAGCGTGACTTACAAAAGTGCCATGTATGGCGGCCAGCCGGATACCGCAGCGGCCTATGTGACCGATCCGGCGAGCGCCTTTTTCGGCCAGTACAGCATCCGCATTCCCGCCTACACCAGCTTTGGCGCGTTCGTGAGTTTCAAGATCAACGATCAGCTGACGGCCCGCGTCAATGCCGTGAACCTCACTGACAAACGCTATTACACGGCGGCTTACCGGTCAGGCAGCTTTGCCTATCTGGGCGATGGCCGCACGGTGCGCGTCACGCTGAGCGGCAAATTCTGAACGAGGAGCGGGCCTATGCTGATCGTCATCGAACAGGTTCTGGATGCGGATGAAGTGCGCGTCTTTAACGATCTCCTCTCTGCCGCCGCATGGGTGGACGGCGCGCCAACCGCAGGCTCCCGCTCGGTGGCAGTCAAGCAGAACCTCCAGCTGGACCGGGCCGATCCGGTCTCAGTCGAACTGGGCCAGATCATCCTGCGCAAGCTGGGCCAGCATCCGGTGTTCGTGTCCGCCTCCATGGCCGAGAAGATCTGGCCGCCGGTGTTCAACTGCTACCGCGATGGCGGGCATTACGGCACGCACGTCGATTCCGCGCTGATGCGCCTGCCCGAAGCCGGGTTGACGATCCGCAGCGACCTTTCTGCCACGCTCTTCCTGTCAGAGCCCGAAGGCTATGCAGGCGGCGAACTGGTGATCGAAGAGCAATATGGCGCACAGGCCGTCAAGCTGGCAGCGGGAGACATGGTGCTTTACCCCTCTTCCAGCCTGCATCAGGTGACGCCCGTCACGCAGGGAGAGCGCGTGTGCGCGATCATGTGGATGCAAAGCGCGATTGCCGATGCCGCCGCACGCTCCATGCTGTTCGAGCTGGACCAGTCGATCCAGTCGCTCTCCGCCGGGCGCGCCAAGGATGACCCGGATGTGGACCGGCTGATCCATGTCTATCACAATCTCGTCCGCCGCTGGGCGCGCGTCTGATCATGCCATTGCGCCGCATCCTGCTCTGGCTGCTGCTCGCCTGTCCGGCTGCGCTGATGCTGGAAGGCATGGCTTCTGGACGCGATCTGCCCATGGACCTGCTCCACCCCAGCGGAGAAATGGCGGTGCGGCTGATGGTGCTGGCGCTGCTGCCGGGGCCGCTCGCTGAATATTTCGGCACCAACGCGCTGCTGCTCGGCTGGCTTTCGATCCGCCGCAATCTGGGTGTGGCGGCCTTTGGCTATGCGCTTCTCCATATGATGATCTACCTCGTCGATATGGGCATGCTGTCTGCGGTGCTGGAGGAATTCGCCTTGCCCGCCATCTGGACCGGCTGGCTGGCCCTCGCGCTCATGCTGCCACCCGCCCTGATCAGTTTCGACAGAGCAATGCGCAGGCTGGGGCGACGCTGGGCGCAGGTGCAACGGTTCGTCTATCCCGTGTTTCTGCTCTCATTGCTTCACTGGATGCTGCTCGATTGGGCGTGGCAGCCCGCCCTGCTCCATCTCTTGCCGCTGCTCGTCGCGTGGAGTTTGCGCGGCGCGCATCGCGACCGACTGCAAAGGAAACTCGTATGAAAAAGCCCGCATTGACCGCTGCACTCGCGTTGGCGCTGCTCGCCACTCCGGCCTGGGCCGATGGCGATGTGCGCTGCAAAAGCGGCCCGCAGGCCAATTGGAAGCCGCTTTCCGCTCTCAACAAGAAGGCGTGGCAGGAAGGCTGGACGGTGGTGAAGGCGCAAGTGGAAGGCGATTGCTATGAGCTTTATGCCCGCACCGAATCCGGACAGGCAGTGGAGGCGTTTTTCCACCCTGTGACCTTGCAAAAGCTCATCGTGTTCCGGCGCGGCAAGGAGGTCTTCCGCGCCAAGGGTTTCACCCCGCAATAGCCGCGCTCACCCGCGCTTGAGCTGCGCCAGCGCGGAGACGTTGATCGTGGCAACCGGTCCGTCCAGATCATGCACCCAGCATTCACCGATAGCGACGCCGCGTGTCGCGCTGTGGCCGACATGTTCGAATCCCAGCCATTCGCCCACCGGCATCCGGTGCGCGTAGATCGTGAAATCGCTGTTCACATAATCGATCCCCGCTTCGCTGCTATGCGCCAGCGGGCTCGCGAAATCGCCTGCCAGCGCCAGCCGCGTGAACGGCGTGTGCGCAACGCCCGCCACAATCTGACGATCCACGAACAGCCAAGTCTGGCGATTTTCAAGCGGAGACAAAGCGCCTAGCACCGGCGGATTGCCATGCGCCGGGTCTGCCGCAACCGACAGCGTGCGATCCACCCGCGCATGGTCTGCCGGAATGGGCCGCAACTCCCATGATCCGCGCCGCTTGGTGGCGGCCAGCATGTCAGGATGCGGCGCACGCCAGGCAGGGGACTGCCATGTGGGATTGGTGGGCGCGTGCGTTTCACGCAGGAACTGGATCGAAGCGCGCGCGATCAAGGTTCCGTTCTGATGGATAGTCGCCTCCGCCAGTCGCAGCCGCCCGCCCGACTTGATGACATGACTGCCCACCTGCAACGGCTCCGCGCGCGCCATGCCCAGCAGATCAACCGAAAAGCGCACCGGAACCAACCCAGGCTCGCCATGGCGCTGCTCCAGCACCAGCGCGAGCAAGCTGGCCACGGCAGAACCGTTGAGCGTACCCGGCAGCCAATATCCCAACGCGCCCTTGGCGGGCAGAAAGTCGGTGCCGTCTTGCGTAAAGAACCAGTTTTCCTGCGGCTTGTGACTATGCGGCATTGTGGTCGATAATCTCCTGGCGCAGCACGCTCTTCTGAATCTTGTTGGCGCCACTGAGCGGCATCGGGCCGCTACGCACATCGATGCGGCGCGGGCATTTGTAATGGGCAAGGCCATCGCGGCAATAGGCCAGCAGCACCTCGGGCGTCGCGCATTCGCCCTCTTTCAGCGTCACGACCGCATGGACCGCCTCGCCCCATTTTTCATCGGGAATGCCGAACACCGCGCATTGCGAAACGGCGGGGTGCATCGACAAATGCTGCTCCACTTCCTGCGAATAGACATTCTCTCCGCCGGAAATGATCATGTCCTTCAACCGGTCCGCCACCGTCACATAGCCGTCTGCATCGATGAAGCCGATGTCTCCGGTGTGCATCCATCCGTTGCGAATGGCCTCTGCCGTCAATTCCGGACGGTTCCAATATCCCGCCATGACATTGGGGCCGCGCACCACGATTTCGCCATGCGCGCCCACCGGCAGGTGCGTCCCGTCTGGCCCGACAATGGCGACCTCCGCCGTCGCCACCGGACGCCCGGCAGAGCGCAGCATCGCCTCGGTCCGCCGCTCAGGCAGATGATCGCGCCAGCCCAGCACCGTTGCCACGGGCGAGAGTTCGGTCATCCCATAGGATTGCACCATGCGCACGGCGGGCAACTTCTCCATCGCCTCGCGCAACAAGGCTTCGGGCATCGGGGCGGAGCCATAGGACATGCAGCGCAACGATGAGAGGTCCGCTGTCGCAAAGCCCGGATCATCCAGCATCGTGCGCAACATGGTGGGCACCAGCGTGAAGTGGGTGATCCGGCTGCGCGCAATCTCCGCCAGTACCTCACCCGCCTGAAAGCGCGGCAGGAAGACATGGCACCCCGCCGCCTGTGTCACCGAAAACAGCCGCGCACCCGATGCCACATGAAAGAGCGGACCGTGATGGAGATGCACCGTCGCTTCGCTCAGTTCCAGCTCCGGCCAGACGTGCAGGCTGTTCACCATGAAGTTGGTGTGGGTCAGCATCACGCCCTTGGCGGCGTTGGTGGTGCCGCTGGTATAATAGATGCAAGACAGATCATCACCGCCGCGCCCGGCATCCGGGCACGGGGCGGTTGCCTGCAACTGCGCATCCAGCGAGTCGTCGATGGAAAACAGCGTGCAGCCCGCGCCCGCCGCTGCGCACAATGGCGCACCCAGCGCCGCGAAATCCGGACCCACCAGCAACACATCAGGCGTGCAATCCGCCACCTGATTGGCCAGATCCGCAGCTGAAAGCCTGTGATTGAGCGGAACTATCACGCCACCGGCATGGAAAGCCGCGTAAAAGGCCTCGATCGACCAATGGCTGTTGAGCGCAAGCAGCACCACGCGCCCGCCCTCCTTCAACCCTGCCTCTCGGAAGACCTGCGCCAGCCGCGCGACCCGATCTGCGAACTCACGCCAAGTGAACCGCAATGCGCCATCCACAATTGCCATGCTGTCGCCGCGCAGCATGACCGCGCGCGCAATTCCCTGAGACAGTCGCATGGCCAAATTCTCTCCCTGATCCGAACGCCATTGCGCAGCCCATGCCGCCCGTCAACCGGCGGAAGGAGAGGATCATTTCAGGAAGGGGGACGGTTGGAGCGGGTGAAGGGAATCGAACCCTCGTCGTAAGCTTGGAAGGCTTCTGCTCTACCATTGAGCTACACCCGCCCTGCTCCGGGCGCTGCGTCCTATGGCGCAGGCGATGCGATTGGGCAAGTCCCCTTTCGCGCCCGGCTGTCAGCCCAGAATTTTGGCCCCCATGATCCAGACGAAGGAAAGCGCTGTCACGGCGCCGCCTGCCAATGTCAGCCGGGCTGCCTTGGCGATCGACGCAAGCTGGTGATCCACCGACACGCACCATGCGGCCAGCATGCGCTGAATGACCAGCTTCGCATCACCCTCATCCCCTTCCAGCCGGAATTCCTCGCCGATGAGGATGCCCCGCACACATTGCCAGCCAGACCAGACGAGCAAGAGGATTGCCAGACAGACCAGCATCACTTCAAACGGCTGGGTGGGCGCATCAAGGCTGAGTGGCGCACCCGGTGAAGCCGCGATGGGGTTGACGGCGGTGGTGAGCAGCAAGGCGTCTGCCGCCAGCAGCGCGCCCAGCCGCACGCTTAGATCCAGATCCTTGGATTGGAGCAAGGTCAGATCATCGATGAAACCGGCAGAATCCGGCCATTGGCGGGCCTTCTGGAAGGCACGCAGCAAGGACCGGGTGGAATGGATGGGTTTGGCGCTCATGCGGCGCTTTTGGCACAGTCAGCGCCGCCGTGCCAAGGGGTTCAGATCAGAACTTGGCGCGAATATGGTCGAACGTTGCCGGGTGGAGCGGATTGACAAACTGGCAGCCCAGAATGAATCGCTCGCGCCGAACCACGACGGTTTCGATGCTCTGCATCCCTGGAATCTGAATCCAAATGCGCGATCCCGGATTGACCGTGAACAGCGCCTCGCAACGGCACCCGGACAGTGACAGGTCAAACACCGTAATATCATATTTACGGCCGCCGGATTCGCGCAACGACGCTGTCATGCGCAGCGGCACCCGCTCATGCAGGCGCTTTTGTCCGATCACTGGTTCCATATAAGACATTGCGTCAATTCTGTCTTGGTTGCTCTTGCCCTGTCATGAAGCAAATCGGTAAAATTCAGGTTAACCTGTTCAAATCAAGCGCGTTTTTTCAAAGGATTTCGTGTACCTTTTCTTGCGGGCGGCACAGGCGCACGCCCTTCTCCGTTTCCACCAGCGGGCGTTCGATCAAGGCCGGGTCTTTGGCCATGGCATCCAAAATCGCATCATCGCTAGCGGTGATCAGGCCCAGTTCCTCTGCCTGCGTGCCGCGCGTGCGCAGGCCTTCGCGCGGGGACAGACCGGCCTTTTCATAAAGCCGCACCAGTTCGCCACGCGCAGGCGGCGATTTGAGATATTCAACCACGGTCAGATCAACACCCGGCGTTTCGCGCAGAATGTCCATGGTCTTGCGCGATGTGCCGCAATTGGGGTTGTGCCAGATCGTCGCTTTCATCGCATGGTCCCTTTCGAATGGATTTGCCCTGCCCTAGCGGAAACGGCAGCAGGGGAACAAGGGGGACGCAAATCCCCCTCGCCTTCCCGCGGCCGCCCCGCTAAGGCACTTAACCATGTTATTGTCTGCCCATGAGCGCATGATTGCCAAGCGCTACCTCCTGCCCGGCAAGGGAGAGGCCTTCATCTTTCTGGTCGCCGCTTTCAGCCTGGTGGCGGTCGCGCTGGGCGTGGCGGTGCTGATTGTCGTGCTGTCCATCACCAACGGCTTTCGCGCCGAACTGTTTGACAAGATTGTCGGGCTGAATGGCCATGCGGTTGTGCAAGGGTATGACGGGCGCCTGCCGGACTGGCAGCAGGTTCTGGCGCAGGTGAAGAAAACACCCGGTGTGACTGACGCGACGCCGCTGATCGAACAGCCGCAAATGGCGAGTTATGGCGGGCGCGTGGCGGGCATATTGGTGCGCGGCATGACCGTGCCGGACATCATGGCCCCCGGCACGTTCGACACCAAGGTGCTGGTCGGCAATCTGAAGGAACTGGTGCCCGGCAGCAGCAATGTCGCCATCGGTTCGCGACTGGCGACAGCGTTGGGCGCACAAGTGGGCGGCAATATCAGCATCATCAATCCCGAAGGCCAGTCCACGCCGTTCGGGGCGGTGCCGCGCATCGTCAGCTACCGCGTGGCCGCAATCTTCGAAATCGGCATCTATGATTATGACAAGGCCTTCGTCGTCATGCCGATGGAGGACGCGCAGACGCTGCTGCTGATGGGGGACACCGTGGGCATGGTGGAAGTGCAGACCAGCGAGCCAGACAATATCGCCGCGATCATGCAGCCCATTGCGAAGCGCTGGGAGGGCAAAGCGGTCGTCTCTGACTGGCGCAGCATGAATGCCGAACTGTTCGAAGCACTGGCGGTAGACCGGGTGGTGAGCTTCTTCGTGGTCTCGCTGATCACGCTCGTCGCCATCGTCAACATCCTGTCTTCACTGATCATGCTCGTCCGTTCCAAAACGCGCGACATTGCCATCATCCGCACCATGGGGGCGACCCGCGCCAGCATCGTGCGCATCTTCATGACCGTGGGGACGAGTGTGGGGATGCTGGGTATTGCAGCGGGCGCGCTGCTCGCCTTCATCATCCTGTTCTTCCGGCAAGGCATTGTGAACGGCATCCAGTTCGTCACCGGCCAGCAGATCTGGGATCCCTCGATCCGCTTCCTCACCGAACTGCCCGCCAAGACCAATCCGCTGGAGGTGGCGGCAGTGCTGGCGCTGGCGACCGGGCTGACGATCCTCGCCACGCTCTACCCCGCCTATCGCGCGGCCAATACCGATCCGGTGCAGGTGCTGCGTTATGAGTAATGAAGGCATCTCCATTCGCGGACTGAAGCGCAGCTTCACGCAAGGCGAAGCGCAGATCGAGGTCTTGCGCGGCGTGAACCTCGACATCCGCCCGGGCGAGCTGGTGGCGCTGCTTGGCCCCTCCGGATCCGGCAAATCAACGCTGTTGCAAGCGGTGGGCCTTCTGGAAGGCGGGTTTGAAGGCTCGATCCGCATCAACGGAGAAGAGGCCGCACAGCTGGACGATGATGGCCGCACGCGGCTGCGGCGCGATGTGCTGGGCTTTGTCTATCAGTTCCACCATCTCCTGCCCGATTTCACGGCGCTGGAGAATGTAGTGCTGCCGCAGCTGATCAAGGGCAGCCTGCCGGTGGAGGCAGAGCGCATCGCCACGGCCATGCTGGATGCGCTGGGGCTGGGAGAGCGGCTCAACCACAAGCCCAACCAGCTGTCCGGCGGCGAACAGCAGCGCGTGGCGGTCGCCCGCGCGCTCGCCACGCGGCCCCGGCTGGTGCTGGCGGATGAGCCGACCGGCAATCTGGACGAAGCCACGTCAGACGTGGTTCTGGCCGCGTTCCTGCAACTGGTGAAGGGGCTGGGCAGCAGCGCACTGATCGCCACGCACAACGAACGCATTGCCGCCCGCATGGACCGGGTGGTGCGGTTGAAGGATGGGGTGCTCTACGCGGTGGCGTAGGGCGGTTCGCTCATTGCCATTGCCCGCACGACAATGCAGGAAATGAAAACCAGAAGGGGTTCGGCGGCGAGGTCAGCCCCGCCGCAACGGAGCCGCCTCGCCGCTCCCCCTCCTAAAACTTGGTGCCCAGCTTCAGGCCAATCAGGCGCGGGCGAATGATGCTGTCGTAGAACACACCGCCGGTGGGCGTGGACGCCGTAACGCCCGTGCCGCACACGGTTTCAACGCACTGCACGCCGGTGTTCACAACGCCGCTGGTGTTAAACAGGTTGGTGGCAAAAAGCTCTGCCGTCCAGTTGCCCTTCTCGATGCCAAAGCTCAGATCGGCAGTCGTATAGGCTTTCAGGGAGCCCTTGATCGCCTGCTCGGCGGTCCGCAGGTCGCTGGTGCGCTTGCCATTATGGTTGACTGCCAACTGGACGTGGCCATCCATACCGCCCAGCGGGAATTCATAACGCGCAATCGCGTTGCCCTTCACCTTGGAGGTCACCGGAAGGCGCGCACCCGCCGGTGCAAGCAATGCGTTACCCGCAGTCGTGCAGTCAAAGGTGGCATTGGCAATCTTGCAGAAATCGCGACGGATCTGCGCATCATTATAGCTGGCCCCCGCGCTCAGCGAGAAGCCACCGGTGCGATAGCTGATGTCGGTTTCGATGCCGCGAATCCGCGCCTTGCCCGCGTTGCGAATTTCGGTAAGGCCGTTCGCTCCCAGGAAGGACAGCTGGATATTGTCCCAATTCTCCTGGAATATCGCGCCATTCCAGCGCAGCCGACCCCAGCTGGACTTCCAGCCAAATTCGAAATTGTCGAGCTGATCGGCCCCATAAGGCGGCAAAGTCCCGCGCCGGTTGATGCCGCCGGGGCGGAAGCCGCGCGACCAAGTGGCATAAACCAGCGCGTCATCGGTGATCTTGTAGGTTGCGTTCAGCTTGTGAATGAAATCACTGTCGGACGTCGTCTTGTTCACATTCGTGCACGGGCTGCCCGCCACAAGGATCGGAGCCGGCGTGCCTGCCGGGTTCGCCTTGAACGTCGTGCCATCCGTGTTGAGACATGCGGCAACACCCGTCTTGCCCGAATATCCGCTGGAATAGCCAAAAAAGCCCTGCAAAGAATTCTTGTATTTGTAGACGCGCAGGCCGCCGGTCAGCGTCAGCTTGTCAGTCACATCAAACGCCAGCTCGCCGAACGCCGCCATGTCGCGATCGACACGGAGCTGCTTGGTCAGCCAGATATCGCTCGCCGTGCCCGGCACGGTGATCGCATCGGCGATGTTGTCGATAATGTAGTTCTGCGTGATATTGTGCGCCTGACGCTGGATGAACACACCGCCGATGAAGCGGAGGCTGCTATCCTGCGGCGACGCAACGCGCATTTCGCCGAAATATTTCTTATAGCTGTCACCACCCTGAATATACTGGTTCGGGCTGACATACGCACCGCCATTGTCGTAGAAATAGGCCCCGTAACCGGCGAGCGCATCATAGAAAAAGCTGTAATCCGAATAGTCGGATTCGGTGCGATCCTTGCGGACCAGATAACCACCCGTCGTGGTCAGATCCCAATTGCCGATCTTGCCTTCGACAGTGAGTGCGGCCTGAATCCATTTATCCTTGGAATATTCCCGATTATACTGAGTTGTTGTCAGCTTGCGCGTGACATGAAGGCCGCGCTCCTGAGAGAAGCTGCCATGAACGGTTTGCACCTGGCCCATCAGGGTCGGACGCAACGTCCAGTCTTCATTGAGGTCGATACCGAGCGCGATACGACCGCCAATGGTCTCAGCGTCGTTATAATCCTTTTCCACAAAGGCCGCATTGTTATGCGTGACGCCGGACGTGGCATAGGTGCGGCTGCCCGCGATATTGTCGATATAACCCGCATCCTTGCGATACCAGCCAACGGCGCGAACAGCGATATTGTCAGACAGTGGCGCGTTGATGAAGGCTTCGAGGACGCCGCCCACGCCGCCATGCGCAACCGAATTCAGCTCGGCACCCACTTCACCATAGAAACCTGAAGTATCCGGCTTGTTGGTGACCATCTTGATCGTGCCCGCCATCGAGCTGGCGCCGTAAAGTGTACCCTGCGGCCCGGCGAGCGCTTCAACGCGCGCCAGATCAAACGCATGGATATCCAGCGCGCCCTGAATCGTGGTGATCGGCATTTCGTCGAGATAGGTGCCCACTGTCGGCAAAGAGGCCGAGTGGTTGGCGTTTTCGCCCGAAGCCACGCCGCGGAAATAGACCTGACTGAAGCCGGGGCCGGCCGTCTGCACCGTCACCGAGGGCAGGAACTTCACGAAATCGCCGAGTTCCTTGACCTGAAGCTGATCGAGCTTCTCAGTGCCGATGGCCTGAATGCTCATCGGAACTTTCTGAAGGCTCTCCTCACGCTTTTGCGCAGTCACGATGATTTCGCCGGTATCTTCCTCATCGGCGGCAGCCTGCGCCCAAACGGGAGAGGATACCAGCAATGTGGTCGACAGAAGAGCGAGGCGGACCGTGTGACGCGTGAGCAAGTTCAGAATCCCTGTCTATTGTGATTTTATGACGGTTTGTCTGGCGCGCCCCTGCCCAAACGTCAATCGCGCCGGAGTTGCCCCCGGCGCGATTTTCGTTTCGCTATTGCAGCAATGCAACAACCCTACTGAAACACTAGGGTTAAACCAATCAGGCGTCGTCGCCGTCATTGGCCGCAGGCGCGGCAGCTTCCGCTGCTTCGTCCTGAAGGCCGGGTTCTGCATTGGGGTCATAGTCTTCAGTGAAGCCGGCCACGTCCTTTTCGAACATGGAGGCCATCACATCGACACCCTGAGACTGAAGATCGGCTTCTTCCGGCGAACGGGCGACGTTCACCTTGACGGTGACGGCCACTTCCGCGTGCAGGACAACCTTCACGTCATAGACGCCGATCGACTTGATCGGGCGATCCAGAACGATCTGCTGCTTTCCGACCTTCTTGCCGTCGGCAATCAGGGCGTCAGCAATGTCACGCACCGAAACCGAGCCGTAAAGCTGGCCGGTGTTGGAGGCCTGACGGATCAGCGTGACCGCTGCGCCATCAATGTCACCCGAAGCCTTCTGGGCTTCATCGCGCTTGGTGTCGTTTTCGGCGACGATGCGGGCCTTGTTGGCTTCAAAAACCTTGCGGTTGGCTTCGTTGGCGCGGAGCGCCTTGTTGCGCGGCAACAGGAAGTTGCGGGCGAAACCGTCTTTCACGGTGACAACGTCACCGATCTGGCCGAGCTTCTCGACGCGTTCGAGCAGGATAACTTGCATGTCTTCGCGCTCCTTACTTCACGAGGTAGGGCAGCAGGCCCAGATGACGGGCGCGCTTGATCGCCTGAGACAGCTCGCGCTGCTTCTTGGCGGAGACGCTGGTGATGCGGCTGGGGACGATCTTGCCGCGTTCAGAGACGAACCCCTGAAGCAGTTTGACATCCTTATAGTCGATGCGCGGAGCTTCCTTTCCGGAGAACGGGCAGGACTTGCGGCGGCGGAAAAACGGACGTGCCATGGGTCAGTGCTCCTTAGGATTCGCTGCTGCTGTCGTCGTCGCGGTCGCGACGCGGCTTGCGCTCGGTCTTGCGCATCATCACGGACGGGCCGGATTCATGCGTTTCGATCTTGATCGTCATGTAGCGGATCACGTCTTCGTTGATCTGCGTCTGACGCTCCAGCTCTGCCACAACCGGGCCGGGAGCCGAAAATTCGAGCATCACATAGTGCGCCTTGCGGTTCTTGGCGATCTTGTACGCCAAAGAACGCAGGCCCCAGGTCTCGGTCTTGAGAACCTTGCCACCATTGTCTTCGATGATGCTTGTGGCGGTTGCCGCCAGCGCGTCTACCTGAGCCTGAGCCAGATCCTGACGCGCAAGGAAAACGTGCTCGTAAAGAGCCATAATCTCTTGCCTTTTCTATGCCGATCGCTGACGCCGCCCCATGCGAACGCCCCTCCGGCCTTCTTCTGCCCCCGCGAAGGGACGCGGCGCTTTGGCGGAACTGTGCCGGAATTGCAACCCCTTCTCTGCAAACCACAATCCCTAGTGGCAAATGCTGCACCCTTCCCCTAAAGAGCGCGCATTCGATTCACTCCTGACAGAGAACGTGACGTCACCATGCGCATCGCGATAGCCTCCGACCATGCCGCGCTCGACCTGAAGGCCGCACTTGCTGACTGGCTGCGCGAGGGCGGTCATGACGTGACAGACCTTGGCCCGCATGACGGAACCAGCGTCGATTATCCCGACTATGGATATAAGCTCGCGGAAGCTGTGGCATCCGGCGCGGCGGAGCGCGGGGTCGCGCTGTGCGGATCTGGCATCGGCATTTCGATTGCCGTCAACCGCCACCCGAAGCTGCGGTGCGCGCTCGTCTCCGAACCGCTCTCTGCCAAATTGTGCCGCGAACATAATGATGCGAATGCCATTGCAATGGGCGCTCGACTGACCGGCGTGGACATGGCCAAGGCCTGTCTCGACGCCTTTCTGACTACCGATTTCGGCGGGGACCGCCACGTCCGCCGCGTCGAAAAACTCACCAACCCACCCACTGCCTGAGGATATACCATGAGCAGCGCCGCCGTCACCAATGACGGGTTTTTCACCGCCAGCCTTGCCGCCGCCGATCCTGAAATCGCAGGCTGGATTGGCAAGGAACTGGGCCGCCAGCGCGACAAGATCGAGCTGATTGCCTCTGAAAACATCACCAGCCTGGCCGTGCTTCAGGCATCGGGTTCGATCCTCACCAACAAATATGCCGAGGGCTATCCCGGCAAGCGCTATTATGGCGGCTGCGAATATGTCGATGAGATCGAAACCATCGCCATCGAGCGCGCGAAAAAACTGTTCGGCGCGAACTTTGCCAATGTGCAGCCCAACAGCGGCAGCCAGATGAATCAGGCGGTGTTTCTGGCGCTGCTCCAGCCGGGTGACAGCTTCATGGGGCTGGATCTGGCCGCCGGTGGCCACCTGACGCACGGCAGCCCCGTCAATATGAGCGGCAAATGGTTCAAGCCCGTGCCCTATGGCGTGCGGCGCGAAGACCAGATCATCGATATGGATGACGTCGCGCGGATTGCCCGCGAGAACAGGCCCAAGCTGATCATCTGCGGCGGCACCGCCTATTCGCGCGAATGGGATTGGGCGCGTTTCCGCGAGATTGCCGATGAAGTGGGGGCCTATCTGCTGGCAGACATGTCTCACATTTCCGGGCTGGTTGCGGGCGGCGCGCATGCCTCCCCCGTGCCGCACGCGCATGTGACGACGACGACGACGCACAAATCCTTGCGCGGTCCGCGTTCGGGCATCATCCTCTCCAACGATGAAGCCATCGCCAAGAAGATGAACAGCGCGATCTTCCCCGGCCTTCAGGGCGGCCCGCTGGTCCACATCATCGCGGCCAAAGCGGTCTGCTTCCAGCAGGCGATGCAGCCCGAATTCAAGGCCTATGCCGCGCGCGTGGTGGAAAATGCCAAGGCGCTGGCTGAAAGCATCAAGGCTCAGGGTCTGGATGTCGTGTCCGGCGGTACAGACAATCATCTGATGCTGGTTGATTTGCGGCCCAAGCAGGCCAAGGGCAAGCACGCCGAACATGCGCTCGACCGCGCATCGATCACCTGCAACAAGAACAACATCCCGTTCGACACGGAAAAGCCCGCCCTCACCTCTGGCCTGCGCCTTGGCACACCGGCCGGTACAACGCGCGGCTTTGGCCCGGCGGAATTCCATGAAATCGGTCGCATGATCGCCGATGTGGTGGAAGGCCTGCGCAAGAATGGCGAGGCCGGAGATGGCCAGATCGAAGCGCGCGTGGCAGCGGAGGTTTCCGAACTCTGCGCCCGCTTCCCCATCTATCCGACTTTGTGATAGCCACGGGGCTCTGCCGGGGGGAGTAAGGCCATGCGCTGTCCATTTTGTTCGCATCCTGAAACGCAGGTGAAGGATTCGCGCCCCACCGAAGACGGGGCGTCGATCCGGCGTCGGCGGCAGTGCGAGGAATGCGGCGCGCGCTTCACGACGTTCGAGCGCATCCAGTTGCGCGAGATGACCGTGTTGAAGAGCGAAGGCAGGCGAGAGGCGTTCGAGCGCGAAAAGCTGGAGCGCTCCATTTCCATCGCCTGCCGCAAGCGCCCGATTGATCCCGCCCGCATTGATCGGCTCGTCACTGGCCTGCAACGCCGCCTTGAAACGCTGGGCGAGCCCGAAATCACCAGCCAGCAGATCGGCGAACTGGTGATGGACGCGCTGCGCGGTCTCGACAGCGTCGCCTATATCCGTTTCGCCAGCGTCTATCGCGATTTCAGCGAAGCCAAGGATTTCGAGGATTTTGCGGGATCTGTTGTGGATGCAGGGCGGGGGTAACCCTCCAGCCTCCCCTCCCCGCTCCCGGCTTCCGTTCGTCCTGAGTGGGACTGAGCGGACGCGAAGGCCCATATCGAAGGACCGCCACCATGGCCTTTTACTGCTACATTCTCCGCTGCGCTGACGGAATGTATTATTGCGGCCACACCGAGTCCCTCGAAAAGAGAATAAGCGAGCATCAAACCGGCCTGATCAAAGGCTTCACCAGTCGTAAGCTGCCTGTGAAATTGCTCTGGTCAGAGAAATTCCCCACGCGCGTTGAAGCTCTGGAAGCGGAGCGGCGCATCAAAGGTTGGTCGCGCGCCAAGAAGGAAGCCCTCATCAGAGGTGACCGGGCAGCCATCCAACGCTTGGCCAAGAAAGATTGCGACAGTCCAGAAAACACCCTTCGATATGCGTCTTCGCATTCGCTCAGCCGCTACTCAGGGCAGAAGGAAGGTGAAATTTCACTCGGATCAAGTGAGGGGCAGAGTGAATCCCCCCTCATCATTCTCGTCCGCCCCCAGCTTGGGGCCAATATCGGCAAAGCGGCCCGCGCCATGCTCAATTTCGGGTTGACCGAGATGCGCCTTGTCGCCCCGCGTGACGGCTGGCCCAATCCCGATGCGGGGCCTGCCGCTTCGGGTGCGGACATCGTGCTGGAGAACGCGCAAGTTTTCGATACGCTGGAAGAGGCAATTGCCGATTGCGCGCATGTCTATGCCACCACGGTCCGCCGCCGTGATCTGGTGAAGCCAGTCGTCACGCCAGAGGAGGCCGCCCGCGAGATCATCACCGCGCAGGGCCGCACCGCCATTTTGTTCGGACCGGAACGATCCGGGCTGGAGACCGATGACGTGGCCGTGGCCCGCAAGATCATCACCGTGCCGATCAACCCGGAATTCGGATCGCTCAATCTGGCGCAGGCGGTGATCCTTGTGGCCTATGAATGGTCCAAGCATCAAACGCTTGCTTCACCCACCGAGCGCGAGTTGGATCCCCCTGCCCCGCAAAGCGAGCTGGACGGGCTGATCGCCCATCTTGATGCGATGCTGGAACCGACCGGCTATTTCTTCCCGCCAGACCGCGTGCCGACCACAAAGCGCACCTTGCGCTCCGTGTTGACCAAGCCGAGCTGGAACGCCAATGAAGTCCGCACGCTCAGGGGTGTATTGTCGGCTCTCCAAAACCCCCGGCCGAAATAGCGGCAGCCTTGCTGAGCCGGCCATAGGCCCAGCCGATCCCGATGAGCGCCGCGCCCAGCCCCAGAAAGGAGAAGACGCGCAGCAGGCCTTCCAGCGCCGCCGCGTCGATCAGGAACACTTTGAGCGTCACCCCCGTCAGCAGCGCCAGCCCGGCAATGCGCAGCCAGCCCCAACGCTGCTTCATCCCCAGCCACAGCCACCCTATCGAGAGCAGCAGCAACGCCGCAGAATAGCCGTAATTCTCCCCGCGCGGGAGGACGGGACCGCTCATGTCACTGCCTTGAGACCATTGGCGCACCAGCGCGAGCACGGTGATGAGAGACCCCGCAATCGCAGCCTGTCTGAGCCATGGCGCAAAGCGATCCATCCCGGCCAGCCGCGCGCCAATCCACAGCCAGGCCGTGACGGCCGCTGCGTGCAGCACAGCGACATTTAGAACCGGCAGCGCCCCCACCTGCTGCGCGACAAAAGCCGGATTGAGGCCAAACAGATCGAACCAGATGAACCGCCCCAGCCCGATGGCAAGCGGAATGGCCGCCCAGCGCACATCCCCGCCGCGCCGCGCCAAGCCCCATGCCGCGGCCATGAACATCTGCGTGATGAGCGCCCGTTCGACAAAGCCAAAGCTCAGGAAGCGGTCTGCATCGCCGATATGCAGGGGTTGCTTGAGGCCCCAATAGAGTAGCGCCGAAGCCAGAGCGGCAGCCAACACCCCCAGCCCCATTTCAGCGAGCGTGGCCAGCGCACGGCGCAGGCTCGCCAGAGCGCCGCCGATGATGAGCAAGGGCACGCCCAATGTCACCGCCGTGCGCACGGGTGCGGGCAACAGACCATAATGCGCTGTTTCCACGAAGCTCAACGATTGCCCCAGAATCGTGATCCAAGGCAGCAGCGGAGAGAAGAGCGTCAGTGCGAGAATACCCGCAAGCGCCTCCATGCCGAAGCGCGGCAAGGGCACAGGCCGTCTTGAAGCTATCAAGCCACCCACCAAGGCCGCAACCGCAGCCGGGTGCCAGTCAGACGGAACAATCTGCAAGGCGAGCATCACCACGCCCAGCAGCGCAGGCCAGCGATACGCTTCGTCCAGCCTATGCCCCCGGTTGAGCCAGGCCAGCCCCGCGAAGGCCAAGGTCGGCAGCACGCTGAGGGCGAGCAGCGGAAGCATGTCGGGCATGGGCGCGCTGCCCAGCACCGATCCGATCAGACCGCGCTCATCCAGACCGATCTGGATCGTCCAGCCGATGGCGGCGATGGCGACGGCGACAATCGCCATGCGGCGGATCAGGCCATCAGCGCAAGTGCGGCCCCAAGCAGCAAGCGCACATGCCACCACCATCGCTGTGAGCGGCAGCCAGAGATCATCAAGCAGATCGCCTGCGGCCACGAACACGGCAAAGCCAGCCAGCGCTGCACCGCCGCGTCGGGCCAGTCCTGCCTCACTCCGGCCGCGCCAGCTGAGTGAGGCCGCAATCGCCGCAGCGGCCAGCCAGCCGGGGGCCAGTGCCTCGCCCAATCGGCCTGTTGCCCACAAAGCCGCCAGCGGCCCGGCGGTCGCACCGAGCGCAATCCCCGCCCACCATGGCTTGCCTTCGTCCTTCAGCGCGAGCGCATGGCCGGGCAGGCCGAACAGCAGTGCCATCACCAGCGCCGCACCGGGCGCGAGTGGGCTTTGGGCATCGCCCGCCTGCAACAGCAGCACGCACACGAGCGCCAGCGCCAGTGCAGAGGCGGGTAGCAACTGCACCTGCTTCCAGCCCAGAAACAGGCAGGCCGCAGAGAGCAGGCCATAGAGCATCCAGCCTTGCAGGCTGAACTGCACCAAAGGCGCGAGGATCATCAACTGGACCAGCCCCGCTGCCATGGGCAGCAGCTGGATCACACGGTGCGCCTTGCCGGTGCGGGGAATGGCGAGGCTCGCCACAATTGCAACCACCGCGATGAACAGCCCCAGCGCCAACCCGCCACCCAGCCGGTTGCTGAACAGCAAAGCCATGGACCAGATCAGCCCGCCGCCCGTTGCTGCCAGCGCCAGCCACATCCAGCCGCGATGAATGGCGAGTGCAAACAGCCCGGCCACCAGCAATCCCAGATAGATGAGCACAGGCACGATTTGCCCGCTGCCGGAATCGGCAAGGAAGGGCGCAGCAAACCCGCCAACCAGCCCCAATATCGCCGTGGGCGGCCCATTGCGGAGCGAAAGATAGAGCGCGGCCACCGTGACCGCAGCCATCAGCGCAAAGGCGGTGACCGGCCCGATCAACCCGTAAAGCTGCCCGGCCATGTAGAGCGTGCCATAAAGACTGGCGATGCCCGCCCCGGCCAGCGCCTGCGGAATGCGCGGATCATCCGACGTGCGCGTCCAGTTTCGTGTAAATTCGCTGCCCCCCAGCAACGCCACACCAAAAAGGCCCGCAATCGTGGAGCGGACGGCGGGACCAAGCAGACCCGTTTCGATGGAATAGCGGACAAGGAAGAAGGCGGCGAATGCCAGCGCAATCGCGCCGATCCAGATGGGCAGCTTGCCCCCCACCAATGCTTCGAACCGCTCGCCCAAGCTGAGTGCGGGTGCGGGCGGCGCAGCGGGAACAGGCGGTTTGACCGGCTTGGGCGTGGATGCGGCGTCTGCCACGGTTTCAGTCCTGCTCTCCCATGGTCCGGCGTTGAGGACCACAGCAGGCTTCAGGGCGTCGCTGCGGTTTTTGGGCAGTTCGGGTGCAGCAATGGGCGGCGCCGTGACCGGCTCCGGCTCTGGTGTTTCAACTGCGGGAGCGGCTTCTGCAGCCACCACAGCAGCCGCGACGACAGGCTCTGACAAAGGCTGGCGTGGCGCGCGCTCCATTCTGTCGAGCCGGTCCTGCATATGCTCCATCACGCGGCGCTGGCGGAGCACTTCACTCTGAAGGTTGAGGAGCATTGCCGCTCCAACCCCGGCCACAACAATCACGAACAGAAACAGCAAGACGCAACTCCCCCCAAAGGCGCAACCATGCTGGCAGCAAAGCCGGACAGGTCAAGCAGATTGAAGATGCGTTGCAATCGGCAACCAGACCTGCAACATCTGCCTTCACACAAGAGGAGAGCTTTCATGATCCTGTTCGGCAGCCATTTTTCCCCGTTTGTCCGCAAGGTTCTGGTCTATGCCGCTGAAAAGGGCATCGAGCTGGAGGTCCGCAATATCGGCCTTGGTTCGGACGATCCGGACTTCAAGGCGGCGAGCCCCTTGGGGAAAATGCCCGGCTTTCAGGATGGCGATTTCCGCATTTCGGATTCGACGGCAATCATCACCTATCTGGAGGTCAAGCAGCCGACGCCGTCGCTCACCCCGGCCTCTCCTGAAGATCGCGCCCGCGCCGTGTGGTTCGAGGAATTTGCCGACACCGTGATGAGCATGGTGGTGTTCAAATGCTTCTTCAATCGCATCGTCGCGCCAATTTTCCTCAAGCAGGAGGGCAATGAAGCGCTCGCCGTGGAAGGCGAAACCAAGGATCTTCCGCCGCTGCTCGATTATCTGGAAAGCGTGGTGCCCGATGCCGGCGGCTTTCTGTGCGGCAACAGCATCAGCGTGGCGGACATCTCTGTCGCCACCATGTTCATCAATTATGACCATGCGAATTGCGCGGTGGACAAGAGCGCCTGGCCGCGCACCTATGCGTGGGTGGACTCGATCCTCGCCCGCCCGTCCTTTGCAACCTGGGTGGCGCGGGAACGGAAGATTCTGGGGCGGTAAGGCATATTGCTCCGCACTACAGGTGGTTTTGCGGGGGCCTCAGAAAATCTCCGGCAAATCCACCGGCCCGGCCAATTCACGAAAGCGCGCAATGGCGTAGCGGTCTGTCATGCCTGCCACGAAATCCGCAATGTGGCGGATTCGCGCCACGGCGCTTTCCGGCATTGCGGCCTGCCATTCCGCAGGGAGCAGCGCGGGGTTTGCCTGATAGGCGGCAAACAAGGTGGAGATCACCGTGCGACACGCATCAGCCGCCACCAGCTGCGAGGGATGGTGATAGAGCCGCTCGTACATGAAAGCCTTGTGAGCCTTTTCCGTGACGGCCATCGCCGCTGAAAAGCCGCCAATCTGCCGCCCGGCGGCGCGCACATCTGCCGCCGTTTCGATGCCGGTCTCTGCGATCCGCGCGCGGGTGGCCCCGATTACGTCATTCACCATTTCGCCGATATTCTGGCGGATCAGTTCCGCGCGCAGGCGGCGCGGCTCCGCACCCGGATAGGTGGCGCACACCCGGTCCCACACGGCTTTGATGTGCGGCAGCGCCAGCACTTCGTCGAAATCGAGCAGACCTGCGCGCACGCCATCATCAATGTCGTGATTGTCATAGGCAATGTCGTCCGCAATCGAAGCCACCTGCGCCTCCAGAGAAGCATGGCTGGCCAGATCAAGCGGAAAGGCCGCGTCTGCCTCTGCCAGCGCCCAGTTGGGGGCGAAGATCGGGCCATTATGCTTGGCCAGACCTTCGAGCGTTTCCCAACTGAGGTTGAGCCCGTCCCACAACGGATAGGGGCATTCCAGCCGCATCAGCACGCGCAGGCTGTGGCCATTATGATCATAGCCCCCTGCGCCCGCCATCGCCTCTTCCAGCGCGCGTTCCCCGGCATGGCCAAAGGGCGGGTGGCCAATGTCGTGCGCCAGACACAGCGCCTCGGTCAGATCCTCATCCAGCCCCAATGTGCGCGCGATGGTGCGGCCGATCTGCGCCACTTCCAGACTGTGCGTCAGCCGGGTGCGGACATGGTCGCCATCCGGGGCCACGAACACCTGCGTCTTGTGCTTCAGGCGCCGGAAGGAGATGGAATGGATGATCCGATCCCGATCGCGCTGGAAGGCCGTGCGTGGGCCGCGTGCGCCCTTGTCCGGCTCAGCATGAAGACGACCGCGACTGGCATCGGGCAGGCAAGCGAAAGAGGCGCGAGGCTGGTTCACCCCGCCGCCCTTAAGCGCAAACTCACTTGGTGGCCAGCTTGCTGACTTCCTGCCCTGCGCTGCTGGCGAAGGTGGTGGCGTTGACACCCTTCTTCGCGAGTGCATTCACAGCCTTCTTCGCTTCGGCTTCACTGCCGAACGGGCCAACCAGAAGGCGCTGCGTGGCCTTCCACGGCACGGTGGCAGAGCCATAGCGGGAAAGTGTCTCCCCGGCCTGTTCACGCACCTTGCGGATGGTGGGGGCTGCCCCGCCCTTGGAATTGCCTGTGCCCACCTGCACCCAATAGCGCACCGGGTGCTTCGCGAGTTCGCGCTTTTTGGCGTCTTCCTCTTCCTTCTTGGCCAGCACTTCCGCCTCTTCGGCAGCTTTCACCTTGGCGTCGGCATCAGCCCTTTTCTTGGCAGCAGCCCGTGCCCGGCGAAATTCGGCATCTCCCAGCACCGCACCGGCAGGCCGCTCAGCTTCAGGCGTCAGATCGTCGAGCAAGCTCTCCAGACCCTTTTCCTCAACCGGTGCTGGTGCGGCATCCGGGGCAGCCGGAACCGGCTGGGTGATCGCTTCGACCGGGGCCACAGCAATGGGTTCGGCAATCGCAACAGGCGCAACCGGCACCGGCGGCGCGGAGGCCACGACCGCAGCGGGAACGGCTTGCGAAACACCTTCCGGCACAGGCGGACCCATGAATGCAGGAGCGGGCCGCACCAAGGCAGGCGCAGGCACCGGACTGCTGGTCGCCACCATGTCACCCACGGGTGTGGTCGCGGCGAGCGGTGCTGCCGATACAGGCGGCAGTGGCGGCGGTGGTGCAACGACCGTTGGCCGGATTTCTTGCGCAACGGGCTCAAGCTTAGGCGCTGGCGCGGCAGGGGGAACAGCCGCAGCGACAAGCGCCGGGGCCGCCGTTCCTGTTGCAACCGGCGGCGAGGACGGGGTCGTCGCCACAGGCACAGGCGGCGATGGCAGCGCTCTGGCAACCACTGGTGGCGGGACAGGCGTGGCCGTTGTGGCAGGCGGACGTGTCAGCGCTGTCGCGGCGGGCGACGCGGCCGACAGCGAAGGGGAGGCAACAACAACCGGGCGCGGCGCAGCAGGAATGGCGACAGGCGCGCTCGAGATTTCGAAGACCGGCTCTGGCACCTCGGTGCGGGTGGGCAGTGGCTCTGCCACAGGGCGGGACGGGGCCATGGCGACCGTTCGGGCAGGGTCCATGACGGATGCAGCGCGCCCGACGGGCGGCGCAGCAGCTGTGGCCGGTGCAGCAGAAGTCGGCTTGGCCTGCGCCTGATCATAGAGCGCGTTGAGCGCTGCAACCTTTTCATCGCGCGTCCGGGGTTTACGGTCACGCCGATCATCGCGGACGGTGCGATCATCAAATGCGGGTGCCGGCTCTGCCACCACCGGGCGGGCAGTTGTCGCAGCGACCAGATCGCGGTCAGGCCTGCGTCGGCTTGCTCGGCGGGATTTGCGGCTATTCTCGTCCGAGGCCGTCACTGGACTGGCCACCACAGTCTCTTGATGCGTCAGCGTGTCCGTCATGGATACGGGAATGGCCCGCATGGAGCTTGTGGAGGCCTGCGCCGCATACGCTGGCCCGCTGGTTGGCATCGTCCCGAAATTGACCGCACTGGCGCGCGCTGCAATCGGCAAGGACGGCAGACGCCGCAGGAAGCTGGACATGGTGCCCACCATTTCGGGCGGGGCCACTTGCTGGATGATCCGGTCCGCGCCCCTTTGGTCCCCTGTCATCGCCAGCACAAAGGCCCGCGCGCGCCAAGCGGCCTGATCTTGCTGGCGGATCAGCGGGTCCAGCATTGTCAGGGCCTGATCCTTGTTGCCGGTTATACCCAGCGAGAGCGCCATTCTCCGCACCGTTTCCGCATCCCGCCCCTGCCGCAGCGCCATGGCATAGTCACGCTGTGCCGCACGCGGGTCTCCCAGCAGGTCAAAGGCCAATCCCCTGTCCCCCGCAAAGACGGCTTCCGGAATGCCGAGCGCCATGGCCTGACGGAAAAAGGGCAAGGCATCATTGGGCCGCTCCATCATGACCATGACAGAGCCGAGCGCCGCCTTGACGCGCCCGTTGGTCGGAGAAAGCTGTTCCGCGCGCGCCAGAAAACCCAACGCAGCATTGGGATCGCCCACCGCAAGCGCGCTGATGCCCGCCTGCGTCAGCGCGGTCACATCGCGCGGGTTGGACGCAAGAATGCGCAGATTTTGCGCCAAAGTATCCGAAGGGCCGAGCACCGCGGGCAATGTGCCAGAGGGCATAACCCCGCCCGGCACCATCACTTCGCCCGCCCGCTGCGCCAGCGCTGCGGACGGAACGGCAAGGATCATGGCCAGAAAAGGCAATTTGAGACTATGTGCGCGTGCGACCGACATCATCTTGTCCAAGTGGTGCAAAATTGCGAAAATGCAAGTCCGCAGACCGCCTGTTTCGCCGGAGCGAGCCCGCCAAAAGACCAAACGGCCCCATCCGAAGGGATGGAGCCGCATGTTGGTCCGGACTGAAAGCCCGATCCGCAGTTACTGGTTGTTCTGACGGTTCAGAAAACGCGGAATGTCGAGCGGGTCTTTGGCTTCGGTTGCATCCGTGCCGCGCGCCATGGTGCGGGCCACGTTCGACATGCGTTCGAACAGCGTGCCAGCCGCAGCCGGAGCGATGCGCGGTGCAGGCTTTTCTTCGACAGCAGCAGGCTCAACCGTCGTCGGCGCGGGCGCATCGTCAGAGAAAACGCGAGCGCGGAACAGGCCATCGCCCTCCGGTGCCTTGGGGGCTTCGCTGGCTTTGTGCAGCGCCGGAATGGTTTCGATCGGGCCTTCAATGGCAGCCGCTGGCGTGAGGAGCAATTCCTCACCGACCGTCGGAGCAACTGCAACGGGTTCCGGCGGCGTCAGCGAAACCGGAATGCTCGAAAAGCCGGGTGCGGCATTATCGGAGAAGACACGCACCGGTGCGGGAGCAGGAGCCGGTTCCGCGACGTCAGCCGACTCCACATACTTGGCCGGGATCGCTTCGAAAATGGCAGGCTTCGGCGCAGCGACAGGCGCGGGCTGGGCCACTTCGACAACCGGTTCCGGTGCGACAGCGACCTCAGCGACGGGTGCAGGCGCTTCCGCTTCGATTTCCACCGGCTTCTTGGCCGCCGGGAAGGAGAAGACGCGCGCGGGCTCTGGCGCAACAGCAGCCTCGGCGTCGATGCCGGTGGCGACCACGGACACACGGATCTTGCCTTCCAGATCGGGATTGAACGCCGAACCCCAGATGATGTTTGCATCCGGATCGACCAGTTCCTTGATGTGGCTGGCCGCTTCATCAACTTCCATCAGGCGCATGTCTTCGCCGCCGATGATGGACACGATCACGCCCTTGGCTCCGCGCATCGACACACCGTCGAGCAGCGGGTTGGCAATCGCCTTTTCAGCGGCTTCGATGGCGCGGTTTTCGCCTTCGGCCTCGCCCGTGCCCATCATGGCCTTGCCCATTTCACCCATGACCGAGCGGACGTCTGCAAAGTCGAGATTGATCAGGCCCGGCATGATCATCAGATCAGTGATACCGCGCACGCCCTGCTGCAGCACCTCGTCCGCCATCTGGAAGGCTTCCTTGAAGGTGGTGGAGGGGTTGGCAATCAGGAACAGATTCTGGTTGGGGATAACGATCAGCGTATCGACATGCTTTTGCAGTTCGGCAATGCCCGCTTCTGCGGACTTCATGCGGCGCGAACCTTCAAAGCTGAACGGCTTGGTGACAACGCCGACAGTCAGGATGCCCTTGTCGCGCGCGGCCTTGGCGATGACCGGAGCGGCCCCTGTGCCAGTGCCGCCGCCCATACCGGCTGCGATGAAGCACATATGTGCGCCATCCAGTGCCTTTTCGACGAGATCATGGGCTTCTTCGGCTGCTGCACGACCGATTTCGGGGCGAGACCCTGCGCCGAGGCCCTGCGTGATCTTGAGACCCAGCTGGATGCGGCGATCTGCTGTGGCGGTGTTGAGCGCCTGCGCATCGGTATTCGCGACGATGAAATCGACACCCTGCACATTGTTGGCGATCATGTTGGCGATGGCGTTGCCCCCTGCCCCGCCGACGCCGATGACGCTGATCCGCGGACGGAGTTCGTCAATCTCGGGCGCTACAAACTCGATGCTCATCTCGCTATCTCCCCAAATGGTACAGGCGGGCCAGAAATTCCCCAAACACTTCATGCACCACATCTGGACCGGGTTCACGCGCAGGAACAACGGTTCGTCGTGATTTATGAATCGTTTACCCCAATAATTAGTGATCGCACGGAAAGCAAACCTCAATATCCTGTTCTGAACGCCTTCAGGAAGCGTTGCAGCACACCACCCCGCGCAGCCGATGTCACGATCTGGTGGCTGGGGGCAATGGTGCGCAGGTCCACCGGGTCAGAGGCCGCATAATGAACAAGGCCAGCCAGCGTCGAAAAGCCGGGGCCGCTATGTGCATCCGGCAGGCCCGCCATCCGGCGCGGACGCCCGATCCGCACCGCACGGCCCAGTGCGCCCTGCGCGAAATCGGCAAGGCCCTTCAGCTCTGCACCGCCGCCGGTCAGCACCGCCTGACGCCCGACCGGGCCAGTAAAGCCCATATCCTTCAGCGTCCGCGCAATTTCACCCATCATATGATCGAGCCGCTGGCGGATGACGGCAATCAGCTGTGCGCGGGTGATGCGGTTCACGTCCGCGCCGCCATCATCCTCGCTCATCGGCGGCATGTCTATCATGTCGTGATTGTCGCGCGGAGAAGCTGTGGCCGAACCAAAGAAGCATTTGATGCGTTCGGCATGTTCGCGCTTGGTGGCAAAGGCAGACGCAATGTCATCGGTAATGTCGGATGCGCCGAATGGCAGCGAAGTGAGCCCCACCAGCATTCCGCCGATGAACAGCGAGACATTGGTGACGCCCGCCCCCATCTCGACCAGAGCAACGCCGAGTTCGCGCTCTTCATCGGACAGGCAGGACAGGCCGGTGGCCACCGGAGCCGCAACAATCGACTTCACTTCCAGATGCGCACGCCGCACGCACAGATCCAGATTGCGCACCGGAGAACCATCCGCCAACACGACGTGAATATCCACCGACAGCGTGTCGGCATGGAGCCCGAGCGGGTTTTTGACCCCGTTCAGCCCGTCCAGCGTGTAGAGCGTCGGCTGGGCATGGAGGATCATCCGGCCATCCGGATGCAGCAGACCGCGCCCGGCAGACAGCAATTCGTCAATATCGCTCTGTTCGATGCGGTGCCCGGCGAGTTCGACCTCTACCGGCGCAATGTCGCTGGCCAGCCCGCCTGCCGAAAAATTCACCCAGACATCTTCGATGTTGGTGCCTGCAATCCGTTCAGCCTGCTCCACGGTTTCACGGATGGCCTTTTCGGTCGCATCCATATCCGCAACATAGCCGCGCTTGACGCCCCGGCTTTCGCGCTGACCGGTGCCCAGCACCTGCATTTCGCCATTGTCCTGCAATTCGGCGATCAGCGCTGAGACCTTCCATGTTCCAACATCCAGCGCCGTGATGATCCTGCCGCCATTTGCCTGTGCCATCAGACTGTCTCCCCGCTGTCGGTGGTCGTGCTTGAAGTCTTGTCGTCGTCCGCCGCGCCGGATTTGGCGGGCATGGTCTCGCTGCGCACCTTGCGGATCACCATGCGATCCGGGTTGCGCATATCAAACCGCGCAAAGTTGCGGCCCAGCAGGCCTTCCACGCCATCGATCCGGGCGAAGCGGATGAACGCCTCGCCAGCTGCATCCTCGCCTTCAGGCAGGGCCAGCGTTTCGCCGCTGTCAAAGCGCACATCCCAGCGCCGCCCGCCAATGCGCGAGGCGGAAACGATGCGGTTCTTGAGCGAAGGCGCACGATCCACCAGACGGCCAAATTCACCCGCAGCCTGCTTGGCGTCCGGCCCGACAAGGATGGGCAGATCGGGCATGGCATTGGGATCAACCCGTTCCAGCACCACGCCATGTTCGTCAATCAGCGAAAGCTTCTGGTTGTTCTGCCAGATCGCGGAAGGCTTGCGTTCGACAATATCGACCACCAGCGTATCGGGCAAGCGACGGGAAACGCGCGCATCCTCGATCCAGCCATGCTCAATCAGGCGGCCACGCACGCGATCCAGATCGACCAGCGGCATCGCCATAGAATGCTGATCGAGCGCAATGCCATAAACGGTCAGCCGGTCCATCCGGTCCACGCCGTTCACTTCCACCCGCTTGACCTGAAACCCGGCACGCCCTGCCGCCTTGGCCGCTTCGGTACCCAGATAGCCAGGCACACCCGCCATCCAGGCAATGCCAAGCGCCGCCACCGCCACGGTGACGAACATCCCCCGGCTGACAACGCGCTCCACCGTTTCGGACTGAACGGGCAGCCGATCCATGAACGAGGCGCGTCGCGTCTTCGTCTGGGCCGGGCGGCGCGCGATGCGTGCGGTGGGCTTGCCCCGCTTGATAGTGCTCTTCCCGCTCATGCCAGCGCCTCCTTCACGATCATGTCGACCAGTTCTTCATAGGGAATGCCCAGATGCTTCGCCTGTTCGGGCACAAGGCTGAGCGGGGTCATGCCCGGCTGGGTGTTGGTTTCCAGCACGAAAATGCCGTCCAGCCCCAGTTCGTCATCCCAGCGGAAATCGGTGCGCGACGCGCCCTTGCAGCCCAGCAGCGTGTGGCATTGCAGCGCCAGTTCCAGCATCCGCGCTTCAATGTCTGCAGGAATTTCGGCAGGGCAGACATGCTCGGTCATGCCATCGGTATATTTCGCGTCAAAATCGTAAAAGCCGCTTTTTGGCTTGAGTTCGGTCACGCACAGCGCTTTGCCGCCCAGCACGGCGGTGGTCAGCTCGCGGCCCTTGATGAAGGGTTCGGCGAGCAAATTGTCAAACTCCTGCCACGGCCCCTTGGCATCGCGCGCGATGGGATTGCCGTAATTACTGTCATCCTTGACGATAGCGACGCCGACAGACGAGCCTTCGTTGACGGGTTTCAACACATAAGGGCGCGGCAGCGGATCGGCTTCGAACAAGGACGCGGAAGAGACCATCGTCCCCTTGGGCATCGGCACGCCATGGGGCACCAGCCGCTGTTTGGTGAGTTCCTTGTCAATCGCGATCACCGAGGTGACCATGCCCGAATGCGTGTATTTCAGCCCCATCAGGTCCATCAGCCCCTGAATCGAGCCATCTTCGCCCGGCACGCCGTGCAGCGCATTGAACACCACATCGGGTTTGGTCTCCGCCAGCCGCGCAGCGACGTCCCGGTCCATATCGATCCGCGTGACGCGATAGCCCTTGCGCTCCAGCGCGTCGGCAACGCCATTGCCACTCATCAGCGACACCGGACGCTCATTGGACCAGCCGCCCATCAGAACTGCAACGTGGATGGGGTTGGTCACTTCACTCTCCCTACGCGTTGAATTTCCCAGTGCAGATCAACGCCGCTCTTGGCTTTCACCCGCGCGCGGACTTCATCGCCCAGCGCTTCGATGTCAGCGCTCGTCGCGTCGCCGGTGTTGATCAGGAAATTGGTGTGCTTTTCTGAAACCTGCGCCCCGCCGATCTGCAAGCCACGGCATCCCGCTTCATCCACCAGCTGCCACGCCTTGTGGCCATCGGGGTTCTTGAAGGTGGAACCGCCCGTTTTGGAACGCAGCGGCTGGCTGGCTTCGCGGCTCGCGGAAATACGGTCCATCTCGGCTTGAATCGCGGCGGGCTCGCCCGGTTTCCCCCTGAAACGCGCGGCGACCACAATCGCCCCTTCGGGCAGTTCGGAATGGCGATAGCTGTAGTGGAGGTCCGCTACGGGCAGCGTTACCAGTTCGCCGTTCCGCAACACCACATCGCAATCGACGAGAATGTCCTTCACTTCCCCGCCATAGGCTCCGCCATTCATTCGTACGAATCCACCGACTGTGCCGGGGATCGAGCGCAGGAATTCCAGCCCTGATATGCCCATGTCGCGCGCCGTGGAGGAGACGAGAATGCCTGAAGCGCCGCCCCCACAATTCAAGACGCAGTCTCCGGAAGCCGACACCTGCGCAAAGGCCTTGCCCAACCGAACAACAACGCCGGGCACTCCGCCATCCCGCACGATCAGGTTGGAACCCAGCCCCAGCGCCATCACCGGCATAGCGGAATCAAGCGCGCGGATGAAGTCTTGAAGATCGGCAAGGTCCTTGGGCTCAAACAGCCAGTCCGCCGCGCCGCCCGATTTGAACCAGACGAGCGGAGCCAAGGGCGCGTTGGGGCTGAGTTTGCCGCGCAGAGAGCCCCTCCCCTTTAGGGGAGGGGTTGGGGTGGGGGCTGTCCGGCTGGCGTGCAGGTTGACACCCCCCACCCCCGGCCCCTCCCCTGAAGGGGAGGGGTGAATGGCGGTGGATTTGCTCACCCCCGCATCCCCTTGATCGCGTCAGCAAGCCCGGCGGCCCACTTTGTAATATCGCCCGCGCCAAGGCAGACGATCATGTCGCCCTCTTTCGCCACGCGCGCCATTTCTTCCGCCAGCGCATCCGCGCCCGCAATTTCCGCCGCGCTGTGATGCCCGCGCCGCTTGATCTTGCCCACAAGATCGGCCGCACTGACGCCTTCGATTGGCTGTTCACCTGCTGCATAAACGGGCGTGATATAGACCATGTCTGCATCATTGAAGCAGGAGGCGAACTCCTCCATCAGATTGCCGAGGCGCGAATAGCGGTGCGGCTGGCACACCGCGATGACGCGGCCCGTCGCACCCTCTCTGGCCGCAGAGAGCACAGCTTTGATCTCGACCGGATGGTGGCCATAATCGTCGATCACCGTTACGCCACCCACTTCGCCCACCTTGGTGAAGCGCCGTTTGACGCCGCCGAATTTCGCAAAGCCCGATTGCACTTCTGCGTCGCTCATTCCCATTTCAAGGCCGACCGCGATGGCCGCGAGCGCATTCTGAACATTGTGGCGGCCCGGCATCGGCATTTCGACGCCTGCGATGGTCCGCTGCTCGCCGTCGCGCGAGCGCACCACCACGTCGAAGCGGTTGCCGCCGGGGAAGGAGACGACATTTTCCGCGCGCACATCGGCCTGGGCGGCAAAACCATAGGTCATGATCCGCCGATCACGGATGCGCGGGATGATCGCCTGCACTTCGGGATGATCGAGGCAGAGAATGGCGAGGCCATAAAAGGGCACATTCTCGATGAATTCGATATAGGCCGCCTTGGCCCGCTCAAAATCGCCGTAATGGTCAAGATGTTCGGGATCGATGTTGGTGACGACGGCAATCGTGCCATCGAGCCGCAGAAAGCTGCCATCGCTCTCATCGGCCTCCACCACCATCCACTCGCTGTCGCCCAGTCGCGCGTTGGAGCCGTAATTGTTGATGATGCCGCCGTTAATGACGGTGGGATCAATCCCGCCCGCATCGAGCATCGCCGCGATCATGCTGGTCGTTGTCGTCTTGCCATGCGTGCCTGCCACCGCGACCGTGCTCTTGAGGCGCATCAACTCAGCCAGCATTTCGGCGCGGCGCACGAGCGGGATGCGACGTTCGAGCGCGGCTTCCACCTCTGGATTGCCGCGCTTGACGGCGGTGGAGGTGACGATCACCTGCGCGTCACCCAGATTGGCCGCATCATTGCCGATCAGCACGGTGATGCCCTTCTTGCGCAGCCCTTCCACGACATAACTTTCCGCAATGTCGGACCCTTGCACCGAATAGCCCAGATTGTGCATCACTTCCGCAATGCCGGACATACCGATGCCGCCAATGCCGACAAAGTGGATCGTTCCGATACTGGTGGGAACGGCTTTCATGCGGCACCTCCGGCGGGCGCCGCTTGCGCGGCCCATGAATCATCGTCGGCGGCCACGCCGTCCATCACGGGCGGCTTCGCCAGATTTTCGACCAGATCGGCCAAATCCTTGGCCGCGTGCGGGCGGCCGCAGGTCCATGCGCGCTTGGCAGCGGCGATCAGGCCCTCGGGCTCCAGCCCCAGCTTCTGCATCTGCTTGGCGAGTTCGGCGGGCGTAAATTGCGATTGCGCGATCATCCGCGCGCCGCCGGCCTTCACCACTTCGGTGCAGTTGGCGGTCTGATGATCATCGGTGGCCCCCGGCAACGGGATCAGGATCGAGGGCCGCCCCGCCGCCGTCAGCTCCGCCAGCGTGGACGCCCCAGAACGCGCGATGACAAGGTGCGCCCAGGCCAGCCGGTCCGGCAGGTCTGTCATATAGGTGGCAAGGTCCGCCGGAATGCCAAGTTCGGCATAGCGTTCGCGCACCCGGTCAATATCCTCTGCGCGGCATTGCTGCGTCACCTGCAGGCGGCGGCGTAGATTGGGCGGCAGCATCGCCAGACCATCGGGCACAATGTCTGACAGGATCTGCGCACCCTGACTGCCGCCGATCACCAGCACGCGGAACACGCTCTCCCCGTCAATCACCGGATAGGGCTGATCGCGCAGCACCATCACTTCATCACGCACCGGATTGCCCACCACATGCGCCTTGGCCTGCGCCTTGGCAGAGAGGCGCTGCGTATCGGGCGTGGCGAGCGCGATGGCATTGACCTGCCCTGAAACAAAGCGGTTCACTCGCCCCAGCACGGCATTTTGCTCGTGGATCACGGTTGCGATCCCTGCCTTCTTCGCCGCGAGCAAGGCTGGCAGCGCGGGGTATCCGCCAAAACCGATTACGGCGGAGGGCTTGAACGTCTCATACAGGCGCAGCGCCATGCCGCGCCCTTCCCAGATCGAGCGCGCCGCGCGCAGCCAGCCCATGGGTCCGCCGCCCAGCCGCCCGGCGGGCATCTGGTGCACGGGCACTTCGTCGAACAGGCCGGGGATTTTCGCACCGCGTTCGTCGGTGATGAGGGCAACATGATGCCCTCGCCGACGCAGCTCTGCCGCGAGCGCATGTGCGGGCATCATATGCCCACCTGTTCCGCCTGCCGCGAGGACATAATGCCGGGTGACGCTCATCGTTCATTCCACTTCACGATATAGGGAGAGCGCAGAAGATAGGGATTGCGCCGCGTAAAGGTCAGCAACATGCCAAAGGCCGCGCACAACGCAATCATCGAAGAGCCGCCATAGCTGATAAAGGGCAGCGTCATCCCTTTGGACGGGGCAATGCCGACATTGACCGCCATGTTGATCAGCGCTTGCAGCATCAACTGGCACACCAGCCCGGTGCAGGCGAGGATGGTGAAGCTGTCTTCCTCGTCGATCATTTTGCGGAACACGCGTATGGTGATGGCAAGGAACAGCACGGCAATCGCCATGCAGGCAAAGATGCCGAACTCTTCCCCGACCACGGAGAAGATATAATCCGTGTGCGCTTCGGGCAGATGGAACTTATGCTCCCCTGCCCCCGGCCCGGCCCCGAACAGACCGCCAGAAGTGATGGTTTCGCGCGCGCGATCCACTTGCGTGGTATCCCCGTCTGCAAACAGGAAGCCGTTGATGCGCGTGGTCGCCACCGGATAGAAGAGATAGGCGAGCAGGACGCCGATCACGCCCAGCCCCAACAGCGTGCCGATCCGGCGCAGCGGCAGCCCGGCGACGGTCACCATCGCCAGCCAGACGCTCACGAAAATCACCGTCTGGCCGAAATCGGGCTGGAGCATCAGCAATCCGCCAATCAGCGCGGTCATCAGCCCGGTCAGCACGAACACCGGCAAATCCCGATCCTGCTGAGGCAAGGACAGCAACCAGGCCAGCGTGACGAAATAGAAGGGCTTCAGAAATTCCGAAGGCTGCAACTGGCCGATACCCAGATTGATCCAGCGCATCGCGCCATTCTTCTCAATTCCCATCAGCGGCACAGCCACCAGCAACACACTGAAAAAGGCAGCCGCCCCAAGTGCAAAGCGCCGCATGTTGCGCGGCGGCATCATCGAACACAGGATCAGCACCGGCAATCCCGCTGCGACCCAGCCCAATTGCCGCCAGAAGAAATAGAGCGGTTCCATCTGGAACGATCCACCAGACAGACGGTAAGCCGCCGCCGGAGAACCCGCCGCCACCGCAATCAACCCAATCGAGATCAGCACCAGCCCCAGCACCAGCAAGACGCGGTCAATCTCCCAGAACCACAGCGAATACCAGGTCCGGTCTGATCGTCCGAGCCGAGCTTTGACGGGTTTGGTGCGGGCGATCACGCTCATGCCAGCTTCTCCACCAATGCCCGGAAGGCATCGCCCCGGGCTTCGAAATCGCGGAATTGATCGAACGAGGCGCAGGCCGGGGAGAGCAGAACCGTCTCTCCCGCACGGGCCGCAGCCCGCGCGGCGACGACCGCAGCATCCAGCGTGACAGCGTTCGTCACGGCCATGTGGGGGCTCAACAGCCGCTCAAACAGATCCGCCGCTTCACCGATCACATAGGCAGCCTTTACATGGCCGAAATGCGGCGCGCAGGCGTCCAGATCATCGGTCTTGGCCTGTCCGCCCAAGATCCAGTGAACCACCGGATAGGCCGCCAGCGCGGGCGCGGAAGACGTGGCGTTGGTTGCCTTGCTGTCATTCACCCACAGCACGCCCTCCAGTTCGCGAATGCGTTCCATGCGGTGGGCAAGGCCGGGATAGCTCGCCAGACCCGCTTCGATCTGCGCGTCATCCAGCCCCAGAGCCGTGCAGGTGGCAATGGCACAGGCGACATTTTGCGCATTATGCGGTCCTTGCAGTGAAGGCCAGCGTGTCTGATCCATGACGTCGGCGGCATGAACGCGGTGCAGGCGGTGGTTGATCCGGCTGGCGATCATCCGGCTGGGATCATCATCGCACGCAATTACCGCCACCTTGTCCACATGCTGCATGGTGAACAGCCGCTCCTTGGCGGAGGCATAATCGGCAAAGTCGATATAGCGATCCAGATGGTCGGGCGTGATATTGGTGAGGATCACCACATCGCAATCCAGCCCGTGCGTCAGATCAATCTGATAGCTGGACAGTTCGAGCACATAGACACCCCCTTGCGGGAGCGGCTCCTGACCCAGGATCGGCAAACCGATATTGCCGCCCAGCATGGCCGGAATGCCCGCCGAGCAGAGGGTGTGGTGGATCAGCGCGGTCGTGGTCGATTTGCCGTTGGTGCCGGTGATCCCCACCACCTTGTGCGGCGGCAGACCAGCACGCGCCTGCGCAAACAGCTCGATATCGCCCAGCAGCGGCACATGCGCGGCGTGCGCAGCATCTGCAATCGGGTGCCGGTTGATCGGCACGCCGGGGGAAACGATGATGCCGTCAAAGCCGGTCAAGTCGATGGTGAGCGGATCGGCTATTGCCAATGATCCGTCGCCCTCACGCAGGCGGGGGCCGCTTTCCGAAGGAGGTGCCACCCTGTCCAGCCGGCTCCCGCCTTCGCGGGAGCGACGATGCTCTTCAAGAGCCGAATCCCGCGCTTCTTCCTTGCTGTCCCATGCAGTCACATCCGCACCGCTCGCCACCAGCGCGCGCACCGTCGCTAGGCCAGACCGTGCGAGGCCGAGCACCACATAGCGTTTGCCGCGAAAGGCGTCCGATACGATCATCTGATTTTCAACGTCGAAAGGCCGACCAGCGCCAGCACGAAGGAGATGATCCAGAAACGGATCACCACGGTTGTCTCTGCCCAGCCAAGCTGTTCGAAATGATGGTGGATCGGGGCCATGCGAAAGATGCGGCGCCCGGTGCGCTTGAACCAGAAAACCTGAATGATGACCGAGAGCGCCTCCACCACAAACAGCCCGCCGATGATGGCCAGCACGAATTCATGGTGCGCCACCACCGAAATCGTGCCCAGCACGCCGCCCAGCGCCAGACTGCCGGTATCACCCATGAACACGGCGGCGGGCGGGGCGTTGAACCAGAGGAAGGCAAAGCCCGCACCCATGATCGCGCCGCACAGCATCGCCAGATCACCCGCTCCGGGGATATGGGGAATGCCCAGATAGTCGGCAAATTTCGCATTGCCCGCCAGATAGGCGATCACCATGAAGGCCAGGCAGGCGATGATGACGGGCATCGTCGCCAGACCATCCAGACCGTCGGTCAGGTTCACCGAATTGCCAAAGGCCACGATCACAAATGCGCCGAACACGATGTAGAACCAGCCCAGATCCGCGACAGAGCCTTTGACAAACGGGATATAGAGCGGCGCGCTCATGCCATTCTGCATGACCTGCGCAAGGCCGCCCGCATCCTGAATGATGATGATGGCAACGGCAGCCCCGGCAATCAGAAACTCGAACAGCAGCCGCACCTTGCCGGACAGTCCCTTGTGGCTGCGCTTCTTCACCTTGTCATAATCGTCCATGAAGCCGACTACGCCAAAGCCCGCCATCACCAGCAGACAGGCCCAGACAAACGGATTGGCAAGGTTCATCCAGAGCAGCATCGAGACGAAGACGGCGGTGAGGATCATCAAACCGCCCATGGTGGGCGTGCCCACCTTGGCGAGATGCGTCTGCGGCCCGTCATCGCGGATCGGCTGCCCCTTGCCTTGCCGCACGCGCAGCCAGCCGATCAGTTTGGGGCCGATGATCAGCCCGATGATCAGCGCCGTCATGATTGCCCCGCCCGTGCGGAACGTGAGGTAGCGGAACAGGTTGAACCCGTTCTCAAATCCGAAAAGTGAAGCCAACCAATACAACATTGCTTACGACCCGCTTGTCAGCGCGTTCACGATACGGCTGAGGCCGACCGCGTTCGAACCTTTGATGAGAAGTGCATCACCGCCCCGTATCGCGCCTTTGAGCGTCTCGTGGGCGGCATCCGCCGTCGCCACATGAACGGTTTCGCATTGGCCTGCAAGCGCCCGGGCGAGCGGGGCCATGCCCTCCCCCACCAGGATCGCCAGTTCCACGCCAGCACCCACAACCGGGCCTGCCAATTCCGCATGAAGCAGCTCTGAAGCGGCACCCAGTTCGCGCATTTCCCCCAGCACCGCGATGCGCCGCTGCGCAGGCAGAGAGGCCAGCACCGAGAGGGTTGCGCGCATAGAGGCCGAATTCGCGTTATAGCTCTCGTCCAGCAGGGTTGCGCTTCCGCCATCGACCAGCGTGATGCTGTGCCGCGCACCACGCCCGGCGAGCCCGGCCATGTCCGCCAAAGCAAGGCCTGCCGCCGCCAGATCGCCACCCACAGCCTGCACGGCGGCAATCACCCCCAGCGCGTTGGACACCCAATGGTCGCCCGGTTGAGACAAGGTGAAGGAGAGTTCCGCCCCCGGCAGCCGCGCCAGGATATGCGTGCCGTCTGTCTTGGCGATGACTTCAAGCGCGGTCACATCCGCCTCTGGCGCGCGACCAAATGTCACAATCCGCGCGGCATGAGGCAACGCGGCAGCAATCAGGCGCTCGCGATGCGCGCTGTCATACGGAATGATCGCCACGCCGCCAGGTTCCAGCCCGCCGAAAATTTCGCCCTTGGCATCGGCAATCCGCTCTTCGGTGCCGAAATATTCGATATGGGCTGGCGCAATCGTCGTCACCAGCGCGACATGCGGACGCACCAGCTGCGTCAGCTCAGCCAATTCGCCAAAATGGTTCATACCCATTTCGAAAACGCCGAATACTGCCTCTCGTGGCATACGGGACAGGCTCAACGGAACGCCGGTATGGTTATTGTAGCTCTTGATCGAGCGATGCACCGCCCCCTTGTTCGCCCGTGCCAGTGCGTCAGCCAACGCCTCTTTTGTGCCGGTCTTCCCGACCGAGCCCGTCACGCCGATCCGCTTTGCAGAACTCCGCACCCGTGAGGCAACGCCCAGCGCGTTGAGCGCAGCCATGGTGTCCGACACGCGCACATGCGGGCCATCGACGGGATCGGACACGATCACCCCAGCCGCCCCCGAGTCCAGTGCCTTGGCCACGAAGCGATGGCCGTCCGTCATTTCACCCTTCAGCGCGATGAACAGGCTGCCCGCCTCCACCTCGCGCGAGTCAAAGGTGACCGAGGTCGCCGAGAACGCGCCAGATGCCACGCCGCCGACCGCTGCCGCGATCTCGTCCGATGTCCACAGCGCGCTCATGCTGCGCAGTCCCGCGCCACGGATACATCGTCAAACGGCAAAACCCTGTCGCCGACGATCTGACCCTGTTCATGGCCCTTGCCCGCCACCAGCACCACATCATCAGCGGATGACAGGCGGATCGCCTCTGCGATGGCCGCGCGACGGTCTCCGATTTCGGTTGCGCCTTTGGCCCCGTCCATCACCATGGCGCGGATCGCGGCAGGGGCTTCGCTGCGGGGATTATCGTCGGTCACGATCGCCAGATCGGCATCGCGCACAGCCACCGCGCCCATTTCGGCCCGCTTGCCCGTGTCCCGGTCTCCGCCCGCGCCGAACACCAGAATGATCCGCCCCTTGCAGTGCGGACGCAGGGCGGCAATCGCGGCCTCCAGCGCATCGGGCGTGTGCGCATAATCGACATAGACCGGCGCACCGCTCTTTGCGATCACCGCCCGCTCCAGCCGACCGCGCACGCCCTGCACCCGGGCGAGATTGCCCAGCGTTGTCTTCAATGCACCGCCTGTTGCCAGCACCAGCCCGGCTGCCGTCAGTGCATTGGCGGCCTGATAGGCCCCGATCAGTGGCAACTGGATCTTGTGGACGGCACCCTCTGCTTCAATCTCCAGCGCCTGCCCCAATTGCGTGGGCGTGCGCGATACGAGCTTGAGATCCAGCCCCTGCGCGCCGACGCTGAACAGACGGATGCCGCGCGCCTGAGCTGCATCCGCCACCCGGTGTGATGCCGCATCATCGGCCCAGATTACCGCCACGCCATCGGGTGCCAGAACTTCGGTGAAGAGCCGCAATTTGGCCGCCAGATAGGCATCCATCGTGCCGTGATAATCCAGATGGTCGCGCGACAAATTGGTGAAAGCCGCGGCACAGACGCGCGGCCCTTCGGTGCGATACTGGTCAAGGCCATGGCTCGACGCCTCGAACGCGACATGGCTCACGCCTTCGCGCTCCAGCCCGGCAAGGTTGGAGAGGAAGGTGCCGACATCCGGCGTGGTCAGCCCGGTCGTGACCTGATCGTGCGCGGTGGTGATGCCCAATGTACCGATGGACGCTGCCTGAAAGCCGGACATGTGCCAGAGCTGACGGACCAGTTCGACGCTGCTGGTCTTGCCATTGGTGCCCGTTACCGCAACCAGAGTTTCCGGAAACGGCCCGTAAAATCGCGTGGCAAGGTCGGCAAATGCCTTGCGCGGATTGGCATCGGCAATGTGGACAGCGCCGTTTACCACCGCTTCTGGCCGCGCAACTACAGCCACAGCGCCGGCGCGGATCGCGTCTTGAATGAAATCTTCACCGTTGAAGCGTGCACCGGAAAAGGCCCCGAATACGGAGCCCTGTGCCACCTTGCGATTGTCGATGACGAAACCCGTCACCTCATCCGTTTCACCATGTCCGGTCAGCGCGCCCAGCTTCATCCACGCTCTCCCTTCGGCTTCCAGAGCAGCGGAGCAACATCGCCAATTGGCGCTTCAATGGATTGATCCGGATAAATGCCCAGCATCGGGCCGGTTCGCGCAATCACTTTTGCCACCACCGGTGCCGCGGTATAGGCCGCCGTCGTCTGACCGAATGAAGTGGCGCTGCCTTTCGGGGAATCGAGCATGGCAACAACAACATAGCGCGGCGCATCCATCGGGAAGACACCGACAAAGGTCGAGACGTTGGCGTGTTTATTATAGCCACCGCCTTCAGACTTTTCCGCCGTTCCCGTCTTCCCGCCCACGCGATATCCAGGCACGTTGGCGATTCTGCCGGTGCCATCCGTCACGATCAGGCGCAACATCTTGCTCATGGTTGCACTGGTGGCTGCGGAAATGACACGGCGGCCCTGGGCCGCTTTTCCCTTTTCCACCTTCATAAGCGTGGCGGGACGCCAGATGCCGCCATTCACGATGGCCGCATAAGCGCTGGCCAGATGCAGCGGGCTCACGGCAATGCCATGGCCATAAGCGGCCGTCATGGTAGTGGCGCGGCCCCAGCTTTCGGGCCACAAGGTGCGCCCGCGTTCCTTCAGCTCCACATGGGCAGGCTCACGGAAACCCAGCTGCGTGAAAAAGGCCTCGGAGCGTTCCCGGCCCAGTTCATCCGCTATCTTGGCGGTGACGATGTTGGACGAATGAACCAGCGCTTCCGGCACGTTCAGCCAGCGGTTCTGGGGGTGATCATCCTTGATCGTGAAGGGGCCGACCTTGACCGGCTCAGTTGCGTCATAGCGGCGGCCCAGATTGGTCACGACGCCCGAATTGATCGCGTTCGCCATCGTCAACGGCTTGAAAATCGAGCCGAGTTCGTAAACGCTCTGCGTCACATTGTTGCGCAGTGACTCCGGATTGGCCTGACCCACATTGTTGGGATTGAACACCGGCAGCGACACCATGGAAATCACTTCGCCGGTGCGCACATCCAGCACCAGCCCAGTCGCGCCAACCGCTTGCAGGTCTGACATGGCGGCCGACAATTCGCTTTCCATCGCCGCCTGTACGCGCATGTCCAGCGACAAGGCGACCGCCGCGCCTTTCAGCACAGGATCACGCAACTGCCGGTCGAGCACGCGCTCCATGCCCATGATGCCCCGGCCATCCAGATCGGTATAGCCCAGCACATGCGCCGCCAGCGTGATTTGCGGGTAAAGTCGTTCCGGCTCCGGATCGTAAGACATGGCCGGTTCGCCCAGCGCGTTCACCTGCGCCACCAGCTCCGGCAGTGCGCGGCGGCGCAGATAGACGAACGGCTTTCCTGATTTGAGGATTGCCAGATATTGCGCCTCGGTCCGCTCCGGCATCAGCGCGGCCAGTTTCGGCGCCAGTTCCTGGGGCGTACTCAACAGCTTGTTGGGATGTACGCCCACGGTACGGGCCTCGATGGTGCGCGCCAGCACTTGTCCGTTGCGATCCACAATATCAGCGCGCCCGCTCAGCCCGGACACGGCAACCGGCGCGCCTGCGGCCCAAACAGCCAAAGTCTGGGCTGTCAGCTGCACACAGACTGCCAGCACGCCCAGAGCCGCCATCAGCAGGATGGACATGAGGCGCTGATGCGCGGTCACGATGTCGTCACGCCGCTGATCAGCTTTGGGCAGCGAATGGGGCCGGACGACCGCCGAAGTCATTGTGTCTTCCTTTTGGCTGGGGCGGTTTCAGCTTTGGCGCCCTTTTCAAGCAGCTTCATGCTGGAGCTGTCGAGCAGGCTCTTCTTGGTGACGCTTGCCAGCTTTTCCGGCTTGAGCGCAGAGAGCCGCACCTGCGGACGCCCGGACAATTCGCGCTGCGCCTGACGGTCATGCGCAGTCAGCCGGGGCTCCGGCTTGCTTTTGTCTTCAAGAACCGATGACGTGGCAGGCTTGGTCGCGATGGTTGCAGACTTGGACGCAGCACCAAGGCCCGCCGTCTGCACCACAGCCTCGGGCACGGTCTCAGCTTCAGGCAGGCGCGCGACAGAGGCCTGCATCATGGCTGGCGGCGGGGCCACACCATGACCTTCAAAGCGTTCGGCCCCGATTTCCGAAATGCGATCTTCGCCAGACACAAACTGGCGCGCCTGCGGTGCTGCAAGCGCGAGCTGATCATCTGCGCTGTTCCACCGCTCCAGCTGACGCATCGAGGCGCGAGTGTTGAATTCGGTGTTGAGACGGCGGATGTCCTTGCGCAGCATCGCGATCTGCGTGTCCACCTCGTTCAGCTTGCCGCGTTCATTCGCGACTTGCAGCTGAATGACGTAAAGCAGCATGATCGCCACCGCGATGCCGACAACCCAGCCGATGGGACGGAAACGCTGCGTGATCATCGTGTCTCTCCTGCTTTGGGCGCGGACCAGGCCGGGGCTTCGGTGCGAATGGCAACGCGCAACGTGGCAGAACGCGCGCGGGGATTGCGGCCAAGCTCGGCAGCGCCCGGTCGCACCGCCTTGGCAATGTTGGAAAAGCTGGGGTCTGCCGCGGCAACCGCTTCGGGCATATGGCGCGATCCGCCGGGGTTGGAGCCGCTGCGTTCGCGCATGAAGCGTTTTACGATCCGGTCTTCAAGCGAGTGAAATGTCACAACGCATAGCCGCCCGCCGGGCTTCAGGATGCGTTCGGCCGCGTCCAGCCCGTCTTCAAGCTCTTCCAGCTCGCGGTTCACATGAATCCGGAACGCCTGAAAGACGCGCGGGGCCGGGTCTTTCTTCATGCCTTCACGCCAGCCGGTGGCACGGCGGATGATCCGCGCCAGTTCCGTGGTGCTTTCAACGGGCCGCGCTTCGACGATGGCACGCGCCACGCGGCGGGATTTCGGCTCCTCGCCATAGCGATAGATGACATTGGCAATGTCATCCTCGTCAGCGGTGTTGAGAAAGTCTGCCGCACTCTCCCCATCCTGAGCCATGCGCATGTCTGGCAGCGCATCCACGGCATAGGAAAAACCGCGCTCCCCCTGATCGAACTGCATGGAGGAGACACCAATATCCAGCACGACGCCATCCACAGCCGACAGGCCCGCGCGGTCCATTTCCGAATAGCAGCGATGATGCAGCGTCAGCGCGCCGGCCGAGGCCGCCACCAGCGGGGCACCGCCTGCAATCGCATCGGGATCGCGGTCAAAGGCATGAACCTGAGCCCCGGCGGACAGAAGCGCGCTTGCATAGCCGCCGGCGCCGAACGTGCCGTCCACATGCACCTCACCCGGCTGAACAGCCATGGCAACGGCAACTTCTTCAAGCAGGACGGGGATATGGGGAGCGGGCGTCAGCATCACAGCAGCCCCTTCTCTTCCATCTCGTCGCGGCAATCCTGCTTCTGATTCTCCGGCACATCGGGATCTGCCAGCAGGTGATGCGGGTTCCAGATCTCGATCAGATCGCCTAGCCCCTGCACGAAGGCAAGGCCTTCGAGACGGCCCCAGCGGCGCAATTGTCTGGACAGCGTGAAGCGCCCCGAAGGGTCGAGCGCCACCTGTTCAAAGCGTCCAAACTGGCTGCGGCGCAGATCATGATCAAAGCCGATCTGTTCGGGCGACTCTTCGCCCCGACGCTCTTCCGCGTTTCTAATGCGGTTGCGGAGCGTTTCCATCTGGCCCTTGTCATAGCCAACCAGGCATTTGCCGTTGGGATGCTGGCCCAGATAGAATGACCGATCATTGGGCCGGTCCGACTGGCCGTCATGGCTATTGTTCGCGATGATCGCGTTGCGCAGGGAAACCGGGAGGGCGGCGCGCCCCTTGGACGGGTCAATGACCGACAGTCCCAATCCCAGAATGAATTCCCGCCCGCTCATTGCTGCGCCTAAACCCCCAACGCCTCACAGGCAAAATCTTCCCTTCGCCCGGCGCATGACCGGACGTCCGTGGCGCACAATCCACAGCTTAGGAAACTCCGCTTGTTCTCACGAAAGGGTTAACGTCCGCCCGCTGTCCCTGCAAGACCTTTTGATGCCAATATCTGGGAATTTATGCCTCTGTTCTATTCATGTCTCTTTTGTTTATCTATTGTTCCTTCAAATCAACAACCAAAACTGCCCCGACCGGGGAAGCCTGCGCCAATTTTTGGAGGAAGCCAAGCAAAAGGGTTAACGCGCCGCGACTCGCACCGGCGCGGTGTCGCTCAGCGGGCTGCGCGCTCGATGAGAGCCAGAATGCCGGGCGCGGCCTCACCGTCCGGACGGTCGAGCAGATCGGCATCGGCCACCAGCAACGCGCGCCCCTTGCCGATGGTACAGCTGAGGATCAGCGCATCTGCCATGGGCTCGCACGCGGCGGGAAATGTGATCCAGCGACCGCGCCGGTCGGGCCACACCGCCTGCCCGTCCACATCCGCTGCGGCCTGCACAGCGTCGGGGGCGAGCGTGATGCCCCAATGCGTGAACAGCGGATCGAGCAGCGTGACCGGCGGCGCACGGCGGGGGTCTCCCATCGGAAGCGCGCTGGGCCACACCAGTTCGGGATCGGCGAAGATCAGCGCATGGCCGCCGCGCCGCACCCAGGCATCCAGATCAACCAGTTCTTGCGCGCCCAGGATTCTCGGCTGGGCGAGCAGCAGAATATCGGTGCCCGTAAAGGCCGCCGTGTCGAGCAGGTCAACCGGCCGCACGCGATGGGCAGCTTCCAATGCGGTGATGATGGGCGCGCGCTGATCCGGTCCGGCCAGAACCGCCTTCGCTCCGCCCTCTCCCCAGAATAGCGGCAGCGCGGTCATCACGGCGACCGAACGGCGCGGCACGGGAGACGGCGACGCGGCACATGACGCCAGCACGGCCCCCGCAACACAGGCCAGAACAGTCCGAAGGCTCAGCGGGTTCCCCCTGCAACCGGGGCCGGAGCCACCGCATTGGTCAGATTTTCAGGCGCACCCGGCGCAACCCCCAGATCAGCGAGCGGCTCATCTCCGGTTGCAGCGATGGCTCCATTCAACGGCGCATCGGGCGTGACCTGCGTCAGCACGGCGGTTGCCAGCATGACAAGCACCAGCACCACCGCAAGCCCGGTCAGGCCGACGCGGATGCGCTGCATGCGATCATCGCGGTCACCCGGAACGGGCGACCCATTTTCGTCATTCATCGTCAACCCGTTTTCCCTGCCCCCGCTGGATCAATGGGCTCCCTGATGATCATGCTTTTGTCTTCAACCAATCAAACACCGGAAGGCCCTTCGATGCAAGCCATTCCGCATTGTAAAGCGTGGAAAGATAACGGAAACCGGTATCGCACAGCACCGTGACGATGGTGTGCCCCGGCCCCATCGCCTTTGCAAGCGCAACCGCACCCGCCACATTGATGCCTGTGGAAAGGCCCATGCACAGCCCCTCTTCGCGCAGCAGCCGCGCGACCCAATAAAGCCCGTCTTCATCGGAGATGCGGAATTGCGTGTCGATCGGCGCACCATCCAGATTGGCGGTAATCCGCCCCTGCCCGATGCCTTCCGCCACCGAAGTGCCTTCGGCCTTCAGCTCGCCATGAGCGTAGTAATTATAGAGCGCCGCGCCATGCGGATCGGCCAGCGCGATGGTGATCGCCTCATCCTTGGCCTTCAGCCCCAGCCCGACGCCCGCAATGGTGCCGCCCGTGCCGGCTGCACAGATGAAGCCATCCAGCCGCCCGCCGGTCTGCGCCCAGATTTCCTCTGCCGTGCCCATGATATGCGCGCGGCGATTGGCGATATTGTCAAACTGATTGGCCCAGACCGCACCCGGCGTTTCCTCAGCGATCCGGCGCGAGGTGTGGACGAAATGGCCCGGATTGGCGAACGGCGCGGGCGGCACCAGCACAAGCTCTGCCCCCAGCGCGCGCAGCGTATCCATCTTTTCCTTGGACTGGCTGTCGGGCATGACGATGATCGTCTTATACCCCTTGGCGTTCGCCACCAGCGCGATGCCGATGCCGGTATTGCCCGCCGTGCCTTCCACAATCGTGCCGCCAGGCTTGAGCGTTCCCCGCTCCTCCGCATCCTGCACGATGTAGAGCGCGGCGCGATCCTTCACCGAAGCGCCGGGGTTCGCATATTCGGCCTTGCCCAAAATGGTGCAGCCGGTTTCTGCCGAAGGGCCAGCCAGTTTCACCAGCGGCGTATTGCCGATCAGCGACAATGTATCTGCAACAATGCTCATGCGCGCATCCCTAGCCGGGGATAGGCCATTGGGGCAAGAGCGGCGGCCCGGAAGGTCACTGAAGTTCACTGACGTTGCGCAATATTTGCAGCGGAAAAAGGCCGGGATTGTGGAGCAGGCGCGCGGATTGGTCATCCCGCGATGATAGAACATTTATGGAACATATGCAAGGAATTTATCGCTCTCCCCACGACACCGCACAGCCGACTTGCGCCCATGCGCCGCACCCGGCACAAGCAGGCCATGACCAACAAGCTCTATTACGGCGACAATCTGGATGTGTTGCGCACGCACATCAGCGATGAGAGCGTCGATCTGATCTATCTGGACCCGCCGTTCAACAGCAACGCCAACTATAACATCCTGTTCAAATCCCCCGCAGGCAAAAGCGCGGACAGCCAGATCGAAGCGTTTGAGGATACATGGCACTGGAATGACAAGGCAGAGGCCGCGTTCCATGATGTGATGGTGAGCGGCAACACCGATGTGGCCGAACTGCTGCGCGCGATGCGCGGGTTCCTGAAGGAAAATGACATGATGGCGTATCTCGCCATGATGGCCGTCCGCCTGATCGAACTCCACCGCGTGCTGAAACCGACCGGCAGCCTCTATCTGCACTGCGATCCGACCGCGAGCCATTATCTGAAGCTGCTGCTGGATGGGGTGTTTGGGGCTTTGTCATTCCGAAGCGAGATTATTTGGAAGCGCACGTCTGCTCACGCCAATTCCAGACGCAATTTCGCGGGGGTACATGACGTAATCTTCCTCTATGCGAAAACATCAAACTTCATCCACAATGAAGCGTTCACGCCATATTCGCAGACCTACATCGACGAGCATTTTGTTCACTTAGACCCCGATGGGCGTAGATTTCGCCGCAGTGATCTTCGGAATCCCGGCGTGCGACCCAACCTCACATATGATTTCACTGCCAGCAACGGAATCACTTACAAGCCCCATCCGAATGGTTGGGCTGTGTCGCGCGAAGTAATGGAGCAGCTAGACCGAGAAGGCCGATTGTTTTTCCCGAAAAAGGAAGACGCTCGCCTTCGGAAAAAGATATATTTAGACGAAAGTCCTGGAGTCCCTGCGACCGATTTCTGGGACGATCTACCTCCCATTCACGCATCTGCCCAAGAACGCCTCGGCTACCCCACCCAGAAACCGCTCGCGCTGCTCGAACGCATCCTCAATGCCTCCTCCAATCCCGGCGATGTGGTGCTCGATCCGTTCTGCGGCTGCGGCACGGCGGTGGATGCCGCGCAGAAACTGGGGCGGCAGTGGATCGGGATTGATGTGACGCATCTGTCCATCGGTCTGATCGAGCGGCGCTTGCAGGATCGCTATGGGCCGAATGTGTTGGCGAAGGGGGCGAAAGCATCCACCCCGTCGCGTCATGCTGAACTTGTTTCAGCATCCATGCCTCAAAGCGGGAGCGAGACTGGCACCGGTCAGACGAGCACCGATGGCGAGGCATGGGTCCTGAAACAAGTTCAGGACGACGCTGGCGCTTTACAAGGCAATCCCAATCAGCTCGCCTATGAAGTCATCGGCACGCCGAACGACAAGGACAGCGCGCTGAAACTCGCCGCAGAGGAGCCGCACCAGTTTCAATACTGGATCACGCAAGCCGTGGACGGCCAGCCCTATCAGGGCGGTCGCAAGGGCGCGGACCGGGGGATTGACGGCTATCTCTATTTCACCGGGCATGACCGGAAAACTGAAGCGGCGATCATCTCGGTCAAAGCCGGGCGCAATGTCGGCGTGGCGATGGTGCGCGATCTGAAAGGCGTGATCGAGCGCGAGAAAGCGCCCATCGGCATCTTCATCTGCGCGGTCAACCCGACGCGCGAGATGGAGCGCGAAGCGGCGGCGGCAGGCGTGTATGAAGGCGCGGACGGGCGCACCTATCCGCGCCTGCAAATCTATACGCTCGCCGAATATTTCGCAGGCCTGCGCCCCAAAGTGCCCCTGCTCGACCGGCAGGCCGCCTACAAAAAGGCCGCGCGCGAGGATGTGGGCAAGGGGCGGCAGGGGAGCTTGCTGTGATGGGGATGATGCGCGACTCTGAATCGCTCCGCTCATGCCGAGGAGGGGCGGAGCGGTTCAGAACATGTCATCAGAGTCCGAGTGACACCATCAATTCTTGAAATTCTCCAGCCCCTTCACAACCCCGACCTTCACGGACGGGTTGGAGGCGTTCTGCTTGGGGGGTTTTTCCGCTTTGGGTTTGCGGGCTTCGCGGCTGTTTTTCTTCTGGCTTTTTGCCATGATGTGGTCCGATCAAGGGAGCGGGGAACCCGTCCCTGAAATCCGGCGACCGCAAGATTGGCGCGCGCAGGCAGGAGGAACAGTGGCTGACATGGGGGCGAACACACTGTGTGCCATCAGCCATGATGAAGGATATGGGGATGCCCGGTGCAGAACGCAAGCCGGGCGATGCCGGATCAGGCCGCCTGACGGCGCGTTTCCATCAGCCATGCGCGGGCTTGGCGTTGCGCTTCTGCAATTTCGCGCGCGGTCATTTCATCGGCCACTTCGGCGCGGCACTCATGCCCGCGTTCCATGCCGGCCATGGCGGACAGATTGAACCATTTATGCGCCTGGATCAGATCAATCTCCAGACCGTGCAGGCCAGAGGAATAGACGATGCCGAGTTCATAAAGCGCATCCGCATCCCCTTCTGCCGCATCGGCGAGACGGGATTCGATCAGGAACATCGCGCTGTTGATACTATTTGCCATAACCCGGCCCCTTTTGTGTCACTCGTTGGTGTTGGGAGCAGGTTTGTTCGCCGCCGCCTAAAAAATGGTTAACGCGGCGGTGACTATTTTCGGAAGGCGCGGGATTTCAAGGAATTGGGGCAAGGCATTCCAGCCTGTCACATCCCCGGAAACCGTTCAAAGGCGGGCAGGCTGTGCGCGGTTGCCATCCAGCTGATGCGCTCTGCCGTCTGGATCTGCGCGCCGGGCGGGAGCGCCTCGGGATTGTCCAGCGTAGCGGACTGGATATCGACCAGCCCCGGCAGCACCTCTCCATTGCGAAACCACAGGCCAGAGCCGCAGCGCGCACAGAAGCTGCGCATCGACGCGCCAGAGCTGTTGTGCGTCACCGCCTCACCCTGCGTGACGCGGAAATTCTCTTCCGTAAAGGCGGCCCACGCCACCATCGGCGCGCCGGAGCTTTTGCGGCAATCCGAACAATGGCACAGCGCAACATGGATGGGATCGCCCTCCACTTCATACCGCACAGCACCGCAATGACATCCACCAGACAGGCTCATGATCAGTCTCCCGATTTGCGGATGCACTGGAACATAAAACGAACAGTCCGTCAATACAGGAATCATCATTCATCTGGGCAGCGTTGCCATTGTCAATTTGATGGCGGTCCGGCAGCGGAGGGCTGCGCGGAAAAATGCCTGAAATCCGGCTATTTTACGCCACATCTTGTGCACCCGTTCGTATGCGACGCGTTCGATTGACAATTTTATTGACATCTTTTGCGCGTCGTTTAGCCTGACTTGCGGAATATTCGGGCGTGTTGCGGCGCGCCCATTCAAGGGAGGATGCCATCATGAAACGCTTTTCGCTTTGCGCCTGCACTGCGCTTGTCCCCGCTCTTTTGCTGGGTGCGCCCGCCTTCGCGCAGGATGCCGACTCGGGTGAAGGGCTGGACGACATCATCGTCACCGCGCAGAAGCGCGAAACCAAGCTGGAAAAGACGCCGATGACGATCAACGTTGTCTCTGGCGATCTGGTGGGTGCCGAAGGAATTGGCGAAATCAAGGGCTTAACGGCGAAGGTTCCCGGCCTGTCGCTAAACGAATCGCCGGGCGGTCTCAGCGGCGTTGCGATCCGCGGCGTCGGCACGTCTGCAGGCAGCCAGGTGTTCGAACAATCGGTCGGCCTGTTCGTGGACGGCGTCTATCACCCCCGCGCGCGCCAGTATCGCGATGCGCTGTTCGACATTGAACGCGTCGAAGTGGTGAAGGGCAGCCAGGGCGTGCTGTTCGGCAAGAATACCAGCGTGGGCGCTGTCGCCGTCATTTCAAAGGGCGCAGGCAGCGATACGGGCGGCTATGTTCAGGGCTCCGTCGTGGCAGATTATGGCGATTGGGCGGTTGAAGGCGCGCTCGACATTGTCAATGGCGAGACCTTCAAGGTCCGCTTTGCAGGCTCTTATGAGAAGAACAAGGGCTATGTCCGCAACTTCTCTGCCAATCGCGATGAGCCGCAGGGTGATCGCTATGTGGTGCGCATGGTCGCAGACTGGCAGCCGACCGACGCGCTGAAGGTGCGCGCCAAGGTGCAGCACAGCCGTCTGGACCAGACCGGCAACAATTTCGAGTTCATCGCCAACCAGAATGTCGCGGGGCTGACAGCGCTGGGTGTGCTGGATGGCGGACTGCCGAACTACACCAAATATGAATTCACCGGCGCAGCGGGTGAAGCGCATGATTACCAGAAGGGCTGGGATCCCTCGCTCCGAAATCAATTATGATCTGGGCAATGATTTTTCGCTGACTTCGATCACCGGCTACACCACGTTCAAGTTCAACAATGCGTTTGACTCGGACTCGACGCCGGCCTCGTTCCTCTTCTCGGAATTCAATGAGGATTTCGACCAGTTCACGCAGGAAATCCGCCTCACCTCGCCCAGCGGCAAGGCGCTGGAATATATTGTGGGTGGCTATTATCTCCACTCCAAGGTGAAATATGATTATCTGAGCTTCTACAACGGCTTCCCCGTTCTGGGCGGGCTGTATGGCACCACCTCGCAGAAGTTCAACCAGAAGGAAAACACCATCGCCGCCTTCGGTCAGGCAACGTGGCACATGTCTGACCGGCTCCAGTTCAATCTGGGTGGCCGTGTCACCAGCGACAAGAAGAATGCCAACTATTTCAAGAGCCTGCTCGACAATCTCGGCAGGCCGACCAATCTGGTCTCCGTGCTGACCACTGGCACCGGCACCAGCCGCAAGGTCAAGGATGATACTTTCGATTTCTCTGCCACGCTGAGCTACAACCCGACCGAAACATCGACGCTCTACATTTCGGGCGGACGCGGCAACAAGGGCTCTGGCTTCGTCAATCAGGCGGCGCTGGCCAACCCCTCGCCTGCCACATTCCTTGTACCGCTGGAGCGGGTGACAAGCGTGGAAGCCGGCTTCAAGGGTCGTTTCCTTGATGGCCGCGCCTATTTCTCGATTGCCGCCTATCACATGGACATCAAGAACTTCCAGGACAGCTTCTACAATTCGGCAGCGCGCGCCTTCCAGGTCCGTTCGCTTGATGCGAAGAGCAGCGGCATGGAAATGGAAACCCAGTTCAAGCTGGCCGACTGGCTGACCGCCTATGGCAACATGGCGTGGAACCCCAAGGCAAAGCTGGCCAATGGGGAACGGATGCAGCGCGCGCCGCGCTTCACGCACACGCTGGGTGCCCGCTTCAGCGCGGACGCTTCGGAAACTGTCGGGCTGAGCGGATTCCTGCAGTGGGTCCACTCCTCTTCGATGCTGCACCAGCCAGCCTCTGCGCCGGGCGACAATTGGAGCCTGCCGCACGATCTGGTGAGCGCCCGCGTGCAACTGACCTACAAGCCGCTGGACCTCGCGCTGTTCGTGAACGCCACCAACCTGACGAAGGAAGTGTACCGCACCTTCATCTTCGGCAGCCCGATTGGCATGGGGCAAGTCGGCGCCCTCAACGAACCACGCCAATTCACCTTCGGTCTGCGCAAGACCTTCTGATCGCACGAAGGGGCAGCCCCGGTCGCCCCTTCGCCCGGTTGAGGCTCAACCCCAAAAAAAGAGAGCCCGGACGGTCATCCCGCCCGGGCTTTCTTTTTTGCCCATCGGCTGTCAGGCGCTTGCTGTCACGCAGCCTTGGCTGCCGGAATGGCGATGGCATCTGTGCCGAACAGCGCTTCCTTGGCCGCGCGGGTGCGCACCGTCCAATCGGCGAGGCGCGCGCGGGCGGTTTCCATTTCCTTGTCCAGCAGTTCGTCATGATTGGCCATGCGGCAGGTGAATTCCACCTGCAAACCATTGGGATCATACATATAGACAGACTTCACAAAACCGTGATCCACCGGGCCGTGGCAGGATTTGCCATGCCGCCGCATCCGCTCCTGAAGCGCAACCAGATCATCTTCTGACTTGGCCTCGATGGCGATATGAACGTCGAAACTGTCCTTGCGCGCGCCGGATTGCGGCCCGGCCCCGGTCGGCTCGTCAAAAAAGGCGAGGTAGGAGCCGTCGGCCAGTTCAAAAAACAGGTGCATATATTCCTGCGTGACATAGGTGCCCTTGATGCCCTCCTGAAGCACGATGCCCGCAAATTTCAGGCCGATCACATCTTCATAGAACCAGCGCGTCTGTTCCGCATCCATGCAGCGATACGCCGCGTGGTGAATGCCCTTGATCTTGTCGAGGCAGCTTCCCTCACCCATGTCGGTCTTCCTTCTCCTGCCGGGCGCAGACAATCGCGACCCCATGGTCGAAACATGTCACATCCGGCAGCGCCCGGGATTGATTTCAGTCAAATTCATTGACAGTTGAGCTGCCCTTGCCTAGCGTTGTCGTCGCCGAAAGTCCGGCAACAAGGGCTGCCACCAGAGTGCAACTGACACAGGGATTACACCGCGCCGCACGGGTTCGTCCGTCTGCTATCGCGACAATTGACGGAAACCGCATTCGCACCTGGGCAGAGGTTCGCACCGATGTGGTGCGCTTTGCAGGCCTGCTGACCGAAACCGGCATCACGCCGGGAGACCGGGTGGCCGTGCTGGCACATAATAGCGACCATTATTACGACGCCTATTTCGCCATCTTCTGGGCGGGCGCGATCATCGTGCCGCTCAACACCCGCCTGTCTGTCGCGGAACTGGCGTTCCAGATCGAGGATGTTGGCGCGGCGCTGCTGATCCATGGCGACGGGTTCGAAGCCACTGCCACCGCGCTGCACGAGCGGTTTCCCGCTCTGTCCGGCGTGGCCTTTGGCGAATCATCCGGCAGCTTGCGCGCGCGCATCGCCAACTGCGCCATGCCGGAAGATGCGGACCGCGCTGATCATGATGTGGCGGGCATCTTCTACACCGGCGGCACCACCGGACTGCCCAAGGGGGTGATGCTCACGCACCGCAATCTTGTGTCCGTGGCGGATAATCTGATCATGATGATCCGGTTCAGCCCGGATTGCGTAAACCTGCATTGCGCGCCCATGTTCCATCTGGCGGACATCGGCCTGTTCACTGTCACGATGACAGCGGGCACGCATGTTTTCGCGCAGCATCTGGATGCGGATACGATCATGCGGCTGGTGGCGGCGCACAAGGTGACGCACGTCTTCACCGTGCCCGCCGTGATCGATACGCTGGCCCGTACAGAAGATGGGCTGCATGATCTCTCCTCGCTCAGGATGCTGGGGTATGGCGGCTCGCCGATGCCGGAAGCGACGCTGGCGCGGGCAGAGAAACGCTTCCCCGGCATGGAATTTGTGCAAGGCTTTGGCATGACCGAAATGCCGTCCATCACCTATCTCCTGCCCGAAGATCATCGCGGCACCACCGGCAAGCTGCGTTCGGTGGGTGTGCCCGGCTATGGCTATGAAATCCGCGTGGTCGATGCCGATGACAAGGAGGTGCCGCGCGGCACGATAGGCGAGATTGTCGGGCGCGGCCCGTGCGTAATGGCGGGCTATTGGAACCGGCCCAAAGAGACCGCAAAGGCGCTCCGCAGCGGATGGATGCACTCGCAGGATGCGGGTTTCATGGATGCAGACGGCTATGTTCATATTACCGACCGGATGAAGGACATGATCGTCTCTGGCGCAGAGAATATCTATTCGGTCGAGGTTGAAAACGCGCTCAACTTGCATCCCGATGTCCGCGAATGCGCGGTGATCGGCGTGCCCGACGAGCAATGGGGCGAGCGCGTCCACGCCATCATTGTCCCCAATGCGGGAAGCGGGATTGATGAACCTTCGCTGCGCGCCTTTCTGGCAGAGCGGATCGCGCGTTACAAATGCCCGAAAAGCTGGGAGCATCGCACCGATCCCCTGCCCCGCAGCGCCATCGGCAAGATCCTGAAAGCCAATCTGCGCGCGCCGCATTGGGAAGGGCGTGAACGGCGGGTTTGAGGGGCGATTTAGGTCTAAAACCCCGCCGTCCTGAGTTTGTCGAAGGACAGCTTTTCCTGGGCTGCTTGCTTGAAGTGAAGGGCAATGCATCGACGAGCTCAGCATGAGCGGTGGCGGGAATGCTGTTCGCCCAGGGCGTTTGACTACCCCCCGGCCGCGGCCTCGGCCTCGAAATCGATCGGATCGCCCCAATCCAGCCCGAAGGCGGTGGCCAGTGCTGCAACCTGCGCCTTGCCGATGCGCTCGCTCAGCCGCTGGGTCATCACCGTCACCGCCAGCTGCGCGTCGCGGCGCATCGGCTCTCCGATTTCGGTGAGAACCACAATTTTGGAGCGGCGGTCTGACGGATCATCGCGGAATTCGATCATCCCCAGTTTCTGCATCTGCATCAGCGTGACATGCACCGCCTGACGGCTGACCCCGACATTGCGGGCAATTTCCACCGGGCGGGTCGTGCCGGTGGTGACGTTCATCATCACCATGGATTGGGAATGGGTGAGCGTCGGCCAGCCGCGTTCGCGCAGAAAGCTCTGAAGCCCCGAATCGAACCAGTAAAAGCCCTGCAACAGGGGAACCATCAGATAGGGTGAACGCATGATCGACCTGACAAGCAAGAATGAAACTGCGCCCCCCGGCGCCCGCTGCACACCATGATGAAACCCCTTGCAGTCCGCAAGTGCCAATCGGGCGCGGCAGTTGCGACCATTTTGCATATTGTAAATTTAATTGACATATATCTTGAGCGATGATCTACACGAGCCAACGGCATGAGGGAGAGTGCATGATGGCGACGGCAAACGGACTGACCGCAACCGGAGAGACATGGAGCGACTGGGCAGATGCCTTTGCCGTGCGCCTGATGGAGCGCGCGCAAGAGGCGGAAAAGCAGCGCACCGTGCTGCCCGAATCCTTCGATGAAGCGGAAAAGGCCGGCTTTTTTGGCATGATCGCGCCGGTTGGCACGGGCGGCCAAGGGCTGGGTTTTGGCACATTCGTGGATGTCGTGCGGCGCATGGCGCAAGGCTGTCCGTCGAGCGCATGGTCACTCTCTTTCCTGTCGCTCCACGCCTGGATGCTCGCCAAATTCGGTGCGGAGGCACAGGCCGAATTCTACAAGGACGGCAAGATGCCGCTCTGCCCCGCACCGCTCGCGCCCACCGGCTTTGCCGAAAAAGTAGAGGGCGGATACCGCGTCAATGGTCGCTGGGAATGGGCGACGGGCGTCAATCATTCGGATTGGGTTCTGGTCAACGCGCTGGAAAAGGACACGATGATCCCGCGCTTCTGCGCGTTCCGGATCGGAGAGGTTGAAGTGGAGGATGTCTGGCACGTCTCTGGCATGGCAGCCACCGGCAGCCATGCCGTGCGCGTGACGGACAAGGTGGTGCCCGAATATCTGACGCTGCCCGCCATGCAGATGGCGGCAGGCGCATCTCCCGGCGAAGCGCTGCACCCCAATTCCACGCTCGCCTTCCCGTTGCGAGCGGGGCTGGCGCTGGTTGCTGCCACCCCGGCGCTCGGCGCGGCAGAGGGCGCGCTCAACGCATTTCTGGAGCGGATGCGTGCCAAGACACAGGCGTTCAGCGGCGGCGCGAAGCAGGCGGATATGCCCAGCACCCATCTGCGTATCGGCGAGGCTATGGCCACTGTCCGCATGGCCCGGCTGGTCTGGGACGACGCGGTGCGCGCTCTGGAGGCCGAAGGGCCGAACGGGGCGGCGGCCGACATTGAAGCGCTGGTGAGGCTGCGGATTGCAGCGGCCAATGTCGTGAAGCTCAGCACACAGGCGGTGGACATTATGGCGAATGCAGCGGGGCGAGTGCATCCTTCCTTTTCTCCCCCATTCAGCGGCATTTGCGCGATCTGCAAACCATGCGCGGCCATGTGATGTTCGATTGGGACCGGACGGCGATCCTCGTCGGCAAGGTCGCGATGGGACACCCCACCACGCCTGCGGACCTGATCTGATCATGACGCTCCCCCACGGCTTCAACCTGCTCAATCCGGAAAGCTTTGCGGATGGGCATCCCCACGCGGCCTATGACGCGATCCGGGCGGCCTCGCCAATCTGCCGCCATGATGGGTCTGCCACGCAAGACCCGTTCTGGCTGCTGACGCGCCATGCGGACATCCGCACCGTCTCGATGGACAAGGATCGCTTCACCTCCACCCAGGGGTTCCGTGTGGCGACAGATGCCCGCGCGGCAATGGCTCCCGAAATCGGGGCGGTGCTGCGCCGCTTCATGCTGGCCATGGACGAGCCCGAGCACAGCGATTTTCGCGGGCTGGTCGCGTCGGCCTTCCTGCCTTCGGGCATTGCTGCTGCCGAACCGATGATCCGCGCCAATGTGGCCAGGCTGATCGAAGGGCTGGAGGGCCGCGACACGGCGGAGTTCGTTTCCGAAATCGGGGCCAAGGTGCCAATCCAGACGGTGTGTGCGGTGATGGGCGTGCCGCCGGAAGACGAATGGCGCGTGTTCGAATTCACCAACGCCGTGTTCGGCACCGATGATCCCGAATATGCACCCTCGCTGGAAGTGGCGAATGAGCGTTATCTGGCGATCTTTGACTATGGCTGGTCGCTGCTGGAAGACCGCCGCCGCAATCCGCGCGCGGATCTGCTGACCCGCATCGCGCATGGCACGGTGGGTGGACGCCCGCTCGACGAGATCGAGCAGAAGAGCTTTTTCTCCAACATGATCTCAGCGGGCAATGAAACCACACGCAGCTCGTTTGCGGGGGCGCTCTGGGCCTTGTCGCAATTCCCCGACGAACGCCGCAAGCTGGTGGATGATCCATCGCTCATTCCGGCGGCGGTGAATGAATTGCTGCGCTGGTTCAGCCCGGTTTTCCAGATGGCGCGCACCGCGCTGGTGGATGTCGATCTGGACGGCACAACGATCAAGGCGGGCGAGAAGCTTGTGCTGCTCTATGGCGCGGGCAATCATGATCCCGCCATGTTTGAAGATCCGCACCGGCTTGATCTGGCCCGCGCCAATGCCAATCGGCACATCACCTTCGGCTTTGGCGTGCACCACTGCATTGGCAACCGGTTGGCGCAGATGCAATTGGGGATCATTCTGGAGGCGTTCCTCAAGGCCTTCCCGGACTATGAGATTCTGGAAAAGCCGCGCTACATCCGTTCCAACTTTGTCGGCGCGATGAAGAGCCTGCCGATGCGATTGCGGAGATAGGCTCTCCTAACGCGGCGGCAGTCTCAAGACCGGGGGACGTCCGACCGGAGGAACCCGCACCACTGGAGTGGTCTGGCCCGTCCGCCCCGCTGCCGCCAGCACAGCCGCGTTGAACTTCGGCACATATTCGCTGAGCGCCTCCTGCTTGATCGTTGCGGGCGCGGTCAGCGGCTTTCCGGTCTGGAGCAGGCGCGCATAGATTTTCATCTTGCCCGCCAGACCGGCAATCTCCGCTTTGCATGGTGCATCCGCGCATTTGAGCTGCCACGCATTCTGCGCCTCCAGCGCCCAGCCTTCGGATTGGGACAGGGTGGCCGCCTTGTTGGCATCGCCTGCCTTCTTTTCGGACTCCGCCACAAAGTCGCGCGCGGCCTTGTCCCCTGCGGCAAACAAGGGGCTCATCGCACTATAGGGCTGGGCAGGCGCGTTCTTGTGCTTGAGCGCCACCGAACTGGTGATTGCTGTCTTCACCTCATCAATCATGGTGCGGCAATATTGATCCTGACACCGCGCCTTCCAGTAACTGTCCAGATTGGATGACCAGACACCAGGCAGCGTCCGGAACCGGGATTCGTTGATTTCGACCTGCGCCGATTGCGCCGCCTTCTGGAACGGCAGATAGGACGCCATCATGTAGGTGGAGGCGTTGGGAGACGCAGCATTCGCCCGCACTTCCGAATCTGCCACAAAGGTAAGGCCGCCCACATGGTTGAGGCAGACTGTGTCTCCCTTCTGGCATTGCGGTTGCCATTCTGATGAGAAGGCCTTGCGCCACGGCACCAGCTTGCTGGCGAGTTCCTGCTGAAGCAGCTGCCGCCGTTGCTCCTTCGCCTGCGCCATTTCGGTCGCCGTCGCGCATTGCACAACCCCGCCCGGCCGTTTGCGACACATGGACCCGTCATTGCAGTTGAACGCATAGTCCTTCACGTCATTGACGGATTGCGCGGTCGGCCCGCCAGATTGCACCGGATCACGGCGCATCCCGCCAACGCCGCCGCTGTTGATCTGCATGGCCTTCAATCCGCCATAGGGCGCGCACCAGTTCTTGGCCCCGTTGACCGCGAGCGTGCCCGCATCGGGCGGAGGCGGTGCGGAACTGCATCCGCTGCCGATCAGCGAATAGACCGCGCAGGCCCCCTCCTTGCCCAGATCCCAGGCCGTGGACACGCCCGATTCCACCAACCCCACGCCGCCCTTGATCAGGCCCTTCGCGCCGTCGATGATCTTGCCGACAAAGCCCGAACACAGCCCTTTCGCCAAGTCACCCAGCACCGGCGTTTTGCCGATCAGGCTGCTGTCCACGGCGGTATCAACGAACGAACAAGCCGCCTCCCCGCTCACGCCCAGCGTCAACAGGGTGCTGACACCGGTCACATAGTCGCCGTCCTTGAACGCCATATAGGCTTTGCGAATGTCCCCCACGGTGGATTTGACGACCAGTTGAAGATTGCGCTCCGCCTTGAAATTGGTCTCGAACGCGAAGGAGCAGATCGTCTTGATCTCCCCGAAATAGGGAATGTTCTCGCTCAATTGGTCGATGGCGGCCTGCTTGCCCTGTGCGGTCTGCGCCTTGGCCCAGTCTGCCGCATAGGCCTTGGCCCCGTTGACGACCGTGTTTGTATCCTGCTTGCCTTTGGCATCGTCGATCATCGTGTCGGCCTTGCCGAATACCAGATCGATCACCGTCATCGGCAGTTCGCATTTGGCTTGTGTGAAGCCCGGAATATTCTGCCCGCGCGCCAGCTTCACCGCGCCGACCAGCGCGAAAAACGGATAATCCTGCGTCGCCGCATGGCTGAACACCGAACCGGCATAGGCAGGCCGGTCTATCGCGTAACGCGCCATCTCAATCGTATCCGGATCAACACCCACCTGAGACAGGACCGAAGCAATCTTGTTGAACAATGCGCCAGCGGCCAGCGCGCGTTCGTCCGGTCGCGGCGTCACCAGCGCAATCCCGACCATCAACAGGATCAACGTCTTGCCAAAGTGGCGCAACCGGGCGCGCAGATTCTGTGCTGAGATGGAAAAACCAACCATGATCGCCTGCTCCATACCAGAAGGCCGCTGCGCGCCTCCGTCATTCCCTATCCGTGCGACCGGTTGATTTTGCGGCAAATTATGCCGCGCGGTTGCAGGATGCAAGGTGATTACTGCGGTTCCAGTGCCGCCGGATATGCGCTCTGTCACACCCGCTGCATCGGCACTATTTGACCCGCGCCCCCTCACTCGGATACGGCAGCTTCCTTCCCAAGGAGAACCCCATGCCCGGCCTTCGCCCCGATATTGATCCCACCGGCCTGCTCGAATATTCGGTCGTCTTCACAGACCGCTCGCTCAACCATATGAGCCAGTCCTTCCAGCAGGTGATGCGCGAGATTCACGCGACATTGTGCGAGGTTTACAAGGCCGAACGCGCGGTGGTCGTGCCCGGTGGTGGCACCTATGCAATGGAAGCCGTCGCGCGGCAGCTCGCCACCGGACGCCGGGTGATGGTGATCCGCAACGGCTTTTTCTCCTATCGCTGGAGCCAGATTTTTGAAGCGGGCTCCATCCCCGCATCCGAAACCGTGCTGAAGGCCCGACGGACCAGCGAAGGCCCGACGGCCCCCTTCGCACCGCCTCCGATTGACGAGGTGGTCGCCGCAATCCGTGCTGAGCGCCCCGAATTGCTGTTTGCCCCGCATGTCGAAACCGCATCCGGCATCATCCTGCCCGATGACTATCTCCGCGCCGTGGCCGATGCCGTGCATGAAGTGGGCGGGCTGTTCGTGCTCGATTGCATCGCCTCGGGCTGCGTCTGGGTGGATATGGAAAATTCGGGCGTCGATGTGCTGATTTCCGCGCCGCAAAAGGGATGGTCTGCCCCGCCTTCAGCCGGGCTTGTGATGATGAATGCCGCCGCGCTGGAGGCGTGCCGCGCGTCGAAATCAACCAGCTTTGCTGCCGATCTGGGCAAATGGCTGACGATCATGGAGGCCTATCTGAACGGCGGCCATGCCTATCATGCCACCATGCCGACCGACGCGCTGCGCGCTTTTCATGGCGCGATGATGGAAACAAAAGCCATCGGCTTTGAAACGCTGCGCGCGGCACAATGGGAACAGGGCAACGCCGTCCGCGCGCTGCTCGCCGCGCGTGGCATCTCCTCTGTTGCAGCAGAAGGGTTCGGCGCACCGGGCGTGGTCGTGTCTTACACCGACGATCCGGACATCCAGACCGGCAAGAAATTCGCCGCCCAAGGCCTCCAGATCGCGGCGGGCGTCCCCCTGATGGTGGATGAAGGCGCAGACTATCGCTCCTTCCGCATCGGCCTGTTCGGCCTCGACAAATTGAAGGACGTGCCCGCCAGTCTGAACCGGCTCAAGGCCGCGTTTGAAGCCGTTTACTGACCCGGACGATCTGTACTCGACCATTTCCCGCTTGCGTTGGACACAATTTGTGGCAAGCATCCGATCCTATAAGATAATGAGGAGAGATCGGATGGATGAGGTGCGGAAAACCGCGCCCGCCGAAGCCGTCGAACGATCGGAAAAATCCGGCGCTTTGGTGGAGGAACTCGCACGGCTGGCTCGGACTGGGCTTCCGGCCGGACAGGCGACTTTGACGCAATGTGCCGATATTCTGGGTATGGCACCTCGCACCCTGCAACGCCATCTCGTGGCCGCAGGGACCAGCTTTGGCGAGGTCATCAACACGATCCGCACCGAGCAGCTGCCCCTATATTTCGCAAACCAGCGGCTTCGGCTGGGAGACATTGCAACGATGATGGGCTATGCGTCTCAAAGCGCGTTTACCCGCTGGCATGTAGACCGTTTCGGCATCACGCCTCGCGCCGCGCGCAAGTCTGAACAGCAGAAGGAAGCTCCGCGCGGGGCGCATTGACATCATGATCACCGAAATTGCTCTCATCACGATTGACCCATCCAAGGCCGCCGAATTCGAAGCCGCTGTTGCCAAGGCCGCTCCCGTTTTCCAACGCGCAGCAGGCTGCCACGGCATGAGCCTGGAACGCGGGATTGAAGATCCCTCCAAATATTGGCTGCGCGTGCTGTGGGAAACGGTGGACCACCACCTGGTCACCTTCCGCCAGTCCGACGATTTTCAGGTCTGGCGCGGCCATGCCGGCCCGTTCTTCGCCCATCCGCCGCAGGTGGAGCATAGCGAAGCGGTGGCAGTGCATTTTTGAGGGCGGGCGTTTCAGATACGATGACCCGCGTCGTCATTGAGAGCGCAGCGCTCGCCATGACGGGATGATAGAACCCCTACCCGCCCCACATGAAACGCACGGTCTTGCGGAACCGCACCCCGCGCGCGTCCCGGCCATCGGGGAGCTTGGGGGCGCTGCGCCAGAAAATGGGTTTCTGCCTGACCGGCTCGGCAAACCAGCGCGCATGTTCCGGCGGATCGACGGTTGCGCTGCCACATATGATCGAAAGATCTTCCTGCACCTGACATTCCACCGTGACATTGGCAGACAAGCCCTGCGCTTCACGGGCGGCGGGATAGGAGATCGGGCTGAAGCGGCCTTTCAATTCCGGCAGGTTCGGGCTCTCCACCAGCGGCCCCCGCATCGGGTCAATCACCTTCACATCCGCCGGATCAAGCCGATATGTGAAGCGTGCAACGCGCCGCAGAGGTTGCTTGTCAGTCGAAAGCGGATCGGGAAGCCATTTCTCCTGATCCTTTTGCAGCACCGGGACCGTGGGAAAGCTGGGGCGTCGCGGCATCAACTGGCGGACGGCGACTCTGGCCAGGGCCTCGTCCTTGTCCACGACTGTGCGGTTGACGCAGGGGCGTATCCCATCGGCAACATCGACATCACAATCGACCACCACGGTAACAGACCCCGCAGGAGGGGTTTGCCCCTGCCAGCTATAATGCCGCGCCGCGACGGAGATGTCGCCCGTTAGCGGCACATCCTTCGCATCCACATCAAACACCTGCAGCCAATATGGCTTCACCCCCGGTCTTTTCACCTTCACGATGGGTGGCTGCCCGGGGATTTGTGCGGGTTTGGCAATTGCCGGGGTGGCGAGGAGAAGAAGCGGAGCGAACAGCCAGCACCGTTCGTGCCGAGCGAGGTGGAAGGGAAACATCCTCACCCCCGCCGCAGCGGCGCGCAGGCTTCCTCCAGCCAGCCCTTCGCGTCCCCGTCCAGTTGCGGGCCAACCACCTCAAGCACGCGCGCGTGATAGTCATCCCACCACCGCAATTCATCACGCGTCATCAGGTCGGTCTCGACCAGCGTCCGGTCAATCGACGCGAAAGTCAGCGTTTCAAAGCCAAAATAGGCGCCTTCCGCGCCTTCAATCTCCCGCTCTTCGACCAGCACCAGATTTTCGGTGCGGATGCCGAACGCGCCGGGCTTGTAATAACCGGGTTCGTTGGAGAGGATCATGCCGGGGAACAGCTCCTGCTCCGTCCCCGCCTGCCCGCCCGCGCTCTTGGCGATGCGCTGCGGCCCTTCATGGACCGAGAGAAAACTGCCAACCCCATGGCCGGTGCCATGCGCATAATCGACCCCCGCCTGCCACAAATGCATCCGAGCGAGCGTATCCAGCTGGCTGCCGCGCGTGCCTGCCGGGAAGACAGCGCGAGCGAGCGCGATATGGCCCTTGAGCACGCGCGTGAAACGATCCTTGCGCTCTGCATCGGGCGCGCCCGGCCCCACCCAGATGGTGCGCGTTACATCTGTCGTACCATCCAGATACTGGCCGCCTGAATCGACCAGATAGATGGAGTTGGGCGCGATCCTCAGATTGCTCGCTTCATCCACGCGGTAATGCGGGCTGGCGGCGTTGCCCCCCGCCGCTGAAATCGTGTCGAAAGAGAGATCGCGCAACAGACCGGTGGCGGCGCGATACTCCAGCAGCTTGGCTGCTGCATCGAGTTCGGTGAGCGCGCCCTTGGGCGCTTCCACCGCCATCCAGTGCAAGAACCGCGTCAGCGCCGCGCCGTCGCGCCTCTGCGCCGCGCGGTGACCGGCCTGCTCGACTACATTCTTGCGCGCCTTGGGCAGCACGACCGGATCGCGCGTCTCGATCACCTGCGCGCCGCCCTTGGCCAGTGCCACAAAGATCGCATCGACCGAGCGTTCGGGATCGACTGCCACGCGCTTTCCGCCCAATGCCTCCAGCGCGGCACTGAACCCTGCATAAGGATGCGCGCACCGCATTGCCCAGATGCGCGCGGACGACCTCATCCAGCTTGTCCGGCGCGACAAACAGGTCTGCCGTGCCGTCCGCATGGGCCAGTGCAAAAGACAGGCCCACCGGCGTGCAGGCCACATCGCTGCCCCGCACGTTGAACAGCCACGCGACCGAATCGAGCGCGGCAATCACCGCCGCATCCAGCCTCTGCCCTTTCAGCCAGTCCGCCACTTCCGCGCGTTTGGCGGCAGAAGACTGCCCCGAATATTGGTCTTCATGCACAAGCAGCGGGGCATCGGACCGCGCGGGCTGATCATGCCACACCGCGTCCACCGGGTTGGACGAAACCGCGACCAGCTCTGCCCCTTTCGCTTCCAGATTGGCGCGCATGCCATCCGCCCAGCCATTGGTGTGGAGCCACGGATCATAGCCGATGCGCTGCCCGGCCCCGGCCTCAGCGATGAGCCATTGCGCGGGGCTCGTCTCCGGCACGGACTGATAGTCAAACAGCGCGCCATCCACCTGCTCACGCACTTGCAGCGTATAGCGTCCATCTACAAAGATCGCGGCCTTTTCTGCCAGCACGACCGCCGTGCCCGCCGACCCGCCAAAGCCGGTCAGCCACCCCAGCCGCTGCGCATAGGCACCGACATATTCACTCATATGTTCATCACAGATGGGGATGACAAAGCCATCAAGCTGGCGCGCAGCCAGTTCGGCACGCAGGGCGGAAAGGCGGGTGGTGGTGGACATGGAAACTCCTTTGCGCCTGTCTATCATCTGCACGCAATCGGGCAAAGCTGCTGCCCAAAATTTAGGCAAGCCCGTGGTCCTGCCTGATTTTTCAGCGCCTTGGCGCGCTCCATCTGACGTCAAGCCGCCACACATTCCTTGAAATCAGCCGAATCCTGAAACTGGCACGCCTGTTGCAACGCAACATGTGCACTGCAGCGAAAGGACCAGAATGAAGCTGATCACTGCCATCATCAAACCGTTCAAGCTGGACGATGTGCGGGAGGCCCTGATGGACCTGTCCGTTACCGGCATGACGGTGACCGAAGTCAAAGGCTTCGGTCGCCAGAAGGGTCAGACCGAGATTTACCGGGGGGCTGAATATTCCACCAACATGGTGCCCAAGGTCAAAGTCGAAATCGCGACCAATGACGACATCGCCGAACGCGCCGTCGAGGCGATCCAGCAAGCCGCCCATACCGGCGCCATTGGCGACGGCAAAATCTTCGTAACCGACATCGAACAGGCCGTGCGCATCCGCACGGGCGAAACCGGCGCGGTTGCGCTCTGACACCTGAAAACAGGAGGAAAGATGAAAACGCTACTCACACGAATGGCCGGTGCCGGGGCAGCACTGCTCGCCGCGACGCCCGTCTGGGCCGCAGATCTGATCAAGAATCCAGCGCTCGAACAACAGGCAACCATGGTCGACAAGGGAGACACGACCTGGATGCTGATCAGCTCCGTTCTGGTCCTGCTCATGTCCATCCCCGCGCTCGCGCTCTTTTATGGCGGCCTTGTCCGCACCAAGAACATGCTCTCGGTGCTGATGCAGGTCTTCATGATCGTCAGCGTCGCGGCGCTTGTCTGGGTCAGCTGGGGCTATACCCTGGCCTTCACCAGCGGCACCCCGTTCATCGGCGGCACCACAAAGCTGTTCCTTGAGGGCGTGACAGCCGGCACCTTTGCCGCAACCTTCAGCAACAATGTCTACATTCCGGAATATTCGTTCGTCATTTTCCAGATGACCTTTGCGTGCATCACGCCCGCACTGATCGTGGGTGCTTTTGCGGAACGCGTGAAATTCGTGCCGCTGATGCTGTTCACGGTTGCCTGGTTGACGGTGGTCTATTTCCCGATCGCACACATGGTGTGGTATTGGGCCGGCCCAGACTTCCTCGTCGACACTGTCAAGAAGGCCGCTGATGGTAGCCTCCTGTCTCAGGATGCAGGTCTTCTCTGGGGCATGGGCGCGCTCGACTTCGCTGGCGGCACCGTGGTTCACATCAACGCCGGTATCGCAGGCCTCGTTGGCTGCCTCATGATCGGCAAGCGCATCGGCTATGGCAAGGAAGCCACCCCGCCGCACAGCCTGACCATGACCATGATCGGCGCTTCGCTGCTGTGGGTGGGCTGGTTCGGCTTCAACGCCGGGTCCAACCTGGAATCGAACGGCATCGCCGCGCTCGCCTTCCTGAACACCTTCGTCGCCACCGCCGCCGCCGCCGTTGCCTGGTGCATCGTCGAGCAAATTCACCACGGCAAGCCCTCGATGCTGGGTGCTGTCACGGGCGCGGTTGCAGGGCTCGTCGCCATCACCCCGGCCTCCGGCTTTGCAGCCCCGATGACCTCGATTGTCCTCGGCCTGCTCGTCTCCCCGATTTGCTACTTCTTCGTGGCGGTCGTGAAGAACAAGCTGAAATATGACGACACGCTCGACGTGTTCGGCGTGCACTGCATCGGCGGCATCGTGGGCGCACTCGCCACGGCAGTTGTCGCGGCTCCCGCGCTCGGTGGTCAGGGCTATTTTGACTATACCGTGTTCCCGGCCGTGGCGGTTACGCCTGAAGCCTACAGCATCAGTGGCCAGCTGCTCGTCCAGTTCAAGGCTGTCGCTCTGACGCTCCTGTGGTCCGGCTTCGGTTCCGCCATCCTGTTCTTCATCCTCGACAAGACCATCGGTCTCCGTCCGGATGCGGATGCAGAACGCGAAGGGCTCGATCTCACCGAACATGGGGAACGCGCCTACAACTACTGACCAGTTTGGGAGGCCGCTGCACCCTCCTCCTCCTCCCCCGCAGCGGCCTCCCATCAATCTGGCCATCACACGAGATTGGGCAGGGTCCACCGAAGAGACCTTCCCCTCCCCTGGTTCCTCCTGCGAAGAACCCACTAGCCGGCGGCTTCTGTCCGCCGGCTTCTTTTTGTGTGTGGCGGGCGTTTACAGACAAGGCCGGACTGCTATCAGCAAAGCCAAGCGCAAGAGAGTAGCCCCCGGCGCGGCGGGCGCTGCTGCGGGAGAGCCGATGACACGTTTGCCTGATACAGAGACCGTCCAGCACCGCTTTCCCATGGGCAACACCACGCTTCACGTCCGCACGATTCCGGGCTGTGTGGCGGTGGGGATGAAGGAATATGCCTCTGCAGAAACAGGCGTGGGCGCATGGTATGATCTGGCCCTGCCCGTCTGCTGCACGCGCGATGGCCTGCCCAGCCGGGGCGCGGCGCTGATTCTGGCCGATCAGGCCGGGGCGGTCGGCACCTATGCGACGCTGGATACCTCCGGCCCGATGATGACGCTGGATCTGCGCGTGGACTGGCACGGCCCGTTGCCGCGTGCCAATCGACTTGATGTGCGGGTTGAAAATGTAGTGCGGCAGGGCAAATTGTCTCTGGTGCGCGGGCGCATTCTGGCGGACGAGACGCTGCTGGTCGGGTCGCTCCACGCCACATTCCTTGTCGGGGCCTTTCCTGGCGGACGCCGGGCCGAATGGCAGGACGAAGTTCTGGAGGCTACCACGTCCAAGGCCGCCAGCTTTGATGATGCACTGCGGATGGAACCCGATGGAGAGGGCTGGCTGATCGCCCCCGGAACCGAAATGATCGGCGCGCGGCCCATCCCCGCCTATCATGGCGGCTTTGTGGCGGGCGCGTTGGAACAGGCGGCGTGGCTGCTGGCTGGCCAGCGCAATCCGGTGAATTTCGAAATCCGCTATCTGTTGCCAACCCGCGCCGATCTGCCGCTCCGTGTGCGCACCCGCATCCTGCGCTCGGGCAGGCAGGCCAGCATCATCGAAGCCGACGCGGTGCAGGGCGATGCGCAAACCGTCGTTGCCTCCGCCCGCGCCACCTATCTTTCAGAGCCCAATGACGGGCAGGATATTTACGAGTTTCCCGCATGACGCAATCTCACCCCGCCCCGCCTGAAGAATTGAGCAAGACGCTCGGCCTTGTCCGCATTGTCGAGATGGACCCGGCGGGCCGCGCCCGGCTGGAATATTGCGCAGGGACGCACATGTGCCATTCGGGCGGCGTGGTGCAGGGCGGCTTCGTGACCGGCTGGATCGACGCCGCCATGGCCCATGCAGGCATCGCCATGTCCGGGCCGGATGTGGTGCCCATGTCGCTCGAACTCAAGATCAGCTTCTTCGCTCCCACGCGCCCGGGTCAGGTCTTCGCCGAAGGCTGGGTTGTGAAGCGCGGTCGCACGACCTGCTTCTTCGAAGGCCATCTGCTGGATAGCGCAGGCAAAGTGCTGGCCAAGGCAAGCAGCACGCTGATGCTGGCGGATCGCGGGAAGGTGGAGGGTGCTGCGAAAGCGGCTGTCGGTTAGGTCGCCACTTTTCTTTTGTGACAGTCCATCGTCACGCGCGCCCTGTCCCCCCTCAAACGCGCATCGGCATCAGGACGTAGAGCGCCGGTGATTTGTCATTCTCGCGGATCAGCGTCGGGGCGGCGGCATCGGCGAGGTGGACTTCCACCATGTCGCTGTCCACCTGACCCAATATGTCCATCAGATAGCGCGCGTTGAAGCCGATCTCCATCGCGTCGTTGCTATATTCGCCAGAGACCTCTTCCGCCGCCGTGCCGTTTTCGGGCGAGGTGACGGAGAGCGTGACCTTGTCTGTTTCCAGCGCCATCTTGACCGCGCGGGTCTTTTCGCTGGCGATGGTGGCCACGCGGTCAACGCCTTGCACCAGCGCCTTGGGGTCGATGCGCAGCAGCTTGTCATTTCCGGTGGGGATGACGCGGCTGTAATCGGGGAAGGTGCCGTCGATCAGCTTGGAGGTCAGCACGGCATTGCCCAGCTCGAACCGGATCTTGCTGCCAGAGAGCGAAATGCCGACATCGCCATCCACTTCGTCGAGCAGCTTGCGCAATTCTCCCACGCATTTGCGCGGCACGATGATGTCCGGCATCGATTCCGCACCCGCGGGCTGCGGCACGGTGACGCGGGCAAGGCGGTGGCCATCGGTCGCGGCGGCCTTCAGTACCGGCTCGCCATCATTGGCGACATGGAAGAAGATGCCGTTGAGATAATAACGCGTTTCCTCGGTGGAGATCGCAAAGCGCGTCTTGTCGATGATCTGGCGCAGCGTGGCGGCGGGCAGTTCAAAGCGCGTCGGCAGATCGCCCTCGGCAATCACCGGAAAATCGTCACGCGGCAGCGTTTGCAGATTGAAGCGCGAGCGCGCGGCAACAACCTGCATCTTGCCATCGGATGCGGTGAGCGAAACCTGCGAGCCTTCCGGCAGCTTGCGGGCAATGTCGAACAAAGTGTGTGCAGACACCGTGGTCGCGCCGGATTGCTCCACTTGCGCTTCCACCGTTTCGTTGATCTGGAGATCAAGGTCGGTCGCCATCAGGCGCAGGCCATCGCCAGAGGCTTCGATCAGCACGTTGGAGAGGATCGGAATGGTGTTGCGGCGTTCAACCACCGATTGAACATGGCCCAGGCTCCGCAGCAAAGCAGCCCGTTCGATAACAGCCTTCATGTCCAACCCCCGGTCTTGTTCGTGATGATGCGCACGCGCGCGTTGTTTGGGGAACGGTCATGGAGAAGATTCCGTTTTCCCGCAAGGCTCCTGAACGCTGGACAAACCAGAAAATTGGGGAGAAAAGCCCCGCCATGAGCATTCAAGGACGCATTTTCATCGCACGGCATGGCGAAACCGTGTTCAACGTGGCCCGGCGTATGCAGGGCAATGCGGTGGACACCCCCCTCACCCGGCTTGGATTCGCGCAGGCGGACACGATGGGATCGGCGCTGGCCAACTTTCTGGGAACGCATCAGGCGCTCCATCTCTTCTCCTCCCCTTCAGGTCGCGCGCTTCAAACCATGGCGATCGTAGCAGAGCATATCGAAGCGAACTGGCACCATGCGATCCATGACAAACGCCTGGAAGAGATCAACGTCGGCGCGTGGGAAAAGCGCTATTATGCCGATGTGATGGCCGAACAGGGCGATATTCTCGACATGGAGTCGGGCCTGTTCAGCGTGCGCCCGCCCGGTGGCGAATGGTATGACGAGATTGCCGCGCGATTGCAGAGCTGGATTGACGAGACCACGCACATTCGCGGTGACCGGCTGGTGATCATGCACGGCATCTCCGCCCGCGTTTTGCGCGGCTTGCTGCTCGGGCTGGAGCCAGACCCGCGCTGGAACGCCCCCATCGCCCGCAATCTGCCGCAAGGCAGCATGGTGATGATCGGCGGCGGCGAGGAAAAGATCATTCATCTCGCCGGGGCTGAATGAACCGCGCATTTCCGGCATTTCTGCTTCTTGTTCTCGCGACTCCCGCCGCTGCCCGCGATTCGCTGGGCGTGTTTGAGGGCTGGGGCGCGTTTCGTGATGCCAATCCTGCGCGCTGCTACGCCATTGCCGAGCCCGAAGAGGGCGAAAGCGGCGGCAGCCACCGCCCCTTTGCCGCCATCAGCTGGTGGCCGAAAAATGGTGTGAAGGGGCAGATCCATTTCCGCCTGCGCTATGATCGCGGCGATGGGCGCGACGTGATGCTGCATGTTGGCAGCAAGCGCTGGCGTCTGGCCCCCGGCAAGGGCGACGCCTGGGCGCCCAGCGCGCGACATGATGCCTTTATCATCGCCAAGATGCGGCAATCCACATCCATGTCCATCTCCACCACCGGGCCAAAGGGCGGCAGGTTTACTGATGTCTATGCGCTGCAAGGCGCGGCCAGCGCCATGGATGCTGCGGCATTGGGGTGCGCCAGGGCACGTTAACGACCTTGTTTTGGGGGCTGATCTGGCCTGCCCCTTCTCAATTCCGTCAAATTATGGTAACAGCAGAGTCAGTTACCGTTCCATGAACGGCAATTGACCAAGACAGGAGCAGTCTTTCACGCATCGGAAAACGCCCTCACCTGCGAAGTATCGCGCAGGATGGGAAGCTTTTCGCTGCTGAACGACTCGCCTTGTGCGGTTGAAAACAGGAAAGGTCTGCATTCATGGCTTCCACAGCGCCCAGTTTTGATGTTGGCGATTATGTTGTGTATCCAAAGCACGGCGTTGGCCGGGTGATCGAACTGCAAAAGCAGGAAATCGCAGGTATGCATCTGGAGCTTTATGTGCTCCGCTTCGAAAAAGAGAAAATGACCCTCCGCGTGCCGACCAACAAGGTCGAATCCGTGGGGATGCGCAAATTGTCTTCCGACAAGAAGATGCTGGAAGCGATGATCACGCTGAAGGGCAAGCCCAAGGTGAAACGCACCATGTGGTCGCGTCGGGCGCAGGAATATGAAGCCAAGATCAATTCGGGCGATCTCGTCTCCATCGCCGAAGTGGTGCGAGACCTGTTCCGTGCCGAAGACCAGCCCGAACAGAGCTATTCGGAGCGACAGATTTTCGAAGCGGCGATCAGCCGCCTCGCGCGTGAACTCGCCGCTGTCGAACAGATTGACGAGCCTGCTGCGGTTGAAAAACTGCTCGACGTGCTGCGCAAAGCGGCAGCCGCGCTCGCCAAGTCGATTGCGGTGGCTGAGTAAGCCTGTGCTTCGCCCTGCCCTGCTGGCCGGAGTCGCCCTTCTGGCGGCCTCCCCTGCATGGGCAGGCGAACGCGGCTATTCCGTGACCGAATTTGACCGGGTGGACGTAGTCGGCCCCGTGGCTGTCATCGTCACCACCGGCAAAGGCCCGTCCGCACGCGCCACCGGAACGCCGGGCGCGCTGGACCGGGTGAGCGTGGACGTGCGCAGCCGTCGCCTTGTCGTGCGCCCGCTCAAGAATGTCTGGGGCGGCACGGCGGCTGATGCCAACAGCCCCGTCACCATTCGCGTCACCACCTTTGCCGTGAAGGATGTCTTCGTGTCTGGTGTCGCCAGCGTCGCGGTGGACAAGATGAAGGCCCAATCGCTGACCATCTGGGCGAGCGGTGCCGCCACTGCTACAGTGGGTGCTGTGGAGACCGACCGGCTGGGCCTCAATCAGGATGGCAGCGGGCTTATCAAGGTCTCCGGCGGCAAGGCGCTGATCGCCAATATCAGCAACAAGGGCACCGGCCAGATCGATACGCGCACGATGGCCGTGAATGACCTGACGCTGACCTCCACCAGTTCCGGCCCGTCTGCGGCGATGGCGCTGCGCACGGCCAAGATCACCTCATTTGGCCAAGGGCCGGTTGCGATTGCAGGCCCGGCAAGTTGCACAATCAACGCGCCCGGTGGCGGCCCTGTGTCCTGCGGGCGCAAACGCCCGTGACCACCCTCCCTGACATCAGCCGCGCCGCCGCTTTGGCGGGGGTTCCGCATGGCTTTTTCGGGCGAGCGGGCGGATTTTCCACCGGCGCGCAAAGCGGGCTGAACGCCGGGCTCGGCTCCGGTGATGAGCCTGACGCCGTGGCACGCAACCGCCGCCTCGCCACCGATGCGATCATCCCCGATGCAGAGCTGGTCAGCGTCTATCAGATCCATTCCGCGCTGGCCGTGGAAGCACAGCCGGGCGTAGCAGATGCGGACCGTCCTCACGCCGATGCACTTGTGACCAACCGGCCCGGTCTGGTGCTCGGTATCGTCACCGCCGATTGTGCGCCGGTGCTGCTCGCTGACACGCAATCGGGCGTAATCGGCGCGGCCCATGCCGGGTGGAAGGGTGCGCTGCTGGGCGTGACCGATGCCACCATCGCACTGATGGAAAAACTGGGCGCGAACCGCAGCCATATTCATGCGGCCATCGGCCCGTGCATCGCCCGCGTGTCCTACGAAGTGGATGACGGCTTTGCCCGCCGCTTCGAAGATCATGATCCCGATAATTCGCGCTTCTTTTCGCCAGGCCGCGAAGGACATCGCCAGTTTGATCTGGAAGCCTATGTCGCCGCACGGCTGACGGCCGCGGGGATTGCCAGCGTGGAACCGCTGGGCATCGACACCTATTCGCAAGCCGACCGCTATTACAGCTTCCGCCGCTCCACCCATCTGGGGGAAGCGACCTATGGGCGTCAGATTTCGCTGATCGGAATCAGCGCTTAGAGTGTCTGAGAAATTCCCTCTTGTGACTCACCGCGCAGCGGCATAGGGACTTTACGTTATCGTAAAGCAAAAAGGATTCCTGAAATGGCTGATGCCTATATCATCGACGCTGTGCGCACGCCGCGCGGCATCGGCAAGCCCGGCAAGGGCGCACTTTCGCACCTCCACCCGCAGCACCTCGCCGCCACCGTGCTGAAGGCGATCAAGGAGCGCAACAATCTGGATACCGCGACAGTGGACGACATCGTCTGGTCCACCTCCACCCAGAAGGGCAAGCAGGGCGGCGACCTGGGCCGCATGGCAGCGCTGGCAGCAGGCTATGACGTGAAGGCCTCCGGCACCACGCTCGACCGTTTCTGCGGCGGCGGCATTTCCTCGGTCAACTTCGCAACTGCCTCGATCATGTCCGGCATGGAAGATTGCGTCATTGCGGGCGGCACCGAAATGATGAGCTACACTGCGCAGGTCGGTGCGGAAGAAGCCAATGCAGGCATCAAGCCGCTCGGCATGGGTTCAGGCAACCCCGCGCTCGACGCGATCCACCCCCAGTCCCATCAGGGCGTGTGCGGTGACGCGATTGCAGCACTGGAAGGCATTGATCGCGCCGCGCTCGACGCACTCGCGCTCGAAAGCCAGCGCCGTGCAGACATCGCCATCAAGGAAGGCCGCTTCGCCAAGTCGGTCGTGACCGTCTACAATGAAGATGGATCGGTTGCGCTCGATCATGAAGAATTCCCGCGTCCCGAAACCACCGCAGAAGGCCTCGCCAATCTGAAGGCTTCGTTTGACGCGATTGCCGATTTCGATCTGGGCGGCTCCACCTTCCGCAACCAGATCCTGCGCAAATATCCGGGCCTGGAATTCAAGGGCGTCCATCATGCGGGCAACAGCTCGGGCGTGGTCGATGGCGCAGCGGCTATCCTGCTCGCGTCGAAGGGCTATGTCGAAAAGAACGGCCTGAAGCCGCGTGGCCGCATCGTGGCTTATGCCAATCAGGGCGATTGCCCCACGCTGATGCTCAACGCACCGGTTCCTGCCGCCAAGAAGGTTCTGGAAAAGGCCGGTCTGAAGAAGGAAGACATCGACGTCTGGGAAATCAACGAAGCCTTCGCGGTTGTCGCTGAAAAATTCATGCGCGATCTCGATCTGGATCGCACCAAGGTGAACCCGAACGGTGGTGCCTGTGCGCTCGGCCACCCGATCGGCGCGACCGGCTCGATGCTGATCGGCACCGCGCTCGACGAACTGGAACGCACCGGTGGCCGCTACGGCCTCGTCACCATGTGCGCCGCTGGCGGCATGGCTCCGGCGATCATCATCGAACGGCTGTAAGCCCTTCGCCGATGTCCATTGAAGAGGGCGCTCCGGGAAACCGGGGCGCCTTTTTTCATGGCACACTTGCAGCCTTCCCGCGTTCGGGCACTATGCGTGCTTGACCCGAGGAGAGAGACATGACCGACCTGCTGCTGCACCACTATGACAATTCCCCCTTCTCGGAAAAGGTCCGCGTCTGTCTGGGCATCAAGGGGCTGATCTGGGGTGCCGTCGAGCAGCCTCTCATCATGCCCAAGCCTGATCTGCTGCCTCTGACCGGCGGCTATCGTCGTATTCCGGTAATGCAGATCGGCGCGGATATTTACTGCGACAGCGTTCTGATCTGTCGTGAACTGGAACGCCGCTTCCCCACCCCCACCCTGTTTCCCGATGGCAATCGCGGTCTCGCCCAGGCGCTGGCCCTGTGGACCGACCGCTCCATGTTTCAGGCCGCCGTTGCCGTCATCTTCGGCAATCGGGGGGAAGCTATTGCAGAGTCGTTCATCAAGGACCGCGAGGCGCTGAGCGGCGCGCCGTTCGATCTCGCCAAGATGAAAATGGCGATCCCGCACATGTCCGCCCAATTGCGTGCCCATGGCGCGCTGATTGACGAGCAGCTGGCCGACGGCCGCGCGTTCCTGACCGGAGACAAGCCGGGCCTGGCCGATGCCAATGTCTGGTATAATCTCTGGTTTATCGAAAATGCCTATGCGCCCGCTGCGCACCTCCTCACCGATTATGCGCGGATCGCCGCCTGGTCAGATCGCGTGCGCGCCATCGGGCATGGCACGCGCAGCGCCGTCTCTCCAGCCGAGGCGCTTGAACAGGCAAAGGCCGCACTCACTGCCCCCGGCAGCGTGGCGGCAGACGATGCCGATCTGGCGGGCAAGCCGGTGACGGTCTTTGCGGATGATTATGGTCGCGATCCGATCAGCGGTACGCTCTGGAGCTCTTCACCCTTCCATTTCGGCGTGGCCCGCACCGATCCGGCGCTGGGCGATGTGGTGGTGCATGTGCCGCGCATCGGCTTTGGATTGCAGGCGGAGTCCATTCCGTCTGCCAACTGAGGTCTGTCATGAGGAAAACCGGACGCGTCCTACACCTTCGTTCCCGACCAATCGTTTGTTGATCTGAAGAACTATCAGTGATGGTGGAGGAAGGGAAAGCTGCCCGCAGGGAATAGCGCGGCAAAATTCTTCGTGTTAGGCCGTGTTGACAAAAGGGATTCCCATTTGGCCCGACTTCTGATTCAAGGCTGTTTTTTTGAGGAGCAGTCATGGGTCGCGGGGATTTGTCGGACGCGGAATGGGAGCTGATCGGGCCGCTGCTGCCGCCTGAGCGGGGACGTTGGGCGCGTCCTGCCGGCGATAACCGGCGCTTTCTCAATGGCATGCTACACGTGCTGCGGGTCGGCTGCCCCTGGCGCGACATGCACGAGCGGTATGGCAAGTGGAACTCGGTCTATGTCCGGTTCCGGCGCTGGGCAGAACAAGGGGTCTGGGATGCGCTGCTGCAAACGCTGGTCGATCTGGGCCTGACCGACGACTGGCAGCACATGATCGACAGCACCAGCGTTCGCGGCCACGTCTCAGCAGCGGGCGGAAAGGGGGCTCTTAAGAACGCTCTTGGTCGATCACGACGCAGGCGGCGGAAGTGCCGGGGCACTTCCCAAAGCCGAGTGGCTTTACGAGCAAAATCCATGCCCGCTGCGACAATCAAGGCCTCCCTGTCGGCTTCATCCTGACTGGCGGCGAGGCATCCGATTACACCGCCGCCGATGACCTGATGGCCCTGCCATCGCCCAAGCCCAAGGCGCTGCTCGCCGACAAAGGATATGATGGCGACAGGTTCCGCGAAAACCTGCTCATGCAGGGGCATCCTGCCGATCATCCCGCCCCGCTCGAACCGCAAGACACCCGAGCATCCCGACTATCGCCGTTACCGGGATCGCAACCGCGTCGAACGCATGTTCGGCAAGCTCAAGCAACAGCGCCGCATCGCCACCCGCTACGACAAGACCAGTCTCTCCTTCGAGAGCTTCCTCAACCTTGCCGCCGCCAGGCTATGGCTGAAGTCTTTTGTCAACGCAGCCTAGGCATCGCAGAGATGAAGCGCTCAGCTGGCGGGAGTAGAGCAGCTGGCAGATTAGCAGATTACGAAACCGTCTTTTCCTCTTGTCACTCAAATGCTTTGACTTTGGCAATCATGGCATTGCGTAGTCGGCGTTTCTCGCCGGTTTCCAGTTCCCGCCCAATTGTATCCCTAGCTTGAGCGAGAAGTGGTGCATCGACCTCTCGTGGAAGACTCCCAGTTGCTTCCACATGCTGCCTGTATTGAGCCATTCTGGCGGCATCGAAGCGACCGTGAATCGCTTCGATGATCGCCTCCATATCGAGTTGGCCATTCGCAGCCAACTTCGGCTGATCAAGCATTGGCTTTGCTGGTTGGGCTTGCTCTGGCGCAGTTTGCATCAGGCTCAGTTTCAACTCAGCTTCCGTCCATTCCAACATACCATCCACCTCTTGCGACAATGGCCTGGATTGGTTGCCCCTTGACGGCTTTATGCCCAGCAGGTGGACGCGGACCCCATAGGTTTGGGCCACTTGCACGCCGACGCGCAAGTCTTCATCTCCTGCGAGTATCAAGGCGTCACTGATCGCTCCGTTTCGCGCTAGGTCGATAAGGTCGGTCACAATGAGCGAATCAACGCCCTTTTGCTGACCTTGGCTGTTGAGAAAGCCAAGTCGAAGCTTGATATTCGCCGCATGCGCCAATGCGGATTGCTCTGGACTTGGCCCACGATTTTGAGAAATTCCATCATACCAATATACGCGCAGTAACCGCGCTTGCGGTTCGACAGCTTTTGCGGCGGCAATGAGCTGATCAACAACTGTCTCTGCGTTCAATGTCAGCATATGCCTGGGCTGTTTTTCACCCCATAAGAGTGCAGACCCCGCCGCGAAAAAATAGCCAGCGTCGACGAATACGGCAGTCTGAAGCATGATAGGGGTATCCTAGAATGAAACGGGGCTCCCGCAGGAGCCCCTAGGTAGGCGCGCAAAGACTCTTAGGTATCGTCCTTGTGCGTTGGGTATGCATATACGCATAAGGACTGAAAGAATCAATAACTGAAGTTATGGCGCACAAAATCCCGAAATTCCCTCAAACCGTCGTCGCCAGCGTCCACATCTTGCGCAGTTCATCCACCGGCTTGAGCGCGCCGCCCTCTTCAAAGTGCCAGAAGGTCCAGCCATTGCAACTGGGTGCGCCTTGCAACGTGGCCCCCAGCTTGTGGATCGAGCCATGGCCTGTATCGCACACCAGTGATCCATCGGCACGCACGACCGCGCTCCAGCGGCGCTTGGCGTCCCACAACGTGTCTCCGGGCTTGAGGTAGCGGTTTTCCACAAGCGTGCCAAAGGCCACGCGCGGGGCGGATGTATCGGCCTGCATCGTCTTGAGCGACGATTCATCAAGCGGCAGCGCGGCCTCGATGCGCTCCTGCGCCACACTCACATAATCGGCCTCGCGCTCCACACCGATGAAGTGCCGACCAAGCCGTTTGGCGACGGCACCTGTGGTTCCAGTGCCGAAAAAGGGATCGAGCACCACGTCGCCCGGGTTGGTGCAGGCCAGCAGGATGCGGTAGAGCAGAGCTTCGGGCTTTTGCGTGGGATGCGCCTTGGTGCCGTTGCGCTTCAGCCGCTCCTGCCCGCCACAGATCGGGAAGGACCAGTCAGACCGCATCTGCAATTCGTCGTTGAGCGTCTTCATCGCGCGATAGTTGAAAGTGTATTTCGACTTCTCGCCCTTGCTCGCCCAGATCAGCGTCTCATGCGCATTGGTGAAGCGCGTGCCCCGGAAATTGGGCATCGGGTTCACCTTGCGCCAGATGATGTCGTTGAGAATCCAGAAGCCTTCATCCTGCAACGTAGCACCCACGCGGAAGATGTTGTGATAGCTGCCAATCACCCACAATGTGCCATTGGGCTTCAGGATGCGGCGCGCTTCTTGCAGCCACGCCTTGCTGAACGCATCATAAGCGGCGTTGCTGTCAAACTTGTCCCAGTCATTATCGACTGCGTCCACACGCCCGCCTTCGGGCCGGAACAGATCACCGCCAAGCTGGAGGTTATAGGGCGGGTCTGCAAACACCATGTCGATGCAGGCATCTGGCAGACTGCGCATCGCTTCGATGCAGTCATCCATGATGATCTGGTCCAGCGGCAGGCGCGCCGCCACGTCCGTCTTTGCCTTCCGGACCTTTTCCAAAACCGCCATCAAACCACCCCTTTTCAGTCACGAAATCCCCTGCTGAGTCATCGAGAGTCTCGCGTCAAGTCAGATGGTTAACGCAAAAGGTTAAGAAATTGATGAAGGCTGGTAGGAACGAAGCGAGGCCCCCACATCATATAGGGGCTTTCGATTCCAGCCGACTCAAACGCTGGTGGTGCGGCGGCTGCGGAGGTGATGTGAAAAAAATTTGCTCACAAGCAGGAATTTCGCCGTTCGTGTCGCGCGAAGTCGATACACCCCGGCCAGTGTCTCATTTTGCGCGTCACGAGCAGGCTGAGGCACGTCGCCACCAAAACGCGAATGGCCCCCGCTCCGGGGGCGTGGAGCGGGGGCCAAGCCATGCGTTTTCACGCTGGACCAGCTGCGGCGTGAATGGCGAGCAACAGGGGGGAATCTCGCATTGGGCACCGCAGCCTCAGGAGAAAAGCTATGCGAATGATCCTGTCGGGAAGCTGAATGAATTGTGTCAGAAACGTGATATTTGAGGATGTGATCGGCGTCGGTGAACTACTTCACTCTCCCCCTGGGCCGCGGATCGCTCCACGCAAAGGCGTTGGCCGCCACCGGTCCGTTGAAGCGCTGATTGGCCAGCCGCACCGATGTGCGGTTATTCTGGCTGTCCAGCTGGCTCCATCCCGCCAGCATCAGCCCGCCGGGCGATGTCGGGGATTTGTGGAAGGCAAGTGTGACAATGCCATATTCGGGATGCTTCGGGTCTTTGGCCTCCAGCAACACGATGCGGGCGTCTGCTGTGGGGATCAGCCGGGCATAACGCGCCAGATCATGCTTGGGGTCCAGCAAGACGCCCAGCGGCGAATTGCCAATGGGCCAGCGCTGCACCTGCTTCACCGAATAATCGACAAAGGTCAGCGCCTTGCCGTCCGCCACGATCAGGATCGGCACACCCTTTTCATATTGGAAGCGGATCTTGCCGGGCCGCTTGAGCGTCAGCACGCCATTGACCGTCTTGCCGGCGCGGTCGGTCTGCGCGAATGTCGCCGTCATGGTCTGCACCGCCTGCAAATGCGTAGAGACAGCCCCCAGATCGGTGGTCTGGGCCGAAGCGGACACGGAAGCTGCCAGCAGGACCGGCGCGGCAAAGACGAACTTGTTCATTCAGACACCTTGATGTGAGACGCGGCAGCCCATGGCGCAGCGCGATTGAACGGCATGTGAATTCCGCCCGCCCTATTTCGGATTGCCGTCCCGGTCGATCAGCACCTCGCGCCGCCCGACATGATCCGGGCGGGAGACGACGCCTTCCTCTTCCATCCGCTCGATCAGGCGCGCCGCACTGTTATAGCCGATGCGGAGCTGACGCTGGATGTAGGAGGTGGACGCCTTCTGGCTTTCCGCCACGACCTGCACCGCACGGCGATAGCCCTGTTCCTCGGCACTGTCTTCGCCATTGGGCTCGCCATCGATGGACCAGCTGCCTTCGGCCGGCTCTTCAGTGACGGCAGAGATATAGTCCGGCGCGCCCTGAGAGCGCCAATGATCGGCCACTGCGCGCACTTCATCATCGGACACGAACGGACCATGGACGCGCGTGATCTGCTTGCCGCCCGGCATATAGAGCATGTCGCCCTTGCCCAGCAGCTGCTCTGCGCCCTGCTCGCCCAGAATTGTGCGGCTGTCGATCTTGCTGGTCACGGCAAAGCTGATGCGCGTCGGCAGGTTCGCCTTGATGACACCCGTGATGACATCAACAGACGGCCGCTGTGTCGCCATGATGAGGTGAATGCCCGCTGCGCGCGCCTTCTGCGCCAGTCGCTGGATCAGGAATTCCACTTCCTTGCCCGCCGTCATCATCAGATCGGCCAGCTCGTCGACAATGACCACGATCTGCGGCAGCGGCTGATAATCCAGCACTTCTTCCTCATAAATGGGCTGGCCGCTCACCGCATCATATCCGGTCTGCACCTTGCGCCCCAGTGGCTGGCCTTTAGCGCGCGCGGTGCGCACCTTGTCATTATAGCTGGCGAGACTGCGCACCGAGAGCGAGGCCATCATGCGATAGCGATCTTCCATCTGCTCCACCGCCCAGCGCAACGCGCGGATCGCCTTGGCGGGCTCCGTCACAACCGGAGAGAGAAGGTGCGGAATATCATCATAAATGCTGAGTTCCAGCATCTTGGGATCGATCATGATCATGCGGCACTGATCGGGCGTCAGCCGGTAGAGCAGCGACAGGATCATCGCGTTGAGACCCACCGATTTGCCCGAACCGGTGGTGCCCGCCACCAGCAAATGTGGCATCGGGGCCAGATCGGCAATCACCGGATCGCCCGCAATATTCTTGCCAAGGATGATCGGCAGCTGCGCATTCTGATCTGCAAAGGCCTGACTGCCCATCAATTCGTGGAGAACGACCGACTCCCGCTTCACATTGGGCAACTCGATGCCGATGACAGTGCGGCCCGGAATGGTCGCCACGCGCGCGGAGAGCGCGGACATGTTGCGGGCAATATCGTCTGCCAGCTGGATCACGCGGCTCGCCTTGATGCCGCTGGCGGGCTCCAGCTCATACATGGTCACCACCGGGCCGGGGCGAACCTCCACGATCTGGCCCTTCACATGAAAATCATCGAGCACGGTTTCGAGCAGGCGGGCATTGCGCTCCAGACCGGCCTTGTCGAGCACGGGTCCGGTGCTGGGGGGTGCAGCGGCGAGCAAATCCAGACCGGGCAGAACGAACCGGTCTTTCAGATCAAAGGCCGTCTGGCGCGGCGTCGCTGCCGGGCGCGCGGCCGCAGCTGGAGCCGGATCGGCAATTTTGGGCGGGGGCCGCAGATCAGGCTGGACCGCCGGGCGCGGAGCCGGTTCGGGCATGGCCACCCGTTCTTCACGCAGATCCTCGATCCGGGCCGCTGCATCATCCCCCTTGGCACGGCGCGGCAGCCGCAGACGGCTGGAGCGTTGCAGCAACCAGGCCCGCTCATCCGCATCCAGCCCAAGGCTGCGGCTCCAGATGATCACGCCTGCAAGGCCGAATGCCGCAATGGAAAGCCAGCGGACCAGCGCTTCCGCGCCCTCCATCGGGATGAGGTTGATCACCCATGACGTAATCGATGCACCGACAAAGCCGATGATCCCGCCCAGCCCGCCGGGCAGGCCGGGGTATGATTCCGGGCGGAACAACCCAAGCGCAAGGCCGATCAGCGCGATGCCGAACAGCGATCCCGCCACACGGCCTCCCGCGCCAGCCAGAGACACGCCGCGCCACATCCGCACCGCAGCCACCAGCGCCAGCGGCACCAGCAGGCAGATCGCCGGGCCAAAGGAAGAAAGCAGAATATCCGCCAGCCAAGCCCCGAAATCACCGAGAAGATTGCCCGAAGCCGATGCCGCAGACGTGTTGAGCGCGCGATCCGACGGCTTGTAAGAGGCGAGCGCCAGCACCAGTGCCAGCCCGCACAGGCCCAGCCCGATGCCGCCCAGCATCGCCCCGCTGCGCGCAGCACCGCGCCGCACCGATGCGCTCCAGCTTCCCGGCATTGGCTCTGGTCTTGTGGCCATGTTGCAAACTCCCCGGCGTCACGCCGCATAATATCCCGGATTAACCATGCGCCCGCTTGGGACTCGCCGTCAAGAGTCTCGCACTTTTCTGCCGAGTCGCAGTCTGGGTTTTGCGTTCCCGATGCGATAAGGCGAGTCCATGGAACGCTATGATGTGATCATCCTTGGCGGCGGGCTGGTAGGCCTGACGCTGGCCCTCGCACTCGATCAGGGCGGCCTCTCCGTCGCCGTCGTCGATCCCCAGCCCAATATCGTTGCGCTTGACGAACGCTTTGATGGCCGCGCCAGCGCCATTGCCAGCGCATCGTGGCGGATGTTCGAACAATTGGGCTTTGCCGGCATGCTGGAGCCGCACGCCTGCGCCATCCGCCGCATCGAAGTGCGCGACGGCCCCTCTCCCGAGGCGCTAGACTTCACCGTGGGCAGTGAAGAAGAGCCGCTGGGCTTCATGCTGGAGAACCGCCAGTTGCGTGTTGCACTGGCCAAGGCGAGCGCGGAAAAGCCCGGCATCCGTCAGTTCGTGCCCGACCGCGCGGTCGATACGGTGCGCGACGAGCATGGCGTGCGTGTGACGCTGGCATCCGGCGCGGTGCTGGAAGGCGCGCTGCTGGTTGCCGCCGAAGGCCGGCAATCGCCAACGCGCGAGGCCAATGGCTTCAAGCTCGCCAAATGGGATTACGCCCACATCGCCATCATCTCCGCGTTCGACCATGAGCGCGATCACGGCAATGTGGCGCATGAGATCTTCTATCCGGCGGGGCCGTTTGCACTGCTGCCGCTCAATCCCGGCACGCGCTCGGCTTTGGTCTGGTCGGTCAGCCCGGAAACCGCCAAGGGCGTGCTCGCTTTGTCTGACCGTGCCTTTCTGGCCGAAGTGCAGAAGCGCGCAGGCAGTCTGCTCGGCACGCTGGGCAATATCGCGCCGCGGTCCTCCTATCCGCTCAACTTCCTGCACACTGCGAAGATGGTGGCGGACCGGTTGGCGCTGATCGGTGATGCCGCACACGGGATGCACCCGATTGCGGGCCAGGGCCTCAATCTCGGCCTGCGCGACGTCGCGGCGCTTGCTGAAGTGCTGGTGGAAGGTGCCCGCTCCGGGCTGGACCTGGGCGATGCCCAATTGCTCAAACGCTATGAAACCTGGCGCAGCTTTGATGCGCTGACCGTGATGGCGGCAACCGACAGCATCAACCGCCTGTTCGGCGTGGACGGCAAGGCCGCACGTTCTGTGCGGCGTTTCGGGCTTGCTGCGGTGCAGCGCTTTTCGCCGCTTAAATCCTTCTTCATGGCCGAAGCGCGCGGCCAGGGCGGAGACATGCCGCGCCTGTTGCAGGGGATGCCAGTATGAAATGGTTGATGGTGGCATTGGCTCTGGCAACAAGCCCCGCCATGGCACAATCGGATTCCAGCTGGCTGGACAATGCGCGTCTGATGCGGGTGAAGGCTCCTGCCAAGACCTATTTCCACGATCATGACACCAGCCGGTGCGCTGGCTTCTGTCCGCGCAAGGCCTTTGTGATGAAGGGCGATGCGGTGGTGGCGCGGGATAGCGCGACGGGCTTTGTCGAGGCCGAATATATCAACGCCAAGGGCGTGACGACGCACGGCTGGCTGCGGGAAGCGGATCTGATGCCTGACCCCGGCCCCAAACAAGCCCCGTCTTTCTGGTTGGGGGCGTGGAAGCGGATTGAGGCCGACATCCGGATCACGCGCGGTGCGCTGGCCGATACGCTCTCGATCAAAGGTGATGCCTTGTGGGGCAGTCTAGACCCGGAGCGCGTGAAGCGCGGTGCGGTGAATATCGGCGAGATTGACGGTGCCGAGTCACCCAAAGGCTTCCGCCTGTCCTTTGCCATGGGTGAGAATGGCACGCTCGCCTTCGAGGACGCATCCGAGTTTGAGTGCGCCGTGAAAATGCGGCTGATGCCGCCCTATCTGCTGGTGGATGATAATGGCAATTGTGGGGGCCACAATGTCTCGTTCACCGGGATTTATGTGCGCAAGGCCGCAGGCAAATAGAGCGCGATGACACGGCGATGATTCGCCGTCATAGTCCGTTGTGATCGACACAACGTGGTCGGAGTGCAGGCGCTCAACGCAGATGCAAAAAGGCCCGTCTGGGGGAGACGGGCCTTTCCGGAGTTTGAAGCGATAAGGATTGGGGGCGCTCCCTTTTGGGGGATCAGAGAGCATCCTCCGCTTCGGATTCGGGTTCGCCCATCAGGGCTTCGCTGACAGCTTCGGTCTTGCCGCGAATGGCATTTTCGATGCGCAACGCAATATCGGGATTTTCCTTGAGGAAGACCTTGGCATTCTCACGCCCCTGCCCCACGCGGATCGAGTCATAAGAGAACCAGCTGCCGGCCTTTTCCACCACCCCGGCCTTCACGCCGAGATCAAGAATTTCGCCCGTCTTGGAAATGCCTTCGCCATACATGATGTCGAATTCGACCTGCTTGAAAGGCGGAGCGACCTTGTTCTTGACGACCTTCACGCGGGTGGCGTTGCCGACAATATCCTCACGATCCTTGATCTGGCCAGTACGGCGAATGTCGAGGCGGACCGAGGCATAGAATTTGAGCGCATTGCCGCCCGTCGTGGTTTCGGGCGAGCCATACATCACGCCGATCTTCATGCGGATCTGGTTGATGAAGATGACAACGCAGTTGGAGCGCGAGATGGAGCCGGTGATCTTGCGCAGCGCCTGACTCATCAGGCGGGCTTGCAGGCCGACATGACTGTCTCCCATTTCGCCTTCGATTTCGGCGCGCGGCACAAGGGCCGCCACCGAGTCGATCACCAGCACATCAATGGCGTTGGAGCGCACCAGCGTATCGGTGATTTCAAGCGCCTGCTCGCCCGTATCCGGCTGCGAGACGATGAGATTTTCAATGTCGACGCCCAGTTTCTTGGCGTAGACCGGATCGAGCGCATGTTCGGCATCCACGAACGCCGCCGTGCCGCCCGCTTTTTGCGCTTCGGCAATCACATGCAGCGCCAGCGTGGTCTTGCCCGAGCTTTCCGGGCCAAAAATCTCGACCACACGCCCTTTGGGCAGGCCACCAATGCCAAGCGCGATATCCAGCCCCAGCGAACCGGTGGAAATCGCCTCGATCTGGATAGCTTCCTTCTGGCCAAGCTTCATCGCGGAGCCCTTGCCAAACGCCCGGTCAATCTGGGCAAGCGCGGCGTCCAGCGCCTTTTGACGGTCAGAATTCACGGCAGTCCTTTCGGAATCAATCAGCTTCAACTGGGCTGTCATGGCGTGTCCTTCCTTATCCGGCAATCCCTGCCTCCCGAATCGGGCATGAGCGTCATGTATGCGCTTTGTTCTGATGGAACAAGAGGGATACGGAATTTTTTGTTCTTTTTGTGTTCGAACAACGAGGCCAACGCTCATCAAGACACAAAGACACCCGGAATATCATGGGTTTACGGGAAGGCGGCTGGGTGTTCGTTTCCAGCGGAGACGCTGAGGATGAACGGATGAAGCCCCGCCTGAGCGGCGGCGACGTCATGACCTGCGGCTCACCCTTTCGCGAGCGTATCCCGCACGGCCTGAGACAATTGCTGCACCGAGAAGGGCTTGGGCAGGAAGGCCACATTCGCCACATCGATACTCTTGCGGAGCTGCTCCTCGGCATAGCCGGACATGAACAGCACGGGAATCTCCGGCAGCGCCTTGCGCGCTTCCTTCACCATGGCCGGACCGTCCATCACCGGCATCACCACGTCGGAGACGATCATGTCGAAATCCTGCCGTTCTTCCAGGATTTCGAGGCCCTCCTCGCCATTGGCTGCCGTCACCACGGTATAGCCGTTGCGGGTGAGCGCGCGTTCCGCCACGGCGCGCACCATGTCTTCATCTTCCACCAGCAAAATGGTGCCGCTGCCCCAGCTTTCCTGCGCCGCCTCGACGGGTTTGGGCGCGGCAGCCACCGCCTCTGCGCCTTCGCCATGGACGGGCAGATAGATCACAAAGCGCGTGCCCTGCCCCGGCTTGGAATCGGCGAAGATGAACCCGCCGGACTGTTTGACGATGCCATAAACGGTCGACAGGCCCAGTCCGGTGCCCTTCCCCACATCCTTGGTGGTGAAGAAGGGTTCGAAAATCTTGGTGAGCAGTTCGGGCGGAATCCCGGTGCCGGTATCGCTGACCGAAAAGGCGGAATAATCCGCCACCGGCATGATGTCGCTGCCCATATCGCGCACATCCGCCTTGGTGACAGCGAAGGTCTGGATGGTCACCGTCCCGCCCTTGGGCATGGCATCGCGGGCATTGACGGCGAGGTTGACGATCACTTGTTCCAGCTGGCCGGGATCGGCGCGCACGGCGCCCAGTCCGCGCCCGTGCTTCACGTCCAGCAACACCGTTTCACCCAGCAAGCGCTTGAGCAGGTTGGAAATTTCAGACACCACATCGGGCAGTTGCAGAATTTGCGGGCGCAGCGTCTGCTGGCGCGAAAAGGCGAGCAATTGCCGAGTCAGAGCTGCCGCACGATTGGCGTTGCTGCGGATCTGCTGAATGTCGTCATAATCGCTTTCGCCCGGCGTGTGGCGCATCAGCATCAGATCGCAATGGCCCAATATGCCGGTCAGAATATTGTTGAAATCATGCGCAACACCGCCCGCCAGCTGGCCGATCGCCTGCATCTTGCTGGCCTGTGCAATCTGGCGTTTGAGGCGTGATTCCTCGGTATTGTCCTTCAGGCTGAGCAGTACCGCCGCATCACCCATGCCGCGCAGCCCTGCAATGGTCAGCGCCACCGGCTCTTCGGGCTGATCGCGCAGGCGGATGGCAATATCGCTGGAAACGGCCTGACCGTTGGCAAAGCGCCGCACGGCATCCGCCACCGGCCCCTTATCTTCCCGCACCACCAGATCACCGGGATAGATGGGGCGCGAGCCGGAGGGCAGGCGCACCGCACGGCAAAAGGCATCGTTCAGGAAGATGAAGCGCCCGTCCCGGTCTGCGAGCGCCAGGCCGAGCGGCAATTCTCCCAGCAGGCTCTGGATCTGCGAGACAAGCGGCGCATTGCCGCTGGTGCCTTCCGGCTCGTCGAGCAGCACGATGATCAGCGGGGCAGAGACCGTGTCCGGATCCAGCTGCACCTGCATCAGCCGCAGTGGCGGCTGGCGTGCATCGCCATGCACGAACCGCACCTGCCCGTGCTGGTCCCGCTCCAGAAAAGAGACAAATTCGCGGCCCGCGCAGTCCCCATCGATCCGCCCGGTTGCGCGCAGGGCGAAGGCCGCGTTGCATTCCAGCAGACGACCGCCTTCGTCCAGCATCACCAGCATGATGCCGGCCTGCCCCATGCCGTGTCCGGTCTGACCGCTCACAAGGTCTCGCACGTCCTGCACCAGATCGGCGTTGACGGCCGGGCGGAAGCGCCACAGCAGGTGATCCTCGTTGCGCCCTGACCGCACGACATCGGCTTCATAGCCTTGCAGCCCGCGCATCAGACCAGAGGCCCGCGCACGGCCATCGCGCCAGGCGGCCTTTCCTGCCGCTGTCAGTTGCGCAGTATCTCCATCGGAAAACCCCAGCACAGGCGGGGCCATGGGACCGCCAAACCAGTTTTCGTGCAACATATTGGCGCAGACGAGCCGTCCCGTCCGGTCGGTAATGGCAATGGCCAGCCCGTCATTATCGGCGGCAGCCCGCACCATCGACCAATCCGGCTCTACCATCTGCCCCGGCGTGTCCGGCCAGAACCGGCGCGCAATCCAGCCCAGCCCGCCAATCGCGACAACCGCCGCGCCAAAGCCCGCCGCCAGCGCCCAATCCCGCACGGCCCACAGCAGAATACCTGCGCAGGCGAGCGCCAGCACGCCCACAGCCGCCAGCAAGGCCCCGTCAGGCATACGGGCCAGAGGAGAGCGGCGGGGCGCAGTGTCAGCCATGGGCTGTCATCTTCTGTGCGGCAGGACGGCGGCGCCATTTGCGGCTGATCCACCAGCGCCAGCCAAAGCTGGCAATCAGATAGCCGACCGTTGCCAGAACGACCGAAATCACCGCCAGCCCAACCAGCAGCGCCGGTGCTGCGCTCGACAGGAACCAGTCAAGCCAGACCTGCAACGATGCGCCGCTGTCCAGCAATTGCATGAAATGCCCGACATCGGCCTTCATCCCGAACATCCGGTTCCCCACCCAGACCGAAGCGAGCAGGATGAAGGGCGTGGTGGCGGGCATCGACAGGAAGGTCATCGCCGCGCCGATGGGAATATTGGCGCGCACCGGCAGCGCCAGCAACGCCACGCCGATGATCTGGACGCCGGGGATCAGCAGGAAAATCCCGACAAGCAGGCCTAGTGCCACGCCGCGCGGAACCGAACGGCGGGTGAAGCGCCACAATTCCGGGCTCATCACGCGCGCGGCAAAGGGCTTCATCCAAGGATGCGCACCAAGGGTTTCGCGCGTCAGCCCGTGCCGCGCCATGAAATCGTGGAGTGAACCGCGTGCCTCAGCCATGCTGCCGCAACAATCTGGCCTTGTCGCGCTGCCAATCACGTTCCTTGATCGCCTCGCGCTTGTCATGCGCCTTCTTGCCCTTGGCGAGTGCCAGTTCCACCTTGGCGCGACCGCGCGGGTTGAAATAGATGGACAGCGGAACCAGCGTCATCCCTTCGCGGTTGACGGCGCCATGCAGCTTGTTGATCTCGCGCGCGTTCAGCAACAGCTTGCGCGGGCGTTTCGGCTCATGGTTGAAGCGGTTGCCATGGCTGAATTCGGGAATATTGGAATTGACCAGCCACACTTCATGCTCGCGCACTTCGGCATAGCTGTCTGCAATATTGCCTTCTCCGAACCGCAGCGATTTCACTTCGGTTCCAGTCAGCGCGATGCCGGCTTCGAATACCGTGTCGATGGCATAATCGAACCGCGCCCGCCGGTTTTCAGCGACGGTCTTGACCTTTTCAGACGATGCACGCGGGCGGGCCATCAGGCGAGCCCTGCAAAATCCAGAGCCGCGTCCACCGCCTTGCGCGACGCCTCCGAAGGGCCGGTCATCGGCAGGCGCACGTCATCGGTCATCCAGTCATGCAGACGTGCCAGCGCATATTTGGTCGGCCCCGGAGAGGCATCGCTGAACAGCGCCTTGTGCAGCGGATGGAGCCGGTCATTCAGCGCGCGCGCCTTGGCGAAATCGCCCGCCAGCGTCGCCGCCTGCACATCGGCAAAGGCGCGCGGCGCGACATTGGCCGTCACCGAAATGCAACCCACGCCGCCTGCCGCGTTGAACGGCACCGCCATATCATCATTGCCCGACAATTGGCAGAAATCGAGCCCACAGCCCAGACGATGATCCGCCACCCGCACCAGATTGCCGCTGGCATCCTTCACGCCCACGACCGACGGGATCTGAGACAGGACCGCCAGCGTATCGGGCTGAATGTCCGTCACCGTGCGGCCGGGCACATTGTAGACGATGATCGGCAGATCATTCCGTTCCGCCAGATGCGCGAAATGCGCGATGATCCCGGCCTGACTGGGCCGGTTGTAATAGGGGGCCACCACAAGCGCGGCGGCTGCGCCCGCTTCCTTGGCGAAGGCCATGTGGCGCACGGCCACCGCTGTATCGTTGGAGCCGCATCCGGCAATCACCGGCACGCGCCCGGCGGCCTGCTCGATGCAGATTGCGATGACGCGATAATGTTCGTCATAGGACAATGTCGCGCTTTCCCCGGTGGTACCGCAGGGCACCAGCGCGGACGAACCATTGTCGATCTGCCAGTCGACCAGTTTCCTGAACGCCACCTCGTCAATCAATCCGTCGCGGAAAGGAGTCACCAGAGCCGGAATTGAGCCGGTAAACATTCAAAAGTCCTTCACCTGAGCCGTAACACGCGCAATAGGGGGAAGCATGACGCTCCTTCCCACCTCGACAATCGCAAATAGGGCCAGTTCACCCGACTTGTCCAGCATCGCCCGCTGGCATTTCTCGGTGCTTGGCATGGCTGCCATGCTGGTGGCGCTGCCGGCTTGCGCCCAGCCCGCCCCCATCGCGCCCGCGCCGCAACCCTTTGTCGCATCGGGGACGACCGATCCCCTCGCGTCCACCATCGCGCAATGGAAATCGCTTTCGCAGCTCAATGGTGCCGGTTTTGCGATTTACGCCAACTTCATGATCAACCATCCGGGCTGGCCCGGAGAGGCGGACATGCGCAACAAGGCGGAAGGCGCGCTGCGGCCAGATGTGGAATCACCGTCTCAGGTATCCACCTTCTTCCGCATGTTCCCGCCCCGAAACGCAACGGCTCACCTGCGTCATGCCGATGCGCTGGCAGCCTTGGGCGATAATGCCGGAGCACTGGCCGCCGCGCGCACCGCGTGGCTTTCGGGCGCTTTGGGGCCGGATGACGAATCCCGCATCCTCACCCGCTATGCCGCAGCCTTTCAGCCGGGCGACCATGACAAGCGGATGGATCGGCTGCTCTGGAGCCGCGCAACCGCCCCTGCCACCCGGCAGATGGCATTGGTCAGCGCAGACCGGCGGACGCAGTTCAATGCACGTCTGGCCTATCTCAACCGTAGCATGGATGCGGGCTCGCTCGAACATCTGGTTCCCGCCGAACAGCGCCGCGATGCCGGGTTTGTGGCGGATCAGGTGTCGTGGATGCGTGGCACCAATCGTCCGGATGCCGCGCGCGTGGTGCTCACCAGCCTGCCTCCGCTTCAAGTCAGGCCGCTAGACCCGCTGAAATGGCTGGAAATGCTCGACAGCACGACGCGCCAGTCCGCCGCCCAGCAAGACTGGACTGCCGTCACGCAAGTGGCGCGTCAGGTCATTCAGACCTACCCGGAGGAGCAATCGCCGCGGGACGGATCTGCGGCCGAACGCAATCTTTATACCGACATCACATGGCGGGCCGGTATGGCCGCGCTCGACAAGACCGGTCGGTCAGACGAAGCGCTCTATTTCTTCGATCTCTACTCCAAGGCAGCGCGCTCTCCGCAGACGCGCGTAAAGGGCCTGTTCTGGGCAGCCCGTGCTGCATTGCGCGGCGGAAAGCGCGAAGTCGCCAACGCTTATTACGCGCAGGCAGCGGAATTTTATGACCAGTTCCATGGTCAGCTCGCTGCCGAACAGATTGGCCGGAAGATCGCCATGCCTTCCGAATATGCCACCGTCGAAGTCTCCGGCACCGAACGCAGCGCATTCGAGCGCAGCGAAGTGGTGCGCGCGGCGGACTATCTGGGGCGCACCGGGCAATGGCAGGACCAGACCCGGTTCGTGCGCACACTGGCCGCCCGCGCCGCATCGCCCGCAGACCATGCGCTGGCCGCCGAACTGTCAAAGAAGCTCAACCGGCCTGATCTGGCCGTGCTGATCGGGCGCAGCGCGCGTGAAAAGGGCCTGCCCGGTTATGTGCGCTTCTCCTTCCCCACCATCCGCGTGCCGGATGAGCATATGGCCAACTGGACGATCATCCACGCCATCACCCGGCAGGAAAGCCAGTTTGATCAGCAGGCGCAAAGCCGCGTTGGCGCGCGCGGCCTGATGCAGTTGATGCCGGGCACAGCACGGATGACGGCCCCGGCCGCTGGCGTCAGCTATGATCTCGCGAGCCTCACGCTTGATCCTCAACATAACATGAAGCTGGGCGCGACCTATTTCGGGCAATTGATGACACGCTACAATGGCAGCTACATCCTTTCGGTTGCCGCCTATAATGCCGGGCCGGGCAATGTGAACAAATGGCTTGCGGCGAATGGCGATCCGCGCGTGCCGGGCGTTGATCCGCTGCGTTGGATTGAAGCCATCCCCTTCACGGAAACGCGCGGCTATGTGCAGCGCGTGCTGGAAAATTTTGTGGTGTATGACCAGCTCAGCCCGCGCAACCCCAAGGGCGGGACGTGGCTGACGGCCCTGCTTGCGCCGCCGGGGCAGATGGCAGGCGGAACCCGCTGACGGCCTTGGAGCGCACAAACCCCATCACGCCCGCTTAAGATGGCCGCCCTGCGCGCGCGCTATGACCATCTGCTGGGTGATGAGCGGCCCAAGCTGGTTGAGGTGATCAGCTGGGCTGCGGGCAATGGCGACCGCTCCGAAAATGGCGATTACATCTATGGCCGCAAGAAGCTGCGCGAGATTGACCGCGAACTGGGCCAGTTGGCCAAGAAGATGAAGGCCGCGCGCGTCATCGATCCGGCAGAGGCGGGAGACCGCAGCAAGGTGCGCTTCGGCGCAACCGTCACCATCGCCGATGAGCAGGACCGGCACCGCACATTCACCATCACCGGCGATGATGAGGCGGATGCGGCCAAGGGGCTGGTCGGCTGGAACGCCCCGCTTGCCCGCGCATTGCGGGGAGCGGCACTGGGCGATGTCCGCCGCGTCCGCCTGCCTGCGAGCGAAGTGGAGTATGAGGTGCTGGCGATCAGCTATCCCTGATCAATGCCCGGCATTCCGCTTCAGGCTCTCCTCCATCCGTGCCATTTGCTCGGGCGTCGCGTCGGCCTGATGCGCGGCCTTCCAGTCGGCATAGGGCATCCCGTACACCGCCTCGCGCCCGGCCGCCTTGTCGATCCCGGCAGCTTCGGCCACCCAGTCTCCCAAACAGTTGCGGCAGAAGCCTGCCAGCCCCATCAGATCGATATTCTGGGCATCGGTGCGGTGTTGCATGAGGCGCACAAGGCGGCGGAACGCGGCAGCGGCGGCCCTGTCATCAATCTGGTCAATCATCATGGACACATGTCTTCCGTGGCGGGGGTTTCAAGCCCCTGATCTAGTCGCTAAAGCGGCGGCGAAACAGAGGAATTCCGCTTGTATCATTCGATGAAACCCCGCGCGCGCAAGGTGCGCGTTCTCGCCACGCTTGGTCCCGCGAGCCGTGAGCCGGAAACGATTGCCAAGCTGTTCCGCTCAGGTGCCGATGCGTTCCGGATCAATATGAGCCACGGCACACACCCGGAAAAGGCCGAACTGATCGCCGCAATCCGCAAACAGGAAAAGGATTTCGCGCGGCCCATGACGATTCTGGTCGATCTGCAAGGCCCCAAGCTGCGGATCGGCAGCTTTGAGGACGGCAAGGTGGAACTGACCGAAGGCGCAACCTTCCGGCTCGACCGCGATCCCACACCCGGAGACGCGACGCGCGTCTGCCTGCCGCACAAGGAAGTGTTCACCGCGCTGCTCCCCGGCACGCGGTTGATGCTTGATGACGGCAAGGTGCTGTTGCGCGTTGTCTCCAAGGATGAGGACGCCATCACCACACGCGTCGAAGTGCCCGGCCCGCTCTCCAACAATAAGGGGCTGAACGTCCCCGATGTCGTGGTCCCCATGGCGGCACTGACCGAGAAAGACCGCTCCGATCTCGCCTTCGCGCTGGAGCAAAAGGTGGATTGGGTTGCGCTGTCTTTCGTCCAGCGCCCGGAAGATCTCGCTGAAGCGCGCAAGCTGATCGGCGGCAAGGCGGCGTTGCTGGCGAAGATCGAAAAGCCCCTCGCGCTCGAACGGCTGGACGAGATTATCGACATGGCCGATGCCGTGATGGTGGCGCGCGGCGATCTGGGCGTGGAGCTGCCGCCTGAAGCGGTGCCGCCTGCGCAGAAGCGGATCGTGGAAGCCGCACGGCGCGCCGGAAAGCCCGTGGTGGTGGCCACGCAGATGCTCGAATCGATGATCGTCGCCCCCACGCCCACTCGCGCCGAAGTGTCGGATGTGGCGACCGCCATTTATGACGGGGCGGACGCCGTGATGCTCTCTGCCGAAAGTGCCGCCGGATCATGGCCGGTGGAATCGGTGGCGATGATGGACCGCATCGGCGTGAGCGTGGAGGCTGACCCCAGCCATGGCGCGCGCATTCAGTTCACCGAAACCCGCGCGGACCCGACCACCGCCGACGCGCTGTCCGAAGCCGCCTATGACATTGCCAAGACCGTCTCTGCCAAGGCGATTGTCTGCTTCACCGAATCCGGCTCCACTGCGCGGCGTGTGGCGCGGGAGCGTCCGTCGGTGCCGATCCTGGTGCTGACCCCGCGCATGGAAACCGCCCGCCGCCTTGGCCTGCTTTGGGGTGTCCACGCCGTGAAGACGCAAGATGTCGGCTCGTTCGAGGCGATGGTGGACAAATCCAAGCGGATGGCGTTGCGCCACAATGTTGCCAAAGCCGGGGATCGCATCATCGTGATGGCGGGCGTTCCCTTCGGCACGCCGGGCTCCACCAATGTGCTGCATGTCGTGCGCCTGACCGGCGAGGAGTTGAAGCCGAAGCGGGGCTGAGGATCACACGATCCGGAGTGCGTTGATCACGCTCCACAGCCCGCCCAGAATCAGCAGGACTGCCGCCCCCAATCGCGCCAGACGCAGCGGAAAGGCACCCGGCCAATCCGTGCCGAGCAAGGCCGGAACCAGACCCTGTACCAGCACCGCCGCCACAGCGGCAGAGGCCGCGAGGGCTGGCGAAGCGGTATAGGCCGCGGCTGCCAGCACGATGAAAGGGCCCGCATCGGTCGCCATCTGGATGGCAAGGCGCGGAACGGCAGACCAGTTCGGGCGGTCCGGCACGGCATGGCTCGCCCGCTGCCACAGCATCGGCACACCAGCAAACAAGAGCGACAGGGCAAAGAACAGGCGGCGACCATCGGGCGGCATCAGTCCGGCCATCAGCACGCCCGCCGCCGCAGACACACCAAATACGATGAGCGCGATGACCAGAACCATCGCCAACACCCGGCCAAGACTGAGGCCCGCCAGCGCCATGCCATGCGCCATCGCCTGCATTTTTCCGCCAGTTTCCGCCAGCAGAATCGCCAGAAATACCGGAACCAATGCGTTCATGCCCTGCCTCTTCTCTCTCGAACTGTATCAGCGATAGCGCCCCGCCCCTAACGCCGCGTTAACCATCAGCGGGTATCGGAAGATGTTTACAGCTTAGGTGAGTGCCATGACAGACCCACTTCAGACCATTATCGATCGCCTAACGCAGGACCACAGCATCGCAGCAGCAGACATTGCGACATTGCGCGGGATGGTGTGGGGCAAGCCCGAACTGGTGGATGCAGACATGCGGATGCTGGCGGAGATCAACCGCCACATCAAAATTCCCAGCCCCGATTTCACCGACTTCTTCGCGGAAGCCATCGTTCATTTCACGCTCCGCCAGACCGAGCCCAAATATTTCTTGAAGGACCATCTGGCCGAATGGCTGGAAGAGCGCCTGATTCATGATGGCCGTCTGGGCAGCTATACCGAGCTGGAAACGCTGGTGCGCATTCTGGAGCAGGCCGAGAATGCGCCCGAACGCTTCAAACGCTGGACGCTGGCCGAGATCGAGCGCTCGATCCTGACCGGTCAGGGGCCAACGCGGCTGGGCGGCAACATCTCCCCCGGCGTGGTCGATACCGATGATGCCAAATATCTGCGCCGCACCCTGTTCGCCCGCGCGGGCTTTGGCGCCTTGGCAGTGACGGTGGAAGAGGCCGAAATGCTGTTCCGCATCAAGGACACGACCAAGGATTCGCTCAACGCGCCCGAATGGGATGCTCTGTTCGTGCAAGCGGCCGCCAATTTCATTCAGGCGCATGTGGGCCGGGCGATGCTGACCGAGGCGGACAAGGCTCGGCTGGAGCGCGTGATGGACGAGAACCGGCCCCATATCGGTCGCTTCCTCGGTCGCATGGGTGATATGAGCAATCTCGCGCAAACGCTGGGCTTTGGTGAAAAGCCGCGCGATCTGGACGCCGAAATCGCCGAAGCCCGCCAGATCACGCCCTCAGAGGCGGGTTGGCTGCGGTCGCAAATTGCCGCAGACAAGCGCACCGACCGGTATGAAAAGGCGCTGCTGGCGTTCCTTTCGGATGAAGCAGGCGGATTGCCGGACGCGCTGGAGCATTTGCGGGCGGCAGGCTGAGAATCAGCTCAGACATCATCACCTATGCGCAGGCACAGGAGACGTGCGGGTGGTGAAACTACCCCTCCCCCCTTCAACGGACGGGAGAGCAGCGCGCTGACCACCTCATTCACGCTCGCCTTCCCTTCCAGCAGCGTGCAGACGGCTTCCACAACCGGCATCTCCACACCCGCCTTATGTGCTTCTTCGCGCAGCACGGGCGCGGTTGAGGCCCCTTCGGCGACCGTCACGCGGTTGGAAAGCAGATCTGCCGCGCTTTGCCCTTCCCCCAGACCCTTGCCGAGCGAGAAATTGCGCGACGACGTGGACGAACAGGTCAGCACCAGATCACCCAGCCCCGACAGGCCGGACAATGTTTCCGCCCGCGCTCCCTTGGCGAGGCCGAAGCGGGTCATTTCTGCAAAGCCCCGCGCGATCAGCGCTGCGCGCGCATTCTGGCCGAGCCCTGCGCCCTCCACCACGCCACAGGCGATGGCGAGCACATTTTTCACCGCGCCGCCAATCTCCGCACCCGCTACATCGGTGGAGACATAAGGCCGGAAGGTGGGCCGCGCGATCAGCGCCGCGAGGCGTTGCGCCAGCTCTGCATCGGTCGCCGCCAATGTAACAGCGGTCGGCATCCCCTTGGCGACCTCATGCGCAAAGGTGGGGCCGGAGACGACCGCAATGCCGCCACCGGTATGCGCCTCTTCCGCAATCTCGTGCATGAAGCGCCCGCTGCCCTGTTCGATCCCCTTGGTGCACAGCACCAGATCCTGCCCCGTCTTGGGCAGATCGGCGATCACGCGCCGCAGAAATTGCGCGGGAGCAACCACAAGGCTGACCGGGCACGGGCCGAGCATGGCGAGATCAGACGTCGCCTCGATCCGTTCGGACAAGGGAATGCCAGGCAGATAGACCGGGTTTTCGTGGCGGGCATTTATGGCTGATGCCACCTCAGCCTCTCTTGCCCAAAGCAACACGTTGGAGCCATCGCTGGCCAGCATCTGCGCCAGCGCCGTGCCCCATGCGCCTGCCCCGATCACACCAATCGTCATGCTTTCACTCCTGCCCCGCGCACCGCCTCTGCCGAAGGATCGAGCGGCCAGCGCGCCCGCGCCTGCACATCCATGCCATCAACCAGTCCTTCGGCAAAGCGTTCCGCCCCGGCCCAGGCGATCATCGCCGCATTATCGGTACACAGCCAGAGCGGCGGCGCGAAGAAGGGCAGGCCGTGCTTCGCCGCCAGTCCTTCCAGCCCGGCGCGCACCGCACCATTGGCCGCAACGCCGCCAGCCACAACCAGCGCGGTTGCGTGAGGGGCCTTCAGAATCGCCCGCTTGGTCCGGTCGAGCAGGCAATCGACTACCGCCTGCTGGAACGAGGCAGCGATATCCTCCGCTGAATATAACCCCGCATCGCGGGCGCGCAGCACCGCACTTTTCAGCCCGGCGAACGAGAAATGCGGCTCCGCATGGCCCTTCATCGGGCGCGGCAAAGGGACCGCCTTGGGATTGCCTGCCAACGCCGCACGCTCGACCGCTGGTCCGCCGGGAAAGCCAAGCCCAAGCAATTTGGCAGATTTGTCAAAGGCTTCGCCTGCGGCATCGTCAATCGTGGTCGCCAGCCTTTTGTAACGCCCCACGCCTTCAACCAGCAGCAACTGGCAATGCCCGCCAGAGACAAGCAGCAGCAGATAGGGAAAAGCAAGCGCCGGGTCCGCCAATCGCGGAGAGAGGGCATGGCCTTCCAGATGATTGACCGCGATCAGTGGCTTGCCCGCCGCGTGCGCCAGCGCCTTGGCCGTCACCAGCCCCACCATCACCCCGCCAATCAGGCCCGGCCCGGCCGTGACGGCAATGGCATCAACATCAGCGAGCGTCACGCCTGCATCCTTGAGCGCATTCTCCACCAGCGGGCTGATCACCTCCACATGCGCGCGCGCCGCAATCTCCGGCACCACGCCGCCGAACGGGGCATGGTGTTTTTCCTGCGTGGCCAGACGGTGCGCCAAAATGGTGCGGTCAGACCGCACCAGCGCCGCGCCGGTTTCATCGCAACTCGATTCGATGCCGAGGATCAGGGACATGGGGCTTTCCTCTAGAGCAGGCGGGCAGTAGAGCAACCCCGCTATGTCCATGCCCGAACGCCCCTTGCGCCTTGGCACGCGCGCTTCCCCGCTTGCCATGGCGCAGGCCCATCTGGTGCGAGACGCGCTGTGCGCCGCTCATGGCTGGAGCGCAGAGGCCGTCACGCTCTGCCCGGTCACCGCCAGCGGAGACAAGATTCTCGATCGCGCGCTCGCCGAAGTGGGCGGAAAGGCCTTGTGGACCAAGGAGCTGGATGAATGGCTGTTTGAAGGCCATGTCGATTTTTCGGTTCACTCGATGAAGGATGTCGAGACCATCCGCCCAGCGGAACTCATCATCGCCGCCATGCTGCCGCGCGCCGATGTGCGTGACCGGTTGGTGGGTGCAGCATCGCTGGAGGCACTGCCGCAGGGCGCGCGGATCGGCACGTCCTCTCCGCGCAGGCAGGCGCAATTGCTGGCGATGCGGCCCGATTTCCAAATCTCGCTGTTTCGCGGCAATGTGAACACGCGACTGGCCAAGCTGGCTGCTGGCGAAGTGGACGCCACGCTGCTCGCCGCCGCCGGGCTGGACCGGCTGGACATGGGTGATGTCGGCGTTGCGCTGGAGCCAGACGTGCTGCTGCCCGCCCCCTCGCAGGGCGCGATTGGAATCGAATGCCGCAGCGATGATGCGGAAACGCGCGCGTTGCTCTCGGCCATTGCGCACGCCCCCACGATGCAGGCCGTGGCTGCCGAACGCGCATTTCTGGCTGCGCTGACTGCCGATTGCCGCTCCCCCGTGGCCGCTCAGGCGCGCGTGCTGGCAGACGGGATTGCCCTTCAGGGGCAGATCCTCCTCCCCGATGGCAGCGAGATGCAGGGAGGCGATGCGCACCTCTCCGTGCCCGAAGAGGGTGCGGCACTGGCGGCCGCGCTGCTGGAGCGTGCCTCGCCTGCCCTGCGGCGCTATTTCGGGCAGTGACCCGCCCTGTGCTCGTCATCCGGCCAGAGCCGGGGAATGAGAGCACGGTCAGCCGCGCGCGCGCCTTGGGGCTGGACGCCATCCCCCTGCCCCTGTTTGCAGTGCGTCGGCTGGGCTGGACCCGCCCGGGTGGCGCATTCGATGCGCTGCTCATCACCAGCGCCAATGCCATTCACCATGGCGGAGCAGAGCTGTGCCACCTGGTTCACCTGCCCGTCTGGGCGGTGGGAGCCAAAAGTGCCGCCGCCGCGCGAGACGCCGGTTTCACGGTGGCGCGCACCGGTTCGACCGGTCTCGCCGATCTACTCGCCAATGCGCCACCCGCCAAGCTGCTGCATCTGTGCGGGGAGGATCGCATCGCACTGACAGACTGGCCCGGCGGCACTGTCATGGCTGTTCCAGTCTATCACAGCGTGGCGCTGGAGCCGTTGGAGCCGCTTGCCTCTGCCCTGTCTGCCGCGCCGCTGGTGATGCTCCATTCACCCCGCGCCGCACGCCATTTTGCTGATCTGGCCGCGCGATGCGGCGCAGATCGTGCGCAACTCACGCTCATCGCGATCAGCCCCGCAGTGGCCGAAGCGGCTGGCGCAGATTGGGAAAGGCTTGCGGTTGCGCCGCAAACCGGCGATGAGGCCATGCTCGAACTGGCCTGCGCGCTGTGCAGGCCTTCGAACGAATGCGACAGATAAGGGTCAAGGCATGAGCGAGATTGATCAATCCCCGCCTGCGCGCGGTCGCGGTTTGATTGCTGCACTGTTCGGCATGTTCGTGCTGGGCGTGCTGGCGATGGGCTGGCTGCTGACCAGCACCGATATGGGCCGGGGCATGATGGGGCAGGATCCTGCGCCGACGACGGCCAGGCCGCAGGCTCTGGCGCAGACGCAACCCGCCGCGCCGAACACGCCCAACGCGCCGCCTTCTGCCGTGACGCCCGCAATCCCGCAAATGCAGGGAGACATCACTTTCCGTCTGGCAACGCTCGAAGGCCGTGTCGCCTCTCTGGAAGCGCGCCCGATGGGCGGTGCGACCGTTTCCGCGCCCAAGGCCGAAGCGCTGTTCCTCGTGCTGGCCAGCGCGCGCAAGTTTGAACGGGGCCAGCCGCTCGGCACATTAGAGCGTGAACTCACCGCCCGGTTCGGCCTGAGTCAGGCCAATGCCGTGTCCGCCCTGTCCCGATGGACCCGCCAGCCGGTGACAGCCGCGCATGTTCGTCGTGATTTTGAAATGATGGTTCCGGCCTCTGCTGCGGGCGAAGGCGGCTGGTGGGACCGGCTGACCAATGGCATTGGTGCGCTGATGACGGTGCGGGATCAGTCCAGCCCTTCGACCGCGCCTGCTCATCTGGTCACGCAGGCCCGATCCCTCTTGGATGTGGATGACGTGACGGGCGCCATCGCCATTGCCCGGCAATTGCCGCAAAGCGACGGTGTGAAGGGCTGGATCGCACAGGCGCTGCGCTACACTCAGGCGCGGCAGGCGCTCGACCAGTTGGAAGAACAGGCACTCAGCGGAGAGCCGGCGGCAGCGGCGGCACCCCGGCCTGTGCCCCTGCCTGCACCAACGCCAACACCGGCCCCTGTTACGGAACCGGCATTGACGATGGATTGAGGCTGGTCAGCGTCAGGCGCTGGCGCAGTTGATGCAGCGCGTGGCCGAAGGGACCGCCTCCAACCGTGCAGGCGCAATATCCTCGCCACATTTGGCGCAAACGCCATAATGGCCGTTATCAAGCCGCGTCAGCGCGCCACGAATCTGTTCGATTTCCTGAAGAGCAGCCTCTTCAAGCGCCTCCATGGTCTCTTCATTCTCGCGCGCAATCGCCTGTTCTTCCGAATCGGCTTCCAGCGGCTTGCTGAGTTCCGCCTCAAGCGACTCTGCGCGATTGGCCAGTTCGGCCAGGCGCGCAGTGAGCCGCTCACGGATCTGCTCGGTCGTGCTCATGATAGCATTTACGCCTTTTCTTTCGCTTTGCCGATGATGACAGCAATTTCGTCCACCAGATGCAACCGGCTTTTCTTCAAGGCTTCGGCGCGCTCGTCAGACGCAGCTTCGACCCCGCTTTCGATGCGGTGAATCTCACGGTTGATCTCATGATACTGATCCGCAAGCTTCACAAAATGCGCGTTGGACATCTTCAGATCGTGAAGGATCTGGCCTGCATCGGGAAATTCATCATGCAGTTCGTGCGGCGTATGGGACATGGTGGGCTCCTCCTATGGAATGTCCGTTGTTGATGGACTCAGCCTACAAGGCCGGAAAACCGGGGCATTGCGCCAGATCAAAATGATCTGACGCAATTGCGAATCAATCGCGCAAAAGCTCGTTGATTCCGGTTTTGCTGCGCGTTTGCGCGTCCACCGTCTTCACGATGACGGCGCAATAGAGCGAAGGCCCGCCATCCTTGCCCGGAATCGCGCCCGGCACCACCACGGCATAAGGCGGCACGCGCCCGATATGGATTTCACCCGTCGCGCGATCAACGATCTTGGTGGACGCGCCCAGATAGACGCCCATGGAGAGCACCGCGCCCTCACCCACAATCACGCCTTCCGCCACTTCGGAGCGCGCGCCGATGAAGCAGCCATCTTCGATGATCACCGGATTAGCCTGCAACGGCTCCAGCACCCCGCCAATGCCTGCGCCGCCCGAAATGTGCACATTCTTGCCGATCTGTGCGCAGGAGCCGACCGTGGCCCAGGTATCCACCATCGTGCCTTCATCCACATAGGCGCCGATGTTCACAAAGCTTGGCATCAGCACCACGCCCTTGCCGATGTACGCGCCCGCGCGCGCGACCGCGCCCGGAACGACGCGGAAACCCGCCTCGCGGAATCGGTTTTCACCCCAGCCCGCAAATTTGCTCGGCACCTTGTCAAATGCCGGTGCACCGCCCGAACCGGCTTCGATCACCGCATTGTCATTCAGGCGGAAGGAGAGCAACACTGCCTTTTTGAGCCACTGGTTCACCACCCAGTCGCCATCCTTCTTTTCCGCGACGCGCAGCTGACCGGCATCAAGAGCGGCGAGCGCGGCGTTCACGGCCTCGCGCACGGCGCCCTGCGTGCCTGCATTCACGCCATCCCGCGCGTCCCATGCGGCGTCGATCACCTGCTGCAATGCGTCACTCATGTTTCAGTCTTCCTTCAAATGCCGGTCAGCCAATCGCTGACATCGCTGATTTCCAGATCGATGAAGCTTGGGCAGGCTTCTGCGTGCCCATGCTCCGATCCATTATTCACCCAAACCGTTGCCATGCCCAATTGCTTGGCGGGCTTCAAGTTGCGCGCCATGTCTTCCACCATCAGTGCGGACGCAGGGTCCACATCATAGCGCTGGCAAAGCCCTTCATAGCCCGCCAGTTCGGGCTTGGGACGATACACGCAATCATGAATGTCGAACACCGCTTCGAAACAGTCTGCCAGCCCACGCTTGTCCAGCACACGGCGGGCATAATCGGCATCAGCATTGGTGAAAACCAGCTTGCGCCCCGGCAGCGCGGAGATCGCCTCTGCCAGCATCGGGTCTGGCCCGATCCGGTCCAGCGTGATGTCATGCACATAGTCCAGAAAAGGCGCGGGATCGACGCCATGATCCAGCATCAGCCCGTTGAGCGTGGTGCCATGATCGACAAACCATTGCTTCTGCAAGCGCCGCGCCTCCACTGCATCCACACCCAGCAGATCGGCAATGAACCGGCCCATGCGCACATCGATCAATGCAAACAGGTTCGCGCTGGCGGGGTAGAGCGTGTTGTCCAGATCGAAGATCCAGGTGCGAACATGATTAAAGCCGGGGGTCATGCCGCGCCTTAACCCTGAATCCGGATTGCGCCTAGACCATGTCTCCCCTGATTGAACGGTGAACGAACTGGTAATCATATTTCGCCGGAGATCATGCGATGCGCAGCAACCGCAACACCTGGACCATGGGATGCGCCCTGCTCGCTTTGACGAGCCTGTCTGCCTGTGGCGGCGGCACGACGGCGGGCAGTGGCGGCGGAGGCGGTGTCGCTTCTACACCCACGCCGGTCGCAGCTCCGGCCACGCCCACCCCGGCCCCAACGCCTGCACCCGTGACGACGAGCAGCACGGTAAATTACGACACAGCCGAATATCAGCGCTCCAACGCCGCTGTGCAGGCCAGGGCGATCACTGCCTATCAGCAGGGTGCAACCGGTGCAGGCGTGATTGCGGCCGTTATCGACGGTGGCATTGCGCAGACCAATGGCGAATTTTCAGGCCGCATCCATGCCGCCTCTACCGACCTGGTCAGCGCGCGCGGCATTGGCGACGAAAGCGGACACGGCACATCCGTCGCCGCCGTTCTGGCTGGCGCGAGGAACGACGTAGGTGCGCATGGCGTGGCCTTTGGCGCGACATTGCTGATCGCGCGCACCGACAAGCCGGGCAGCTGCGCCGACGCCAGCGCCGATGGCGGTTGTTCGCATGATGACAATTCCATTGCGCGCGGCGTAGACCTTGCCGTTTCCAATGGCGCGCGCGTCATCAACATATCGCTCGGCGGATCGGCCGCCAACGCGACCTTGCGCAGCGCGGTGGACCGCGCGACAGCGGCGGGCGTGGTGATCGTCATTTCGGCGGGCAACGCCTATGATGATGATCCGGTGAAGGGCTCCAACCCCGATCCGCTGGCGATGTTGGCATTGGACGGAATCGCTCGCAAATCGATCATCATTGCGGGCGGCCTCGATGCCAGCAACGCGGCGCTCACGGACTTTTCCAACCGCGCCGGAACCGGCTCTTCCGCCTATCTCGGTGCGCTTGCCTATCGCGTGCGCTCGATCGACGAGACCGGCACGGCCTATCTCTACAATGGCACCAGCTATGCCGCGCCTGTCATTTCCGGGGCGGTCGCGCTGCTGGCACAGGCCTTCCCCAATCTGAGCGGCACACAGATTGTAGACCTGCTTTTGAGCACCGCCACCGATCTGGGCGATACCGGCGTGGATGGCCTGTTCGGCCATGGCGCGCTCAACATCGAACGCGCGTTCCAGCCGAAGGGTCAGACCTCGCTGGCGGGCAGTGCGATTCCGGTGGCGACCAGCATCGATGGCGGCCTCTCTGCTCCGATGGGGGATGCGCGGCCCGCCGGGCTGACTGCCACCTTCCTTGATGCCTATGGCCGCGCCTATTCGGCTGATCTGGGAGAGACAATCGGCCACAGCCGCATCTCGCCTCGCCTGTTCAGTGCGCTCGACACCGGCATGGCAGGGATGCGCATCGGCGCAGGTCCGGCGACGCTGTCCATGTCAGTGCGCCAGAGCGGCAGCGGTGCGCTGGTTGAGCGCAATCTGTTGAGCCCGCATGACCGCGTTCAGGCGCGCGCATTGGCGGGCCATGCCGTGACCAAGCTGACCGCTGCGACCAGCATGGCATTCGGCGTCGCCACCGGCAGCAGCCATTTGCAGCGCAGCCTTTCTGGCGCGAACTCCACCTCCTTCCTGATTGCAGGCGAGGCCGATGGCGGCTGGGGCTTTGACTATGCCGCCCGCACCTCCATGCTGATGGCCCATCGCGCCGGAAACTGGCACTTCTATGGCGGCGGCGAAAGCGGCGAAGCCCGTCGCTGGGATGCAAACCTCCAGACCGGGGCCTTGCGCAACCGGCAGAGCTATCGCGTCCAGTCTGCCACGGCAGGCACAGAATGGCAGAAGGGCAACCTCACCCTCTCCGCCCGCGCGACACTGATGGCGGAAGACAAAACCGTGCTCGGCGCGCGTTTCTCGGCCTTTCTGGGTTCGCCCGGTGCGCAGACGCTGTTTGCCGATACGGCGGCCCGGCTGGCGCTCAAGGACGGCTGGCAGCTCAGCGGCCAGATGCGTGCCGGCTGGACTCGCGTGAAAGCAGGTGGCGTGCGCGACGGCACGGACCATTTGCGCACCCGCGCCTGGGCACTCGATGTGGAAAAGCTGGGGCTGCTCCGCGCAAACGACCGTTGGGGCATCCGCGTTTCGCAGCCGCTGCGCGTCAGCTCCGGCGGCTTTTCAATGATGCTGCCGACCAGCTATGATTACGCGACACGGCAAACCAGATCGACCGCCCATAGCATGACTCTGGCCCCCAATGGCCGCGAACTGGATGTGGAAACCAGCTGGTCGATACCGCTGGCGCAAGGCCATCTGGGGGCCAACCTGTTCTGGCGCCGCGACCCCGGTCATATCGCGGCCATGCCCGATGACAAAGGCGCGGCGATCCGGTTTGACTGGCGGTTTTAGAGTATCCGTAATGATCAAGCGTGAGGTCTGACCCAATTCGGTTCGTTTCGGGCAAAGCAAAGACACCTCGCCCTGTTGAAACGATCCGTCCCTCGCCTGCGCAAAGGCCCAGAAATCAGCCGATGCCTTCGCCTTACCGCGTGGCGTTATACTGCAACTGCGCGTCGGTCAGCTGAAAGCCCACCAGCAGTTCAAAGCTGGCGCGCTGCACCGCTTCGCGCACGGCGGGGTTGGCCAGCGGATCAACCGCGGCATCTTCATCCCCGGCCTTGCGCTTGCGGGTGATGCGTTCGCGGACATCGGCGGGCAGCGTCGCCGCAGCGCGGCTGATTGAGGCGCTGGCGGTTCCGGTCGTGCTCGCACGCGTCTCGCCATCGGCAAAACGCAGTGCAACCCGGCTGACGCTTTTCGAGACGACAATACGACCGCCGCGAATGACCGATGCGAAATAGGGCAGGATCACTTCACGCGCGCCCTGCCCGTTGGCCCGCCGCGCCTGAACCACGAAATTGGCCTGCACATTCACCATATTGCCCGAATCATCGCAGGTGGACCGCAAATTGGTGAGATTGGCCACCACGTCGATCGCGCGGGAATCGGTGCTACCCGGCGGATCGAACAAGGTGATGTCTCCGGTGTGCGCCGGAACGGCAATCGCCGGGCAGGCAGACCGGGTAACGCTGACCCCGCCGGTCGCGTCGATTTCCCCGTTCCGCGAACAGCCAGACGCCAGCAGCGCCGCGGCGGTCAGGGGAAGGAGCGTCATCATTCGGGCCACAAGCCGATCCTTTTTCTGGCAAAGCATGGAGGCCCGTATAGGAAGGCGCTTTGACCGCTGCAAGCAATCGCGTAAGGGCGGCGGGCAATGAGCGAGAAACCTGCCCTTCATGTCCTGATTGCAGCACCGCGCGGTTTCTGTGCCGGGGTGGATCGGGCCATCCGCATCGTCGAACTGGCCATCGAGAAATACGGCGCGCCGGTCTATGTCCGCCACGAGATCGTCCATAACCGCTTTGTGGTGGATTCGCTCAAGGCCAAGGGCGCGGTTTTCGTGGAAGAACTGGATGCCGTGCCCGATGGCGTACCCGTCATCTTTTCGGCCCATGGCGTGCCCAAGGCGGTCCCCGCCATTGCGGATGCGCGCGGCCTCAACTGGCTGGATGCCACCTGTCCGCTCGTGTCCAAGGTCCACCGTCAGGCAGAGCGGCTGGTGGAAGGCGGCAAGCACATCATCTTTGTCGGCCATCATGGCCATCCCGAAGTGATTGGCACCTATGGGCAGGTTCCCGAAGGCGCGATGACGGTGATCGAATCGGAAGCGGACGTGGCCCTGCTGCCCGATGCAGCACCCGGCACGCTGGGTTTCCTCACCCAGACCACGCTGTCCGTTGACGACACCAAGCAGATCATCGACGCGCTCCTTGCGCGCTTTCCGGACATTCAGGGGCCGAAGGGCGAAGATATCTGCTACGCCACGTCCAACCGGCAGGATGCGGTCAAGGCCGTGGTGGCAAATGCAGAGCGTCTGATCGTGATCGGCGCGCCCAATTCGTCCAACTCGCTGCGGTTGGCGGAAGTGGCCGAGCGACGCGGCGTGCCCGCCCGGCTGATCGAGCGCGCAACCGATCTGGATTTCGACTGGCTGGGCACGCCTGCCATCATCGGGCTGACGGCGGGGGCCTCCGCGCCCGAACAACTGGTCCGCGAAGTTGTGGACGCGCTGTCTGCGCGCTTTGCCGTAACCGAAGAGGTGGTAGAGACCACAACCGAAAACATGGTCTTCAAACTGCCGCGACAGATTGCGGACTGAGGCATTTATGGCCGTTTATACCCACATTGATTCCGACGACATGACCATGCTGGTCCACCGCTTCAACGCGGGCGAACTCCGTTCTGCCAAAGGCATTGCCGAGGGTGTGGAGAACAGCAATTATCTGGTGGAGACGGATAAAGGCCGCTTCATCTTCACCGTTTATGAAAAGCGGGTCGATCTGGATGACCTGCCCTTCTTCTTTGCGATGATCGACCATCTGGTCTCACGCGGCTGCCCGGTGCCCGGCGCTCTGATGACCTCCGAAGGCGCACATATCGTGCATTGGCAGGGCAAGGCGATGGCGATGATGGAATTCATGCCCGGCCTGTCCGTCACCCACCCCAACCCGTCTCAGGCCCATGCCGTGGGCCGGGCCTTGGGCCAGGCCCATGCGGCGCTGGCTGACTTTGACCGCATCCGCCCCAATGCGCTGGGGCCGCAAGGCTGGTTTGATCTGGCGGCGCGGTGCGGCGATGATCTGGATCATATCCGCCCCGGCCTGAAAGCCCGGGTGGAGGCCGAATGCGCCCATATTCGCGCGCACTGGCCGCAGGATTTGCCGGTGAGCGCCATTCATGCTGACCTGTTTCCGGACAATGTGCTGATGAGCGGCGATCATGTCTCCGCGCTCATCGATTTCTACTTCGCCTGCACCGAAGTTCGCGCCTGGGATGTTGCCGTCACTCATGCTGCATGGTGTTTCGAACCAGACGGGACAGGCTATAATGCCGCTGTGGGGGATGCCCTGCTGGCCGGCTATGATGAGAGTTTCGGGCTGAGCGACGCCGAGCGCGCCGCTTTTCCGGTGCTGGCGCGCGGGGCCTGCCTGCGCTTCCTGCTCACCCGGGCGTGGGACTGGCTCAACACACCCGCCGATGCGATGGTGACGCGCAAAGACCCCGTCGCCTTCCTCAACCGGCTTGAGCATTACGCCGCCTCATGAGCGATCTCCCTCGCGTGATCATGGCAACCGACGGCGCATGCAAGGGCAATCCCGGCCCCGGCGGCTGGGGCGTGGTGCTGCGCATGGGTGGTCATGAAAAAGACCTGTCCGGCGGCGAGCGGGACACGACCAACAACCGGATGGAACTGACCGCCGCGATTCGCGGCTTGCAGGCCTTGAAGCGCCCCTGCCATGTCGTCCTGACCACAGATAGTGTCTATGTTCGGGACGGAATTACAAAATGGGTGAAAGGCTGGATGAAGAATGGCTGGCGCACAGCCGACAAAAAGCCCGTTAAAAACGTCGACTTATGGCAAGAACTTGTGGAAATCTGCAAGATACACCGCATCGATTGGCAGTGGGTCAAAGGCCATGCCGGTGATCCGGACAATGAACGCGCCGACCAACTGGCAAGCAATGCGGCCTTGATTGCTGCGCGAAGCAGTGCATAGTTCCGCGCTTCCGTAAAGGAAGGTGGGAGCTGAACGATGCAGTTCGAACTCTACAAGGACAGGCAGGGAGAGTTCCGCTGGCGATTGCGCCATGCCAACGGGAATATTCTCGCTACATCCAGCGAAGGTTACAAGGCCAGAGCTTCTGCGGTGAAATGTATCGACGCAGTCAAGGCTTCGGCAGACGTTCCGGTGAAGGAACTCAAATAAGGCGCGCAGGGGCGTAGGCCGGGGCATCGACACCGGCCAACCAGAGGGGCAAGGCTTCCTTGCGGATCAGACTGGCGCATAACTGTGCGGCAGCCGGAGCTGTCTGTATGCCAAATCCGCCTTGCCCGGCGCACCACCACAAGCCGTCCACATCCGGATCCGGCCCGAACAGCGGCAGACGATCTGGCGCAAAGCTGCGCAATCCTGCCCAACTGCGTTCCACCCGGCGGATCGGCCAGTCCATCACCGCCTGAAACCGGTCAATCGCCACGGCGATATCCATCTCCTCGGGCGCCGCGTCACAAGCAGGAGACGGCGTCTCGTCATGCGGACTCAGCCAAACACGGTTCGCCCCTTCCGGCTTGAAATAGAAGGTACCGTGCGTGTCGATCACCATCGGCAGATCGGGATCGACCGGCTGTGCCAGCTCCAGCTGAATGATGGTCCGACGATAGGGTTGGACACCCATTGGACGGGCTCCGGCCAGAACCGCCACCTCATCCGCCCAGGCACCCGCTGCATTGACCAGGAGAGCCGCGTCAAACTGGCCTGCGGACGTCTCCACCGTCCAGACGCCATTCTGCCGCGAAAGTCCTGAAACGCGCGCGCGAGTGACCAGCGTGCCACCCTGCTGCCGCGCCTGCTTCAGGCAATGGGCATGGTATCCGGCCACATCGATATCAAATCCTTCCGGCTCCATCAGCGCCGCCGTCCATTCAGGGCGCAGCCCCGGCAACACACCCTCCAATGCCGGGCGATCCAGCATGGCAAAGCGGATGCCCATGCCTGCATAGTCAGCCTCCATCCGGCCGAGATCGGCAACCGAATCGCGATGCGCCAAGGTCATAACCCCGCGCGGAGACAGGAATTCTTCAAGCGGCTCGCGCGAGGCGAGCGTCAGCGGTGCGATCTGCGGGCCGCCATAGGTCGCATGCCAGAAGGCGTTTGATCGGCCCGTGGTGTGATAGCCGGGATGGTCTTCCCCTTCGAGAATCAGGACGCGCACGCCCTCCCCCAGCGCGGCGGCCAGGCTGGCCCCGGCAATCCCTGCGCCGATAATAGCCACATCATGGATCATCGCGCCGGGACCACTTCATCCAGAAACGCATCGATCCGCGCCAGTGCGTCGGCCTGTACGGCATCCACCTCGCGCAGCAGCTCATGCGCAACATCCTTGCCATAAAGGTGCAGGCGGGTGCCGGTCAGCCGGGCCGCCACGCGCTGAATGGCAGCGGGCGAAACAAGGCCATCCCCTTGAGTGGCGATAATCTGGATCGGCGTCATCACCGCCACCTGACCCGCCAGCGCCTCGATGGCAAGGCACGAATCATAGGCTTCGGACAGCCAGTTGAGGCTGGGCGGGCCGAGCACCAGTTCAGGCTTTTGTTCGCGCCACCAGAGTTCATCGGCATAACGGTCTGCATCATGCGTCAGCAGCGACTGGCGCGATGCCGTCATCGTCGGCTTTTCATTGCCCGGCCACGCCTTGGCGGTTGGCCAGTGCCGCGCGGCCCGCCTGACCAGCGCCGCCACCCAGCTGATCGGCAGCGGCAGGTCAAATCCCAGCATCGGCGCGCTCAGCACCATCGCGTCAGGCTTTACCTGCCCGGCGAGCAGCGCCCGCAACAGCAGATGCCCGCCCATGCTATGGCCCATCATCACCACCGGGCCGGGCGACGCTGGTTGCCAGCCCGTCACAAACTCCGCCAGATCATCGGTCCATTGGGAGAAATGATCGATATGGCCAATATGAGGATCGGCCAGCAACCGCCCGGAACCGCCTTGCCCGCGCCAGTCAAAGCCTGAAATCGCCCAACCTTGGGCGTGCCAATGGGCCAGCGCTTCGAGATATTTTTCCGGCATGTCGCCCCGCCCGGTCTGGAACAACAGGCTGCCGCGCGCCGCCTGCCCCGCGGGTTGCGGCCAGTCATAGCGGCGCATGGCCCACCCATCTGCTGCATTCCATGCAGAAAAGGCCCAGCCTTGGGGGACAATGCGGGCAGTGGCGCGGCCATGGTTCATCGGATTGGTTACTCTTTGGTAAGGCATAGTGCTTATTGATGCTGTTCCATGAGCATAACCTCTCTTGAAACAGCCTGCGCGGGGATTCTCGCCTTGGGACTGCTGATTGCCGCAGGGACCGACCTGAAGGCAAGAATCATTCCCAATTGGCTGGTTCTCGCCATCGCCTGCGGGGCTCCCGTCTGGTGGTGGGCCAGCGGCCTCACGCTGTGGCCGGATGTCGCGTGGCAGATCGGTCTTGGCCTTGCCGTCATGACCGTTTTCACCGCCATCTTTGCCCTTGGGCAGATGGGCGGCGGCGATGTGAAGCTGCTCGGTGCCTTGGCATTGTGGTTTCCGCCCATTCCGATGCTTCAGCTGCTGGTCATCATGTCGATGGCGGGCGGTGTGCTCACGCTCTTTCTTTTCCTGCTCCACAAGGCACGGAAACGTGAGGGAAATCCAGAGATTCCATACGGTGTCGCGATTTCGATCGCGGCGTTGTGGGTGCTTTACGAACGAAATCTTAACCAATTTGCGTGAAGGCTGCGCAATCTAACGTTTCAGCCATGTGACAGGGAATTCACGACATGGATCCAAAGAAAATGGCCTTGCTGGTCGCGGCGCTCATGGTAGCGGGTGTTACGGCGTTTGCGGCAAAGAGCATGTTCTCGGCCGAACAGACCGCAACACCGTCTGCCCAGGCGGCGACGGTTCCGGAAAACCTGCCGGAAATTCTGGTGGCAACCCGGTCCCTGCCCATTGGCACGATCATCGAGAAGGACAGCTTCCGGTATCAGCCTTGGCCCAAGGAGCTGATCGACAACGCCTATTACAAGAAGGGCGAAGCCGATCCGGCCTCTCTGGCGGGCACAGTCGTGCGCACCGCGATTACGGCGGGCCAGCCTGTGACCAAGGGCGCGCTGGTTTCTCCGGATGATCGTGGCTTCCTTGCTGCGGCTCTCGGGCCGGGAATGCGCGCTGTCTCTATTCCTGTGACCGCTCAGGCCGGTGTCGCCGGCTTCATCTTCCCCGGCGACCGGGTGGACGTGGTGCTGACGCAGACCGTCGAATCGCGTGGTGAGGAAGACGGCCCGCCGCTGCGCGCCTCTGAAACGATTGTCCGCAACGTTCGCGTGCTCGCCACCGATCAGCGCACCGTGCCCGAAGATGAAAAGGGTGATCGCGTCGTCCAGACCTTCGCCACGATCACGCTCGAAGTTACGCCGCGCATCGCGGAAAAGATCGCGGTGGCTCAGTCGATCGGGCAGCTCAGCCTCGCGCTGCGCTCCATTGCAGACAACACCGCCGAGCTGGAACGCGCCATCGCATCCGGTGAAGTCAAGGTGCCGAACAATGGCGACCCCAAGGCTGAAAAGCGGATGTTGATCCAGGTCGCATCGCGTCCGATCGATACCGACACCACCTTCGTGGTGGGGGCAGACGTGTCGCGCTTCTCGCGCCGTTCGATCCCGGCCCAGACCAAGCCCAAACAGCAGATGTCCGCACCGGGCGGCTTTGCCCCGCCGAGCTACAGCCCGTCTGCGCCTTCAACGCCGATGATGCCGGGCGCAAAGCCCGTCTCTGCCGAGCCGACCGTGCGTGTGGCACGCGGCAAAACGATCACCGATGTTCCGGTGGGAGGAAACTGAGATGACCCTGATGAAATCACTCCTCCGCCAGCCCGCGACAGGCGCTCTGGCCGTGGCGCTGAGCCTTGCCGCTGGCATGGTCCTCACCAGCCGCGCCGCTGATGCCGCTCCCGCCACCACGCAGAAGCCCGCCAGCGAGCTGACGCTTTCGGTTGGTCGTGGTCAGCTGATCACGCTGTCCCAGCCGATGAGCGATGTGTTCGTTGCGAACGAGATGGTGGCCGATGTGCAGGTCCGCTCGCCCACGCAACTTTATGTGTTTGCCAAGGGCGCGGGTGAAACCTCCATCTACGCCACGACCAAATCCGGTACGGTGGTCTTCTCCGCCAACGTCAAGGTGGGCAATAATGTCTCCACCATCGACCAGATGATCCGCGTGGCCATGCCTGAAGCGAATATCCAGTCGACGACGATGAACGGCATGGTGCTGCTCACCGGCACCGTGAAGTCGCCGGGCGATAGCGACGAGGCCGAACGGCTGGTACAGGCCTATGTTGGCGAAACCACCAAGGTGGTCAGCCGCCTGCGCACCGCCACGCCGTTGCAGGTCAATCTTCAGGTCAAGATCGCCGAAGTGAACCGCACGCTGGTGAAGGAAATCGGCGCGAACCTGCTGACCCGCGACATGACGAACGGTTTCCAGTTCGGCATCGCACAGGGCCGCAATTTCGGCACCATCGGCAATACCGACCTTTCGGCCCTGCCGAAGCTCGACGCATCCAACGTGTTCGGCCTTCCGGCGGGCACGCTCAGCCTGCCCTTCGATCCCAAGACCGGCCAGTTCGTGACGGCGGGCACCGCGTTTGACTTCAAGAACCTTGTCCAGGGTTCGGGCAAGACCTCGATCGCGCTCGCCAGCCGCCTGTTCGGACTCGACGTGGCCTCCGCCATCGACCTTGCCGAACAGGAAGGTCTGGTCACCACGCTCGCCCAGCCGAACCTGACCGCGCTTTCGGGTGAAACCGCCAGCTTCCTGGCGGGTGGCGAATTCCCGATCCCGATCTCGCAGCAGCAGGGTCAGGTGACGGTTGAGTATAAGCAATATGGCGTCAGCCTGGCCTTCACGCCGACGGTGCTGGATAATGGCCGTATTTCGATGCGCGTCCGTCCGGAAGTGTCCGAACTGACGTCCGAAGGCACGGTCCGCCTCAACGGCTTCGACATTCCGGGTGTGGCGACACGCCGTGCGGAAACGACCGTGGAGCTCGGCTCCGGCCAGTCCTTCATGATCGGTGGCCTGTTGCGCAATTCGAGCAACAACGTGATCGACCGCACGCCGGGTGCCGGCAATGTGCCGGTTCTGGGTGCGCTGTTCCGTTCGACCCGCTTCCGCAAGAGCGAGACCGAACTGGTCATCATCGTGACGCCATATCTGGTGAAACCGGTCTCTGCGAACGACATCGCGCTGCCGACCGACAATTATAAGACGCCGAACGATATTGAGCGCGTGCTGCTGGGCAAGACTCATTCCAGCACCGATGCGCCGCGTCCCAAGCCAACGATGGAAGGGGCTTCGACCTCTGTCCAGCCGCAGTTCGGAGCCAATAGCGCAACGCCCGCACCGGGTCCGTTCGCGGCCGCACCGGCATTGACCGCGGCAGAACAGCCGAAGCGGAAGAAGAGGGACAAGGATCGGGGAGACCAGCTGGCCATGGCGTCGGCTCCGGCCCCGTCCGCTGACAACAAGGCCGCTGCCCGTGCAGCTGAAAAGGCCGCCCGCAATCAGGCAAAGGCTGACCGCAAAGCGCGTGACGCCGCTGCTCCCCAAAGCGACAGCGCAGCAGCCATTCCCGGCTTCTCGGGCCTTTGAACCGATCAGGAGGCAAGACGATGAACTTGACGAAACTCTCAGTCCTTCTCGCCCTCGGCCTGACGGTCAGCGCCTGCGGGACCAGCAATCGCGGTCTTGAATCAATCCACCAGCCGGTGGTGTCTCGCGCAGACTATGCGTTCGACGTCTATGGCGGACAGGGTGGCCTTGCTCCGGCAGATGAAAGCCGCCTGCGTGGCTGGTTCGAGTCGCTCCAGCTCGGTTATGGCGACAAGGTGTCGGTCGATACGGGCGGTGCCTATGGGGGCGATGAAGCCCGCCGCGCCGTTGGTCAGGTCGCTGCCCGCTATGGCATCCTGCTTCAGGAAGCCGCGCCCTCCACGCCTGGCGAAATCGCCCCCGGCACGGTCCGCGTCGTGGTCAGCCGTCTGAAGGCCAGCGTCCCGTCCTGCCCGGACTGGTCGGCCCCGGCAGATCGCAATTTCGGCAACAGCTCCATGTCCAACTATGGCTGCGCCACCAACACAAATCTTGCTGCCATGGTCGCCGATCCGGAAGACCTGGTGCGCGGGAAGACCGGCGATCCCCAGGTTGACGCGGCACTCTCCGGCAAGGCCATCAAGGCCTATCGCGAAGCGCCGACCACCGGAACCAAGGGCCTGAAGGTCGAAACGACGGGAGGTAATTGATCATGAACGCGCCTTGGACAGCAGGACGCCCGGGAGCCCGGGATCCGTTCGCAGCCTTTGTCTGCGATGAAATGACGCTGGGCACGCTCAAGGTCGTCTGCAACGATCTCGGCTGGCCCACCGAAAAGGTGAACAAGGGTGGCCTGCGCAATGCCGTGCAGACCCTCTCGGTCTCGGCAAGCCCGACGATCCTGTTCGTTGACCTTTCGGAAAGCGGAGATCCGCTGAACGACATCAATGCGCTGGCGGAAGTCTGCGAACCGGGCACTGTGGTGATTGCCGCAGGCGAGATCAATGATGTCCGCCTCTATCGCGATCTCATCGCGAGCGGGTTGCAGGATTATCTGCTCAAGCCGTTCAGCCCGGATCAGTTCCGCGACTCGATCGCCCATGCTCAGGCGATGCTGGCTGCGCCCAAGACCGCAGAAGCCGCAGGCAACCAGCGTCCGCACTTCACCGTGGGTGTCATCGGCACGCGCGGCGGCGTGGGCGCCTCCACCATCGCCACCTCGCTCGCCTGGGCGTTCAGCGAACGCGAAAAGCGCTCCAGCTCGCTGCTCGATCTGGACGTGCATTTCGGCACGGGCGCGCTGACGATGGATCTGGAACCGGGCCGCGGCCTGACCGACGCCATCGACAATCCCGCCCGTATTGACGGTCTGTTCATCGAACGCGCGATGGTGCGCGCCAATGAAAAGCTGTCGATCCTCTCTGCCGAAGCGCCCATGAGCCAGCCGACCTTGTCGGACGGCACGGCCTTCTTCCAGCTGACCGAGGAAATGCGCTCCGCGTTCGAAGCGACGGTGATCGATTTGCCGCGCCACATGGTTGTGCAATATCCGCACCTCGTGGCCGACCTCCAGTCGATCGTGGTGGTTTCGGAACTGACGCTGGCGGGTGCCCGCGACATGATCCGCATCCTCTCCTGGCTCAAGTCGAACGCGCCGCAGGCTCAGGTCATCGCCGCGATCAACTCTGCCGGGGCATCGAGCACGCCGGAAATCAGCCAGCGTGACTTCGAATCATCGATCGAGCGCAAGGCCGACCTGATCCTGCCCTATGACGCCAAGGCCACGAGCCAGGCGGCCAAGCTGGGCAAGACCATTGTCGATGCCGCGCCCTCCAGCAAGCTCGGCTCCACGCTGATCGACCTGTCGACCATGATCCTCGCCCGCATCGAATCGAACGGTGAAGGCGCGGCTCCGGTGAAGGTCGGCAAGTCTGGCTCGCTGATGGACAAGGTCACCAACCTGAAGTCGATGCTCAAGCCCAAAGCCAAGCCGGCGGCCGAGCCTGAACCCGTCAACTGACATCAGGCTTGACCACAGAAAGAACAGGCTAACCAGCTATGGATAACATCCAGATCATGATCCTGATGGGCGGCAGCATGACCACGCTCATCATCATTCTGCTCGCTTTCTCCGGTCCGGCAACGGGCAAGGCGCAAAAGCGGCGTCTGGAAGCCATCCGGGAACGCCATGGCCAGAATGGCAACGTGATCGAGCAGCACATGAAGCGGATCACGGCCAACCGCCAGACAACCGCCAGTGATGCAACTGCCAGCCGGTTCATTCCGAACCCGGCCTTGCTGCGCCTGCGCCTTGAAAAGACCGGCAAGAACTGGACGCTGCCGCGTTATACGCAAACCGTGGCCGGCATTGCCATTGGCGTGGCGGCGGCGGGCATTGTTGCCGGTGCTCCGCCAATTCTGGCTTTGCTTGTTGGTCTGGTGCTGGGCCTGGGTCTGCCGCACATGGTCGTCAACTTCTTCATCGGACGTCGGCTCGACAAGTTCAATCAGCGCTTTCCCGATTCGATCGAACTGATGGTGCGCGGCTTGCGCTCCGGCCTGCCCATCACCGAAACGCTGGGTGTGGTCGGCTCTGAAGTGCCCGGCCCGACCGGCGAGGAATTCCGGGCGATCGGAGACCGCATCAAGATCGGCAAGACGATGGAAGCGGCGCTGCAGGAAACTGCGGACAAGCTCGGCACACCCGAATTCCAGTTCTTCTGCATCACGCTCCAGATCCAGCGCGAAACCGGTGGTAATCTGGCCGAAACATTGTCCAATCTTTCGGAAGTGCTGCGCAAGCGCGCACAGATGAAGCTGAAGGTTGCGGCCATGTCTTCGGAATCGAAGGCGTCCGCCTACATCATCGGCTCGCTGCCGTTCATCGTGTTCGGCATGATCCTGTACATCAACCCGCATTATATGGAGGGTTTCTTCTCCGAACCGCGCCTGATGATGGCGGGCGGCGGCGGCCTGTGCTGGATGGGCATTGGTGCATTCATCATGTCCAGAATGATTAGTTTTGAAATCTGACGGGATACGGAAGGGCATTTTTCAGCCATGAAACAGATCGAATCCCTCCTCGGAATCGACGTCATCTGGGTGGCCACCCTGCTGGCCGGTCTCGCCGTCTTTTCGCTGCTGTTCGCGCTTTACACCGCGACAACGGTCCGCGACCCCATGGCCAAGCGCGTCAAGGCGCTGAACGAGCGGCGCGAGCAGCTCAAGGCCGGGATCGTCACCCAGTCGGGCAAGCGTCGCGCGAAGCTGACCCAGCAGAATGATACAGCCGACAAGGTCAAGTCCTTCCTGTCATCGCTGCGCGTGTTGCAGGATGAGCAGATCAAGTCTGCCCAGCTGAGGCTGATGCAGGCTGGTATCCGTAACCGCGAATTTGCCGTGATCGTGATCTTCAGCCGCCTGATTCTGCCGATCCTGTTCGGTGGTGCGGCCGTGATCTACGTCTATGTGATGAACAGCTTTCCGGACTGGACGCCGATCAAGCGGTCCGGCACGGTCGCAGCAGCGCTGATCCTGGGCTACAAGGCGGCGGATCTTTATCTGTCCAACACCATCAAGAAGCGCACTGACGCCATCCGCAAGGGTTTGCCCGACGCGCTCGATCTGCTCGTGATCTGCGCCGAAGCCGGCCTGACCGTGGACGCCGCCTTTGCCCGCGTTTCGCGAGAGCTTGGCAAGGCCTATCCCGAACTGGGCGACGAGTTCGCACTGACCTCGATCGAACTCGGCTTCCTGACCGACCGGCGTTCCGCCTTTGACAATTTGTCGACGCGCGTACCGCTGGAATCGATCAAGGGCGTGGTGACCACCATGATTCAGACCGAGAAATATGGTACACCGCTGGCCTCAGCCCTGCGCGTTCTCTCTGCCGAATTCCGGAACGAACGCATGATGCGCGCCGAAGAAAAGGCAGCCCGTCTGCCTGCGATCATGACCGTGCCGCTGATTCTCTTCATTCTGCCGGTGCTGTTCATCGTGATCCTTGGCCCGGCGGCCTGTGCCATCGGCGACACGTTCGACAAGATGTAATCGCCACAAGCGCGGCCTGTTTCGCTAACCCGAAACAGGCCCGCAGCGCGATTGCCGCCGCACCGGCTCCAGCCCCGGCAGTTCGGACGGATCAGCCAGCAGCAAACGGATCAGCGCGAGCCCGCGATCATCCTGCACCCGCACCACGTCCGCGCCCGGCGGCGTCGCTTGCCCATCCTTGGCAATCACGACAGCATAGGGCTTTCCCCCGGCCTGCACATCATTGCGGACGAACGCGACATCGGTGTTCGCATCAAAGATGCTGAGCGACGAATAGCGCCCGGCCACCGGCACCACATCCACGCGCACCGGCCCCTTGGTCAGATCAAAGGGGCAGATCGAATAGGCCAGATCAGGGCTGGGCCGCACGACGAACTGGTTGGTGGGGGATGACAGCTTGCCATGCGCCATGATGTTCACGCCGCCCCCGCGCGCCGCCGCACCTTCAACTGCCTTGCCCATGATCATGCCCGGTATGGCGAGCGTGGCCCCATAGCCCCCCAGCACGGCTGCCGCGATTCCCGCGAGGATCGGTTTCGTCCAGCCGCTCATGCGCAGCCCTCCTTCTTCAGAACCGGCAAGGCCGCCTTGGACGGGGCGCCCATGAACCCTTTCCCCGGATTATACACGCGCAGCGTCAGATGAAACGGCTGACCCGCCGTCGTGGGCAGCCAATGGCCGCTGGCGGGCTTTTGCGGACCAACTTCCACGCGCCAGCCGCCTTTTTCCGCTTCGGAAATCGCGGCTCCGTTGAACGACCAGGCATTGAGTTCATTGGGCATCAGATAGCCCATCGTGTCATACACGGTGACACTCCACCAGCGCGCGTCCAACGCCGTACCAGTCATCGCATAGCGGCACGATCCGTCCAGAGGCTTGCCTTCTGAATCAACGCCCCCCCCTGCCAATAGACGGTTTCCGTGGCAGGCAAAGCGAGCAGCCCACGCCGCGCCACTGCCGCGCGCGTGAAGGGATCAGTCGCCTTGGTGCCATAGCCCAAAGACGTGGTCCACGACCCGTTGACAATTTCCGCCTTGCCCAAGCCCCGCCCCGCGAGCGCCCACGCCGCCCCTGTGCCGAGCGCGAGCCCGGCAATGATGGTGATCGTGTATTTGAGACCCTGCCTCATACATCCTCCCTTGTTTCCGGGCAGGATGGCATTGGACAATCGGGGGCGCAACTGCCGTTGTTGGTTCAGATGAAATTGAGAGGGTTAGGGATCCTCCCCTTCGCAAGACGAAAGGGGAGGATGAAACTCTACCCCTTCAACGCCGCCTGCGCCGCCGCCAGACGCGCAATCGGCACGCGGAACGGCGAGGCGCTGACATAATCCAGCCCTACGCTTTCGCAGAAATGAATGCTCGCCGGATCGCCGCCATGTTCGCCGCAAATGCCCAGCTTTATGCCGGGGCGCGTTGCCCGGCCGCGCTCTGCAGCCAGTTTCACCAGTTCGCCGACACCTTCCACATCGATGGAAACGAACGGATCGCGCTCGTAAATGCCCTTCGCCACATATTGAGTGAGGAAGCGCGCGGCATCATCGCGCGAGACGCCGAGCGTGGTCTGCGTCAGATCATTGGTGCCAAAGCTGAAAAACTCGCCCGCCTCCGCAATCTCGCCCGCACGCAGCGCCGCGCGCGGCAGCTCGATCATCGTGCCGACGAGATAATCGACCGACTTGCCCGTTTCGGCGAACACGGCCTTGGCCGCCGCATCGACGACATCCTTCATCAGCTCCAGCTCGCGCTTGGTGGCGACCAGCGGGATCATGATTTCAGGCACCGGCGCAACCTCCAGCGAACACGCGGCTTCAAAGATCGCGCGCGCCTGCATCTCATAAATTTCGGGATAGGTCACACCCAGCCGGCAGCCACGATGGCCCAGCATCGGGTTGAATTCGTGCAGTTCATTCGCCCGCTGCTTGAGCACTTCCACGCTGACACCGGCCGCTGCGGCGACCTCCGCAAACTCTGTCTCTTCATGCGGCAGGAACTCGTGCAGCGGCGGATCGAGCAGGCGGATGGTGACCGGCAGCCCCGCCATCACTTTGAAAATGGCGGCAAAATCGCTGCGCTGTTCGGGCAGGAGCTTCTCCAGCGCGGCCCTGCGCCCCGCTTCATCATCGGCCAAAATCATCTGGCGCACGGCGGTGATGCGTGCGGCATCGAAGAACATATGCTCGGTGCGGCACAGACCAATGCCTTCCGCGCCGAAGTCCCGCGCGACCTGCGCGTCATGCGGCGTTTCCGCGTTCGCACGCACCCGCATCCGGCGCACTTCATCCGCCCACACCATCAGCGTGCCGAAATCGCCCGCCAGTTCGGGCTGCACGGTGGGCACCGCACCCGCCATCACTTCGCCCGATGCGCCATCAAGCGTGAGGATATCACCTTCACCCAGTTCGCGCCCGCCCACCTTCAGCGTCTTCGCCTTGGCGTCGATCACCAGCGCGCCCGCGCCCGAGACACAGGGCCGCCCCATCCCACGCGCGACAACCGCCGCATGGCTCGTCATGCCGCCGCGCGCCGTGACAATGCCCTTCGCCGCGTGCATCCCGTGAATATCTTCGGGAGAGGTCTCGATGCGGACGAGGATGACCGCCTCACCCTTCTCTGCCCATTTTTCTGCCGTATCGGCATCAAACACGATCTTGCCCGAAGCTGCCCCCGGAGACGCAGGCAACCCCTTGGTCAGCACATCGCGCGGGGCACTGGGATCGAGCGTGGGGTGGAGCAGCTGGTCCAGCCCGCTCGCATCCACGCGCCCCACTGCTTCGCCGCGCGTGATCAGGCCTTCATTGGCCATATCGACCGCAATGCGCAGCGCCGCCTTGCTGGTGCGCTTGCCAGAGCGCGTCTGGAGCATCCACAGCTTGCCGCGCTCTACGGTGAATTCAATATCCTGCATGTCGCGATAATGGGTCTCGAGGATCGCGAACACATCGGCGAGCTGGCCATAGACTTCGGGCATGGCCTCTTCCATGCTCAGCGGCTTGGCATTGGCCCGCGCGCGTGCCTCTTTGGTCAGATATTGCGGCGTGCGAATGCCCGCGACAACGTCTTCGCCCTGCGCGTTGATCAGATACTCGCCATAATAAGCATTCTCACCCGTCGCCGGATCGCGCGTGAACGCCACACCCGTCGCAGAGGTTTCGCCCATATTGCCGAACACCATCGCCTGCACGTTCACCGCCGTGCCCCAGTCTGCCGGGATGTGGTTGAGGCGGCGATAGACCTTGGCCCGCTCGCTCTCCCATGATCCGAACACCGCGCCGACGGCACCCCAAAGCTGCGCGTTCACATCCTGCGGGAAAGGCTGGCCCCACTGCTTTTCGACAAGCGCCTTATATTCCCCCACCAGCGCGCGCCAATCCTCTGCCTCCATCTCGGTATCGAGCCAGATGCCCTTGTCTTCCTTGGCAATTTCCAGCGCTTCTTCAAAACTGTCATGATCAAGGCTGAGCACGACATCGGCATACATCTGGATGAAGCGCCGATAGCTGTCCCACGCAAAGCGCGCATCGCCGGATGACGCCGCCAGCCCCTCCACCGTCGCATCATTCAGGCCAAGATTGAGGACGGTATCCATCATCCCCGGCATCGAAACCCGCGCGCCGGAGCGGACCGAAACGAGCAGCGGATTGGCCGGATCGCCAAAGCTGCGCCCGGTCGTCGCCTCGATATGCGCGATGCCGGTGGCGACCTGATCGGCCAGCCCTTCGGGGTAATTCTCGCCATTGGCGTAGTAGGCGGTGCAGACCTCGGTCGTCAGCGTGAAGCCGGGAGGCACCGGCAGACCGATGGCCGCCATGCCATCCAGATTCGCACCCTTGCCGCCGAGCAAATTCTTGTCGCCCGCGCCGCCATCCTGCGCGTCGCCACCGAACCGGTACATGTATTTGGTCATGCGTCCTCCAATTGGGCCGCCCCTTCCCAAAACATCGCGTCACCCTGAACTTGTTTCAGGGTCCATGCCTCCTCTGAAAACAGCGTGGCATGGATGCTGAAACAAGTTCAGCATGACGGCGCGTTGAATGCTGTGGAGCTACCCCTCGATCTTCGAAAAATCCGCAACATTGTGCACTGCAACACGAAAACGGTCAAGCAGCCCCAGCCGGAAGGCGCGCTTTTCTTCATCGGGGTCATTGACCATCACCCCTTCAAAAAACGCATCAATCGGCGCGCGGAGAGAAGCGAGCGCGGACATGGCGGCGGCGAAGTCTTCGGCCTCGATGGCGGCGGTGGCCAACGGTTCGGCGGCGTTGAGAGCGGAGAGGAGCGCAGTTTCCACATCAGAGCCCTCTCCCTTGAGGGAGAGGGTTGGGTGAGGGTGTACCACAGTGTCAGACGCTGAAGCCCCCTCACCCCGACCCTCTCCCCCACGGGGAGAGGGAGCAGAAGGGGATGCCTTCAACAAATTCGCCGCCCGCTTATACCCCGCAAGCAGATTGGCCCCATCCTCGGTGGTGATGAACGCCTGCAACGCCTTCACCCGCGCGAGCAGGCGGACAAGATCATCCTCGCCGCCGAGCGCGAACACCGCGTCGATGAGATCGTGCCGGACGCCCGCTTCACGCTGCTGGACTTTGAGGCGGTCGGCGAGGAACGTTGGAAGGGCGTGAAAGGCCAAGCCAAGACCAATCTTATGCTTCTCCAATTTTTCTTCATCGTCCCCCCCCGCCAAAACCGTTCGTTTGTCCCGTCCCGTCCGTGGCTGGCTGGCTCCCACACGCGCGCTGTTGTTGGGGTCGGGTATCAGGCTGAATTAGCTGCCTCGTCAATTGGTAGCAGGCCGAACTGATGGCATTGGTCAATGGCAAACGAAGATTGTTCCTTGAAACTATCTCCAGCAGGCCTAGCGCAGCTCTGCGCAGAGCAAATGGATCGCGCGAACCCGTTGGGCGCTCATCGACCAGAAAAAACCCGACCAGCGTATCCAGCTTATCCGCCAAACTCACCGCCACCGTTACTGGCGCCGTCGGCACATCATCGCCCTGCCCGACCGGCTTGTAATGATCGCGGATCGCATCCGCGACTTCATCCGGCTCGCCCTGAGCGCGGGCGTAATAGCCGCCCATCACGCCTTGGAGTTCGGGGAATTCGCCGACCATGCCGGTGACGAGATCGGCCTTGCACAGGCGCGCGGCGCGTTCGGCATCCGCTGCCGAACAGCCTTTGACCACGCCTTCGGCGACGAGCCATTCGGCCAGCTTCGCCACGCGCTCCACCTTGTCGGCCACCGTGCCCAATTTCTCATGGAACACGATCTGCGAGAGCTTCTTGGCCTGCTCTTCCAGCGGAACCTTCAGATCCTGCTCCCAGAAGAATTTCGCATCAGACAGCCGCGCCGCCAGCACCTTTTCATTGCCCGCGACAATCGCCGCCCCGCCATCATTCGCGACGATGTTGGCCGTGCACACAAAGGCGTTGGCCAAGTCCCCCTCCCGCCTGCGGGAGGGGTTAGGGGTGGGATCGTTTCCGCCCTGCCCACCCCCGGCCCCTCCCGCAAGCGGGAGGGGGGAGCGGCAGATGAAATATTTCTGGTTCACCCGCGCGGTCAGCTGGATCACCTCTTCGGGCACGCTTAGAAACGCCGGATCGAACCGGCCGAGCATCGGCACCGGCCATTCGGTGAGGCCGCTATTCTCGTTCACCAGCCCCTCATCGGGCACCAGCATCAGCCCTGCATCGCGCGCGGCTTTATCGGCCCCCTCACGGATGATACGGCGGCGCTCGTCCTGATCGATGATGACGTGCGCGGCGCGCAGCTTCATCGCATAATCGCCCGCATTGCCGATGGTGACGTCGCCCGAATGGTGGAAACGGTGGCCCATCGTGGCGGAGCCGCTGACGATGCCGTCCACCGCGCACGGCACCACATCATCACCCAGCAGGGCAACGATGCCCTGCAACGGGCGCACCCAGCGCAGGCTCTCCGTGGTGACAGAGGCCGCACCCCAGCGCTGGCTTTTGGGCCAGGGGAAAGCGCGGATGATCGCCGGGATCGCTTCGGCCAGCACGTCCGCCGTTTTGCGGCCCGGCTTGTTGATAACCGCGAAATAGACGCCGTTGCGTTCTTCAAGTCTGTCCTGCGTCAGCCCGGTCTTGCGCAAAAAGCCTTCGAGCGCCTGTGGCGGCGCGCCAACCTTTGGCCCCTTGGTTTCTTCGCTGACCGCATCGGTTTCCAGCGGCAGGCCTTTGGCAATGAGCGCCAAGCGGCGCGGCGTGGCGAAGGTGACAATTTCCGCCGCTTTCAGCCCGGCCTTGTCCAGCTCGGCCGAAAACAGCCGCGCCAGATCATCGCGCGCCTTGTCCTGCATCCGCGCGGGGATTTCTTCGGAGCGGAGTTCGAGGAGAAAATCGGTCATCGCGCCACTCCGTCATGCAGAACGTGTTTCAGCATCCATGCCGGCCCCTTCAATAAATAGGGACAGTCCCTATTTATTAAATAGGGACTGTCCCTATTTATTGATGCTGCGCTCATTCCGCCCACCCGTTCTTTTCCATCCACGCCTGACAGCTGCCCTTCGCCAGATCGCGCACGCGGCCGATATAGCTGGCGCGTTCCTGCACGCTGATCACGCCGCGCGCTTGCAGCAGGTTGAACAAATGGCTGGCCTCGATCGCCTGATCATAAGCGGCCAGCGGGATGTTCGCCTCGATGCAGCGCATGCACTCCGCTTCCGCCTTGGCGAAACCGTCAAACAGGCTGGTGGTATCCGCCACTTCGAAATTATATTTCGAATGCTCGCGCTCATTCTCCAGAAACACGTCGCCGTAGCTCACGCCTTCATTGTTGAAGCGCAGATCATAAACCCGGTCCACGCCCTGAATATACATGGCGAGCCGTTCCAGCCCATAAGTGAGTTCGCCGGCCACCGGCTTGCAATCAAAGCCGCCAATCTGCTGAAAATAGGTGAATTGCGTCACCTCCATGCCATCGCACCAGACTTCCCAGCCCAGCCCCCAGGCGCCCAGCGTCGGGCTTTCCCAGTCATCCTCCACAAAGCGGATGTCATGCTTGAGCGGGTCAATGCCAATCGCGGCGAGGCTGCCCAGATAAAGCTCCTGCAAGTTCGGCGGAGACGGCTTCAGGATCACCTGATACTGGTAATAATGCTGCAAGCGGTTGGGGTTTTCACCATAACGGCCATCGGTCGGGCGACGCGAAGGCTGCACATAGGCCGCGTTCCACGGGTTTGGCCCCAGTGCACGCAGCGTGGTGGCGGGGTGGAAGGTGCCCGCGCCCATCCGCATGTCATAAGGCTGGAGGATCGCGCAGCCGCGCTCTCCCCAATAATGATGGAGGGTCAGGATCAAGTCCTGAAAGCTCAAGGGATCACGCTCTGCCATGGCTCGCGCCTTTGAAGGAGGACGCGTTTCCGGTCAAGCAAGCCGCGCTTGATATGCGCCCGTTTAGATGCCAAATCGGGCGCATGATCCGCAAGTTTCTGATCGCGCTGTGCGCTTCGCTCCTCACCCTCATCGGCTTTGGCCATTTTGAGGCGGATGCCAAGCGCCAGAAGGAGGCCCCGCAGGCCCGCCCGGCGCTGTGGCTGCTGGCGGACAAGGATACCAAAATCTACCTGTTCGGGACGATCCATCTGCTGCCCAAAGGGCTGGCATGGCGCACTGCCAAGCTGGAAGCGGCCATGGCGGCTTCGGATTCGCTGGTGCTGGAAGTGGCGGGCCTCGAAAATCGTGAACATACCGCTGCCGTGATGATGAAGGCAGCGGTCACGCGCGGCCTGCCGCCTTTGGTGGACCGGGTTCCGGCCGACAAGCGCCCGAAACTGGAACAGCTCGCCAAGGATGCGGGCGTGCCGCTTGCCTATCTCAACGTGTTTGAGAATTGGGCGGCAGCGATCACGCTTGCTGTGGGCTCGCTCAAGGATCTTGGTCTGGAACCGGATGAAGGCGCGGAAGAACAGCTGCGCCGCGCCTTTACCGCCGCGAAAAAGCCGGTGACCGGCCTTGAAACCGCAGAGCAGCAATTCGGCTATTTCGACAATCTGTCGGCAGACGCGCAGCAGACATTGCTGATCAGCACCATTGATGAAAGCAGCGACGCCAAGGTTGAGTTTGAAAAGATGCTGGGCGCATGGACAACCGGCGATGAGAAGAAGATGGCGCTTTCCTTCGATGATGAGCTCAAGCTCTCGCCCGAACTGTTCGATGTGCTGCTGAAAAAGCGCAACGCCAACTGGGCGCAATGGATTGACGACCGGATGGACAAGCCCGGCACGATCTTCATCGGCGTCGGCGCGGGGCATCTGGCAGGTCCGGACTCGGTGCAGCGGATGCTCAAGACGCGCGGGTTCAAGGTGAAGCGGGTGCAGTAGAGAGATTCCCCTCTCCCGTTAAGAGAGAGAAGCTCTTCCCCTGCACACCTTGCTTTTCTTCCCATTCCCCCCTATGGCCCGCCGCTTCCCGCCATGGTCATCCCTGGAGGCGTGTCGGGAAGTATCTGTAACTGGAGAACCAAAATGAGCGATGTGCTGACCCTGTCGGCTGAATCGCGCGACCGGGCAGGCAAGGGAGCCTCCCGTGCCCTGCGCAATTCCGGCCGCGTGCCCGCCGTGATCTACGGCAACAACGAAGCCCCTGAAGGCGTGCATTTCGAGGAAAAGCTCCTCGTGAAGGCGCTGATGACGGGCCACTTCTTCAATTCCATCATCATGATCGAAGTCGGCGGCAAGACCGTGCGCACCCTGCCCAAGGATGTGCAGTTCCACCCCGTCTCTGATCGTCCGCTGCACGCAGACTTCCTGCGCATCGGTGAACATAGCGAAGTGCATGTGGAAGTGCCGGTGAAGTTCACCGGCGAAGAGCTTTCCCCCGGCATGAAGCGCGGTGCGGTGCTCAACATCGTCCGTCACGAGCTGGAGCTGGTGTGCGACGCGGCGCTGATCCCCGATGAAATCGAAATCTCGCTGTCCGGGCTGGACGTGGGTGCCTCGATCCATATCAGCCATGTGAACCTGCCCGTCGGCGCGAAGAGCGCGATCACTGATCGTGACTTCACCATCGCCACGCTGGTTGCCCCCTCCGGCATGAAATCTGCCGAAGGTGACACGAGCAAGGACGGATAAAATTAAATAGGGACAGTCCCTATTTATTGGCACTCTGGTTCGAGGACCGCCAATAAATAGGGACTGTCCCTATTTAATTGTTTGTACCATGCAAATCTGGGCAGGCCTCGGCAATCCGGGCGCGCAATACGCCCTGCACCGGCACAATGTCGGCTTCATGGCGGTGGACGCCATCCATCAGGAATATGGCTTCGGCCCGTGGAAAGCCCGCTTTCAGGGCAGCGCGAGCGAGGGCCGCATCGGCTCCGCCAAAATCCTGCTGCTCAAGCCCGCAACCTTCATGAATGAAAGCGGGCGCGCCATCCGCGCAGCGATGGATTTCTACAAGCTGGACGAAGCCGCGATCACCACCTTTTATGATGAGCTCGATCTCGCCCCGTTCAAGGTGAAGGTGAAGACGGGCGGCGGCACGGCGGGGCATAACGGCATCCGCTCTACCGTGAAGCATATCGGAGAAATGTTCCGCCGCGTCCGGCTGGGCATTGGCCATCCCGGCGTCAAGGAGCGCGTGACCGGCCATGTGCTGGGCAATTTTGCCAAGGCAGAGATGGACGAACTCGCGCACATGCTGGGGGCCGTCGCCGCCGAATCCCGCTGGCTGGCGGAGGGCGACGACGTGCGCTTCATGAATGATGTGGCGTTACGGCTCCAGAGCGACTAGCCTCCCGTTCAAGGTGAGGATGTGTGGCTGTGAAACTCTTTTGGAAGCTGATCGCGCTTATGAGCCTTGCTCTGCCCTTCGCGGCCCTGCCCGCCGCCACGCCGGACGAATACCGGCTGGACGCCTTTGGCATCGTCATGCTGCTGGAAGATAATTACGCTTATCCCGAACGGCTGGCCGGAGGCCGCTACGCGCTGACGCCCAAGCTGGAGACGGAGCGGGATGCCGTGCATGATGATGCCTCGCTGCTCGCCTTTGCCGAACGCGCGCTGCTGCTGCTGGAAGATCACCACGCCATCACCGGCAGTTCCTTCCCTGACAGTTGGGGAATTGTGCCAAGCTTTGCCGATCTGTGGATCGAGCGGCAGGACGGCACATACCGCATCACCGCCGTGCGCGAAAATTCGCCCGCAGAGAAAGCAGGCATCAAGGCGGGTTCGAAAGTGACCGCGATCAACAAGGTGGAGACCGCGCAGGCCGTGGCGGCCTTCTGGGCCGATCTGGGCCGGGTTGCGCCCATCGATGACCGCGCAGCCAGTTTTGCCGCGCGCATATTGGCTGCCGGACGGAGAGACCGCTTCCGTGCGCTCACCATCCACCAGAGCGGCCATGCCCCGCACGATTTCCCTCTGCCTTCGCTTTACACCCTGCCCTTTCCCAAAGACCCGGTGAGTGCCGTGATGAAGGATGGCGCGCTGACCATCCGCATCAATGACAGTCTGGGCATGGATGCCACCATCACCGCGTTCGATCTGGCGATGACCGGGCTGGCAGCGGGCACTCCCGTGCTGATCGACATTTCCAACACGCCCAGCGGCGGCACATCATCCGTGGCGCGCGCAATCATGGGCTGGTTCGTCACCCAGCCGCGCTTCTACCAGATCCACAATTCCCCCGGCGAAGAGCGCCGCACCGGCATCGCGCGGCAATGGATCGAACAGGTGCTGCCGCGCTCTGGCGGGAAATATCATGCCGCGCCCGTCTCTGTGCGCGTCAGCCGCTGGACGGGCAGCATGGGTGAAGGCATCGCCATCGGCATGCACGCGCTCGGCTATCCAGTGAGCGGCGGGCCTATGGGGCAATTGCTCGGCGCGATAGAAGATTTCCGCCTGCCTCATTCCGGCCAGATCATCAAATTCCCCACCGAAAAGCTGTTCGGCGTGGACGGCACCCCGCGCGAGGCATTCGTGGCACCGCTCGAAGCGCAACGCTGACCGGCGCTTCGTGTCCCGTAAAGCCAGTCTCAAGACCTTGCTCAACCGGCGGATCAAGGACAGCGATTTCCCCATCCTGATCCGCCGGCGCGCATGGGCGAACGGGCTGACCATGGTGCTTCTTCCGGTCCTCGCCGCGCTGGCGGGCGGGCTGCTCTGGCTGCTCTTCGTGGCAGAGCTGCATCTGGGCTGGGGCGCCCTGTTCATGGCCATCCTCGCTGCCATGCTGCTGATCGGGTGCGGAACGGCGCTGGACAGCATCGGTCTCTCGCTCAGTGTCGACCGTGAGGGCATCGCCGCCAAAGGCCTGATCGAAACGCGCCAATTCGGCTGGGATGAAATCACGCATTTCGGCACATGGCGCGTCCGCAACGTTTCGGATGGATATGTCATTCCCCACAAATATCAGGCCGTCATCCATGTTGATGGCAGCAGCCACCCCAAGCGCCTGTTGCGCAACCTGTTCTTCGCGGGCCATTTCCTGCCGCCCTTCATGGAGCTGGACGGGAAGGATCTGATCCGCCTGCTGGCCAAGGTGAAACGCCATGTGGAGGCCCCGGACGCCCCCCAAGCGACTTGACACCCGGCGTCGCCCCCGCGAAGGCGGGGGCCGTTGGGCCGTCTTGGCCCCGAACCAGTCAGCACATCCCGAAACCGGCCCCCGCCTTCGCGGGGGCGACGCGCGGGCCTGAACCGGAAAGAATGAAATGGGTTTCAAATGCGGTATCGTCGGACTGCCCAATGTCGGCAAGTCCACCTTGTTCAACGCGCTGACGGAAACGCAGGCGGCGCAGGCGGCGAATTATCCGTTCTGCACGATTGAGCCGAACGTCGGCAATGTCGCGGTCCCCGATCCGCGGCTGGAGACGATCTGCAAGATTGGCGGCTCTGCCAAAATCATCGAAACCCAGCTGAGCTTTGTCGATATTGCCGGCCTTGTGCGCGGCGCGAGCAAGGGCGAAGGGCTGGGCAACCAGTTCCTCGCCAACATCCGCGAGGTGGACGCCATCGTCCATGTCCTGCGCTGCTTCATCGACAATGACATCCAGCATGTCGATAACAAGATTGATCCGATCAGCGATGCGGAAACGGTGGAGACCGAGCTGATGCTGGCCGATCTGGAGAGCCTTGAAAAGCGCGTGCCGAACCTCCAGAAAAAAGGCGCACAAGGAGACAAGGAAGCCAAGGCGGCAGCCGCTGTGCTGGGCCGCGCGCTCGATCTTCTGCGCGACGGCAAGCCCGCGCGACTGACCGAGCGCACCGACCCGGAAGAACAGCGCCTGTTCGATCAGGCGCAACTGCTCACGTCCAAACCCGTGCTGTACGTCTGCAATGTCGATGAAGCCTCTGCTGCAACCGGCAACGATCTGTCGGCCAAAGTGTTTGAAAAGGCCAAGGCCGAAGGGGCCGAGGCCGTGGTCGTCTCCGCCGCCATCGAGGCAGACATTGTGACGATGCCTGTCGAAGACCGCGCGGAGTTCCTCTCCGATCTCGGTCTCACCGAAACCGGCCTCGCCCGCGTGATCCGGGCGGGATACGAACTGCTCCACCTCATCACCTTCTTCACCGTCGGCCCCAAGGAAGCCCGCGCCTGGACCGTGTTCAAGGGCGCCAAGGCCCCGCAGGCAGCCGGCGTGATCCACACCGATTTCGAGAAGGGCTTCATCCGCGCCGAAACCATGGCCTATCAGGACTATGTTGATCATGGTGGCGAAGCCGGAGCCAAGGAAGCCGGCAAATGGCGCTCCGAAGGCAAGGATTATGACGTGAAGGACGGCGACATCATGCTGTTCCGGTTTAACGTGTAAATCCTCCCCTACGGGGGCGGGGCGGATTGTCATGCAAATCTTGACAAAATGAACCAATTTGGTTATCCGCGGCTCATGGTCAACGCGCCGCCGCCCCCTTCAGAACACACCCCATCGGCTGCGGCACAGCGTTCCGAACGCCGTGTGCAAACTTTTGCAACGTCAGTGACCTTTAGTGACCTTTGGACGCAGAAATCGCAGTTTTCTGACATTTTTCCTTTCTCCTTCCTTCGCGCCTTTGCGCCTTTGCGCGAGCTCAAACTTTCTTTGATCGCGCAAAGGCGCAAAGGCGCAAAGCCTGTCGCACTGATGGCCCTCGCCCTCACGGCCCTGCCCCTCCCCGCGCTCGCGCAGGAGCATGATCACAGCCAGATTGATCACTCAGGCCATGCACAGCAAGGACCGCAAGCGCCTGCGTCTGACGAAGGGATCGCCAATGCCAGGCTTTGGCGCTACATAACGCCCTGCCTGTTCCTGGATGCAGACGGCCAGCCATTGATGGCGCAATGTTACCGCACGGCAAATTTTTCAGACGGAACCGGCACGGCACGGCAGCCTGGCGAAGAAGCCGGACACCTTCATGGCAACATCCGTACCGGACGTTATGGCGGCTGGAACATCGCAGTCCATGGCACTGTCTCTGCGCAATATACCGACCATTCCGGCCCACGCGGCGATGACAAGGCCTATGCCACGTCAATGGCCATGCTCATGGCCGAACGCGATACCGGCTGGGGCAACGTACAACTGCGCGCCATGGCAAGCGCAGAACCGCTGATGAAGAATCGCGGCTATCCCAACCTGTTCGCCACGGGCGAAACAGCAGGCGGGAACCCGCTGGTAGACCGCCAGCATCCGCATGATCTGTTCATGGAACTGGCCGGGCGCGTTGACGTTGACCTGTCCGACAAGGCCAGCCTCTTCCTCTATGGCGGCCCGGTCGGCGAACCCGCGCTAGGCCCCTCGGCCTTCATGCACCGCGCCTCGGCCAAGCTGAACCCGGAGCCGCCGATCACGCATCACTGGTTCGACTCCACGCACATCACTTACGGTGTTGCGACCGCCGGTTACGCCACGCGCAGACTCCAACTGGAGGCCTCGCTCTTCACCGGCCGCGAACCCGATGAGAAGCGCTGGAATATCGAAAAGCCCCGCTTCGACAGCTGGAGCGTCCGCGCGACATGGACGCCCTCCCCGCGCTGGGCCGCGCAGGTCTCCCATGGGCGCATCAAGGAGCCTGAATTCTCGACCCATCCCGGCGAGAATGAACATCGCACCACCGCCAGCGTGCATTATGCCGATGGCCAAGTCTCCGCCATGTTGGCTTTTGCGGCCAAGAACCGCGATCCGGGCGAGACGCTGACCGCGTGGCTGGCGGAAGCGAATTGGGACTTGGGCGATCATCACACACTGTTCGGGCGGGTGGAGAATGTCCGCAATGATGAACTCTTCCCGAATCATTTGAGCCCGCTGCACGATACACCCTTCCGCGTGACCAAGGCGCAGGCGGGTTATGCCTATCGCCTGCCGCTGGGGGAGTTGTTTGGCCTCGCACTGGGGGGCAGCGTGAGCACCTATTTCAAACCCGATGCACTGGACGCCGCCTATGGCCGCAACCCGTGGGGCTATACCCTGTTTGCAAGGCTCTCTTTGGGGCATTGAGGCATAAGCCAGATTGACTTGCGTCAAGGCGCTGGCTGGCGCTATCCGCCACGCCCAAGTGAGAAGGAGACCGTCCACCATGGCCGAAGCAGACACCGCAACCCGCCCCGCCTCCCCCTATGACCGCATTGGCGGCAGGGAGCCTATCGCGCGCATGGTGTCCCGCTTTTATGACCTGATGGAGCATGACGCCGATTATGCAGACCTGCGCGCGCTCCACGCCCCCGATCTGACACCGATGAAGGGGTCGCTCACAGATTTCCTCATGGCGTGGATGGGCGGCCCGCGGGACTGGTTTGAACAGCGCCCCGGAGCCTGCATGATGTCCGCCCACAAGAACGTGGGCGTGACGCGCGAAACAGCCGAGCAATGGGTCTCCGCCATGCGCCGCGCGGCGGAAGAGACGCTCGACGATCCGGCCTTTGTGGAGGCCATGGTCGATGCCTTCTCGCAAATGTCGATGGGCATGGCACGCAACGCCGGTTGACGGCACGACGGCTTTCCGTAAACGTAAAGCTCTTACGGAGGAGCTTTGCGGATGCGCTATTATGAAGACATCGAACTCAACAAGCCGCAGCGGTTCGGCAGCAAGCAGGTGACCCGCGAAGAGGTGATCGACTTCGCCTCGAAATATGATCCCCAGCCCTTCCATTTGAGCGACGAAATCGCCGCGCAGACGCATTTTGGGCGCATTTCTGCCAGCGGCTGGCACACCGCTTCCATGGTGATGCGGATGGTGGTGGACTATATGTCATCGGGCGAGGGGCAGGCCGGGCTTGGCTCTCCGGGCGTGGATGAACTGCGCTGGGTGAAGCCGGTCTATCCGGGCGACACGCTGAGTTGCGAAACCGAAATGGTTGAAAAGCGCCGCAGCCGCAACCGACCTGAAATGGGCATCACCAAAAGCAAGCTGACCTGCTTCAACCAGCATGGCGAAGTGGTGATGACCTACATCGCGAACGGCCTGATCCGCACGCGCGATCCGGGCGGGGTGGATTGAGCCGCAGCGCCAGGGGCACTCCAAATCCCCCCGCCGCACCCGAGAACAGAAAGGGCTCCGGATCGCTCCGGAGCCCTTCTCATTGGCGCTCAGGCGGTGAAGCCTCAGTGCTTTTTCTTGTCCGCCCAGATCACCTGATAGCTCATGTAAGTCAGCCAGGTGAAGAGGATCAGGAAGATCAACGCCGGGATACCGGACTTGTGGCGGTTTTCCAGCTTGGGCTCTGCCGCCCACATCAGGAAGGCCGACACGTCCTTCGCCTTGCGATCCGTTTCCACATCGTCAACCGGCAGCGGCGGAGCCATGGCGAGATTGAGGTTGGCGAAATACGGATTGTAGTGGAGGCCCGGCCCCGTCTTGGAGTCAGGGAACTTCTTCACCAGCTCTTCGGGTTGCGCCTGATAGCCGGTCAGCAGCGAGTAGATATATTCCGGACCGCCATGACGCGCCTTGGCCATCAGCGAAAGATCGGGCGGAACCGCGCCGTTATTCGCTGCCTTGGCCGCGATGTCATTGGCAAAGGGCGACGGGAACTTGTCGGCAGCCGTGCCCTTGCGGGTTTCAGCCTCACCCGTTTCCGGATTGAGCGACGGAACATTATATTCCGCAGCAATCGTCTTCACCTGACCTTCGGCATAGCCCAGATCCGCGAGATCACGGAAGGCCACCTGCGTCAGGCCATGACAGGCCTTGCAGACTTCATGATAGACCTGAAGCCCGCGCTGCAACTGTGCACGGTCATATTTGCCCGTCGGACCTTCGAAGGAGAAGGACACCGATTTGACGTGCTGGTGGAACTCCTCCTCCGCCGTTGCCGCAGCGGGATCAGACACCATATTGTAGCCGGTGCGGATGGCCGAGTAGCCGAGCATGCCCGAAAAGAACAGGCCGACCAGAAAAGCGATAATGCGAACCATTTTTCTCTAGCCCCCGATTATGCGGCCGCAGGCGCGCCAAGCACGCTTTCGGTGATGGAGTTCGGCAGCGGCAGCGTCTTTCGATGCGCGACACGATCGGAAGAATGATCAGGAAGTGCGCAAAGTAATAGACAGAGGCCAGCTGGCTGACGAGCACGACGCCATTGGTGGCATGAGAGCCACCGCAATAGCCGAGCACGATGATGCAGGGCATCAGGCCGAACCAGAAGAATTTGCGGAACAGCGGACGATAATGGCCCGAACGAACCGGCGAAGTGTCGATCCACGGCAGGAACAACAGCAGCAGGATCGATGCGAACATCGCCAGCACGCCCAGCAGCTTCGCCGGAACGAAGAAGAAATCGAACGTGAAGGCCCGCAGGATCGCGTAGAACGGCCAGAAATACCATTCCGGAACGATGTTGGCCGGCGTCGACATCGGGTTGGCCTTGATATAATTGTCAGGCTCACCGAGGAAATTCGGCGCGAAGAACACCAAAATCGCAAACACGATCAGGAACACGCCGAGGCCGAAGCCGTCCTTCGCCGTGTAATAGGGGTGGAACGGCACCGTATCCTCTTCAGACTTCACCGGCACACCCGTGGGGTTGGAAGACCCCGGAAGATGCAGCGCCCAGACGTGCAGGACGACAACGCCCAGGATCACGAACGGCAGCAGATAGTGCAGCGAGAAGAAGCGGTTGAGCGCGGCATTGTCCGGAGAGAAGCCGCCCAGCAGCCAGGTCTGAATGGGCTCACCCACCACAGGGATTGCGCCGAACAGGCCGGTGATGACCTTGGCACCCCAGAAGCTCATCTGGCCCCAGGGTAGCACATAGCCCATGAAGGCGGTGGCCATCATCAGCAGGAAGATCACGATACCCAGCAGCCACACAACTTCGCGCGGCGGCTTGTACGAGGCGTAAAACAGACCGCGGAAGATGTGGACATAAACCACGATGAAGAACATCGAAGCGCCGTTGGCGTGCGCATAACGCATCAGCCAGCCCGAATTCACGTCCCGCATGATGTGTTCGACCGAGTCGAACGCGAGCGCGCTATTACCAGCAAAGTGCATGGCCAGCACGATGCCGGTGACGATCTGGAGCATCAGAGCCGCGCCCGAAAGCACGCCGAAGTTCCAGAAATAGTTCAGGTTGCGCGGAACCGGATAACCGCCACCAATCGCATTGTAGATGAAGCGGGGCAGAGGCAGCTTTTCGTCCATGTAGCGCATGAACGGGTGCTGCGGCTCATAATGATTGGCCCAAGGGAAGCTCATTCTCTCTCTCCTCAGCCGACTTTGATCACAGTGTCGGACGCGAATGCGTATTCCGGCACTTCGAGGTTTTTGGGAGCAGGCCCCTTCATGATGCGGCCTGCGGTGTCATAGTGCGAACCATGGCACGGGCAGAAATAGCCGCCAAACTCGCCTTTGAGTTCGCCAGCACCTGCGCCGAGCGGAACGCAGCCGAGATGGGTGCAGACACCCATCGTGACCAGCCATTCCTTCTTGCCCTTGGTGCGCTCTTCCAGCGTCTGGGGATCACGCAGCGAGTCCGCCTTGGTATCTTCCGCCGCCTTGATCTCGTCCGGGTTCAGGTGGCGCACGAACAGCGGCTGCTTCCTGAATTCGGTCTTGATCGCCGATCCGACCGGAATTTTGGAAATGTCCACCTCGATGGAAGCCAGCGCGAGCACGTCGGCACTGGGATTCATCTGGTTGACGAGAGGAAGGACGATTGCCACGGCCCCCACCCCTGCAAAACTTGTCGCGGCCAAGTTGATGAAGTCCCGACGGCGGACGCCATCGTCTTCATGAACTGCGCCGGTTGCGTCTGTTTCGACCGCTGCCATCTCTGGAACCTGCCTTCAGTTGCGAATTTTCCACATCCGGTCCTGCAACGGCTGGCCAAGCCAAGCGCAAAACAGGTCCGGACAGACCCCCTTGCCTGAATAAGGCAATTGGGGGCCTGATAAACATGTTGCGGCAAGATGCAACCGCGCTTTTGGACATTTTGCGCTCGCCGCCATGGCGTCATAACCCTGAATTGCGCGTCCCTGCTGTCCATCGTATCGCGTGGCCATGCGCCTTGCCCTGTTCCAACCCGAAATCGCCGGAAATGTCGGCACGATCATCCGCAGCTGTGCAGCGTTCGATGTGCCATTGGACATTATCGAGCCATGCGGCTTTCCGTTTTCAGACCGGGCGCTGGCGCGCGCGGGCATGGACTATGCCGAGCGGGCGCATGTGGTGCGTCATGCTGATTGGACAAGCTTTCAAGCGTCGGCAACGGGCCGAATCATCCTGCTGTCCACGCAGGCGGAGACGCCCCTCCACGACTTCGCGTTTCAGACGGGTGACACATTGCTGTTCGGTCAGGAAAGCGCGGGCGTTCCCTCTCACGTTCGCGCGCACTGCACGGCGTCCGTCCGGATTGCGATGACACCCGGCGTGCGCTCGCTGAACGTGGCGGTGTCTGCGGGAATCGCGCTCCATGAAGCGCTCCGCCAGACCGGCGGCCTCAACTCAGCCGGTCCAGCGCCTCACGATTGAGCGCGCCGGGCACGAGCATGATCGGCACGGGCAGATTGCCTGCTTCACTGCCGGAAAAATGAGAGACGAGCGGCCCCGGATTGCCGCCGGGGGCCGCCCCCAGCACCAGCGCCGCAATATTCGGATTGGCATCAATCGCGGCGCGGATCATCGGCGCGGCGGCCCCTTGGCGGACATGGATGGCGGGCGACAGCTGCCCTTCTTCGCCCAGCGTGTCGAGCGCGCGGGCCACCACGTCTTCGGCATGTTCGCGCGCTTCCGCTTCCATCGTTGCCTGAATGCCGCCCCAGGCGACGAATTCGGCGCGGTCCATCACCACCAGAATCTCGACAGCACCCCCGGTTTTCATCGCGCGGCGCGCGGCAAAGCGCAGTGCCACTTCAGCCTCTTCTGTTTCGTCGATGACCACCAGATATGTGCGCATGTTCAGTTCCCATCCCCCCGGAACCGCCACGGTGCGCCAATTGAAAGACTGGCGCAAGTCTCTGCATGACGCTAGGGAAGCGGCACGTTCCTTCGGCCCCGCATTTCAAACAGGTTGTCCGTTCATGTCCATTCAGATCAAAATGCCTGCGCTGTCCCCCACCATGGAAGAGGGCACGCTCGCGCGCTGGCTGGTCAAAGTGGGTGACACCGTGACATCCGGGGACATTTTGGCAGAGATTGAGACCGATAAGGCAACGATGGAATTCGAAGCTGTCGATGAAGGCGTAGTGACCGAAATCGCCGTGCCGGAAGGCAGCGAGGGCGTGAAGGTGGGCACGGTGATCGCGCTGATCCAGGGCGATGAGGATGAAGCGCCCGCACCCAAAGCCGCTCCGGCTGCAAAGCCTGCGCCGGTTGTGGAAGCGCCGAAGGCAGCGACGGCCCCGGCCCCGGTTGCAGTGGCGGCCAAAGCTGCGGGAGAACGCGTCATCGCCTCCCCGCTCGCGCGGCGCATCGCAGAGGCCAAGGGGCTTGATCTGGCGGGCGTGAAGGGCAGCGGGCCGAACGGGCGCGTGGTGAAAGCGGATGTGGAAGCGGTTTCCGCACCCACCGCCTCCCCCGCCACCGTGGAAGCCGGGTTGCCGCAAGCGGACAGCGCGCGCCGCCCGGACGGTGGTGCCGCAGCAGGCATCGCCGATTTCGGTGTTCCTTACGAAGACACCAAGCTCTCTTCCATGCGCAAAACCATCGCGCGCCGCCTCACGCAATCGATGCAGGACGCGCCGCATATCTACCTCACCGTGGATGTCCGGCTCGATGCGCTGCTCAAGCTGCGTGGCGATCTGAATGCGAGCCTCGCCGATCGCGGCATCAAGCTTTCGGTCAATGACATGCTGATCAAGGCGCTGGCGCTGGCGCTGGATCGCGTGCCGCAATGCAATGTCTCGTTCGGCGGAGACGTGCTGCGCCAGTATAAACGGGCCGATATTTCGGTGGCCGTCAGCATCCCAGGCGGTCTGATCACCCCGATCATCACCGATGCAGCAACCAAATCGCTCTCCAAGATCGCGACAGACATGGCCGATCTTGCCGCGCGCGCCAAGGAAGGCAAACTCGCGCCGACCGAATATCAGGGCGGCACCGCCTCGATCTCGAATATGGGGATGATGGGCATCAAGCAGTTCACCGCCGTGATCAACCCGCCGCAAGCCATGATCCTAGCGGTCGGCGCGGGAGAGAAACGGCCCTATGTCGTCGATGACGCGCTGGCGATTGCGACGGTGATGAGCTGCACCGGGTCGTTTGACCATCGCGCGATTGACGGCGCGGACGGCGCGCAGCTGATGGCGGCGTTCAAGACCCTCGTGGAGAACCCGCTGGGGCTGGTTGCGTGATGCTGATTGCCGCCCGGATCGCGGCAACTTTGGCGATCATACCCGCGCTTTTGCTTGAATGCATGGGGTGGTTCGGCATGTCCATGGCTCATGCCGGTCCGGAATATGAGGGGCAGATTTTAGGCACGCATGACGGCAATATCATGATGTTGGCGCTCTTGAGCCTTGCATGTTCGGCGGCGGCATGGATCTTCCGGCACAAGATCGCAACTCCGGCTCTGGCTATCGCGGCGGTCGCAAGCTGCGCCATGTCCGGGCGGCTTTTCTACACGCCCCTTCTTGCGGCAGGAGTTTTGTAATGGACACATCCGTGCCCGACATCCGCGTCACCATCATGCCCACCGACATGAACCCCTATGGCGGAGCGTTTGGCGGGTGGATCGTCAGCCAGATGGCGCTGGGGGCGGCCTCGCGCGCGTCGCGTGTGGCGAAGGGCAAGGCGATCCTTGTCGCGGCTGATGACATCCGCTTTCCGGCGGGCGCAGTCATGGGCGATGAGCTTTCGGTCTATACCGAAGTCGAGAAGCAGGGCCGCACCTCGATCACGCTCTCCGCCCGCGCCGAACGTCGCGAACGCGATGGCGATTTCACGCAGACGGTCGCGACGGGCCGCTTCACCTTTGTCGCGGTGGATGCGGACAACAAGCCAAGGGCGATTGAGGGGTGATGGGACTCTCATTCCAAAGCCCCTCTCCCCTTGCGGGAGAGGGAGGGAGCCGCGCAGCGGCGGAAGGGAGAGGGGTTGCCCCTTCCAGAGAAGAACTGCTTGCCCGCGCCAAATGGATGCGATCCAACCCAACCGACGCTGAAAAACGCATGTGGTCCTTGCTTCGCGCCAAGCGTTTCGTGAATTATAAATTCAAGCGGCAAGTGGTTGTCGACTGTTACATTGCCGACTTCGTGAACTACGATCACCGCCTCATCGTTGAAGCAGACGGGTCTCAACACGCCGAAAATCCGTATGACACCCGCCGAGATGCCTATTTGAAAGCGCAGGGTTTCAACGTGCTGCATTTCTGGAACAATGATATTTTGGCACGCAATGGTGCGGTTCAGGATGCCATTTGGGACGCATTGCAACTGCCCCCTCTCCCTTCCGCCGCTTGCGCGGCTCCCTCCCTCTCCCGCAAGGGGAGAGGGGCTATGATAGGTGCATTATGACATCCTCCTATGATCTCATCGTCCTCGGCTCCGGCCCCGGTGGCTATGTTGCCGCGATCCGCGCCGCGCAGCTGGGCCTCAAGACCGCGATTGTCGAGCGCGAGAATCTGGGGGGCATCTGCCTCAACTGGGGGTGCATCCCCACCAAGGCGCTGCTGCGCTCGGCCGAAATCTATCATTATATGCAGCATGCCAAGGCTTACGGCCTCGCCGCCGACAATATCACGGCTGATATCGACGCGATTGTGAAGCGCTCGCGCGGGGTGGCCAAGCAGCTCAATCAGGGCATTGGCCATCTGATGAAGAAGAACAAGATCGACGTGCATATGGGCGATGGCAAGCTGACTGCGCCGGGCAAGCTCTCTGTCACGGCCGATGGCAAGACCGAAGAGCTGAGCGCGAAGAACATCATCATCGCCACTGGTGCCCGCGCACGCGATCTGCCTTTCGCAAAGGCAGACGGTAAGCGCATCTGGACGTACCGCCACGCGATGACGCCGCCCGAAATGCCGACCAAGCTGCTCGTCATCGGTTCGGGCGCGATCGGCATCGAGTTTGCCAGCTTCTACAATGATCTAGGGGCCAAGGTGACCGTCGTTGAAATGCTCGACCGGATCGTGCCGGTGGAAGATGAAGAGGTCTCGGCCTTCCTCGCGGGTGCGCTCAAGAAGCAGGGGATGGACATTCGCACCTCAACCGGCGTGCAGAAGATCACGGACACCGGCAGTGGCATTACGGCAGAGATCAAGGCCAAGGATGGCACAATCACAACCGAAGAGTTCAGTCATGTCATCGTGGCCGTTGGCATTGTGCCGAACGTCGAGAACATCGGCCTTGAAACGCTCGGCATCGAGCCTGACAAGCGCTTCCACATCAAGACCGACGCCATGTGCCGCACCAATGTGCCGGGCATCTATGCCATTGGCGATGTGACCCAAGGCCCATGGCTCGCGCACAAGGCCAGCCATGAGGGCGTGATCGCGGCCGAAGCGATTGCGGGCGGCCATCCGCACGCGATGGACCCCAAGAATATTCCCGGCTGCACCTATTGCCATCCGCAGATCGCCAGCGTGGGCCTGACCGAAGCCAAGGCGAAGGAAGCGGGCTATAGCGTGAAGGTCGGCAAGTTCCCCTTCATCGGCAATGGCAAGGCGATTGCGCTCGGTGAAGCGGAAGGCTTCATCAAGACGGTTTTTGACGAAAAGACTGGCGAACTGCTCGGCGCGCACATGATCGGCGCGGAAGTGACAGAACTGATCCAGGGCTATACCATCGGCAAAACGGCGGAACTGGTTGAGGCGGACTTCATGAACACCGTCTTCCCGCACCCCACCCTGTCAGAGATGATGCACGAAAGCGTGCTGGGTGCATTCGGCAAGGCGCTGCATATCTGAACAAAAATGCACACCCGTCAGGTCAGCCACAGCGGGCCTTGTCCCAAGCGCGCGCATCCCGCACGAAGATGCGCCACGTCACCGTTTTGCGATTGGGATGTTAAGGCGTGTGAATCCAGCCGCCGATGCGCCGTTCGGGCACGGTGAACGACCATCATTTGGTCTCTGTCTCGTCAGGATCGCCTGAGAGCGCATGATAGCGACCATCCGCAGGCGTGAAGGCATAAGGCTCTGCGGGCGTCTGGCTCATGCAGTCTCTCCTCCGGATGCGCCATCTATTTGCACTTGGTTATACAGGTTGCAAAATCGTCAGCCGCCAAGCGAATCCACGATGCGGTCACCCTCGCCTTCGGCAGTCCAGGTCGCGTTGGCATTGGTCAGATGCAGCTGCCAATGCGCCACGGCATCTTCCACAGCGCCGGCCTCGATCAGTTCGATCACCTTCCAGTAAGAGCGCAGCCCCGCCCGATGGCTCTTGCGCCGGGCATCGGCAGAACGCGCATTGCGCCGCTGGAACCCGCGCTGATGCTTGCCCGACAGATTGATCAGCATCCGGCTCATGAAGGTCAGCGTTTTCAGGCCGGTTGCCGCAACAAGCGCCTGATGGAACACCTCTACCTTTTCGATGAATTCGTCATGGCGTTCAGCGTCCAGAAGGGCTTCCATATCGGCCAGCAGGTGGCGCAGTTTGATGGTGGCACCGCTGCCGCGATCTGACGCCAGCCAGCGCACAACCGACGGCTCGATCGCCAGCCGCGCCTGATAGAGATCGTGAATGGTCGTCGCCTGCGATTCCAGTACATAACCCGCATAGCGCGAGACCAGATCAACCGACGGACGATGCACCTTGGCCCCGGTGCGGGACCCGCGCACAACGCTGATCAGTCCTTCGGCTTCGAGGATGCGGAACGCTTCACGCAAGGTCGGACGCGAAATGCCGAGGCTATCCATCAACTGACCTTCGGGCGGCAGCGCGTCGCCCTCGTTCAGTTCGCCGCGAATGATCTGGGCACGGATCTTGTCTGCCACGATCTCGCTTGTCTTGGGGACATGAAGGCGCGGTGCGGCCCCTGCTACATCCATATTGCCCAGCAGCATCACGCTTCTCCACCAGCCCAAGGCCATCATGGCTCAGCCGCCAAGATAGTAAACTTAGTTTTATAACTAAAGCGAAATCAGGCGGGGCAGATATACCTGGTGCTGCTGCTTGCGGTCGAGAGCAATGAAAAATCCGCTGGAATGGACTGACCTCCGTTTCACACCAGAAATTTGCGCACGTCCCGACGAAGCAATTTACGCATTTCATTATAGGGCTGGCTGCACGTAAACAACACGCGCTCCGGCACGCGGCTGGAACGCAGGCGTTCGCGGATCAATGCCTTGATCGCCGCACCGTCAGGAAGGGCGGTTGCGCCATCACTATTCAGAAATCCAAAGATTATGGCTGTCTATCCGCAGCCGATTGATGGCGCGATGGGCCTCTGTTCGGGCCAGCGCTTCGGAACGGAACGCTGCGTGCGTCAGGCGTTCGCCCTGCAGGACGTCTGACAAATCGATGGCACCCAGTTGCTGCCCGCGCCGCAGCTTCTGAAGGGCTGCCACCTGCGCATCCAATGCCTCGCGCGTGCGCTGCCACGCTGCAAATGCAGAGCGGGCACGCGCGACATCGCCATCTGCCATTTCCCGCACATCAAGCCGCACCAGAGCCAGTTCCGAGGATGCGGCCTGCGCTTCTGACGCGGCCCGGTCTGCGGCGGCGGCACGAGCGCGCCCGCCAAGCGGCATGGAGAGCACCAGTCCGGCCCCGCGCTCGGCTCCGTCTCGTTCCGAAAAGACGCGGATGCCTAAGCTGGGATCGGCCCTCCGGTCGCGGCGCGCCCGGTCTGCCAGACTGCCCATTCGTGCGGCTTCGGCATCGGCAGCGCCGATTTCATGGCTTCGCGTGATGACTTGTTCTGCCATCACCTCAAGCCCTTCTGCCGGCAGTGCCGGTTGATCGGGTTCGGGCACAGAAACCGGCAGCGGCAACGCGGGAAAGCGGGCAGCCAGGCGTGCGCGGGCCAGATCGGCCCGGCCCCGTGATTGGGCCGCCATGGCCCGCGCCTCACCCAGAGCGGCCTCGGTCTGGTCCGCATCGAGCGGTGCGGCATCGCGCAACTGGACGCGGCGGCGCACGGCGGCAAGGGCCGCTTCGTAATTGGTCACGCTCTGGCTATCGACAACGGCCTCTGCGCTCGCCGCCAGCCAATCCCACCACAGGTCATTCAGCAGGATAGCGGCCTGATGGCGCGCATCTTCGGCACGGTTTTCTGCGGCGCTGATCCCGAATTGACCTGCCTTGCGGTCGAGCTGCGCCTTGCCGGGCAGGCGGATCGCACGCGACACAGTAGCGTCATATTCATCATAACTGCCTTCGCGTTCCACCGCGCGCCGGATGTAACTTCCAGAGACGATGAACTCATGCGTCCCGGCGCGCAGGGCGCGGGCTTCGGCTTTGGCAGCATCTACCCTTGCGCTTGCCGCGAGGACGGAGGGGTGGCTGTTCAGCGCTTCCTGCACAGCGGGCTCTGGCGGCAAGGCCGATTGCGCGAAAAGCGGTGCTGGAAGCGCCAGCAGCATCGCGCAGACAATGGATCTGGTCATGCGTCCACCCCCGCCGGATGCAAAAGATCGCCCGCTTCACGCTCCGCCGCACTTTCGCCGAACCGTTCATATAGGATGGGCAGCAGGATCAGCGTCAGCAAAGTCGCCGTCACCAGCCCGCCAATCACGACGATGGCGAGCGGCTTCTGGATTTCCGAGCCCGGCCCGCTGGCAAACAGCAAAGGCACCAGCCCGAAGGCGGCAATGCTGGCCGTCATCAGCACCGGACGCAGGCGACGGGCCGCACCTTCGCGAACTGCTTCGTGCAGCGGCATTCCCTGTTGGCGAAGCTGCCGGAAATAGCTGACCATGACGAGGCCGTTGAGCACTGCAATGCCGAGCAGCGCGATGAAGCCCACCGACGCGGGGACGGAGAGATATTCTCCCGACACGGCCAGCGCGACCATGCCACCCACCGCCGCAAACGGGATGTTGACAAGGATCAGCGCCGAGGCGCGCACTGAACGGAGCGTGAGATAGAGCACGATGAAGATCAGCAGAACCGCAATTGGCAGCACGATCATCAAGCGGGCGGAGGCGCGCTGCTGATTTTCGAACTGCCCGCCCCAGACGATGCGGTATCCCGGCGGCAGCTTCACATTGGCGCCAATGTCCGCTTTGGCTTCCTCGACATAGCCCACCAGATCGCGTCCCGAAACGAACGCCTGAACCAACGCGAAGCGTGAACCATTTTCATGCTCCAGCTTGACCGGCCCCGCTGCGCGCTCGACCTTCGCCACCTCGCTCGCCCGTACCAATTGCCCGGAAGGGCTGCGGTAGAGCTGGTCTGCAAAGCTTTGCGGGTCCATGCCTTCCCCGCCTGTCCCGCGAATGACCACAGGCACGCGGCGCATCCCTTCGGAAACGACGCCTGCGCGCACGCCTTCCACCTGCGCGCGCATCATGTCCTGCAACAGGTCAACCGGCATTCCGGCGCGACCGGCGGCCACGCGGTCAATATCGATCTGGAGATAATCGACGCTGTCATTGGCGACCGTGATGGCTTCGCTGGTGCCCTCAATCCCTTCCAGCCGCTTCTGGATTTGCCCGGCATATCTGGACAGCTCACCCAGATCAGGCCCGAACAGGCGGATCGCGAGATCGCCGCGTGCGCCGGTGAGCATCTCGGAGACGCGCATCTCGATAGGCTGGGTAAAGCTGGGCTCAATGCCGGGAATATCCTCCAATGTCTTGCGGATCTGCTCGACCAGCCAGTCCTTGTCGGGCACGCGCCACTCTTCGCGCGGCTTGAGCTTCAGAAAACTGTCGGTTTCGTTGAGGCTCATCGGATCAAGGCCCAATTCATCGCTCCCCACGCGCGCGATAATGTCTGTCACTTCGGGCACTTTTTCGAGGATCAGCTTCTGCACGCGCAAATCGCCCGCCGCACTGTGCTCGATATTGACGCTCGGCAGCTTGGCGAGCTGAACCAGCGTTGCGCCTTCATCCATGGTGGGCAGGAAGGTCTTGCCCGTTACGGCATAAGCAGCCCCGGCCAAGAGCAGGCCGCCGCCTGCTATCAGGCTGACAGTGCGGCGATTGGCGAACGCCCAATCGAGCGCACGGGCGTGGCGCGGACCCATTTGTCGCATCAGCCAGGGTTCGTGATGTCCGTCCTGATGTTTCAGCCCGAAATAGGCGAGCACCGGCACCAGCGTGAGCGAAAGCACGAGCGCAGACAGCAAGGCCAGCACGATGGTGAGCGCGACGGGGCCGAACAATTTGCCCTCCAGCCCTTCCAGCGTGAGCAAGGGCAGGAACACCAGCGCGATGATCAGCAGGCCGGATGCAACCGGCACCGCCACTTCGGACGCCGCGATGAAAATCGCATGGAGCTTTCCCATGCGGCGGTGCTTCGGGTCGGACAAGCGTTCGACGACATTTTCGACCACCACCACCGCGCCATCCACCAGAATGCCGACTGCAATTGCCAGCCCGCCCAAGCTCATCAGATTGGCGGTCAGGCCAATGGCGCGCATGAAGATGAAGGTGAGCAACGCTGCCATGGGGAGCGCCAGCGCGACGATGATCGACGCCCGCACATCTCCCAGAAAGAGCAGCAACAGGATGACCACCAGCACGGTCGCTTCCAGCAGCGCCTTTTCCACCGTGCCTACCGCGCGACCAATCAGGTCAGACCGGTCGTAAAACATGTCGATCGACATGCCCTTGGGCAGACCGGTCTTCACTTCGTCCAGCCGCGCCTTGACGCCTGCGACGACCTTCGAGGCATCCGCCCCGCGCAGCGCGATGACAAGGCCCTGCACCGCTTCGCCTTTGCCATTCTTGGTCACAGCGCCATAGCGGGTCAGGCTGCCCATGCGGACCATGGCCACATCGCCAACGCGCAGCACCGCGCCATTCTGCGCGCGGACAACGACCGAAGACAAATCCTCCAGCGTCTTGATCGCGCCAACTGCGCGGACGATCAGCGCCTCCTCGCCGATCTTCAGCCGCCCCGCGCCATCGTTGCGGTTGCTGCTTTCAATCGCGTCACGCAAATCCTCCACCGTCAGCCCGGCGGCGGCAAGGGCTGCATTGTCCGGCTGAACCTCGAACGTCTCCACGAACCCGCCCAGCGCGTTCACATCTGCCACGCCGGGCACGGTGCGCAGTGCGGGGCGGATGACCCAGTCCAGCACGCGGCGCTTTTCAGACAGGCTTTGCGGCCCCTCCAGCGTGAACATCACCATGTCAGACAAAGGCGTGGAGATGGGGGCCATGCCGCCCTCCACCGTTGCAGGCAGATCGCCCGTCACGTTGGACAGGCGTTCGGCCACCTGACTGCGTGCCCAGTAAATATCGGTGCCATCCTTGAAGTCGATGGTGATGTCCGCAATCGCATATTTGGCGACCGAGCGGAGATTGGCCTGATCGGGAATGCCCAGCATCTCCATCTCGATGGGAGTGATGACGCGGCTTTCCACCTCTTCAGGTGTCATGCCGGGGGCCTTGAGGATGATTTTGACCTGAGTAGAGCTGATGTCCGGAAAGGCATCAATCGGCAGATTGACGAACGACCATGCGCCCCAGCCAGCCAGCGCCAAAGCCAGCCCCAGAACCGCAAACCGCGCCGCCAGCGCCTTTTCGACGAGTTTGGCGAGCATCTATTCGCCGCCCAGCAGGGCTTTGAGTTCGGCAAGGCCGCTGGTCGCCACCCGTTCTCCCGCATTCAGGCCAGAGGACAGCGTAATGCGATCCGCGCTGCGTCCGGCCACCGTGACGGGCCGCGCCGCAAAACCGGAGCGCACGGCCACGAACACCATGTCCTTTCCGCCCATCTGCGTGACTGCGGCGGATGGAACGCTGACGCCCATCATGCTGCGACTGCCTTGCAGCGTGGCCATCACCGATTTGCCGCTGACCAGCAGCGGGTCTGCCCCGATCCGCGCCTTGGCGATGAGCGAGCGCGTGGCGGGATCAAGCGAACCGCTCACCGAGATGATCGTCCCGCTGATCGTCTGGCCGGCACTGCCCGCCAATGTGAGGGTCATGCCTGGATGCACCTGCCGCCAGCCGCTCGGGAATTTGCATATCCAGCATGAGACTGGCCGTATTCTCGATGACGAACGGGGCGGTCAGGCCATCGACCGGGCCACCGGTCTGCACCGTGACGGCAGCCAGCCGCCCGGTGATGGGCGCACGCAGCGTCATCTCTCCGCCTGCACCGGCTCCGGTCTGGGAGAGTATCCGGCGGTTCTCCGACACGGCAACTTGCGCTTCCCTGAGCGCCGCTTGCGCTTCATCGGCGCGGGCGCCTGCGATGATCCCTTCACGCACCAGTTGCCCGGTGCGCGCCGCGTTGGCCTGTGCCACCGCAAGCTGCGCCTGCCCGCGTGCCAGCGCCGCCCCATATTGCACCGGCTCGATCGAGCGAACGATGGCGAGCGGCTGGCCTTTGACGACGGCCTGTCCATTGACCACGAACAGCCGCACCACCGATCCGCCAAATGGTGCGGTCACGGCCACCCGTGCTTCAGGCGGCAATGTCACCGTGCCGGGAACCGTGCCCAGCTCTGCCGACGTCGCGAGCGCAGCCGCTTCGGTCATCACGCCCATGCGCTTGATCTGTTCGGCACTCAGCGTGCCGGGCTTTGACACGGGCTCGGCCTGTTCAACGGGCGTGTCGCCGCGCGACCACAAGGCCGCTCCAACCGCCGCCGCGACAGCCAGCAGAGCGGCGGCGCCCAAAATCCATTTGCGTTCCATGGCCCTGCACTTCGCAATCGAAACTGACGCTGGCCTGACAATCTGTCAGGGATATGTCAGATCACCATGCGATCAAATGGTTCAGGAGGGCGCGGCATTCATGCGCATAGTGCTGGTTGAAGATGATCCCGAACTGGGCCGCCGCCTGTCCGAACGGCTGGTCAAGGCGGGATTCACTGTCGATTGGGTGCAGACCATGGCGACCGCGCGCGACTGGCCAGACCTGAAGCTGACGGCGGCCGTCATTCTGGATCTGGGCCTGCCCGACGGGGACGGGCTGGACCTGCTCCGCCACTGGCGCGCGGCGGGTGAACATGTGCCGGTGCTGATCCTCACCGCGCGCGGCAATTGGCGCGACAAGGTGGAAGGTCTGAATTGCGGGGCCGATGATTTTGTCGTCAAGCCGATCCGGTTCGAGGAACTTCTGGCGCGTCTCCATGCCTTGTCGCGGCGCGGGCGCGGAGACGGGGGGAATGCGGTTTCATCCGGTGATCTGACGCTCGACCCCGTGGCTCGCATTGCGACGCTCGGGAGTGCGCCGCTTGATCTCAGCCGCAAGGAGTTTGCGTTGCTCCATCTGTTCCTGCGCCGCGCCGGGCATATCATCGCGCAGGATGACATTCTCGAACAGCTTTACGCGCTGGAGGCGGAGCGGGATCGCAATGCCGTGGAAGCGCATGTCAGCCGCCTGCGCCGCAAGATCGGTCGGCATCGCATTCGCACCGTGCGCGGCCTCGGCTATCGTCTGGAACCATGATGGCGCTGTTCACCTCCATGCGCGGGCGCTTCCTGCTCTCCATCCTGCTTTGGGTGGCATTGGGTATCGGCGCGATCTGGCTCAGCTCGGTCCGGCTTTTCACGATGCACGTCGAAGCGCAATATCACGAAGAACTGGAAGTGCATGTGCGCGAGTTGGGTGCGTTGACCGCGCTTGACGGAGGCGGTCGCCCGCATCTGACGCGGCCCTTGTCTGATCCGCGCTATGCAGAGCCGCTGTCCGGCTTTTACTGGCAGGTCACCCGCCCCGGTTTCGGTACGCTCAAATCCCCATCCATGACGCGGGGGACATTGAATTATGATGTCGCCCACTCGCCCAGAATCCTGCACCGCATGGCAGACGGGCCGACCGGACATGCCATTGTCTACGGCTTTGTGCGCGACACGACAGGAGGCGCTCCCATCCATTTCGTGATCGCAACAGATGAGCGCCACCTCCAGCGTATCATCACCGCCTTCACGCGTGAGCTGACGGTATGGCTGGCACTGCTGGCGCTGGCGCTTCTCGCAAGCGGGCTTGCCATCATCACCTTCGGCTTCCGCCCGTTCAACCGACTGTCAGCCGCGATTGAAAAGCTGCGCATGGGCAGCGCGGCGAGGGTTGAGGGACATTATCCTGATGAACTTCACCCTCTCGTGGCCGATCTCAATGCATATGTTGAGCGAAACGGGGAAATCGTTGCGCGGGGAAGGGTTCAGGCGAGCGCGCTCGCCCATTCGCTGCGCACGCCGCTGGCCGTCATCACGGATGAAGCAGAGCGTATGCTCGAAGGACCAAGAAGCGGAGCGGCGGAAATTTTGCTGAACCAGAGCGAGCGGATGCAGCGTCAGATTGACTATCACCTCGCCCGTGTCCGTTCGGGCGGCTCGCGGGTGGGCGTATCCACAAACTGCCGCGTGGTCGACGTGCTGTCCCCGCTGCTTTCGGCGATGCAGCGCTGCTATCCTGACAAGACATTTCTCAGCGAGATCGCGGAGGGAAATTTGGTTCCCATGGATGCCGATGATCTGAATGAGGTTCTCAGCAACTTGCTGGACAATGCTGGAAAATGGGCGAATTCCGAAATCCGCGTCAAAGCCGACGGGTTGCACATCCTTGTTTGTGATGATGGTCCGGGCGTGGCCACAGACCGGCGAGAACAGGTTTTCGAAATTGGCGAAACCGGTGCGGATGCGCTTGGCGGTTCCGGGCTCGGTCTGGCCATCGCGCGCTCGATTGCGCGAGACTATGGCGGAGAAATCACCCTGTCCGCCTCGGCGTCCGGAGGATTGTGCGCCCGCCTGACCCCGCCACTTCCCGGAATCTGAAGCCCATTCCTTTCAAACTGGTTTGGGGCCATTGCCGATTGCACTGATGAACGGTTGCGCGAATGATCATCGCCTCAATCAGGCTTTCGGTCTCAGTCCAGTGGAACGATGGTCGTGGCAAGCTGCTCCACTTCCTCGCGGTCATGGCTGACGTAGAGAATGGGCAGCTTCAGTTCGTCACGCAGCCGCACGATCACCGCCATGATGTCTTCACGCCGTGCCCGGTCTAGCGAGGCCAGCGGCTCATCCATCAGCAGGAAGCGCGGGGCAGACAAGAGTGCCCTGCCTATGGCGACGCGCTGGGCTTCGCCGCCGGAAAGGGTGTGCGGCCAGCGATTGAGCAGATGCCCGATACCGAGAAACCGCACGGCTTCATCAAGGTCCATCCAGCGTTCTGCGGGATTGGCCAGGTTCCAGCCATAAAGCAGATTGTCGCGCACGCGCTTGTGCGGAAACAGGCGTCCATCCTGAAAGACATAGCCAGCGCGGCGCGCGCGCGCGGGCCGGTCTATCCCGTCCGCACTGGAATACAACGTCACATCTCCAACCATGATGTGCCCTGCGTCTGGCCGCAACAGTCCCGCCACCATGTTCAACACAGAGCTCTTGCCAGCGCCAGATGGGCCGAACAGCGCTGTCAGCCCCGCCTCACCCGCAAATTCGGCGGCAATCACCCGATCCCCCAGCTGCCGTGTGACGCAGACGTCAAAGGACATGGCGGCCCCTTCCCTGCCCTGATCGCCGCACCAGCACTTCGGATGCCAGCAGAGCGCCCAGCGATAGCGCAACGGAAATCAGGGCCAGTCGCGTCACCACATTATCGCTCCCCGGAACCTGCAACGCACTGTAAATGGCAATCGGCAAAGTGCGCGTTTCGCCGGGAATGTTCGACACAAAGGTGATCGTCGCGCCAAACTCGCCCAGCGAGCGGGCGAAGCCCAGCACCATGCCGGCCAGAAGGCCGGGCAATGCCAGCGGCAGCGTGATTGTGGCAAAGACATGCGTGCGCGATGCGCCAAGCGTTTCCGCTGCAGCCTCCAGCCGCCGGTCTACCGCCTCGATTGAAAGGCGCATGGCGCGAACCATCAAGGGCAGAGCCATCACTGCCGCCGCCAGCGCCGCTCCGGTCCAGCGAAACATGAAGCTGATGCCCAGCACATCCTCAAACCAGCGACCGGCAGGCCCGGTATTGCCGAAAGCCAGCAGCAACAGCCAGCCCGTCACAACCGGGGGCAGAACCAGCGGCAGATGCACCAGCGCATCAATCAGGATGCGTCCGGGAAACCGGACACGCGCCAGCAGCCAGGCGAGACCGAAAGCGAGCGGCAGACAAGCGAGCACGGCGACACCGCTGACCTTCATTGACAGCAGGAGGATGTCCCATTCTTCCGCGCTGAGCATCTCTCGGCCTCAGCGCGTTACAAAGCCGTGCCGGGCAAAAATCGCCTTGCCTGCACGCGACATCAGAAAACGCCTGAACGCTTCCGCTTCGGGATTGGTCGAACGACGCAACGCGGCGATCGGATAGGTGATGACCGGGTGGCTCTTGGCCGGAAACATGCCCACCACGCGGACCTTGTTTGAGGCCCTGGCATCGGTTGCATATACGATCCCGAACGGAGCCGCACCGCGCTCCACCAGCGCCAGCGCCGCCCGCACATTCTCTGCGCGGGCCACCTTTCCGGCCACTGCGGGCCAGACGCCCAGACTGGAAAGCGCGGCCTGCCATATGTCCCCGCCGGCACGCTGTCAGGATCAGCCATGGCGAGCCGACCGGAGCCCAGCGCTCGGGCGAGCGGAAAATGGCGCGCAATGGCCAGCCGCACGTTGCTCTCCGCCGGGGCAATCAGCACGATCCGGTTCGACAGAAACGGCGCCCGGCTGTCGGGCCGGATCAGCCCCTTGGCCGCGACATGGTTCATCCAGCCCTCATCCGCTGCGATAAACAGGTCTGCGGGTGCTCCGCCTTCAATCTGACGGGCAAGCGCGGCTGACCCTGCAAAGGAAATGACCGGACGCGGGTGGCGCGCTGCGGCCCACGCCCCTGCCGCTTCGGTCAGCGCTTCCTGAAGGCTGGCTGCCGCAAGCACAAGCGGCCCGCGTTGCTGCGCTGCCGCCGGAGAAAGGCTGGCCAGAAGCGCAATCAGGAAAAACAGAAATCTTCGCAATATGGACACAGGCAACCGTCCTGATCGGCCCAACGGACCCGGCTATGTCCGACGATATACAGGATCATGGCAATGTGGCCAGTCTCAAACTCACGCCTTCTGGCTGATCTTGGGTGCATCGCGCATCACCGCTGCGAGCGCCGCCCGATCCACACAATCCGCCAGACCACCAATCTGCCCTTGCAGTCCGCGATAATGCGCCAGCACGCGCTCGCCCATTTGGGTCATTGTCGCACCGCCACCATGAGCGCTGCCGGGCACCGTGGCCACAAGCGGAGCCTGCCAGCAGCGGTTCATGGTATCCACCAGCAACCAGGCGCGCCTGTAACTCATGCCCAATGCGCGCGCGGCGGCCGAAATCGAGCCATGCGCCGCGATGGCATCCAGCAGGTCCGCCTTGCCCGGCCCCATGGCAATTTCGTCTCCGCAATAGAGGCGGACCGAAATTTTCAGCGACAATGCGTTCTGCATCCCTGCGGATTATGCCCGGACGGCGCGGCGAGCAAGCCGGATGGCCGGCCCCGCCGCGCATGTGCCCCGTTCAGTTACGCTCAAACCCCTGAAAGCCCTGCGCTACCGCATCTTCGCACAATTGGCGGAACCGCGGGAAGCCGCCGACATAGACCGCAAATCCGCCCTTTTTCCCTTCGATATTCTGCCGTTGTACCAGGAATCCGCAAGGTTGTGGACGGTCTGACTGGCGCACATCGCCACTTCGGCGGCCCAGGATTGTTCGGCGGCTTCGGTGGTGTCGATCCGGGTGCAGCCATCGCGCTCCATGGCGTCGATAATGCCCACGGTCCAGTCCACCTGCCATTCGCCCGCGGTGATCATCTGCGCCTGCGCCGCAGGAGTCATCGGGCCGTGGATCATGAACATGTTGGGGAAGCCCGCCACCATCGATCCCAGATAAGTTGTCGCCCCTTCCGACCATTTTTCCGTGATCTTCAGCTTGTTGACGCCTTGAATGTCTATGCGGGTCAAAGCCCCGGTGGCGGCATCAAAGCCAGTGGCGGTCACGATCGCATCCAGCTCGAAATCGCCCGCCGCTGTGCGCAGGCCGGTTTCGGTGAACGCCTGAATCGGCGCGGACTTCACGTCCACCAGCGTCACATTGTCGCGGTTGAACATCTCGAAATAGCCATTGCCGATGCACAGTCGCTTGCCGCCAATCGGATAGGATTTGGGACAGAGCAATTCTGCCGTGGCCGGGTCTTTCACGATGCCGCGGATTTTGCTGCGCACAAATTCGGCAACATAATCATTGGCGGAAGGGTCGGTCATCACATCGCTGAACGCGAAGAGCAGCTGGAAGGCGTTCTGCGAATTCCAGGCGGTTTCGAGAATTTCAGCGCGCTGCTCCGGCGTGGCTTCATGCGCGGAGAGCAGCGGATATTCGATCAGCGAGACACCATAGCTGTCGAGCAGTTCCTTGCGCCGTTCGGGATAATGCGCCTTCCAGTCATTTTCGAAGTCCGCATCCATCGGCCGGTTGCCAGACGGCATGCAATAGGCGGCGGTGCGCTGGAACACATACAGATGATCGGCCTGCGCGGCGATGAGTGGCATCGCCTGAATGCCGGTTGAGCCGGTGCCGATGAAGCCCACACGCTGCCCGGAAAAATCCACGCCTTCGCGCGGCCATGTGGCGGTGTGGTAGATCGGCCCCTTGAAGCTGTCCATGCCCGGCCAAGGCGGCGTGTTGGGGGCAGAAAGCGCGCCAGAAGCGGCAATGACATAACGGCACATGACGTGATCGCCCTTGCCGGTGCGAACGTGCCAGAGGTTCGTCGCCTCATCGAAATGCAGGCTGCTGACCGGGTTGGAGAAGCGGATGAAGTCGCGCAGCTTGAACCGGTCTGCAACATGATTGGCATAGCGTTCCAGATCGGGCTGGGCGGAGAAATATTCAGGCCACGACCAGTCCTGCTGCAAATCATTGTCGAACCCGTAGGAATATTCGACGCTCTTGATGTCCACGCGCGCGCCGGGATAGCGGTTCCAATACCAGGTCCCCCCAACGCCATCGCCCGATTCGAAACACACCAGACTATATTTTTCGTGCAGCTTGTGGATCGCATAAAGCCCCGAAAATCCGGCCCCGATCACGACAATATCAACCGTCTCCATCGCCTTGTTCCTCTCCATGGTTGGCCCTTGAGTACCGTGCTTCCGCAATCACCGCATAACCCGTTCGGGTTATCGAGCGACGATTGCGCGCGCAGTGCGGAATTTGCGCTGGTCAAGCTCGACTGCTGCACCTAGTCGCAAGGAAAGCAGAGGAGAGGTGGACATGACCGCTTTGGTGGAACGGACAGACAGCAACGGCGTGGCAACGCTGACCATCAACCGCCCGGACAAGCTCAACGCGCTGACCGTTGGCGTCTTCCGCGAACTGCGCGCCCATGTGGAAGCACTGCGCACAGACAGCAGCAGCGGTTGCGTCGTTTTGCGCGGGGCGGGCAAATGCTTTTCCGCCGGACATGATCTGGCAGACATTGCCACCGGCGAAGCCGTCCCTTCGCGCGGCTGGCATAGCGAGACGCTGCGGATGATGGAAAAGCTGCCCCAGCCCGTCATCGCCGCCGTTCATGGCCATTGCTATACCGGCGCACTGGAAGTGGCGCTGGCGTGCGATTTCATCGTGGCGGCAGACAATGCCCGCTTTGGTGACACGCATTCCAAATGGGCGCTCACTCCGATCTGGGGGATGAGCCAGCGCCTTCCCCGCCGCGTCGGCATTGCGACCGCCAAGCGGCTGATGTTCACGGCGGACATGATCAGCGCAGACGAAGCGGTCCGCATCGGACTCGCCGAATATAGCGTACCCGTCGCCGATTTCGACGCAGAGGTCGCCGCCCTTGCCGCGCGCATCACTGCCAATTCCGGCTTCAGCCACCGCGCCAACAAGCGGCTGCTCGACACGACCGATTCGATGCACCTTGATGGCGGGCTGCAATGGGAAGTGATGGAATGCGAAGGCCATGGACCAGACATGCATGATCGCATTGCCGCCTTCACCGGCAAGCGCGGCTGAAAGGACAAGAGCCATGGACATTAGTTTCGGACCCGAACTCGAATCCTTCCGCGCCGAAGTTGCCGCCTTTCTGGACTGCGCACCCACACCCGACATTCGTGAAGCGGGGCGCAAGACGACAAGCGTGTTCGCGCCATTTGAAAGCGTGATGGCGTGGCAGAAAATTCTCCACGCAAAAGGCTGGGTCGCACCAGGCTGGCCCGCCCAATATGGGGGCACCGGCTGGTCGGTCGAACAGCGCTACATCTTTGCCGAGGAATATTTCAAACGCGATCTGCCGCCGCTTCTTCCCAACGGGTTGCAGATGGTGGGCCCACTGCTGATCGATCTGGGCAGCGAGGAGCAAAAGGCCAAATATCTGCCCGGCATCCTGTCTGGAGAAGATTACTGGACGCAGGGCTATTCCGAACCCAATGCCGGGTCTGATCTGGCCGCGCTCAGTTGTGCGGCAGTGGCGGATGGGGATGATTACATCATCAACGGCCAGAAAATCTGGACGACGCTGGCGCATAAGGCGAACCGCATGTTCATGCTGGTGCGCACCAGCACAGAGGGCAAGAAGCAGCAGGGCATCACCTTCCTGCTGCTCGACCGCACAGATTATCCCGGCATGGAGATCCGCCCGATCATCGGGCTGGATGGCATTCCAGAGCAGTGCGAAGTGTTTTTCGACAATGTCCGCGTGCCGCAGACCGCGCGGGTCGGCGCGGAGAATGACGGATGGAGCGTGGCCAAGGCACTGCTGCGCCACGAACGTGGCGGATCAGCCGGCAGCCCCGCCATGTATCGCAAGCTGGAGCTGATCCGCGTGACGGCGCAAGGCACGCCCTCCCCCTTTGGCGGCATGGTAGCCGATGATCCGGTGTTCCAGCGCGATATTGGCGAACTGGAGGCGGACATCGCGTCCCACGCCGCGTTTGAGAAACTGGTCATCAGCGGCCACCCGCTGAGCCATGATCCGGCCATGCCTTCGATGAACAAGGTCATGAGCTCCGAACTCGCCCAGCGTGTCTCTGTGCTGATGACGCGCGTGGCGGGCACAGAGGCGCTGCCGCTCCAGCTCGAAGCGCTCAATATAGGGTCGAATGTCGCCGCGTTGGGCCAAGAGCTCGAACTGGTCGCCATGCCCTATTATCTCAATTCGCGCGCCACCACGATCTACGCCGGGACCAACGAAGTCCAGCGCGACCTGATCGCCCGCACGCTGCCTGCCGCCTGACGCAAGGGGACACACTATGGATTTCAGCTTCACCCCCGAACAGGACATGTTGCGCGACAGCCTCGGAAAGCTCCTCGCGCAGACTTACAGCTTCGACCAAAGACAGGCGCTGCTCAAATCGGGTGCCGCCCGCTCCGAACCGGTCTGGCAAGCCTTGGGCGAGATGGGCCTTCTTGCCCTGCCCTTTGCTGAAAGTGATGGCGGCCTGGGCGGCCAGCCGTCCGATCTCGTTGCGTGCGGCCTGGTGATGGGGCGGCATCTGGTGGCCGAACCCTGGCTCGCCTCCGTCCTGCTGGGCGGCAAGGCGCTGGCGCTGGGCGGAGCGCGGGCGCAACCCTTGCTGGCGGACGTCATCGCAGGCAACGCGCAGGTCGCGCTCGCCCATGAGGAGCGGCATGGCATCGGCCCGGTGACTGCCATGGGCACCACGCTGACGCTGAACGGCGATGCGGTGCAACTGGATGGCGAGAAGAAGCTGGTGCTGGGAGGTGCAGAGGCCAACGCGCTTATTGTCTCCGCCCGGGCTGGGGACAAGCTCGCGCTGGTTCGGGTCGATCCGTCCGCGCCGGGTGTGGCGGTGACGGGCTATTCCATGATCGACGGTCGCCGCGCCGCGACCGTGCGGTTTGAACATGTCATCATCCCCGCCGCCCAGGTTATGCGTGACGATGCGGAGGCTGCACTGGATGCAGTGATCGAAAACGCACTGCTCACCCTTTCAGCCGAGGCTGTGGGGGCGATGGGTGCGCTGCTAGAAATGACAGGCAGCTATGCTGCCACACGCAAACAATTTGGCGTGCCCATCGGCTCGTTTCAGGCGATGGCGCACCGGCTGGCAGACATGAAGATCGCCTGGGCCAAAGCGCAGGCGCTGCTGCTTTACACCACGGCGCTGATCGAGGCCGGACAGGCATCCCCGCGCGACGTGGCTCTGCTCAAGGCGCAAATGGGCCGTCTGGGTCGCGCCGTGGGTGAAAGCGCGGTGCAGGTGCATGGCGGCATCGGCATGACGGATGAACTGGCTGTCGGCCATTATCTCAAGCGACTGCTTGCCATAGAAGCGATGCTGGGCAGCACCGATTATCACCTGCGCCGCGTGGGCGCGCGGTAGAGCCCCTTTGCCCCCCACCTCCGCCGTCCTGAGCTTGTCGAAGGACTATTCTTTCTGGGAATGCCCGTCGAAAGGCAAAACAGTCCTTCGACACGCTCAGGACGGCGGGATCCCTTGAGAAAGACTCTACCCAACGGCCTCCGCCCACGCCCGGGCGAGGTCATCCGCGACCCCCGTACCGAACACATAGCGATCCGGACGGACGAGCACCGCCTCTGCACGCTGCGCATCCAGCCAGTCTGCCAGTGCCGGACGGAACGCGGCGAGTTTGGCATCATCCAGCATGGCGCGCGTGATCAGCCATTGGCCTGCACCCAGCGCATCATCCAGTCTCGCCTCCCCTGTGCTTGGCTGCGGGAAATAGCTGCCTGCTCCCGGAGACCCGTTCAGGATGATGCCTTCGGAAATAGGCGGATACTCAAGCGGCCCATCGGGTGACTGTCCCGCCGCCCGCGCGGCCAGCATCTGCTGATCACGCATCGCGGCGGCTGCCGGATCGGTGATGCACACCGTTCGCCCCATCATGACCGCCATGTCGATGGTGGCGCGCAGATTGGGCTCACGTTCCGGCTGATAGCTGTCGAGGAGCGTAACCGGTGCGCCATCGCGCGTGACGGCCGTCAGCTTCCACGCCAGATTGGCCGCATCACGCAGGCCAGAGCCCATGCCCTGGCCCGCAAAGGGCGGTGTCTGGTGCGCGGCATCGCCCGCCAGCAGCACCCGGCCCTTGCGCCAGCGTTCGGCAATGCGCGCGCGGAAGGTGTAGACCGCCTTGCGCTCCAGCGTCACGGCACCCTCCACATCCCAGGGCTTGAGCAACTCCGCGATGGAAGCATTGCTGGAGACGATATCCGGGTCTTCCCCCGGCAGAATCATGAACTCCCAGCGGTGCCGCCCTTCGCCCATCAGCACGCAGGTGGTGGGGCGCGCGGGATCGCAAATCTGGATGTTGACGTCTGGCAGGCGCGCATAGTCATGAACGATGGTATCAATGACCAGCCACGGCTCTTCAAAGCCCAGATCATGCTGGCCGACGCCCAGCGCCTGCCGCACCGGGCTGCGCGCGCCATCTGCGCCCACCAAGTAGCGCGCGCGGATGATCCGAGCACCCTCCGACGTGGAGAATTCCACCGACAGGCCGTCAGCATCTTCATCGAACGACTGAAATTCCCACAGGCTGTTGAGCGTTGCATCCGGCCAGCGCGCCAGTTCTGCGCGTAAAGCAGCTTCCACGCTCGGCTGGTGGATCATGTTGCCCGAAGGCCAGCCGCCCGCCGCAATCTTGTCCGTTCCTTCGAAGCGCAACAGGATTTGCCGGTCTGCCGTGAAGAAATCATAGCGGGCGGATTGGCGGCTGGTGGCCATCACCGCGTCCGCCACGCCCGCTTCTTGGAGGATGCGCAGGATCGCTCGTGATCGAGGTGCGCGGCGCGCGGCAGCGGATAAATATCCGCCTCTTTCTCGGCAATGATCACTGAAACCCCGGCGCGTGCCAGCAACAGGCCCAGCGTGACGCCGGTCGGCCCGCCGCCGATGATCAGAATATCGCAATCGAATTCCGCCGCCATCGCCTCAGCCTTCCGCCTGCATCACGCCTTCGATCTGGCCGAGCGGGTCAATCTCGACGCACGACATCGCCGGCCTTGAGGAACTGGCGCGGATCCATCGCAGCACCCACGCCGCCGGGAGTGCCAGTGAAGATCACGTCGCCGGGCTCCAGTGTCATCGCGGCGGAAAGATGCTCGATCTGCTGCCAGATGTTGAACACCAGATGGCTGGTGTTCGAATCCTGACGCTTCTCGCCATTCACGAAGCAGCGGATGCCCAGCCGGTGGGGATCGCCCAGTTCGTCGGCGGTGGTCAGCCACGGCCCCATCGGCGCGTGCGTATCAAAGCTCTTGCCCAGCGCCCATTGCGGCCCCGCATGTTGCCACATCCGCTCGGTCACATCATTGCCCACGCAATAGCCAAAGATGACGCTGGCGGCGTCGGCGACAGAGATATGCTTGGCACGCTTGCCGATCACCGCGACCAGCTCGACCTCATAGTCATTCGCCATCGTGTTGCGCGCGATCAGGATGGGATCATGCGGCCCATTGACGCTGGTCTGCGCCTTGGTGAACCACACTTGCCGTTCGGGCGTGCCCATCTTCGATTCCGCGATATGGTCTGCATAATTGAGGCCGATGGCGAAAATCTTGCCTGGCCGCTGCACTGGTGCGCACAGCGTGACGGACGCGAGGGGCATCCCGCCGCCCGCCGCCGCCTTGGCCTCCAGCTGCGGCTTCAGCGCGTCCCAATTGCGGATCAGGTCGATCATCGTGCCACCAAGGCCGGTGTCGATGATCTGGTCTCCCACCACGATCCCGGTGCGGGTCTGGCCTTGGGCGGTGTAGGTGGCGAGTTTCATGCGGTTTGTCCTTTGGGCTGGCGGCGGAAGAATCGTTTGAAGCGCAAAATCAGCGCTGTGAAAAAGGAAATCGTTGCGGGAGAGGGCGCGCGCTTGCCCGCAAACATCGGATGCGGCGTACCCCATTGCACGGCGAGCAGGGCGCTCATCGGCATTTTCTGCGGTGGATCGGCTGCCGTCAGCAGATCACCATCGGTCCAGTGTTCAAGCTCATGGCCCCACGGGTCTTTCCAGTAATCAAACACCTGACTGCCCATGATGTGCCGCCCCACGCCCCAGGCGGCGGTGCGCTTGGCGGCCTTCAGATGCTGATGGCCCAGCATCAGATCATCAAGATTCGAGACTTCGAACGCGGCATGGAGCAGATCGGTCTTCTGCGGCAATTGGGCGAGGAACAATGTGTGATGATCGGCGGGCTTATCCCCCCGGTCACAGCGCATGAACGCGCCCAGCGGCACATCGGGCGCGGCTTCCACTTCATCAGAGGTGAGGAAACCGAAGCGCTCTTTGTACCATGCTTCTGAACGGCGAAAGTCGGTGACGTTGAGCACGGCATGGCCGATGCGGCGGATATGGGCAGGGCCGGGCTCCAGCCTCACCAGAGCGCGCAAGCGCGGGCGGCTGGCCACGCTGTTGCGCGGTTGATCGGCGAAGGGCAGGCTCGCTTCGCCCTTGGACTGGCCCGCGACAATCTCGATGCGGAAGCCATCGGGATCGGTAAGGCGGACGATCTTGCCGCCGCCCGGCTCGGCCAGATCCTCCACGGCCACGCCTTCCGAAGCGGCCAGCGCGTCCAGTTCAGCAACCGATTCCACGCGAAACCCCAGCGCCTTGAAGCCCGGCTCTCCCGGCTCGGTGACATGCAGGAAGGGGCGCCCGTCATTCCCTTTGGCATAGAGCCGCCCGCCCTCTTCAAAACAGGCAAAACCGAAATCCTCCAGAAAGGCGCGCATCGCGGCCAGATCGGGTGCGGCAAAGCGGACATGGGCAATATCTTCGACGCGGATCACGCTCACGGCTCTCTCCCCTGTCTTCCCGCGAACCCTGCGATTCGCAGATGACTATTTGGTCAAAATGACAACAGTTGACCGAATAGTCAATGCTGATATGACGCGGGAATGAGCCCGCCCAATCCCAGAGCATTGCGCACCCGTACGGCCTTGCTCGACGCCGGGTTCGAACTGCTGGCAGAGCGCCCGATCGATGCCATCGCCATCGATGAAGTGGTGGCGCGGGCGGGCGTGGCGAAGGGCAGCTTCTTCAACCACTTCATCGACAAGCCCGGCTTTGCCAACGCCATCGCGGCGCAGGTGCGGGCCGCGCTGGAAGAAAAGGTGAGCGCCGCCAATGCGGGCGTGACCGATCCGGTCGCGCGGCTGGCTGGCGGGATGCGCGTCGCAGTCGATTTCGCGCTGACCCAGCGCAAGCAGGCCATTGTCATGCTGCGCGGACTGGAAATGGCAACCGCACAGAGCCACGCGCTGAACCAGGGCATTCGCGCCGATGTGAAGGCTGCGCTCGCAGCGGGGCTTGCACGGCCGGAAGCGGCCCGCAGCGGCGTGCGCTATTGGCTGGGTCTGTGCCAGATCGCGCTGATCAATGTCATCGAGCGCCAGCCGGGCCGCGAAGAAGCGGCGGATCGGCTCCGCGAAATGCTCGTGCTCGCGCTATGCGGGCTGGGCGTGCCAGTCGATCGCGCGCGGGATGCAGCCGATGCGGCGGCAGGAGTGTTGCGGGAAGGCTATGGCTCAACCGCCGCCCATACCGCACCATAGCCGGGCAGCGCATCCGCAGTTCCGCCATTGGCGACAGCCAGCACCGTTCCGGCGGACAAATCCGCCAGCACCAGCGGTGCATCGGAGAGATTGAACGCACACAGAATGCGCTCGCCCTGACTCACGCGATAAAAACGCAGCAGCGCGCCCTGCGCCTCCACCCGTTCCAGCGCGCCGTGCCGCAGCGCCGGATGCGCGTTGCGCAGCGCCAGAACATGCCGCGTCCAGTGCAGCAGGCTGTCTGCATCCTCTTCCTGCCCATCCACTGCACGCGCGCGGTTTTCATCACCCAGCGGAAGCCAAGGCGTCCCGGTGGTAAACCCGCCCTGCCGCGCATTCGTCCATGGCATCGGCGTGCGCACGCCATCGCGCGAGAGAGTCAGTGGCCAGTTGGCAATCGCTTCAGGGTCTTGCAGCAGATCGAACGGAATCTCATCTTGCTCCAGCCCCAGCTCCTCACCTTGATAGAGGATGATGTTGCCGCGCAGGGCTGCGAGCAGCAGCATCTTCATCCGTGCGAACCGGCCCATCGCGTCGGCCGCGCACCAGCGCGAGACAGCGCGCGGCGCATCGTGATTTTCGAACGCCCAACTGGGCCAGCCTTCGGCATCGGCCCATTCGGCCATCGCTTCCGCCACCAGATCGGGCGTCAATTCGGGTGCATAGAGGAAGTTGAAGCCATAGGCGCTGCACAGCCGCTTATCGCCCGCCGTGAAGGCCTTCATCTCGGCCACAGCATCGCTGCCGCCCACTTCGGCCACGGTGAAGATCGCGCCATAATCATCGCATAAGGCGCGGATGCGTTCGACCACGCCCACCATGCCAGGTTGCGACTGGCTGTGGATTTTCAGCTGGAAATCAAAGGGCCGGGTGCGGGCTTTGCCATCATCGGGCGCGGGCGGATTGTTGCGCAGTTCGGGATCGTGCATCGCATGGTTGAGCGCGTCGAGCCGGAAGCCGTCCACCCCGCGCTCGAGCCAGAAGCGCGCCACGTCGAGCAACGCATCCTGAACCGCGACATTGTGGACGTTGAGCTGCGGCTGTTCCTTCAGGAAGGTGTGCATATAATATTGGCACCGCCGCGCATCCCAGGTCCATGCGGGGCCGCCGAACACTGATTGCCAGTTGTTGGGCGGCCTTCCATCGGGTTTGGGATCGGCCCAAACATACCAGTCTGCTTTGATATTTGCACGGTCGGCGCGGCTTTGTGCAAACCAGTCATGCATATCTGAAGTGTGGGCATAAACCTGATCGATCAGCACCTTCAGGCCCAACCCGTGTGCCTTGGCCACCAGCGCGTCGAAATCGGCGAGCGTGCCGAACTGCGCGTCCACATCGCAATAATCCGACACGTCATAGCCGAAATCGCGCATCGGCGAGGTGAAGAAGGGCGAAATCCATATCGCATCCACGCCCAGCCGCGCGACATGATCCAGCCGCGCGGTGATGCCGGGCAGGTCACCCACGCCGTCGCCATTGCTATCCTGAAAGCTGCGCGGGTAAATCTGGTAGATGGCGGCACCGCGCCACCAGGGGGTATGTGGGGTGGTCATGTGCATTTCCGTTTCAACTTTGACTCCGCCGTCCTGAGCGTGTCGAAGGACTGTTTTTCGCGGCGGGCGGCATGGAGACGCCGATTCAATCAAGGCCCGTTCATAGCTAACACGTCTCCCGCTCCGCCAGCGCCCCAAAAAATGCTGTGATGCACAATTTATCTTGGCAAGTGCTTCGACCTGCCTTAGCCATGAAATCGGAGGAATAGGAGGCGGATCGGATTCAAGACCGCCGGACGGGCACAGCCCCGGATGGCACATATGGAGTGTCGCCCCTTGGCTGCCAGTCAGAAAGACCGCATCGCTCAGCTTGACGCGAAGATCATCGACGTCCTGCGTCACCGCATCGGCAAAGATGAGCGCGCTGCGAAACAGCATGACTGGTTCACCGCTGCCGTCCTGAGCCTGCGCGACGAGGTCATCGACCGCTGGATGGAATCCACCCGCCGCACCTATGACGCGGGCAGCAAGCGGGTCTATTATCTCAGCCTTGAATTTCTGATCGGCCGACTGCTGCGCGATGCGATGACCAATTTGGGCCTGACGCGCGAGATGGAACAGGCGCTGGCGGGGCATAGCCTTGATCTGGCGGCGCTGGAGGAACTGGAGCCCGACGCCGCGCTGGGCAATGGCGGGCTGGGGCGGCTGGCGGCCTGTTTCATGGAGAGCCTCGCGAGCCTCGACATCCCGGCCTATGGCTATGGCATCCGCTATGTAAACGGCATGTTCCGCCAGCGGATCGACGATGGTTGGCAGGTGGAGCTGCCCGAAACCTGGCTGGCACACGGCAATCCGTGGGAGTTTGAGCGGCGCGAGAGCGCCTATCGCATCGGCTTTGGCGGCGAAGTGTCTGCCGAAGGCGATGGCGTAGTGTGGGCGCCCGCCGAGCAGGTGGAGGCCACCGCCGTCGATACGCCTGTGGTCGGGTGGCGCGGCAAGCGCGTCAATACGCTGCGACTGTGGACGGCCAATGCGCTTGATCCGATCCGGCTCGATGCCTTTAACGCAGGCGACCATGCCGGCGCGCTGGCCGATCAGGTGCGCGCGGACTCGCTGGTGCGGGTGCTTTATCCTGCCGATTCCAGCCCTGCGGGGCAGGAATTGCGGTTGCGGCAGGAGTATTTCTTCACCTCGGCCTCGATTCAGGACATCGTGCGTCGCCACGTCCAATATTATGGTGACGTAACCAGCCTGCCCGACAAGGCGGCGATCCAGCTGAATGACACGCACCCGGCGGTGGCCGTGGCAGAACTGATGCGCCTGCTGATGGACCTGCACGGTCTGGAGGTCGACACGGCGTGGGACATTACCAAGCGCACCATCGCCTACACCAACCACACGCTCCTCCCCGAAGCGCTGGAAAGCTGGCCGCTGCCGCTGTTCGAACGGCTGTTGCCGCGCCATATGCAGATCATCTATGCCATCAACAGCCGGGTGTTGCGCGAAGCACGCAAGGCCGGATTGAGCGACGCTTCGATTGCCTCGATTTCATTGATCGACGAAGCGGGAGACCGGCGCGTGCGCATGGCCAATCTGGCGTTCGTCGGCGCGCACAGCGTCAATGGCGTGGCCGCGCTCCACACCGAACTGATGAAGAGCACGGTCTTTTCCAATCTGCATCAGCTTTATCCCAAGCGGATCAACAACAAGACCAACGGCGTCACACCGCGCCGCTGGCTGATGCAGTGCAACCCTGCGCTCACCGCCACGCTGCGTGATGCGATTGGCGATGGGTTTCTGGATGATGCGGAGAAGCTGACGGAGCTCAACGCGCTGGCGGCAGACCCTGTGCTGGGCGAACGCATTGCCGAAGTAAAGCGCGCCAACAAGGTGGCTTTGGCCGCACATCTGAAAGACCTGACCGGCATCCGCCTCAACCCCGATGCGTTGTTCGACGTGCAGATCAAGCGCATCCACGAATATAAGCGGCAATTGCTCAATCTGATCGAGACGGTCGCACTCTATGATCAGATTCGCAGCCACCCGGAGCGGGACTGGGTGCCGCGCGTCAAGATTTTCGGCGGCAAGGCGGCGTCCAGCTATCACAATGCCAAGCTGATCATCAAACTGGCAAATGACATCGCCCGCCGCGTCAATGCCGATCCATCGGTGGGTGGGCTGCTCAAAGTGGTGTTCGTGCCCAATTACAATGTTTCGCTGGCGGAGCGGATCATCCCGGCAGCAGACCTGTCTGAACAGATTTCGACAGCGGGTCTCGAAGCGTCGGGCACGGGCAACATGAAGTTCGCGCTCAACGGCGCGCTCACCATTGGCACGCTGGATGGCGCGAATATCGAGATCAAGGACCGGGTTGGCGATGAGAATATCATTATCTTCGGCCTGACAGCGGATCAGGTGGCGGCGCGGCGCGCGGAAGGCTATAACCCCCGGGCCATCATCGAAGGATCGCGCGAATTGCAGCAGGCTGTGCAGGCCATTTCTTCCGGCGTCTTCTCGCATGACGATCCCGGTCGCTACACGGCGCTGATGGACGGCCTGTATGACAGCGACTGGTTCATGCTCGCGGCAGACTTTGACGGCTATGCCGCAGCGCAACGGCAGGTAGACCGGCGCTGGGAAGATCAGGCCGGGTGGCGCGAAAGTGCCATCCGCAACATCGCCAATGTCGGCTGGTTCTCGTCAGACCGGACCATCGGCGAATATGCCCGCGACATCTGGGGAGTGCTGTGAAGCCACCCCGAACGGCCATCACCGCCCTGATCGAGGGTGTTCATGCGGACCCGTTTCCCTGCTCGGCCCGCATGAGGGACCGGAAGGCACCTTTGTTCGCGCGATTGTTCCGGGAGCGGAGACGGTGTCCGTCCAGAGCCTCAAAGGGGCCGCGCTGGGCAAGCTGTTACAGGTGGATGAGCGCGGCCTTTTTGAAGGCAAAATCCGGGGCAAGCCACACCCGCTCCGCTATTGCGCGCAGGCCGGGGCGCATGAGTGGACGGTCATTGATCCTTTCTCCTTCGCGCCCGTGCTGGGGCCAACCGATGATTTTCTGATCGCAGAAGGCACGCACTTGCGCCTGTTCGACAAGATGGGCGCGCATGAGATCGAGCATCAAGGCGTACGCGGCGTGCACTTCGCGGTCTGGGCACCCAATGCCCGCTATGTCGCGCTGGTGGGGGATTTCAACGATTGGGATTCGCGCCGCCACCCTATGCGGGCACGCAAGGATATTGGCGTATGGGAAATCTTCGTGCCGGAGATCGGCAAAGGTCACGCCTATAAATTCCGCATCACCGCAGCAGACGGCACGGTGCTGCCACTGAAAGCAGACCCTTACGCCTTCGCCTCCGAATTGCGCCCCGCCACCGCCTCCATCACCGCGCTGCCAGGCAAGACAGACTGGGGCGATGAGGCGCACCGCGCGCACTGGTCATCGGTCGACCCACGGCGCGAAGCGATTTCGATCTACGAAGTGCATCCCGGGTCATGGCAGCGCGATGCGCAAGACTGGTTCCTCGATTGGGACGCGATGGCCGCGCGCCTCATCCCCTATGTGGCGGAGATGGGCTTTACCCATATCGAATTCCTGCCCGTGTCCGAACATCCCTATGATCCCAGTTGGGGCTATCAGACGACGGGCCTCTATGCCCCCTCGGCACGGTTCGGCACGCCGCAGGCCTTTGCCCGTTTCGTCGATGGCGCGCACCGCGCGGGCATCGGCGTGCTGATCGATTGGGTGCCTGCGCACTTCCCGACCGACGAGCATGGCCTTGCCCGCTTCGATGGGACCGCACTCTATGAGCATGAAGATCCACGTCTGGGTTTTCACCCCGACTGGAACACCGCCATATATAATTTCGGGCGGCGCGAGGTTTCATCCTTCCTTGTCAACAACGCCCTGTTCTGGGCGGAGGCCTATCATGTCGATGGCCTGCGTGTGGATGCCGTCGCGTCCATGCTCTACCGCGATTACAGTCGCAAGGCGGGCGAATGGATTCCCAATTCAGAGGGCGGGCGCGAAAATTGGGAAGCGGTGGAGTTCCTCCGCACCATGAACAAGGCGCTCTATGGTGCGCACAAGGGCGTGTTCACGGTTGCCGAAGAATCGACCAGCTGGCCGGGTGTTTCGCAGCCGGTGCATGAAGGCGGACTCGGCTTCGGCTTCAAGTGGAACATGGGCTTCATGCACGACACGCTGCAATATATGGCGCGCGACCCCATCCACCGCCGCCATCACCACAAGGATATCACCTTCGGCCTGACTTATGCCTTTGCCGAGAATTTCGTGCTGCCGCTGAGCCATGACGAGGTGGTCCATGGCAAGGGCTCCCTCCTCACCAAGATGAGTGGCGATCCGTGGCAGAAATTCGCCAATCTGCGGGCCTATTACGCGATGATGTGGGGCTATCCCGGCAAGAAGCTGCTCTTCATGGGGCAGGAATTTGCGCAAATCCGCGAATGGAGCGAGGACCGCGCGCTGGACTGGCATCTGCTTGATGAGCCCGCACATGCCGGCATCCGCGCCTTGGTGCGTGATCTCAATCAGCTCTATCGCAGTCGCCCCGCGCTCCACGCCCGCGATTGCGAAGGCGAGGGCTTCACATGGCTGATCGTCGATGATGCGGAAAACAGCGTCTTTGCCTGGCTGCGCATGGCCCCCGGCGCAGCGCCCGTAGCAGTCATCAGCAACATGACGCCCGCCGTGCGCCGCGATTATCGCGTGCCGCTGCCGCAGGATGGCCGCTGGCGCGAGGTGCTGAACAGCGATGCGCGCCTCTATGGCGGCTCCGGCGTCGGAAATTTCGGGGAAGTGACCGCGAAGGACGGGGTTGCATCAATGACATTGCCCCCGTTGGCGACGATCATGCTGGAGTTTGAAGTTTAGGCGGCACAGCCGCGCCTTGATGGGAGAATTGCCGATGGCCCAGAAACGCATCCAACCGCTCGCGCGTGACGCCATGGCCTATGTGCTGGCGGGCGGGCGCGGCAGCCGCTTGCAGGAACTGACCGATGTCCGCTCCAAGCCTGCCGTCTATTTCGGTGGCAAGACGCGAATCATCGACTTTGCGCTGTCCAACGCGCTCAATTCGGGCATCCGCCGCATCGGGGTGGCCACGCAATACAAGGCGCATTCGCTGATCCGCCACTTGCAGATGGGCTGGAACTTCTTCCGCCCGGAACGCAATGAAAGCTTCGACATTCTCCCCGCTTCGCAGCGCGTTTCCGAAACGCAATGGTATGAAGGCACGGCGGACGCGGTGTTCCAGAATATCGACATCATCGAAAGCTATGGCCCTGAATATATGGTCATTCTGGCGGGCGATCACATCTACAAGATGGATTATGAGCTGATGCTCCAGCAGCACGTCAACCAGAAGGCGGACGTGACGGTGGGCTGCATGGAAGTGCCGCGGGCCGAGGCTTCGGGCTTTGGCGTGATGGCGGTGGACGGCAAGGACCGCATTATCGAATTCGTCGAAAAGCCCGCCGATCCACCCGCGATGCCCGGAAAGCCCGATGTGTCGCTCGCTTCGATGGGGATTTACGTTTTCACCACCAAATTTCTGTTCGAACAGCTTCGGCGCGACGCGGCAGACCCGCACTCCAGCCGCGATTTTGGCAAGGATATCATCCCGTTTCTCGTCAAGAACGCCAAGGCCGTCGCGCACCGCTTTTCAGACAGTTGTGTGCGCGGCAAGGATGAAACGGGCGTCTATTGGCGCGATGTGGGCACGCTGGATGCCTATTGGGAAGCCAATATCGACCTGACGCAGATCATCCCCCAGCTCGATCTTTATGACCGCAACTGGCCGATCTGGACACACAGCGAAATGACCCCACCTGCCAAGTTCGTGCATGATGAAGCCGGTCGGCGCGGGGAAGCGGTGTCCTCGCTTGTCTCCGGCAATTGCATTATTTCGGGCAGCCATGTGAACCGGAGCCTGCTCTTCACCTCGGTGCTGACGCGCAGCTGGTCGCGCGTAGAGGATTCGGTGATCCTGCCTTGGTGCGACATTGGCCGGGCGGCGCGGCTGAAGAAAGTCGTGCTGGATCGCGGCGTGAAAATCCCGCCGGGGCTGATCGTGGGCGAAGACCCGGTGCTGGATGCCCAACGCTTCCGCCGGACAGACAAGGGCGTGTGCCTGATCACGCAAAGCATGATCGATGCGCTGGGGTGAGCCTAAGCCTAAGCCCCGCCCCTTCAGGGAAGGGGCTCATCGCTCCAACGGAGTATCCATGACCCTCTCGATCCTCTCCGTCGCCTCGGAAGCGGTGCCACTCATCAAAACCGGGGGCCTAGCCGATGTGGCGGGTGCGCTGCCCGCTGCGGTTGCCCCGCATGGCATTGCGATGACCACGCTCATTCCCGGATACCCGGCAGTGCTCGCCAAGGCCGGCAAGGCGAAGGCGATCCACAACTGGGACAGCCTGTTGGGGGAACCCGCGCGGTTGCTGTCCACCAAACTCGATGGCCAACTGCTGCTCATTCTTGATGCGCCGGGCTTTTTCGCACGCGAAGGCTCCCCCTATCAGGACGGCACAGGCAAGGATTGGGCAGACAATGCCCGGCGCTTTGCGGCGTTCGGGCGCGCCGCCGCAGACATGGCGGGCGGTGCGGTGAAGGGGCTGCGCTTCGATCTGCTTCACGCGCATGACTGGCAGGCGGCGATGGCGCTCGCCTATCTCCGTTTCGCGCCACCCGCAGGCGGCAAAGCCGTGCCGGGCGTGATGACGATCCACAATATGGCGTTTCAGGGCTGGTATCCCGCCTCGCTCTTTCCGCAACTGCAGCTTCCCCGCACCGCCTGGTCGATCGACGGGGTGGAAAGCTATGGAGGAGTCGGCTTCCTCAAAGCGGGGATGGAATCCGCGCATGTCATCACCACAGTCAGCCCCAGCTATGCCGCCGAAATCCGGCAGGCGGAATTCGGCATGGGGCTGGAAGGGCTGGTCGCCTCACGCGGAGACCGGGTGATCGGTATCCTGAACGGCATCGATGCTGCGCTGTGGAATCCCGAAACCGATCCCGATCTGCCAGAGCCGTTCTCGGTCAAGACGCTCGCGCGCCGCCGGGCGAACAAGCGCGCGCTGGAGGCGGAGTTCGGACTGGAGCCGGGTGATGGCCCGCTCTTCACCGTCATCTCCCGCCTGACCTGGCAAAAGGGCATGGATGTGCTGCTGGAGGTGCTCGATCATCTGGTCGGCCTGGGCGGACGGCTGGTGCTGCTCGGTTCTGGCGATGCGGAGATGGAGGCAGGCTTCCTTGACGCCGCCGCGCGCCATCCCGGCAAGATCGGCGTGCGCATCGGCTATGATGAGGCGCTCTCGCACCGGATGCAGGGCGGCGGTGATGCGATCCTCATCCCCAGCCGGTTCGAACCGTGCGGGCTGACACAACTCTATGGCCTCGCCTATGGCTGCGTCCCCGTGGTCGCGCGCACGGGCGGGCTGGCGGATACCGTGATCGACGCCAATATCGCGGCGCTTTCGGCAGGTGTCGCAACCGGCGTGCAGGCCAATGGTGTGCATTATCACGCGCTCGCCAGTGCGATCAGCCGCACCATCGCGCTTTACCGCAACCGCAGCGCATGGCAGCGCCTCCAGAAAAATGGCATGAAGGCCGATTTTTCATGGGGGGCAAGCGGCCTCGCTTATGCCAATCTTTACGCTTCGCTGGTGAAGGAGGCTGTATGATCCAGACTATATCCTCTGTGCCCTATGATGGGCAGAAGCCCGGCACCTCCGGCCTGCGCAAGAAGGTGCGCGTGTTTCAGCAACCCAACTACGCCGAAAACTTCATCCAGTCGGTGTTCGATGTGGTGGAGGGCAAGACGGGCACCAGCTTGGTGATCGGCGGAGACGGGCGCTACCATAACCGCACCGTCATACAGACGGCGATCCGCATGGCGGCGGCAAACGGCTATGGCCGGGTGCTGGTGGGCGCGGGCGGAATCCTTTCCACCCCGGCCGCCAGCCATGTGATCCGCAAATATGGGGCCAGCGGCGGGCTGATCCTGTCGGCCAGCCACAATCCCGGCGGGCCGGATGAAGATTTCGGCATCAAATACAACATCGCCAATGGCGGTCCCGCGCCGGAAAAAGTGACCGACGCGATCTATGCGCGCACCCGGACCATCAACCGTTGGCTGACGGTGGACGCCCCAGACATTGATCTCGACACGCCGGGCCGTGTGACAGTCGGCGGCATGACCGTGGAGGTGATCGATTCGGTGGCGGACTATGCCGCGCTGATGGAAACGCTGTTTGATTTCGACACGATCCGCAGCCGTGTGGCGGACGGCTTCACGATGAGCTTCGACGCGATGAGCGCGGTGACAGGGCCCTATGCCACAGAAATCCTCGAACGCCGCCTCGGCTTTGCGCCCGGCACAGTGTGCAACGGCAATCCGCTGGAAGATTTCGGGCACCACCATCCCGATCCCAATCTGGTCCACGCCAAGGCGCTGTATGACCGGATGATGAGCGCCGACGCGCCCGATTTCGGTGCCGCATCGGATGGCGATGGAGACCGCAATCTCATCATCGGCAAGGGGATTTTCATAACCCCGTCAGACAGTCTGGCGATGCTCGCCGCTAATGCGCATCTCGCCCCCGGCTATGCTGCGGGCCTGAAGGGGATCGCGCGCTCGATGCCCACCAGTGCGGCGGCAGACCGCGTGGCAGAAGCCTTGGGCCTTCCGGCGTTTGAAACGCCGACGGGCTGGAAGTTCTTCGGCAATCTGCTCGACGCCGGAATGGCGACGATCTGCGGCGAGGAAAGCGCGGGCACCGGCTCCGATCATGTCCGCGAGAAGGATGGGCTGTGGGCGGTGCTGCTCTGGCTCAACATTCTGGCGGTGCGCGATATGCCCGCCAAGGCGCTGGCTGAGGAACATTGGGCGCGCTTTGGCCGCAATTACTATGCCCGGCATGATTATGAAGCGATTGAAACCGAGAAGGCCGACGCGCTGATGGCGGCGCTCAACGCGGCGCTTGCCAGCTTGCCCGGCCAAAGCTTCGGCCCGCTCACCGTCTCGGCGGCGGACAATTTCGCCTATCTCGATCCGGTAGATGGCTCGGAAAGCCGCAATCAGGGCGTGCGCATATTGTTCGTATGCGGCAGCCGGATTGTTTTCCGGCTTTCTGGCACCGGCACTGAGGGGGCGACGCTGCGAGTCTATCTCGAACGCTATGAAGGTGTAGATGGCACGCTCGATGCGGAAACGCCCGCCATGCTCGCTGATCTGATCGCAGCGGCGGAAAGCGTGGCGGGGATCGCGCGCTTCACCGGGCGGACAGCGCCTGATGTGGTGACGTGAGCGACCGCGCCACAAAAGTCGGTCGCCACTTCCGCGAAGGCGGAGGTGGCGGGAAAGGGCGTGCGGTATGACCCGCTTCACCGTCCGCGCCCCACGCGCCACGGCGCTCACGCTCTGCCTGTTTGAAGGTGACTCCGAAACACGCCTCCCCATGGCGCGCAGCGGTGAGGATTGGGTGCTTGATGTGCCCGCGCCCCCCGGAACGCGCTATGGATTTCGCGCAGATGGCCCTTGGGCGCCCGAAAGCGGCGACTGGTTTGATCCGGCCAAGCTGCTGGTTGATCCCCGCGCGGTAGAACTAGACAGGCGCTTCGTGCAAGACCCGCGCCTGGCACAATTTGGCTTCGACACGGCAGACATTGTGCCCAAAGCGGTTGTCCCCGCGCCGCTGGCTGACGTCCCGCGCCAAGCGCCGATTTTCACGCGCGGCGGGCTGATCTACGAACTCAATGTGCGCGGCTTCACCGCGCTGCACCCGAATGTGCCGGAGGCGCAGCGCGGCACGGTAGCGGCGCTCGCGCACCCCAAAGTCATCGCGCATCTGAAACGCCTACGCGTCACCGCTGTGGAACTTATGCCCCTAATGGCGTGGATCGACGAACGGCATTTGCCGCCGCTGGGCCTCACCAACGCCTGGGGCTATAATCCCGTCGCCATGATGGCGCTCGATCCGCGCCTGTGCCCCGGCGGCGTGGCAGAGTTGCGGGAGACGGTTGCAGCGCTCCATGCAGAAGGCATTGGCGTGATCCTCGACATCGTGCTCAACCATACGGGCGAGAGTGATGCGCAGGGCGGCATCCTCTCGTTGCGCGGGCTGGATAATGCGGCCTATGCCCATGCCCCCGATGGAAGCCTGATCAATGATACCGGCTGCGGCAACACGCTTGATTTCGCCAACCCGCATGTCCGTGCGCTTGCAATGGAGACATTGCGCCATTTCGTGCGGAGTTGCGGCGTGGATGGCTTCCGCTTCGATCTCGCCCCCGTGCTCGCGCGCGGACCGGGATTTGATCCCGCCGCCCCGATCTTTGCCGAAATAGCGGCGGACCCGTGGCTGGCGGACCGGGTGATGATTGCCGAACCGTGGGACATTGGCCCGGGCGGTTATCAGTTGGGGAATTTCCCGCCGAACTGGCTCGAATGGAATGATCGCTTCCGCGATGATGTCCGCCGCTTCTGGCGCGGCGATGGAGCCATTGGCCCGTTGGTCATCCGGTTGGCGGGATCGTCCGACCTGTTCGGGGCGGACTGTCGCAGTGTGAACTTCCTTGCCGCGCATGATGGCTTCACGCTCGCTGATACCGTGGCGTATGCGAACCGCCACAACGAAGCGAATGGCGAGCAGAATCGCGATGGCCATGGCGAGAATTTCAGCTGGAACCATGGTGTAGAAGGACCAAGCGATGATCCCGAAATCCGCTGGGCACGCGGCAATGCCCAGCGCGCCATGCTGGCCACATTGTTCGCCTCCACCGGCACGATCCTGCTCACAGCTGGCGATGAATTCGGGCGTAGCCAGCATGGCAACAACAATGCCTATGCACAGGACAATGAAACCAGCTGGATCGACTGGGTCCGGCGTGACCGCGCGCTGGAGGCGTTCACGGCCCGCTTGTCCGCCCGGCGCGACGCCGCCCGCTGTGCCACCTTTCCCGCACAAGGCGATTGGACGCGCAGCGATGGGGCGCCGATGTCAGTGACTGACTGGGAGGATGCCGCTACCGATGGTGTACGCTTCCGCTCAACCGATCCCGCTCAACCACTCACCCTCTCCATCTGCCGCGATGCGCACGATATTGCCCGGATAGACGCCGCGCGCCTCCCCTGCTAACGCGCGCGGCATGACTACGCCTCTCTCCCGCATCCGCAATTTCAGCATCATCGCCCATATCGATCATGGCAAGTCCACGCTGGCGGATCGGCTCATCCAGCGCACCGGCGGGCTGACCGAGCGGGAAATGTCTGCGCAGGTGCTCGACAATATGGACATCGAGAAAGAGCGCGGCATCACCATCAAGGCGCAGACCGTGCGGCTGGATTACACGGCGCTCGATGGCGAGACCTATGTCCTCAACCTCATGGACACGCCGGGCCATGTCGATTTCGCCTATGAAGTCAGCCGCAGCCTTGCCGCCTGCGAAGGCGCGCTGCTGGTGGTGGATGCAGCGCAAGGCGTGGAAGCGCAGACGCTTGCCAACGTCTATCAGAGCATCGAGCATGATCATGAAATCGTACCCGTCATCAACAAGATCGATCTGCCCGCCGCCGAACCTGAAAAGGTGAAGATGGAGATTGAGGAGATTATCGGCCTGCCCGCAGATGATGCCGTGCTCGCTTCCGCCAAATCGGGCATCGGCATTGACGACATTCTCGAAGCCATCGTCAAACGCATCCCCGCGCCCAAGGGTGACGCCAGCGCGCCGTTGAAGGCGATGCTGGTGGACAGTTGGTATGATCCCTATCTGGGCGTGGTCATCCTCGTGCGAATCATCGACGGTGTGCTCAAAAAGGGCATGGCCGTGAAGTTCATGCAGGCGGGCACCACGCACCTTATCGACCGGGTGGGTTGTATGCGGCCCAAGATCGACAATCTGCCCGATCTGGGACCGGGCGAGATCGGCTTCATCACGGCGCAGATCAAGGATGTCTCGCAGGCGCGCGTGGGTGATACCATCACCGACGCCAAGAGACCCGCAGCAGAGGCGCTGCCGGGCTTTAAGGAAGTGCAGCCGGTGGTGTTCTGCGGGCTCTTCCCCACCGATGCCAACGATTTTGAAAAGCTGCGCGAGAGCATTTCCAAGCTGCGGCTGAACGATGCGTCGTTCAGCTTCGAAATGGAGACGAGTGCGGCCTTGGGCTTCGGCTTCCGCTGCGGTTTCCTTGGCCTGCTCCATCTGGAAATCATCCAGGAGCGGTTGACGCGCGAATATGATCTGGACCTGATCACGACCGCGCCGAGCGTGGTCTACAAGCTTCTGCTCACCAAGGCCGCGGGCGAGGCGGAAGCGCGCACCATAGAGCTGCACAACCCGGCTGACATGCCCGACCCCAACCGCATCGCGCAGATTGACGAGCCGTGGATTGAAGCGACCATCTATTGCCCGGATGAATATCTGGGCAGCATTCTGAAGCTGTGTCAGGATCGGCGCGGCATCCAGAAGCAGCTGACTTATGTCGGCGGGCGGGCGCAGATGGTGTATGAATTGCCGCTCAACGAAGTCGTGTTCGATTTCTATGACCGGCTGAAGAGCATTTCACGCGGCTATGCCAGCTTCGACTATCACCAGATCGGCCACCGCGAAGGTGATCTGGTGAAGATGAGCGTGCTGGTGAACGGCGATCCGGTGGATGCGCTCTCCATGATCGTCCACCGTGGTGCCGCCGAAGCGCGCGGACGGCACATGTGTGAGCGGCTGAAGGATCTCATCCCGCGCCACATGTTCAAAATCCCGATTCAGGCGGCCATTGGCGGCAAAGTCATCGCCCGCGAAACCATCGCCGCGCTGCGCAAGGACGTGACCGCCAAATGCTATGGTGGCGACGCAACCCGCAAACGCAAGCTGCTCGACAAGCAGAAGGAAGGCAAAAAGCGGATGCGCGAATATGGCTCGGTCAGCATCCCGCAAGAAGCGTTCATCGCCGCGCTGCGCATGGGGGAAGAATAGGCCGCTACCGCAGTCGGGTATTTCTCATCCGCCCGCACCAGTCTTGGCGGAAAACAGCAGCGCTGACGCCGCGCCATGACATAAGTGACATCCGGATTTTCACCCGTTTCGACACGCTGTCGGCGCATCAGCGGTCGTACAATCACCCGTTGGCGGCCACAGCCTTGTGCAGATAGCCCTGAAGATGCTTTGCGCCAACGCAGGCGTTATCATCCTCACCGCATGCCAGCAATTCGATGAAGAAATCGCTGAACGCCCGAAGCGTGCGCGGCGGCGCAGCCCTCTGGCTGCACGCACGCCGCCTGAGGGAGGTGATTATCACAGGACACTGGTTGAGTTAGCAATGACGCCAAGGAAGTGACCAGTTTGGATTGAGGAGTGCGACAGGCTGTCTACTCCCCTCAACAAGATTAGCCTCTTCCCACCGGACTACCCACCGTTTTCCACGCCTCAATAAACCCGCGCCTTCGGCTTGATATACTCTGCCTCATCGGTGAGCGTGTAATTGTGGACGCCGCGATAATCGAGCTTCACAGCGCCGCCCTTGCCGCCCCAGCCGTCGAACCAGGCAACGGTGTGCTTCATCCAGTTCTTGTCGTCGCGATCGGGGAAATCCTCGTGCGCGTGGGCACCGCGGCTTTCCTTGCGGGCTTCCGCACCGGTGATGGTGCAGACGGCCTGCGACATGAGGTTGTCCAGTTCCAACGTTTCCACCAGATCGGTGTTCCAGATCAGGCTGCGGTCCGCCACGGAAACATCTTCAAGGCGCTTGTTGACCTTGTTCATCAGGCCGACGCCTTCGGAAAGCAGCGCGCTATCCCGGAACACGGCGGCGTGCTTCTGCATGGTCTGCTGCATGTCCAGCCGGATCTCCGCCGTGGGCGAACCGCCCTTCGCGTTGCGGAACTTGTCCACGCGGGCCAGCGCCAGATCAGCCGCATCCTTGGGCAGCGCCTTTTGCGCGGCGTTCGGCTTCAGCGTGTCCTTCAGGTGCAGGCCGGTAGCGCGGCCGAACACGACGAGATCGATCAGCGAGTTGGAGCCGAGCCGGTTGGCCCCATGCACCGAGACGCACGCCGCTTCACCCACCGCGTACAGACCGGGGACGACGACATCATCATCCTTGCCCTTCTTGGTGACGACCTGACCGTGATAATTGCAGGGGATCCCGCCCATATTATAATGGACCGTGGGGCAGACCGGCAGCGGCTGGCGGGTGAGATCCACGCCCGCGAAAATCTTTCCGCTTTCGGTGATACCCGGCAGACGATCCGCCAGCACCTTGGGATCGATATGATCGAGATGGAGGTAGATATGGTCCTTGTTCGGGCCAACGCCGCGCCCTTCGCGCATTTCCAGCGCCATCGAGCGCGACACCACGTCACGCGATGCCAGATCCTTGGCGGACGGGGCATAACGCTCCATGAAGCGTTCGCCTTCGGAGTTGGTGAGATACCCGCCCTCGCCGCGCGCGCCTTCGGTGATGAGCACGCCCGCGCCGTAAATGCCGGTCGGGTGGAACTGGACGAACTCCATGTCCTGTAGCGGGAGGCCCGCGCGCAGCACCATGCCGCCACCATCACCCGTGCAGGTGTGGGCGGAAGTGGCGGAGTAATAGGCGCGTCCATAACCGCCCGTTGCCAGCACCACGGCTTGGCTGCGGAAGCGGTGAATGGTGCCATCTTCCATGCACAGCGCGATCACGCCGCGGCATTCGCCATCTTCCATGATCAGATCGAGCGCGAAATATTCGATGAAGAAATCCGCCGAATATTTGAGACTCTGCTGATACAGCGCGTGCAGCATGGCGTGGCCGGTGCGGTCTGCCGCGGCGCAGGTGCGCTGCACGGGGGGGCCTTCACCCATATTCTGCATATGGCCGCCAAAGGGGCGCTGATAGATGGTGCCATCCGCGTTGCGGCTGAAGGGCACGCCGGCATGTTCCAGTTCATAAACGGCAGCAGGCGCTTCACGCACCATATATTCGATCGCGTCCTGATCGCCCAGCCAGTCAGACCCCTTCACGGTGTCGAACATGTGCCACGTCCAGTGATCAGGCGAGTTATTCATCAGCGAAGCCGCGATGCCGCCCTGTGCCGCCACGGTGTGGCTGCGCGTGGGGAACACCTTGGTGATGCAGGCCGTCTTCAGCCCCGCTTCCGCGCTGCCCATCGTGGCGCGCAGGCCTGAACCGCCTGCACCGACAACCACCGTGTCATAGCTGTGGTCGATGATCTTGTAAGCCTCGGACATTAGTTCGTCCCCGCAAATGCAATCTTGAGAATGGAAAACAGGGCGAATGCGCCCATGCCGAAGGTCCAGGCGTGCAGCAGGCCCATGGCGACGATGCGGAGCCCGCCCTTCACATAATCCTCAAGCACCACCTGAAGGCCCAGCCGGAAATGCCAGAAAGCGTTGAGGACGAACAGCACCATCGGCACTGCGGCCCAAGGCGAAGCAAGCCATGTCGTCACCGTGGCATAGTCAATCGCCGGGAGGCGCAACAGCGAGACCACCAGCCACACTGTCAGCACGACATTGCCCATCGCGGTTACGCGCTGGAGCCACCAATGATGCGATCCGCTCTTGGCCGAACCCAGCCCGCGAACCTGACCCAATCCAGTGCCGCTGCCCATTACAAGCCCTTCCCTGCGATAAACAGCCAGATCGCACCGGTCACGATGACCGCGCCCAGCAACGTGGACCAAGCCCATGTGCGGTTGGCGTTGAGTTCAAAGCCCGCGCCAGCATCCAGAAAAAAATGACGGACCCCGGCAAAAAAGTGCAGCAGCCAGGCGAAGGTCAGCCCGACACCGACAACGATGCCAAGCCAGCTGTGCGCGCATTTCAGGAAGGCGTCATAGGCCGCTTCCCCGCTCGCGGCGGAAACCAGCCACCAGGTAATGGCGGCAATGCCGACCGTCGCCAGCCCGACTCCCATCGCCCGGTTCAGGATGGAAACCGCCATATGCGGCCCCCATTTGTAGATCTGAAGGTGCGGCGACAACGGCCGCGCGGTGTTTCGCGCCATGTGTGGCTCCCTTGGCTGAGCTCATTTTCCAGATATGTGGCCAGCCTTTAGCGCAATGTCCGCGCTGTGCAACCAGCGTGGACGCGCGTTCTGCATAATTTTGCGGGCGCAATTTGGCCGCTGCGCCCTTGATCCATGTCGCGCCTGTTCTATGCACAGGAAATGACCGGCACCTGGACCCTCAATATCGCCTGCACCCGCGCGGAAGCCGAAACGTTGACCGGGGAAGTTCCCGCACTTGCCGGAATAGACCCCGCGCCCACCTTCGTCGCCAGCGAGCCAGACGAGTCGCGGCCTGATGACTGGCTGCTGACCGCCTATTTCGAAGGCAAACCGGATGCAGCGACGGTGAATTTGATTCACAGCCTGATTCCAGGCGCTGCCGGCGCGCCACCGCGCCTCGAACATTTGCCCGATGAAGATTGGGTGACCATGAGCCAGTCCGCGCTCGAACCCGTCCATGCCGGGCGCTTCTTCGTCCACACCTTTGCCTTTGCCGGGCAAGTGCCGGCAGGATCAACCGCAATCCGCATTGATGCCGGGCAGGCCTTTGGAACGGGCGGGCATGACACGACGGCGGGCTGCCTTGCGCAACTGGACCGGATGCAGCGGAAGGGCCTGCGTTTTCGGACGATTGCGGACATTGGCACCGGTACGGGCATATTGGCCTTTGCCGCCCAGCATCTCTGGCCGCACGCGCGCATCGTGGCGTCTGACATTGATCCTGTCAGCGTGGATTTCGCTTCGGATTATGCGCGCATCAATGGCATGCAGACGGGCCGGGGTGCGGGCCAGATCGCACTGGTGACGGCTTCCGGTGGATCATCCGCTCATCCGGCGGCGCGCACCTTTTGATCTGATCATCGCCAACATATTGGCCGGGCCGCTGATCGAGCTTGCCCCCGCGCTTGATGTCCTGATTGCCGATGGCGGCTCTGTGATTCTCGCCGGCCTGCTCGGGCGACAGCAGGATGCCGTGGTGGCCGCCTATCGTCAGCATGGCTTCCGCCTGTCCTCCGCCAGCGGCAGCGCAGACTGGCCGACGCTGCACCTCATCCGCCGGGCGCGGCGCGGGCATCAGCGCCCTGTGCGCACCACCGGACGCACCAGCCAGCCGCCCGGCGATTTCGGGACATGGTGACGCCGTGACCCCCCGGCGCGGCACGCTGGATCAGCCCGGGCTGCGGTCGCTCGCCATCACCTATGTTGCGCGATACGCCACGTCATCGGGCAAGCTCGCCGCCTATCTGCGTCGCAAACTGCGTGAACAGGACTGGATCGGAGACTCGGCACCCGACATCGAATCGCTGGTGGAGGCCTGCGTTCGCAATGGATTCATTGATGATTCGGCCTTTGCGTCCGCCCGCGTCACCGGCCTGCGCGCAAAAGGTTTTGGAGAACGGCGCATCCATCAGGCGCTGCGCCAGTCCGGTATCGCGGATGAACTGGCCCGGAATTTCGCCGCAACGGATTCAGAATCGGCGCTGCGCGATGCGTTGAAACTGGCCGCCCGAAAGCGGATCGGCCCCTTTTCCCAAGGGGTTGCAGATGACCGGCAGCGCATGCGCTGGGCTGGGCAGCTCGCGCGTGCGGGTCATGATTCCGATGTGGTGCGGAAGGTTCTGCGCATGGACCTGGCGGAGGCCGAGCGAAGCTCCCATTTGGCAAATGACGATGGTTAATCTGACTAAAATCTTGTTTTTGCTGGCCTGTGTCGGCATATTGGGTGCCGGAAGAAATAAAAAGATGGACAGTTCCCATGCCAAATGAGCACCAGACAGGTGCCCTTTGGGTCGATGACAGCAAGACTGCCGCACAGGCAGCGCACCCTGTTGAAACCGGCTCCCCGTCCGAGTCAGCCCTTGCGGTTGAAGTGTCGGGCCGCGTCAAATGGTTTGATACCGCGCGCGGCTTCGGATTTATCGTGCCAGATGACCAATCAGGAGACATTCTCCTGCATTTCTCTGTGCTGCGCGATCATGGTCGCCGGATGCTGCCAGAGGGCACGCAAGTGGTCTGTTTTGCCAGCCATGGCCGCAAGGGATTGCAGGCCGAACGCGTGGTGAGCTTCGATCTGGCCACGGCCACAGGCTTTGATTCGGACAGCAAGCCCGCCGCGCGCACCAGCCAGGCAGAAATGCGCGACCTGATCGAACCACCGGGAGAACTGGAACGCGTTGTCGTGAAATGGTTCAACCGGTTGAAAGGCTATGGCTTTCTCAACCGCGTCGGCGATGAAGCCGATGTGTTTGTACATATGGAAACGCTGCGCAGTGCTGGTATAATGGATGTGCTGCCAGGAGACCCGTTACTCGCCCGGATTGGCCGGACCGAGAAGGGCTTGCTGGCTTTGGAGATCGCACCGCAGTGACCGTATCGCGTATCTGGTTTGCAGCCGTCGCTCTGCTGCTCGTTCCCGCCTGCTCGTCCCATCCTGCAGGCGGCGCTGAAACCGCCACTGCTGCGGCCACCATCCCGCTCACCATCAAGAGCGCGAAGGCCGAACACAAGTTCAGGATCGAGATTGCCCGGACGCAGGAAGACCATGAGCGCGGCCTGATGTTCCGCAAGTCATTGCCGGACGATGGCGGCATGATTTTCCCGATGATCCCGCCGCGCATGGCGACCTTCTGGATGAAGAACACCGAAATCCCGCTCGATATGATCTTCATCCGCCCGGACGGAACGATCGCGCGGATCGAGGCTGAGACGATTCCCTACTCGCTGGAGCCCGTGCAATCGGGCGAGCCCGTTTCTGCCGTGCTGGAAATCGGCGGCGGCAAAGCCGAGGCGCTGGGTATCGCTGCGGGCGACCGCGTGATCTGGGATGACCCGAAGGATTGATGCAGGCTGTTGCGTCCGCTCGCCTGAAGGCGTAAGCGCGCTTGCATCATGGGCGTTATCAAAAACATCTTCACCTGGTGGGAAGGCGCGACCTTCGGCACATGGCTCCACACCCGCTTGCGCGGCACGCGCATGGGTGAGGACGCGCAGGGCAATGTCTATTATCAAGGCGGCAGCCATCCGGATGGGCGTCCGCGCCGCTGGGTGATGTATGCCGGGGCCAATGATGCCAGCCGGGTTCCGCCCGAATGGCACGGCTGGCTGCACAACACGCTGCCCGACGTGCCCGAACGCGCTTTGCCCGCTGCCAAGGCATGGGAGAAGCCCGGCAACGTCAATCCCACGGGAACGCCTGCGGCCTACAAGCCTGCTGGAGCGCCTGAATCGGGTGGAAGGCGTGCTGCGGCCACCGGCGATTATGAAGCGTGGAGCCCTGACGCGGCATGAAGCGGCTTGGCCTGTTGGCTCTTGGCGTTACGGCGGCCTCCGTTGCGGCTTGGCAGGCCGCTCCCGCGCTCCAGAACAGCATTGCAACCGAAGCGGCCAAACCGGCGGCGGCAACAGCCCCCAAGCCTGCCCAGCCGACGGTCAAGGCCGAAGCGCCCAAGCCTGCCGCGCAACCCATTGGCAAGACCACTGCGATGGCCGAGCGCGTGGCCGTTCTTGGTCTGCTCAACAAGCGCAACGGCCTGTCCCGCGACCTCACGCTGAAACCTGGTCAGGCTGTGCGCATCGGCGATGTCGTGGTGCGACTTCAGGCCTGTGAAACCACTGCGCCATGGGAAGTCGAACAATTGACCGGAGCCTTCGCACAAGTGACGGTGCAGGGGGCTGACAAGAAGTGGCGGCGCGTCTTTTCAGGCTGGCTCTACAAGGAATCGCCCTCGCTCAACGTGGTTGAACACCCCATCTATGACGTCTGGACCAAGGATTGCCAGATGCGCCATATGGATACGGGTGAAGGCACCACCATCGCCCGGGGCGAGTCCGCCAGCGGCAATGGCTCATCGGCCCCGCGCAAGCGGTCCAGCGCTCCGAAATCCCCGTCCGCAGCCGATAGCGCGCCGGAGCCGGTGGAAGACGTGGCCGACGATAATCTGGATTTATAGGCGGACTGACTGATTTCGATCGCACCGAGCGATTGAAGATGCGGGGTCTGGAACTGGCAATCGAGCAGCATGAACCCGCCGGCGCGCAGCCGTGCCACCAGATGCGCCAGCGCCACTTTTGAAGCATCGGTGCGCGTGCTGAACATGCTTTCGCCGAAGAACGCCCGCCCCAGCCTTATGCCATAAAGGCCGCCGACCAGCTCGCCCTCTTCCCATGTCTCAATACTGTGTGCGCATCCCGCCAGATGCAGCCGGTTGACCGCGTCCGCGATCATCGGGTTGATCCACGTCTCTTCACGACCCGGCGCGGGCGTTCCGCACAGTCGCACAACATCGGCAAAGGCCCGATCTGCCGTGGTTTCAAAACGTCCGGATTTGAGCGTACGCAGCAACCTGCGCGAGGCGTGAAAGCCATCCAGCGGCAGAATCGCACGACGGCGCGGCTCCACCCAATAAACATCAGGCGAATCGCGCGAGTCGGCCATCGGGAAAACCCCGACAGCATAGGCGTCCATGAGAATGGAAAGATCAAGCCGCGCGGGCGGTTCTGCATCGCGCGGCGGAGAGGACATCGTCCCCGATTACTTGATCTTCGCTTCCTTGAAATCGACATGCTTGCGCACGACGGGATCATATTTCTTGAAAGAAAGCTTTTCCGTCTGTGTGCGGGGATTCTTCTTGGTCACATAGAAGAAGCCGGTGTCGGCACTGCTGACGAGCTTGATCTTGACGGTAGCCGGCTTGGCCATGGTCCTGAACCCTTTTGATTCGTTCGATTGATAAGTCACGCAAAGGCGTTGAAGGGCGGGCCAATGCGGGAGGATGGCGAATTTGTCAAGGCGGGAGAGGGGGCGAAGGCCGCGGGCCAATCCCAGATGATCGATTTTGCGGCCCCCTCCCCCACGCAAGACGCGGGGGAAGATCGAAACTGACGATTAGTTCGTCTCCAGCCCGGTAAAATGCGCGATGAAGGCATAGGCATCCGCAAATTCGGCAATCAGCTTGTCGGTCGGCTTGCCGCTGCCATGGCCGGAGCGCGTGTCGATGCGGATCAGCTTGGGTTTGCCCCCCGGCTGCGCGGTCTGCAAGGCGGCGGCATATTTGAAGCTATGGCCGGGCACCACCCGGTCGTCGGTATCCGCTGTCATCACCATGATCGCCGGATAGTCCGATCCCGGGCGGATATTGTGATAGGGTGAATAGGCGCGCAGCACCTTGAAATCCGCCTTTTTGGCCGGATCGCCATAATCATCCACCCAGTAGCGCCCGGCGGTGAAGCGGTTGAAACGCAGCATGTCCATCACGCCGACAACGGGCAGCGCAGCAGCAAACAGATCCGGTCGCTGGTTGACGACCGCACCGATCAGCAGCCCGCCGTTCGATCGGCCTTCAATGGCGAGCTTGCCCTTTTCGGTAATCCCTTCGCTGATGAGATATTCGCCCGCCGCGATGAAATCATCGAACACATTCTGTTTGCGCGCCAGCCGCCCGGCATCGTGCCAGTCCTTCCCATATTCACCGCCACCGCGAAGATTGGCGATGGCGAGCACACCGCCCTGATCCACCCAGGCGAGCCGCTGGGCGTTGAAGCCAGGCGTCTGCGGACTGTTGAAGCCGCCATAGCCATAAAGCAAAGCTGGCGCGGCACCTTTTCGATCCTTGCGGCTGATCAGGAACACGGGCACCCGCGTGCCATCTTTGGAGGTGTAGAATTTCTGGTCAGTCACGAAATCATCCGCGTTGAACGCGGTCTTGGGCTGGAAGAAGATGTCCGCTTCTCCCGTATCCGTATTGAAGCGGTAGACAGTGGGCGCGACGGCAAAGCTGGAGAAGCTGTAAAACGTCTCTGCGTCGCCCGCCGCCCCGCCAAAGCCCGCTGCCGAGCCTATGCCTGGCAGGCGGATGGGAGCCACCAGCTTGCCATCCAGCGTGCGCAGTTCCGCTTCGGATTTCGCGTCACCCAGATAGGCGACGATCAGCCGCTTTCCGACCATGGACGCGCCCACCATCGTATCAGCCGATTGGGCGACAATTTCCTGCGGCACCGGGATGGGTGCGTCCACATCAATCGTCACCAAGCGCCCACGCGGGGCGTTCAGATCGGTGCGGAAGGTGAAGAGCGAACCGACACTGCCCGCCAGCTTCCAATCATTGTTCAGCCCCGCCACCAAAGGTCTGGGCGGCGTGGTGCTCGCGCCATCAAGCCGCGCGACATGGAGTTCATAGCGCGAATCGGTGCCCTCGCTGGTGGTGATCAGCAAATAGCGGCCATCGTCGGTCACCTCCGCGCTATGCCCGCGCTTGGGGAATTGGGGCGTGGCGTAGATCTTCACATCCGCGTCCTGCGATGTGCCGATGGCGTGCATCCACACGCTCTGGTTGAGGTTGGTCGCCTGAAATTTGGCCCCCTCTTTCGGGGCGGCAAAGCGCGAGTAGAAGAAGCCGCTTCCGTCCTTCTTCCAGCTGAGATCAGAGAATTTGACCCATTTGACCTCGTCCGCCAACGCCTGACCTGTGGCAACATCGATCACGCGCAGCGTGCGCCAGTCTGTCCCGCCATCCTGCTCGGCGTAGAGCAGATAGCGCCCATCAGGCGAAGGCAGCCATTCCGCCAGCGCGGTCGCCCCGTCCTTTGCCCAGCCATTGGGATCAAGCAGCAGCCTCTCCGCACCGTTCACGCCTTCGCGCACCATCAGCACAGACTGATTCTGCAAGCCATTGTTGCGCGTGAAGAAATAGCGGTTCCCGCCCTTGCGCGGCACGCCCATCCGTTCGAAATTCATGATCGCTCTAATCCGCGCCGCAAAGGTCTCGCGCGCGGGCAGTGTCTTCAAAAAGGCCTGCGTCACACCATTTTGCGCATCCACCCAGTCGCGCACTTCGGCGCTCTGCCGGACATCCTGTTCCAGCCAGCGATAGGGATCGGCCACCGTTTCCCCGAACCGCCTGGACACACGATTCTCGGCGCGCGTCGTGGGATAAGGAGAAGATGCCGCCTCCCCTGCCCCGCCTGAGGCCACTGGCGTTTCCGCCTGCGCACCAGCGGGCATCAGGACGGCAAGGGATGCCGCAAGCGACAAAAGGGGCAGGCGCACACGCATCAACTCGGTTTCCTCCAACTGGTCTTTTGGCAAGGCTAGAGGCGGACGGGGGGCAACTCAAGCTCTTGCATTCCGCCCCCCTTTCCGGCCAAGGAGCAGGGATGACCGATCCCAAGCTTGCCCGCCTGCGCTCCAGCATCGACAATATCGACGCCGCGCTGATCCACATGCTCGCCGAACGCTTCAAGGTGACGCAGGAAGTGGGCCGCTACAAGGCCGAAGTCAGGCTGCCTGCCGCCGATCCGGGTCGCGAAGAACGCCAGGTCGCCCGGCTGCGGCAATTGGCGGCGGATGCGGGGCTGGATCCCGAATTCTCGGAAAAATTCCTGCGCTTCATCATCGATGAAGTGATCCGCCATCATGAGAAGCTGGCGGCGCGGGGGTGAGGGTCAGGCCACGTCGCCCCCGCACAGGCGGCGATGTGTCACAAGTGCACCAATAAATAGGGACTGTCCCTATTTATGAAGCTCACCAGCCCCGTCTTCCTGAGCTATCAAGCCGCCAGCAGCGCCTGCTGGTCCCCTGCAATTTTCATCATCGCCTTTTGCAGCTTTTCAAACGCGCGCACTTCGATCTGGCGGACGCGTTCGCGGCTCACACCGAATTCCACGCTGAGATCTTCCAGCGTGCGCGGCTCTTCGATCAGGCGACGTTCGGTGAGGATCTGCTTTTCGCGGTCCGTCAGCCCTTCCATCGCCTCCACCAGCATGGCGCGGCGCGAAATGCGTTCTTCGGCATCGCCCAGAATTTCATCCTGCAATGGGCCTTCATCAACCAGCGTGTCCTGCCACTGATTGTCGCCATCTTCGCCGATCATGATGTTGAGCGACGTATCCCCGCCATTCGCCATGCGGCGGTTCATGGAGATCACGTCTTCCTCAGACACGCCCAGATCCTTGGCGATCTTCTTCACGTCTTCGGGACGCAGATCACCATCCTCATAGGCTTCGAGGTTCGATTTCATCTTGCGCAGGTTGAAGAACAGCTTCTTCTGCGCCGCCGTCGTGCCCAGCTTCACAAGGCTCCAGCTGCGCAGGATGAACTCCTGAATGCTCGCCTTGATCCACCACATGGCATAGGTTGCCAGACGAAAGCCGCGATCCGGCTCGAACTTCTTCACGCCCTGCATCAGGCCGATATTGCCCTCTGCAATCAGTTCGGAAACCGGCAGGCCATAGCCGCGATACCCCATGGCGATGCGCGCCACGAGCCGCAGATGAGAAGTGACGAGCTTGTGTGCCGCTTCCGTGTCGCCATGCTCTTCAAAGCGCTTGGCGAGCATATATTCCTCTTCCGGCTTCAGCAGCGGGAATTTGCGAATTTCTGACAGATAGCGGTTGAGACCGTCCTCGCTCGACAAAGCGGGGATCGAAGACGGGGCCTTGCGTTTGACGACCAGCGACTTGCCGGGCATTGAACTTCCTCCTGAACCGAGCGCCTGATTGAGACCGGCGCTACGTTCGCAGACCGTTATGCGCGAAGTGCGCTTAACAGTTGCTGTATATCAGATGGGATGGGGCTTTGGAATGTCAAGGTTTCGCCCGAGACCGGATGGCGAAATCCCAGAACTGCCGCGTGCAGCGCCTGGCGATGGAAATCGAGCCGCATGCAGATTTCGCGATGGACATGGCGGCTGCGGCCATAGACGGGGTCTCCCACAAGCGGATGCCCGATAGACGCCATATGGACACGCACCTGATGCGTGCGGCCCGTTTCCAGCCGACATTCGATCAACGCCGCATCGCGCTTCAGCATTTCCGTCAGCGTCCAGTGCGTTACCGCGCGCTTGCCGCGATCCGCCTCCACAATCGCCACCTTCTTGCGATCATGCGATGACCGGGCGAGCGCGGCATCGACCGTGCCGGAGCCCGTCATCGGCTTTCCGGCGGCGACCGCGACATAGCGTCGATCGATGCTGTGCGCGGCGAATTGTTTGGACAGCGCCTCATGCGCCGGATCGGTCTTGGCAACCACCAGCAGGCCCGATGTATCCTTGTCGATGCGATGGACAATACCGGGCCGCGCAACCCCGCCAATGCCTGACAAGCGCCCTGCGCAATGATGGAGCAGCGCGTTGACCAGTGTGCCATCCGCATTGCCCGCCGCCGGGTGAACGACCATGCCGGCGGGCTTGTCCACCACCAGCAAATGTTCGTCCTCATAAACAATGACGAGCGGAATATCCTGCGCCACATTATGCGCGGGCGTGGGGGCGGGGATCGCGATGAACCCCGCCATGCCCGGCTTCGCCTTGGCAGACGGATCGCGCATCGGCGCGCCGTCCAGCTCGACCTGTCCGGTGGAGATAAGCGCCTTCACCCGCTCGCGCGACAAGGTGGGGACCAGCGCAGCAAGCGCCCGATCCAGCCGCCATCCGGCCATGTCCTCAGGAAGCAGGACCGGAAAGCGTTCCTCGCTCACCCGCCGTAAAACACTTTCTCGCCCAGATCCTTCATCTCCAGCACGGCTTCATCGGGGCGGCCTTCGGGCTGTTTGTGCAGGTGAACGGCGGTGACTTCAGCAACGATGGTGTGGTGATCACCCAGTTCCACCACCTGCGCCACGCGGCACTCGATCGACGCGGCAGCGGATTTGATGATCGGCGCGCCATTTGCGGCCCAGCCAATCTCTTCGCCCGACAATTTACCGTCTTCCAGCTGTGCGGGCTTGAAGAAGGTGAAGGCCGCAGCCTGCTGCCCCTTGCCAAGGATGTTGAGCACGAAATGGCCGGTCTCGGTCGCGGCCCCATAGACACCCGAATCGGGGCGGACACCCAGCGCCAGCAGCGGCGGTGCAAAGCTGGTCTGCGTCACCCAGTTGATGGTCGCGGCAGCCGGGGCCGCGCCTTTGCCCACAGCGGTCATCACATAAAGGCCATAGGGGATCATGCGCAGCGCGGTCTTCTTGTCCTGTTCGTCCATGGGAAGGCTCCTGTTTTCCGATCCGTTCGCGTCGGGCGTTTGATTGCGTTCCGTCCCTAAGCACTCCGCGCAGCAAAACGCCAGAGCTTGCGTCAATGCGCGCGGCGCGGCAGCTTCGTAGCATGGACCTGATCCTGCCCCTTGCCTTCCGCGCCACAATGCGTGACGCCGCCCACGCCACGCCGGACCGGGAAATTTGCGGCCTGTTGCTGGGGGAAGGCCTGCGCGTGACGAACATCCTGCCCGCCGCCAACTCCGCCCCAGATCCGGCCACCGGCTTCGAGATCGACCCCGCCATTCTGGTCACCGCCCACAAAACCGCGCGCGCAGGCGGCCCCGCGATCATCGGCTGCTACCACTCCCACCCCAATGGCAAGGCGGAGCCCTCTCCCCGCGATGCCGAGGCAGCAGAGCCGGGCAGTGTGTGGGTAATTGTGGCGAACGGGCAGATCAGCGCCTGGCGCTATCGAGCGGACAGATTCGAATCCCTCGCTATTCTTCCGTCTTGATCAGCACATATTCGCCAATCAGCAGAAACAGGAAGAACGGCCCCCACGCTGCGAGCATGGGCGGGTATGCGCCCAGACTCCCCATGGCGAGGCCGAAATTATCGCCCACAAAATAGGCAAAGCCCAATGCCATGCCCACCACGGCGCGGATGAACAGGCGGCCAGACCGCGCAATGCCAAAGCCCGCCACGGCACCCAGCAGTGGCATCAGCAATGCAGAGAGCGGGCCGGAAAGCTTGTGCCACAGCCCGCCTTCAATTTCCGCCGTGGGGCGTCCGGCGGCTTTCAGGTTGCGAATGTCGTTCCACAGGGAACGAAAGGATTTTTCATCAGGATCGATGGCCGCCAGCGTGAATTGTTCGGGCCGCACCCCAGCCCCCACACGGATCGTCCCCAGATCACTTTCGGTGCCCTTGGCAACATCAAAACGGCGCGCCTTGTCCAGCTGCCACTCATGGCCGCTGGTGCGGGCTTCGGGCGCGCGGATGATGGCATCCAGCGCACCGCTGCCACGATTGTAGATCGTCACATCTTCCAGGCGCGTGTCTGTGCCTTTACCGCTGACCGAGCGGGCGTTGATCAGATTATTGCCATCGCGCACCCAGACATTGGTGGGGGCCGCTGCATCCTTGGGCAAAGGTCCGAAATCCGCTTTCTCCCATCGGTCAAGCGTGCGCGTGGCGCGGCTGACGATACGGTCATTGAACGCGAACGAGACGACTGAAATGCCCAGCGCCGCCACGAACAGCGGGGCCAGCACCTGATGCGCAGAGAGGCCCGCCGCCTTCATGGCGATCACTTCGCTATTCTGGTTCAGCGTCATCAGCGTGATAAGCGTGCCCAGCAGCACCGAAAATGGCAGGAAGCGGGCGATGATTTGCGGCGCGCGCAGGCTGACATAGGTCCACAACTCCCCACTGCCATTTCCGGGATAGGCCAGCACCTTGCCCGATTCGCCCAGCAGATCGAGCGTCTGGAGCACCAGCACCAGCGCGAACAGCACGGCGAGCGTGCGCACGATGAACGCTTTGGCCACATAGGTGGTGATGGTGCGCGAGGGGAACATGCTGTTGGCCATCGCCTCAGACCTCCGCACTGATCAGGCGGAGTTTCACCGCCAGCCTGCGGAACAGCGGGCCGATTCGCGCGAACAGATTTTCAAGCACCGCAATCGGCTGGCCTCCGGGCACATGGGCAAGCGTGTAATACATTTTCAGGATCAGCGCCGCGAACAGCAGGAACGGCACCCACAGCGCAAGGAAGGGGTCTATCTTCCCAAGCGAGCCCATGCTTTCCGCATATTCGTTGATCTTGTGATAGGCGACCACCATCACGATGGAGAGGAACACACCGAGCGCCGAGGAGGAGCGCTTTGGTGGCACCGCCAGCGCAATGGCGAGGAAGGGCAGGAGCAGCATCATCGCCACTTCCACCAGCCTGAAATGGAAATTGGCAATGCTTTCATCGCGCAGCAATTTGGGCAGGCGCGGGTCGTTCCCGATCTGGACGAGTTCGGGCATCGTCCGCTCGCGGTCCTTGCCACCGCGACTGCGGAACGCCTCGATCTTGGGCAGGTCAATGGGCAGATCATGCCCGGTAAAGCTCAGCACGCGCGGCACTTTATAGTTGGGCGCATCATGCACCAGCACCCCGTTCGCCAGCCGCAGAATGATCGTGTCGGGATCATCGGTGGCCAGGAACGTGCCCTTCTCAGCCGTCACCGCCAAGGATTTGCCGTTCTTGGCCTCGGTCATCACGAAAATGCCTCGGAGATCGCGCCCGTCATTCATGCTCTGCTCGATCCGCAGCGTCATGCGCTTGCCCAGCTTGGTGAATTCACCCACCTTGATCGACGCCCCCAGCGCGCCAGAGCGCAATTCGAACCGCAAGCCTTCATAGGCATAGCGCGAATAGGGCTGGACGAAGCCGACAATCGCCAGATTAATGCCCATGAACACAATCGCGTAAATGAACGGCACACGCAGCAGGCGCGTATAACCCAGTCCCAGGGCACGCATCGCATCCAGCTCGGACGACATGGCGATCTTGCGAAAAGCCAGCAAAATGCCCAGCATCACGCCGATGGGAATGCCCAGCGAGAGATATTCGGGCAGCAGGTTCGCCAGCATCCGCCAGACGACGCTGACCGGCCCGCCCTCTTGTGCGACAAAGTCGAACAGGCGCAGCATCTTGTCGAGCACAAGCAGCATCGCCGCGATCACGAGCGTCGAAAAGAGCGGCACAGCAATCTGCCGGGCAATATATCGGTCTACGGCGTTCAGCATTGCTGGGTGAAAACTCGCTCGCTCCATTACCATTTTTTCGCCGCAAACTCGGTGCAAAGGACTCCCGTTAGAGGGACAAGACCCGGTCACGCGACGCCGGTATAGCCGCGAGGAGTGTTTTGGTCATGTTGAAATTTTCAGGATTGGCGCTGGCCGCGCTTTCGGTTCTGGCCGCGCCGGTCGCTATTGCTGACGCCGCGATTCTCGGCCCGGAAGCCCCGCGCTGTCAGTCTGGCGCAGGCCCGGCCCTGCTTGTCCGCGTGACAGGCCTGAAATCGCGCGCGGGCACCATCCGCGTCCGCACCTTTGCCGGCAACAATCCGAAGAGCTGGTTTGACAAAAAGGCGCGTCTGGCGCGCGTCGTTGTCCCTGTCACATCCAGCGGTCCGGTGGATGTGTGCGTGGGTGTGCCGCGCGCGGGTGGCTATGTCATCGACATCCGGCATGACATCAACGCCAATGATGATACTGACAAGGCTGATGGTGCAGGCGTATCCGGCAATCCCAGCGTGTCGTTTCTGGATTTCATGCTGGGCCGCAAGCCCCCGGCAGAGAAAGTCGTCATCAATGTGGGTCAGGGCGTGACAACGGTGCCGATTGTCGTCAAGTATCTGCAAGGCGGCTCTTTCCGGGCTGTGGGAGCCTGAACGCATGGTTGCGGTTGCCCTCCTGTCCAATCCAAAATCAACGGGCAACCGCGAATTGCTGCCGCGTATCCGCACTTATTGCGCGCAGCATCCCGACATATTCCATTATGAGGCCGAAAGCGCCGAACGCACTGGCGAGGCGCTGAGGGCGATTGCCAGCGTCCACCCGCGCGTGCTCGTCATCAATGGCGGAGACGGCACGGTGCAGGCTGCGCTCACCGAACTGCATAATGGCGCGCATTTTGGCGGCAATCCGCCCCCGGTTGCAGTGTTGCCCAATGGCAAGACCAATCTGATCGCGCTTGATCTGGGTTCGGTGGGAGATCCGGTCAAGGCGCTGGAGCAAATCCTGGAAATCGCGCGGACTGATATGGAAGACCATATTGTCGAGCGCGAGCTGATTGCGCTGACCGAAGGCGAGCATAGCAACCGCGCGGTGCTGGGCATGTTTCTGGGCGGCGCGGGGCTGGCGGACACCATCCTTTATTGCCGCAACAAGGTCTATCCGCTGGGACTGCCCAACGGCGTGAGCCATGTTCTGGCCGGGCTGGCCGTCTTTTTCTCGCTGTTTTCCGGGCTGAGCGGGCGCTTTCTGCCTCCCAAGCCCAAGCCGGTCAGTGTCTCTCTCACCCGTGACGGGCAAATCAGTGGCAATTTTGCGTTCATGATCGTCACCACGCTCGAAAGGCTGGTTCTGGGCGCGACCACGGGGCCGGAAAGCGGCATGAAGCTGATGGCAGTCGAACGGTCGGGCTGGTCGCTGCTGCGCACGCTCGTCACCAGCATCCGGGGCCGGTTGGGGCAGGATGAAGTGAAGGGTCTGCACATCCACAATGGCGACATGATCCGCATCGAAAGCGACGATACCAGCGTGATTCTGGACGGTGAAGAGTTTCACGCCAAGGCCGGTCGCCCGATCGTGCTGCGCGCCACTGCCCCCATGAATTTCCTGCGCCTCGCGGCGTGACCCCCGTTGCTGCCTTTCTGGCCGCCGAAATGGCGGAGCCGGTCGATCCGCGCGTGACCGAGATGGCGACCGCGATTGCTGCTCAATATGGTGCCGCATCGCGCGCGGTGCTCTTCTATGGTTCCTGCCTGCGCGAAAGCCAGCTCGACGGGCTGATGCTCGATTTTTACCTGATCGTCTCCAGTTACGAGGCAGCCTGGCCCGATTCGTGGCTGGCGCGCGCCAACAGGCTGATCCCGCCCAACGTCTTCCCTTACGCGCATGACGGGCTGGCCGCCAAATATGCCGTGCTGAGCGAGGCCGATTTTGCCGCGCTGAATGGCGTTGCGGCAAGCACCGTTTCCGTATGGGCGCGTTTCTCGCAGCCTGTCCGGCTGGTGTGGCAGGCGGACCAAGCGGCGCGAAACACCGCACTTTCCGCCATGGAAGCAGCCCCGGCCACTTTGTTCGCACTGGCCGCCCCGCTCGCTCCGTCGGCCGATCCGCTCGATGTATGGCGCACCGGCTATGCCCGCACCTATGATTGCGAGCTGCGCGCCGAGCGATCAGGCCGTTCGGGCTCGATCATCGATTCGGACCCGGCGCGCTATGCAGCACTCGGCGCGCTCATCCCGCCTGCTGCGCAGCCACTAAGTCCCGCTCAGGCCGAATCCCGCTGGGCAAAGCTGCGCCGCCATGGCAAGCTGATGTCCATCGTGCGGCTGGCCAAGGCGAGCCTCACTTTTGCAGGGGGCGTCGATTATCTGGTCTGGAAGATCAACCGGCACGCAGGCACGCAGATTGAGGTCACGCCGTGGCAGCGGCGCTGGCCGCTTCTTGCTGCCATAACGCTGGTGCCGCGCCTTTTGAAACAGGGTGCCATCAAGTGAGCAGCGCGCCCGCGCGCTCCATCGGCGCCGTGGCAGCGATGATGATTGTCGCGGGCAACATGATCGGCTCCGGCATCTACCTCCTCCCCTCTTCACTGGCGGATGTCGGTGCCATCAGCCTGACCGGCTGGGCGCTGGCTCTGGCGGGATCGCTGCTGGTGGGGGCGACGCTGGTCCAACTGGGGCGCACCAGCGAGGCGGACATGGTGGGGCAGGTCCGCGAAACTCTGGGGCCGATGGCGGGTTTCGTGGCCGCCTTTGTCTATTGGGTGCAGGCGCTGATCGGCAATGTCGCCATTGCCCTCGCCGTGACGGGGTATCTCGGCTTTTTCTGGCCAGAGCTGGCGCAAGGCGGCGGCGTGGCGGGTGTGACCGCGGTGATCGTGGTGTCCGCCGCCATCCTCAATCTGACAGGGGCCGCGATGATTGCGCGCTATGAAGCGAGTGCGCTGGCGCTGGGGCTGCTGCCGGTGCTGCTGGTTGCGCTGGGCGGCTGGCTGTTCTTTGACAGCGCCCGCTTTGCCGCCAACTGGTCGCTGACTGCGCAGCCGCTGCCAATGATCGCCAACCAGTCGCTCCAGATCGTGTTCTGGGCTTTTCTGGGGCTGGAGAGCGCGAGTGCGATTGCGGGCCTGCTCCGCAATCCGGAGCGCGATCTGGGCCGCGCGACCTTGGGCGGAATCCTGCTGGCGGGCGTCATTTACTGTCTGGCCTGCACTGCCATGTTCGGGCTGATGGAAGCGAAAGCCATCAAAGCCTCTGCCGCGCCCTTTGCCGATGCGGCCACGCTGATGGTGGGCGGATCGCTCGCGCTGGCCGTGGCGGCAGCCGCCGCCTTCAAGGCATCCGGAACGCTGGCGGGCTGGGTGCTGGTGACAGCGCAGATGTCGCATTCGCTCACCGGCGCAGAGGAAGCGCCGTTGCGCTGGCCGCGTCTGGCCGTTCACGCCGTACTGATGGTTGCCATCATCCTCGCCACCGCCAGCCCGACGCTCAACCAGCAATTCACGACGATCATCAACGCCTCTGTCGGCTGTTCGATGCTGGTCTATGCGCTGTGCGCGGTGGCGGCCCTGCGGCGCGGCGGAAACCGGCTTGTGCCGCTCGCCGCGCTGGGCTTCTGCATGATGTTCCTCGCGCTGGGAGATCCCCTCTATATCTGGATCGCGCTGGGCCTGGCGGGGCTTGCCATCGCGGTGCGGCTGGTGATGACGCGCATCGCCATTCCGCCGTCCTGAGCTTGTAGATTACAGAAAGGAACACCCCATGTGGGCCTACACATATACCGAATGGCTCGTGGCCGCGCTGGCCGGCTTCCTCATCGGCGGCCTCTGGTATGGCCCCTTGTTCGGAAAGGCGTGGCAGCGCGAATCGGGGTTGAGCGATGAGCGCATTGCCAGCAGCAACATGGCGCTGATTTTCGGCACCACCTTCCTGCTCAACCTGATCGCCTCCGCACTGCTTGGCCATATGTATGCCGCATCGGGCCAGCCTTCGGTGCGGGCGCATTTCCTGATCGCGAGCGGCATTGGCTGGGGCTTTGTTGGCACATCAATCGGCGTGAACTATCTCTTCGCGCGCAAATCGCTAAAACTGTTCTTCATCGATGCGGGGTATTGGACGCTGGCTTACACCGCGATGGGGGCCGTCTACGCCTATCTGTAAGGGCGGGCTATTTGCCCGGCACCAGCAGCTTGAACTTCTGGATGCCGCATTCGCCGCCAGACCGCGAATGGATCATGTCGCGGTCTTCGCAGACATTCCCGTCCTTGGACGGCTTCACATAAAAGCCCGAATAGAAGTCAATCGAGGGGCAGGCGCGCGAGAGTTTGGCGCGCATCCGCGCCCCACCACGCAGCACCAGATCAATGCTGTCCGGGCTTGAGACCATGGCCCCTGCCACATTGGTCATGCGGATGCAGCTTGGTCCCTTTTTCTCTTCCCAGCGCAGCCGCAATTGCGGACGGGCGGAAGGCGGCTGGATTGCCACAGGGCGGATTCGCACCACCGTGCGCTGTTCAATCTGGACCTGGGCAAAGATCAGCGGGCGCTGCTCGGCGTCGTGATCGGCAGCCACGGCAATCGATCCGGCACTCAATGCCGCCAAAAGACCTACAAGACGCAATGCTACACCCATATCAGGTGTGCCATGCGGGCCGGGGTTTGAACGCAGGATTAACTTGGCACTCCATCGCCCCCGTTCTACCACGGCATCATGACAAAAAGCGTTAACCAGAATGCCATGGCGGCGTTCCGCTCCATTTTGGGACAATCGGGTTGCATCGAAGACCCGGATCTGATCGCCCCCTGGCTGAAGGACTGGCGCGGGCTTTATGAAGGCGCAGCCCCTGCCCTGCTCGCGCCGGACAGCACCGAACAGGTGGCCGCCGTGGTGAAGATTGCTTCAGAACATGGCATCGCGCTGGTGCCGCAGGGCGGAAACACCTCGATGGTGGGAGGCGCGACCCCGCCTGCCGATGGCCGCGCGCTGATCCTCTCGCTGCGTCGCATGAACCGCATCCGTTCGATTGATCCCGCCGCCGGGATTGCGGTGTGCGAGGCCGGACTGATCCTCCAGACGCTGCACGAAGCGGCGCTGGCGCAGGGGATGCGATTTCCGCTCTCGCTCGCGGCCAAGGGCTCAGCGACGCTGGGAGGGCTTGCCTCCACCAATGCCGGCGGCACGCAAGTGTTGCGCTTTGGCACCATGCGCGGCCTGACACTGGGCGTGGAAGCGGTGATGCCCGATGGCGCGATCCATGACGGGCTGGCTCCTTTGAAGAAGGACACGCGCGGCTATGATCCCAATCAGTTGCTGATCGGCGCGGAGGGGACTTTGGGCGTCATCACCGCCGTTGCCGTCCGCTTGGTCCGTGCGCGCGCCCAGCGCGCCGTGGCGTGGATCGGGCTCGACAGCCCCCACCGCGCGCTGCGCCTGCTGCGCCATCTGGAAAGACTGAGCGGTGACGCCATCGAGAGCTTTGAACTAATTCCGGACAGTTCGCTCGCCATGGTGTTCGCCCATCTGCCCGATGCGCGCGCGCCGCTTGCAGGTGCGCACCGCTGGCATGTGCTGATCGAGGCGGCGACGGATGACAATGCGCATGGCCTGCTGGAAGACGCGCTGGCCGATGCGGCGGGCGCGGGTCTGCTCGACGATGCCGTGATCGCCGCCAGCGAGGCGCAGGCCGAGGCGCTGTGGCTGTTGCGCGAATCCGTCTCTTCAGCAGAGCGCGCCCATGGCCCCGCCATGCAGCATGACATTGCGGTGCCGGTGGATGACATGCCGCGCTTCATGGAGGAAGCGAGCCTTGCGATAGAGGCGGCCTTCCCCGGCGTCTCCGCATCGGGCTTTGGCCATTTGGGAGACGGCAATGTCCATTTCCACGTCCGCGCGCCCGCCGGAGTGGATGGCCCTTCATGGCGCGCAGGCGAAGGCAAGGCCGCCAGCCATATGGTTTATGATCTCGTCACTGCCGCAAACGGCTCCATTTCGGCGGAACACGGCATCGGCCAGATGAAACGTGACGAACTGGCCCGACTCTCTTCCCCCGCCCGCCTTGGCGTGTTGCGCGCGGTCAAGCAGGCACTGGACCCCAAGGGCCTGTTCAACCCCGGAAAACTGGTTCCCCTTGCCTTTGAAAGCGCCGCCGAATAGGGGGCGGCAACGCACTTGAGGAGTTTATCATGGCCAGCACGCCGCCTTCTGCCAATCTGCCCCTGTTTTTCAACGAGCTTCAGCCGCTTTCTTCGGTCGACCATGCAGACTGGAAGCTGCGTCGTCAGGAAAAGGCTCCGTTCCTCGTCAAGAACCATGCGGTTCCGATCACGATTGAAGAATTCGCGGTGGTGCAGCGTCACTATCCGATCATCTTCTCGGTCGGCGAAAACCCTGTTCCGCTGGCGCTGATGGGCCTGAACGAGGATGTGAACACCTTTGTGGATGATGAAGGCCGCTGGGCGTCGGACGCCTATACCCCGGCCTATATCCGCCGCTACCCCTTCCTGCTCGCCCGCCTGCGCGAGAATTCGGATGAGCTGTCGCTCTGCTTTGATCCCACGTCCGATGCCATTGGCGCAGGCGATGAGGGCGAAGCGCTGTTCGTGGATGGCAAGCCAAGCGAAGCGACGCAAAGCATTCTGCAATTCTGCGAACAGTTCGAACAGGCTGGCCAGCGCACCGGTGCCTTCATGGACGAACTGGTGAAATCCGGCCTGCTGATGGACGGCGAAGTCCAGATCCAGCCCGATGCAACCGAACAGCCGTTCGTGTATCGCGGGTTCCAGATGGTCAACGAAGAAAAGCTGGCCGATCTGCGCGGCGACGCGCTGCGCAAGATGAACAAGAACGGCATGTTGCCGCTCATCTATGCTCATCTCTTCTCGCTCAGTCTGATGCGCGAGATTTTCGCCCGTCAGGTGCAGCAAGGCAAGACGGAACTTCCGCAAGCCGCATCGGCCTGAACAGGGGCCTGAACCGGGGCAAGAGGCGATTTTTTGATCGCCTCTTGAACTGCTCAGAAAACGGTCCTATCTTTCATTTTGAAGCGTTGGTGCGTTGCCCCCTTTCGTTCCAGCGTTTCAGCGCGTGCTTGCACGCGTTTCCTCCCTGAACCTTGGCCACTCCATGCGAAAGCATGGGGTGGCTTTTTTTCGTGCTGCAATGTCCACCGCCCGGCTATTCGGCAGCGAGCGGCCAGTCCAAAGCCAAATGGCTGACCGCACGCTCCACCAGCCGCACGATCAGCTGCTGCGTGGTGGCGAGCCCTGCCCCGGGCTCCAAGCAGGCTTTGTCGAGATAAAGGCTGCGATCCACTTCGATCTGCACGGCATGAATACCGCGCGACGGTTGCCCATGCCGATCCAGCGTGTATCCGCCGGGATAGGGATGGTTGCGCGATACGGGCAGGCCGGTTGCACGGACCTCGTCTTCCAATGCCATCACCAGTCCGCCGCCGGCGCTCTGGCCATAACGATCGCCGATCACGATGCGCGGCACTGGCCCCGGCTGCCGCCAGCTCAGCACCGGCGGCATCGAATGGAGGTCGATCAGCAGCGCCTGCCCGAACCGGGCCTGTATCTCCGCCAAGCGCGCGGCAATTTGCCTGTGCCACGGCCGGTGCGCGGATTCGATCCGCGCCATTACATCATCGGCCACCAGAGGAGTCTTCCATAACGCACCCACGCCTGCCAGCCGCGACGGGATCAGCCCCAAGCCGCCACGCACCTTGACTGTCATCCGGGTCGCCAACGCATCCCGCCCTGCGCCGATCAGCGTCGGGTCCAGCTCATCTTCCGCCCGGTTGAGATCAATCCAGGCGCGCGCCATTTCCATCTGCATTACATCATGGCCTGCCGCAGAGACGGCATGTGCCAGCCGGTCAGCGTAGCGGTCCTCCAATGGCATCAGCGCAGACGCGTCCACCCTGGCCATCGCCAGCAACTCCAGCGGGTAGTTACGCCCGGCATGGGGAACGGTTACCAGCACCGGAGAAGCCATGCGTCCCGGCATGGTTCGGAAGGGCAAATTTTCCTCCATAGCCGTAGCGTTAGGGCGCGCGCGCCTGCCCGACAACCGCCTGCGCGCGACAATTTCGCAACAAAATTGGGAGCTCTTCCATAAAATCTGCAAAAAACGACCGATTCCGGGGCTATAGCAACGGAAACGCTTTGACAGCGCCGCTGGCTCTGGCATTAGAAGCGTCCCGGGTGGCTTGAGTCACTCGTCGTTTTTTGAGAGGGGAGCCAATCCATGAACAAGCAAGATCTGATTGCGTCGGTCGCTGACGCTTCCGGCCTCACCAAGGCCGATGCGTCCAAAGCCGTTGAAGCCGTGTTTGAAAGCATCACAGGTGCCCTGAAAAAGGGTGACGAAGTCCGCCTCGTCGGCTTTGGCAGCTTCTCGGTGACCAAGCGCAAGGCGTCCACTGGTCGCAACCCGCGCACCGGCGCCCCGATGCAGATCAAGGCTTCGGCTCAGCCGAAGTTCAAGGCCGGCAAGGGCCTGAAGGACGCGGTCAACTGATCGCTCCTGCCGCGCTGAACGCGCGGTACTGCTGACAAAAAGACGGCCAGCGCATTTTTCATGCGCTGGCCGTCTTGTTTTGCGAGAACGCTTCGTTTACGGGGCTGCTTCCCGAGCAATTGGGGGCGCGTAGCTCAGCGGTAGAGCACACCCTTCACACGGGTGGGGTCGCAGGTTCAATCCCTGCCGCGCCCACCATAAATGCCCTTGAAATAAAGGGAATTTATGGATGGACCCACTTCCATTCCGCAGGTCTTGACGCCGTTTGACGGCAAAAATGGGGTCGATTCGACCCTCGCTCGTACAAAATCCGTACACTGTCAGGGCTCCTTTCTGAGCTTGAGACCGGTCTTGCGCTCCGCATCGGTCAGGCCTTGCCGGAACGCCTGATGGATCTTGCTCACTGTGTCTTCGGCGTGCGTGTATGTATTGCGCATCAGGTTGAGGTCGGACCAACCGCCAAACGCGCCGGCTGCTTTTTCATCGACCTTCTGCCGAACATTCATTTCTTGTCCGAATCCGTGGCGTCCCGCCGGATGGAACGGGATCTGCTCGATGCCGGCAGCTTCACAAGCCTTGTTCCAGAGTTTGATGGGACCGCCACGACCAGCATAGCCAAATAGTCGAAGGTTCTCAGGCTTTCGCGGCCAGTCGCGCGGATAGACTTCGGGCAGTGCTGCAAGCTCAGCCATCACCTCATCGGGCACGCGCAACCAACGGTCACCGTGGCCCTTCGCTCCGGGGATGCAAATCACTCCCTTGGCTTTGTCGATGTGCTTGCGGGGATGCATGGAAATTGCCTGGGCTGATGCGCGCACCGGTGACGAACATGAGCAGAGCCAATGCTCCCAGACGCGGCGGCGCCTTCTGCCGGAATTTCAGCAGCCATTCCCAGCTGCCCGGCGGGTATTTCTTCCGCCCTGTACTCTTGCGCTTGATATCCTGCGCGACCTTTTCCTTCGGAGTATAGCCCCTCACCCGGAAGGCGATCCCGCTTTCGCTGTCGTTGATGTTGTTGATCACGGCCCGACCGGAGAAACGACCTGGCGGGTCCGGTGTCGGTAGAACAATCCGGGTAAAGCTCTGGTCCCAGTTCGCGGACCAGTTTCGGACTGATATCCCGGATCGGCATCGAGCCTATCTTCTTGGTGATCGGGACGAGATATGCCGCCTCTTTGGGCTTGGCGTCGTACTGGAGGACGGCATCGGCAAAGGTGATGAGCTTTTCTTCTGGGTCCTCACCTAGCAGGTGGATGCAGGTGACCCTCAGCTCTTCATTCCGGCACCAGTCCTTAGCGCCCGATTCCTCAGATGCGCCAGTGCTGCATCGGTAGTATTCGGTGATCGGCGCGCCATTGTATTCGACCCGGCCGCGCGCCCACCAGACCGCGCCGCGAATGAAGGTTCGAGGGCATTTCTTCTGGCTTTCGATGATGTGATCGAGTTGTTCGGGGTGATCAGCATGACCCGGCTTACCTGGTGGCAAGCCCCCCAGCGGTTCGCCAATTCACGCAAGGTGCGCGGCGAGAGAAAAATTCCCTTCTCGGCAAGCAGGTCGACCCAGGCTTCGGGCGTTTTCGCGCGGTCGAGGATGGGAGTCAGGGTGGTCACAGCAGAGATCCCTTCGTTTCAAAGGAGCCTCGAGGGCCATTGCCAGTATCCGGCTCGATCATGTTGGCCTGCACGAACTCTTCGACCGCGTTCTCGGGAAGCAGAAGCAGTCCGTCGAGTTTGACGTGGCGGAGCCGACGGGTTGCCACGAGGCGGCGAATTCGGCCTTCCGGCCAACCAGAATGCTGTGCGATTTCCCGGATGGTCATCATTTGCATATGAGCAAATCCTCCGTATTCTGCGTGATCGCCAAAAAAGGCGATTCATTATGCAGATGTGATGATAATATGCGATTCGTGATATTTTGCAAGATGGTTAACGCTCGGTGACAATCGGGCAGCGATTCTTTGAAGTGCGCCGCGCGAAGAAGTCGACGCAGATCGACTTCGCTAGCAAGCTGGGCCTCTCGCAGTCGGCACTCGTTGCCTACGAACGCGGTGATCGCGATCCACCCGCTGCCGCAATCGCCAAGATCTGCCAGGAGTACCGGGTCGATCCCACCTGGCTGCTCTCCGGTTCCGGCATCATGTTCCGCGACAGCTTGCTCCAGATGTTCGAGCAAGCGATCCGATTGGCGAAGGATTTCAACCTAAAGTATGAGGCCTCGCCAAGCCGGGAGAACGAGATCAATCTCGCGAAATTGTTCTTCCAATATTTGCTGGAGAACGGCACCATATCCGATGACATGGCAGACCTTCTGACGAGGAGGATGGCGGCCAATGAATGACAACGATCCGTTCGGCCCTGCGGAGCAACGCCTGCACTCATTCATTGAGGGCAGGTATCCCGACCGCGCGACGGCCCAGCGGACCATCGTTCGTCAATCGATCCATCAACGCACGCAACGAGAGCACGTCCGGTTCATTCTGCGGCTCTATGCTTCGATCATGAAATGGCTGAAGCCTGTGGTGTTGGCGGTGCTCTTTTTCGCCTCAGCCAGCTATTTTCTGCGCCTGTCTTCGGACGGACTGTCCGCGATCATTCCGGCAGCTCACGAAGCCATGGCAGTCTTGCTCTTCGTTATCCTGTATACCTTTGAACAAGTGTTCGGGCGTCTCGTTCGCCACGGGCAGTTCTGGAATTTCAAGGAAGGCTGGCACCTAGAATTGAGCCCGGCATTCAAGCGAATGTATCGGGCCAGCCACCATCTGGTCCAGACACAGCGAAAAGAGGGAACTCGCTGAGCTCTTGCAAAAACAGGCGCGTCTCCAAGTCCGAGCTTTGAAATCCGGGCAAGTCGCACGGATCAACACTCAGGCCTGCCAGCCCGCCGTTGACGAGTGCATACCGGTTTTGCCCGCCGCACTCCGGACACCGTCGCGATCGTTCCCGAACCCCTTTCAGGGTGATGCGGTGACCGAACCACACAGCCAAATCCCTCGGCGCTGCCGTCAATGTGTAGCATCCAGCCCGGCACGCGATCTGGAGGTGCAGTTCAACTGCTTCGGCTTCCTTTAACGAAAGCAGGAACAGTCGCGCCCGCTGCATGCGCCGCAAACTCGATGCGGTCAGAAGTCTGGATTGCTCGGGCCAGGTGTTAAACAGCCGAGCGCCCGATCGAAGCAGCCGCTGAGCCCAAACCGGCTCGGCAAGCATGCAATCGACCCGGTTCGTATGGTCTCAAGCACCCGAAACACTGGCCAGGCGCCACGGCTGATCAATCTGGCCATGTAGTGATAAAGCTGTGCGTGCTCGGGAGCCGGGCGGATTGCCTGACGCAAGTGCGATCGGATCCTACTCCGGAGTTCTGATGTCTGGCCAACATAGATCGCTGCGCCCGGCAGAATCCTCTCCGGATCGGCCGTCGTCGGATCGATGATTACGTAATTGGCGTAGGCCGAGGGCGGCACAAGCTCCGCGGTTTCAGTTGCTATCGCTTGGAATTTGGTGCGCAGTCCGTCGGATATCCGAGGCGGCTTCGAATGCATGCGGTGATCCTTCTCGAGTTACTGAACTCGACCTCATCATCGCCCCCTCCACTCTCGAACTTACCGACGCCATGGCGACGATGGGTCGTCTACTCGTTTTCAGGATACCGGGGCTGGTAACGTTCGACAGGCGTGCGCCAGTTCAAGAAGAAGTCCAACGGATCTTGTGTGCCGAGGAATTCCCGTGCGAGCGTCAGTCGATTCTGAACCCGCAGCCGCTCATCTGGGGAAAGCTGCTCAGCGCGTTGCTCAACCCCAGCTAGAAATCGCTCAACGCCCACGACTTCGCTCCAAGTGCCGATGATCTTCCGCAGGTCAGCGTCGCTTTCAGCTTCCGATTGTCGGATCCGCTTTTGATCTTCCTCGCGCTTGCGGCGGTCTTCTTCGACCAGCCACTGCTGATGCCGGACCTCCGCCTCGCGCCGAGCTTTCTCTAGGTCTTGAGCCAGCTTGGGAGCCATCGCTTCGATTTCTTGAGCAATCCCTTTGAGCCTTGGGCGCAGAGAGACGGCTTTCGTTTCGTCCCAGGTCCGTGAGAAGTTCACGCTGTGATACGGAGAATAGGCGAAGATCCGAAAGCGTCCCGACGGAAGCTCTCTGGCGGTTGTCCAACTGCGGTAAGAATTGCGAGAATGCCGTCGTTCCAGCTCGACGGTATCGCGCACATACTTGCCGTTGAGGTACCGAAGCGTCGCGGTCTCCGGATATTCAAAAATGATGAGGCCGATGGCTATCGACCCGACGTAAACAAGCGTGGGTCGATACGGCGACCAGTATCGCGTATGATGCCAGTAGTCGACTGGCGTATCAACATTGACCCGCCGCATCGATTCTTGGGTTGGCGCCATGACTACGCGATGCCCCATGGATTCAAGGGCGTTGAACAGGTCGTTTGCCAACGACAGGGCCCTGTCGAGCCCCTCGCTCGACGTCACCACATCAACCAGAAGCTTCTTGTATGGCTTCAGATAGTCCCATTCCTCGATCTGCCTGGTCTTTTCGAAGTGCGCCTTGGCGCCACGAATGAGCCCATGTGTGCGATCGCGAGGGATGCTTGGCTTCTTACCCGAAGGCACCGGCGGTTTAGGCGCTTCCACCTTTGCAACTGGCAGTCTCTCGCCTTCCTTGGTCCAGTGGAGAGGGTCGCCGGGTAGCGCGGCCGGCAAGGGGGGTTGAGCTGGAGCCTTGCCAACAGCCATCTTTGCCCAATAGCCGCGCTCTGGCCGAGGCACGTTCAGTAGAGTGCACATTCTCGCCAGGTAGCTGCCGGACACGTCGAAACGGGTAGCAACCTTGGTCATGGGCTCGGCCCAGACCAGCTTGTAGAGTTCTTCACGAGAGATCATTCGCTTGCCTCAACGATTACGCGATAGGCCGACATGCCCCAGCAAGGCGACCGATCATCAAGCCCTGCGGCCAAAGACTGATGTTGGCACCTCAGCAGACTTAGCTACGAAAATTTCTTCAGCCGCCAAGCTTTTGCCCGCAATGCCTTTCTGCATTTTCAACTTAGTTGCGTCAAATTTGCGGCTTTTGCAGAAAGGATTTATCAGCATTATTACAATGCCTTAACGTAATCCTTTGAGCGACATCGCACTGCTTTGGGTGATTTTCCGTCGCCAATTTTTCGCTTTGCAGATAAACCGGGTGCGGTGATTGCCCCCCTTTTCCCCGCATCCAATGCGGTGAATAATCCTTGCGTTGCGGAGAAAATCGACCATATTCACCGCAAGGAGTGCAGAGATTATGCGCTACATTCACCTGCGGCCGGAATGGCCCAAGTTTCACTGGCGCGAGACGGAATTCGCCACGCAGTTGGCTGCCGTTCGGCACCGGCAAGGCAGACTGATCGGCCGGATGGAAGGCCTCGGCTTCGAGCTACGCAGCGAAGCCATGCTTGCGACACTTACGGATGATGTGATCAAATCGAGCGAGATCGAAGGCGAGGACCTCGATCGGGACCAGGTGCGCTCCTCGATCGCCCGCCGCCTTGGAATGGATATCGCGGGTGCCGTCCACTCGGACCGCAACGTCGAAGGCGTCGTCGAAATGATGCTCGACGCCACTCAGAGCTTTGCGCGACCGCTGACCAAAGCGCGCCTGTTCGATTGGCACGCCGCCCTGTTTCCGACAGGCCGCAGCGGAATGACGCGCATCACGGTCGGTGCCTGGCGATTGGACGAGGAAGGCCCGATGCAGGTTGTCTCTGGTCCCTATGGTCGCGAGAGAGTGCATTATCAGGCTCCCGCAGCCGACCGGTTAGCCAGCGAAATGAACACGTTCCTCGCATGGTTCGAAAGCCCGACTGAATGCGACGCGGTGATCAAGGCCGCCCTGGCGCATTTGTGGTATGTCACCATCCACCCGTTCGACGACGGCAACGGTCGCATCGCCCGCGCCATCGCCGACATGGGCCTCGCACGATCGGAAGGCAGCCCGCAGCGGTTCTACTCGATGTCCGCCGAGATTCGGCAGCGGCGCAAAGGGTACTACGACATTCTCGAAAAGACCCAGAAAGGCGATCTCGATGTGACCGACTGGCTGGTCTGGTTCCTCGATTGCCTTGATGGAGCCATCACCCGGTCCGAGAACGAATTGCAGCACGTGCTGGCAAAGGCCCGGTTCTGGGAGGAACATCGCGAGACGCCGCTCAACGATCGCCAGCGGCTGATGCTCAACAAGCTGATCGATGGCTTCGAAGGAAAGCTTACTTCGTCCAAGTGGGCGAACATTGCCAAGTGCTCTCAGGACACCGCACTGCGCGATATCGAGGCTTTGATCGCTGTTGGAATTCTTGAAAAGGAGCCCTCTGGCGGACGGAGCACCAGCTATGCCTTCGTACCGCGTGGGATCTGAAATGCCGAGATGCCATCGGTTGACCCTCTGGCTTGCTGGAACTAACTACAACGCATCAAACCCGCCCGGCCTCTGTCGACTATGACATGCACACTGGGCGGGTCTTTCTTCTCCGACGTCAATCAAAGTGGCTCTGCCCCTCAAAGCCCAGCTGATCTAGTCCGATTACTAATCGGCCCAATTTGGCCAATTGGATTGCGAAATCGCTATTAGCTGTCCATATATGGACAAATGATTCTGACCATCGTTGAACAGCGCGATGCTTTGGCGCAACGCATCAAGATGCGCCGCATTGCATTGAACTTCACGCAGCAGGTCGCCGCCGAGAGAGCTGGCGTTGCTTACCGCACTTGGCGGCGCATGGAGACCGACGGCAGCGCTTCGATAGATGATCTGATCCGGGCAACATATGCGCTCCGATGTGAGGACGGGATCGAAGCGTTGTTCCCTGAACCGGTAGCGCGAAGCATGGACGAGTTGCTGCAGATGCAGCGCCAAGCGGCGAAGAGGAAGGTGAGGCAACGAGCAGGAAAAGCGAAATAAGTCGCGCTACATTTCGGACTGAAGCCAACGCATCACGTCGTTCGCGACTGTCGAAGGTCCAAGGGTCTTGAGATCACATTCCCACACTACGCGCGTGCGCCATCCTGCCGCAGCGAGGCCGTCGAGATTGCGTTGATCTCGCGAAACATTCGCCGTAAACTTTTCATTCCAGAATTGCGGGCGCGTTGCTGGAACGGTTGCGTACCTGCAACCCTCATGTCGGTGCCAGAAGCAGCCATGGACGAAGACCACGGCCTTCCAGCGAGGCAGGACAATATCCGGTCGGCCAGGCAATTTTCGATCATGAAGCCTGTATCGCAAGCCGAGCGCATGCAACGCCTTGCGCAAGGCGATCTCCGGCCCGGTGTTGGAGCCCTTGATGCTTGCCATCATCCGTGATCGCGTAAAAGGATCAACGATGTCAGCCATCACGTTGCCATATCTGGATGTCCTGGTATCAGTGCCATTCGTTGGGGAATGTCGAACGTATGGTTGCCAAGTTCAAGGTTGTGGATCTGTTTGCAGGGCCGGGCGGACTTGCCGAAGGCTTTTCCTCTGTCCGGAGCCAGGACGGTCAACGTATCTTTGAAATCGCTTTGTCGGTCGAAAAGGAAGCGTCAGCCCACCGAACTCTTCGCTTGAGAAGTTTCTTTCGTCAGTTCGCAGCCCCACCGGCGGAATATTATGACTACGTAGCCGGCAAGATCAGTCACACGGTCCTCACCAGTAAGTACCGTCAAGAATGGGGTGCAGCCGTTGCAGAGACAAGACTGCTCGAACTCGGCTCGGTACAAGCTCAGCGCGAACTGGATCCTGTCCTCGAGAAATTACGCGAGAGTGACGAACCCACGATCCTGATTGGAGGCCCCCCGTGTCAGGCCTATTCGCTCGTCGGGCGCGCGAGGAACAAAGGAATCGAGGGCTATGACCCCGAAAAAGACAACCGCCACTTCCTCTATCAGGAATACATCAGGATAATCGGAAAACTGCAGCCTGCCGCATTCGTGATGGAGAACGTCAAGGGTATCCTCTCTGCGAAAGTCGGGCAGAAGGCGATCTTCAACCAGGTCCTTGCAGACTTGCGGGCCGCTGGCGGATCGCCCGGCAGTTATTACCTGATTCCCGTCGTGCGACCCGTTGAAGGCGAGGCGAGCAGCTACATCGTTCGATGCGAGCGGTTTGGAATCCCGCAGGCTCGGCATCGTGTGATTATCGTGGGAATCCGGCGCGATCTCGCTTGTGCTCTTAGTGAAAAAGGCAAGGCTGGACTGCTCCACGTTTCGCAGGCTGAAAGCACCGTCGAAGGCGTACTTGAAGGCATGCCGCAACTTCGCAGTGGCCTCAGTCGCGAGATCGATACGCCGGAACAGTGGCGTCGAGCGGCCACTGAAGCGATGCTCGTTGCAGCGGAGGCTTGTGACCGTAGTGAGATGCCGATTGTGGCTTCAGCACTCAAAGCCGCAGCCGAAGAGATTGGCACAAAAAAGCGGCTTCCGGGACGCAAGAGTACTGAACTCACTGCCCCCCGGAACAATGTTCTTGCGACCTGGCTGAGCGACCCTAAATTGACCACATTGCCGAACCATGAAACTCGTGGTCACATGCGGGAGGACCTTGCGCGTTATGCCTTTGCCGCTGCGTTTGCCGAGGTATTCGAACGCTCCCCCAAAGCAAGTGAATTTCCCGACGCCCTCGCGCCGCGCCACGACAACTGGAAGTCTGGCAAGTTTGCGGATCGGTTCCGTGTCCAGCTCTGGAAAGTTCAGCCAAGTGCGAGCTTCGAAAAGAACCCGCCATCTGGCCTTGATGGAGTTCCGATAAGCAGGGCTCGGTCCAGCAGGCGGTTGCCTTCTTCACAGCTGGTCTCGGGCAAGAGCATGCATCCGTGACAGGCAGCCATGTTCAGCGAATTCGGTCCTCGTGCCGGACTCTCGATGCAGACAGGATCGTTCGAACACCAACCCGAACGTCGCATTGCCGAGCTGAACAATGCCTCAAGTTTGTCGGGCTCGCCTTGGCTTACAAGGCCTCCCAGCGTTCCTTCCGAATCTCCCGAAGCAGTATAGATCAAGAGGCCGAGCATGCTTTTGCCTTCGGAATCCTTGCCGTGGTAGATTCGCTCGCGAAGTGCAGATGAGCCATAACCACAGAGGAAGGTCAGCTCTCTTATCAACGCGTGGGCAAGAGCGTGAATCGTCAGAAAGCCTGCATCGATAGGTCTGGGATCCTGGCCGCGCTGCGCTCTCTGCTTTTCGAGATTGCTCGATAGCAATGCAACACGCTCTGCCAAGTCGGTCGACGGGTTGGCAAAACTCTCAGCCTTGAACTCGAGGAATATTCCTTCACCGCGCACGACGATGGCCGGGAGCCAGCGAGGTTTGCCAATCCTCTGCATCGCCTGGAGATCATCACCCTTTCCTGAAGGCGGATTGATGCGGGTAAAACCTGTCATCACACGGGTCTCACGAAGCTTTCGAACCAGACCAACCCGCCGGACAAACTCGCTCAATCGGTCGAATTGGCTTCCATCGACGATTTCGCAGAGCAGATCGCTACCATCACGGTTGCTACCTTTCCGCAGGGCCTCGAACTCCTCACGCCGCAAACTCTCCTGCGTTCCGGAGACTTGTTTGGCGTGCTTCTTTTCGTCCAGCTTTTCGCGAACGGCCTCTAGAAGCTCTGAAGCATCCACTCTGAACATGGGCGCCACGAAGTTGAATGCACCCTCTGGAATCTGCCCATCGACCACTTGCGCGGTCAGCGCGGTCCAACTTGAGGGGTCATCAACCAGCTTTTGTATCCTTGGATCGAATTCACGCTGGCCTCTCGGGACGTAAATCGCGCTTTCAACCGCAGGGAAGTAAATGTTGGATGCGCCTCTGAGCAGAGTGTGGAGCGGATGATGGCAACTACCGTCACCTTTTGCGTCACCCAACCACGGCCGCGCCCCGTTGCAGATAGCACCCTTGTTGGCGACGGCTTGTGGCTGGAAAGCTGCGGCCAGTGAATTAGCCTTCCCACACGCTTTGCATTCGACCTTGGTCCCCTGGATGCTGGCGGAGCTTCGCCCCGACTTGAAGTAAAGCTGCGCCCGTGCGCCACAATCGCACCCAATCCATTGGGAAAAAGGGAATTCTTCGATATGACCTTGTTCGCATACGGAGACGATTCTGATCGGAATCATCCGACGCCCCTTGCCCTTGCCGCAGCCCTCGTTCTGGCAAAAAGGCTGATCACCAAATGGCGTTGTTCTGTCCATGCGGTAACAGCGAGGACAATAGTGCCAACCGGGGAAACGAACGTAGGGCACACGACGTTTCGTGCCCTCGACGCTGTCGGCATACTCTGGCGGTAGAACGAAATATTCGCACCCAAGCGACACTTGCAGCCGCTCTTCGGATATGCGGAGCTCAGCTGGAGGTTCTCCTTGGAACCAGCTGTCTATGCCGGCGCACATCAATGCTTCGTCGTTTCTGAAATCGGTGATTGCTCCCACGCCGAACGGGGAAATCAGCTGGCTCCGCCGGATGGGTCGATTGCGGATGATCACGCCACCACCGCGCCGCGTCTTACCTGGGCGCTTCATTCTTCCTCTGCTCCCGGATACGTTCTCAGCAGAAACGCCTCGCCCTCACCATCCACGCTCCGCATGGACGAAAGCGTTGGCTTCATTGAATTCCAACCTTCATGTGGGATCGGGCGCCCGGCCGGCCAGAGTAGCGGTTCGTTGGGGTCATCAGAGCCGAATTCACCGTATGATTGGGGGCGCCATTCGTCCCAGCGATCCAGAAACGCCTTCAGGCGCTTCATCGCAACGTCCTTCTCCAAATCTGTTGCGTTCCTCGTTCTTCGCAAAATCACATCGACGATCAACTGACGGGTCCGACCGGAAATGCCGGCGGCCGGTGAATTGAGCAGTGTTGCATCCTTGTAGCGGGCCAAGACGACAGCCAACGCATGTATGGCTCTATCGACGACCGGCACGGCAAATGGAGTCACGCTGGTCGGCTCAACATGCCGATATGCATTTTCATGGAATGCCCGAAAGCTCTCGAAATGCGAACGATCTCGCGGCTTGAAGGGGTTGAAGTTGGTCACCACGAGCCCGGGCTTGTCGCGATCACGACCTACACGGCTCGAGGCCTGGATGTACTCTGAAGCGGTCTTGGGCTGGCCTACGATAAGCATCAGGCTGAGCCTCGGCACATCGAGTCCAACTTGGATCATGTTGGTCGCGAGGCAGAGATCGACAGTTTCGGAGGACGGCAACGAAGTGAACAGCTTCTGAAGTGTTCCCGGGATTTCACCGCTCCGCAATCGGCTTGTGAGCTCCTCATCCCGATTGATGAAGCGCCGCAGATCCATCGCACCTTCGGGCAGGAGGTCCTTCATGAGGCCCATGCGGAACCATTCGGCGTTCAGATGTTCGGGAATGTCGGCTCGGATCAAGGTGGCAGCGCGCCCAAGTTCCCGAAGCGAATTGAAGTACGCCATCACTGTCCAATAGGGATCGCGATAGGCTGCATCTGTCGTCGAAAATGGAGGTTTCAAGAAGGCGGGAGATTGCAGCAGCGACGACAGTGTCCACACTTGGGCTGTGATATGAGACGGAAGCGCGCTCGCGAGTACACCGACGTAAAGTCGGCCGGGAATGTCCGTACGCTCGATAGCGAAAAATGAATCACCTGCCCTCAGACCTTGAGGCGGGAAAAGCATGGAATTGCGGTCATACAGGGATTCAACCTGTTCTTCGGCTCGCGAGATCGTCGCCGTCGATGCTACAATCTTTGCTCCGACACGCTTGCCCGATTTTTCCCGAACGCAAAGCTCATCGATCACGGTCTCGTAATGCCCGACCATGGAGCCCAACGGCCCGGAGATGAGGTGGAGTTCGTCCTGAATGATGAGATCCGGCGGATCGATATTCTTGCCTGCATCGATCCCGAAAAGGTGCCGAGCCTCCGGTTGCCAGGGCATCATTGCGAACTTGTCGACAGTGCCAATCAACAGCGTTGGAGGGTTCGCATAGATCCGCTCGTCAACCACTTCGAGTGGAAGACCAGCTGGGCCGTGGAAATCACAACCTGGATCGGAACACCGGAACCGCACCTGTGGGGGGCGTGCCTCACGTTCATACCCGAAAATTCGACGGCGGCCTTCGATATCGACCGGCCCCATATCCACGCCGCACCAGGGGCAGGAAAGCACGATGAACTTGTTATCGTCACCGCCACCTTCGAGATCCGCCAGTTCCTTAATGGCCTTGTCGTTCTTGTTGGGCGTTACCGAACCGCCCAGCCATAGGCCGATCGTAATCGGATCCGTCCCATATTTCTCGGGTGACTGACGCCGAAGAAGTTCCAGCGCGCATATCAGCGAAGCAGCTCGCTGGAATTGCTGAGTTGTGAGCAATCTCAGCGTATACCGCATCAGCACGGATGTGCCTGAGTTCTCAGGATCGGTCAGACGGCGATGCAGTATCCCGAAGGCTGCAAGCCCTAGGTATGCTTCAGTCTTGCCGCCACCGGTCGGGAACCAGATAATGTCCGCGATGTCGCGCTCTTCGCTGTGAGGGTCGGCAAATGAGACGAGATTCATCAGGACGAAAGCGAGCTGGAAAGGCCTCCATGAGGTCCTCTCGGGATATTCCGGCGCAACATACGGCCGCTCAGGAATGTATTCGGCGCCCTCCTTTCGCCAAGTCCGGCGCTTCTCGGCTACGGAGGCAAGTTCGTAATGAGCCCGCTGTGCGACCATCGCATGGTTCATTTCCGAGAATGCTTCGAACACGTCTCGATCGATTCCGAGAAGGCCGATTCCCGCTCTCATTCGAGCGAGACATTCCCTGCAATTTGCGAGGTGGACCCGGCCACGATCCCGCAATTTCGGGGAGAGCGTCGTGTCGGATTCCAGCTCAGCAGACTTGCCCTTGATCCAGTTTTCGTAAGCGTCCGCAAGGGAGTTGCAGACCTGAAGGTCCCTCTCGACATGCGAGACATGCGAGCATCAGAAGATCGACGTCGGTATAATATCAATGGTTGCAATTGGTGCCTGCTCGAAAGCTGGCATTGTTTCCGGATCTGACTGACCTCGCAAGAAGAGCGTGGCCCGCTGTCCGTAGTCCAGTCGGCAGCAACCATGCCCCACTGCAAAAGACTGGCTTGTGGCGGTATAGCAGGCGAAGCGAAAGCTCCTCCTCGTCGGCGTTGCTCTCGACACGTTCCGGATACGGCAGGATGGCAGCGTCGGCTTCACACTCGACGTTGAATGAGCATTGGTAGAGGCACGCCTGATTGCTGACCTCATGGGCACCACGATGCAGCATGGTCAGCGTGACAAGCCGCTCGCCGCTCTGCCCCCAGCTTCGTGAAATCCAGTGGAGGTTCAGAATTGCGCCATGGTCATTTCGAAATACTTCGCGCTCGGGATGGCTACCCGGTTTGAGGTCGTCGTCCGACAACTGGATGCATTCCAGATGCGGCTTTCGGAACCACAACTTGCTGTCGGCTTGCGGCTGTCCGGCTCCGTATCCCGGCAAATTCCGTTCATCATATGTGGCCCATTTCAAGGTGACACGCACACCCGTTCCCGCGGCAATCAGGAAGCTGATGCCCATTGAAGACGGAAGGAAGGTGAACGATTGCTCGACCTCCTCCTCGTCATCCGCAGAAGCCTCGTTGGGCACCTCACGTTCCGGAGGACCTGCCGGGTCTCCATCATTCGCACTGACCCCTTCCGTTTCCGGCAGCTCGGGGGCAGCCATTGCTCCAGAATATGTCACGCCATTCGGGAAGAGGATTCCTGCTGCATATCGATACCTCGGCGGATCTTGTGGGCGCAGAATCTCCTGACCATTCAGTGATGCGTCGGAACTCCACTGGACCGCCGGGTAGCCAGGGTCCGGGCCAATGAGTTTCCTGCGAAGACTGGCAACGATGAAATCCCTGACTTCAACGGCAGATTCGAGGTTGGACGGGATCGGAAGCAGTGCCGCGCTCATGCCGACAGAGCCTTCGCCATCCCGGCAGCCACTTTCTGGTCATGAGCTCTCCGGCACCCTTCATCGATCAACATGTATAGTCGTGCCCTTGCTCTCGACATCCCAACGTACAGCAACGATTCCTCATCACCGTCCAGAGCGTCCACATGGACCAGAATGATGACTGGAGCCTCGAGCCCCTTGAATGCATGGATCGTTGAGTATGGCACTGATGAGCCATTTGCATTGCTTGCCTCGACAATTGCCCATGGCAAATCGGCCTGCTTTGCCGCAATCCAATTCTCCAACCGCCGCTTGCCCAAGATCACGATATCCTTGGCCGGTATGCCGTCGCGCTGGAGTTCGCTCATGACCTGAGCGAACTTGGAAACCTCGTCTTGCTCACTGCGATAGAAGCGCACATCGACAGCATCTCCATCTGGTTGTCCATCCAGGTTTCGATATCCATCGAACCTAGACAGGTATGAAGTCTGAAGCGCGATCCTTCTGGTATTGCGGCAGTTCCGGGTCAGAGAGATTATCCCTGCGCTGCCGAGCCGATCCTGCAACTTCCGCAGCGCATCCTGACTTTTCCCGTAGATTGCCTGACGGCTGAAATCGCCGAAGAAAACAATCGAAGCTTCGGGACTGTCGCCGGTCCATGCCCTCACCAGGGTTGAAATGACATCAGGGTCGAAATCCTGCGCTTCGTCGATCAGAACGACGTCGAAACGCTCACCAGTTTCTTCGATCGCCTGAAGACCGTACAGCGGGAAGATCTCGTCGTAGACATCCTTGTGGTTCGACGAGGCCTTGAAGTCGGCTGCAAGGGAGCTTTGGGCAATCCGATCCGACAGGAGCCGATGGAGGGATGGCGACGATGTTCTCCGATATCTCTGCAGCAACCCCGGTCAGCCATTTTCCGAGCAGCCGGTTGAAGCACACCAGCAGCACACGCTTGCCGCCCTCGGCCATACGCCTTGCTTGCTCGAGTGCCAGGGTTGTCTTTCCGCAACCGGCCGGCCCAAGCACAATGCAGCGGGGGTTGTACTGGACGCTGTCGAGGAAGGCATACTGCTCTTCGGTAAGAGCGCGAAGTGCAGCCTCGACTGGATGCAGAGCAGCCCCAGGAGCCAGAACGCGATCGAAATCGGGCCTGATGTAACTCCTGATCCGATCAAGGACATGTGGAGTTGCCGTTCCGCCATCCAGCTTGTTTCGCGATTGCTCTAGTGTCGGACAGTTGGAAATCCGGTCTGCGATCCGGCCCATCAAATCATCTCGATCGATGACATCTGCGCGCACGAATTCGGGGCTGACAGGCGGAGCTGGGGAATCGGGGAAAACCATCATCCAACCAAACGGCACGGACGCTTCTCGACTATTGGCGCCGAACTTCTTTGAGATTGCGCGAGAAAGTTTGAACATTGCGTTCTGGACCTGGCGATAAGGCGGCGGGTCAAGGTCGTGAGTTCGCCCATTTCGATCGCGTGTCGTCCATATGCCATTCCGTTGGCTGATAGCTCCGCCTTTCACCTCCAGGCACACAATGCCTCGATCTGGAATCAAGACGACGAAGTCGAGTTCGCCGAAGTGACCAGTGTAAACGCTGGACAAGCCGACCGAGTGAAAGACAATCCAATCCTCGCCACCGGGCGCCTTTGACAATCTCTGAAAGACGGCGCGTTCAGAATCCGGCGCGTCGGCGCCAAGTCTTGGCGGTATCATTGTTGCCAAGATTCAGACTCCCACATCGTTCAGAGCGCTCTTCATGCGATTTTGCCATGCGTCATTGCCCCAGCTCAAATGGTTGACCATGCTGGATGGCCAGTCGGCAATTTGATGGATTTCTCGCACCTGAACCAACCAGACGAGACCGAGAGAAAGCTCGATAGCGGTTTCCTTGTCGATTGCTTCGTCCAGTAACCCTTGGCACTCTTCATCGAGAAGCCGTCCCAATCTCATGCCAGCCTGCATGTGTAGACCTCTCAATTTGTTGATTGCTTCCCAACATTCCGCCCAGATTGGAGCATCGGGCTCATCATCAGCTAGCTCGGCGATGATGGTTAGATCATCCCTGTTTCGGGGGCCGATGGTGGCATCATCAAGCAACCACCCCCGAATTGTCAGACGGTCACGATGGAGACCTCCCCAAGAGAGCTTCTGCCACAGATCTGCTGGCTTGTCGGAAATCCTCAGGAGAGCCTGTCGCCACCTTCTGGATTTTTGCCAAAGCTGATCGTATTCGGTGACGCCGATCCTGTCCTCGGCCAGGAGGCGGATGACATCCTTCTGTCCCGCTTCGCGAATGATGAGACGGTCACCGACCGCGAGGTCATCGACGGTCTTTCTTTCGATGGTCTTTCCACCTGAGCCCGAGACCGCGGAGAGTCCGTGACCGGTGGTAAAGGCCGCCCACGAACAGCCTTCAAATACACAAAGGCGGCCCTCCCGAGAGTGCTCGTTCGGCCCCTGAGAAACAGGAGCGTTTAACTTGGGTGGGCGCCTGCCTTGCTCAAAGCGCTCCGTGCCAGTGATAGTTTCAAGCGGCTCCGTATTCGAGGCCGGCCTTTCCAATTCTGCTAGATCGACAGTGCCAATCACACGCTCCTGGAACTCCCGGTCGGGTCGAAGCGCCTTTCGCCGTTTCGTCCGCCACCGAAGCCTTGACCGATAGATATCACATTCGAAATCATAGCCGACGAAGCAAATGCGGGAGGCAGGCGCTGGATCGACCAACTTCTCGAATGATCGCCTGCTCATGAGTGACAAGGCCACTGCGGTTTGGGCAGGAACTATCTCACCTGCGCCGGCGACTTCAATCTTGGCGTCAGGAAGCAGTTCAGCGGCCCACTCTTTGAGCGCCATGACGTCCTTCGAACTCCCGACAATGAGCCGGTCCGGTTTCTCCGTTGCCACGACATCGAAAAGGGCGAGCCCTTTTGGTGTATCTCCCCGGGGGGCTCCGCTCTCAAGGAATGCGCGCAATCCCTGAATGGCCAATCGCGTAGGCTCCCACGCGTTTCGAGGCATCACCGGTTTGAGCATCGCGTTCGTTAACTTCAACTGGGCAAGATGCTCCGATTGCGCGTCGAGATCGGCCTGCGTCGGGAATCGCAACCAAGAGCAGAAAACTAGGAACGTCTCCCACAACTCCGCCATGATATCTTCGACCCTGTCGTCGAGGACTTCATCTACTTCGGTTTTAGAGGCGCACTCCCCCAATGCGGCCAAAGCAGCTTTGCATTCCGCAAGATTGGGATCGCGGACTTGGTGCAAATCTGTTGAGAGCGATTGCTCTGCAATGGCTGCATCCATGTTGATCCGAAGCGCCGCAAGTTGCGGCTTGCGATCCAACTTGGCGTCGAGCAGCTCGGCCGGGCTCAGTTCCCAGACAAGCCACCCCTCCTTCTGGAACGGAGCGACCTTTTCTCGGTCACGGCCAGTTGCGACAAGCACGAAGCGTTGCCTTTCAGCCAAACGCGACACGCTCTCGATATTGCGCAAGCATGCATCGATGGATCGCGTCACGAAAAGTAGGCTGCCGGGCTCCGCTTTTTCTCCGGCTTTACGCGCAGCTTGAAAATCTCGGGTTGCTGCGACGAGGGGCTCGCCAACTGCGTTGCCGACCGATTCCACAAACGCGCGGCCATCTTCGTCCAAGCCGCCCCAAGCGACCCATTCGGAGAGATCAGGCCAAGAATGCTCGCTCAGCAGATCCGGTCGCCAGAGCTTGAGCGAACGAAGGCCTTCCTCGGCTTCGGATTTGGTGCCCAAGATGATGACACGATTTCGCAGCAGAGAGAGATTGCCGAAGGTCGTCGTACCCGCCAATGCGTCCAAGGGAGTAGGCGCAAGGGGTGACCATGTTTGCTTTTCTCGCCCGATCGGTCTCTTGCGATTTGTCGCCTCAAACCTTTGGAGATCGGTTTTTCTGATCAGAAAACGGCCACCATCCTGTCCTTTGCGGCGATCCAGTCGCTGTAACCAGTAGCCTTCAACCTCGTAGCCGCCAGTCTTCTCCGAAACCTTCCCTGCGACCTCGTAGACTAGTCCGTCCGGCAGGGTCTTCACGCGTTGCCCGGCCACGAATGTCCGTTGTTCATGGGAATGCGCCATTGTGTCGCAATCAGCTCTCATATGAGCGATTGCGGTTGTGATCGCAGCCAGCTGATCAACGCCATCAGAGACGGGAAGGATCAGGCAGGCCCCCCCAGTGTCCTTATCATCCGCCACCTTCATCAGCGTCGTCATGAGCCGCGTCGGTTCCAGCGCTTCTCCAGACTGATCGGAGATCACCCATTGCGACAAAGCCGTTTCGAGAGGTTGGTCGGTGACCTGGCTATTCGTCAATTGCCTCTCCGGCTCCAATCAGCTTGTCCATTGCATCGATCACTATCCGGCTCTGCTTAACGGAAGGTCTCCGTTGCCACGAGCCCGCAGCATACGATGCAACAGTCTGACAAATCGCTGCGACTTTCCAGTGGAGCAGGCCCGACTGACGGCCCTTCTCTCCGACCTTGAGTATCTGCTCTGCGGTCAGTTGCATTACACGTCGCACCAATTCGAGGTCCCCTGGACTCAAGGCTTGCCCCGCAGGTGCCGCCGAGCCTCCACTGGATGCACCGACCACTCCACTGGCAATCTCCGGCGGCAAGGGATTTTGGGCGTGCGGAATATCGTTGCGGATTGAGCTCCAGCATTCCTCCTTCTTCGCCCATTCAGTCGGCATTCGAGCGCCTGCTGACGAGCGAAGCAGTTCGTCTAGGCGGTGTGACCATGCCCGGATCAAGGCTTGGAGCTCAGCCGAAATCGACTGCTCACGCCATACCTTTGGAAAATCGATCCTGCCGGCGGTCAACTGCCCCAGTGATGCGACAGTGTAGACCGTAATGATGGCCCGGTACGCTGGAAACGCTTCCTCTCGCACGATCCGTTCTGTCGTCCGGTAGAGAATCGCTAACGCAATGAGGCGCTCATACCAGGCCTCATCGATCTGCACTGGCGTCTGTTTCAGCCTTTGCATGAAGAACTGGAAATTCTTCTGTGCTCCAGCAGCAACTTCGAATGGCCTGCCCTCCCAAGCGTTGAGATACCGGGCCAGCTGGGTCTTGTCGAAGCGGCGCTCCTTCGGCGTTTCAGCCTTGAAGGATCGACGAGTCTCAGCCTTCGCCTCGGCCATGCCTTCCGCCACGCCGTAGGTTCCGCGGGCACGTTCGTAGAACCAGCGAGCACGGCCATCTGGTGACCAAGTGTTATTTGCCAAATTCTCCACTTCACGATGAAAGGGGTCGTTTGCGGAAAAGTCGGCCGGTTGCACCGTGTTCTGGGTGTTCGCTGATTTCGATATACGAGCGACCATCTGGTCGAGCATTTCACCCCCAGACCGCACATGAATTATCTTTGCTGGTACAAGCACATCATCGAGGTTGGCCCCGTCTTTGACCTTGGCTCGATGCAATGATGCGGTGGTCTGGCCGCCATTGACGATCTGCAGCCCTCTCATTGATTTGATTCCGAGCCGGTCAGGTGTCAGCTCCAGAGCGTCCACCGTGGCAACGATGCCATTGTTGTATGCCAGAAAGTGTCCGGGCTCCCTTAGGAGCGTTTCCCTCAAACCGGCATTTGCAGTCTTCTTGCCGCGGACACCGAGAAATGCGCGAACGTTCAGTTCGAGAAGTCGGGTATTGAATTCAGCATACATGGAGCAAAGCGCATTGCCGGGGATAGCGGCTAGATATGTGTCGAAATCGGAACCGTCCCGTTCGCGTACGGCTAAGCAGCTCAGTGGCGATCCGGTCAGTTCTTCGAAATTTACTTCGATATCCTCTCGAGACACCGATGATCCCGCAGCGCGGTCTAACCGGATGCTGTCAAATATTTCGACTCGAACCTTTGTTCCCTCAATCACATAGTCTTCGAGACTCTTGGCCGGTGCAACACCACGCGTCACGAGCACCAGTCGGATCAAAGAAATATGCTCGTGAGCAGCATCAATCTGCCGACTGAACTCCTGAAGCTCTGGCGGAATACTCGGGATCTGAGAAACACGGCTGGCTTGGCGGTAAAGTCTGACCGACTGATCGGCAACATTCCGGACCTGCGCAAGCGTCAGTCGTGCGTTTGGTTCAGCCGCAATCAGATTGAATACAGTAAGAGCCTCAGCATCTTCATCCAGATAGCCGCCGACAATTGATGCCTTTCCTGCGCCTGAATCAAATACGCTAGGAAATATCTGCAAGTCGTCGATCACTTGTGCATCAGCAAGCATCCCAGCTGCATCGATAGAAAAATCGATTTCTTCATCCGGAAACGAATCGAGATCTGATACGGCGAGCTCAGGGTTCAACAATTTTTCGCCGCTGCCCGATAGCATTCAAATCACCCCATTTTTGAATCGACAACGCCCTGAGAAGTTTAGGTTGGCCACGCTTGAGGATCGATGCAAGCTTTTGATGGACAGGCGGCAGCCGAGAATTGGCTCGCTCCAGATCGGCACCACGGCAATCCGCGCTTTGGAGGAGAGGCAGGCGGCATTTGCGGAACGGATAAGCAAGGTGTGCGATGCTGGCCGGGCAGGCATGTGCCAAATCCAGTCGTGTCCCGATCAATGACGCCTGCTCAGATCAAAGAGCAGAAGTGGCCTAAGCACGCCACCATATATATGCAATTGCATATCTAATTTTCTAAAGATATGCAATAGCGTATTTCCTTGAAAGGCCGCCTGCAATCGGATATGCACACGCATATATTATCAACACAAAATATGCCAGAGCAGATACATGAGCGCAGGAATTGACGAAATAGCCAGCGCCATTCGTGCGGCGCGGCAGGCAAAAGCGCTGACCCAGAAGGAACTGGGGCAGCGCGTCGGCCTGCCTCAAAGCCATATCTCCAAGATAGAGAAGGGTGCCGTCGATCTCCAGCTTTCCAGCCTCATCGAAATCGCGCGCGCGCTGGACCTTGAGGTCAAGCTTGTGCCCCGCAAGGCGCTCGCCGCTGTAGAAGGAGTTGTTCGTGCCCACGGCACGACTGTCGAAACCAGTCGCGCCCTGAACCTGCTCAATGAGCAGGCGCAGCTAGCCGAGCGCATCAAAGAAAGCTTTCCCGATCTTTCGCAGATCGAGGGCTTCCAGAACGCGATCAGGAACATTCCCAAGCTGTCATTCGACGCCGCTCAACTGAAGGCTCTGGACGAAGCCTTGCGCCCTGCAAAGCGCCTAAAATCCCTCCTCGGTGCACAGGAAGATGCCGCCAAGGTGGCTAGGCTGCTTGAGGAGGCGATTTCATCGCTCAAGCACTTCCGCAACAGTCAGGTGCACGCCCCGCTCATCGAAACAGGACGTCAGCTCCCTGCCTATAGGCTTGAGGATGAGGACGAATGATAGACGCAGCAGCCCTCGACATACTCCTGCATGACCGCCGCATCGGGACCCTCGCGCGTCTCGCCGGAGATCGCAGCATATTCACGTTTGACGAGGCCTACCTCGCAGATGAGGATCGTGCGACGCTCTCGCTTGCCTATCGCGACCCTTATGGCGGCATTCTCAACACGCCGCGCGCCTACCAGACCAAGATCGAGCCATTCTTCTCCAACCTCCTGCCCGAAGGCACGCTGCGAGACTATCTGGCACGGCGAGCCGGGGTCAGGGCCGTTCGCGAATACCCGCTGCTCGCCCAGCTCGGCGGGGACTTGCCAGGAGCCATCAAGGCCGTTCCTCTTGATGCACACGACGGGCCGCCCGAGGATCCCGAAAATGAAGGAACAGCAGGGCAAGCCCGGCACGCCTTGCGCTTTTCCCTTGCAGGCATTCAGCTCAAATTTTCGGCCTTGAAGAACCGAGGCAAGAATGGCGGTCTCACCATTCCGGTCAGCGGCGCAGGCGGCGACTGGATCGTAAAGCTCCCGTCCGCACGTCACCCCGACGTTCCGGAAAACGAGTTCGCCGCCATGAGCCTGGCCTCCAGGCTCGGAATCGATGTCCCTGAAATCGATCTTGTGCCGCTGGATACGATTGAAGGATTACCCGACGGGATCACCCGATACGGAGCGTCGGCCTACGCCATACGACGCTTCGATCGAACCGAGGCAGGTGCCGTCCACGTCGAAGATTTTGCCCAAGTCTATGGCGTGTATGCCGACGACAAGTATGAGAATGCAAGCTATCGCCAGATTCTGTCGGTGCTCGCGGTCGAGGCCGACGAGGCAAGCGCCGTCGAGTTCGTCCGACGCCTCACCTACTCCGTACTAATCGGCAATGGCGACATGCACCTGAAGAACTGGTCACTGATCTATCCCGACCAGCGTCGGCCTATCCTCGCCCCAGCCTACGATCTCCTGTCGACGGTTCCCTATATTCCCGAGGATGATTCCGCTCTCAAATTCCATCGTTCGCGGGAGTGGGGTCATTCACTTACCGCGAACTGGAGACGATCGCGGACAAGGCGCGATTGCCTCACACCTTGTCGTCTCAACGGCAAGGGAGACCGTCGAGCAATTTGACGCGGTTTGGGAGCATGAAAAAGCGCACCTGCCTTTTTCGGGAGAGGTCGTCGCAGCGATCGACAGGCATCGAAAGCACCTTGCGCTATAAGTGCTGACGAACTCGGCGAGCTACACTGACATCTCCACTTGAATAAATGTGCTTCTGGCCTCAGGGAGGAGTGGACGGTCTTGGCTCTTGAGTGCCCTGCTCGATCTCGTGCAGTCCGAGGTTGCTGTGCCGAACAAAGCGGTCGTAGGTTTAGGTGGCTGCTGCAGTAGGTGACCAGCAGGAATCAGCCTGTTGCAAGCGGCACATTCGAAGGCAATGTCAGGAAAAGTATTCAATCTAGGGCTTGGTCAGTAATTTGGGATCATCCAAATTTGGATGATCCGCGGCCCAATGCAGGCAAAGGATCAGTGTAATCCGCGCGAGGCTTTCGGCGAGGCCCCTCTGGTCCTGCCAATCGTGGCCGATACGATCACTGTTGCCGTGAATGAGTCGACTTCGCCCTTGAGAATACAATTCGTCAATCACGCTCGAAAAGCTGGGTCCGTTCGCGCGAATAGGGTCGTTCTCCGCCACACCCCAGCGGGACGCGATCAGGGCCTTGATCCCACGCCCTTTGCCGCCGCACGTCAGGGCATCCAGCGCCGCCATGAACTTTGTGGTAGCGATCATGGGCATCGGTTCGCGGCAGGCTTCATGAAACCAGGTCAGGGCCTGTACGAGCTGATTCATGAGTTTGGGGCGCGGCACTTTGCCATCAGGGCTCAACCAAAAGACAATGGCTTCGGCGAGGGTTTTCCACCAGTCTGACCGTTGCTGAATCAAGGGTTCCCACAGGCCGCCAAACAGTGAAATACCGTGAAGCGAATGGGTCCATTTGCTCCCGCTCAGGATTTCCGGCCTGTCTTGGACGAAGGCGTAAGTCTGGCGATAGGGCAGGCCATCGAACACTAGATTGAGTTCGGCTATTGCCTTGGTCGGACTTGCCCACATGAGCGCGACACCGATTTGTGCAAAACGGGCGGCCATGACTGCCTTTTCTTTGGCGACTTCGCCAAATATTCCGTCCGTCTCAACGGTGCAGACGTATGGCGCGCCGCCAACGGCATCAGCGACTGCGTGCTCATTTGCGCTATCCTGTGACGGCTTGCGTCGCTTCATCGATTTTCCTTCCCAGCGGGCGAGCAGTCTTCGATGGGAAATCCTAGAAATCCGGCCATTTGCCAGAGCGCCATCGAGCCACTTGTCGCGCTTCCAGACCGTTACCGGCCCGATTGAAAATGGCGGGATATCATGGTGTTCAATGAAGGAGCATCCAAAGAGAAATATACGCTTTTTATAGTTCCAATCCTTAGTCGCCAGCTCGTGCCGAAGTTTGATGAGAATAGTGTCTGCACTGGTCTCGTATGGAACGTCTAAGTCTGACTTGGCTAGCAGAGGACCGATAACTCGTTGCACAAGCCCCGCCCAATCCTTGCGGGAAATGGCCTTGGCCATCGTTGGCTGTGCTGCATAAAGCGCATTCGCCAAATCCCAGATTAGATCGCTGATCTTGCGATTGATGACGAGTGACTCGTCTTCGCCCGCCGAAATCCACTGCGGCAGGTCCGACTGACCATTTGACCGAACTTCAGAAAAAGGTGTGGCAGTGATGATGCTCTTCAACTCGCCCAGGATTGCGGCAATGATTGCAGTCTGGGTCAACTTGCACCTGTTTCCGAGCTACGGTTCTCACCGACTATAACAACGGGATCTTCCGCCTGAAAGCGGTCGTTCATTGTCGACCATCCGCAATCCAAAAGCGGCCATTAGTTTTAAGCGCCAACAGGACTATAGGCGTCTTATGCGCGACCGAAACGTCCGTTTGAATCGATTATTGGATTTGCATATGCGCCGCTATCGGCCAGCGGGATTTTGCCTCCAAGAATGCGTTCATCACTCCGCGTAGCAGTATCAGACTCATCCGCTCCAACTTAAGTTGGTTTTGTTCCGAGATCTGATGATGAGCGTTGCCGCGGATCGCCTGGCAGATAGCGAGGTCGCTGGCAATTTGTGCCGGCAAGGAACCTCCTTGCTTCGCGTTGAACCAGTCAAGATCGATAGCGGAGTGCAACTGCGAAATTTTTCGGTACTCTTCGGTTTTCAGCAGTTTTCCGACTGGAGTGACGGTGGGCCAGATCTGTTTGAATTTCTCGTAAAGCTGGGTTTTTGGGAATTGAACATTGCCGACCAGCATTGCTTTAACGAGGTGCTCCACGCTCAATGCCATGCCCTGGAGATCACTCTTAAGACCTGCCAAGTGCCTAGAGTCTCCCGAGAATGCCCGTTCGTTGAGCGATCGCCAACGCCAATAGAATTCGTAGAGGTCGTGGCCTTCGACAAAATCTAGAAACGCGTTCGCCTGTTCCTTGGTGAAGTCAGCCTTCAGGATCGCATCGGGTCTCGAAAAGCTGATGATCAGCCGTTCGGCATCTTCACGCCATTCGGTTGCCCAATCCTGAAAGATCACCCGCAAAGTTGGCTTGAAATGACCGGTTACGCGGCCGACATCCTCGAACAAGCGCTGAGGTGGAACGTCCTTCAGATAGCGCGCAAGAGTCACCGACTTCCCAATGAAGGTCTGATAGGCCTTTTTGTGATTTTGATAGCCTATGCGTTCCCAGTCACCCCACCGCCCACAGAGGAACCGGATCACCTCAATGACCTTTGGATAGCTGATCCTGAAGCGCGCCCGGCACCGCTTAGCCAGCTCGATCGATCTAGCTTCCATTTCCGCGTGTTCTTGGTCATCAATTTGGCGACGTCCCTGCCATCCTGATCGCGTCAGAACAAAATGATTGTTCTTCGCGTCCTCTTCGGCAAACCAAACGATCGCATCCAGCACTCTGGCAAATTTTCGATACGACCGTAGTGAGCGAATGGGCTCAAATTGGATTCCGCCGCCGGTCCATGATTCTGGGATTTGCCCTGAGCGCCAATCCCATTTCTCTGTATTGCCAAAGAATCGCGTGCCCATGTCGTGGCATTCGAGGAAAAGTAGCAATTGCCACGTGCTGTAGTAGGTTACCGCTGTGCGGTTGTGCCAAATCGGCCCGCTGCTCTTTGCGTCAACGCGAACGCGAAAGTCCTTCCACGGCACGAAGTTTCGCTTGGTTGGGATCTGAATGAATTGCCGCCATTCCTTGTTAGGGCAGTCCAGCGGGTTGCTTTCGGTCAACTGATCGCAGTCCCAATTTTGGTCTTTCTGCCGAGCCCGCTCTAAGGCGCAGGCCGCCTTCCAGCGCGGACCGTTTGGCTCCTTCGGACCAATCGGCTTCGGGCGGGGGTAGCCCTGCCGTTCCATCGCATACCATCGTCGCTCGATGGGATCGGGATAACGGAGTCGCAGTCGCGGGATAAGAATCCGCTGTCGCTCCAACTTTTCGAGTTCGCTGTCATCGGGCGGAAATGCCAAGACTCTAAGTTCTTTGAGCTCGGCTAAAAACTGCCTGATTTCTAAGTGCCGTGAAAACCGCATTGGCTATTTCTAGCTCACAGCCATGCGAGTCACAAAGCTTTCGAGTTGGCGTAAAGTTGGAGGCTGGCGGGGCGGTTGATCAGCCTCGGTCGAAAAGGTCTACCACTTGCGCCTAGATAAGACGCCAGCAAGCGCTATCCAGATTACAGGATGCATTGCGAGTTGCTTGCGCCGCTTTCCATTATGCCCGATAGTCAGCCGCTTAGAGGGACACTCCATGCCATTTGCGGATCGACCTATCGAGCAGCGACAGTGCGATTTCCGCGGCATTCTCACGTGCCCAATTCTGATGTCGCCGGATTTCCGATGAACCGAGACGATCACCTCAACAATATTGCCAAATGTGTGGGGCGCATGGCCCATGAGATCAGGGCGCTCAACGCCGTCGGACGCTTCGATATCAATTCAGTTACCGAAGATTTCCTGATCCCCGTTTTGAAACTGGTGTTCGGTTGCCCGGATCTTCAAAACATGAACAAGATCCAGGCCAATTTCCCGGCCGTGGACCTGGGCTGCGCGAAGACCAGGGTCTCGTTTCAGGTGACCACCAACGGAACGACAAGTAAGGTCGAGAAAACGCTCAAGAAGTTTCACGAGCATAGTTTGAATAAGGCGTTCGACCACCTCTACGTTCTCGCGCTGACGGAAAAGCAGGCCTCGTACACGGCAAAATCGCTCGAACGGGCGATTGCGGCTCTCACGATTCCGTTCGATCCGGCTGCGGACGTGATCGACTGGGACGATATGCTGGCGCGCATTCGGCATCTCGAGACCGACAAGCTCGAGGCAATCGATCATTATCTCGCGTCCGGCTGGGCGAAGCGCGACAGCCACGTGAAGTTCCGCGAGCAGCTCGACAAGTTTCTCGCATTCTCGACAGAGAAGATCGAAGTCGAAAAGACATCGCGGAAATACATTCCCGCTATCTTCGTGGAAACGCACTCCACCAAAGAGCAGATGAGGCTCTTCGCCAACCCGTTGTTCTTCTATCGCAAAATCCAGGATAAGCTCCGCCGTTTCGCCTATGATCACCTCAATGCCAGCCTCAAAATTGCCGGCGAGCCCGAGCTGGTGTCGGAGCTCGATGCCAGCCTCCTCAGCGCCGCGCCGGCCACCTTCGCCGAACTCGGCGCGTGGCTCGACCAGGTCGACCAAGCAATCAGCGTCGAGCTGGCCAAGGTTCGCCCATTTTCGTGGTATCGCGAGACCGGCGAGGCCCGCTACGAACCGGTGAACTCAGAGTCGGCGGGGTGGATGATCGCGCGGCTCCAGCTCGAGGGTGCCGCCAGCGGGCTGACATCGCGCTTGAACGTTGCGCGCGCGCTGATCGGGCTCATTCGCAACAAGATATTCCTCGTCACCAGCATGGCCGGTCAGGGAAAAACCAATTTCGTGTGCGACTTGGTCGAGAACCAGCTCCGGCTCTTCGAAATTCCGTGCCTGTTCATCCCAGCGCGCCAGCTGAACGGCTTCGCGCCGGGCACGCGGCTGTTCAACTTTATCGCGCACAACCGCTATGCGCCTGACGGCACCAAGCTGCACGATTATCTGACGCTGTTCGACCAGGTCGCGCATGATGTCGAAAAGCCGTTCGTGATCCTGATCGACGGCATCAACGAAGTGACCGACCTGACCTCGTTCAACGAAGAGCTCAAGGCGTTCTGCAGCGCGGTTTGCCAATATGATTGGATCAAGCTTGTTATCACGTGCCGAAGCGAGTTCTTCAACGAGCGCTTTGCAACGATGCTCGACGAACCGTTTGCAGCGCACACCCACCGCGTGAACGACTTGCGCTCGGAAATGACCGACATCAGCAAGGCCCGGCTGTTGAGCGCCTATCTAGCGCATTTCAGCATCAAAGGGTCGCTGCAAGGGCAAGCAAAGGCGTTCTTGGAGAACGACCTCTTACTGCTGCGGATCTTCTGCGAACGCTATGAGGGCAGCGATGTGGGGTACGTGACCGACATCTACAAAGGCGATCTGTTCGTCGATTATTTGCGCAAGAAGATCGACTCCTTCCCCCAGCAGCACCAGGCCAAGGCCCTGCCCACCTTGTTCAAGATCGCGGCGTCGATGCTCGCCGCGGACGATTTTTCCAGGCTCTCGGTGCGCGATTTTACCGCCGAGGAGCAAGAGATCGTCCTACGCTTCGTCGAGGGCGATGTCATCCTCCGGCGGGAAGTCGATAGCGATGGCCTCGCGGCTGTCGGCGACGTCGCCATTTCGTTCACATATGACGAGCTGAGGGACTTCATCATCGCCTATCAATTGGTCGATCGTGCCGCGGCCGACCAAGCCCAGGCGTTGACCGAAGTGCTTGCCCGCTTACCCAGCCACCCGGTCTATGAGGGCGTCTACCGCTACGCCTATCTGCTCGCGCGCAGAGCGAAAGGCATATCCGTGATCGCGGCGTGCGAGGCGGCACCGAACTTCACCGAGCATTTCAGCCTCAACGTTCATCTATTGCCCCCCGCGCGGTGCAGACGAGCGAGGACGTCGCGCGAGTTAAGGCAATTCTAGCGGACGCTAGCGACGCTCGGCGGAGGCGACGCGTCGCGCTGTTTCTGCTGCACCGGCGCAACGCAGCCGATTTGTTAAACATCGCCATCCTCATCGGCCAGTTGAACGACCTCGAAGACGCGGAGCACGCCTCGTTCATTCGGGCGATCTTTGGCGGACATCGCGACTACGACCCGCTGGCGTGGCGGCAAAGCATCAATGAGCTGGTGACGGACGTCGGGGAGGACGAAGGCGGCCAGGGCCTGGTGCGATACACACCCCAATGGCTCGCGTTTTTCCTGCACGCCGCCGCGCATGCCGGCTGGCTAGAACGCGAGCGCGCCTCCACTTTGTTCCAGGACGCAGGGGACGCCGCCAATTGCGCGGAAGCCTTGGTGCTGGTCGGTCCGGCCAGAGCCACGCCCGTGCAAATGTTGTTGGCGGACATTGCAGCATCCGCGGGAGCCTCAGCATGAACGAGAAGAATCTCGTCCTACCCTTGAGTCGGCTTCCACCGCTCGACGAATTTCTCGATGCCTTGAAGATCAAACCGACTGGGCTTGCGGCGCAGCTGTTCACGGGCGTCTACAACCAACTCTTCGCCTGGTCGACCGATCTGCGCACGCAATATGACCAATATTATTGCGTGGAATATCCGACATTCGCGGCCTATCTCGAATTGGTGCATGAGATCTATCTGGACCCGGCGGAACTCGAAAAAGCGCACATACTCAAGATTAAGTCACCCGGGGGCGTGCTTGAGGAAGCCTATGACGACAATGTCCAGGACACGGTCATCGCCTGCGTGCGCAAGCTGGAGAACAGTCATGAAGATTAAGATGGACTTCGTCTCGAACAGCTCGTCGACTTCGTTCGTCTATATCGCTCGCGAAATGCTGTCGCGCGACGATTTCCTGGCAGCGGCGGGCGTCGATCCCGAGAGCCCGGTGGCCCCGCTGTTCAAGTCCATGTTCGCCGAGCTCAAGACCCAGATCGACCGCGGCACCGTCCTTACGCGAGTCGAGGAGGTCGACACGTTGGAGAACCGGCAACAATATACGCCGGAGGTGCTCGATCGCATGAAGCGGGGCATCGCGGACGGCGAGACGGTCACGGTCGGGCATTTCAGCAGCGAGAACAATTTGGCCGAAATGACGCTCTGCACCGAGATTTTCGAAATCGAGTCCGAAAGGTTCTTCATCAATGCCTACGACAACTATTGGTGAAGCGCGTTTGCGCGTGAATCGCTACAAAGACCTCGGCTATTCGACCTTCTTCAACGCACGAACCGGTTTCTTTGCACGCGTCCCTGAGCCCGGCCAGCGCGAACCCTTCTGGTCGCCGCACGGCCCCGAGCTGATGGACATTTCGATCACCAACTGGTGCGACAAGGGTTGCGTATTCTGCTACAAGAGCTCGACCCGGCATGGGTCGCACATGGCGCTCGCCGATTATAAGCGCGTGATCGACCAAGCCGCCGACATGGGCACCTTCCAAGTCGCGCTGGGCGGCGGCAATCCCAACCAGCACCCCGATTTCGTCGAAATCCTCGACTATACCTGGGCGAAAGGGATCGTCCCAAACTACACGACCAACGGGCGCGGGCTGACCGACGAAATATTAGTGGCGACCCGCCGCAATTGCGGCGCCGTGGCTGTCTCCGCTTACGCACCGTATCACGAGACAGCTGAGACCATCCGCCTGCTAAGCGATCACGACATCAAGACCAATGTGCACTTCATCATCGACAGCGACAGCGTCAACACGGCGATAGAATGGCTCCGCAACCCGCCGGAGTTCCTCGCCAAGATCAACGCGCTCATCTTCCTCAACTACAAACCTTCGGGCCGGAAGGTCTTCGAGGAAAAGATGCTCCGCCATAGCGATCGGCTCGATGAGTTCTTCGGCCTCGCCACCGCGGCGGATGCGAAGCTGAGGGTTGGGTTCGATGCCTGCTGCGTGAGCGGCATATTCGCCAGGACGAACGCCAACAACGCGCTAGTTGATGCCTGCGATGCTGGACGATTCTCACTTTACGTTTCCGAAGACATGAAGGTCTATCCCTGCTCGTTTCAAAGCGGCTTGGTCGAGGGCGACACACTCAATGACGACACGTCGCTGCTCGACATCTGGCACGGCTCGGAAAATGTCCGCTCGTTCCGGCGCTATTTTGCGTCCAACCGCTGCGGTGACTGTTCGCACCGGCCAAGCTGCATGAATGGCTGTCCGATATTCGATCAGCTCGTCGTCTGCGGAAACCGTTAGGTCGCACATTGCTGGTTGCGCGATCCGTGCCGTCGGCCGCTCGAACATCAATGCATGATCCGAGATGTCCGCTATCCTAATCGACGGGACTGAAAGCAGCTGTTCCGGAACGTCCGCCCTACCTGCCAATCGGACTTTCACCGTACTTGCGCAGGACATCGTCAAACGCTTCGGCCATCAACGCCTGCAGGCTGATTCCACTCCTCCGCGCGCACGTGTGCAGGGCCAGCGACATTTCCGGCGAGAAGTACCCTGAAATTGCCTTGCGCCCAATCCGGCTTGGCGGTGGTGCGGATGAATTGATGTCCTCGCTCGCAATCGCTCGCGGTTCGATCGCTTCCTTCGGCTTGTCGGCCAGTTTGGCAAATCGGCTCATCGGCTCTCTCCTTCCACAAGTTCACCTGTGGCGATGTTCACCTGTGCACATGCCCACATGTGGACATGTTTGATCTCGCGCGCCGCCTTCCCATTCGGATCGAGCTCGAACACGGTCTTACCCGCGGCGCTTGCGTGCCTGAACACTGCGCGGTCTGCGATCCGGTGCGGACAGGCGGCTATGCCAAATCCGGCCACCAGCTCGGCTGCGTCAGCGTGGATTCGTTCTGCATGCGGTGGTCCCGCGGTGAACACTACCCAGGCAGGCTTCGCCAATAGCTGGACCAGTCTCGCCGTCGTCCGGATTGCTGCCAAGTCGAACGCGCTCGGACGGCAGGGGATCAGCACGAGGTCGGCAGACTCCATCGCCTTGCTCGCCGTAGTGTCGGCATGGGGCGGCGTGTCGATCACGATAAACGTTGCGCCCGCTTCCTTGGCCTGAGCAATCTTGGCAGCAATGCGCGGCGGGGCGCTGTCGATGACTTCGGGCGGCGCTTCCTCGCGCCAAGCCGCCCACTGGCTGGCGGTCGCTTGCGGGTCGGCATCAATGATCAGAGCCACCTCGCCCTTGCGCTCGGCTGCTGCTGCGAGGTGAATGGCCAGGGTAGTCTTTCCGGTTCCGCCCTTCTGGCTGACTATCGCGATCGTGGTCATGTAAACTCCTTCGCGTGTGGGCATGTTCACATGTGAACGTGTGAACATGTGTGGTGTGGGCCCTGGTTCAGAGCCCGAAATCGAAATCCAGGGTCTTTTCCGGGACCGGCAGTTGGATCGTCGGCTTCGATTGAGCCGTCTCCATGGCCGAGGTCTTGCCGCCGATGTTGCGGGTCACGTCGCGCTCGAGCGCCTTGACGTTGTCGACCACCAAGGTCGCGCTGTCGGCGATGCGGGTGACGGCGACGAGGAACGACTGAGTGGAGTTGAGCATCTTCTCCTTCTCGCTCATCAGGATGATGCCGTTGTCGGCGGTCATGCCCTGGGCGATGTGGACGTTGATCGCATAGGCGAGGTCGAGCCGCTCGAGCATCCGGTCGCCGCGACTGAGTTCATGCCGCTCGCCGTCGCGCGTCAGCACGGTCATCGAATGGCGGCCGATGGATTCGATCTGCGCGAAGTCGCCGTTTAGCAGCCCGCGCTGGCGGTCATTGTCGGTCCAGCGAATGCGGTCGCCCTCGTACACGCCGATGTTCTTTTGCTGGTAGATCGAAACCGCATCATGGGAGAGGTTGCGGGGCAGCTTGTCGGGAGTGAACTGGCGGACGGAGCCGTCTGCCATGGCAAGCTGAACCTTGCCGTTCTCCGCGCCCTTCACCTCGCCGCGATCGCCGCGCTCGAAACCCTGGCTCGGCAGGGCGGTGCGGAACTCGACGATCCGCCCGTCCTGATAGCCCTTCATCTGCCGCGCCCCCTCCCGCGTGATGGTGACCCGGTCGAGGACGTTCACCCGTTTTTCCTCGCCATCCAACTCTCCGCGCGTCATCCGCTCGCGCTGGACCGCCGCATTGGCGGCGGTGCGCATGGCGCGGACCGATGCGAGCAGGAGGGTGCGATCGCGTTCGCCTTCCGGAAGCTTGGCCCATAGCTTTGCGGCGGTCTCAGGCCCCTTGGCAAAGGGAACTTCGACGGTGTTGGGTTTCAGGAGATCGAAAGCCCGGCCAAGGTTCCGATTGTCCAGCGCGTCATTCAGGGCCTTCATCTGCGGCGATTGGGCACGCAAGTTCTCGGTTATGGTGGCGGTGGCCAAACCTTCCTTCTGCAGTAGCTCGAAAGGCTTCCCGGCCTCAATGGCGGGAAGCTGACGGGTATCACCGGCGAGGATCAAGCGTGAAACGTCCATGCCGTTCGCCAGTTCGATCAACTTGGCGAGCCGCTCGTTGCCGATCTGCGAGGCTTCGTCGACCATGATGACCGAGCCGGACAGCGTTGCCTTTGCCTCCGCCATTCTCTCCGGGCTGGCCGTGCCATCGAGCACACGCTTGAACCGGCCAAGAAAGCTATCGACCGTCGAGGCTGGCACATCGAGTTTCGCGCCGAAATCACGCGCGGTGCGGCCGGCATGGGCCAGTGCAAAGAGGCTGCGGCCATCCTGCTTCAGCATGGCCGCCACCGGCATCAGCGCCGCCGACTTGCCGACACCGGCACCGCCCTGGATAAGCTGCACCCGATCGCGCGCTTGCAGGACATCGGTCCCGGCACGCTCCTGGCCGGCGTTGAGACGCCTCAGGCCAAGATCGCGCGCTGCCTGCTGAAGATCGGGGCCAATGCCAAGGCCGACTGCGTGGTCATCAGCCGCTCACCGCCGATCAGCAGGCCCTTGTCCTCCAGCGTTTCTATCCGCACCTCGATGGCCGCGACGGTAACGGGACCGCCGCGTTCAAGCGCCGTGCGGATAAGGTCGTTGCGCCCGAAAGGCGCCTCGCGCTCGCCTAGATCGCGGGCGCAGAGGCGACGGCTTGCGCCGCCGCGAAGGCCTTTGGATCGAGCCGCCCTAATCGTTCCGGCACCAGCGGATCGCCATCCTTGGGCGTGAGGCCCATCGCACCGGCAATGGCCAAGCCCCGCGCACCAATCCCGCGCGCACCTTCGACCACGCGGGACCAGACGGTTTCGCGCTGGGTGGAACGCTCGGCAGCGGCATTGATCAGCGCCCGGCCATCGAACCCGACCCGCTCCGCCGTCGCTTGCCATTCCGCGCCTCGCTGCTCGGGGTTGAACTCCGGATTTTTGGCCTGCCGGGTAGCGAGCGCTGCCAGTTCGCGTTCGCGGGGACTGCTGCGTCCTTCCCGGGCCAGAGCTACAAGGATTTCCTCGCGGCGGGTGGAGAAGGCGTCGATCGCTTCACGGGAGACGCCCTTGATCTCAAAGGCGCCATTGATCGGATTGCGCGCTGGCGTGGTCTCGTAGCCCAAAGCCTCGATCCGGGCGCGCAGTTCGGCATTATGGACGGCGCCGAGAAGGTGCTGGCCCCGGTAGAGCTGGTCGTTGTGGACCGCATGCCACTTGCCGTCCGATGCCTTAGTCGCATTGGCGATGACGGCATGGACGTGCAGCTGCGGTTCGTTGTTGCGATTCACGTCGTGGAGGAAGGTGGCGGCGACCATGTTGCCGGTCTTCTCGACCACCTGCATTTTCGCTTGCCGGATCCCAAACGCGGGCTTCGATGAGGTTCTTCTCGGCCCATCCCAGTGTTGCGGTGACGGATTCGCGAAAGGCACCGACGATGCGATCGTCGCGCCCGATCAGCGCCAGCAGCGACACCGACTTGGGGGCCGAGAAGGTCATGTCCACGCCGGGCCGGTGTTCGCCATGAACTGCCGGGATTTCACTGCCGTCAGGGAGCTTGCCGGAAAGAACATCGACGAAGGCTTGCTCCTCGACCGCGCCTTGCAGCCCCAGGGCCTCGGCACCACGGCCGAACCACTCGCTCGCCTCCGTCAGTTCCGAGGTCGTGTAATAGTTGTCCTGGGAGTAATATTCGCCCGCGCCGCTGGCGGAGCCGACTGCCGCGAGGTTGATCATTTGCCTGCCCTCGCAGCGCGCGACCGCGCCTGCCGGTATTCTGCGGAACTTCGGCAGTCCTGCACGCCGTAGCGGTCGTCGATCACCCGGCAGACCAGCTCGGTCGTCGGCAGCAGCTTCTTGGCGCATGGGTACGCCCAGCCATTCCATATTTGCAGCCGCGAGGAGCATGACGAAGGCACCGATCAAGCCGATGATCGATTGAGAGCCGTCAGAAACCCGATCGAGAAGTCGCCGGGGAACACCACCTAGCAGAGATTGCGCGGGCGTCGCCTCGGCGCGGACCGCTTCGAGGCGCTTTCGATCATCTGGAGCCGCGGATCTTGCGCTTTGGCCAGCGGTGGGTCTTCAGCTTTTCGCTTAGTCGGCTGACATCCGCATCTTGTTAAGGGCTCGTAGGACTTTCGATTGATATCGTTGATCCGCGTGATGAACTTCTTTCCTGCGCCTTACGGATCGATTCCTCGTTGCGGAGCCAGGCATCCAGCATCTCTTTTCGTGCCGCTGGTGCTGCGCAGAAGCCGCTCCTGTTCGATCACCGCTTGTCGCAGCTGCGCGGCCAGCGCATTGAGGCCGCCATCGATCCTGGGGCCATCCATCCTGAAAGGCGAGCCTGCCGGCATCGTGCGCTTCGACGGCTTCGGTCGCGATGGCGCGCATCAGCTCGGCCGGGACAGCCCCTGGCGCTGCAAAGCCGGTCGATCCCTGGAGGCGGTCGTCGTAGTTGACGTTGACCTGGCCCATGCTCAGGCCCTCCCGGGAACCGGAGCGCGCGACGGCGACCTATTCGCCAAGCTATTGATCTATTGGTGTTATAGTTGCTCGTTCTAGCCGTATTCGCACCAGAAAAGAGCTTTCTGAGCGGCGTAAGAACCGGCTAGGGCCTAGAAGGCCGGAATCCCTGCGCCTTCTGGACCGCGTCGGGATTGCTACCCCGCAGCGTGGTGTGTGACCTTCAAGCAAAAAAGCGCGAGGAACCTGCTGAGGTCATTGGGGCTCTTCAGGATGCCTGAAGGGCATTTCGGCGGGACCAGAACGGCCCAACGGCCACTCGAGACTGGGCGAAAATGGTGGTGGGAGTGGTCATGCCGGTTCTCCCATGGATGTGCCGATGCGCGAGAGGATTTGGGCTGCGAGCGAGGCCATGCTTTGGCCCTGCTCAGGTTCGGGTAGCGATGGCGCTGAATGGACACCGGGCGCTGCCAGTTCATCCCGCTGGAAAGCCCTCAGCAGCCCATCGAGATTGAACCCGGCTCTGGTGGCACTCCGGACCATGCCGCTGAGGCATTTGCCGGGATGCCTTGCCTGATAGCGGTGGCCGGTTCGCAGGCGGACGTTGCGGTCGATCACCAGCACGCACAGGGCAGCTCGCTCCCGGCCAAGGACGAAGCAAGCCTTGCCCCGTGCGCTGACCGATGCCGAGCCAGCTTGCTGTCTGCCGCGACGCCTCGATCAGGCTCGGCCACCCTGGATCGCCATGCGAGCTAGCGATCAGGCGGTATTCTTCCGAGGCGAGTTCCAGCGCCAGGCGCGGCGCGATCGTGGCCTCGGACCTGCGTTCGCTACAGGATCGTGATGAATGGTGATTCTGTATGTTGGGTCGGTCGTTTTCTTCGGTCGATCGGAAGTTTTCGTCACGGGTATCGCTGGCGGGTCCGCAAGCACGGCTTCAAGACCGGCCTGGATCGCCTTGAGCCTTTCGATGCGCTGGATCGGCGCCACGCGGCCGTCGGGCAGAATCGCGTCGGCACGCGCGATCAACGCTGGGATCGGCGCCTCCCGTATCAAGCGGCGCATTCTGCGGATTTCGGCCTTGCACTCGGCGACTGCCTGCTGCTCGAGACTGCGGGCCTCCAAGGCAGCCTTCAGGTCGGCGTAGCGTTCGATCAGGGCGCGAGATTGATGCCTGCCGCCCATCGGATGGTCCCTCCGCTCCTAGGCCTGAACGGGCTCCATTGCCGCCAGTGGTCCGGGCGATCAGGCCCTTGGTCTCTAGCTCGCGCTCGGCATCGTTGATGGCACGGCTGCACAGGTCGAGATCGTCCGCCGTCGGCAAACCCGATCCCAGACGGCGCAGATGCGACCTGCCCGGTAGTCATCGTCACGCGAGCGCCAGACGTAGTGCCTGAGCACCCGCGTTGCCGTGCTCGACAGGCCAAGGCCCGCTTGCCGAGATTTTCGACCAAGGAAAGAAGATCGACTCGCCTGACACCTTTGGGCAGGCCCCCGTGAGTCAGGGTCGCGCTCATGACGCACCGCCCGCAAGCTCGGCGCTTGCACGGGATTCCGTGATATCGTATGAGAAGGCAGTAGCTGCGACGCTATCGAAATGACCGCTGGCGAGGGTGGCAGCCCTTCCGGCGGTTTTTCGTTTCCGGTCTGGCGGTCTGGCAACTGCCTCCGTCGCTGCCAAAATCCGACGAGATATGCGCGTTTTCGAGGGCCTCCAGAGGCCCTCTCGTACAAATCGCGTACAGCGGCCCTCGTACAAGCGGCTGTTTTTGCAAACAAAACAGCTAACTATCTGATTTGGCTGGCTCCCTTCACACGGGTGGGGTCACAGGTTCAATCCCTGTCGCGCCCACCATTCTGCGCCAGTAACTCTTGCCCGCCCGGTTACCATGCGGATGTCGCCAAGCGCCTAAAATCACCAATATGGCTAATTATAAATTTTCCTACAGCCACTATGGCATGGCATTGGCACGATTCTCGTCATCGCGAACGATTCGTCATGGCCGCCTTCTCCAATACTGAGAACCATGGGCGCACAGCTTTCGCATGCCACTGAAGCCCCGTGGGCGGGCCCTGCCCGGCGCGATGGCGGAATCCCGGCCCCATGGCGGGGGGGATCGACCGGGGTCAATGCGACCGCCGACCCCCCCTCGACACCCATCAAGACAGGGAACCAAAATGTCAGACCAATGTCGCGATCGACCGGATCCCGCATCGTGCGCCGCAGGGCCGATCGCGCGTCTTCGTCGCCTCGCAGACGCCGGGGCTGGATCGGCTGATCCCGCTCGCCACCGGCTTCCTGCGCACCTGCCCGCTTAGCTGGCTTGGCATCAACACCGCACGCCGGGCTGACGGTCGGCCTCGCAGGCGTGCATGCGCGCCGGCATCGCCTCGCGCATGCACGATACGACAGCGCCGCGAGAATCCGGGTACCCGACGCCCCGCTTGCCGGGCGAGGCCGCGCCCGCGACCTCGCCCCCCCCCGCCCGGGCGGAGCGGCCAGCGCCTGCAAGGCGAACTGGCCCGCCACCGCAACCTGCCCGCCGATGAAGGCCAAGTGCCCAGCTAAGGCCAGCGAGGACGAGAGCCAAAAACAGGTCGAGAGCTTGCCCCCGCCCAACTTGGGGCCGAGACTTCCCGAGGCGAGGCCGGGTGAGGTTCTCGCCTGGGACGCGAACACGCCGATCTTGGCCCGCCGCTGGGCCTGGATTTCGAGACCGGGGCGCTGATCTCGGGCGCGCGGTTCACGTTCCTGCGCGGGCAGATGGCGCGGCTGGCCAGTTCGGCTCGGCCAGTTCATGCTTGACCGGCAGACCGCCGCGCACGGCTACACCGAATGCGCGCCCCGCTGCTCGTGCGCGACGAGGCGATGTTCGGCACCGGCCAGCTCCCCAAGTTCGCCGACGATCTGTTCCGCACCACCGACGGCCGCTGGCTGATCCCCACGGCCGAGGTCAGCCTGACCAATTCGGTGCGCGAGCAGATCCTGACCGAGGCCCAGCTGCCAATCCGGATGACCGCGCTGACCCCGTGCTTCCGCAGCGAAGCGGGTGCGGCAGGCAAGGACACGCGCGGCTATATCCGCCAGCACCAGTTCGAGAAGGTCGAACTTGTCTCGATCACCCGGCCCGAGGATTCGGAGGCCGAGCACGAGCGGATGACCGCGGCGGCGGAGTCCATCCTCCAGACGCTCGACCTGCCCTATCGCAAGGTTCTGCTTTGCGCGGGCGACATGGGCTTTACCGCGCGCAAGACTTACGACCTTGAGGTCTGGTTGCCGGGGCAAGGCGCCTACCGCGAGATTTCGTCCTGCTCCAACTGCGGCGATTTCCAGGCGCGGCGGATGAACGCGCGCTACCGGCCCGAAGGGCAGAAGGGCACGGAATTCGTCCATACACTTAACGGCTCGGGCCTCGCGGTCGGGCGCGCGCTGGTGGCGATCCTGGAGAACTACCAGCAGGAGGACGGCTCGGTCGACAGTGCCGCCAGCCCTCTGGGCTATATGGGCGGGATGACCGCCGACTGGAACCGGCCTGATGCGCATCCTCCTCACCAACGACGACGGCATCCACGCCCCCGGCCTCAAGGTGCTGGAAAAGATCGCCGCGCAGCTTTCGGACGATATCTGGATCTGCGCGCCAAGCGAGGAACAGTCGGGCGCCGGCCATTCGCTCACCTTATCCAGCCCGGTCAGGCTGCGCGCACGTGAGCGGCGCTTTTCGGTTACAGGCACGCCGACCGATGCGGTGATGATGGCGCTGCGCACGGTCATGCCGGATGCGCCCGATCTGCTGCTGTCGGGCGTCAACCGCGGCGCCAACCTGGGCGACGACGTGACCTATTCGGGCACCGTATCCGCCGCGATCGAGGGCGCGCTGGCCGGCATCCGCTCGATCGCGCTGAGCCAGGTCTATGCCAAGGAAGGCATGGCCGACACCGTGCCGTTCGGCGCCGCCGAGGCCTGGGGCCAACAGGTGATCGCTCCGCTGCTGGACGCTCCGTTCGCCGAACGCACCCTGATCAATATAAACTTTCCCCGCTCGAGCGGACCAGGTAAAGGGCATCAGGACGGTGCGGCAGGGCTTCCACGATTATGCACGCGGCAGGTGATTGAAGGCACCGATCCGCGTGGCTTTCGCTATTACTGGTTTGGTCTCCATGGTATCGAGCATACACCGGGTCACGAGACCGATCTGGAGGCGATCCAGGACGGATTCGTCTCGGTTACTCCGCTCCAGCTCGACCTGACCCACGAAGCCTCGCTGGGCGAGCTCGCACAGCGCTACGCCCAGTGAAGGTGGGTTGGGGGCTCGCATTGGCCGTGATTGCGGTTCTGGCCGCGCTGCCGGCCCTTCCCGACACTCCGGCGCTCCCGAAGACCGCGACGGAGCACGTGGTCATGCCGGGTGAGACACTGGGCGGATCGCCATCCGCGCCGGCGTGCCGCGGGTCCTGATTATCGAGGCGAACGGGCTGAAAGAGCCCTATCTCCTGCGGTCAGGCCAGAAGCTGATCATTCCGCGACGCCGCATCCACACCGTCAAGACCGGAGAGACCAGCTTTTCGATCGCGATGGACCAGGGCGTGCCGTGGTCGGTGATTGCCGCCGCCAACGGCCTCGATCCCAAGGCTGAGGTCAAGCCCGGGCCAGGAGCTGCCCATCCCAACACTTGCGGCCCGTCGCCGTGCCCGCGCAAGCCCGCGGCGCCGCCTCGGTCGCTATTCCGGCCAATGCTCCAGCCGCCGGGCCTATTTCCGCACCTACCCCGGCGCAGCCAGCCGTTGCCGCGCCGGCCACCCAGCAGTCCCCCGCAGCAGTCACGGACACGCGGGCACCCGCCTTCGCGTGACGGCAATGATGTCCGCCGGCTTCGCGCCGCGCGGCGGAGAACGCCGTTCCGCGCCGGGATCAAGGTACTCGCGGGCAGCGAGCCGCCGTGCAGTGCGGCGCGGCTGGCAAGGTCGTTGTCGAGCAAGGCCCCAAGGAATTCGGCCTCACCGTGATCTTCCTCAGCCGGACGCTGGACCGCGACCTACGGCGACGACAGGTGACGGTCAAGCGGGCGAGCGGGTCAAGGCCGGTGAGCGGGTAGGGCTGGTTGGAGATAGCGGCCTTGCCACACAGCCGCAGCTTCATTTCGAAGTGCGCCGCAACAAGGTGGCGCTCGACCCCGAGCCCAGTTCTCCCGGCAGCGGTGATGCCGCGCCCCTGCGCCTGGCGGCCAGGCCGCTACGCCGCGCATCCTGGGTTCCGGTCTGGGCCGATGTCGCGCTCCGGCTTGGCGCCGCGCTGGCGCTGGTATCGCTGGTGATCCTGATCCACTGGCTCGACCGCGCGGGGCTGAAGGACAGTCACGACGGGCAAATCAGCTTCCTCGACGTCGTCTACTTCACGATGATCTCGATCACCACGACCGGGTTTGGCGATATCGCCCCGATCAGTGATCAGGCGCGGCTGATCGAGGCCGTGATTGTCACGCCGATCCGGCTGGCAGTCCTGTTCATCTTTGTCGGCACGGCCTACAATTTCGTTATCAAGCGCACCTGGGAGAACTGGCGAATGCGGCGTATCCAGGAACGGCTGACCGGGCACATCGTGGTGCTCGGCTTTGGCATCAGCGGCTCGCAAGCGGTCAGCGAACTGATCGAGCGCGGCACCGATCCGGGATCGATCGTAGTGCTCGATCCCAGCGCCGAGCGGCTGGAAGAGGCCGAGGCGATGGGCTGCAACGTGCTGGAAGGCGATGCCAGCCGCGACGATACCTTGATCGCGGTGCGGATCGCCAATGCCAGCACCGTGCTGGTTTCGGCCGGGCGGGACGACACCTCGATCCTGATCGTGCTGACCGTCCGGCACCTTGCCCCGCACGTGCCGATCAGCGTGGTGGTTCGGGCCGAAGACAACGAAATCCTTGCCCGTCAGGCCGGGGCCAACAACGTCATCAACCCGGTACGCTTCACCGGGCACCTGCTCGCAGGTTCGGCCGAGGGCACGGCACACTGCCGGACTTCCTTGCCGACCTCGCCTCAATCTCGGGCCGGGTGCAGCTGGTCGAAAGGCGGCGCTGCCGGAAGAGGTCGGGCTCAGCCTCGACGCGCTGCCCGGCCGGGCGCGCGGCCTGCGCATCCAGCGCGGCGGGCGCGAGATCGGCTTCTGGCAGCCCGAGGCCCAGCGCATCGAGGCCGGTGACGTGATCGTCGCCGTGATTGCCCATACGCTCTGAACGGCACGCCAGCAGCCAGAACACCGTGCCCCTGGCGAGATAGGCGGCAATCCGGAGCACCGCACTGTCGCACCAAGTCTCGCGCGGCCACGCCATGTCGCGCCTGCCGGCCAAGCGACAGCACCAACGGGGCGCGACGAACCACAGCGCCAGCCCGCCCGCCAGCATCCAGTAGAGCTACGGCTTTGCTGCAGCGTCTCCGGCCCGATCCGAGCGAAATGTGCCCCAGCATCACGGCGGGCACCATGAGGGCGAACGGGAGCCAGCTGTCCCCGCGGGGACGGGCCCGCACGCGCCAGAACAGCCACGGCACCAGCGCCGCCACGCCCGCCGCCAGCACCACCGCGATCCAGTTCACCGGTCCCATCGTTTTCGTCTCCTGTCGCGCGGGTGTAGCGCGAAGGCTGCGCAAAGTGTAAGGGCCAGCGCCCATGGCATCCCAAATTCCCTCAGCGAATCCTCCGAAAGCCCTTCCCGGCCAGAAAAAGGTCGGCATGGTCAGCCTTGGCTGCCCGAAGGCGCTGGTCGACAGCGAACGCATCCTGACCCGGCTGCGCGCCGAGGGCTATGCGATGAGCGGCGACTATGCCGGGGCGGACGTCGTGCTGGTCAATACCTGCGGCTTCCTCGATTCCGCCAAGGAAGAAAGCCTGGCTGCAATCGGCGAGGCGATTGCCGAGAATGGCCGGGTGATCGTGACCGGTTGCATGGGCAACGAGGCGGAGGCGATCCGCGCGAAATTTCCCGAAGTGCTCGCCGTGACCGGCGCCCATCAATACGAGGCTGTGGTTGAGGCGGTGCACGAGGCTGCGCCGCCCAGCCAGGGCCCCTACGTCGACCTGGTCCCGCAGATGGACGTCAAGCTGACCCCGCGCCACTACAGCTATCTCAAGATTTCCGAAGGCTGCAATCACGCCTGCGCCTTCTGCATCATCCCGCAGCTGCGCGGCAGGCTGGCCAGCCGGCGAATCGACGCGGTGCTGCGCGAGGCGGAAAAGCTGGTCGCGGCTGGCACGAAGGAACTGCTCGTGATCAGCCAGGACACCTCGGCCTATGGTGTCGATGTGCGGCACGAGGAGCGGATGTGGCACGATCATGCGGTGCGCACCCACATGACCGACCTTGCCCGCGAACTCGGCGGACTGCGCACGCCGGAAGGCCAGGCGCCCTGGGTCCGGCTCCACTACGTCTACCCCTATCCCCACGTCGACGCGGTCATTCCGCTGATGGCCGAGGGGCTGCTCACGCCCTATCTCGACATCCCCTTCCAGCACGCCGCGCCCTCGGTGCTCAAGGCGATGAAGCGCCCGGCGAACGAGGCCAAGGTGCTGGAACGGCTGAAGGCCTGGCGCGAGATCTGCCCCGACATCGCGATCCGCTCGAGCTTCGTCGTCGGCTTTCCGGGCGAGACCGAGGCTGATTTCCAGTACCTGCTCGACTGGCTGGACGAAGCCCAGCTCGACCGGGTTGGCGCATTCCGGTTTGAACCTGTCGCCGGGGCGGCGGCCAAACGACCTGCCCGGGCCAGGTGCCCGAAGCGGTCAAGGAGGATCGCTACGCCCGGATCATGGAAAAGACCGAGGCGATCAGCGCGGCCAAGCTGGCCGCCAAGATCGGGCGCACGATCCCGGTGATCATCGACGAAGTGGGTGAGCCTGACGAGGATGGCGATGTGGGCGCGACCGGGCGCAGTCAGGCTGACGCGCCCGAAATCGACGGCGCGGTCTTCCTGCGCGAAGTGCCCTCCACACTGGCCCCTGGAGACATCGTTCAGGTGCTGGTCGAGGATTCCGACGCGCACGACCTTTACGGAGCGATTGCGCAGTAACGCGGAAAGCCGCTAGCCTCCCCGTCTGGAGAGAGGAGAATCGATGCGGCATATTGCGATCCTGCTGCCAGCCCTGATGCTGGCGGCCTGCGGCACCAGTGAGGCGCCGCTCCGGCCCCTGACCCAGGAGCAAAGCGCCGCGCTGCGCCCAGCCGATGCGCGGCTGGCCGAACTCTATGACAATTCCTGTAGGGCTTGCCATACCGTAAAGGATTCGTTGGCCCCTCTGACTGGCGACCGCACCCTGTGGGACGCGCGCTGGGCGCAGGGGGAAGAAGCGCTGCTTGCCGCTGTGCTTCAAGGCAAGCAGGCAATGCCGGCCGGTGGCCAATGCTTCACCTGCACCCCCGACGACTACCGCGCGCTGATCCGCTTTATGGCCGGAAGAAACAAGTGAGTACCCGCCGCAAGGTCCTGCTCGGCGGTGCCGGGTTGCTCGCGCTCGGCGCGGGCGGGATGGCCGGGCGCCGCGCCTGGCTCGACCGGGAACCAGCCCTCCCCGCCGCGACCGATGCGCGCGGGAGACTGCTTTGGAGCAACTGGGCAGGCATCGAAAGCGCCTGGCCCGCCGCGCGCGCCGCCCCGGCAGATGAGGCGGAACTGGCCGCCCTGCTGCCGCGCGCGATGGCCCCGATCCGCCCAGTCGGGGCCGGCCACAGCTTTACCGCGCTGGTGCCGACCGAGGGGACGATGCTCTCGCTTGACCGGATGATGGCCTGGTCAGCGCCGACCGCACGCTTGGCCAGCCACGGTTCGCGCAAGGGACAAGGCTTTCCGCGCTTGGTCCGGCGCTGGCCGGGGTGGGACAGGAAATGCCCAACCTGCCCGACATCAACAAGCAGACTCTCGCCGGCGCACTCGCAACCGGGACCCACGGCACCGGCAAGAACTACACCGCGCTCCACGGTGCGGTCACAGCGATGCGGCTGGTGATGCCAGATGGAAAGGTGCGCGAATGCAGCCGCGATACCGACGCGGAGTTGTTCCACGCCGCCCGGGTCGGGCTTGGTGCCTTTGGGGTGCTGAGCCAGGTCAGTCTGCAGAATCAGCCGCTTGCCCGCGTGCGCAAGGTGGTGCGGCTGATCGATACCGACGAGATGCTGGCCAGCTGGCCCGCACGGGCCGGGCATCACCGCAATGCGGAATTTCTTGTCCTGCCGTTTACCGGCAAATCGGCGCTGATCACCCACGACGTCACTTTCGATCCGGTAAGTCCGCGCGGTCCAGATCAGGACGCGGACACGCTGATGAGCCTCAAGCGTTTGCGCGATCTGTTCGAGTTCACGCCGGGCTTGCGCAAAACGCTCGCCAGCCGCCTGCTCGCCGACGTTCCGCCCGAGATTGCAATCGACGAAGGCTGGAAGCTGCTGTCCAACGAACGTCCGGTCCGGTTCAAGGAGATGGAATATCACCTGCCGATCGAACGCCAGGTGGAAGTGCTGCGCGAGGTCATCCGCCGGATCGAATCCAGCGCGACTGACGTGTTCTTTCCGATCGAGGCGCGCATCATCGCGCCCGACGATGCCTGGCTGTCACCATTCTACCAGCGTGCCAGCGGATCGATCGCGGTCCATGCCTGGTACAAGGACGAGCATGACTGGATGTTCCGCCTGATCGAACCGGTCTTCCGCGAAGCCGGTGGCAGGCCGCATTGGGGCAAGCTCCATTCGCTTGGGGCGAAGGAACTGGCCCTGCTCTACCCGATGTGGGCCGAGGCGCAGGCCGTGCGCCGCTCGGTCGATCCGCAGGGCCGCATGCTCAATCCGTTCCTGGAGAAGCTGTTTGGCCATGACCGGCTTTGACCGCCGCGCCTTGCTGCTCAGCGGCGGCGCGCTGGCGCTGGGCACGCTGGGCCTGCTGGCTGCGCGCCCGGACGAAAGGGGTGGAATGCACGACACATACTTTGCCGGCCTTTCCGCGGCGCTGACGCGCGCCGGACTGATGCGCCCCGTTCTGGTGATCGACCGAGCCCGCCTGAGCGCAAATATCGCGGCGATCCGCGCCAGCGTCGATGCGGCCAGGCTGCCGCTGCGAGTGGTGGCGAAGTCGCTCCCTTCGCCGGACCTGCTTGGCGCGGTGATGGACGGGATGGGCAGCCAGCGGCTGATGGTGTTCAGCGCCGAGATGCTGCGCCAGCTCGCCCCGCTGCACCCGGGGCCGATTATCTGATGGGCAAGCCGCTCCCGGTCAGCGAGTTCATCCGGGTTGGCCGCGCGCGCGGTGGCGACTTCGCATCCCGGGTACAGTGGCTGATCGATACGCCGCAGCGGCTCGCGCAGTATCTGGAAGCGGCGAAGGCGCTGGGGATCACGCCGCGGTTGAATTTCGAGATCGATGTCGGCCTGCATCGCGGCGGTTTCCCGATCCCGCCGCGCTGGCTGCCGCCATGCCAGGCAGGCGCGCGAGGCCGGGGCCGCCGTTTCCGGCCTGATGGGCTACGATCCGCACGTTCCGAAAATGCCCGGTCCGGACAAGGCCCACGCCGCCGCGCAAGCCGCCTACCGCGAGGCGCTGTCCGCGCTGGCCGAGGCCGGCTTTGCCGACCGCGCCGCACTGACGCTCAACAGCGCGGGCAGCCCGACTTTCCGCCGCCACTGCGCCGGTACCGTCGCGAACGAGGTCTCGGTCGGCTCGGCTTTCGTCAAACCGGGCGATTTCGAATTCTCCTGATCTCACCGACCTGACCCCGGCCGCCTTCATCGCCACCCCGGTGATCAAGGCAAGCGCGGACCAGCAGCTTCCCGGCGTGGAGGCGCTGTCCGGCGCGATGCACTGGTGGGATCGCAACACCCAGCGCGGCTTCTTCATCCACGGCGGGCACTGGCTGGCAAAACCCGCCTCGCCGCCAGGGCTGGAATATTCGAAGCTGTTCGGCCGCTCCTCCAACCAGGAGCTCCTGACCGGATCGAGGAACATCGACCTCAAGCCCGACGACCACGTGTTCCTGCGCCCCGATCAGAGCGAGGCGCTGTTCCTGCAGTTCGGCGACATTGCGGTCTATGATGGCGGGGAAATTGCCGGAGCCTGGCCGACCCTGCCCGTCAGCGCGTGACGCGTCAGAACATCCGCGTGAGTACGTAGAACACGGCACCCACACCCGCGCTGGCCGGAATGGTGATGAACCACGCGGTGACCACGCGGCCTGCGATGCCCCAGCGCACCGCGCTCGCCTTGCGGGCGGCGCCGGTGCCGATCACCGAGCCGGTGATGGCGTGGGTGGTGGAAACCGGAATGCCAAAGGCACTCGCCCCAAATACCACGAACGAACCCGCCGTGCTGGCGCAGAAGCCGGTGTGGTGGTTGAGCTTGGTGATCTTGGTGCCCATTGTCTTGATGATCTTCCACCCGCCCGACATCGTGCCCATCGCAATAGCCGCATAGCAGGCGATCACCACCCACTCCGGAACGTGGAATTCACCTTTGAGATTGCCGGTCGAATAGAGCAGGACGGTGATGATCCCCATCGTCTTCTGGGCATCATTGCCGCCGTGACTGATCGAATAGGCCGCGGAACTGACCAGGTGCAGCGACTTGAACACGCCCTCCGCACGACGCGGCTGGAAACCCTTGAACAGCCATGAGGTTATCAGGACCATCACCATCGCCAGCGCAAAGCCGATCACTGGCGACAGGAAGATCGCGATCACGGTCTTGGTGGTTCCAGAGCTTTCCACGACGTCGAAACCGCCATGCGCGATGCCCGCGCCCAGCAGGCCGCCGATCAGCGCGTGGCTGGACGAGGAGGGAATGCCCTTGAGCCAGGTCACGACGTTCCAGAACATCGCGCCGATGAGGGCGCCGAACACCACCGCCGGGGTCACGGCATCCTTGTCGATGATCCCTTTTCCGACGGTCTCCGCAACGTGCAACCCGACCAGCCAGTAGGCGGCGAAATTCCGAACGCGGCGAAGACCACCGCAGACCGGAGAGAGCAGCCGGGTGGAAACCACCGTGGCGATCGAATTGGCCGCATCGTGCAGACCGTTGAGGAAATCGAAGGCCAGTGCGATCGCGATGAGGCCGACCAGCAGCGGAAAGGCAAGCTCATGCATTGCCGGGTTCCTTTATGAGAGGGCGCTCAGGCGTGGTCGATGACCAGCGAGTCGATCTCGTTGGCAACGTCCTCGAAGGCATCGGCGATGCGTTCCAGATCTTAGACTTCGCGGCTGACCATGAAGGCCAGCGGATCCGGCTTGGCCTTCTGCGCCTGGAAGGCCGCGCGCATGCCGGTGTCGTGCAGGATGTCGACCTCACCCTCCAGCTTGACCAGCTTGGCGGTCAGTTCATGCAGGCGGCGGCCATTGCGCTCAACATCGCGAAGCAGCGGCGCGGCTTCGGAGATCAGGCGGCTGGCATCCTGCACCAGTACGCCGATCTGCTTCATCTGCGGATCGAATTCGTGGACTTCCAGCAGCTCGATCGCGCTGGCGGAGCGATTCATTTCGTCGATCGTGTCGTCCATCGCCCCGATCAGCGCCGTGATCGCGCCGCGATCGAACGGGGTCAGGAAGTCTGGCGAACTTCGTGCAGCGGTTTCGCGGATCACTTCGTCCGCGTCGTGTTCGCGGTCACGGATCGCGCGCAGGTGCGCGCCGCGGTCGCCTTCTCCGGCGGTCAGCTGGACCAAAGCCTTCAGCGGCGCCGGCCATCGCGGCCGCATGGCGTTCGAACAGCACGAAAAATCGCCCGAATGCGGCAGCAACGCTGAAACCACCCGAACATTGATCAACCCCTCAAATGAGATCGGCGCCCCTATGACAGTTTTTGACACGGGTGTGACTCGATTTTCCGTTCCCCGCAAAGCCTGTCCACAGCTTGCTGCGGCGCGACTTGCGCTTGATCCTGCGCCGCGATGGCTTAGCAATGCGGACATGAAACGCCTTGTCCTGGCCATCGCCCTGCTCACCCTGCCTGCCGCCGCACCGGCGCAGGACCTGACCGCCGAGGAAGCGGCGGCAATCGACCGTTCCGTGACCGAGATTCTCGACCAGACGGGTGTGCCATCCGCCCAGGTGGCAGTGGTGCGCGGCGGGCGCCTGGTACTGGACCGCGCCTGGGGCAAGGCGAGTGAGAAGATACCCAGGTCCCGCGCCGACCTGCCCTATCAGATCGCTTCCAACTCGAAGCAGTTTCTGGCCGCGCTGCTGCTGATGCTGGAAAACGACGGGAAGCTGAGCCTCGACGATCCGGTTTCGCGCTGGCTGCCCGAAGTGACCGGAGCGGAGCGGATAACGGTCCGCCAGCTGCTGTCGCACACGGCCGGCCTGCAGGATTACTGGCCGCAGGACTATTCCTTTGCCGCGATGGAGCAGCCGGTCGCGCCCGATCAGATCGTCGCGCGCTGGGCGATGAAGCCGCTGGACTACGAGCCCGGCACCCGCTGGCAGTATTCCAATACCGGTTATGTCGTCGCAGGACTTATCGCGGAAAAAGCCGGAGGTGCGCCGCTGTGGCAGCAATTCGACGAACGAATCTTCAAGCCGCTGGGCATCCGCCCCTACCCGATCGACGAGACCAGCGGGCCGGCGTTCCCGCAAGGGTATCGCCGTTATGCGCTTGGCCCCGTGCGCCCCGCCAGACCGGCAGCGGCGGGCTGGCTGTGGGCGGCGGGAGAACTGTCGATGAGCGCGGCGGAACTCGCTGAATGGAACATCGCCCGGATGGAGCGCAGCCTGCTCCCGCGCGAGGACTGGGAAGAGATGGAGCGCCCCGTACGCCTCGCCGACGGAACGTCCAACGGCTACGGACTTGGCGTTTCGACGCGCATGGCAAACGGGCGCCGGGTCATCGACCATGGCGGCGCGTCGGTCGGATTCCTCTCGCAGAACAGCATCTGGATTGATGACAAGCTGGCCATCGTCGTGCTGACAAACGGCGATTTCGGCGGCGCGCAGGACAGCATAACCGCCAAGGTTGCGGACATCGTCCTGCCAAAGGCGGGCAGCAACGATCCACGCGAGGCACCGCGCACCGACGATGCCCGTGCCACACTGGAAGCGTTGATCGCCGGGCGCTTCGATGCCGCGCGCTTTACCGCCAATGCACAGTACTTCTTCACGCCAGAGGCGCTCGGCGACTATGCCTCAAGCCTTTCCGCACTCGGCCCGATTACAGGCTTTGAAGCCACCCGCGCTCCGCGGCTGCGCGGCGGCTTCGTCAACCGCAATTACCGGGTGAGCTTCGCGGGCAAGCGGCTGGTGCTGGTGACCTATGCCGAACCCGGCGAGGAAGGCCGATGGGAACAGTTCATGGTGATGCCGAACTGAGGGCCTACAACCAGTCGATCGAGCGGAAGCGCACCCACAGACCGCCGCAGACCAATGCAATCATGCCCATCACCGCCGGGTAGCCTGAGGGTGGGGTTCGGGCATGTAGTCGAAATTCATGCCGTAGATTCCGGCAATCGCGGTCGGCACCGCAAGGATCGCGGCCCAGGCGGCTAGCTGGCGGGTCATGTCGCCCTGGCGGTGCTGTTCCAGCAGACTGGCGGTTTCAACGATGCTGGCCAGCGTGTCGCCAGCTCCGGCCGACCCGCGCCATGGTCCGGCGGACGTGATGGACGTCGCGGAACCAGATCCGCGCGCCTGGGTCGATCGATGGCAGATCGGTGGTCGCCAAGCGCTCGCAGACCTCTTCCATCGGGCCAATGATCCGGACAAAACGCCGCATCTGACGGCGCAGGCGGAAGATGCGGCGGATAGTTGAACTTGCCGGGAACGAGTTGATCGCGCCCTCCTCCATCGCCTGGACCACATCCTCAAGCTTGTCGATGATCGGCTGGTAGCCATCGACAATGAAGTCGAGGATCGCGTGGGCCACATAGTCCGGCCCTTCGCTGAGCCGCTCCGGCTGCGCCTCCAGACGCTGGCGCAGCGCGGTGTGGGCGCGGGTCGAGCCATTGCGGACCGTGATCAGGAAATCGGCGCCGAGGAACAGCGCGGTCTGGCCGTACTCGATCTTGTCGCCCTCGCCGCTCGCGGCCGTCGTCGCGATCGGAAAGCTGCTGACCATAGACCTCAACCTTGGGCAGCTGGGTGGGAGTCAGCGCGTCTTCCACCGCCAGCGCGTGCAGGCCGAACTGCCGCTGGACCAGCCCCATTTCCTCCGCATCGGGATTGGCCAGGCCAATCCAGTCAAACTTTGCCCGGGCAACGGCGCTTCGCGGATTGCCGTCCAGCACCAGTTCGTTCGGTTCGGGATTTCCGCCGCAATAGCGGCGCTGGGCTAGGATGGGCATTGCCATGGTGTGGCAAAGCGCCATGATGCTGGCAATCCCGCGCGCGATGAGTTAAGCCGTGATAAACTGACATGAATGTCAATTGATCGGGAGAGCAGGACCATGAACATGGCCACCAACATGCCGGAGCAGGGCGATTGCCTCGACATGATTATCGTCGGGGCCGGGATTTCCGGTATCGGCATGGCCGTGCACATGACCCGCGAATGCCCTGGCAAGAGCTTTGCGATCCTTGACCGGCGCGAACGGCTTGGCGGCACCTGGGACCTGTTCCGCTATCCCGGCATCCGGTCGGACAGCGACATGCACACCCTCGGCTTCTCGTTCAAGCCGTGGACCCATGAAAAGTCCATCGCTGACGGCCCCTCGATCCTCGAATACCTTGACGAAATCACCGCCGAATACGGCCTTGCTGAAAAGATGCGCCTTGGCCGCAAGGTCGTCAGCGCCGACTGGGACGGCAAGACCGCGCGCTGGTGCGTCACCACCGAAGCGGCAGACGGCAGCCGCCAGCCGCGTTATGGCAGATCCTGTTCCTGGGGTTCGGGCTACTACGACTACGATGAAGCCTATGACGCCGGGTTCGCCGGGCGCGACAGCTTCAAGGGCACGGTCATCCACCCGCAATTCTGGCCCAATGATTTCGACTACAGCGGCAAGAAGTGGTCGTGATCGGATCGGGTGCCACTGCCGTCACGCTGGTTCCGGCCATGGCCCATTCCGGCGCGGGCCACGTCACCATGTTGCAGCGCACCCCGACCTGGATGGTCAGCCGCCCCGCGCGCGATGGGATCAACAAGACCCTGCGCCGCTTCCTGCCGGAAAAGCTGGCCTATTCCCTGACACGGGCGAAGAACATCTTCCTGCAGGACCTGATGTTCAAGCGGGCCCGCAACCAGCCTGAAAAGGTCAAGGACTTCCTTTCCGCACAGTTGCGCGAGCACCTGGGTGACAATTACAGCGCAGCGGACTTCACCCCGCCCTACGATCCCTGGGACCAGCGCCTGTGCCTGGTGCCGGACGCCGATTTCTTTCGCGCGATCAACGAAGGCAAGGCCTCTGTCGTGACCGGACGGATCGAGCGGTTTGACGAGACCGGGATCGTGCTCGAATCCGGCGACCACATCGACGCCGACGTGATCGTTACCGCCACGGGCCTCAAGATGACTTTCGCGGGCAAGATCGCGGTCTCTGTCGACGGCGAGCCGGTCGAATTCTCGAAGCGGTTCTTCTATCGCAACTGCATGTTCTCCAACGTCCCCAATATGGCGGGGGTGTTCGGCTATCTCAACGCCAGCTGGACGCTGCGGGTGGACATCGTCGGCGAGTACATCACCCGCCTGCTGCGCCAGATGGACAAGTATGGCGCGGTTGCCGCGACCCCGGCCATGGCACCGGGCAGCGAGCCGGAGGAGGACGATATCTTCGACTTTTCCGCCGGCTACATCCAGCGCGGCAAGGATACGATGCCGCGCAATGCGGCCAGCCTGCCGTGGCGGCTCAATCAGGACTACCGCCGCGACCGGCAGGACATGCGCCAGGCGCCGATCGACGACGGCGTGCTGCACTTCACCCGCGCCAGGGAACTGGTTGACGCCTGAACCCGCTCCCCCCTTCCCCGCAAGGCTGCCTGCCGCTAAGCAAGAACCATGGCTGACAACAACCGCATCTGGACCGCCGCGCTGCTGGTGATCGGAGACGAGATCCTCTCGGGCCGGACCCAGGATAAGAACATCGCTCAGGTGGCATCGTGGCTGGGCGTCCAGGGCATCCGCCTGGCCGAGGTGCGCGTGGTAGGCGACCGGACCGAGGCCATTGTCGAGGCCGTGAACACGCTGCGGGCGCGCAACGACTATCTGTTCACCACCGGCGGGATCGGCCCGACCCATGACGACATCACCGTCGATGCGGTGGCTGAAGCGCTGGGCGTGGGCGTGGAAATCCATCCCGAGGCCCGGGCGATCCTGGAAGGCTACTACGCCACCCGCGGCGGATTGAACGAGGCGCGGCTGCGCATGGCGCGCGTGCCCGCAGGCGCTGACCTGATCCCCAACCGGATGTCCGGCGCCCCGGGCATTCGCATCGAAAACGTGTTTCTGATGGCTGGCGTCCCCTCGATCACCGCCGGGATGCTCGATGCCCTTACCGGAGAACTGGAAGGCGGCGCGCCGCTGCTTAGCGAGACCATCGGCAGCTGGGTTCAGGAAAGCGAGATCGCCGATCTGCTGCGCGAGACCGAGCGCGTCCATGAAGGCTGCGCGATCGGCTCTTACCCGTTCTTCCGGGAAGGCCGGGTCGGAGCCAACTTCGTGGTCCGTTCGACCGAGCCAGCCGTGATCGAAGCTGCGGTCGAGGCGCTCGCCACCGGCCTGCGCGCACTTGGCCGCGAGGCTGTCCCGGGCGGTGTCTAGGTGCGGGGCGGGCGCAGCCCCGCTCGCCGTTCTGGCGCTGTCTGCCTGCGCCGCACCGCAGCGTCTGGCAGAATTCGAAAGCACTCTAGCCGCCGAGCAGAGCGCCACAACCGCGCTCACCCGCTGGTGCGAACGCCAGCAGCTCGCCAGTCCCGCCCGCATCAGCGCGGCGCTGGCGCCGCAGGGAATCGCGCCGCCCGACGATTTGTCCCGCCAACTGGACCTGCCAGCGGGCGCCGCGCCGGGGTATCGTCATGTCCGCCTGTCCTGCGGCGGCAAGGTCTTGTCGGATGCGCATAACTGGTACGTGCCCGAGCGGCTGACGCCCGCAATGAACGAACTGCTGCGCACCACCGACACCCCGTTCGGCAAGGCCGCCGAACAGCTGAATTTCCGACGCGAGCGACTGGACAGTACCCGGGGCCGCACCGCGCCATGCCCTGCCGGGACGATTCTGTCGCACCGCGCATTGCTGCGTCTGCAGGACGGCACGCCGCTGGCGCTGGTGGTGGAATGCTACACCCGCGCCAATCTGCGCGGGTAACGGTCAGGGCGGCGCGCCCCCTTCACGCAGGCAAGGACGCCCCGGCCAATCCGCGATCTTGCGTGCCCGCTCGTTCTGACCCGATCCGGGCCTGACCTGCGCCACGGCACAACCTTGCGCAATATCGATCACTGTCAGGAACGAGGTCGAGCGTTCAGGCCGTTCGGAGTTCTCGATCGCGTTGTTCCGCACGATCAGCGCGTCGGGCCTGAATGCGCCGCCCTCAACCGTCCCGCACCATTCAACCGTATCTCCCAGCTTGTTGAAGCCGCCGCCTGCCAGGTTGGGAATGCCGATCTGAACGGGCGGCCTGCCGGGGCGGACTAGTTCGAGATCGTCGCGCGCGTCGTAATAGTTGAGCGTCAGTCCGATCCCGCCCTGCGCTTCGCAGCGCAGCACGGCCCAATCCTCGTCCTCCTGGGTTTTCACGACCTTGCAGTCATCAAGCCTGGTGTAGCGTGAGACCCGCTGCGATGGGGATGGCGCTGACGGCGAAACAACCGGCGTTGTCATGTCCGTCTGCCCATCAGCGTCTGAAGTTGCAGCGGCAGCTGGCTGCTCTGCCGCCCGTTCGGAACAGGCGGATAACAGAAGGGCGGGCGCCAGCAGGATGAATCGGTTCATGGGCGGCGATGGTGCCACATACGAAAAGGGCCGGGAAGGCATCCCTTCCCGGCCCTTTCGATTTGCCGTTCCTGCCGGATCAGCCGCCGTGCACCTGCGCGACGTCGATCTTCAGGCCCGGGCCCATCGACGAGGACAGGCCGACCTTGCGGACGTACTTGCCCTTGGCGCCGGCCGGCTTGGCCTTGACCACCGCATCGACGAAAGCGTCGAAGTTGGCGCGCAGCGCATCGTTCGAGAACGACAGCTTGCCGATGCCGCCGTGGATGATGCCCGCCTTTTCGACGCGGAATTCGATCTGGCCGCTCTTGGCAGCCTTGACCGCTTCGGCGACGTTCGGGGTGACGGTGCCCAGCTTCGGGTTCGGCATCAGGCCCTTGGGACCCAGCACCTTGCCGAGGCGGCCGACCAGGCCCATCATGTCGGGCGTGGCGATCACGCGGCCATAGTCGAGGTTGCCGGCCTGCATGTCTTCCAGCAGGTCTTCGGCGCCAACCTTGTCAGCCCCGGCGGCCAGCGCCGCTTCGGCCTTGTCGCCGCGGGCGAAGACCGCAACCTTGACGTCCTTGCCGGTGCCCGAGGGCAACACAACCATGCCGCGGACCATCTGGTCGGCGTGGCGCGGATCGACGCCCAGGTTCAGCGCGACTTCAAGGCTCTCGTCGAACTTGGCGCTCTTGAGGTCCTTGAGCAGCTGGATGGCTTCGTCGATGCCATAGAGCTTCTGGTTGTCGCCCAGCTTTTCGGTCAGCGACTTCTGCTTCTTGGTCTGCTTCGCCATGATCTTAGCCCTCCACCACGGTGAGGCCCATCGCGCGAGCGGAGCCTTCGATGATCCTCGTCGCCGCTTCGATGTCGTTGGCATTGAGGTCCTTCATCTTGGCTTGGGCAATCTCGGACAGCTTCGAGCGCGCGATGGTTCCGGCGGAAACCTTGCCCGGCTCCTTCGAACCCGACTTGAGGTTGGCCGCCTTCTTGATGAGGAAGGTCGCGGGCGGGGTCTTGGTGACGAAGGTGAAGCTGCGATCCGCATAGACCGTGATGATGGTCGGGATCGGCATGGCGGCTTCAAGGTCCTGCGTGGCGGCATTGAACGCCTTGCAGAATTCCATGATGTTCACGCCGCGCTGGCCCAGGGCCGGGCCGATCGGCGGAGACGGCGTTGCCTTGC